>NZ_JBDZDO010000006.1:0-428840 GCF_040049235.1 Xanthobacter luteus
ATCTCGACCTCCCCTTCCACAGCCGTGACGACGCCCCCCGCGCCGACGCCCGACCCCTCCATCTCGCCGACAATGACCACCGGCGCGAGGGCAAGGAGCGCCATCACGGCCGCCATCACGACGACGATGACGACGACGACGATGACGACCGTTCGGGCGGCCGCCCCGGCGCGGTTCCGCAGGCCGGCCCGGCCGATCCCGCGGCCCCTGTCCCGGACAACGGCCTGTTCCAGGGCAAGGCCCGGCCCAAGGTCGAGGTGCAGTGACCTCCGGCCAATCCCGTGCACGTTCAAAGGAATAATCAGATGAAATTCGTTCTTCCCGCCGTGGCCGCCACCGCCACCCTGCTGTCGCCGGTGCTGGCCGAGGCGCGGCAGGTCACCTTCGAGACCACCCTGAAGCCTTACGGCGGCAACGGCGCCTATGTGGTGCTCTACGTCACCGATGCCGCCGGCGCCTACAAGGGCACGCTCTGGATGGCGGGCGGCAAGGCGAAATACTATCGCCATTTGTCCGACTGGCAGCGCGCCTCCGGCGGACGCGCCACCGAGATCGACGGCATCACCGGCGCCAGCGTCGGCTCCGGCAAGACGCTGAAGATCACCCTCGATCTCGCCGACGCCATGATCGATGCCGGCTACACCGTCCATGTGGACACGGCGGTCGAGGACGGGATGGACAATCCCTCGGAAGTGGTGGCGCCGCTCGCCTCGGCCGCATCGGGCAAGCCCGTGGCCGGCAAGGGCTATGTGAAATCCTTCACCGTCACCTTCTGATCCCCCTTCGGACACCCCCAAAATGCTTCGCCGCCTCCATGGCCTGCCCGGCATCGCGCTGGCGCTCGCCCTTACCGTGACCGCCCTCACCGGCGCTGCCTTGTCCGTGCAGCCGGCGCTGGATCGCGTCTCCATACCGGCGATCCCGGCCACAAGCAGTGTCGCGGACCTTGCCGCGCAGGTCGCCGCGCACCATCCCGGCGTCAGCGCCATCCGGCTGCGGGCGGATGGCAGCCTGACCGCGGCCTTCGACGACGGGAACGCGCGTGGCGTGGAGCGCATCGACCCCGCCACGGGCGCGGACCTGGGGCCCTACGCGGTGTCGGAGACCACCCGCTTCATCACCAACCTGCACCGTGCCTTCCTGATGGGCGATGCGGGGCGCGTGGGGGCGGCCATCGGCGCGCTGGCGATGCTGGCCATGAGCGTCTCCGGCCTCATGCTGCTCGCCCGCCGGCTCGGCGGCGCGGCGGCCTTGCTGCGGCCCATCCGCGGCACGCCGGCACAACGCTGGCACGGCGAGCTGGGACGGCTCGCCGCCTTGGGCCTCCTGCTGTCGTCGCTTACCGGCCTGTGGATGTCCGCCGGCACCTTCGGCCTTCTGCCCGAAACGGCGGGCGCGAGCCCCGCCGTCACCGCCAGCGGCGGCACGCCGGCTCCGGTGGGCACGCTCGCCGGGCTGAAGGCCGCGAAGCTCGGCGACTTGCGCGAACTCACGTTCCCCGATCCCGCCGACCCCGCTGACGTCTTCACCCTCGTCACCGCCGAAGGTGAAACGGTGATCGACGCCGCCACCGGCGCCGCCCTCGCCTCGACGCCAGCGACCGCGCTGGAGCGGGTGAATGACCTCGTCCGCGCGCTGCACACGGGGCGCGGCGCCTGGATGCTGGGCCTCCTGCTCGGCCTCGCCTCGGCCATGGTCCCCGTGCTGGGCGGAACCGGCTTCGTCCTGTGGCTGCGCCGGCGCGCGGCACGGCCCCGTCTCGCCGCCAACGTGCCGGCGCGGGCGGCAGACACGGTGATCCTGGTGGGGAGCGAAGGCAATTCCACCTGGGGCTTCGCGGGCACGCTGCACGCGGCGCTCACCGCCGCCGGGCACAAGGTCCACACCGCCGCCATGAACGATGTAACCGCGGCGCATCTGGCCGCCCCGCGCCTGCTGGTGCTCGCCGCCACCTATGGCGAGGGCGCGGCACCCCAGTCGGCCAAGCGCTTCCTGTCCCGCCTCGGGCGCCTTCCCGGGCGACCGGCGGTGGCGGTGCTGGGGTTCGGCGACCGGAGCTTCCCGCATTTCTGCCGCTTCGCCCACACGGTCGCAGACGCGCTTGAGGCGCGTGGGTGCTCTCAGATCCTGCCCCTGAAACGGGTGGATCGCCGCTCGGCGCAGGAATTCGCCCAGTGGGGGCGGGATCTCGGTGCAGTACTGGGGCACGATCTCGTGCTCAGGCATGTGGCCGAACCGCCGAAGACCTCGCCCCTCATGCTCGCCAGCCGGGAGCTATACGGCGAGGCGGTGGGCGCGCCGGTCGCGATCCTGCGCTTCACCGCGCCCGTTGACCCGCGCACCGGCGCGCCCGGCCCCCTGCCCGCCTTCGAGGCCGGCGACCTCGTGGGCATCGTGCCGCCGGGACAAGGGATGCCCGGGGATGGGATGCCGCGCTTCTATTCGCTGGCCTCCTCCACCCGCGACGGCGTGCTGGAGATCTGCGTGCGGCTGCGCGCGGGCGGCGTCTGCTCCACCTTCCTGCACGCGCTTCAACCCGGCGCTACCATCGACGCCTTCATCCGCGAGAACCCGGCCTTCCGGCCGGCCAAGGGGCGGGCGCCGCTCATCCTCATCGGCGCGGGGGCCGGCATCGGGCCGCTGGCCGGCTTCGTGCGGGCCAATGCGGCGGGACGGCCAGTGCATCTTTATTGGGGCGGGCGGAGCGCGGCCTCCGACTTCCTCTATGAGCACGAGCTCGCCCAGCATCTGGCCGAGCGGCGGCTGACGACGCTGCGCACCGCCTTCTCGCGGGACGCGGACGAGAGCGCCTATGTGCAGGACCGCATCGCCGCCGACGCCCCGCGCCTGCGGGAACTGGTGAAGCAGGGCGCGCAGATCCTCGTCTGCGGCGGCCGCGACATGGCCGAGGCCGTGACCCGCGCGCTGGAGCCGGTGGTGCGCCCGCTGGGCCTCGACCCTCCCACCCTCAAATCGAGCGGACGCTATGTCGAAGACGTCTATTGATGCGGGTCGGGGGGCTACGGCGCTCCGGCGCCGCGCCCTGAGCGGCCCGGCCATCGGCGCCCGCTGGTCCGCCGCCTTCTTCGCCGCCGACCAAGTGGACGACGCGGCGCTGACCCACCGCCTCCGGAGCGCGGTGGAGCGGGTGGAACAGCAGATGTCCACCTTCCGGCCCGATTCCGATCTGGAACGGCTGAACGCCGCCCCCGTCGGGGCTTGGATGCCCATCCCCCGCGGGAAACGGTCCTGATCGGCCTTGGGGCCAAGCAATCACCGCAGGGCAGCCACTCGGCGCTCCACGTTCGCCCTCACCGTGCGGGCGGCGGCCTCCTTCACCGGCCCGTAGCCGCGGACGTCCATGGGCGCCCTCGCGATCGCCACCAGGTCGGCGAATGGCTCCATGTCGCGCCTGGTGAAGGTGGTCTCGATCAGCGTTTCGTACCAGCCGATCAGCTCCCGCTCCATGCGTCTTTCCGCGCTGTAGCCGAAGATGTCGAACGCCGTGCCGCGCAGACGCTTCATGCGCGCGAGCACCGCCAGTGCCGGGCGCAGCCACGGGCCGAACGTGCGCTTGCGCGGACGACCGCGCGCATCCCTGCCGGCGGGGAGGAACGGCGGCGCAAGATGGTAGCTCACCTTGAAGCCGTCATCGAACGCCTGCCGGAGTTCGGCGCGGAACGCGGGCTCCGCATGGAGCCGCGCCACCTCATATTCGTCCTTGTAGGCCATCAGCTTGAACAGGGAGCGGGCGACCGCCTCGGTCAGCTCCTGCGAGCCCCGTCCGGCCTCGGCCTTGCGCACGCGCTCGACAAGGGCCTCATAGCGCGCCGCATAGGGCGCGTCCTGATACGCGGTGAGAAATGCGGTGCGGCGCGCGATCAGTTCGTCGAGGGTCTCCGGCGCCTTGCCCGCAGGGGAGGCGAGGTGCGAGCCGAAGGAAGGATCGGCCGCCAGCAGCCGGCCGAGCGCGAAGGCGGCGCGATTGTCGGCGACCGCCACACCGTTGAGCTCGATCGCGCGGGCGAGCGCCGCATGGGAAACCGGAACGAGGCCCTTTTGCCAGGCAAGGCCGAGCATCACGACATTTGCGTAGACGCCGTCCCCGAGGATGGACTCGGACACGGCGTTGGCGTCCGCGGCGGATAGCGCATCCGCGCCGATCACCTCAGCGATGGCGGCAAGGCGCGCAGGGGCGGCGAGGTCGGCGTCGGGATGGCGCACCATGTCGCCCGTGGGCATCTGCGCGGTGTTCACCACCGCTTTCATTCCCGGCCTGTAGGTCGCCGATGCCTTGGGCGAGGAACTGACCACGAGGTCGCAGCCGATGAGCGCATCGGCCGAGCCCTCGTCGATGCGAACCTGATTGAGGTCGGCGGGCCGCGCCGCGACGCGAACATAGCTCAACACCGGGCCAAACTTCTGGGCAAAGCCCATGAAGTCGAGGACCGACGCGCCCAGGCCTTCGAGATGCGCAGCCATGGTGATGAGCGCGCCCACCGTCACCACGCCGGTGCCGCCGACGCCCGTCACCAGCAGATCGAAGGGCCGGTCGAGGGACGGACGCGCCGGTGCGGGAAGGGCGGCTGCGCGCAGGACGAGGTCGTCCGTTCCCGCGCCGCGCGGGCGGCGCCGCGTGCCCTCGACGGTGACGAAGCTCGGGCAGAAGCCGTCGAGGCAGGAGAAGTCCTTGTTGCAGCTCGATGGGTTGATCTTCCGCTTGCGTCCGAATGGCGTCTCCCGCGGCTCGACGCTCAGGCAGTTGGAGGCGACGGAGCAGTCGCCGCACCCCTCGCAGACGAGGGCGTTGATGTGGACATGCCGCGGCGGATCGGCCATCTGCCGCCGCTTGCGCCGCCGCCGCTTCTCGGTGGCGCAGGTCTGCTCGTAGATGAGGACGCTGACGCCGGAAATCTCCCGCAGCTCGCGCTGGACCGCATCGAGGTCGGCCCGCGGGTGCAGCGTCACGCCCTGCGGGAAGTCGGCGAGGCTGAATTTCGACGGCGCGTCCGAGACGAGGGCGATGCGCGACACGCCCTCCGCCCGCACGCCGTGGGCCACGGCATGGACGCTGACCGGGCCATCCACCGGCTGGCCCCCGGTCATGGCCACCGCATCGTTGTAGAGGATCTTGAAGGTGATGTTGGCCTTGGCGGCGACGGCCTGGCGGATGGCCATGGAGCCGGAGTGATAGAAGGTTCCTTCGCCGAGGTTCTGGAAGACGTGACCGTTGCCCGTGAACTTCGACGCGGCGACCCAATTGACCCCCTCGCCGCCCATCTGGATGAGCGAGGAGGTGTCTCGGTCCATCCAGCTTGCCATGAAGTGGCAGCCGATGCCGGCCAGCGCCTTGGAGCCTTCCGGAACCCGGGTCGAAATATTGTGGGGGCACCCGGAGCAGAAATAGGGCGTGCGGGTGACGCCGGGGACGGAAATGATGCTGTCGCGTGCCCTGGCCTGAGCCGCCGCCCGGGCGGCCAGCCTCAGGTCTGGGAAGAAGGCATCAAGGCGCCGGGCGAGAATGTCCGCGAGGGCGCGCGGCGAAAGCTCGCCCGTCCAGGGGACGAGCGGGCGTCCCGCCTCGTCGAACTTGCCCACCATGCGCGCCGGCTTGCGGCCGGGATGGTCGTAGAAATACTCCTTGAACTGGCTTTCGACGATGCCGCGCTTCTCCTCCACCACCAGCACTTCCTGCTTGCCGGCGACGAACGCCAGGGCATCGCGCCGGGCGAGCGGCCACACCATGCCCACCTTGTAGATGTCGATGCCCCGCGCCCGGCAGGCGGCCTCATCGAGCCCCAGGAGCCTCAGCGCCTCCATCAGGTCGGGATGGGCCTTCCCCACGCAGACGATGCCGTAGCGGGCGTCGGCGATGTCGTAGATGCGGCGGTCGATGGGGTTGGCCTCGGCGAAGGCGTACACCGCCTCCTTCTTCGCCAGCAGGCGCTCCTCGATCTGGGGGCCCGGCAGGTCGGGCCAGCGATAATGCAGGCCGCCGGGAGGCGCCGCGAAGTCGGGCAGATGAAACGCCCGCTCCGTCTGCAACTCTACCGAGACGCCGGATTCCACCACTTCGGAGATGGCCTTGAACCCCACCCACATGCCGGAGAAGCGGCTCAGGGCGTAGCCATAGGCGCCGAACTCCAGATATTCCCCCACCCCCGCCGGGTGGAGCACCGGCATGAGCCAGCTCATGAACGCCACATCGGACTGGTGCGGCATGGACGAGGAGACGCAGCCATGGTCGTCGCCGGCGACCACGAGCACGCCGCCATGGGGCGAGGAGCCATAGGCATTGCCATGCTTCAGGGCGTCGCCGGAGCGGTCGACGCCCGGTCCCTTGCCGTACCAGAGGCCGAACACGCCCTGGACCTGCCGGTCGGGGCTGCTCTCCACCTGCTGGGTGCCGAGGACCGCGGTCGCGGCGAGTTCCTCGTTCACTGCCGGCAGGAAGGTGATGCGGTTGGCCTCCAGCTCCTTCGCCACGCGCCAGAGCTCAAGATCGACGCCGCCGAGCGGCGAGCCCCGATAGCCCGAGACGAACCCGGCGGTCTGCAGGCCGGCCTCGCGGTCGCGCCGTGCCTGATCGAAGAGGATGCGCGCAATGGCCTGTGTGCCGGTGAGGAAAATCCGGCCGCTGCGGCGGGCGTAGCGGTCGGCGAGTTCATAGGGGTCAAGGTGGGAGGCGTGGTGCATGGGTCCGGCCTTCGAGGGCATCGCCCGCGGACGCCGACCGGGCTGCCGGCGCGCGCTGCAGATCGAAGCCGAGGATAGGCCGGGCTCGGCGGCAGGAGATTTCAATCTGCCACCGAACTGGACAGATTATGATAGATATAACCGAACGTCCCAGCTTAAGTGGAATACTTTACCGTTATGGCCATCACGATCGAAAAGCGAGACGAGCGTCTTCTGGCTGCCCTGCAGAAAGATGGCCGCGCCACCAACCTGCAATTGGCAGAGGAGGCCGGCATGTCCACCTCGGCCTGCTGGCGTCGGGTCCAGGCCCTTGAGGAGTCCGGCGTGATCGTCGGCTATTCGGCGCTCGTCAACCGCGAGAAGGCCGGCTTTGCCATGGCGGCGATCCTCCACGTCTCGCTGGAGCGCCACGACACCAAATACGTGGAAGAGTTCGTCGCCCGCGTCACCGCCCGCGCCGAAGTTCTGGAGTGCTTCGCCACCACGGGGGACGCCGACTACCACTTGCGGGTCGTGGTGCGCGACATGAAGGCCTACAACGCCTTCCTCGACGATTTTATCTTCCGCCTGCCGGGCGTTCGTAACGTGCGCTCCAATGTGATCCTCAAGGAGATCAAGAGCGGCATGGCTTTGCCGTTCTCGCCCGGCACGCCTTCGGCGGGGCAAGGCCCCCACCCGCGGCGGAAAGGGAGCGCCGCATCTTGAGGTCGTAAGGTGACAGCGCGCGCGGCGATGCTTTGAAAGTTTTGGGTAGAGAGCTTTGCCGCGTGAATTGTTTCAATTTGCACCGGGTCATGAGCCTCGGCGCGCAGATGTGCGGGTCGCCTTTTGCGTCGTATTTCATGAGACCGGCCTGCGCGCGGCCGGCTTCGGTGGGGTGGGTGCGGCTCACAGTCCGAGATAGGCGGCGCGCACCTTTGGATCGTCGAGCAGCGCCGCCCCCGTGCCCTCCATCGCGATGTGGCCGGTCTCCAGCACATAGCCGCGGTCCGCGATGGCCAGCGCCGCGGAGGCGTTCTGCTCCACCAGAAGGGTGGTGATGCCCTCGGCCCTGAGCGAGGTGACGGCGGCGAGGATCTGGTCCACCAGCAGCGGCGCGAGGCCGAGCGAGGGCTCGTCCAGCAGCAGCAGCTTCGGCCCCGCCGTCAGGGCGCGGCCGATGGCCAGCATCTGCTGCTGTCCGCCGGACAGGCTCATGGCCGGCGTCTTGCGCCGCTCGGCCAGCACCGGGAACAGGCCGTAGACGTGATCGAGCCGCGCCTGGCGCCGGGCATCCTGCCGCCGGTAGGCGCCGAGCTTCAGATTGTCCTCGACGCTCAGCGGGCCGAACACCTGCCGGCCCTCCGGCGATTGGGAGATGCCGCGCACCACCCGCAAATGCGGCTCCAGCCGCTCGATGGCCTCGCCCTCGAACAGGATGCGCCCGCCGCACGCCGGCTGCACACCGGAGATGGCGCGCAGGAGCGTGGTCTTGCCGGCGCCGTTGGAGCCGACCAGCGCGACGATCTCGCCGGCCTTCACCTGAAGCGACACCTCGCGCAGGGCCATGATGCGGCCATAGGCGGAGGAAAGAGCCTCAACCGTGAGCACGATCCGCCTCCCGCGATCCGATGTCCCCGAGATAGGCGGCGATGACCTGCGGATTCTGGCGCACCGCGCGCGGCGCCCCCTCCGCCAGCGGGCGGCCCTGGGCGAGCACCAGCACGCGGTCGGAAATCTTCATCACCAGCTTCATGTCGTGCTCGATCAGCACCACGGCGACGCCGCCCTTGGCGACGGCGGCGATCAGATGGTCGATGGCCTCCGTCTCCACCGCGTTACAGCCGGCGGCGGGCTCGTCCAGCAGCAGGATCTTCGGATCGGCGGCGAGCGCGCGGGCGATCTCGAGGCGCTTCAGCGCGCCGTAGGGGAGGGCGCCGGCGGGCGCGTCGGCCAGCGCGGCGAGGCCGACCCGCTCCAGCAGCGCCAGCGCCTTCTCCCGCGTGACGCGGTTCTGGCGGAACACCGAGGGCAGGCCGAGCAGGTCGGCGAGGAAGGAGGTGCGCTCGGACAAAGCGCAGCCCACCATCACATTCTCCACCGCGCTCATGCGGAAGAAGATCTGCAGGTTCTGGAAGGTCCGCGCCATCCCGCTTCGGACCCGAAGGTGCGGCGCCACGGCGGTGATGTCCGCGCCGTCGAGGCGGACCGCGCCGCGCGAGGGGCGGTAGATGCCGGTGACGAGATTGAACAAAGTGGTCTTGCCCGCCCCGTTCGGCCCGATGATGGAAAAGACCTCGCCGGCGTTCACGCGGAAGCTCACCTCGTCCACCGCCCGAAGGCCGCCGAAGGAGATGCCGATGCCGCTCACGTCGAGAAGGGGCGCCTTGGCAGGGCTCACGGCAGGCGTTCCTCGATCAGCGCGCGCAGCGACGGGACGATGCCCTGGGGCAGGAAGATCATGAACACCATGATGAGAAGGCCCAGCACCGCCTGCTCGTATTCCTGGAAGGCGGTGAGGGTCTGCGGCAGCACCACCAGGAAGGCCGCGCCCAGCACGGTGCCGAACACCGAGCCGAGGCCGCCGATGATGACCATGGCGACCAGCTCCACCGAGTGGGAGAAGCTCGCGGCTTCCGGCGTGATGAGGCCGTTCATGGCCGCCAGCAGCCCGCCCGCCACTGCCGCATAGACCGCCGCCACCACGAAGGCGGCGAGCTTCTTCGCGCTGACGTCGATGCCGGCGCCGGCCGCCGCCACCTCGCTGTCGTGCAGCGCGCGCAGCGCCCGGCCGGTGGGGCTGGCGGCGATGTTGAGGGCGAGGAGCGCGCCGACGAGCAGCGCGCCGGCCGAGACCCAGTACCAGTTCAGCGCGCCCGTCACCCGCCAGCCGAACAGGGTGATGCGCGACACCGCCATGCCATCCGGCCCGCCGGTCAGCTCGGTCTCGCTGTGGAGCACGAGGGCGACGATGACGCCGAAGCCCAGCGTCGCGATGGCAAGGTAATAGCCCTTGAGCTTCAGGATGGGCCGTCCCACCCCATAGGCGACGAGGCCGGCGAGCACCGCCCCGAGCACCAGGCACAGGATGGGGTCGAGCCCGAGCCGGGCCGGGCCGATGGCCACCGCATAGGCGCCGATGCCGAGGAAGCCGGCATGGCCGAGGCTCACCTGCCCCGCATAGCCCATGAGGATGGTGAGGCCGAGGGCGGCGAGGGCGAAGATCCACACCAGCGCCGCCACCCGCAGGTGGAAGGAGGTGGGGGCGATCATCGGCACCAGCGCCATCACGAGCGCGAGGGCGAGGAGCGGCGTGAGGCGCGAGCGCAGGACGGCCTTCATCACACGCGCTCCACGCTGCGGCTGCCGAACAGGCCGCGCGGCAGGAACAGGAGCACAAGGAGGATCATCAGGAACGCCACCGCGTCCTTGTAGGTGGAGGAGAGGTAGCCGGCCGCGAAGGTCTCGATGAGGCCGATGAGCAGCCCGCCCACGACGGCCCCCACCGGGTTGCCCATGCCGCCCAGCATGGCGGCGGCGAAGCCCTTGAGGGTGAAGAGCGTGCCGATGTCGTAGCGCGTCAGGGTGATGGGCGTCGCCACCACGCCGGCGAGCGCGCCGATGGCCGCCGACAGGCCGAAGGCGAGGGCGAGGACGAGGGCGACATTGATGCCGACCAGCTTCGCCGCCAGCCGGTTGGCGGCGGTGGCGAGCACCGCCTTGCCCACCAGCGTGTGCTCCAGGAACAGATAGAGCGCCACAACGAGGGCAAGCGCGGTGCCCATCACCCACAGGCTCTGCGGCAGGATGGTGGCGCCGCCCACCGGGATCGGCGTGTCGCCGGAGAAGGCGGGCAGGGAATGGAACTGCTTGTCGAAGATGATCTGCGACACGCCTTTGATGAAGATGGACGCGCCGATGGTGATCATGATGAGCGTCACCGGCGAGGCGCCGCGCGCGGGCTCGATGGCGAGGCGGTGGAGCAGGAGGCCGACGAGGACGGCGGCCGCCAGCGCGATCAGCGCCGCCACCGGCAGCGGCAGGCCCGCCGCCATCAGGAAGACGGTGCCCATGCCCCCGATCATGACGAAGTCGCCCTGGGCGAAGTTGATGACGTCCGAGGCGTTGTAGATCAGCGTGAAGCCGAGGCCGATGAGCGCATAGATGGCGCCGACCGTCAGGCCCGAGAACGCGAGCTGGAGAAATTCGGACATGTCCTCACGCCGTCAGTGTGGCGGCGCCGGAGGGGCGCCGCCGCGGTCTGGGGATCTTGTGTTCGGCTCGGGGGCAGATCAGCGCGCCGGGGCTTCGAGCGCCCAGTCGCCGCCGCGGATCTCCAACATGCGGAAGGAGTCCGTGCCGAGGCCGAGATGGTCGGTGGGGGTGAAGGTGTAGATGCCGGTTACGCCCACATAGCCCTTGGTGGCCTCCAGCGCGTCGCGGATCTTCTTCGGGTCCGCGGACTTGGCGCTCGCGATGGCGCGGGCGACGAGCTGGATGCCGTCGTAGCCGTAGCCGCCGAAGGTGGAGACCGGCTGGCCCGTGGCCTTCTCGTAGGAGGTCTTGTATTCCGCCACCACCGGCTTCTGCGGGTCGACGGCCGCGAGCTTGTCGCCGATGAGGATGGCCGGGGCGGGCAGGCGCACGCCTTCGGCGGCGGGGCCGGCAAGCTCGATGAAGCTCTTCGAGGCGACGCCGTGGCTCTGGTAGAGCGGCAGCTTGATGCCGAGCTGGGCATAATTGCGCGTCACGATGGCCGGGCCCTGGCCGAAGCCGGGGTTCAGCACCGCCTCGACGCCAGCGGTGTTCTTGATCTTGTTGAGCTGGGGCGTCATGTCCGAATCGGTGGCGCCGTAGCTTTCGTCGGCGACGACGGTGATGCCGTATTGGCCGATCACCTTCAGGCACTGGTTGCGCATGGACTTGCCGAAGCCGTCGGTGCCCGAGATCAGGCCGATCTTGGTGATGCCGCGCGCCTTCATGTCCTCGAAGATCTTCTGGCAGGCGGTCTTGTCGGTGTGCGGCGTCTTGAAGACGAAGGCGCGCACCGGCTCGATGATCTCGATGCCGCCGGCGAGCGAGACGAACGGAATGCCCGCCTCCTCGAACACCGGGATCATGGCCATGGTGGCGCCGGTGGAGGTGCCGCCAACCATGGCGACGACCTTATCGTCCTCCACGAGGCGGGTGGCGAAGGTGCGCGCCTTGTTGGCGTCGCCGCCGTCGTCATAGAGCACCAGCTCCACCGGACGGCCGAGGAGGCCGCCCTTCTTGTTCAGCTCGTCCACGTAGAGCTTGAGCGTCTTGGCCTCGGGATCGCCGAGGAAGGCGGCGGGGCCGGTGGCGGAGACCACCGAGCCGATCCTGATGGGATCGGCGGCAAGGGCTGTTCCGGTGAGCGCGGGGCCGGCGACGGCGGTCGCGAGCATGATGGCAGCCGCGCGCAGCATCGGCCGCAGGCGAGCGGGCGTATCCATGAAGCGTTCCTCCTAAGGTCCATTTCGGGCCGAGGAGCGGGTTGTCCCGCCTCCATCCGCAGGCCGTCCGGCCGACGGGACCTGAACCATATGATTAACCGATCGGATGGTCAATTGATCCCATCCAGGCTCCCTCTCGTCAGATCATTCATCGACCGGGCGGACAACATTTGGTATCTGACCTCCTTTCCCATTGGTGGTGGACAGTCGCGGCACCCCTGCCGGGGGTGTGCGATCGAGGCGGACAGGCAAGATGGCGCGCACGCGTGCACAGGACTACGGGGCCAAACGGGAGGCCATCCTCCACAAGTCGGCGGAGCTGTTTGCGCAGTACGGCTATTCCGGCACCTCGATCACCATGATCGCGGACGCCTGCGGCGCTTCCAAGGCTCTGCTCTATCATTACTATCCGGATAAGGAGGCGGTGCTCTTCGACATCCTGTCCTCCCATCTGGAGCAGTTGGTGACCGGCGTGGAGAAGGCGATCGCGGAGGCCCCGGGCGGCGGCCGCATCTACGCCATCGCCGCATCGCTGCTCGATGCCTACAAGGACGCGGACGCCGAGCATCAGGTGCAGATTGCCAATCTGAAGCTGCTCGCCCCGGAGCGACAGGAGGCCCTGCGCGCGCTCGAGCGCAAGCTCGTGGTGCTGCTCGCGGACGCCATCGCCGAGGAAGTTCCCGCCATCGGCCGCGGACCGCTGCTGAAGCCCGTCACCATGTCGGCCTTCGGCATGCTCAACTGGCACTATCTCTGGTTCCGCGATGGCAAGGGCCTGACCCGGCCGGAGTATGCCCGCCTCGTCACCGGCCTCATCACCGAAGGTGCCGAGGCCGCGGCGCGCAGCCTTGCGGCGCCGGAGGCCAAAGCGGTGGCGGCCAAGGCAGCGGAGGCCAAGGCAGCGGAAGTCAAGCCGGCGCAGCCCCGCACCGCCTCGGCCCGCCCGAGGGCGGCGCCCGCCACCGCCGACAAGCCCGCCCGCGTCGCCAAGGCGCGGCGACCGGCAGAATAGGACTTGGCCCAAAAACGCTTTAAGGAACGGCCATGTCGCGCCGCGCCCTCGACCTTATCCTCGACCATGTCCGCGCCGAGCCCTCGCGCACCTGGTCCATCATCGTGACCATCTATGGCGATGCCATCGTGCCGCGCGGCGGCTCGGTGTGGCTCGGCACGCTGCTCGCCTTCTTCCGCGGGCTCGACATTGCCGACGGGGTGGTGCGCACCGCCATGTCACGCCTGGCCGCCGACGGCTGGCTGACGCGCAACCGGGTGGGGCGCAACAGCTTCTATCGCCTCGCCGACAAGGGACGTGAAACCTTCGCCCGCGCCACCGAGCACATCTACCGCCATCGCCCGCCACAATGGCACGGGCATTTCGACATGCTGCTGATCGAGCCCGGCGCCCGCGAGGGGGCGCGCGCGGCGCTGGAGGCCGCCGGCTTCGGCATGCCATTGCCCGGCGTCTTCATCGCCCCGGCCGGCACCGGCATTCCGGAGGAGGCGGCCTCGGCGCTCCGGCTCGACGTGGCGGGCAGCGCGGCGGAGCAGCGCGCGCTCGCCGCCCGCGCCTGGCCGCTGGAGCAGACGGCGGAGGCCTATCGGCGCTTCATCGCCACCTTCGAGCCGCTCAAGGCGGAATTGTCGTCCGGCGCGGTGCTGAGCGACCTCGAAGCCATCGTGGCCCGCGTACTGCTGATCCACGATTACCGGCGCATCGTGCTGCGCGATCCCATCCTGCCCCTGGCCATTCTTCCCGCCGACTGGCCCGGCCTCGCCGCCCGCGCGGTATGCGCGGACATCTACGGCTGTCTGGTGGCAGCGTCCGAGCGCTGGCTGGATGAGAATGCCATCGGCGAGGACGGGACACCGCTGCCGGCCGATCCGAAAATATTAAGTCGCTTCAAGGCATAAGCGGACGCTGCTCGCCGCTGCTCGTGCCTGCCGCTCTAAATATTACGAAAAAATATTGAAATCAATTTTTTTGTAATATATAAACGCTTCCAAGGTGCCGGGCTGTGGGCAACATGCTCCACGACAGAACCGGCGGCAGCGGCTGGAGCGTCATTTCCCCGGTTGCTCGAAGCCGCGCAGACGCCGCATCTCAGGTCATAGGGGGGGACACAGCATGTATGCACAGCTCGTGAAGTCCGAGAGCATGAAGCCCGCCGCCGAGCTTTCGCTGGAGGAGCGCGCCTTCCAGGAGCGCATCGACCGCGGCGAGAAGATCGAACCCAAGGAGTCGATGCCCGAGGGCTACCGCAAGACGCTGATCCGCCAGATCGGCCAGCACGCCCATTCCGAGATTGTCGGCCAGCTGCCCGAAGGCAACTGGATCACCCGCGCGCCGACGCTGGAGCGCAAGGCCATCCTGCTCGCCAAGGTGCAGGATGAGGCCGGCCACGGCCTCTACCTCTATTGCGCCGCCGAGACGCTGGGCGTCAGCCGCGACCAGCTGCTCGCCAAGCTGCACGACGGCAGCATGAAGTATTCGTCCATCTTCAACTATCCCACCCTCAACTGGGCCGATATCGGCGCGGTGGGCTGGCTGGTGGATGGCGCCGCCATCATGAACCAGGTTCAGCTGCAGAAGACCTCCTACGGCCCCTACAGCCGCGCGATGATCCGCATCTGCAAGGAGGAGAGCTTCCACCAGCGCCAGGGCTACGACATCATGATGAAGATGGCGCAGGGCACAGCCGAGCAGAAGGCCATGGCGCAGGATGCCCTCGACCGCTTCTGGTATCCCGCTCTCATGATGTTCGGCCCCTCGGACAAGGATTCGGTGCATTCCGCCCAGTCCATGGCGTGGAAGATCAAGATCAACACCAATGACGAGCTGCGCCAGAAGTTCGTCGACCAGACCGTGCCGCAGGCGGAATATCTCGGCCTCACGATCCCCGATCCGAACCTGAAGTGGAACGAGGAGAAGAAGGGCTACGACTTCTCCGAGCCGGACTGGTCGGAATTCTTCGAGGTGATCGCCGGCAACGGCCCCTGCAACAAGGAGCGCCTCGGCGCCCGCGTGAAGGCCTGGGAAGACGGCGCCTGGTTCCGCGACGGCCTGCTCGCCCATGCCGAGAAGGCCGAGGCGCGCCGCGCCGCCGCCCGCGTCGCCGCGGAATAGCCGCGCCAAAGTAATCGCCGGTCAGGGCGGACCATAACAACAGCACATCTTCCGGACGGTCTGGCCGTCCGGCTCGGAACGGGAGGAACAACCATGTCCAGCGAATGGCCCTTGTGGGAAGTCTTCATCCGCGGCCAGCACGGCCTCAACCACCGCCATGTGGGCAGCTTGCACGCGCCCGACGCGGAGCTCGCCATCAAGAATGCGCGGGACGTCTACACCCGCCGCAACGAAGGCGTTTCCATCTGGGTGGTGAAGTCGGTGGACATCACCGCCTCCAGCCCCTCGGACAAGGGACCGCTGTTCGAGCCGTCCAATTCCAAGGTCTACCGGCACCCGACCTTCTTCCAGATTCCCGAAGACGTGGGGCACATGTGATGGCCAGCGCCGAGATCGCGGTCGATCGCGCCGCTCTGTTCGAATTCCTCACCCGGATGGGGGACAACACCCTCATCCTCGGCCATCGCGTGTCCGAATGGTGCGGCCACGCCCCCGTGCTGGAAGAGGACATCGCCCTCGCCAACACGGCGCTGGACCTCATCGGCCAGACCCAGCTCTGGCTCGGCCTCGCTGGTGAGGTGGAGGGCAAGGGCCGCAATGCCGATGCGCTCGCTTTCCTGCGCGACGCGGCGGCCTTTCGCAACTGCCTGCTGGTGGAGCGCCCCAACGGCGATTTCGGCCAGACGCTGATGCGGCAGTTCCTGTTCGATGCCTGGCACCATGTGATGCTGACGGCGCTGACCAGATCGTCCGACCCGCGCGTCGCCGAGATCGCCGCCAAGGCGGTGAAGGAGGTCTCCTATCATCTGGAGCGCTCCGGCGACCTGGTGATCCGCCTCGGTGACGGCACCGGCGAGAGCCATGCCCGCATGCAGCGCGCGCTTGATGACCTGTGGTCCTATGTGGGCGAACTCTTCATCGCCGACGCCACCGACCGCGCCATGGCGCAGGCCGGCATCGCGCCCGATCCGGCGAGCCTGAAGCCGGAGTGGGAGGCCATCGTCTCGGACCTGCTGCGCGAAGCGACCCTGAAGGCGCCGACCTCCACATACGTCCACAAGGGCGGCCGCCGCGGGGTGCACACCGAGCATCTCGGCTACATCCTCGCCGACATGCAGTTCCTGCAGCGCGCCTATCCCGGCGCGACCTGGTAGGGGGCGATCATGGCAACCGCCACTTTGCCGTCCCTTGACGCGGTCTGGCACTGGCTGGCGCAGGTGCCGGATCCGGAAATCCCGGTGCTTTCGCTGGTCGATCTCGGCATCGTTCGGGAGGTCAATTGGGACGACGACACGCTCGTCGTCACCGTCACCCCCACCTATTCCGGCTGTCCGGCCACGGGCGTCATCAATCTCGACATCGAGCGCGCCCTGAACGCGCGCGGCGTCGCAAGGGTGCGCCTGGAGCGCCGGCTCTCGCCGCCCTGGACCACCGACTGGATGAGCGCCGAGGGCCGCGAGAAGCTGCGCGCCTACGGCATCGCCCCGCCGGTGGACGACACCGCCGCCGACGGCCGTTCGCTGGCGCTCGCGCGCCGGCTCGCCTCCGGCTCCAACCTCACCGTCGCCTGCCCGCGCTGCGGCTCGGCGCAGACTGAGAAGGTGAGCCAGTTCGGCTCCACCGCCTGCAAGGCCAGCTATCGCTGCCTCTCGTGCCTGGAGCCGTTCGACTACTTCAAGTGCATCTGAATATTGAAAAATCCCGAGGAGCGCCGCATGGCACGGTTTCATTCCCTGGAGGTGGTCGACGTGCGGCGCGAGACGCGTGATGCCGTCGTCGTCACCCTCAAGCCCCGCCCCGAGGACGCCGCGGCGTTCGACTTCACGCAGGGCCAATACCTCACCTTCCGCCGCGACTTTGATGGGGAAGAACTGCGCCGCAGCTATTCCATCTGCGCCGGCAAGGATGAGGGCTGCCTGAAGGTGGGCATCAAGAAGGTGGAGGGCGGCGCCTTCTCCACCTGGGCCAACGAGAACCTTTCCCCCGGCGACACGCTCGAAGCCATGCCGCCCATGGGCAAGTTCTTCGTGCCGCTGGCCCCGGAGCTCGACCGCCACTATCTCGGCTTTGCCGGCGGCTCGGGAATCACGCCGCTTTTGTCCATCATCAAGACGGTGCTGGCGCGCGAGCCGAGGTCCCGCTTCACCCTCGTCTATGCCAACCGGCAGATCAGCTCCATCATGTTCCGGGAAGAACTGGAGGATCTGAAGAACATCTATCTCGGCCGTCTCTGCGTGCTGCATGTGCTGGAGAGCGAGGCGCAGGAGATCGACCTGTTCACCGGCCGCGTCGATGCGGAGAAGATGGAAGGTCTTTTCAAGCACTGGATCGACGCGAAGTCGGTGGACACCGCCTTCATCTGCGGTCCCGAGCCCATGATGCTGGCGATTGCCGCCGCGCTGCGCGCGCACGGTCTCAGCGACGCGCAGATCAAGTTCGAATTGTTCGCCTCCGGCCAGCCCGGCCGGGCCAAGGCAAAGGCGGTGTCGGCGAGCGCCGCCGCCAACGGTGCCGGCACCACCGCCACCGTTACGCTGGATGGCGCTACCCGCACCTTCCACATGCCGCGCGAGGGCCAGAGCCTGCTCGACGCCGCGCTCGCCGCCAATCTTGATGCGCCCTACGCCTGCAAGGCGGGCGTGTGCTCCACCTGCCGCGCCAAGGTGGTGGAGGGCGAGGTGGAAATGGCGGTCAATCATGCGCTGGAGGATTACGAGGTGCGCGCCGGCTACGTGCTCACCTGCCAGTGCTTCCCGCTCACCGAAAATCTCGTCGTCACCTACGACGAGTGAGGGGGAAACCATGTCCGACGTGATCGCCATCGACGACTATCTCGCCCAGGGCGGCGTGCTCTCCTCGCCCGACAACGTGCCGCCGCGCTATCGCGGTGAGCTGCTGCGGCTCATGTCCTCCTTCGTGGACAGCCAGCTTGCGGGCTCGGCGGGTTTTGCCGCCTCCATCAACTTCTCGCCCGGCATCAAGGCGCGGATCGCGGCGAGCCGCATCACCCTTGAAAAGGCGGATCATGCCGAGCGCGTGCTCGGCCTGATGGGGGCCTTTGGCACCGACACCGGCCGCTATCAGGCGCAGCACGACTGGGCGGCGCGGGTCGCCCGCGATGCCGACCTCGGCACTGTGCGGCACGGCAACGACATGCGTCTCTCTGTCTTCCATTATCCCATCACGGGATGGACCGACGCGGTGGTGATGAACGTGCTCATGGGCATCGCCACCGGCGTGCAGCTCGCCGAGCTGTCGCGGGTGTCCTATGCGCCGCTCGCCGGGGTGTTCCGCGAGATCGCCCCCCGCGAGGCGCGCCATGCGGAGCTGGGGCTCGAAGGGCTGGAGCGCATCGCCGCCACCGAAGTCGGTCGGGTCGGCGCGCGGGCGAGCCTCGCTTACTGGCGGCCGCGGGTCGCTGCCACGTTCGGCGTGGCCGGCTCCGCCCGCTACGACACGCTCCGCCGCCTCGGCCTGCGCCACACGCCCAACGAGGCGCTGCTGGCGGAATGGGAGCGCATCGTCTCGGACCGCCTCGCGCCGCTCGGCCTCGACTGAGATCGGCAGCAGACAAGAAAAAGGCCCGGCATCGCGCCGGGCCTTTTTTGCTGGGGCAAAGGAGGGCGATGGGCCCTCCGCTCACTCCTTGGGACGGCGGTCCAAGATGCGCTTGGCCTTGCCGGTGGCGGTGCGCTCGATGCCGCCCGGCTCGTGCAGGGCGATGCGGGTGGTGATGCCGATGGTGTCCTTGATGCGCTTCAGGATGCGCCTGCCGGTGGCGTCCACGTCCACCTGGCCATAGGCCTCCTCGCGGATCTCGGCATGCACGGTCATCTCGTCCATGCGGCCGTCGCGGGTAAGCTCCAACTGGTAGTGGCCGGAGCAGGCCTCCACCGCCAAAAGGATCTCCTCGATCTGGGTCGGGAAGACGTTGACGCCGCGCAGGATGATCATGTCGTCCGAGCGCCCCGTCACCTTCTCCATCCGCCGCATCCCGGGCCGCGCCGTGCCGGGCAGAAGGCGGGTGAGGTCGCGGGTGCGGTAGCGGATGATGGGGAAGGCCTCCTTGGTCAGCGAGGTGAACACCAGCTCGCCCTTCGCGCCATCGGGCAGCACCTCGCCGGTGAGCGGGTCGATCACTTCCGGATAGAAATGATCCTCCCAGATGTGCAGGCCGTCCTTGGTCTCCACGCACTCCTGTGCGACGCCGGGGCCGATCACCTCGGAGAGGCCGTAGATGTCGGTGGCGTCAAGGTTGAAATCGCGCTCGATCTCGTGGCGCATGGCGTTGGTCCAGGGCTCGGCGCCGAAGATGCCGTATTTGAGCGAGGTCGCGCGCGGGTCGAGCCCGGCCTTGGCGAAGCCGTCCATGAGCGCGAGCATGTAGCTCGGCGTCACCATGATGGCGTCGGGCCTGAAATCGTTGATGAGCTGGACCTGCCGCTCGGTCATGCCGCCGGACATGGGCACCACGGTGCAGCCCAGCCGTTCGACGCCGTAATGGGCGCCGAGGCCGCCGGTGAACAGGCCATAGCCATAGGCCACATGCACCATCATGCCGGGCCGCACGCCCGCGGCGCGGATGGAGCGGGCCATCACGTCCGCCCACATGTCGATGTCGGCCTTGGTGTAGCCGACGACGATGGGCTTGCCCGTGGTGCCGGACGAGCCGTGCACGCGCGCCAGCTTCTCCTTCGGCACGGCGAAGAGGCCGAAGGGGTAGTTGTCGCGCAGGTCCGTCTTCACCGTGAACGGGAACTTGGCGAGGTCGGACAGGTCGCGCAGATCGGACGGGCGCACCCCGGCCGCATCGAACGCCTGCCGGTAGAAGGGCACGTTCTCATAGGCGTGGCGCAGCGACCAGGCGAGGCGCTCGCGCTGCAGGGACATGATCTCGTCGCGCGAGGCGCGCTCAGCGGGATCGAGGCCACCCTCGAAGGAACGGCCCGGGGACAGTGCCGGCAGAGCCATGTTCATCGTCTCCTCCAAAGATCTTTTTGCGAGATCAGGATTTCTTGTCCGTGGAGCCGTCCGACCTGGCGGGATCGGGTTGCGTGATCCGCCCGCCGATGACGCGAGAATGGCCACGAAACTGGGCGATCACCACGCCGTCCTGCGAGACCTCCACATCATAGATGCCGGAGCGCCCGCTGCGGCTCACCTCCCGCGCCCGCGCCGCGAGGCGCTTGCCGCGCGTGCCGGGCCGCAGATACGTCACCGAGCAGTGCTGGGCGACGGTGCGTTCGTCATAGGTGTTGCAGGCGAAGGCGAAGGCGCTGTCGGCGAGGGCGAAGATGAAGCCGCCATGGCCCATGCCGAAGCCGTTGCACATGCGCTCGGTGAGCGTCATGGCGAGGGTGGCGGTGCCGGGGCCGATGCTGACGATCTCCATGCCGAGCCCCTGGCTCGCATGATCGGTCGCCCACATGGCGTCGGCGGAGCGGCTGGCAATCTCCTGCGGGGTGAGCGCCGAGCGGGTTTCAGCCGGGGCGGTCACGAGCGCCGCCCCGTGAAGTTCGGCGCGCGCTTCTCCATGAAGGCCCTCACCCCCTCGCGATAGTCCGGCGTGCGGCCGGCCTCGCGCTGCAGGTCGCGCTCGAGATCGAGCTGGGCATCAAGGCTGTTGCCGCCGGAGGCGTTCAGCGCCGCCTTGGTGAGGGCGAGGCCCTGCGTCGGCTGGGTGGCGAGGCGCGAGGTGAGCGCGCGGGCTTCGTCGAGCAAGGCTGCGTCGTCGACCACCTTCCAGATGAGGCCCCATTCCGCCGCGGTCTCGGCGGCAAGCGGCTCGGCCAAGAGCATCAGCGCCCGCGCCCGCGCCTCGCCGATGAGGCGCGGCAGGAAATAGGTTCCGCCCGAATCTGGCACGAGGCCGATCTTGGAAAAGGCCTGGATGAATTTGGCGGAGCGTGCCGCCAGGACGATGTCGCAGGCGAGCGCGATGTTCGCGCCGGCACCGGCAGCGATCCCGTTCACCGCGCAGATCACCGGCTTGTTGAGGCCGCGAATGCGCCGGACGAGGGGATTGTAAAAGGCATCGATGGTGGCGCCGAGGTCGAGCGGGCCGTCCGCATTCACCCGGTCGCCGAGGTCCTGCCCGGCGCAGAAGCCGCGACCCGCGCCGGTGAGCAGCACCGCCCGGCAGCTGTCGGCGGCGGCGGCTTCGAGCGCGTTCCCGAGCGCCATATGCAGCTCTTCGTTGAAGGCGTTGAGGCGGTCAGGGCGATTGAGCGTCAGCTCCAGCCAGCCGCCATGGTCCGCGACGGTAAGCACGGCGTCCTTGATCTGCGCCTCCACTTGCTTCTCCTCCACTTGCTCCTCCCGCGCAGGGCCCTTTCGGGGCCTCTTGAATTAACCGGACGATCGGTTAATCATTAGCCCAAGGGATGGGGTTGTCAACATCATCGCACAGCGTCCCTGCACAGGGAGAGGACCATGGCTGACCTGTTCGCGGCCCACGCTGCGCTGCTAGAATCCGCCGTTGCCGCAGCGCGCGGACGGGGCTTCTGGGCGGCCTTCCCGGAAAATCCCAAGGCCTATCCCGAAGGGACGGCAGCCGAGGCGAAGGCGGCGTTCGCGGCGATGAAAGGTCATCCGTTCGAGCTGACCGCGGACGAGGACGCGCCCCTGGTCGGCGCCGAGGTTTCGCCCTTCGGCCCGGCGCTCGGCATCACCTATCGCGCCCGCGCCGTCGACGAGCTGATCGCCCGCGCGGGGAAGGCCGGCGCCGGCTGGGCGGCCGCCTCCATCGCCCAGCGCACGGGCGTTGCGCTGGAAATTCTCGTGCGGCTCAACAAGGCGAGCTTCCTCATCGCCGAAGCGGTGGAGCACACCACCGGGCAGGCCGGCCCCATGGCCTTCCAGGCCGGCGGCCCCCATGCCCAGGACCGCGGGCTGGAAGCCGTGGCCTATGCCTATGAGGAGATGTCCCGCGTGCCCGGCGCCGTCATGTGGGAGAAGCCCATGGGCCGCTCCGCGATCCGCCTCGACAAGGAATTCCATATGGTGCCGCGCGGCATCGGCCTCGTCATCGGCTGCGCCACCTTTCCCACCTGGAACAGCTATCCCGCGCTGTTCGCCGATCTCGTGACCGGCAATGCGGTGATCGTGAAGCCGCACCCCGCCGCCATCCTGCCGCTGGCGCTCACCGTGCGCATCGCCCGCGAGGTGCTCAGCGAAGAGGGCTTCGATCCGGACGTGATCCAGCTCGCCCCGGACACCGCCGAGGCGCCCATAGCGAAGCAATTGGCGACTCATCCGGCCATCGGCATCGTGGACTTCACCGGCTCGTCGCAGTTCGGCGGCTGGCTGCGGGAGAACGTGAAGGACAAGCTGGTGTTCACCGAAGAGGCGGGCGTCAACACCATCGTCGTCGCCTCCACGGCCGCCTTCGGCCCCATGTGCCAGAACATCGCCTTCTCGCTCTCGCTCTACAGCGGCCAGATGTGCACGGCGCCGCAGGTCATCTTCGTGCCGGCGGGCGGCATCGAGACCGAGGCGGGGCGCAAGAGCTTCGACGAGGTGGCCGGCGGTATCGCCTCCGCCATCGATGCGCTGCTGTCGGAGCCCGCCCGCGCCGCCGCGGTGCTGGGCGCCATCCAGAATCCGGCGACCCTCGCGCGGATCGAGGAAGCCCGCAGCCTCGGCCGCATCGTGCGCGACAGCGCGGCGCTGCAGGTGGAGGGCGCGCGGACGGCGACGCCGCTTCTGTTGGCGGTGGAGGCCGCCGACGAGGCGGCATATCTCGAAGAGCGGTTCGGCCCCATCGCCTTCGTCGTCGCGGTGGCCGATGCGGCCGATGGGGTGGTCCGCGCCGCCCGCGCCGCGCGGCAGAAGGGCGCCATCACCGCCGCCCTCTATTCCACCGACGAGGCCGAGATCGCCCGCGCCGTGCCGGCCTATGCGCGCGCCGGCGTGCCGCTCTCCGTGAACCTCACGGGCGGCATCTATGTGAACCAGAGCGCGGCCTTCAGCGACTACCACGTCTCCGGCGCCAATCCCGCCGGCAATGCCTGCCTCACCGATGCGGCCTTCGTGGCCGGCCGCTTCCGCGTCGTGTGCGTGCGCCGCCCGGCCGCCGCCTGAGCCTATTTTTCGGAGATCATCATGGCTGACGCCTTCATCTGCGATTTCGCGCGCACGCCCATCGGCCGCTATGCCGGCGCCCTCAAGGACGTGCGGGCGGACGACCTCGCCGCCCATCCCATCCGTGTGCTGAAGGACCGCAATCCCGGCGTGGACTGGGAGGCGGTGGACGACGTGATCCTCGGCTGCGCCAACCAGGCGGGCGAGGACAATCGCGACGTCGCCCGCATGGCCGCGCTCCTCGCCGGCCTGCCGGTGAGCGCGCCGGGCACCACCGTGAACCGGCTGTGCGGCTCCGGCCTCGATGCGGTGGGCATCGGCGCCCGCGCGATCATGACCGGGGATGCCGACCTCATCATTGCCGGCGGCGTGGAGAGCATGACCCGCGCGCCCTTCGTGCAGGGCAAGGCCACGGAGGCCTTCGCGCGGCAGGCGGAAATCTACGACACCACCATCGGCTGGCGCTTCATCAACCCTTTGATGAAGGCGCAATACGGCGTCGATTCCATGCCGGAGACCGGCGAGAACGTGGCCGAGGACTTCCAGGTGTCCCGGGCCGACCAGGACCTGTTCGCGCATCGCTCCCAGCAGCGGGCCAAGGCGGCGCAGGAGGCGGGGTTCTTCGCCCGCGAGATCGCCCCCGTCGAGGTGAGGACGAAGAAGGGGTCGGTTCTGGTGGAACGCGACGAGCACCCGCGCGGCGACACCACATTGGAGCAGCTGGCCGCGCTGAAGACCCCCTTCCGCAAGGACGGCGGCTCGGTGACGGCGGGCAATGCCTCCGGCGTCAATGACGGCGCGGGCGCCCTCATCCTCGCCTCGGAGGCGGCGGCGAAAAAATACGCGCTCACGCCGCGCGCCCGCGTCCTCTCGGTGGTGCAGGCCGGCGTGCCGCCGCGCGTCATGGGCATCGGCCCGGCGCCGGCCACGCGCAAGCTTCTGGAAAAGAACGGCCTGTCCCTCTCCGACATCGACCTCATCGAGCTGAACGAAGCCTTCGCCTCGCAGGCGCTGGCGGTGCTGCGCCAGCTCGGCCTGCCGGACGATGCGGAGCATGTGAATCCCCATGGCGGGGCCATCGCGCTGGGCCATCCCCTCGGCATGTCCGGCGCCCGCCTCGCCATGACGGCGGTGAGCGCGCTGGAGGTGCGCGGCGGCAAGCGCGCCGTCGCCACCATGTGCATCGGCGTGGGCCAGGGAATCGCCGCCCTCATCGAGCGGGTCTGAGCGGTGGACGCCCTGACGTCTCCCGTCACCATCAGCCGCCACGGCGCGGTTGCGGTCGTCCGGATCGACCATCCGCCGGTGAATGCCCTGTCCAAGGGCGTGCGGCAGGGGCTGCTGGATGCCGTGCGTGCGCTCGACGCCGATGCGGCGGTGTCGGCGCTTGTCCTCAGCGGCGGGCCGGGGCGGTTCGTCGCCGGCGCGGATCTGCGCGAGATGGCGTTGCCGCCCGACGCGCCCTTCCTGCCGGAGGTGGTGGGCGCGCTCGAGGCCTGCACCAAGCCCGTGGTCGCCGCCCTCGATGGGGCGGCTTTGGGCGGCGGCTGCGAGATCGCGCTCGCCTGCGACGTGCGGCTGGGCTCGCCCACGGCGCTGGTGGGGCTCACCGAGACCCGGCTCGGCCTCATCCCCGGTGCCGGCGGGACCCAGCGTTTGGCCCGGCTGGTCGGGGTGGCGCAGGCCATCGCTCTGGTCTGCGAGGGCCGGGTGTTGAAGGCCGGCGAGGCGCTGTCCCTCGGTCTTCTGGACGCGGTGGCGGAAGGCGACCTCCTCGCCGAGGCCATAGCCCGCGCGCCCTCTGAGGCCAAGCGCCGCCTCTCCGCCCTGCCGGCGCCCGCGGGCGATCCGGCGGCGGCGGAGGCGGCCGCCGCCAAGGCGCTCAAAGGGGCGAAGGGCGTGCCGGCCATCGCCGAGGCCATCCGCGTCATCAAGGCATCACGGGACGGCGACTTCGCCTCCGGCCTTGCGGCCGAGCGCGCGGCCTTCCTCGCGCTCCGGGAAAGCCCGGAAGCCAAGGCCCTGCGCCATCTCTTCCTCGCCGAGCGCGAGGCGGTGAAGGTGCCTGGGCTCGAGGGGGCGAAAGCGCGCCCGCTCGCATCCCTCGCCGTCATCGGCGCCGGCACCATGGGGGCCGGCATCGCCGTCGCCCTGCTCGATGCCGGATACCCGGTCACTCTGGTGGAGCGCGACGCCACCGCCGCGCAGGCGGGCGTCGAGAGGATCGACGCCGTCTATGCCCGGCAGGTGAAGAGCAACCGCATCGATGAGGCCCGGAAGGCCGAGCGCCTCGCCCGCCTCACGCCCTCCTCCGACTATGCCGCGCTGGCCGATGCCGACCTCATCGTCGAAGCGGCCTTCGAGGACCAGGCCGTGAAGACCGACATCTTCGGCCGCCTCGACCGGATAGCAAAGCAAGGCGCGGTGTTGGCCACCAACACCTCCTATCTCGACCTCGACGCCATCGCCGCCGCGACCGCGCGACCGCAGGACGTTGTGGGCCTGCACTTTTTCGCCCCCGCCAACATCATGAAGCTGCTGGAGGTGGTGAAGGCGACCCATACCGCGCCGGATGTGCTGGCCACCGCCCTCGCGCTGGCGAAGAAGATGGGCAAGCAGCCGGTGGTGGCGGGCAATTGCGACGGCTTCATCGGCAACCGCATCTATGCGGTGTACCGGCGCCACGCGGAGTATCTGGTGGAGGACGGGGCTGCGCCCGAGGCGGTGGATGCGGCGCTGGAGGCGTTCGGCTTCGCCATGGGCATCTTCGCGGTGTCCGACATGTCCGGCCTCGACATCGCCTATGCCATGAGAATGCGCCGGGCGGCCACGCGCGACCCGAACGAGCGCTATGTCGCCATCGCCGATGCCCTGGTGGAGGCGGGTCGGCTCGGCCGCAAGACCGGCGCGGGCTGGTATGCCTATGACGCGGCCGGCAACCGCATGCCCGATGCCTTCGTTACGCGGGCAATCGAGCAGGCCCGCGCGGCGAAGGGCATCGTCCCGCGCGCCTTCACGCCCGCGGACATCCAGCTTCGGCTTCTGGCGGTGATGGCGAACGAGGGGGCGAAGGCGCTCGCCGAGGGCATTGCCCTGCGTGCGTCCGACATCGACCTCGCCTTCGTCCACGGCTACGGCTTCCCGCGCCTGAAGGGCGGCCCCATGTTCGCCGCCGACACGCTCGGCCTGCCCGCCATCCTCGCCGAGGTTCAAGCCGCCCATGCCACCGGCGGCGCGGGCTCCGAGCCGGCACCGCTCCTCCTCGAACGCGCCGCAGCGGGCGGGACATTTTCAGACTGGCGCAAGGCCGGCGCTCCCATGGGAGGGATACAATGACCCAAATCCTCGACAGCTACGCCCTCGACCGCTGGTTCACCCCCGAGGCCGGGCTGGTGGACATTCCGAGCGCCATCGACGGGCGCGTGGTGGCGCGGGCCTCCACCCGTGGGCTCGATTTCGCGGCCATGGTGCGCCATGCGCGCGAGGTGGGCGGGCCGGCGCTGCGGCGCCTCACCTTCCACGAGCGCGCCGACATGCTCAAAGCCCTCGGCGCGCATCTCACCGCCCACAAGGACGCGCTCTATGCACTGGCCGCCGACACTGGCGCGACCAAGCGGGACAATTTCTTCGACATCGACGGCGGCATCGGCACGCTCTACGCCTACGCCTCCCGCGGGCGGCGCGAACTGCCGGGCGAGCGCTTCGTGGTGGAAGGCGCGCCGGAGGCACTGTCCAAGGGCGGCACCTTCATCGGCCTCCATGTGCTCACCCCGCTCCACGGCGTCGCGGTGCACGTGAATGCCTTCAATTTCCCCTGCTGGGGCATGCTGGAGAAGCTGGCCCCGGCCATCCTCGCGGGCATGCCCGTCATCACCAAGCCGGCCACCGCCACCGCCTACGTGGCCGAGGCCGTAGTGAAGCTCATCATCGAGGCGAACATCCTGCCGGCGGGGTCCCTGCAGATCGTCTGCGGTGCGGCCGGCGACCTGCTGGACCATCTCACCGGGCAGGACGTGCTCTCCTTCACCGGCTCGGCCGCGACCTCGCAGGCGCTGCGCGATCATCCGGCTGTCTCGCGCAATGCCGTGCGCTTCATCGCCGAGCGCGATTCGCTCAATGCCGCGGTGCTTGGCCCGGATGCGGTGGAGGGCACGCCCGAGTTCGACCTCTTCATCACCGAAGTGGTGCGGGAGATGACGGTGAAGGCCGGCCAGAAGTGCACCGCCATCCGCCGCATCCTCGTGCCGAAGGCGCAGGAGGCGGCGGTGATCGCGGCGCTGGCCGCGCGCCTTGCCGCCGTCGCAGTGGGCGACCCGCGCCGCGAGGACGTGCGCATGGGTCCGCTCGCGAGCCGCGCCCAGCGCGCCGCCACGCAGGCGGCGGTCTGGGAGATCGCCCGCGAGGCGCAGATCGTGTTCGGCGATCCGGACAAGGTCGAGCCGGTTGGGGCGGATGCCGCCACGGGCGCCTTCATGGCTCCCGTTCTGCTGCGCTGCCCCGATCCGCTTGCGGCGCGGACGCCGCACGAGGTGGAGGCCTTCGGCCCCGTCGCGACCGTCATGGGCTATGGCACCCTCGCGGATGCGGTCGCGCTGGTGGCGAAGGGGGAGGGCAGCCTCGTCGCCTCGCTCTACACCCACGATTCCGCTGTCGCGGAGGAATTGGTGTTCGCCATCGCCTCGCACCATGGCCGCCTTGTGCTCATCGACCGCGACTGCGCCAAGGAGTCCACCGGCCACGGCTCGCCGCTTCCCGGCCTCGTCCATGGCGGCCCCGGCCGGGCCGGCGGCGGGGAGGAGATGGGCGGGCTGCGCGGCGTGTTCCATTACATGCAGCGCACCGCCCTCGAGGGCTCGCCCGCCCGCCTTTCCGCCTTGACGCGGACCTGGCTCTCCGGCGCGCCGGCGCCGGTGACGGCGGAGCACCCGTTCAAGCGGAACTACGATGCCCTGAACGTGGGTGACACGGTGGAAACCGCCTCGCGCACCATCACGCTCGAGGACATCGAGCATTTCGCCCATTTCACCGGCGACACCTTCTATGCCCACATGGACGAGGCGGCGGCGAAGGCCAATCCCTTCTTCCCCGGCCGGGTGGCGCACGGCTATCTCATCCTGTCCTTCGCGGCGGGCCTGTTCGTCGATCCCGCGCCGGGGCCGTTGCTCGCCAATTACGGGCTCGATTCCCTGCGCTTCCTGAAGCCCGTCTCGCCGGGCGACGCCATCCGCGTGCGTCTGACAGTCAAGACCAAGCAGCCGGCCCGCAAGCCAGAATATGGCGAGGTGCGCTGGGATGCGGAGGTGTTCAACCAGGACGGCGACACCGTGGCCCGCTACGAACTGCTGACCATGAGCAGCCGGGTCTAAGGGCTCAAGGCCGTTGCGGTTCGGCGCGAAATTCACAACTTCGGCGGCTTAGAGCGAGGACCGGCGTCGCCCGTTCCGCTCCGATGCCCAGAGGGCTGGTTGCGGCGGAGAGACGGAGAAGTGGTCGAAATCAGGTGCTGGCCGTCGACATCATCCAGAGGAGGGCAGCCAGATTGATGATTGCCGTTGCCGCGGGCCCGGCGGTCTTGAGGAGCGATCCGTTCCGCACGCCGATGGCGGAGTCGCCCGCTTGGACCAGCACCATCGTGAGCGCCATGGCCGCGAGCCATGCGGGATGCGTGGCGAGCGACAGCAGGCTGGCCATGAGCAGGGAGGCGCTCCGCGACGTGGCGTACAGGGCGACGCCGCGCGCCTCGGCCGACGCCGTTCGCACCGCGGCCACGGAAAAGCCGAGGCCGACCGCGGCGCTGATGATGGTGATGCCGGCACAGGCCAGGAAAGAAGACACCACTTCGATCGCTCCATGGGTGGGACGTGTCTGGTGGGTCACACCGCCCAGCGGCGAGACCGGAGGCGGCGCCGCGTCTCCGCCGGCCACGATGCGGTGTCGGTCCGCCGCGCCGACGGATCGGATCGAACGTCCTCTGCCGGGCCGGCAGAGGACGACAGGCCGAGAATTGCCGCGCCCTGGGGGCGGAGCACACCCTATGGGATCCGTGTCGACTGCCAGTGGACGAGCTGCGGCGCATTGCCGACGAGGGACCAAACGCACACGTACCTGTTGGTCGAGCGCCTGCGCTCGCCAAGAATGGCGACGTCCATGTTCACCGTCCCGCTCACCAGCGCGGTGCGGCCGTACAGGCGGATCGAGGGCTCGGTATAGTCGAGGTCGAAGCATCGCAGATCGCCGGCCCTGAACTTCGCGATGAAGGAGGACTTTCCGTCCACGGCCGACGACCCGTGCACCCAGAGCATGTCCTCGGCCAGAAGCCGGTCGAGATCGTCTTCCGCGCCGTTCAGCATCGCCTGGCGACGCGACGCCTCCAGCTCCAGGACGATGTCCTCGGAAAATGCAAAAGCCGCTCCCATCGACCACTCCCGCGGATCAGGAGCGCCCCATGCGCTCGATCAAGGACGACAGGAAGTCTCCGAGCCGCGGATCGGTGAGGCGCACCTCCTGCGCGCGGGGAAGCGAGCTGATGGTTTGCGTCGCCAAGGCGTGAAACTCGCCGGCGGCCTTCCGAGCGGCCGACGCATCCCCCGCGATGATGCTTTTGACGAGCTTGACCCGGCTCGGATGCAGCTTGGCGAAGATCTTGCGCCAGACCGTCGTGGACGAGCCGGCGAGTTCGAGGGCGAGCTCCGTCTGGAGCTGAATGAGGAAGCCGCACAGCGACGTCAGCAGCGGGTTATGGGCCGCCGCCACCACGGCCGAGTGGAAGGCGAGCACCGCCTGCGCGGATTCGGGCACGCTCTTGACGGAAGCGAAGGCGTCGAGCGCAGCCTCCAGGGCCTTACGATCCTCCGCCGTCGCCACCGTCGCGGCCTGGCTGGCGGCGAGCTCGTTGAGAACCCCGAGCACGCTCAGGATCTCGACGACGCCGAGCTTCCGGAGTTGGATCAGCGTGCTCAGCGACAGCGAGATCAGCGCATCGGAATTGGCGGTGACATAGGTTCCGCTGCCGTGCCGGACGTCCAGCAGGCCGATCAGCGAAAGCCCCCGTATGGCCTCGCGCACCGTCGGAGCGCTCACGTCGTAGTGACGCGCGAGATCGCGCTCGGTGGGCAGCTTGGACCCCGGCGCGAAACGACCCAACACAATGCCGTCGCGCAAATCGTGGAAGATGCGATCGGCGACGTTGCCCTTGTGGATCGAGGCCTTTTCGCCCGCAAATTGGTCACGCTCCATTCCCGCACATCCGATTTCCACCCCAACGAAGACACCAAGTGACTAGCAAACTTTATGCGGATCGTCAATGCTGGGCTCGGCGGCGGACAAAGCCCGCGCGAGAGGAAGCGGAGAGACCATGATAAAGTTGGAAGAAGCACTGGTGGTCGCCGAGGTGGCGCTCAAGACGGCACGTACTCGGCAGCTCAATCCCATGACCGTGGCCGTGCTCGATGCGCGCGGATGCCTCGTCGCGCTCCAGATGGAAGACGGTTCGAGCCTGCTCCGCGAAGACATCGCCAAGGCCAAGGGCCTTTCCGCGCTGGCCCTTGGCATGGGTACGCGGGCGCTCGTCGGCCGCGCCAAGCATCACCCGGCCTTTTTCGTCGGCTTGAGCGGATTGTCCGGGGGCAACATGATTCCCGTCCCTGGCGGGGTCCTGATCCGCTCGCCCCATGATGCGGCGATCGTTGGAGCGGTGGGCGTCAGCGGCGACCTCCCTGATCACGACGAGGCCTGCGCGATCGCCGGCATCGAGGCGACGGCCTACTCCTGGGATGCGGGTGCCGATCTGTCCTGACCGACGACCGGGGCGGCGCCCTGGAGAGGGCGTCCGGAACCCGGAAGCACCACCATCGACCCACCGCCTTGCCGGACGAAAAAGCGCGCGGCCGGCCTATCGGTTCGAGCTAGGCCGCGCGCCGGTGGTCCACGGCCGCGGCGCTGTTGCGGCTTGACCGGCGCGGCCGCCGGCGCCTTGCCCGCCGGTCCGCGACAGGGCGCGGCAACCGCCCGCCAGTGCAATCCCGCGGGCCGCCCGGTCGACGCCGTGCCGGCAACTCGCGCGGGCACCATTCCGCAAGGTTGCAACGCTCCGATCGTGACCAACCAAATTTTTGGAAATTCATTTCAACCCATTGATCAGACGCGAAAATGTGATGCGCGGATCACGGTCGCGGTCGCGCGGCATGGAAAAAGGGAGCCGGCGGCCTTCCTTTCGTCGACGATCATGATAATGTGACCAAGTCACTTGGTATTTAGTCGCAAGCCTGGGCGGCGCATCGCCCGGGCACGGCTGGAGGAAATGATGCCAGAGCCGAACCGCATCCTGCGAATGCTGGCCGATCACAAGATTCCGCTGGGGATGCAATGCTTCACCGGGCATGTCGCGCTGATCGAGATTCTGGGACTGACCGGCTTCGACTTCGTCATGCTCGACGCCGAGCACTCGGGGGCGGACGTGCGCGCGCTCGAAGCGGTCATCGCAGCGGCCGAGAATGCCGGCCTGGTTCCCTTCGTCCGGGTGGCGGATGCCCACGCCGGGACCGATATCCGCCGCGCCATCGAGGCCGGCGCCATGGGCATCTTCCTGCCCATGATCAAGTCGCCGGCGGACGTGGAGGCGGCAGCCCGCGCGGCCTTCTTCCCGCCGAAGGGCACGCGCGGCATCTGCCCGGCGACGCGGGCGGCGCGCTACGCCTTCAACGGCTTCGATCGCTACGCGCAATGGAACAACAGCGAGGTGGCGCTGGTGCCGATGATCGAGCACCCGGACGCGGTCGAGCGCATCGACGACATCTGCGCCATGGCCGACGTGCGCATGATCGTGTTCGGCGCCGGCGACCTCGCCTACGCCATGGGCGAGGGCACGGCCATGATGGCGAGCCCGAAAGTCCAGGACGCCTACCGCAGGACCCTCGAAGCGGCGCGCCGGCACGACGTGGCCGTCATCGGCGGGCCGGTTCTCGATCCCACCCCGCAGACGTGCCGCAAGGCGCTGGAGGACGGCGTCTCCGTCTTTTGCCTGGGCCTCGATGCCCTGGCCTTCCGCAAGACGTGCGAGCAGACCGTGCGGGCGCTCAAGGAGGCGGTCGACGGCACCGCCTTCACCCGGCCGCCGCTGCCGCCGAGCGCATTCAAATCCTGAGCGACCAAAGCGTGGAGTTGGCCCCCATGGCGAAGTTGAAGCGGTACGTGGTCGGTCCCAGGGACGATGGCAGGTCCGCCGTGCTCATGACCGACGCGACCAATGTGCAGGAAAGCGCAGGATTTTTCTGGCGCGCGACGCTCTGGAGCACCCGGGAGGTCCCGGTCGACAACAGCATCGCCGCCGACCGCGGCCTCGATCTCAAGTCCCGGGAGCCGTTTCCCGGCGGAATGCTCTTCCGGGCGCTGGAAATTCCGCCCGATGCGAAGGACCAGGACGCGCACAGGAAGCGGCTTCTCGAACTCAATGTCGAGGTCGAGCAGAAACACGCTCCGAGCGATGAAGATCTTCGGCGGCACCCCAGCATGCATCGCACCGATACGCTGGACTGCATCGTCTGCGTGAAGGGCGAGATCTACCTCGTGACCGATGTCGAGGAGGTGCTCATGACGGCCGGCGATACCGTCGTCATCCGGGGAACCAACCATGCCTGGAGCAACCGATCGAGCGAGCCCGCGCTGCTGGTCGGCTGCATGATCGACGCGGTGCCCTTGGAGGCAGAAAAGTCGACGTAGTGTCAAAGGAATGCCGGCGCGCGTCCGCCAAGACGTCGCGCAATTCAACGGTGTCGTCAAAAATGAACAAAAGCACGAACAAGTGCATCAGCTTCACGGGAGGAACTTTCGATGACGTTCGACGAGTGCAAGATCAATCTGCGGCGCGTGGCCGGCTATTCCGCCCTCGCCTCCGTCGCGACCCTGTGCTGCGGACACCAGGCCGCGGCCTTCGAGCGGGGCTATCCCGGCTGGCTGCTGCCGCCGGGCGTGTTCATGGCGACCACCGCCGCTACGCCGCCCGATGGTCTCTACAGCTTCAACATCGCCTTCGGCGCCTATGGCGAACTCGTCGGACCCGGCGCGCCCCATCTTCCGAGCGGCTCCACCCACGCCCAGACGGCCACCTGGGCAACCGGACTCCTCTTCTCTCCCGGATGGACGTTTCTCGGCGCCAAATACGAGGCCATCATCGTCCAGCCGTTCAACATGTCGAGCACCACCGCCCCGGTGAATTCGTCCCAAGCCGGCATGCACAACACAGTCGTCTTCCCGGCGCTGCTGAGCTGGAAGCTCGCTGACAGTGGATTCTACGTCCAAGCCGGGCTCGGCGTCGGCATTCCCGACGGAACCATCTCCGGGAAAACCGGGCTCTCCAGCGTCGGCAATCCCTGGTGGACGCTGATGCCCAAGTTCAGCGTTTCCTACCTGAAAGACGGCTGGAATCTCTCGACCCACATCTACGGCGAATTCAATACCGAGAACTCCTACACCGGCTATCAGAGCGGCGATCTGCTGCATGTTGACTTTGTCGCCACGAAGGCGGTGGGCAAGTGGAGCTTCGGGCCGGTTGCCTCTTATGTGGGGCAGCTGACCAGCGACGTATCAAGTCCATTCTATGACAATGCCATCTTCATGGAGCGATTCAACGTGTGGAGCGTAGGGGCCATGGTCGGTTACGACTTCGGACCGTGCAAACTGACGATGTGGGGACTGTCGGATTTGCAGTCGAGCGCCTCGGGAGGTTCGCCGAACCAACATGCCGCGGATTCCGCAGCGATCGGCCAGGGCTTCCGCATCTATGCCAACCTCAACTTCCGCCTGATGGCATTCTAGGATGTGATCCGGGCAAATTGTTTCAGTTTGCTCGAGGAATCGCCCGCCAACTTTGGCAGCGAGAACACGTTCCCCGCTCAGCTCGCGATGCCGGCTGAGCAACGCGTGCTCATGCCGTCTGCCGGAGTGGGCAGCGTCTTGGCGGCGGGCGAGGGATTCAGTGACAATCAAAACGTCAGAGGGCGAGCGTCGGATGAGCCCGTGGGGCTCGTCAGCTCGGTCTCAGGTGGTTCGGGAGGACCAGTCCGTGAAGACTATAGATCACGCTTCCGTCGGCCGGGCGAGGACGCTCGACGAGATGCTCGATATCACCCGACTCAGCCGAGCCCAGCTCGGTATCGTCGCCTTCTGCGGCCTGGTCGCCATGCTCGACGGCTTCGACACCCAGGCCATCGCCTTCGTCGCGCCGCAGATCGCCCAACATTGGAATGTTCCGGCGGGCGACTTCGGTGCGGTGTTCGGCGCTGGCCTGTTTGGCGGTCTCGTCGGCGCCGTGGCCGTGGGCCGGATTGCAGACGTGGCCGGCCGCAAGCCGGCGCTCCTGTGTTCGGTAGTGCTGTTCGCGCTCGCAACGCTCGCGACGGTCCTCGTGGAAGACGTGCGGACGCTCATCCTGATCCGCTTCATTACCGGCCTGGGCCTCGGCGGGGCGCTGCCGTGTTTTGTGGCCCTTACCGCGGAATATGCGCCCCGCCGGCTGCGTACGACACTCGTCGCCGGTGTCTTCTGCGGCTTTCCCTTCGGCGCCGTCGTCGGCGGAGTGGCCTCGGCCGTGCTGCTGCCGAAGATCGGGTGGCAGGGCGTCTTCGTGGTGGCGGGCGCAGCCCCTCTTCTGAGCGTGCCCTTCCTTTGGCGCTTTATCCCCGAATCGGCCCAATTCCTGATGTCCAGAGGGCGCACCGATGAGGCGGCGAGGATCATGACGCGGGTCTTCCCCGCTGTTCGGTGGGACGGCGTCAGCCACGCCCGCGACGAGATCAAGGCCTCGGTCGCCGAGCTGTTCACCCCCGCGCGCGCCACGGGCACGCTGCTGCTTTGGTGCGCCTTTTTCCTCAGCCTGCTTTTGACCTACTTTCTCATAAACTGGCTGCCCCTCCTCGTGGCGCGGGAAAGCGGGGATATGCAGAATGCGGTGCTCGCCGTGGTGGTCCTCAACCTGGGAGCCATTTGCGGCTGCCTGCTGATCGGACGCACGGGCGATCGCTTCGGGCCCGCGCTGGTGGTCGGAGCCGCATTCGCCGTTGGCGCCGGCGTGATCGCGTCGATGGGGCTGATCGGACATTCCACGTGGCTGCTCTTTTCGGCGGCATTCGCCGCCGGCTTTATGAGCCTCGGCGCGCAGATGTGCACGGTCGCCCTCTGCGCCGCCTTCTATGAGACCAACCTGCGCTCCACCGGCATCGGATGGGCGGTCGGCGTCGGCCGAATCGGCGCCATTGCCGGTCCGGTGATTGGTGGCGTCCTGGTCGGGAGCGCCTTGGACCAAACAATTCTCTTCCCGCTGGTCTCACTGACTTCGCTCGGGGCTGCGGCGGCGGTTTTTGCTTTACGATGGCGCCTGTGCGCCAGCTCGGGGCGCGGAGCGAGCGCTCCGAGAAAAACCTAAAAAGACGACTGCGCGGTTCCGCTAGGCTGCAAGATCATCGGCGAGGATACAGTCTAAGGCATGTCTGGCGTCCGACCGTCACGGCATATTGCATCCCAATGCGGAATATATGACCTTTAAGCCTCTTCGTCTTATCGAAGGCGGCGCATTTGGTTATATCCAATTGCTGATTTTGGATTCCGTTTACCGGCTCGTGAAGGGACGGAAATGTTCGTGTCCTGACCACGACCGGCACGGCGTCGCTTTCGACGGCGCGGCCGCTCTCCGTCTGCCAGATCGGGCGCGCGCCGCCCTGGCGCGCACCTCGGAGGGGATCGGCCAACGGGCGGGGCTACAGGGCAAATTTGGATTGCCGCTGCGTCGAGGTCATCCGCATCGGCATCGCTCGCCGGCGCTCGCCCGTGTCCCGAGCCCTCGGTGGTCTTGCGTGCCCAACCGGCATTGGCGAGGATGCGTCGGCAGGCGCCAATGCCCGGTTCTGGGCCGCGGCGTCATTCTCCACGCGTATCTCTGAAATATCCGCCGCCCGATACTATCGCCCCCGGCCCGAGGCTAACCTTTTGCTGGTCCCAACGTGCAGGAAGACGAGCACGTCCTGGCGGACCGGGAGGCGATGTCGATGGACCGAGTGGACCGCCGCGCGTTCCTGAAGCAGTCGGCGCAGGCCGTCGGCGCCGCCACGATCTTGGCGATGGAGGGTTCGGTGCCAGCGGCGGCGCGCAGCGGATTGACCGATCTCACCGCGACCGAGGCGGTCGCCGCCATGACACGGGGCGACATCACCACCGAGGCCTATGCGCAGGCGCTCCTCGATCGTGCCGCGGCCCTTCCCCAGCTCAACGCCTTTCGCGTCCTCGACGGCGACCTCGTGCTCGAGGCGGCGCGGGACGCCGACCGCAAGCGGGCCGCAGGCGCAAGGCCCGGCCTGCTCCACGGCCTGCCGATCCCGGTCAAGGACAGCGTCAACACCGTCGCCCTGCCGACATCCTACGGCACGGCCGCGCTGCGCGACTTCAGGCCGGCCGTCGACGCCGCCGTCGTCACCGCGCTGAAGGCGGCGGGCGGCGCCGTTATGGGCAAGACGAACCTCCACGAGCTGTCCTTCGGCTGGACCAGCAACAACGGCGCCTTCGGCCCGGTGCGCAACCCTTACGACCTCACCCGCATCCCCGGCGGCAGCAGCGGCGGGTCGGCCGCGGCCGTGGCTGCGCGCATGGCGCCGCTCGCCGTCGCCGAGGACACCTGGGCCTCCATCCGGCTGCCGGCGGCGTGCTGCGGGCTCGTAGGGCTGCGGCCGACCTACGGCCGCTATCCCGATGACGGCATCATGCCCCTAACGAGCGTGTTCGATCAGGTGGGCCCGGTGGCGCGCACGGTGGCCGACCTCGCCCTGTTCGACGCGGCGGTGACGCGCGACGGGCGTCCGCTCGGTCCATTGCCGCTGAAGGACATCCGGATCGGCGTCTCGCGGGCGTTCTTCTGGGAGGGGCTGGACGCCGAGGTGGAGCGCCTCGCCACCGAGGCGCTGCGCAGGCTCACGAGCGCCGGGGCGGTGGTGGTCGAGGCGCCGGCGCCGGAGATCGTCTCCCGCTCCCCCGAGGTGGCTGCCACCATCATCTCCTTCGAGGCGCAGGCGAGCATCGCCGGCTTCCTCGCGCGCTACCAGGCGGGCGTCTCGTTCGACGGGATGTTCGCGTCGGTCAGCGACAATGTGAAGACCCTGTTCAAAGCCCTCGCTTTGCCGCCGAACCGGCCGTCGCGGGAGCAGCACGAGGCGGCGCTGGCCCTGCGCGCCGCCATGACCGCGCAGATGACGGATTGGTTCGCGCGCACCGGGGCGGCGGCGCTGCTGTTCCCCGCCACCATGGTCCCGCCGCCGCCGATCGGCGTCGAGGACGCGGTGATGGTCGGCAGCATGCGCGTGCCGCTGGCGGCCGCGGTAGCGCGGAACATGGCGCTCGGCAGCTGCACGGGATTTCCGAGCCTGATCCTGCCGGCGGGATTGGCCGGGAGCGGATTGCCCGTCGGCCTCGAGCTTCTCGGCCCTGGCGGCAGCGACCGGACGCTGCTCGCCGTCGGCCTCGCCCTGGCGTCGGTGCTCGGCAGCGCGCCGCCGCCCAACCTCTAGACGGCGCGCCGCCCCGACACCAAGGAACCAAGCGCATGAAGCGGAGAGATGCGTTGAAGACCGTCGCCACCGTCGCGGGCACCGCGCTCGCGGCCAGCCAGATCCTCGCGGGAAATCAAGTCCTCGCAGGAACCTCTGCCCTCCCGGAAGCGAGCGGCACAGCCGCCGCCGCCAATCCGCCCGGCGGCCTGACCTTCGTCCTGGTGCACGGCGCATGGCACGGCAGCTGGTGCTGGCAGCGGGTGACGCACCGTCTCGCGCGCGCGGGGCACAGGGTCTTCACCCCCACCCAGACCGGCTTGGGCGAGCGCAGGCATCTGATGTCGAGGGACATCACGCTCGACACTCTCACCCTCGACGTCGCCAACCTGATCGAAATGGAGGACCTGGGTGACGTGGTGCTGGTGGGCCACTCGTTCGGCGGCTGCGCGCTGAGCGGCGTGGCCGATCGGATGCCGGAGCGCATCCGCCGCCTCGTCTATCTCGATGCGATGATCGTCGAGCCGGGACGCAAGCCGTTCGACGCGCTGCCGGCCGAGGGCGTCGCCGCGCGACTGAAGGCGGCGGAAGAATCGAGCGGCGGACTGAGTCTGCCGGCACCCCCGGCGGCCGCATTCGGCGTCGTCGACGCGACGGACGCGCAATGGCTGGAGCGCCATCTCACGCCCCAGCCGCTCAGCACCTACACGAGCCCGCTCAACGTCCAAGGGCCGATCGGCAACGGGCTGCCCGCGACCTACATCGGCTGCGTGGCGCCGGCCTATGGGGCGCTCAACAGCTCCCGCGAATGGGCCAGGAACCGCAAGGGATTCGAATATATGGAGCTCGCCGCCTGTCATGACGCCATGGTGAGCGCGCCGGACGCGCTTACGGCACGCCTGCTCGACATCGCTGCGCGCTGAACGGCGGCGTCCAAGAACCAAGACATCAAGAACCAAGACTTTCCTTCACCGGCGGGCATTCCCCGCCGGGCGGCGGGACTGTTTTCCAGGGAGCGAACAAAATGGACGACGGGCAGACGATCCTTGCCTTCTCGGAGGTGCGCAAGAGCTTCGGCAGCGGTCCCGAGGCGCTGCCCATCGTGGGCGGCGTCACATTCGACGTCGACCGCGGCGAGTTCATCACCTTGCTGGGCCCCTCCGGCTGCGGCAAGTCCACCCTGCTCAACATGAGCGCGGGCCTGATGCAGCCAACCTCCGGATCGGTCGCCTACGACGGCGCGCCCGTGCAGGGGATCAACCTCGACGTGGGATACATGACCCAGGCAGACCACCTGCTGCCGTGGCGCACCATCGCCGGGAACATCGCCGTCCCGCTGGAGATCCAGGGCCTGCCCAAGGCGGAGCGCGCCGCGCGGATCGAGCGGCTGCTCACGCTGGTGGGTCTCGATCGCTTCGGCGCGCACTATCCCAGCCAGGTCTCGGGCGGCATGCGCAAGCGCGCGGCGCTGGCCCGCCTGCTCGCCGCCGATCCAGCAACCCTGCTGATGGATGAACCGTTCAGCGCGCTCGACGCCCAGCTGCGGCTCACCATGCAGGGCGAGCTGCTGCGCCTGTGTGCCCGCTTCCGCAAGACGGTGCTGTTCGTCACCCACGATCTCGACGAGGCCATCACGCTCGCCGACCGCTGCGTCGTGCTCGGCGCGCGGCCGACGACGATCCGGCGCATCGTGCCCATCGACCTGCCGCGTCCACGCGATCCCGTCCGCCTGCGCACCGATCCGCGCTACCACGGGCTGTACGCCGAATTGTGGGACCTCCTTTCGGAGCCTTCCGCCGCCGCGCCGCAGGCGCAGGACGCGCCGTCCGCGGTGCGCATGGCGGGAGCCTTCGCATGAAGATCGCGCTCTATCGCATCGCGTTCCTCGCGGCGTTTCTCGCGATGTGGGAAGCCGCCTCGAACGTCTTCGACGCGGGCTTCTTCATCTCCCGCCCGTCGCTTGTGGCGGCGAGCTTCCTGACGATGATCTCCAACGGCAGCTTCTTCTACAATCTCTCCATCACCGCGACCGAGGCGGCGCTGGGCTTCCTTTTCGGCGCCATCTTCGGCATCGGCGCCGGCCTGCTGCTCGGCCGGCTGAAGCTTTTGGCCGACATCCTCGACCCCTTCCTCATCACCTTCTACAGCCTGCCGAAGGTCGCGCTGGCGCCTCTGTTCATCCTGTGGTTCGGCATCGGCATCGACATGAAGGTGATCCTTGCCGCCGTCACCGTCTTCTTTCTCGTCTTCCTCAACACCTACACCGGCGTGCGCAGCGTCAGCCCGGAGCAGATCGCCATTCTGCGCCTGATGGGCGCGGGCGAGCGGGCGCTGATCTCCAAGGTCATCGTGCCGTCGGCCCTGACCTGGGTGTTCACGGGCCTGCGCCTGTCGGTGCCGTACGCCCTCATCGGCGCCATCGTGGGCGAGATCATCGCCGCCAACCGGGGCATTGGCTACATCCTCTCCGACGCGGCGGCGCAGTTCGATACGGCGGCGGTGTTCGCGGCGCTGATCGGCATCGTCGTCCTCAGCCTGATCTTCAACGGCATCGTCCGCTTCGCGGAAAGGGCCCTCATGCCCTGGAAGGCCGGCGAGGGCACCCGGGAAATATCCATCTGAAAAAGCTCCGAAGGGGAGGATACCATGCTCCACCGTCGCGCATTCACGAAGCTCGTTGCGATGATGCCGCTCGCCGCGCGGGCCTCCAGCGCCCGCGCCGAGGCGCCGGCCCGGCTCACCATCGCCCAACCGAGCGAGGGGTTCCTCTACCTGCCAATCTATGCGGCCCGCGGGCTCGGCTATTTCCATGACGCGGGGCTGGACGTGGAGGTCACGATCTTCGGCAAGGGCGCGGCCGCCGCGCTCACGTCGGTGATCGGCGGCGAGAGCGACATCTATGTGGGCCTGCCGGCGGTGCCGCTGCAGGCATGGGCGAAGGGGCAGAGGACGCAGCTGTTTGCGGCCCTGCTGAAGCAGTGCGGCAGCGACATCGTGCTCTCGGCCGAGGCCGCCCGCAGGGCCGACCTTGGGGCGCGCAGGACGCCGGCCGAGAAGGCGCAAGCGCTGCGCGGCCTGAAGATCGCGGTGGCCGGGGCCGGCAGCATCACTGATCTCGTCGTCCGCCACGTGGCGGTCTATGGCGGGCTCGATCCGGACAGGGACCTCACCATCATTCCCATCGGCGGCGGCGGCAACATGATCGCGGCCTTCGGCCAAGGGCGGGTGGATGGCTATTGCCTCTCGGCGCCGACCTCGACCATCGGCGTCGTGACGTTTGGCGGCGCTCTGCTGTTCGACTTCGCAAAGGGGGAATATCCCCCGCTCCGCGATTTCCTCTTCACCGCCCTTTCCGCCCGACCGGAATGGCTCGCCGCCAACCGCAGCGCGGCGGTGCGGCTGGTGCGGGCGCTCGCGCGCGCCATCGAGACCATGCGCACGCGTCCCGCGGCCGCGCGCGCCGCGATCGGGCCCTTCTACCCGGGCGTCGCGCCGGCGGTGCTCGATGCCGCCTGGGCGCAGGCCCTGGGGTCGCTTCCGGCGTCGCTGGACATGGACGCGGCGGGCATCGGCAAGAACATCGATTTCCTCACGGAGGTCCGCGGCACGCGCCTCGACGTTCCGGTCGCCGAGGTCTTCACCAACGCCATCGTGACCCTCGCCGCCGCCCCTTCAACGAGCCGCCAGGAGCCTGCCCGGAGCGCAGGCAGCAAGGAGTAGAAGGTGTCAGACGACAAACGAATGGCCATCATCGGGTGCGGCGCCATGGGGTGCGACGTGGCCGCAATCTTCCTGGCCAAGGGCTGGAGCGTGGATGCGACGACCCGCGACGCGGCGACCTGGGAGCGTCGGCGCGAGCGTGTGGCGGCATCCCTGGCGCAGATCGGCGCGCCCTTCGTCCCGGCGCGGTTCCGCCTGCACCGCGCGGCGCAGGACATCGACTGGGCGCAGGTGACGTTCGGCCTCGAATCCGTGCCGGAGGTGTTCGAGCTGAAGAGGCAGGTCTTCGCCGAGCTGGACGCGCTGGTGCCGCCGCACATCCCGCTCGCCACCAACACGTCCTCCTTCCGCATTACCCACATCGCCGGCGGCTGCCGGTCGGCGCACCGCATGGCGGGCCTGCACTTCTTCCTGCCGGCCCATCTCGTGCCGGCGGTGGAGGTGGTGCGCGGCGAGCAGACCGCCACCGATGTGGCAGAGAGCCTCTACGCCATCATGGCGGACGTCGGCCGCAAGCCCATCCGGGTGGCGCGCGACGTCCCCGGCTTCCTCGCCAACCGCATCCAGCATGCGCTGATGCGCGAAGCCTTCGCCGTGATCGACGAGGGGCTGGGCACGGCGGAGGACGTGGACACCGCCGTGCGCTACGGCTTCGGTTTCCGCTATGTGGCGGCGGGGCCGATCCTGCAGAAGGAGTTCGCCGGGCTCGATACCCAGCTCGCCGCCGCGCGCACCATCTATCCGAGCCTTCACAACGGCGCCGAGCCGAGCCGGACGCTGGCGAATCTGGTGGCGCGGGGCCGCCGCGGCATCAAGTCCGACGGCGGCTTCTGGGACTGGACGCAGGACAGCGCGAACGCCGCGCTGAAGGCCTATGAGGAGACGCTGATGGCCGCCGCCCGTCTGCTCGATGCCGGACCCGCGGCCGCGACGGTCGCCGCCGCCCAGACCCCCGAGGGCCCGCGCCATGACCGCTGATCTTGTCCAAATCGACCATATCCGCGCGGCGGCCGAACGCATCGGCCGCGACATCGTCCGCACGCCGGTCCTGACCAGCCCGCGGCTCGATGCACTCGCGCGCGGCCGGGTGTTCATCAAGGCGGAGAACCTGCAGCGCACCGGCTCGTTCAAGTTCCGCGGCGCGGCCAACCGCATCCGCGCGCTCGACGCCGGCCAACGCAGCCGGGGCGTGGTGGCCTTCTCGTCGGGAAACCACGCGCTCGCCATCGCCGAGGCCGCCCGGATCGCCGGCGTCCCGGCCACCGTCATCATGCCGGCGGACGCCCCCGGCATCAAAATCGGGGGCGCGCGCCAGCGCGGCGCGCGCGTCATCCTCTACGACCGCGAGCGGGAGGACCGGGAGCAGATCGGACGCGCCCTGGTGGCCGAGGACGGGCTGACCCTCGTCTCGCCGTTCGACGACCCGTTCGTGATCGCCGGACAGGGCACCGGCGCCCTCGAGGCGGTGGCGCAGGTCGCCGAGGAAACCGCCACATCCATCGATCAGGCCCTGGTGTGCTGCAGCGGTGGCGGCCTCGCGGCGGGCTGGGCGATCGCCCTTGCCGCGGCCGCCCCGGCGGCGCGGGTGGTCACGGTGGAGCCGGCGGGCTTCGACGACATGGCCCGCTCGCTCGCGAACGGCGTATGGGAGCGCAATCCGCGCCTGTCCGGCTCCATCTGCGACGCGCTCCTCGTCCCCGCGCCGGGGCGCCTGACGCTGCCGATCCTCGCCGCGCGCGGCGCCTGCGGCGTCGCGGTTTCCGACGATGCGGTCCTCGGGGCCATCCGCTTCGCCGCGCAGGAGCTGAAGCTGGTGCTGGAGCCGGGCGGCGCTGCTGCCCTCGCGGCCGTGCTCTCGGGCGCGATCGAGACCGCCGGGCGGACGACGCTGGTCATCGCCTCGGGCGGAAACATCGATCCGGCGCTCTTCCAGACGGCCCTGGGATTGCCGGTCGCAGCCTGAGATCGGGGAGGATCCCTTTGAACGCGCGCGCGGACGACACACCATTTCACTGGCAGGCGGCGCTCGACGCCGCCGGCATCGTCCTTCCCGCCGCCGCACCGCCGGCCGCCGCCTATACGCCCGTCGTGGTCCATGGGGGGCTCGCCTTCGTCAGTGGGCAGCTGCCCCGCGACGAGGCCGGCGTGCGCACGGTCGGGCGGGTCGGGGTGGAGGTCACGCGGGCTGCGGCGCAGGAGGGCGCGCGGCTCGCCCTGGTCCGCGGCCTCGCCGCGCTGCGCGACGGGCTCGGCGGCCTTGATGGCCTGGACCGCATCCTCAAGATGACGGTGTTCGTCCAGAGCGGACCGGACTTCGTGGACCAGAGCGCGGTCGCCGACGGCGCCTCGACGCTGCTGTTCGATCTGCTGGGGCCGGAGCGCGGACGCCACGCCCGCTCGGCCGTGGGCGTCGCCAAGCTGCCGCGCAATGCCGCGGTGGAGATCGATCTGATCGCCTCGGTGAAGCCGGCGGCCGGGCTCTAGGAGCACGCGCCGATCGGCTTCCACCGCGAGCCGGTCGGATACCACGTTCTCTTTCATCAATTGAGAGGGCGATTCACCGATCCAGTTGGCTCAACTTGATCGGATCGGCTCCAGGTGTTTCGTCCCCGCATTTGATGGAGTGGATTGAGCCCAGATCGTTCGGGCTGACTTGTCCGCCATTTGCAGTTTTTCTGCTTCGATAGATGGCGAAGGTGATGTAGAGCTTGCCATCAGCGGGCTGCATGTTGGAAAATGGCGATAGGGAAATAGCCATAGCGTAAGTTTTGATCTTCTCTAGCTGCATCTAAGGCCAGACCTGGTCGGGCTTCATCTATGCCGCCTTCGTGATCGCCGCCTTTGCCCGCCGCGTCGCGGGCTGGTGGGGAAACCGGACCGCTCATGCCGGGCTCGTTCTCCATGCTCTCGAGCAGCCGCTGCACGAACGACGGCCTACCCATCGCGGCGATCTGGCGCACCATTCCGATCCAGGCTCGCTCTATGTCGGCATCCGCTGCACTGGGCGCCGGCCCGAGGCTGGCATCGAGCCCTCCGCCGGAAGCGCGGGTGACAGCTACGGCAATCCCCTCGCCGAGAGGATCAACGGCCTCTACAAGACCGAGGTCGTCCATCGGTGTGGTCCTTGGCGATCCTTCGAGGCCGTCGAGTTCGCGACGCTGACCTGGGGCGGCTGCTTCAACCATCTCCGGCTGTTGCAGCCCTTCGGCACCATGCCGCCGGCCGAAGTCGAGGAGCGCTACTACGCCGTGCTCGATGGGCCGCAAATGGCAGCGTGACTCAAACCAAACAGTCGCCGGCAAACCCGGGGCGGTTCAAAGCCCCTTGCAACATGGATCGACATCATGTCCTGTCTGACAATCGACACGCATGTGGTTTGGCTATGACGAACGCGGGGCCGATGAGGCCGGTGAAGAAGGTCAGCGCAGAGGTTCAGGCTGCCGATGTGCTGCGGGAGAGCATCATCTCCGGGCGACTCCCCCCTGGGATGAGGCTCACGGAGATCAAGCTGTCCGAGCAGTTGGAGGTGTCGCGTGCGACGGTTCGCGCCGCGCTCCACCAGATGGCCCAGGAAGGCCTCATCGTCCAGGTCCCCTACACCGGCTGGACGGTGATGACACTGACCTCCCGCGACGCGTGGGAACTGTATACGCTTCGATCGAGTCTCGAAGCGCTGGCGGCGCGGTTGGTAGCGGAGCGCGCCGGCGGCTCCACGGCAGAGGCGCGCATGGTGAAGGAGCGTCTCGCCCAGAGCCTGAAGGCGCTGTCCGCCGCGTGCGTCGGAGGCCGCAAAGGCAAGATTGCGGAGGCGGATTTCGCGCTCCACAAGGCCATCATCGAGATGTCCGGCCATCGCCGCCTGGCGGAACAATATCTCAAGGTAGAGCAGCAGATCCGGATCTACATCGCTTCCAGCGATTCCCTCGTGCCGCACCCAGAGCAGATCGTCGCACAGCACCAGCCGCTCGTCGATGCGATCGTGCGCGGGGATGTTCGCATGGCGGCCGAGCTTGCTGTGACGCACAACACCGAGCAGGGCGAGATCCTCGTCGCATTTCTGCGCGAGCAGGAGGCCCGCGAGAGCGCATGAAAACTGCGCCGGCGGGCGGCGGTGCGTGCCGCCGCGGGGAAAATCAACGCGCAGCAAAATTGTCGGTTGTTAGACAATCTATAATATGGTTAGGTGCCTCCGTGAATGAACGCCCGCGCCCAAACTGGCGCCCGGGCTGCCGGCGACCCGGAAAGGACCAACCATGGCCGATCATGAAAGCAACAGCCGCAGCAAACACCAGTTCCAGGGCGTTGAGAGATCCCTGCAACGGGCCTGGGCAAAGGGCGCAGGACTGATCGACGAGGAATTCGCCCGCCCCATGATCGCAGTGGTCAATACCTATCAGGACTTCTCACCCGAGAACGTCCACCTGCGCCAGGTGGCGGACGCGGTAAAGGCCGGCATCCGCATGGCGGGTGGTACGCCTTGCGAATTCAACACCTTCCACGTAACGGACTCGGAGACCTTCGCGTCCGTCGGCATGCGCTATGTCCTGCCGAGCCGCGACGTGGTTGCCGACATGATCGAGCTCATGGTGGAGGGCCATCGGCTCGACGGCATCGTGTTGATCGGTTCCGGTGACAAGGTCATGCCCGGCATGGTGATGGCCGCCGCTCGCCTCGACCTGCCGGCCATCATGCTCTATGGCGGGCCGACGCCGGTGGGGCGCTATCGCGGTCGCAAAGTCTTCCTGGAAACCGTCTATGACGGGGTCGGCGAGCACATTCGCGGCGAGCTGTCGGCCGAGGACCTGAAGGGGCTCGAGGACAACCATTTCCCCTTCGCCGGTGCCTGCGACACCGCCACTTCCGGAAATACAGCCGGCATCTACACCGAGGCGCTCGGCCTCGCGCTGCCCCATTCCGGCACGTTGCCTGCGAGCTCGAACGATCAGCTGCGTGCCGCCAAGTATTCCGGCATGCGCATCATGGATCTTCTGCGCGACGACGTGCGTCCCTCGAAGATCCTCACCAAGGAGGCGTTCGAGAACGCCATGCGCGTGGGCATGGCGGTGGGTGGCTCCACCAACATGGTCCTCCACTTCATGGCCATGGCGAAGGAGGCGGGCGTCGCGGTGAGCTTCGACACCTGGGACGCGTTGTCGCGCACGACTCCCACGCTGGTGAAGCTCGCGCCCTCGGGCCCCTGGGGGGTCACCGAGCTGAACGAAGCCGGCGGGGTGCCGGCTGTGATGAAGGCTCTGGGCGCCGGAATCAACCGTGGGGCGCTGACCGTGTCCGGCAAGACCGCAGGCGAGATCATGGACGAGGCGAGGATCGAGAATCCCGAGGTGATCCACACCGCAGACAATCCCGTTGAGGCTGAAGGCTCGGTTTTCATCCTCAAGGGATCTCTCGCGCCCGAGGGCGCGGTGGTCAAGGCCTCGGGCGTAACCAAGGCGATGTGGACCTGCACCCTCGCCGCGCGGGTGTTCGACGAGGAGGAAGGCGCCATCGCAGCTCTGCGCGCCGGCTCCATCAAGCCCGGCACCTGCATCGTCATCCGTAACGAGGGCACGAAGGGAGGCCCCGGCATGCGCGAGATGCTGGGTGCCACCTCGGCACTCATGGGGGCTGGCCTCGGCGACAGTTGCGCTCTGGTGACTGATGGGCGCTTCTCCGGCGCCACCCATGGCCCAGCTATCGGCTACGTCACGCCGGAAGCGGCCCGCGGCGGCGTCATCGCCGTGGTGCGGGATGGCGATCCCATCTCCATTGACCTCGCGGCGCGTAGGCTCGACCTCGATGTGCCGGAGAAGGAGATCAGCGCCCGTTGGGAGGCCTATGTGGCGCCCGAGCCGCGTGTGAAGCGGGGCTATCTGAAGTTCTATTCCGAACATGTTGCTCCGGCTTCGGAGGGGGCGGTGATGCCACGCTTCTGACGCCGTGAAAGGGCGGGTCCTCAGGGCCCGTTCCCTCCAGCACGCTGGTCGATGTTCAGCAAAATCAAAATGGGAGTGAAGAACATGAGGCCCGGCCCAAAACCGGAATGGTGGCTCACCTTCGACTGCTACGGCACCTTGATCCAGTGGGACGAGGGGCTTCTTGCGGCGGTGAAGACGATCCTCGCCAAGCAGAGTGGCACCCAGGTCGACGCGGCGGCCCTCATCCGCACCTATGACAAGTACGAGCACGTGCTCGAGGCGGAAAGGCCCCACAAGAGCTTCCGCACGGTGGCCGGAGAGGCTCTGCGCCTCGCTATGGAAGAGCTGGGCCTGTCCTACGCGCCGTCCGACATCGAGATCCTGACATCCTCCATTTCCCGCATGCCGCCATTTCCGGAGGTGGTGGGCGCGCTGGAGCAGCTGAAGTCGCAAGGCTTCAGGCTCTGCATTATCTCCAACACCGACGACGACATCATCGCAGGCAACGTGGCCCAGCTCGGCGGATATGTCGACCGGGTGATCACGGCGCAGCAGGCCGAAGCCTACAAGCCCACGCGCCAAATCTTCGAGCACGCCCACAAGGCCCTCGGCGTTACGAAGGACGACGTGGTGCACATCTGCGCGAGCCCGCATCTCGATCTCGCCGCGGCACGGGATATGGGCTTCCGCTGCATCTGGATCGATCGCGGAACAGGCCGCAAGCCCTTGCCCGACTATGCGCCCGACGCCGTCTTTCCCACATTGGATTGCGTCCCGCCCTTCTTTCGGTCCTTGGGCTGGACCTGAGACAAACCCACTCGCCGGTGAACCTGTGCTTCCGGCTCACGGGCTCCAGAACCAAAGACAGAGTTCAGAGAATAAGCGCCAAGTGAGACGTCATCGGTGAGACGACAGTAGTTTAGGCGCACAGCAGGTCCGGCGTCCGCAGAAGGCGCCTCGACAAAAGTCCGGATCACGATCCGGCTCAATTTCCAGCAGGAGACCAATCCATGAAAACCATGCGCGTCCTCGCGCTTGGTGCCGCGGTGATGTGCGCCGCGACGCCTGCGCTTCCTCCCTCCGCACGTGCTCAGGAAACCGTCCGCATCGGCCTCACGGGCCCCTTCACCGGAGGCTCGGCGCCGCTCGGCGTGTCCATCCGCGACGGAGTCAGGCTGGCCACCGACGCGATCAACGCCCAGGGCGGGCTCGGTGGTCGCAAGATAGAGCTTATCGAGCGCGACGATGAATCGAAGCCAGAGCGCGGTATCCAGATCGCCCAGGAACTCACCACCAAGGACGGGGTGGTCGGGGTGGTCGGTATCGCGAACACGCCGGTGGCTCTCGCCGCCTCGCGCCTCTACCAGGAGGCGAAGACGCCCATCATCATTCCTGTCGCCACGGGAAGCCAGGTCAGCCGGCAGTTCACACCGCCGGCCCATGCTGAGAACTACGTCTTCCGCATCGGCGCCTTTGACACCATCCAGTCGGCCATGATGGCGGAGGAGATGGTGAAGCGCCGCAAGATCACCAAGGTGGCCATCCTTGCGGACTCCACCAATTATGGCCAGCTTGGCAAGGACGACCTCGTCGCGGCTTTGGCGAAGCTCGGCGTCACCCCGGTACTGGTGGAGAAGTTCAACGTCCGCGACGTCGACATGACACCGCAATTGCTGAAGGCGCGGGCTGCAGGCGCGCAGGGCATATTCGGCTATGCGCTGGGGCCGGATCTCGCGCAGATCGCGAATTCCATGGCCAAGATCGGCTGGAAGGTCCCCTATATCACCAGCTGGAACGCTTCCATGTCGAACTACATCGACAATGCGGGGGTGAACGGCGAAGGGGTCTACATGCCCCAGACGTTCATCCAGGATACGGGCGTGAGCCCGCGCTGGGCCGCGTTCATCGCAGCCTACCAGAAAGCATTCGGCGTAGAGCGGCTGCCCAATCCCTCCTCCGCGGCGCAATCATATGATGCGCTGCTGCTGTTGACCGCGGCGGTGGCGCAGGCGGGACCCAATCCGAACGGAGCGCAGGTGAAGGCGGCGCTGGAGGACTTGAAGACTCCGGTCAAGGGCGTCATCGCCACCTATGACCGCCCCTTCTCCGCCGAGGATCACGAGGCGACGGTGCCGGAGCATGTCGTTTTCGGCACGGTGAAGGCGGGCCGCGTCGTCTTCGTCGACGAAGCCGACCGGGCGAGAGTGGGCAAATAGGCGCCCGCCACCCCTGCCGCCCCATCCTCCCACCACCCTGGAGCCGCCGCGCGCGGCGGCTCCGAAGGAGCGCACATGCTCGATCTCCTGCCTCAGGTGCTGGTCAGCGGAATCTCGCTCGGCACCATCTACGGCCTGATCGCATTCGGTTACCAGCTCACCTACGTGACCTCCCGCACCGTGAATTTCGGCCAGGGAGAGGCGCTCGCCGTCGGCGCCCTCGTCGGTCTGTCGCTCACGCCCGTGTTGGGATACTGGGCCATGCTGCCGGTGGTCATCGTGTTCGGCGGCCTCTACGGCTTCGTGGTGGAGCGGATCGCGGTGCGGCCCACCCTCGACAGCCCGTCGGAAGGCTGGATCCTCGCCACGATCGCCTTTGGCATCGTCGCGAAGAATGTCTCCGAGAACATCTGGGGCAAGGAGGATCTGCCCTTTCCTTCGCCCCTGCCTCCACAGCCGATTGAAATCGGCGGCGCCTTCGTCATGCCGACGGAGCTTCTCATCGTGGGCGGCGCGCTGCTGCTCATGGTGGCGATCGAGGTGTTCAACCGTTTCACCCTGCTCGGGCGCGCCTTCGCCGCCACCGCCGACGAGCGCGAGGCGGCCGGGCTCATGGGCATCGACACCGGCAAGGTGATCTCCGGCTCCTTCGCCTTGTCCTGCGCCACCGCGGCCTGTGCCGGGGTGCTGGTCGCGCCCGTCACGCTCACCGGGCCGGGCATGGGGCTGGTGCTTGCGCTCAAGGGGTTTTCGGCGGCCATTCTCGGCGGCCTCACCTCAGGCCTCGGCGCCGTGGCGGGCGGCCTTCTCATCGGCCTCGCCGAGGCGCTCACCGCCTTCTACATCTCCACCGGCTACAAAGAGGTGCCCGGCCTCCTCATCCTGCTCGCGGCGCTGACGCTGAAGCCCGAAGGGCTCTTCGGCCACGTCCTCGCGAAGAAGGTCTGAGATCATGCGCGCCCTCCATCCCACCCTCGCGGTCTTCGCGCTCATGGCCTCGGTGCCGCTCCTGGCGCCCAACGCCTATTATCTGCACCTTGCCACCGTGGTCCTCGTGTTCGCCGTCGCGCTGCTGGGGCTCGACATCATCGTCGGTCAGGTGGGGGAGATATCCCTCGGCCATTTCGGGCTGTTCGCCATCGGCGCCTATACAGCCGGCCTTCTTTCCGTGGACGCGGGCGCTCCCCTCGCCGTCGCGCTCGTCGCGGCAGGGGCTTTCTCGGCCGGATTCGGCGCCGTTCTCGCCTTTCCGGCGCTGCGGACCCACGGACCTTACTTCGCCATGGTCACGCTGGCCTTCGCCAGCATTGTGCAGGTCGTGCTGAACGAGTGGACAGGGCTCACTCAGGGCGCCCGCGGCCTTGCCGTGCCGAAGCCGCAATTGCTTGGGGCGACGCTTGATGCCACCGGCTTTTATCTGGTGGTGTTCGTGGTGTTCGCCCTCGTCTGGATCCTGGTGGGCAATCTCGCCGCCTCGCGGTATGGCCGATCGTTCCAGGCGCTGCAGGGCAGCGCCATCGCGCTCGAGAGCCTCGGGGTATCCGCCACCGCTTCCAAGATCCTGGCCTTCTGCCTGAGCGCGGCGGTGACGGGTGTCGCAGGAGGCCTTTATGCCTTCTCCGAGGAATACATCACGCCGCAGGCCTTCAACTTCGACCTCACGGTGGTCTTCCTTTTGGCCCTGATCGTCGGCGGACGGGCGAACCGGTGGGGTGCGCTGGTGGGGGCGGTGGTGGCGGTGTGGTTGCCCAACCTCCTCGGCGACATCGCCGCTTTCCGAGTCATGGCGGTCGCCGCCGTCGTGCTCATTCTCGGCGCCACGGCCAGGTCGGTGGCGCTCGGAGCGCGCGGATGGGCCGCATGGATTCCGGCGGCGGTGGCGGTCGTCGTCGCGGTCGCCGCCTTCCAGCTGGAGACCATGACGGAGCAGCGCCTTTCCGTCTTCGGTCTGCTGCTTCTCGGGGCCATCGCCTATCTCCCGGAAGGGCTGGTCGGAACGCTTGCGGCCGCCTGGCGGCCCGAACCGGCGTCCGCGCCCGGAGCCCCGCCCGATCAAGGCGTCGCCGCGGGCGCGGGGTCCGTCGACGGGGCGACGATTAGCTTCCGCGGGGTGACGGTCCGGTTCGGCGGCCTCAAGGCGATAAGCGACGTCTCCACCCGGATCGAGACCGCGTCCGTACACGGACTGATCGGTCCCAACGGCGCCGGCAAGAGCACTTTCGTCAACACGCTCACGGGCCTTTATGCGCCGTCGGCCGGAGATATCCGCATCGGCGATATTTCGATCACCGGGGCCAGCCCGGCACGGATCGCCCGGCTCGGCGTTGCCCGGACATTCCAGAATATCCAGTTGTTCGGCCACATGAGCGTCATCGAGAACGTGCTGGTCGGTCTTCATCTCGCCTATCGTTCGAACCTTATCGACGCTCTGGTGCGCTCAAGGCGCTACAGGTGTGAGGAGCGGGAGAACAGGGAACGGGCGCAGGCGTTGCTCGCATTCGTCGGGCTCGCCGGCGCCGCGAACCGGGACGCACGCAGCCTGCCCTACGGCCAGCAGCGGCTGCTGGAGATCGCGCGAGCGCTGGCGACCGAACCGAAGGTGCTTCTGCTGGACGAGCCGGCGGCCGGCCTCCTGCCGTCCGACATCGACGCCCTCGTGGCTATCCTTCGCCGCGTGCGGGCAGGCGGTCGAACCCTGCTTCTGATCGAGCATCACATAGACATGGTGATGGCGCTCTGCGACCGCATCACGGTGCTCGACTTCGGCGAGAAGATCGCGGAGGGGCGCCCGGACGAGGTCACCTCCGACCCGAAGGTTGTCGAGGCTTATCTGGGCGCGACGCAAGCCGCAGCCTGAGGAGAGACGCGCAATGCTCACCATAGAGAAACTGTCGGCCGGCTATGGTCGCGCCGATGTGATCCACCACCTCGACATGGAGGTTCACCAAGGGCAGCTTGTCTGCCTGATCGGCGGGAACGGAGCTGGCAAGACGACGACACTGCGCACGATTTCGGGCATGCTCCGGCCGAGCGGGGGACGAGTGCTTCTCGACGGCCACGACCTCCGCGGGCTGCCGTCGCACAGGGTTTCTGCCCTGGGTCTTGTCCATGTGCCGGAAGGCCGAAAGCTCTTCGCCAGCCTGTCGGTCATGGACAATTTGCGCCTCGGCGCCTTTGCCCGCAAGGACCGGGCCCGCCGCGCGCTGGCGCTGGACCTCGACTTCGTGCTCGAGGTCTTTCCGCTGCTCCGGGAACGGCGCAGCCAGCAGGCCGGGACCCTCTCAGGGGGAGAGCAGCAGATGCTCGCTATCGCCCGCGCGCTGATGGCGCGTCCGCAGGTCATGTTGCTGGACGAGCCTTCACTCGGCCTCGCGCCGAAACTCATCTCCGAGGTCTATGCCATCATCTCGCGCCTGCGGGCGGAAGGGCGCACGATGGTCATCGTCGAGCAATTTGCCAACCTCGCCCTAGCGGTTGCCGACCACGCATATGTGATGGCCAATGGAAGCATCGTGCGGGAGGGACCGGCCCGCCAGTTGCGCGACGATGAGGGTGTTCGCCAAGCTTACCTTGGCGGCCATTCCTTGGGACTGGCTTGAAATCGGACCACTCGATCGGGGGGCGCGGTCATATTCCGTCGCCGTCGAAGTTGCCCATCACCGTCGAGCCAGACGGCGAAACAGCGGCCGTGACGTGCTCCGGGCATTTCAGGCCGGTCTGAGCGGGAATTTTCCACTCATGATCCCCGGCTCGGGGATGAGGCGAGTTCCTTGAAGGCGTCGAAGTTCACGAAGGCGCAGATCGCGCTCTGAGGCCGGCGGCCGCCTCCGCTCAGCGCAGAACCCTCTGGTCGCGGTAGGATTTCCCGCCGCGCGACTGCACCACCGTGCCGCCGCGCGGCTCGCGCACGGGCAGGCCGGCGAGCGCGTTCACCACATGGTGCATGGTGGGAAGGTCCGCCCATGCGGCGGGATGGAATTGCACCCGGCCGGCGCCCACCTGACGCCGCTCGACGGCCCGGTCGGGATCGCCACCAGGGGTCAGCGTCACCTGGCACAGGTCGGCATCACCCCACGAACCGGTGCGCGGGACATATTTCAGCAACAGGACGTCGTCGGGCGGCGGCGCGGGCGCGTCGGCAGGAACGTCGCGCAGGGCGGACACCTCGAGATCGAGGAAACGGAACCCCATCCAGCCGGCGGAGCACAGATGGGCGCCGTCCCACACGCGCGGCGCCGGGATGTCGGCATAGAGCTTGGGATGCCCGATCTCGTCCCGCCCGGTGATGATCGGGTCGGCGAGGCTCTCCCAGATGACGGCGAGGAACCGGCCCGAGGCCCTGTCCTCCGCTCCGGCGAAGGTGGCCGGCCAGCTCACCTGAACCATCGTGTAGCCCCGGCCCGCCAGCCAGTCGATCCCGGTGAGATGGTGGAACTCCACCGTGACCACCGGCTCGCCCCCGAGGGCGAAGCCTTCCGGCAGATGCGCCTCCAGCTGCGCGGCATCGGTGAGGAAGCGCGCGGCGACGGAAAGCCGGCGCGGGCTCGAGCGGGGATCGGCCGCGATGCCGTCCGGCAATTGCCGGGGGCCGGGGGCCGGCCCGAAATGGGTCGGCATCCGGTAGATGCGCCCCGCTGCGAAGCGGTAGGCCATCGGGCTCAGGCCTGGGGCAGGGTGTCGAGCAGGGGCCGCGCGAGATGGAGGATCTCGTAGGGTGTGCCCTGCTGCTGCCCATCCGGGGCGTTGGCGGAGACGACGATGCGGGTGAAGCGCCAGGACTGCGCATCGACGCCCACCGCCGCGACCACCGTGCCGGCCTGCCGGGCCGCCTGCCGGGTGGCTTCCACCTCGGCGGCGAAGGCGGCTTCGAGGTCGGCGTCGAGCGGAATGTCGAGCTCATGCTTGAACACGAAGCGCGCCTCGGCTGCCGCGCCCCTGCGGGCATCGAGCACGAACCTCGTGGCGATGTCCGCCCGGCCGAAGCTGTCGGTCACGACCCGGTAGCGCCCGGCGAGCAGGAAGTCGCGGAAGGCCTCGTCCCGGCGCCAGAGGTAGAGCGAGGAATAATTGTTGGCGATGGCCCCGTAGCGGCCGCGCTCGCGCAGCAGGAACCCCTTGAAACAGAGCTCCGGCACGTCCGCCCAGAGGACGCCCCGCTCGGCGGCGCGCGCGCGGATCAGCCCGACGTCGTAGGTGGCCGGCAGCCGGTGGGCGTAATGCACGAGGATCATTCGCGAAATCCTTGTCCCTTGCATCGGCCGAAGCGCGGACATTCGGCCTCGGATGCCGGGACCATAGGCGGCGGTTGATTATCTAAAAACCGCATGATAGATCATTTCAGACATTGTAAATTCGAATGAATGGCCATGAAGGCACTCGACATCGAAGCCGTGCAGGCATTCGTGCTGACCGCGGACCTCAAGAGCTTCACCCGCGCCGCCGAGGCCCTCGACACGGCGCAGTCGGCGGTGAGCCTGAAGGTGAAGCGGCTCGAGGACATCCTCGGCCGGCGCCTCCTGGAGCGCACGCCGCGGCTGGTCCGCCTGTCGTCGGACGGGGCCGCCTTCCTCGACCATGCGCGGGCATTGATCGGCGCCCATGAGGTGGCGCTCGGGTGCTTCGGGGCCGAGAAGCGCCGCCTCGTGGTCGGCATCAGCCACCACATCGTCGGCAGCGAGCTGCCGGTGCTGCTGAAGCGCATGGGCGGCGTCGACCCCTCGCTGGTGCTGGAGGTGCGCGTCGCCTCCTCGCGGGAGAGCCTGGAGCACTTCGAGCGCGGTGATCTCGACGCCGCCATCGTGCTGCGCCATGACAACCACCGCCGCGGCGGGGAGGTGATCCTCGACGAGGGGTTCGGCTGGATGGCGGTGCCGGACTTCGAGCATCGGGCCGGCGAGCCGCTGCGGCTTGCGACACAGGCCGAGCCGTGCAGCGTCCGCAGCATGGCGACGGCGGCGCTGGACGCCGCGGGCATTCCCTGGACCGAGGTGTTCGTCGGCGGCGGCGTCGGCACGATCGGGGCCGCCGTCTCCGCCGGCCTCGCGGTCGCAGCCCTCGGCCGGCGCGTCGCGCCGGCGGCGACGGTCGACGTGGGACCAAGGCTTGGTCTGCCGAGCCTGCCCTCGCGCGAGGTGATGCTCTATTCCAACCTCACCGATCGGACCGCGCGAGCCGCGCTGCGCACGCTCAGCGCCGCGATCCGCTCGACCGCGGGCGGGGCCGCGTAGGTGCGCGTTCGGGCCGGCGCGGTTGCGCCGACCGGCCGCGCGTCCGCTGCCGTTCCCGGCCTTGGGCGCCAAGTCCCCGGTGCGCCATGGGGCCCCTGCTCGGGCCCGTCGTTCGCTTCGGCGGGCCCGACGCTGTGATGGCGGCCGGCGCGGGCAGTGAGACCGTCCTCCCGCGCCGCGGATGCTGTCTGCACCCCACAGGTGCGGGAGAGCCGATCGGTCTCAGGGGCGATCGGCAACATCCCGGAGCGCTTCGGAATGGCGCTGCCGGGCATATCGAACGGTCGCCGCGCACCGTTCGAAAATCCGCTCTCCGCTCGCCCGGCTTGACCGGAGCGGATGAGATTCTGGAGATTGATCGCTCAGCAGCAGATATAGTTTCATCTCAATGATCGAAACGCGCCTGCTCCGACAGTTCATCGCGGTGGCCGAAGAGCTGCATTTCCACCGTGCAGCCGAACGATTGAACATGGCGCAGCCGCCGCTCAGCCAAGCCATCCGGAAGCTGGAGAAAGCGCTGGGAGTGCGCCTGTTCGAACGGAGCAACCGAAACGTCGCGTTGACGCCCGCCGGGGCATCCTTCCTGGACACCGCGCGCGATACGCTGCTGCAATTGGAAGATGGCGCCGAACGGGCCCGGCGCGTTGCCGCGGGTATCGCGGGCCGCCTCGCCGTTACCTTTATCGACACCGCACATTTTGATTTGATGCCGCGGGTCGTTCGAGCGTTCCGACAACAATTTTCGAACGTGGAGTTGCTGCTGCGGGAAGCGACGACGGCGAAGCAGGTGGAAGCCATTCGCACGGGTGTTGCGGATGTGGGGTTCATGCGATGGCCAGGCATCGTCGTCCCCGATTTGGCCTTTGCGCGCGTCGCACGGGAGGCGGTGATCGTTGCCTTGCCCGAGGATCATCCCTTGGCGAAAGGCACTAGGGTCGCGCTCGCGGACCTGGCGCTGGACGATTTCGTCGCGACCCCCCGCGCCGAGGGGCCGGGCCTCCATGATCAGCTCATTGGCCTTTGCCGATCGGCCGGCTTTTCCCCTCGGATCGTTCAGGAAGCGCGCCAAATGCAGACGGTCGTGGGGCTGGTGGCCGGAGGGCTGGGAGTCGCATTGGTGCCGGCTTCGCTCGCCCGCGGGCAGAGGAACGGCGTTGCGTTCCGCCCCATCGCGGTCGACGCACCCCAAGAGATCGCCGTCTTGGACCTGGTTATCGGGTGGGATGCATCAAAGCGGTCGCCGGTGCGTGACAGCTTCCTTGATGCCGCGAGGCAAGTGGCGGTCCGTGATACATTGTAAGTATCAATGCCGCATGAATAGTGTATTTTACATCTCGTAAGTCCGCGAAGATAGTCACTCCCGTTACACGGGGAGTGCACATGGAGTACCGGCGCCTCGGCCGATCTGGACTCAAGCTGTCGGCCCTTTCATATGGCAGTTGGATCACCTTTGGGACCGCGCTGGACGATGCGGGTGTCTGCGATTGTCTTGCGCTGGCTTACGAGAAAGGGGTCAATTTTTTTGACAGCGCGGAGGTCTATCTCGGCGGGGAAGCGGAGCGCATGCTCGGGCGAGCCATCAAGAGGCTGGCCTGGCCGCGAGACTCATTCTGCGTTTCCAGCAAGGTCCTGTATGGCACCGGAGATAATCACGATCCCGCCAAGACCGGCCGGCCGACCCAGCAAGGGTTGAGCAGGAAGCATATTATCGAAGCCTGTGACCAAGCCTTGCGGCGCTTCGGTCTCGACCATCTCGACCTCTACCTCTGCCATCGGCCCGATCCCGACATGTCCTTGCCGGAGATCGCGTTCACGATGGACAGCCTCATCCGGCAGGGGAAAGTCCTCTATTGGGGGACCTCGGAATGGCCTGCCTCGGACATCGAGGCGCTGATCGCCTTCGCCGACCGGAACCGCCTGATTCCGCCGCAGGTCGAGCAGCCCCAATACAATCTGTTCCACCGCGCGCGCGTGGAGCAGGAGTATCGGCCCGTCGCCGAGACGCACGGTGTCGGCCTGACCACCTGGTCGCCGTTGGCCTCCGGTGTTCTCGCGGGACGCTATGATGATGGCATCCCAGCCGGATCACGGCTGACAGCGGAAGGCTTTTCCTGGCTGTCGGACTTTGTCTTTGCCGGACGACAGGAGGAGATGCGCGCAGCGGCGCGGCGCCTTCAAGACATTGCCGCCGATCTCGGCGCCTCCCGCGCTCAGCTTGCCATCGCCTGGTGTCTGACCAACCCCTTGGTGAGCACGGTCATCCTCGGCGCTTCGAGTAAAGCCCAGCTCGCACACAACCTCGCCGCGATCGAATTGGTGGAAAAACTGACACCCGACATTCGGGACAGAATTTCGCAGGCCATGGCTTCCACGTCCAATCGTCCGAACTGAAGGCAAACGTCAAAGGGAAAACGTATGCAACACAAGCAGATCGTTGATCGAAGAACGTTTATCGGAACCGTGATGGGCGCGCCTCTCCTTAATGGCCTCGGCATCGTCCCCGCCACAGCCGAGCAAGCGAGCAGTCCAGCCCCCGCCGGGAGAGAAAACATGATCTATCAGTTGCGGATCTATGAGATATTCGAGCACAACAAGGCCGCGTTCCACGCCCGGTTCCGAGATCATGCCGTGCGCATCATGAAGCGTCACGGATTCGATATTAAAATCATGTGGGAAGCGCGGACGGGGGACCGGACGGAATTCGTTTATCTCCTCGAATGGCCCGACGAAGCGGCCTTGGCCGAGCGATGGGCCTCGTTCATGGCCGATCGGGAATGGTCGGACATCAAGGAGCGCACCGCGGCGGAGCACGGAAAGCTGGTGGGAGAAATACAGAGCCGGGTTCTCCACCGAACCGACTATTCTCCGCAACTCTGCTCGGACTGAGATAGCTCTGCGCAACGCGGTGGGATAAAAGGTGACGTTTCCCGCCCCACGGTGGGGCCGTCTGCTTCAGCACAGCGACCGGATGCTCTCGGTGCGGCCCATCGCCGTCATTGTCTTGCCTAGGATCGGCATCCAGGACAGTCTCGCGACAAGGCCCGCAGGCTCGGGTCCGGTCCGTCGGCGCGGCTCGGCGGCGCACAGCGCCGCCCTTGCGCCACCTTGGGAAATCGGAATGCGCGGGGTGTCGTCGTTTCCCGCGAGAAGGCGCCTTCCATCATCAATTTTCGGGGGACTGCCGAGCAGAGCCAGCAGCTCGCCGGGCGGGGCGCCGCACCAATCCTCCAGAGCCTGCCGGCTGTCGAATCCGACGGCGAGGCCTCCCGGCTGTCCGCAATCGACCCCGTTCCTGACGGGGCGGAACGAAACGCCTCAATCCGCTTGCCGCGGGGTTTCCAATTGGCCGACGATGAAATCAGCGCGATCCGCAACCGGCGCCCGGGGCAGAATTGTCACCTCATAACCCAGCTTCGGATAGGCAGCGAGCAAGCGCTCATATTCGGCTACCGCGGTGGACAGATCGTGCCGGCGCGCGTCATCGCCGCCGAAGATTTCCGGCCATGGCGGCGTCATAAAGACATTGCGGTGGTAGCGATGAGCGTTGCAGAGCACCTCGGCGATGGGTTCGCGGGTTGCGTACTCGAGCGCGACGGCGGCGTCGACCAGTCCCCGATCAAAGAACACCCACCCGGCGCGGGCCAGCGCCGCGGATCTGTCTTCCAGCGCCATGGCCACCGCGCGCCGCGCGAAAGCGGCCAGATCCACCCAAGGTAGGTCCGATCCGCCCTGGCGGATCTGCTCGGCGACAATGCGACGCCCGGGCTCTTCGACAACGGCAAAGCCACGGCGCGCGAGCTCGGCGATCAGCGTCGACTTGCCGCCGCCGGAGCAGCCTGAAATGACGACATAGCGTTCCATATCCATCACTCTATTCGGGGCGGGAGCCTGACGTTCGATCGGCATCCGCCGGGCGGCGGACGGGCTGGCCGGCTTCTCCTGCATCCAATGTGTCGCAAGGGCCTGGGCCGCAGTGAAGGGAAATGATCTATAAGGCCACGAGCCGCCATTGGAATGCCGCTCAGGAACGCACCGCGCCGTGTCCCCCGAAGGCCACATCCTCATCGTCGACGACGATGCCGAGATCCGACGCCTCGCCGGCAAGTTCCTGCGCGAGCACGGGCACAAGGTCACCGCCGCGCAGGATGCCCGCGAGATGCGGGAGGCGATGGCTGCCGGCACGGTGGACCTCGTCATCCTCGACATCATGCTGCCGGGGGTGAGCGGGCTCGATCTGTGCCGGGACATCCGCCGCACCTCGAACCTGCCCATCATCATGCTGACCGCCCGCGGCAGCGACGTGGACCGGATCGTCGGGCTGGAGCTCGGCGCCGACGATTACCTGGCGAAGCCCTTCAACCCGCGTGAGCTGCTCGCCCGCATCCATGCGGTGCTGCGGCGGACGCGGCTGGCTGACCCCGCCGCGGCCAGCGGCGGCACCTGCCTGGCGTTTTCCGGCTGGACGCTCGATACCCGGCGGCGGGAGCTGACCAACCCGGAAGGCGCCATCGTCGATCTGTCCACCGGCGAATACGACCTGCTGCTGACGTTCCTGGAACACCCCCAGCGGGTGCTGACGCGCGACCAGCTGATGGATGCCGCCAAGAACCGCGTCGCCACCGGCTTCGACCGGGCGATCGACATCCAGGTGAGCCGGCTGCGCCGGAAGCTCGATTCCAGCGGCGGGCCGGAGATGGTGAAAACGGTGCGCGGGGCCGGCTATTTCTTCGTCGCGGACGTGGCGCGCTCATGATCCGCGCCCTCGACAGCCTCGCCCTGCGGACGGCCGTGGTGGCGGTGGTGGGCATCGTCGTCGTCCATGTGCTGAGCCTGTGGACCTACGAGCACGCCATGGAGCGGGAGCGCCATGCGGCGCACGCCGTCCGCCTCGCCGACCAGGTCGTGGCGCTGCGCCGGTCGCTCGCTGCCGCACCTGCGGAGCGCCGGGAGGAGGTGGCCCATGCCCTGTCGGGGGGCGCCATCGATGCCCATTGGGGCCGCGCGGCCCTGGCGGCGACCGGGCTCCACGCCGACCCGTCCGCCGCGCACCTCGCCGCCGAAGTGCGCGCCCTCGCTCCGGAACTTGCCACAGCGGACATTCTGGTGGGCGCCGGGCCCGATCCGCACCTCAGCCTCGTGGCCGTGCGCCTGCCCGACGGGAGCTGGCTGAATGTGCGCCTGTTCGCCTCGGTGCCGCAGGCCGCGGGGGGGCACGGCTCCCTGCTCTCCACCACGCTGATGGCGGCGGGGGTGCTGCTCCTGTCCCTCGCCATCGCGGCGTGGCTCACACGGCCTTTGCGGGCCATGGCGCGCACCGTCGCGGCCCTGCCGCCGGATGCGGCGCGCATTCACCTGCCCGAGACGGGACCGAAGGAGGTGCGGGAGCTGGCCCATGCCTTCAACGGCATGCAGGCGCGCATCGCCGGCCTGGTGGAGCGGCGCACCCAGGCCCTCGCCGCGGTCTCCCACGACCTGCGCACGCCCATGACGCGCCTGCGCTTCCGCCTCGAGGACGTGAGCGATCCGGCGCTGCGCGAGGCCATCGCCGGGGACGTCGCGGAGATGGAGCAGATGGTCGAGGCCACGCTCTCCTACCTGCGCGGCGAGGCGAACGAAGAGCCCGTGCGGCCGCTCGATCTGGTGGCCCTGGTGGAGACCATCGTCGACGACGCGCGGGACCGGGGCCTCCAGGCCGATCTTGCGGCCCCGCCGCGCCTCATCGTCACGGGACGGCTCGTCAGCCTGAAGCGGATGGTGGGCAATCTGGTGGCAAATGCCCTCGCCTATGGCGGGTCCGCGCATGCGTCCATCGCGGACGAGGAGACGCACGTCGTGCTGGCGGTGCGGGACGAGGGACCGGGCATCCCGCAGGACCAGCTCGCCGCCGTGCTGGAGCCCTTCGTGCGGCTTGAGGCCTCGCGCAGCCGCGCCACCGGCGGCGTCGGCCTCGGCCTCACCATCGCCCGCGCCGTGGCCGAGGCGCACGGCGGGACGCTGACCCTCGCCAACGCCCCCGGCGGCGGCCTCATGGCGACGGTGCGCCTGCCCAAGGTCCAAGCTGAAACAAACTGATACAGAAGCGATACGCGGCGTGACGCGCCGCACGCTATCGCTCTCCCGTACCGGAATCGCCAGCGGACGGGTCGAGGCATGGGGCGCCATTTTCTGCGGAAAGCCGTCTTCGGCCTGTGCTGGCTTCTCGCCGGCGCGGCGCTGTCCGGCCCCGCTGTGGCCCACGAAGGCCACGACCACGGCGCGCCCCCGCCGCCCCCGGTGACGACGCTCGCCCCCCGCGCCGAGGCGGCCTCCGCCGATTTCGAGCTGGTGGCGGTGTTGCGCGAGGGCACCCTCACCATCCACCTCGACCGCTTCGCCGACAACGCCCCGGTGGATGGCGCCACGATCGAGGTGGACACGCCGCAAGGATCGCGGACCGCAAAGCCCGCGGGGCCGGGCACCTATGCGCTGCCGGTGCCCTTCGCCGCCACGCCGGGCGCCCACGACCTCGCCTTCACCGTTGCGGCCGGCGACGCGGTGGACGTTCTTGCCGCCACCTTGACCGTACCCGCGGCCGCAGCGCCATCGTCGGTCCCGCAGACGGCACCATCGGCGGTGCCGGCGCAGTTCGGCGGGCCGCGAGCCGACCTCCTCGCCGGCGTTCTGGCGGGGGGCCTCATCGGCTTCCTGGCCGGTGCGCTGGTCGTGTCCCGGCGCGCGGTCGCGCTCCTCATCCTCGGATCGCTCGGCGTCGCGCTTGCCGGTGTGCCCCGGGATGCCCAGGCGGCGGATAGGCAGCTCCCGGCCCGGGATGCCGCCCAGCGCCTCCCCGACGGTTCGGTGATCGTGCCCAAGCCGACCCAGCGCATCCTCGGCGTGCGCACCCTCGTCACCGCCGCGGGCACCTTTGCCGGCACGGTTGAATTGCCCGGCCGCGTGGTGCCGGACGCCAATGCCAGCGGCCTCGTCCAGACCGCCGTGGGCGGACGCCTCGCGCCGCCGGAGGGGGGCTTCAAGCCGCTCGGCACGACGGTCGCGGCCGGCGAGATCCTCGCTCATGTGCATCCGCCGATCGGCGCCTCGGACCTCAAGGACCTGGAGCAGCAGGGCTACGAGCTGGACCAGCAGATCGCCCTCGTGAAGCGCCGCTACGAGCGGCTTTCGGCCATTCCCAACGCCGTCACCCGGCGCGAGGTGGAGGAGGCGGAAATCGAGCTCAACGGCCTCAAGACCCGCCGGACCAAGCTGGAGCGGGTGCAGCGCGAGCCGGAGGCCCTGCGCGCGCCGGTGTCCGGCGTCATCGCCGCCGCCGACGCGGTCGCGGGCCAGATGGCGGACCCGAACACGGTGGTGTTCCGCATCGTCGATCCGCGCCGGCTGTGGGTGGAGGCGCTCGGCTTTTCGCCGGATGCCGGCCGGTCCGGTGCCACGGGGCGCCTGCCCAACGGGCGAACCGTGGCGCTCACCTTCCTGGGGGCAGGGATATCCGACCGCGCCCAGGCCCTTCCCCTCCTGTTTTCCGTCGCCTCGAATACCGGGGAGCTGCGCCCAGGCCAGTTCCTGACGGTGTTCGCGGAGGCCGGCGCCCCGCGCACGGGCATCGCCATCCCCCGCTCGGCGGTGGTGCGCGGGGCGAGCGGCCAACTCATGGCCTACGAGCACGTCAGCGCCGAGCGCTTCATGCCGCGCGAGGTGAAGACGGAGCCCCTCGACGCGTCCCGCGTGCTGGTGGTGGCGGGCCTCGCCCCCGGCCGCCGCATCGTCACCGACGGCGCCGAACTCCTCGACCAGATCCGCTGAGGCCGGCGATGTTCACGGTCCTCGTCACCCAGTCCCTGCGCCACCGCCTGCTGGTTCTGGCGCTGGCTCTGGTGCTGGTGGTCTACGGCGCCTATGCGGTCACGCGGCTGCCGGTGGACGTGCTGCCGGACCTCAACCGGCCCACCGTCACCATCATGACGGAGGCGGACGGCCTCGCCCCGGCGGAGGTGGAGCAACTCGTCACCTTCCCCCTGGAAACGGCCATGAACGGCCTGCCGGGCCTCGTCCGCCTGCGCTCGGTGTCCGGGGTCGGCCTGTCCGTCCTTTATGTGGAATTCGACTTCGGCACCGACATCTTCCGCAACCGCCAGCAGATCGCCGAGCGCCTCGCCCTCGTGCGCGACCGGCTGCCGGCGAACGTCGCCCCGCAGATGGGACCCATCAGCTCCATCATGGGGCAGGTCCTGATGTTCGCGGTGACGAGCGACACCGCATCGCCCATGGCGGTGCGGGAGGCGGCGGACTTCGTCATCCGCCCGCGCCTCCTCGCCATCCCCGGCATTGCGCAGGTCATTCCCATGGGCGGGGAGGTGCGGCAGTTCCGCGTCTCGCCGGACGTTTCTGCCATGCGCGCCTACGGCATCACGCTCGACGCGCTGGAAAAGGCGCTCTCCCAGTTCGGGACCAATTCCGGCGGCGGCTTCGCCGACCAGGGCGGCCGGGAATTCCTCATCCGCAACATCGCCCGCACCCTGAGCCTCGACCACCTGAAGACCCTCGTGCTGCCCCGCCCCGCCGGCGGCAATGTCTTCCTCCACCAGATCGCCCAGGTGGACTATGCCGCGCGGCTGAAGCGCGGCGATGCCGGCTATATGGGCCGGCCTGCCGTGATCCTTTCGGTGGAGAAGCAGCCGGAGGCCGACACCCTTGCCCTCACCGGTGTGGTGGAAGAGGCGGTCGCCGATCTCAACCGCACGCTGCCCGACGGCATCCGCATCTCCCCGCCCGTGTTCCGTCAGGCGGACTTCATCGCCGCCTCCATCGGCAATGTGGAGAAGGTGCTGCTGGAGGCCATGGCGGTGGTGGCGGTGGTGCTGTTCCTGTTCCTTCTCAACTGGCGCACCACCGTGATCTCGCTCACCGCCATCCCGGTGTCGATTCTCGCCACCGCCATCGTGTTCCACGCCTTCGGCCTCTCCATCAACACCATGACGCTGGGCGGCCTCGCCATCGCCATCGGCGAATTGGTGGACGATGCGGTGGTGGACGTGGAGAACATCTTCCGCCGCCTGCGCGAGAACGCCGCCGCTTCCGTGCCCCGTCCCGTATTCGACGTGGTGGTGGCGGCGAGCCGGGAGGTGCGCTCCGGCATCGTCTACGCGACCCTCATTATCGTGCTGGTGTTCGTGCCGCTGTTCGCGCTGCCCGGCATCGAGGGACGGCTGTTCGCGCCGCTGGGGCAGGCCTATATCGTCTCCATCCTCGCGAGCCTTCTGACCTCCATCACGCTCACGCCGGTGCTGGCCTTCTACCTGCTGCCGGCCCTCAGCCGCCATGCGGAGCGAGACGGCGCGCTGGTGCGGATGCTGAAGGGCGGCTACGCGGCGTTGCTCTCCACCGCCTTGCGCCACCCGCGGCTGGTGATGGCGGGAACCGCTTTCCTGTTCGTCGCCGCGCTGGCCGCGGCCACAGGCCTGCCGCGCGCTTTCCTGCCGCCGTTCAACGAGGGCTCGCTCACCATCTCCATGTCGTTCCGGCCCGGCCTGTCGCTGGCCGAGAGCCACCGCATGGGGCTTGTCGCCGAGACGCTGATCCTGGACGTGCCGGAAGTGAAGGCGGTGGCCCGCCGCACCGGCCGGGCGGAGCTGGACGAACATGCGGAGGGCGTGCACGCCTCCGAGATCGAGGTGGACCTTTCCCCCTCCGCCCGCAGCCGGGCCGAGATCACCGCCGACATCCGCGACCGCCTCTCCGTCCTGCCGGCGGCCTTCAACGTGGGCCAGCCCATCTCCCACCGTCTGGACCACATGCTCTCCGGCGTGCGGGCCGAGATCGCCCTGAAGCTGTACGGCGACGACCTCGACACCCTGCGCGCCACGGCGGAGAGCCTGCGCCAGCGCCTCGCCGGGATTAACGGCCTTGTCGACCTGCAGGTGGAGCGGCAGGTGCGGGTGCCGGAGGTGACGGTGCGCGTGGACTATGGCCGCACCGCCCTCTACGGCCTCCAGCCCGCCCAGGTGACGGACGCGCTGGCGCGGCTCTCCAACGGGCGCGTGGTCTCGACCCTCGTGGATGGCAACCGGCGCTTCGAGCTGGTCGTCCGCCTGGCCGATGCGACGCGCAGCGCCGAGGGGCTGGCCCGCCTCCTCATCGAGACGCCATCCGGCTGGGTGCCCCTGTCCGACGTGGCGGACGTGAAGGAGACGGACGGTCCGAACCAGATCCTGCGCGAAGGCGGACGCCGGCGCATCGTCGTGCTCGCCAACACCTCCGGCCGGCGCGACACGGCGGCCATCATCGCCGACATGCGCCGCGTGATCGCCGCGACCGACCTGCCGCCCGGCATGTCCGTGAGCCTCGAAGGCACCTTCGCGGCGCAGGAGGAAGCCATGCGCACCATCGGCGCGCTCGCGGCGGTGTCGCTGCTCCTGGTGTTCGCCATCCTCTACAGCCGCTACCGCTCGGCGCTGTTCGCGCTGGTCATCATGGGCAGCGTGCCGCTCGCTTTCATCGGCGCGGTGGTGGCCCTGTGGCTGGCCGGGCAGCCGCTTTCGGTGGCGAGCATGATCGGCTTCGTCACGCTCACCGGCATCGCCGCGCGCAACGGCATCCTGAAGATCAGCCACATCATCAATCTCGCCATCGTCGAAGGCCTGCCGTTCGGTTCGGCGCTCGTGGCGCGCGGGAGCCTCGAGCGGCTCACCCCGGTGCTGATGACGGCCGCCTCCGCCGGCATCGCTTTGCTGCCGCTCATGAGCGGGGCCGAGGTGCCGGGCAAGGAGATCCTGCATCCGGTCGCGGTGACCATCTTCGGCGGCCTCGTCAGCGCCACGCTGCTGGACGCCGTGCTCACCCCCGTCCTCGTCCTCGCCTACGGCCGCCGCCCGCTGGAGCGGCTGGTGGCGGCGGTGGGCGAGGACGGCCCCAACCCGGCCGCCGCCCGCGCGGATGCCTTTTGATCGGAGCCCGCCATGATCTTCCGCCCCCTTGCGTCGGCCCTCATCGCTCTTCCCCTTCTCGCGACGCCGCTCCTCGCGCACGAGCCCGGCACCGGCGCCAACGGCGGCGTGCGTGTGGACGCCGGGCATTTTCATGCGGAACTGGTGGTCGACGGGACGCCTGCCGTCTCGCTCTATCTCAGCGACGGCTCCGACAAGCCGGTTCCGGCCGACGGCTTCAAGGCCAATGCCATCCTGGTGGTGGACGGCAAGGCCCAACGCTTCCCTCTGACGCCCGCCGGCGGCAGCCGGCTTGCCGGGACCGCCCCGGTCGCCGTGCCCAAGGGCGTGAAGGGCGCCGTCCAGCTCACCGCGCCGGACGGCACAACGACCCAGGCGAAATACTGAACTCAATCCCTGCCTCGCCTCGTCTGCCCGGCGACGCACCCAGGAGGCCGACCATGACCCAACCTAAGCACCTGTCCTCCGTGTCCCGCCGCACCGTCCTCGCGGGTGGCGCCGCCGCCGGCGCGCTTGCCCTCTCCGGCGGGTGGAGCCGCGTCCTCGCCGCCCCGCTCATCACCGTGGAGAGCCTCACAATCGACGTGAACGGCAAGGCGGCCAAGGTCTTCGCCGTCAAGGGCCCGGCGGGCGAAGGCATCTTCGCGCAGGAGGGCGATCGCCTCGCAGGCGCGGTGCTCAATGCCTCGCAGGCGCCGGCGGTGATGCACTGGCACGGCCAGATCTTCGCGCCAGCGGATCAGGACCGCGCCCGCCCCGACGGCGGCGAACTCGCGCCCGGCGGGACGGACCAGGTGGACTTCCTGCTCACGCCCGGCACCCATTGGATGCATTCCCACACGCTGAGCGAACAGCAGTTGCTCGCCGCGCCCCTCGTCACCCGCGAGGCGGATGCCGGGGACGCGCAGGACGTGGTGGTGATGCTGCACGATTTCTCCTTCCGCAGCCCGGAGGAGATTCTCGCCGGCCTCGGTGGCGCGAACGCCCATGGCGACCACGGCGGCCACGGCGTGCACGGAGCAAGCCAGCCCGTGCCGGCCGCGGCGGGGATGGCGATGCCGGGAATGGACCATGCCGGCCACGGCATGGGCGGGATGGGCGGCGGGATGATGGGGACGGGCCAGAACGCGGGCCACATGGGGCACGGGATGGGCGCGGGCATGGGCGCAGGAATGGGCGCGGGCATGGGCGGCGGCATGATGGCCCACGCCAACGACGTCGACTACGACGCCTTCCTCGCCAACCGCCGCACCCTCGCCGATCCCGAGATAGTGCAGGTGGAGACGGGCGCAAAGGTGCGGCTGCGCATCATCAATGGCGGCACCGCCACGGCCTTCTTCATCAGCGTGCCGGGCCTCAAGCCGCGCTGCGTCGCGGTGGACGGCTCGCCCTGCATCCCCGTGGAGGCGGAGGCCTTTCCGCTGGCCCAGGGCCAGCGCATCGATCTTGTGGTGGATATTCCGGCGGGCGGCGGCGCCTTCCCGGTGCTGGCGCAGGTGGAGGCCTCGCCCCGGCGCACCGGCGTCATCCTGGCCACCGCCGGAGCGTCCGTCGCGCGCATCGCCGAGACCGCCGACCGTCCGCAGGGCCTGCTCGACCTCGCCTTCGAAGCGCGCCTGTCCGCCGGCAAGCCGCTCGCGCGGCGCACGGCGGACAAGGTCTTCCCCATCATGCTCGGCGAGGAGGCGGGCTATCGCTGGACCATCAATGGCCGCACCTATGGTGAGGCAAGGCCCTTCGCCGCCAGTCCCGGCGAGCGGGTGGAGATGACGTTCATGAACCCCACCACCATGAGCCATCCCATGCACCTGCATGGCCATCACTTCCAGGTGGTGGGCATCGGCGGGCGCCGCTTTTCCGGCGCGGTGCGCGACACGGTGATGGTGCCGCCGCACATGCCCGTCACCATCGCCTTCGATGCCGGGCCGAAGGGCGCATGGTTCCTGCATTGCCATCACCTCTACCACATGGCCACGGGCATGATGGCGGTGGTGGAGATCGCCTGACCCCGCGGCGGAGAGACCGTCAGGTCCGGCGACCAGACCATGGGCGGCGGCATGTGGGGATGGGGCTCTTCGGCCGCCTGGTGCCGGTCGGGCGCGGCAGCGTGGCGCCATCACCTATCTCGGGCGTTGAGGCGGAGCTCCGCCCGGACCGGAGGGGGCGCCGCTCAACGCGGGCACATTTGTCGCCTCGGACGCCCACGGGCCGCGCGGTTGCCGGGTGGCATGATTCGACAACGGGGCATTTGACGATCTCACGTCGGATCGGCGAGGCAGGCTCGGAACATGTGCTCGGCTTGGCGAACCGTCATACGTCTGGGCGCAAAGCTCTCGATCACAGTGCCGTCCGCGATCGCCGCCTCGCGCAGGCGGGCGAGCCCCTCGGAACCGGCATAGAGGCCAGGGACCGCCCGTTCAGCCATCTCGCGGAGGCGCGCGGGGGGCACCTGACTTTCGGTCCAGGACAGGGGAAAGCCGATATCGGCGTAAAGTTCTCTGAGCGCACCAACACTTGCCCGAATGGCTGCCGCCAGAGAGGCATCGCCCGGCAACCGGGCGCCGAGCGCCTCCGCGACCCGGATCGCTTTATGGGGGAGCACCGTCAGGTTGAATGCCAGCACGTGTGGCATGAGCACGCCGACGCCGAGCGTGTGGGGAAGGTCCAGGAGGCTTTCCAGGGGCAGCGACAAGGTATGGGCATGCCCGAGGCGGGCATTGCCGCAGGCCATGTTGGCCATGGATGCCGCGACGATTGCTGCCGTTCGGGCGGCTTCGTCGGAAACGGCGCAGACCGAGGAACGAAGGCCGCCGGCGAGCTGACGGATGGCCTCCAGCGCCAAGCCGTCGGTGATCGGAGACGCGGCGCCGCTGGTGAAGGCTTCGAGCGCGTGCGTCAGCGCATCGACGCCCGTCGCCGCTGCCACGGACGGCGGAAGGGACGCGAGCACCGCGGGATCGAGGATCGCGACGTTGGGAAAACTGAGCGGCCCGCCGCAAACGAGCTTGTCGTGGTGGTCATCGTCCTTCACCACCGTCCATTGGGACACCTCCGAGCCCGATCCCGCCGTCGTCGGAACCATGATCATCGGCAGCGGCCTGTTCTTGAAGTTGGCGACGCCGCTGCATGCGCGCAGCGATGTTCCATTGTTGGCCACGATGGCGATGCCTTTGCCCGCGCACATAACGGACCCGCCGCCGATACTGATGATGCCGTCGATGCCCTCGAGGCGGACACGCTCGCCTTGCGCATCGATCTGACGGACGCGCGCATCCACCTCGCAGTCCTCAAAGCGCACGATGTTCAGTCCACTGGCTTCGAGCAGCGACAGGGCATCGGCATAATAGGCTTGCCGGGAGATGACCGGGTCGGACACCACGAGGACGCGCGTCATGCCGAGTTCGACGGCCGAGCGCCCCAGGACACGCAACGCGCCGGCGCCGGAAACCACTTTCGTGGGCATGAAGAAGACGGAGGTCATGGACGAGTTCCTAGAATAGGGGGCGCCGCGGCAGGCACGCCGCCAGATGTTCGGCGCATCGGCGGGGCGCGGCCTCGCCGATGCGCCGGATCGTTCGCTCAGTGGGTCTTCACGACGACCTGTGCATCCAGAGCGGTGCCGCAGCCGGGGCAGAAGTCCTCCCGCAGCATCACCGCGGGCTCGATATGCCTCGGGCGGATACGGACGTGCAGCTCCGCAAGGCGCTCGGAAGCCGGGGCCTCATGGGTGTGACAGTGATCGTGCCAGTCACCTCCGACCCCCAACTCGGTTCCACAATGGAGGCAGACGTAGGCGCCGTCGCGCATGGCCACGCCCTTCGATACCGGTTCGGCGCCGGCCGGCAGTTCGCCCTCGCGCGCGGCGTCCTTGACCGGCTTGCCGATGCGCTGCCGGCGCAGCTCGGCCCTCCGACCGGCGGTCGCCTCCAGGTCGGCGACCTGGCCGCCTTCCGCGAGCACCACGCCGTACACGTCATAGGCAGCCGGTTCGGCAATGTAGCCGGACCGCAGGTCGCGGACCACGAGGGCAGGATCGCGCAGCAGGGGATCGCCGTAACCGCCGCCGCCGGCAATACGCTGCCAGAAGATGTCGCCGGCACGGATCGGGATACCCTGGGCGCTCAGTTCGAGCAGTTCCTTCCGTTCGAACGCGATGTCTTCGAGGTGGCTGATGCCCCCCGCCCGCAGGGCCTGCATGATGTTGGTGTTGCGCAGAATCTGATGCTCGCTTCCGCCGCCGGGATAGCCGCCGCCGTATCCTTCCGCGGGCACCTGGGCGGTCGGCGCGAAAACCGTCTGGTGCGCATCCGGGCAATCGTGGAGGGTCCAGGCGAAATCGAGCCCGAGGCCGCCGCGCTGGGCGCCCGGACCGCCGGTCTGGTAGTCGAGGCGGCGCCACAGATAGAGCACCGGATACATCAGCTCGTTCATCTCGACGTCCGGCAGCGTATGGCTCACCTGGCAGGTCATGCCGGAACAATCGAGCCCATCGAGCTGGGGCTGGGCGCCGGCGCCGTGGGCGCCTCCGTCCATGTTGAACAGAACGAAGAACGGCCCCTTCTCGCGCTCGCCGGCGGTGATGCCGCCGGTCCAGGAGTCCGGCCAGATGCCCTGCGTGCGTTCACGCAGCACCGGATCTTCGCTGCGTGAAAGCACCATGTTCATCAGCTTGACCACGAGGCGGACGACCCGCATGCCGGTTTCAATGTGGCCGTTGCTGATGGGCGATGGCGAGGTCGGATTGACGATCGTGTTCAGCGGCGCCTTGATGGTGATGGGGCTGAAGACGCCGTGATTGAGGGGGGTATCCCACGCGAGGATCGGGCTCAGCGCCGTCGCCACCGCGCCGACCGTGCTGCCCCAGGACGAGTTGACGAAGCCATCCGTCTGCGGGCTCGTTCCCGCGAAGTCCAGCGTCAGCCGGTCGCCGGCGATCGTCATCGCACAGTGAATGCGATAGAGGTCGTCCACATGGCCGTTGTGCTCCTGCCACTCGTCCGCCTCATAGACCCCGTCCGGCAGGCTGCGGATGCGGCTGCGGACAACGTCTTCGGCCATGTCGAAGCCGCGCTGCATGTAGCGGTCGAATTCGTCCAGGCCGAATTCATCCAGCGTCGCGCAGAGTCGCGCGGCGCCCACGTTGTTGGCCGCGACCAGGCTGCGGATGTCGTTCCACAGCAGGACCGGAAGACGCACGTTGTTGGTGATCATCAGCCGCACGGAATCGACCGGGGCGCCGCGTTCGAACACCTTCACACCCGGAGGCATGCGCAGCGCCTCGGAGAAGCAGTCGTAAGCCGCGGGCGCGAACCCGCCAGGACCCATCCCGCCGACATCCATCAGGTGGGCCTGCGACTGGGCGAAGGCAACGGGCTTGCCCTCATAGAAGATCGGCGACACCACCGTCACGTCCGGCGGATGCGTCGCGCCTGACGTGTGCGGATCGTTGCTGATGAAGGCATCGCCCGGGTACATCTGCGAAAGGGGGACGGCCTCGAGCAGCTTCTTCACCGCCACGCTGGCAGATCCGATGTGGAGCTGGATATAGTCGGAATAAGCGCACAGGCGCCCGGTGACGTCGAAAAGCGCGGTGTTGAAATCGCCCGCTTCGGTAATGACCGGCGAGCCCGCCGTGCGCATCATCGCGATGCCCATCTCCGAAACGATGGTTTCGAGGCGCATTCTCACCACTTCGACGGTGATCGGGTCGAAGTATTCGGCTTCCGGTTTGGTGGCCAGATTGTGCATCTGAGTTCTCCCTGGGTTCTGGATTAGTGCTGCGCCGCGCTGCCGGACGCCGAGGCAAGATCGATGACGTAGTTCGCGGAATTGTCCCGGTGAACGGTGGCGCGATCCGGCACGTAAATCGTCGTATCGGGCTCCTCGATGATGAGCGGCCCGCTTTCCATCTGGTCGATCGCAAGGCCGCGGAAGACCTTCACCTCGAAGGAGCGGCCGGTCATCGGGTCCGTGACCCTACGGCTGCTCCACGGCTGGGTCTTCGCCAGCCCGTCGACGCCGGTGCGGACGGTCGCGTTGGGAATCTCGAAGCGGCCGATGCCCTTGAGGCGGGAGTTGGTGACCAGAAGATCCGACTCCGTCCAGGCCGTGCCGACGCCGAACTCCGCCTCGTAATCCTGGACGAACCGCTTGCGCACCTCGTCCTTCCTGTCGTCAGTGAGGCGGACGGCCGGCATTCGGGTGGTCACGTCGAAGATCTGGCCGGCGAACTTCATGTCGGCCTCGCGAATGATTTCGCGATCCGCCATGGGAATGCCGTCTTCGTCGAACCAGGCCTGTACTAACCCCTCGAGCCGCTCGAAGCCTTCTTCAAGCTTCTCGAGGTTTTGGGAAAAGGAGAACGGGGTCGTCTGCACCACCGTGAACACCGAGTTCGAGTGCAGCAGGCCGTAGGCGGAGAACACCGAGGCCGTCACCGGGACGATGACGCGGGAAACATCGCACTCCCGCGCGATCGCCGCCGCGAACAGGCCGCAGGCGCCGCCGAACGAGACCATGGTGAAATCGCGGGGATCGTGCCCCCGGTTGATGGTGATGGTGCGGATCGCGTTCGCCATCTGGTGGATGGTGAGCCGATGAATGCCGGCGGCCGACTGCTCATCGCTCAGACCGAGGGGGCCGGACAGCGTGGTCCTGATGGCCTCGACCGCCCTCGCTTTGTCGAGCTTGATCGCGCCGCCCAGGAAATAGTCCGGGTCGAGCAGCCCAAGCACGACCGAAGCATCGGTAACGGTCGGGCGTGAGCCGCCCCGGCCGTAGCATGCGGGACCCGGCTCCGATCCGGCGCTGTGCGGGCCGACCCGCATCAGACCGCGGCTGTCGATCCACGCGATGCTTCCGCCGCCGGCGCCGATGGATGCAATGTCGACCGCCGTGAGTGTGGTGGGAAACTCGCCGAACTCGGCCCGCGGCAGGACGCGGTATTCACCGTCGAGGATCACGGCGGCGTCGAAACTGGTGCCGCCCATGTCGGCGGTGATGAGCCGGTCGACCGACAGCGCCTGGCTGAGGCGGCGGGCGCCCTCCGCGCCTCCGGCCGGACCGGAGTTGAACATCTTGATCGGCGCCTTGCTGGCCTCCTCCGCCGAGACGAACCCGCCGTCGACCTGCATGATCTTGACGCTGGTGCGCAGGCCCCGGTCGCGGAGCGCGTCGACCAGCTCCTTGAAATGGGTGGCGACGATGGGCTTTACCGCCGCGTCGAGGACGGTCGTCACCATTCTCTCGTATTCGCGGTAGACCGGGGCGATCTCCGAGGAAAGCGTGAACGGGATATGAGGGAATTCCTTGCGGATCAATTCCCCGACCTGGGCCTCATGGTCCATGTTCCGAAACGCCCAGAGGAAGCAGACCGCGAACGCCTTCACGCCGCTCGCGGCGAGTTGCTCCAGCTTGGCGCGAACGTCGTTCAGATCGAGCGGGACGATGACCTCGCCTTTGGCGTCGATCCGCTCGCGGATCTCGACGATGTCGGTGCGATCGACGATGTCGGAGCGCGGCCGGATCTGATGGGCGTCCCGGGACGGCCCGCGGGAGGACCGCGCGATGCGCAGCGTGTCGCGGAATCCGGCCGTCACCAGGAGGCCGACGCGGGCGAACTTCAGCTCGTCCACGGCATTGGTGACGATGGTGTTGCCAAGGACGAACTTGGACACGTCCTTGAAGAAGGCCGCCTCGTCCGCGGCGCCGACCTGCTCCTGCACCACGCGCAGGGCATTGAGGATGCCGCTCGTCACGTCTTTGGTGGAATAGGCCTTGCCCCTGATGATTTCGCCGTTGATGGCAACCGCCGCGTCGGTAAAGGTACCCCCGACGTCGACGCCAATCTGGATACTCATCGCGTTTCTCCCTGGTTTTGAGCGATTCTCGAAGTAAAACGGGTACAGAAGGCCCGTGATCTAGAACACCTGCATCAGGCGCAGGGTGCCCCGGAAGGCCTCCGGAAACCCGCCGGACGTGTTGAAGTCACGCTGGATCAGGCTGAGCACCTGGAATGTCGGCGTGATAAACTTCGAAAGTTCGAAGCGAACCTGGTCTCTCTCGGTGGCGTTACCGGTCGGGCGCCCGTCTAGAAATTCGTCGCCACCCCAGTATTTCGAATAGCCGATGGAGGCCTGCCAGGTGTCCGCAAAGCTGTAAGACAGCCAGGCCTGGAACTGAAACGTCGTGTCCTGCGAAAGCACCTGCGACCCGATGCCGGCGTTCGTATTGTCGCCGTACCAGATCGCGTCGCAGGTGATCTGGAAGGAGAATCCGTTTCCTAAACCCTGATACCAGCCGGCCTGGGTATCGAGCTTCCAGCGGTTCTCGCCCATATTGAGACTAGCCGCGGGATTGTATTGGCCGACGGGAATGAAGAGATAGGGCGTGATCCCGATGTAGGTCTGCGTGGCCTTGTTGTTGACCATCCAGAAGGCGACAGCGACGATCGGGTCGCCGAAGCCCGCGGCGCTGTCCAGCTCCAAGCCGCCGATCCGCCCGTTATACAGGGTGCCCGCGGGAATCAGCACTTCGGGAGCCACGGTAAACCCGGCAATATCGAAATAATGGACGTAGCGCAGAACGTTGACGTAAGAATCGAGCCCGGTGTTCCGGGTCAAGCTCACGCCGGAGGTGCTTATGTATTCGCTGCGCGCGGCATACTGGGCGTAGTAGAGCAGCAGGTTCGTTCCGGCCGGTAGGGGCACGTAATCGGAGGCGTCGACGTCAACGGCCCGGGCCTCCCCGCACGCAAGCAGAATGAAGGCGGCCGCAACGGCCGTCGCGCGCCGCCGCAGGATGGCAGGAGCCGCCCGCTTCGCGGTGGCGCGTTGGGCGTCAGCGAGCTCTTGGACCGGGTCCGGCGCCGCATAAATGAAGCGTTTCATGTTTCCTCTCCGAAAGATGTCGTTTTTTGTTGCCTTGGCAGGCGCGGGCGCGGAGCGCGGGCGGCCCGGGCCGGCGAGCTGTTGGTCTTGCTCGCGAATGCTCCCATCCATCTGGCGCCGGCATTGGCGTGGCGGCGGCAGGCTGGGGCCGGTCCGGGAGATCTCTCCCCCAGACCTGGAAAATTCCGGCGGCGCCCTCAGTCGACGGAGGGGCTGCCGGTGGTCCCGCATTTCAGCGGATGTCTTCGCGGCCATCCGCCGCGCGGGCGGGCTGGGTTAAGGAAGCGGGCAGAAGCGTCCGCCTCTCTCACTCTGAGCGCCGCCACCGAAAACATGGCGCCAATGGTCCCGCATTGATCCTAGCGATCTGCCGTCAGACCATTGTCTTAAGGATGTCTTTCCATTCCAGTTCGCAGAAATATTGAGCTACTGCAGCGTGAACGGATTGGAGATTGAAGAGACGCCGTTCAGGAAGACGCTCTTCGGCTCCAGATATTCCATGATCGCTGCGGCGCCGTTTTCCCGGCCGATGCCGGAATGCTTGATACCCCCGAACGGGGCGAGATAGCTGACGACCCTGTAGGCGTTGACCCAGACCGTCCCGGCCTGGAGGCGTTTCGGCAATTCCAGCGCCCGCGCCAGGCTGGTGGTCCAGAAGCCCGCCGCGAGGCCATAGTCGGTGTCGTTGGCCATCGCGACGGCTTCGTCGTCGGTCTCGAACGTCAGCACGCAAAGCACAGGGCCGAACACCTCCTCGCGCGCGATGCGCATGTCATTGCGGACGTTAGTGAAAATGGTTGGCTCGACGAACCAGCCTTTGGCGCAGTCGCCGCTCGTGACGCGGTTGCCGCCGAGGATACAGGTCGCACCTTCTGCCTTGGCGATCTCGATATAGCTCAGCACCTTTTCAAGCTGGGGCTCGGTCGCGACCGGGCCGACATCGGTGTCCGGGCGATTGGGGTCGCCGATCCGGGCCTGCTTCATCCGCTCCACCAGCTTGCTGATGAAGGCATCGGCGATCGACCTGTGCAGCAGCAACCGCGATCCAGCCATGCACGTCTGGCCCGCAGCGGCGAAAACTCCCGAGATCACGCCCTTGACCGCGGCATCGAGGTCAGCATCGGCGAAGACGATGTGCGGAGATTTCCCGCCAAGTTCGAGGGAAACACGCTTGAACTGGCGGGCGGCCGCCTCTGAGATCTTCGCGCCGCCCACATCGGAGCCGGTGAAGGCGATTCGGCGCACCAAGGGATGTTCGACCACGGCCCGGCCGGCCTCATCTCCGAAGCCTGTCACGACATTGACCACGCCGGGGGGGAATCCGGCTTCCTCGAACAGGCGGGCAAGACCGAGCATCGAGGCGGTTGCGTGCTCGGAGGGCTTCACCACGACCGTGTTGCCGGCCGCGAGCGCCGGCGCGAGCTTCCATACGGTCAGCAGGAGGGGGGAGTTCCACGGCGTGATCGCACCGACCACGCCGACGGGTTCGTAGGCCACGTAGTGGAACATCCCGGCCTTGTCGATCGGGGTGACATGGCCTTCGATCTTGTCGGCAAGGCCACCATAATAGTGGAACCAGCGGGGCAGATACTGCATCTGCCCCAGCATCTCGGTCATCAGCTTGCCATTGTCGCGGACCTCGAGATCGGCGAGATGCTGGGCATCGGCCGCGATCAGATCGCCGAGCCTGTGCAGCAATAGCCCGCGATCGCTGGCGGTCATCCTGGACCACGGACCCGTGCGAAATGCGGCGTCGGCCGCCCGCACAGCGCGATCCACATCGCCCGCATCCGCCCGCGGCAGACGCGCCCACGCTTCGCCCGTGCAGGGGTTCTTGGATTCGAACCAGCGACCCGCGCCGGCACGGCACCATGCGCCGTCGATGAACATTTCGAGGGTCCGGACGCCTTCGTCCTCGTTCGCGTCGCCGGCATAGCCGGCGGGGGCCAGGGCAACCTTCTGTTTCGATCTGATGTCCATCATGAAATCCAATGCGATAGTGGTTCAACCGGCGGTGCGGATGCGTGTGGAATTCAGTGTGGGCGGCTCAGCTCACGACGGATGAAGTCTCGGGCGAGAGCGAGCGCAGCGAGGTCGACACCGGTATCGAACCCCAGCGCCGTCAGTCGGGCGACAAGCTTTTCCGTGGCGAGGTTTCCCGCTGCGCCGGGGGAATAGGGGCACCCACCGAGGCCGGCGATCGCGCTGTCTACCGTGCCGATCCCCAGCCTGATCGCCCGCTCGGTATTGTCCAGCGCGCGGCCCCCGGTATCGTGGAAGTGGACGGCGAGGCGCGCGGCCGGGACACGCGCCAGCGCGGCAGCGATCATCGCCTCGGCTCGGTCGGGAGTGCCCTGTCCGGTGGTGTCGCACAACGACACCTCGTAGCAGCCGAGGTCCGTCAGTTGGGCGGTGAGATCTGCGGCGGCGTCCGGATGAACCCATCCCTCGTAGGGACAATGGAGAGCGCACGAAACGTAGCCACGGACGCGAATGCCGCTGGCCGTCGCCGCCGCGATGACCTCGGCGAAGCGCCCCATGGCGGTGGCACGGTCGGCATTCAGGTTGGCCCGTGAGAAGGCTTCGGTCGCGGCGGCGAAGACCGCGACCGTTTCTGCCCCCGCGGCGCGAGCTGCCTCAAGGCCCTTGAGGTTGGGAACGAGCACCGGGAGCACCACGTCGCCACCCGGGTCGAGGCCGGCGAGGACCCGGTCCGTTCCCTCCATCTGGGGAACCCATCGCGGCGACACGAAGCTTCCGGCCTCCATCGTCTTGAGGCCGGCATCGATCAGGAGCCGGATGAGTGCGATCCTGGCTGCAACCGGAACGACGCGCGTCTCGTTCTGGAGGCCGTCCCTGGGACCAACCTCGACCACGCGAATGGGGCGGGAGCCCCCCTCGGACGGGAGGGTGATACTCATATGACGCCTCCTGCGCGGAGGGTTTCGATGTCCTCTTCGCCATATCCGAGGCGCCCGGCCAGGATTTCGCGTGTGTGTTGTCCCAGTCGAGGCCCGGTCCACCGCACGGCACCGGGTGTGCGGCCGAGGCGTGGGAAGGTACCCTGCATGGTCACGGGGCCAATGTCCGGATCGGGGACCTCGATGATCGCGCTGCGGTCGCGGAAATGCGTATGCCGCGCAACTTCGGCGGCGGTGTTTACCACGCCCGCAGGGATGCCGTGGCGGTCCATCAGAGCCACGATGTCCGACTGAACGTGACCGGCGGTCCATTCTGCGATGATCGCATCGATCTCGGCTTGATGACGGCCTCGCTCGATGTGCGATGCGAACCGCGGATCCTCCGCCAGGTCGGGACGCTCCATGGCCGCGCACAAGGATCGAAAGAGCCCATCCGCATTGGCGGCGATAATCACCGACGTCCCGTCAGCGGTGGGGTAGAGGTTGGACGGAGCAATGCCGGGAAGCGCCATGCCCGCCCGCTGGCGGATGGCGCCGCTGTCGGCGTACTCGGCGATGATGCTTTCCATCACCCCCAGCACGCTTTCGGTGATGGCAACGTCCACATCCTGTCCGCAACCGCCGATCCGATCCCGGGCGGCGAGCGCCGCCAGAGTGCCGATGGCCGAATAGAGGCCGGCAAGAGAATCCCCGATCGAGATGCCCACCCGGACCGGCGGCCGGTCGGGAAAGCCCGTCAGGGTTCTAAGACCCGCTTCCGCCTCCGCTACGGCGGCAAAGCCCGCCTTGTTGCGCAGGGGTCCCGTTTGGCCGAAGCCGGACACGCGGGCGACGATCAATCCGGGATTGTCCCGGCGAAGAATCTCGGGCGCGAGGCCCCACGCCTCCAGCACTCCCGGGCGGAAGTTCTCGATGAGCACATCGGCGGTCCGAACGAGGTCACGGAAGACCGCCTGTCCTTCGGGCCGACGCAGGTCGAGCGTCAGGCTCCGCTTGTTGCGCGAAATGATGGACCACCAGAGCGATTGGCCGTTTGATGCCTTCACGGCGCCCCAGTTGCGCATGGCGTCGCCGGAGAGCGGCGGCTCGATCTTGATGACGTCGGCGCCGAGATCTCCGAGGATCTGGCCGCAGAACGGTCCAGCGATGAACGAGCCGGCTTCCACCACCTTCAGGTGGGACAGCGCCTGGCCTTGCCCAGCCATCATGGAACGGCCTCCCGCCGCCTCGATTGTTGTCGGACGCTCACCCCGCTCTTTGGCAGTCCCGGTGGCATCGCCTATAAAGGGTTCTACTACAGGAGATTCTGCTTTGGAAGAAAAATCTTCGATAGGAGATTTTTGGATCGCTGAACGTCGCGCTGGCGCGGCCGGGCGGCGCCGGGCCAGCCCGCGCTGTCCATCGCGGGCGTATCCATGATACTGCCCCCCATTCACGAGCGGTCCGTGTCGCACTCGATGGCGGGTGATACGGCGCACTCATCGCGCGAGGTTCCGATAGGCTCCATGGACGAACGGACGAGGAAAACCAGCTCACAACCAGCCGGTGCCCCGCCGCCGACGGCTGCCGACACCCGACGCTCCGGCGCCCGCTCCGAAGGCAAGCAGGATAAGGATGCTGTCGCTGCCAACCTCGGGGTGAGAGTCCGCAACCAACGCAAGCAACTCGGCCTGACCCTCGACGAATTCGCGGCGCGGTCCGGTGTCAGCCGCGCCATGATCTCCAAGGTGGAACGGTCGGAGAAATCACCGACGCTCTCGGTTCTCGTACGCCTTGCCGCCGGACTGAACCTGACCCTTTCCTCGCTTCTCGGCTCCCAGCCAGAAAAGTCAGAAGTATCGATCATCCGGGCGAAGAACCGCGTGATTTTCCGCGATCCGGAGAGCGGGTTCGAGCGGCACGCGCTGTCGCAGATCGATGCGGATAACGGCGTCGAGATCCTAATGCACCGGATACCTGTCGGGCAGTCTTCGGGCGTGCTTCCCGTCTACAGTACGCCCACGGAGAAGTACGTCATCGTCCAGGAAGGTGAGCTGATCGTCCATCTCAACGACCAAGATCGCCTTCTGGGGCCGGGAGATACAATCCATTTCGAGATTACGGCGCCGTACACATTTTCGAATCCGGGAAAAAAGGATTGCACGTACTATGTGATGCTGGTGCGTAGGCCGAAGTAATATGGCGCCCCGTCGGGCGCCCGCCACGGGCGAAGACGAGGCGGGCACCCGGCTTCATGTTGCAGGCATTCAGCCGGCGCGCAGGAATTCAATGCGCGCGTCCAGCGTCGACGGCCGGACCTCGATCACCTGCGCCGCCGCGACACCGTGGCGGACGAAGGGGTCCTGTGCGGCTCGTCCTTCAAGCTGTTCGCGGGTTTCTCCGATCGCGATGATAACGCCCCCCACACGTGGCGACTGTCCTCCGGCCAGAATGAAAACGCCATCGTCGAAGCCCTGCTTTACCCACACCTTGTGATCGTCGAGCCAGCGGTCCACGGCGTCGAGTGGTTTCGTGTAGCTGAGGAGGATGAGAAACATGGCTCTCACTCCGCGACGTCGATGACGATTTTGCCGAACGGCCCCCGCTCCAGATGGGCCAGCGCCTCCGGAAGCGCCGCCAGTGGGTAGCGCCGGTCGATCACCGGCTTGAGACCGATGGCATCGACCGCGCGCACGAAGTCTTCGGCGGCGCGGCGGGGCGCCACGAAAATTCCGCGCACCACGACCTGCTTGAGCAGGAGCGGAAAGGCGGGGGCGGCAAGATCGAGGCCCTCGATGATCCCGATGACCGCGATCTGGCCGCCCACAGCGGCGGCCTCCACCGACTTGCCGAGATTGGAGCCGCCGGCGATTTCGAGAACATGGTCGGCGCCGTGGCCGTCGGTCGCCTCGATCAGGGCCGTCACCCAATCGCCCTCGCGGCGAATGCCGATATCGGCGCCGAGGGCCTTGGCCCGGGCCAGCTTGCCGTCGTCGCTCGATGTCACGATCACCCTGGCGCCGTGCGCCTTCGCGATCTGGATGCCGAACAGGGCGACGCCGCCCGTGCCCTGCACCAGTGCGGTCTGGCCGGCGCGCAAGCCGCCTTCCTCGATCAGGGAGAACCAGGCCGTGACACCCGCGATCGGCAATGTGCTCGCCTCGGCGTCCGACAGCTTCCCCGGCGACCGGACCAGCCAATCCTCGGGAAGGGACACGAACTCCGCGAGCACGCCCGGCAGCGGCCCGCCCAGCGTCATGCCGTTCGGATTCGCCGCCGATCCCAGTTGACGGCCATCTATCCATCCGGGGACATAGGTCGACATGACGCGGTCGCCGGAACGAAAGCGCGTGGCGCCCTCTCCACACGAGACGACGGTGCCGGCGAGGTCAGAACCCGGCACGAAGGGAAAGGCCCGCCCGCTGCCCATCTTTCCTTCGAGCACCAGCAGATCGCGATAGTTCAGGGAGACGTTCGCAACGCGAACGAGAACTTCCCGAGGCTTCGGCTCCGGCTGCTCAAGATCGCCGAGACGCAGCCGGTCGCGGCCGAGGGCGTCGATCATCCATGCCTTCATCTGGTGCTCCTGTCGTGATGGCGGTCCGACAGTAGGCGCGCACTGGATGCTACAGTTGCTCTCGACTGGCCACATATCGTATCGATAATCGCAACAATTCGAGCGCCGCCATGGACCCATTCGGCCTCACCTCGATCTTTCTGGCATGTGTCGATGCCGGCAGCTTTTCCGGCGCGGGGCGAAGGCTCAACCTGTCGCGCTCGTCGGTGGGCAAGGCCGTGGCACGGCTGGAAGCGCAGATGTCCGTCCGGCTCTTCCATCGGACCACCCGCAGCCAGAGCCTCACGGAAGACGGGCAGCTCTATTTCGATCATGCCCGCCGCGCCATGGCCGAGCTCGAGGCCGCCCGAAATGCGCTGGCGTCGGGACGCGGCGAACCGAGCGGGACGCTGCGCATCACGGCCCCCCTCACCCTCGGCCGCCACGTGGTCGCGCCGCTCATCGTCAGGCTCGCGGCAGCCCATCCTCAGCTCAAGGTCGCCATGTCGTTCGCCGATCGGCCGCTGGATCTCATCGAAGAGGGCTACGACCTGGCGGTCCGCGTCGGCGCGACCATCGATGCGAGCAGCATCGCCGGCCGCCGCATAGGCCGGCAGCACATGAAGATCTGCGCCGCGCCTTCCTATCTGGCCCGGCGCGGCCAGCCGGCAACGCATGGCGATCTGCAAGAGCACGAACTCCTGCTCTACGGTCGCGCTGGCACGGCTCCGGGCTGGAGTCTTCCGGGCGGGCAGCGGCAGGTCCAGATCATCCGCTCCGCGGGGCGCGTGCGTTTTGACGATCTGGACGCACTGGCCGACGCTGCGGCCGCCGGCTTCGGCCTGGCACGGCTGCCATCGTGGCTGGTGAGGCGCCGGATCGAGGCCGGGGAGCTGGTCGAGGTGCTGCCGCAGGCCGACAGCTCAACCTATGACATCATGCTGCTCTGGCCAAAGGGGCCGCAAATGGCGCTCCGCGTGCGGCGCGCCATCGATCTGCTTGGGGCGGAGATGCCGGCCGCGCTGCGGTGATCGGCGTGTGCCGCGGCTCGGCTATGGCTATCGCCGCGGCGCGAAACAGGCGGCACGCGGTCTCGGACCGGTTGGTCCCCGCCAGATGGCGCCAGGGATGGCGAGACATCCGATTGTCGAGCGATGACGGTCCTTGCCGGTCAGGAAGCGCAGGTGGACTGGCTCTGCCTTAGGATCGCCCTCGCCCGAGCCCTTACCGGCTCATCGACCATGGCCCCGTCCACGGCGACGGCGCCATCGCCGCTCGCCAGAATCCGGCGCGCCCACGCCGCTTCGGCTTCGCTTGGCAAAAACCCGGCGCGGACCGCTTCGATCTGGCGCGGGTGGATGCAGAGCTTGCCGCCGAAACCCATCTCGTGCGCGTGGCGGGCATCACTGCGGACCAGGGCTGCATCGTCGAGCGACGCGGTCACCCCGTCGAGGGGCGCCGGTTTTTTGGCGAGACGCGAGGCAAGCACCAGTTCCGAGCGGGCTGCCAGCAATGCCTCGCGGGTATGAGCGCATCCAAGATCGGCGCAGTAATCGATAGAGCCGAACGCCAGCCGGCCAACGGCGGGCCATTGCGCGAGGGAGCGCGCATCGACGAGCCCGCGCGCGGTCTCGATGAGGGCCACGATAGGCATTCTGCCGGCGAGCGAGGCCGCCAACTGTGCGAAATCGCTGCCCAGTTCCATTTTCGGAACGACAAGCCCCGAAATCTCCAGAGCAAGGCAAGCGGCCAGATCGCCGTCGTGCCATGGCGTTCCGACACCGTTGATCCGCACGAGCACCGGAAGGGCGGTAAAATTGTCGCGGAGAGCCGCGCGCGCGGCCTCTTTGGCTTCCGCCGGCACCGCATCCTCCAGATCGAGGAAGATCGCGTCGGCGCCGGATGCCGCCGCCTTGTCGAATCGCTCCGGTCGGTGTGCCGGAACGAAGAGCGGCGCCAGAAATTCGAGCTTTTGTCCCATCTCAGGTCTCTTCCGTGCGGCGTGATCGCCTGTGCGGATTTTGGCTTGCCGCGCGCGCTGCACAGGGGCGCGCGATCCCGGCAAACGTGATCGGCTTTGCATTCGGTCTCGACCGAGCGCGGGAACGGTAATTAGCGCATGACAAACGGGTCAGCCACACCCCGGGCGAGGTGAACCCAAACACCCCCCGATTGCGGCGAGCTGCCCGGCGTCGCGCGCGATCAGCTCCGCCGGCCGCCGCCATAGTTTGCCACGCGCTCCGGTTGTCACTGTCGCCCTCGGGCCCAGCCGGGCCTAACTTATGACCGGCAGGAAAATGGGGAGCGCGTCACCGTCGATCTCGCCGGCCTTCAGAGTTACCCTTTCGCATCGGACCGCTTGGTCCTGGTGGTGCCGACGACCAGCGCGCTGGCTTCAGATCGGCCCGTTTCGTTCAAGGATGTCCTCGACGCCGATTTTGTCGGATTGCGGGAGGCCAGCGCGATCCAGAGCTTCCTGGGCGACATTGCATCGCGCGCCGGGCGGCGGCTCAAGCTGCGGATCAAGCTCCTTAGCTTCGAAGGCGTGTGCCAGATGGTGGAAACCGGCGCCGGTCTGGCAATCGTGCCGGAGACTGCGGCGCGGCGCTGCGCGCGCTCCATGGGCATCCGCATCGTGTCGCTCGACGAAGACCGGGCCGTCCGCGATCTTCGCCTGTGCGTGCGCAATCACGCCGCGCTTCCGTTGCATGCACGCGTTTTGCTGGACCATCTGCGTCGCAATGATACGGGGGATCGACAGGAGGAGTGAACGGGCCCCTTGCCGGGGTGCCGGGGCCGGGAAGATTGAGGTTCGCATGGTCAGCGGGCATGGTGCCGCTCGGTCATGCACGATACTGCGGACCTCAATCGTGCCGCGCCTGCACTCGGCGCGCGGCTCCATCAGCCGCCCGACACTTCGAGCCAACGGCCGATCTCGGCGCGTATGCGCTCGTCGGAGCGAAACGCATCGGCATCGCCTTCCATGGTCTTCTGTCCAAGCTCCAGGATGTAGAGATAGTCGGAGACCTGGATGCAGGGGCGCACGTTTTGATCCACGAGGATGACGGCAATGCCCTGGCGCGCCAGTCGGGCGATGTGATCATAGACCTCGGAGGCATATTTCGGAGCGATCATCGCCGTCGGCTCGTCGAAGAGCAGGACCTTGGGCTCGAGCAGCAACGCCCGCGCGATCTCCAGGAAGCGGCGCTGGCCGCCGCTGAGCTCGCCCGCCCGCCCATGGCGGAAGGGGACCAGCATGGGGAAGTCGCCGAGCACCCTGTCGATGGCCCGCCGCACCCGCGCGCCGTCGCGACGCACGGGCCAGCACCCGAGGACCAGGTTGTCCTCCACGGACAGGTCGAGGAAGAGGCTGCGGTTCTGGGGCACGTAGCCGACCCCGGCGTGCACCATGCGGTGGGACGGTGTGCCAAGCAGGGAGCGGCCTTCGAACACGACATCCCCGGCGCTGGGTTTCAAGAAGCCCATCAGCGTCTTGAGAACGGTCGACTTGCCCGCGCCGTTGGGGCCGATGATGCCGGTCACCTCGCCGGCGCGGAAGGACAGGCTTAGATTTTTCAGAACATGGATGTCGCCGAAATAGGCGGCATACACATTGCGGAACGAGATCAGGGCCCGATCGGAGCCAATGCGTGCCAAGGCGTTCAAGATAAGCCTCCGATCAATGCTGGACGCCCAGATAGGCTTCGATGACGGCGGGGTCGTTCCGGACCGCGGCGGGCGAGCCGGAGCTGAGCACGCGGCCTTCGTGCAGCACCACGATGTCGCGGGCGAGCCGGTAGAGGATGCCGGGGTCGTGGCAGACGAGCATGACCGCGACGGACCGCGACAGCATCTCGTCCACCTCATCGAGGAAGACGCGGCACAGATCGGAATGCATGCCCGCCAGCGGCTCGTCGAACAGGACCACCTTCGGCTCGAGGATCAGGATCCTGGCGAGCTCCAGGAGCTTCTGCTGGCCGCCGGACAGCTCGCCTGCATAATTGTCCGCGAGCGTCGCGAGCCTGACCTTTTCGAGGGCGTGGTGCGCCCGATCGAGCCGGACACCGGGGGACTCCCCGCGCGAGGGAACCACGAGCAGGTTCTCCAGCACGGTGAGACTCCGGAATGAACGCGGGACCTGAAAGGTCCGCCCGATGCCCGCCCGGCTGACGAGATCGGGCCGCTGCCCGCCGAGGCCGCGGCCACCCAGTTCGATGGCTCCTGCATCCGGCGTGGCAAAGCCGCAGATGCAGTTCAGGAGGGTGGACTTGCCGGCACCGTTCACCCCCATGATGCCGAGCGCCGCGCCGGGATGGACGGCGAGAGATACGTCGCTCAGCGCGCGGATCCGGCCGTAGCTTTTGGAGAGGTTGGAGATCTGAAGGCTCATGACTTCCACTCGGCTTGGCCGATGAGGCCCGCGGGACGGATTGCGACGACCAGGACGAGGATGAGAAAGCCGGCGAGGACGCCCGCGCTCTGCCCGATCCAAAGGGTGGTGAGCTGCTCCGAGAACGCGAAGAGCATCCCGCCGAGCACCGCTCCAAGAGGACTGCCGAGACCACCCAGAACGATCACGACGAAGCCGGTGATGGTGTAGTCCAGCCCGGAGAACGGCGTGAAGGCCGGGAAGACGAGCGCAAGCAGCACCCCGGTCACGCCGGCGATCCCCGCGCTGACCGAAAAGGCGACGAGCGAGAGGCGCTCGACATCGACGCCGACGATCCGCAGCGCGTCGCGGTTCATGACGGCGGCGCGCAGCGCCTTGCCGGGGGTCGTGCGGTAGAGGAACAGGAACAGCGCCGGAACCAGCAGCAGGGCGACCCCCACCGCGACGACTCGCGCCTTGGGGATCACCAGCCCCAGCACCCGGTACGATAAGGGCTGGAACTGGAAGATGACCGACCGGGCGTCGGCGTCGAAGAGAAAGAGCAGCCCCGACGCGACCATCAGCGAGACGCCGTAGAAGAACAGGAAGGATGCCATTTCCGGATCGCGTGCCGCCAGCAAGCGGCGCCCGGCGACGGCGAACAGCGCAAGCGCCAGCACGAACAGCAGCACGAACGCGGTCGGGATCGCCACCACCGGTGAATAGCCGAGCTTCGTCGTCACCACATAGGCCACGTAGCTGCCGGCCAGGACCATCTCGCCATGGGCGAGGTTGGCGATGCGCATGGCGCCGTAGACGATGGTGAGGCTGAGCCCCAAGAGGCCGTAGAGGATGCCGAGGGCGACGGCATTGACGATGGCGCCTGTCATCAGGGAGGTCATGGGGCGCTCCTAGAAGAACCAGCGGCGGAATCGCGGGTGGCGCTGCAGCAGCGAGCCGACGATGCCCCGTGGGAAGAACAGGACCGTCGCCGAGACGATCAGCCCGAGGATGAAGAGGTTGGCGATGGGAAAGCGGGCCCAGATGAGCTCGTCGGTGACGGTCATGATCACTGCGCCGATCACCGGCCCCATGACGGTCCCCAGGCCGCCCAGGGCGGCATAGATGATCGCCTTGGTCGAGATCAGGATGTTGAACGCGGCCGCAGGGTCGATGGCGGAGGAATAGAGGCCTTCGAGCGCCCCGCACATTGCCGCGATGGTGCCGGAAAGCACCCACATGGCGAGCCGCAGCCCCTTCGCGTTGACGCCGATGATCTGCGCGGCATGGAGGTCGTCGCCGATCGCCTTGAGCCGCAGCCCATGGGGCGTGACCGAGATCGCCGTGGCGATCGCCACCGACCCCATGGAGACGGCGACCATCAGATAGTAAAGGAGGATCGGATCGTGTCGTCCGGTGATGGTGATCCCGCTGCTGCCCCCGGCAACGTCCTCCGGCAGGAGCACGATGAGGCTGCGCAATACGATGGCGAGCGACAGGCTGACCACCGAGAAGAACACCCCGCGCAGCCGCAGCGTTGGTGCAAACAGCACCGCGAGCAGCGCTCCGGCCGCCATTGCGCCAAAGAGCGCCGCCCAGGTCGGCGCGTGGTGGAACTGGGTCAGCCCGGCGGCGGCGTAGGCGCCGATGCCGAAGAAGGCGGCAAAGCCAAAGGGCACATAGCCCGTCGTCCCGGCCATCAGATTGAGCGCGGACGCGAGCGCGATCCACTGGAACAAGTAGAACCAGAACGAGACGCCCGCCGAGACGGCCGGGATCGCGACCGCAACGAGGCTGATGCCGGCGAGCGTGAGACACCAGATCCAGATGCTGGCGCGATGCAGCCGGAACAGCGGCGCCCGTTGCCGCACGGATCGGGCGGCTTCGGCTGGAGGGACAGATTGCATGACCATGGACATCGAGACTTCCTGCGTGGCCGCCGTGTTCAGGACGAGGGGCGGCGGATCCATCCGCCACAGGCGAGGCAAGGCTACATCTTCGCCTTCTGGTCCCAGGTGGGCATGGGAAAGAGCGGCGCCGCCGTCGCGACCGCGGCCGGCGCGATGACCTCCCTTCCACCCTTCGCGGTATTCTGGATGACCAGGATGTCGTAGCCGGTCTGGAAGCCCGTCTCGTCGATCCGGTAGGTGCCGTTCAGCACCGTCAGATGGCCGCTGAGATCAAGGGCCGCGGCCTTGAGGTCGGGCGCCTTCAGGCTCGGCGCACGCTCGATCATCGCCCCCAGCACCATGAGGCTCGCAAAGGCGACGGCGGAATTGATGTCGGACTGCGGCCCGTTCGGATACTTGGCGTTGTAGGCGTCGAGATATTGCGCGGCGGTGGGTCCGAGATTGACCGCGTAGGCGACGCGCGGATCGATGTTCGACTGTCCCCAGAGGCCGATGGCGTCGCTGCCGAGCGCGAGGATCGACGAGTTCTGGGAAAAGGTCGAAAAAATTGCCGGGAAGTTGATGTCGTTCTCCTTCATCTGCCGCAGCATGACGATCATGTCCGTGTCGTAGGACGTGATGCACAGGAGATCGGTCTTTGCTGCGGCAGCCTTGTTGAGGATGGTGGTGAAGTCCTTCGCGCCCCGGCTGTACTTCTCCGCGGTGCCGATGGCGAGGCCGTGCTTCTCGGCGGTCGCACGAAAGCTGCCGGCGAGCGCGTCCGAATAGGGCTCGTCCACCGCGATGGTGGAAATGATCTTGCCGCCGAAGCGCTTCAGCGCCTGGACCGGCACTTCCGGCACCCGCGAGACGGGGGTGGTGCCCCCGTTGACGATATATTTGTAGCCCTGCTTGAACACGGAATCGGCGGCGACGGCCCATCCCATCATGAAGATGTCGTTGCGGTCGGTGATCGTCGCCGCGGCTGCGGTCAGGGTCGAACCGTAGGGCGCGAGCACCAGGTCGACCTTTTCGTCGAAGATCAGGCTTTCGTACACGCGCGGCGCCAGCTGCTTGTCGCTGCGGTCGTCGCGGACCACAAGCTCGACCGGGTAGCGCTGCCCCTGGTGGAGCAGGCCGCCCTTCGCGTTGACCTGTTCGAGCCACAGATCGATCGCCCGGCGGCCGGACTGGGAATCATGCGCGAATGTCCCCGTGGAGGCGACCGACATGCCGATCCGGATCGACTTTCGCCCGCTGGCTTGGGCATGCGCCGGACCGACGAACGGTCCGATCGCCGCTCCGGCCGCAAGAAATCCGATGCCTCCCGACATCTTCAGGAACTGACGCCGTTTCATTGCATTCCCCTGGATTTATTTGGTTTTAACGATTGTTTCTTCTCGCAGCCGTGCTGCGGCTAGCGTTACCGCGCGCCCGCAATCTTGGTCTCAATGCGGTAGATGCTGGTGGCCGCCGAGATATAGAGCGTCCTGCGGTCGGGACCGCCGAACACCAGATTGCTGCCGCCCTCCGGCAGCGCGATCATTCCGAGCGGTGCACCATCGGGCGACAAGGCCCAGACGCCCCCCGGCGCGGTGGTCCAGAGATTTCCCGCGACGTCCACCCGCATCCCGTCGGTAATTCCCTCACCCGGAACGTCTGCAAAGTCATGGAACAACGAGCCGTTGCTGATATTGCCGGAGGGATCGACGACATACCGGCGGATGTAGTTGTCGATCGAGCCGTTGGCGTAGAGCACCGTCTCGTCGGGCGAGAAGGCAAGGCCATTCACGTTCGCAATGTCGTCGATGACGCGCGCGACTTCGTTGCCACGGATGCGGTAGATGGCATTGATGTCGATCTCCCGGGAGGGGTCCTCGCCGAGCCCGAGCATGCCGCCGAATGTATCGGTGAAGTAGATGTCGCCATTCCTGCAGACGACCACGTCGTTGGGACCGCCGAACCGCTTGCCATTGAAGCGATCGGCGATCACCGTCCGCCTGCCGTCCTCCTCGATCCGATCGATGGACCTGCCGCCCCAGGTGGCGATGACGATGCGGCCCTGCTGGTCGAGCGTGATGCCGTTGGAGCCGAACATGTTGAACTGCTCGTAGCCGGGATCATCCGGCGCCTTGCCGTTGGTGAACGGCATGCCCACGCGCCAGACATCGTGGCCCTGGTAGCCGGCCTTCTCAAGGAACACGTCGATGCTGCCCGTGCCGTTCCCGTCCGGGGTCCAGCGGTAGATCACGTTGGCCGGGATGTCGCTGAACAGCAGATGTCCGTGGGTTCCCTTCTGGACCCAGGTCACGCCCTCGGTGAAGCCGAAGCCGGTGGCGACCTGCTGCAGGTCTGCCGTGGCCGACACGAGGCCGGCAAAGCGGGGATCGAGAGCCCTGACAGGGGAAGACGACATGACAATCTCCTCTCGCCGAGCACGCGTCAGGCGCCCGGTCGCAAGAACCGCGTGTTTCGAACAAAAAGGGAGTCAGGCCGGCTTCGGGGCGAGCCGCTCGGCCTCGAGCGCCGCCTGCACCGACGGACGCGCCTCGACCCGCTCCATAAAGGCCCAGATGGCTGGCCAGTCCCGAAGATCGATGGCGAAGAACTTCATCCAGCGCAGGACGGTGTAGAGGTAGGCGTCGGCCACGCTGAAATGGCCGTTCAGCAGATAGGGCTGCGTATCGAGAACCGCCGTGATCTCGCGGAAGCGGCGGAACAGCCGGTCCTTGAAATGACTTTGCACCGCCTCGGGCAGCCAGGCGTTGAACAGCGGCGCCGAACCCGAATGCACCTCGCTGGTGATGAAGTTCAGCCATTCCTGGAGCCGGACCCGCTCCCACGATCCGGCCGGCGGGGCGAGACCCGCCTCCGGCTTGAGGTCGGCGAGAAACTGCACGATGGCGGGGCCCTCCGTCAGCACCCGGCCGTCGTCGAGCTGCAGCGCGGCGACGTAGCCCTTCGGGTTGATGGTGCGGAAGTCCTCGCCCGTCGCCGTCTGCTTGGTCTTGTTGTTGATCATCACCAGATCAAAGCTTAGGCCCAGCTCCCGCAGGACGATATGGGGCGAGAGCGAGCAGGTGTTTTCAGCGGAATAAAGTTTCATCGCTTCCTCGAGATCGCAACCGGTCCGGAATTCCGCGCCGGGCGAAGCCGGCGCGGCATCCCGTCGGGTATGGCCAGCCACGTGGACGGGGGCATCATGCGTAGGTCGGCTGCAGTTCTTCGTTCAGCACCTGGTAGCCATTCTTGAGGACGAGGCTTTCGTCCAGGAAGTGCACGATCCGCGTGGGCGAGCAGTGGATGCCGAGCAGCCGAAGCTGTTGGTTGCCATGGGTGCGGAACGCGTGCGGCAGGATCGGCGGGAATTCGATGACGTCGCCGGCGCGGGCGACGCCCCCTTCGTCCTCCTTGCCGATCAGCCACGCAAAGGCCTCGCCTTCCAGCACCACGAGGCATTCGGTGTAGGGATGCCAGTGAGGGCCGATCTGATAGTCGGGCTCACATGTCTGCATGCCGATGAAGACCGGCGTCTCACCCCGGTCGATCAACGGATTGTAGTAGGAGCGCGGTGCGAACACGATCTTCTGCGCCGTTGTCGGAGAAGCGATCCGCATTTTGCCTTCCGGCAGCCGCAAGCTCTTCGTGACGCCGTCACGCACCTGGTTTACTGTCATCATCAGCTCCATCTGTGGCAGACCCCGATCATTCACGAGAATAGATCATGACCCGCGCCCTGGCGGGTAGAGCCGTGTGCTGTACACGCTGTTGCCGAATCGGCATCACCCCTTCGCGGCCAATTGCGATAGGCATGCGCCTGTGCTTTGCTCGGGCCGAAATCCAGCCAACGCCGCGCGCTGACCTGCATCGATGCGGACAGGTGCCGGGCTTGTGCGGCGCCCTCGTTGCGCACTGAGGGAAGATGAACCACACGGCCCTGCGCTATTTCGTCGAGGTCGCCGATTGCCGCTCGATCCGGCAGGCGGCCAACAGGCTGCATGTCGCGGCCTCCGCGATCAGCCGGCAGATTGCCAATCTGGAGCATGAGCTGGGCGCGGAACTGATCGAGCGCGGCCCGAGCGGCATCCGCCTGACCGCGGCTGGGGAGGTCGTGGCACAGCACTGCCGGTCGACGTTCCGGGAGTTCCAGCGCATCCGCTCGCTCGTCGACGACCTGAAGGGGCTGCGCCGCGGTCAGATCGACATCTTCTGCGTCGAGGGTCTGGTGGTCGAATTCCTGCCCAGGGTTCTTGCCGCCTTTCATGGCGAGAACCCCGGCATCGACTATCGCGTCGTCACCGCGCCGACGGACCGCATCGTCGAGGCGATCGTCAAGGACGAGTGTGATTTCGGCATCACCATCAATGCCATAGCCAGGCCGGACATCAAGACCGTGGCGTCGCGGATCGATACGCTCGAGGTGGTCATCGCGCCCGGCCATCCGCTCGCGGAGCGCGCTTCGATCACAATGGAGGAAGCGGCATCATATCCCATGGCGCTGTTGCAGCCATCCTTCGGCGCGCGCCAGTTCATAGATGCGCAGTTCGCACAACGAGGTCTCGCGCCGCGCGAACTGATGACATCGAATTCGGTCGTCGCCTTGAAGGCCATGGTCCAGCACGGGGGCGCCCTGACCTTCATGTCGCCAATGTTCATCGGCGACGAGCTCTCACGGGGTGTGCTGTGCGCGCGGCCGGTGACTCCTGAGCCGCTTGGTCCGTATCGTCTCGAGGTTCAAGCTCACCGCGATCGGCGACTTCCGTTCGCCGCCCACGCGCTCCTGTCCCATCTCGAACGCGCCCTTAGCTGAGGTGCGCAACGGACGCGATCTCCACCAGGAACTCCGGCCGCACGAGATCGGCACGGATGCAGTAGCGGGCAGGTGGACTGGAGGGAAAGAACTCCGCATAGACACGGTTCATGGCGGCGTAATCGTCCAGCGACTTCAAGAAAATGCTGTTGAACGTGATGTCGTCCATCGTTCCGCCGGCGGTCTCGACGACGGACTTGATCGTCATGAGCACATGGCGAGTCTGGGCTTCCACGTCGCCGACGCCGACGGTGGTCCCGTCCGAAGCGATGGCCAGCACGCCGGAGACGTAGACGACATTGCCCGCCCGCGTGCCGGGAGAATAGGGCGCCAGCGGCGGCGGGCTGCCGGGGGGAATGATGATCTGCTTCGGCATGGCGTGTTCCTGTCTTGAGGTGCGGGATCGTGGTCTCGGGCGTTCGGATCGGGCTGGGCGGCTATGCGATGCTGCTCTGCTGGCGAAGAAACGTCAGAACACGGTCGTTGAATTCGCCAGCGTTCGTAATCGAGCAGGCATGCCCCCCCTTTGATACGAACTCAAGGGAGGCATTGGGTATCGCCGCCGCCAGTTCCTCCGAGTAGTAGGGCGGGGTGAGAAAGTCGTCGCGTGCGCAGGTGACAAGTGTCGGCGCCACGATTTTCCCCAACGCATGCATCTGGTCATGCCGCAGCACCGCATCGAGACGGCTGGCGATGATCTTCGCCGGCGCCGACGATGCCACCGCTTGACGTTCGGCTTGAGCCAACTCTGCATCGTGCTCATGCACCCACGCGCTCGGATAAAGGAAAATGGGCGAAGAACGCACATAGGATTCTACCCCTATGTGCAGCGCAGCTTCCTTGCGCAGCCCCATGGCGCGGCGGGAGAACGCGTCGGTTCGGCCTCGGGTGCCATAGAGGACCTGACTCGCGACCATGTCCGGATGCTGCGAGGAGATAACCTGCAGCATCATTCCGCCCGTCGAATGCCCGACGAAATGTGCGGACGGTATGTCTAGTGCTGACATGAGCCCGATCGTGTCCGACGCGAGGAGCTCGATCGAATACGCAACATCGCTATGTGTTGATCGACCTGTCCCGCGGTGATCAAATCGGTAGACACGAAAGTGCTTCGCGAATGCCTCAACCTGAGGGGCCCAATATGACGCCAGCCCGCCCATCCCCGTGATCAGGATCAATGGCGCACCGACGCCATCGACTTCATAGTAAATGTCCGCGTCCCCGATCGGCGCTAAAGACACAACAGGCCTCCGAATAGGTATTTCAAATAATTGGCCTTGAGCCGTTTCGCCCCGCGGCGCGCGGCGCGATCCAGGGGCCGACGCAGCGCACCCACATGCTGCGCATATGGTAGACGTCAATCCGTCCGGCATGTAACAGCTTGTCGGAAACGCCGCGTTGCCGAACCGGCAACACCTATTCCGCTCGGTTCAGGGAGCGCATTCGCGCGGATGCGTATCGACGATCGCATTGGCCATGCCGCATCGATAGACACACTCGCGATGCACGCCTTCTGGCGTCATTGGCCCGCGTCGTAGCGGACCGGCCAGACGTGCCCCTGGGCTTCGGACGCCTTGATGAACAGGTCGATGATGCCTTCGCCGCCCGGAATGTCAGCCAGCTTTTTGGCCTCGTCCTTCGTCCATGGCGCAATCTTTTCGGCCCAGCTCCGCTGCTGGCTTAACGTCAGTTGCGTGACCACCATGCCGGCGTCGCGCAATTCCTCGATATGCGGCGCGTATCTGTCGCGGGTCCGTTCCGCCACGGTGCGCTCGAAGTCGGCAGCCGTCTCCTTGAGGATCGCCTGCACATCGTCTGGAAGCCGGGCGAGACTGGCCCTGTTCACGGTCAGGACCAGGATCACCTGGGCGCCGAGACCCGTGCGCACGAAATGCGTCATCCCCTTATCGTAGAGCTTGAGCGATGTCGCCAACGAGGCAAAGGCGATCGATGCATCGTAGGGCGACGTGGCCGACGTGTGGTCGTGCTGGCCTCGGGTAGCGTAAACCTTGGCGCCCAAAACCTTCAGCCATGGAAAGTTCGGCCCTGATCCCGAAACCGTATGGCCAGCAAGATCCGCCGGATCCCCAATTGCAAATGAGGTCAACAGGTCATATGGCTCCAGCGGCATAAGCGAGAGTAGTATCTGATTGTATTTATTCTCGAACACCCCGGACAGCTCTGGAATTTTGTCATAAACGTCCCTTGTTGCCTTCAAGGCCAGGGTCGCGTCGGTGATGCTGAACGGCGCCCGGAACATGAAAGTGTTCAGCGGCAACTTCTCGCCGACGTGGCACACGCAAAAAAGTCCGATATCGGGGGTGCCGGCAGCCGTTGCATCCAACACGTCGGGCCCTTTTGCCAAGGTGCCGCTGTAGAGCTCCTCAACTTCCACCGAATGGCGTGTACGTTGCGCGACACGCTTGGTGAGTTCCGGTACAAAATAATTGTGCGCAGAATCGACATATTCCATGCCGGGCGCGTTTCCAGAGGCGAGCTTCAGGCGGAAGGTCTCCGCCGATACGCTGACATTTGACAAGATCAGAACAAGCGCAGCTATAGCCAAGCTGAATGTACGGCCGTGGGCGTTCATTTTCATCCTCCATGTCGGAATGTCCACGACGGTTCCACGTCTCATTAAGTCACGTGGATTGAATCAGATCTTTTGTTTTATGTTTTAGTCGCGAAGAAGCGCAGGATTGAGCGCATCTGAAGTTCGTGGCGAGGAGGAGCCAGTATAGAAGTGCGTTTAGGTCGGCGCGGTGCGTTCTTCAAACAGAAGAGCGCCGTGTCGGCACCCCGCATGTAATGGCATCGGGCGCCGCACAGGCCGGATAGCCGTATCGCTCCATCCAGCGCAGGCTGCTCCAGGTGTCGCTCGCGGGATCGAATTCAAGGCCGATGGGCCGCGTCCAGCCCTTGGCCTCCAGGGCGTCGACGATGTGGAAGAGGTCGATCTCGCCCACGCCCGGCTCGTGGCGGCCCGGCGCGTTGCCGATCTGCACATGGCCGATCAAGGGCCAGTAGAGGTCCAGGAGCGGGGTGAGCGGGCCCTTTTCCTCCATGCGCAGGTGGTAGGTGTCGTAGACCAGCTTCAGGTTCGGCTTGCCCACGGCGCGCACCACCTCTGCCGTCTCGGCGATGGTCTGCACCACCCAACCCGGAAAACGCGCGTTGCAAACACCCTCGATGGCGATGTCGACACCGGTACCCAGCGCCTGGTTGCAGATCCAATCGAGATTGCGCTGGAACACGTCCACGCAATGTTCCCGGCTCGCGCCCTCCGGGACGACACCGGCCCCGACCTGCATGTAGCCCGCGCCGATGCGCGAGAGAAAGGCGAGCCCCCGCTCGGCGGCGGCGCGGCACTCGTCCTCGCGGCCGGGCAGGCCGGCCAGCCCCTTGTCCCGGGTCCAGTCCACCGGCATGACGGCGTAGAGAAAGGCGAGGCCGTTGTCGTCCAGCAGGGCCCGCAGCGTGTCGGCCGCAAGCTCGTAGGGAAAGTGCCACTCGATGGCGTCGAAGCCGCTGGCGCGGGCGGCGGCGAACCGTTCGCGCACGGGCAGCTCCAGGTAATGGTGGTAGAAGTTCGGGGCGAAGCGCGCCATGGCCATGTTCCACTCGAAGGCCGCTCTCAGCCGAGCACGACGGTCACCAGTTGCGGGAAGATGACGAGCAGCACCACGGTGAGCACCGTCATCAGGAAGAACGGGACGACCCCGAGGAAGATCTCGTGGATGCCGATGGTCTGGTTGCCGAGCGCGCTCTTCACCGCGAACACCGCGATGCCCAAAGGCGGGGTGATCATGCCGGCCTCGGTGGCGAGGATGGTGACGATGCCGAACCACACGACGTTGGCATCGAACTGGAGGAACACCGGCAGCGCGATGGGGACGGTCAGCAGGATGGTCGAGATGGAATCGAGGAACGTGCCGAGGAACAGCAGCAGCAGGACGTAGAGCGTCACGGTCAGGTAGAAGCCGTGGGCGCCGGAGAGCGAGTCCCCGATGACGGCGGCGACGCCGGACATGGCGAGCATGCGGCTGTACATGGACGCGGCGATGACGATGAGGCAGATGGTGGCCGTCACGTGCCCGGTGTCCACGGACGCCCGCCACATGGACGACCAGGACAGCTTGCCCCGCGCGAGAGCGAACGCCAGCGCGCCGGCCGCGCCGACCGCCGCCGCCTCCGTGGGCGTGAACCAGCCGGCATAGATGCCGCCGATGGTGGCGCCGATCAGCGTCACGATCGGCCCGAGCGCCTTCGCCACGCCGAGGCTTGACAGCAGCTCCCCATCCACCGGTGGTCGCACCACGCCGGCCTTCTCCGGCATGAACTTCACCATGAAGACGATGGCGATGGCGAAGAAGGTCGCCAGCACCAGGCCGGGAATGAAGCCGGCCATGAAGACCTGGCGGATCGGCGCTTCGGTGACGATGGCGAACACCACCATCAGCACGCTCGGCGGGATGAGCATGCCGAGCAGCCCGCTGCCGGCGACGATGCCGGTGGCGAAGCGCGGCGTGTAGCCAAAGCGCAGCATCTCCGGCACGGCCACCTTGGTGAAGACGGCGCACGAGGCGATGGTGACACCGGTCACGGCGGCGAACAGGGCGTTGGCCGCCACGGTGGCGATGCCGAGCCCGCCGGTGATGCGGCGGAAGATCTGGTTGGCGGCCTTGAAGGTGTCGGCGCCGATGTCCGAGATGGTCATGAGGTTGCCCATCAGCACGAACAGCGGGATGACCGCGAGGTCGTAGCTGGCGATGCTGTCGAGCGCCGCCTGCGCCAGGAGCCGGCTGGCGATGTCGAAGTCGCCGCGCATGAGCCATGCGCCGACGAAGGAGGTGAGCGCCAGCGCGACGGCGACGTACATGCCCGCGAAGATGAGCCCGGCCGCCACCGCGATGGAGATGAAGCCAATGACGATCGGGTCCATCAGACCGCGTGCTCCTGTGGCTGGATGGCGACTGCGGCTGCGGGCCTGACGATGCCGCGCACGTCGGCGATCACCTTGAGCGCGAAGTGCAGGACGAGGAGGAAGCTGGAGAGGACGACGATCGCGTCGAGCGGCCAGGTGGGGAAGGTGGCGATGCCCTCGACACCCATGAACTCACCCTCCTGAAAGGCCTGGACCAGCAGCGGCCAAACCGCATTGGCGAGGACCGCGAACAGCACCGCGCCGCCGAGGTCGAACAGCGCTTCCAGGGTCTGGGCGGCGCGCGGCGCGCGCTTCTGGATCATCAGCAGCACCATGTCGGAGCGGGTGAGCCGGTTGGCCGCCGTGGCGTCGGTGATCTGGAGGAAGACGATCGCCACGATCGCCATGGAGGCGAACTCGTTGACGCCGTTGAGGGGGTGCGAGAACACGCCGCGGCCGATGATGTCGGCGTTCATGAGCACGCTGAGGATGAGGATCAGCACGGTTCCGGCAGCGTTCAGAACCAGCGCGATCCAGGAGAGCAGTCGAGTGACCATGGTCTTGCCCCGGCCGCCGGATCAGAAGTTCGACCAGTCGCGCAGCGGATCGGACCCCACCGCGCGCAGCTTGCCGAGATAGGTCTGGATGACCTGCTTGGCCGGCAGGTGCCGCGCCTCGAGATCCTTCGCCCAGTCGGCGGCGATGTTGGGCATCGCATCGGCCCATGCGCGCCGCTCGGCGGTGGTGAGGGCGATGTTGGTCATGCCTTTGGCGATCATCTCGGCGACGCCGTCGCGGGCGCGCGCACTGAGCAGCTCCACGACCTTGTCCTGGTAGTCCTGGAAGACTTCGCCGAACACCTTGCGCACCTGCTCGGGCAGGCGGTCCCAGCGCTGCTTGTTGATGGTGATGCCTGCGAAGACCATCGGGCCGTAGTCGATCTGGGTGCGATAGGGCGCGACCTCGCCCAGCCGGACGGCGGCGGCGACCGAATCCGCCAGCACGGCGGCGTCGAACACGCCCGACTGCATGTCGTTGTAGATGTTGGCGAGGTTGAAGGTGACGCCGGCGGCGCCGGTGTCGCGGAACCAGTGGATGTTCGGTCCGATCGCACCGACCTTGAGCCCCTTCAGGTCGGCGATCGAGCGCACCGGCTTCTTGGAATAGAGGTTGAACGCCTCGACGCTGATGGTGCCGAGATAGACCTGGTTGTTGCGCGCCCAGACGCCGCCGAACTCCTTCACCCCCTGCTGCGTCTCGTTGAAGGCGCGGATCGCCTGCCGCGCGTCGGTGGTCGCGAAGGGGGCGAAATAGGTGACGGCGTGCAGCGGCAGCTTCGACAGATGCGCCGTGAACAGCACCACCGCCATGTCGGTGAGCCCGCTGCTCACGGCGTCGAGCTCGCCGCCGACCTTCACCAGCGTGCCGGCATAGGCCTGGTTCCACTCGATCTTGTGCTTGCCCTCCGCAGCAAGGCGCCGGTCGATCTCCGGAATGGCGAAGTCCCGGATCAGCCCGATATAGGGAAAGACCGGGGCCTGGCCGGTTGAGAGGGTGAGCTTGATCGTGTCGGCGCGCGCTGCGCCGGATGGAAGAGCGCCGGCCGCCGCTAGAGCAAGTCCCGCGGTCAGTGCGAATACGAAGCGTTTCATACCCATCTCCCTGGATCTGTTCTTGTTGGTGCACTCAGGCCCTGGCCTTGGCGGATCCACAGGGTGCGCTGAGCTGCAAAGTTCATCACCTGGTTCCGCCTTTTCAGGACGGGCGATCCCTCTCCTGCTTGCGGTGCGACGGGGCATGCGGGCGCGCGCAGCGCACCGGCCTTCCCGGTTGCGAGTCTCTCGGCGGGCAGTCGCAGCACCCCGCGGCTGCAATTTGCACCCTTGCTCCGGCCATCGCGTCTTCGGTCTCCAACTGGGTCCGCCGCGACAATTGCGGCCCGCGGCGGATGGCATCACACACGAGCCGAGCTGTCTCCGCGCTGCATTAGCGCGCCCGCTCCGCTTTCGCCGAACCCGCGAGCGCATCCATGATGGAAATTTGCACAGAGCCATAAATTTGTAAATATGGATTGAAATATAAATTATGATCGTGTTTACAGATTACGCCCGGCAACAAAATTGAGGGAGACGCCCACATGAATGCGCCCAGCGGCTTGCACACAGCCACGGAAGCCGTGCGCGGCTACGATATTCACTTCGTGGACGAGGGCCGGGGATTCCCGGTGCTCCTGATCCATGGCCTCGCCGGTGATCACACCGCCTGGGCGAAGCAAATCTCCGTCTGGCGGCAACGCCACCGCGTGATCGCGCCGGACACGCGCGGCGCCGGACGCAGCACCCAGCGGGACGAGCCGGTCACGCTCGAGGATCTGGCGGATGACTTCATCGCGCTGCTGGACCGCCTGGAAATCGCGCGATGCCATGTGGTCGGCCGCTCCATGGGCGGCTCCATCGGCCAGATCATCGCCCTGAAGGCGCCCGAGCGCGTGCACTCGCTGGCGCTGCTCGCCTCGTGCGCGAAGTTCGAGCCCATCGGCCGGCGCTGCCTCGACAACATGCGCGAGGTGCTCGAATGGCGCGGGTCCTGGGCGGCGCACGCGGCCCATTCCATTCCGAACTTCGTCTCCCGACGGTTCTACAACGCCAATCCCGAAATGGTGGCGGCGGTGGAGGCGGTGATCGCATCGTCGGACCGCATGCCGGCGACTTACTGCCGGCAGAACCACGCGGTGCAGGCGCATGACGTGCTCGATCGCCTCGGCGAGATCGCCTGCCCGGTGCTCATCATGTCCGGCGGCGAGGACCCGCTGTGCGGTCCCGAGGCGACACGCTGGATGGTGGACCGCCTGCCCCAGGCCGAATGGGTGGAGTTTGAGGGCGCGAGCCACTTCTTCTTCATGGAGGAGCCGGAGCGATTCATGCTGTGCATGAACGATTTCCTTTCGCGGCACACCCCTTCGGCCTGAGCGCCGCCCCTTCGGTCAAATCTGCCTGCATTCCAGCGGAGCCTGTCCATGTCACCCTTCACGCTCGATCCCCCCCGCCATGCCCTCGTCACGGGCGCCGGCCGCGGCCTTGGCCGGGCGATGGCCCTGGCTCTCTCCGACCTGGGATGCCCAGTGACGGTGAACTATCTGAGGAACAGGGAGGCGGCCGAGGCGGTGGCGGCCGAGATCGTCCGCCGTGGCGGCGCGGCGGTCGCGGTCCAGGCCGACGTCGCTGACCCGCAGCAGGCGGCCGCGCTGGTCAACGCCGCGCGCGCCGCTCTGGGGCCGGTGGGCATCCTCGTCAACAATGCCGGCATCGGCAATGCGCGCCCGGTGTTCGAGAACACCGTCGAGGATTTCGACGCCACTTTTGCGGCCAATGTCCGCTCGGCCTTCATCGTGACCCAGGAAGTCCTTCCCGACATGCGGGAGATGGCGTTCGGGCGGCTGATCTTCCTGTCCTCCATCGCCGCAATGAACGGCGGGGTGATCTCGACCCCCTATGCCGCCTCGAAGGCTGCGGTGATCGGCATGATGCACCACTATGCGGCAAGCTTGATGCGCTGGAAGATCACCGCCAACGCCCTCGCTCCCGCTTTCATCGACACCGACATGCTGGCCGGCGTTCCGCTTCCCCCGCCCGAGAGCATGCCACTCGGGCGCATGGGCCGGCCGGAGGAGGTGGGTACCCTGTGCCAGGCCATCGTCGCCTGCGGCTTCATGACCGGCCAGACGCTCCACGTGAGCGCCGGCCGCTACATGACCTGAGCGAAGGCGCACCATGCGACAGGCGACATCCATCGACGACCTGCGGGAGATGGCCCGCAGGCGGGTTCCCCGCGCCTTCTTCGACTATGTGGACGGAGGCTCCTATTCGGAGGCGACCCTGAAGGCCAACCGGGCCGACCTTCAGGCCCTGAAGTTCCGCCAGCGCGTGATGGTGGACGTGTCGGCCCGCAGTACCGCCTGCTCCATCCTCGGCCGCGCGGCGACGATGCCGGTGGTGCTCGCGCCCACCGGCCTGACCGGCCTGGTCCACGCGGACGGGGAAATCCTCGCCGCGCGCGCTGCGGCGCAGGTGGGCGTTCCATTCTGTCTCAGCACCATGTCAATCTGCTCCCTGGAGCAGGTGCGCGCCGCGACGGACACGCCGTTCTGGTTTCAGCTCTACGTGATGCGGGATCGCGGCTTCGTAGCGAGCCTTCTGGAGCGGGCCCGGCAGGCAGATTGTCCGGTGCTGGTTCTGACGGCGGACCTGCAGGTGCAGGGCCAACGCCACAGGGACATCCGCAACGGCCTCAGCGTGCCGCCGCGGCTCACGTTCCGCTCGCTGCTCGACTTTGCGTGCCGCCCACGATGGGCGATGGGCATGCTCGGGACGGCGAACCGCAGCTTCGGCAATCTGGCCGCCTACCTGCAGAGCCAGGATCTCGCCACCCTGTCCCAATGGATCGCCCAGCAGTTCGATCCGTCATTGAGCTGGCGCGACCTGGAATGGATTCGCAGCCTTTGGCCCGGCAAGCTCGTGGTGAAGGGCATCCTCGATCCGGACGATGCGCGCACGGCTGTGGCGTGCGGCGCCGATGCCGTTGTCGTCTCCAACCATGGCGGCCGTCAGCTCGACCATGCGCCGTCGTCCGTCTCCGTGCTCGCCGCCATTGCGGAGGCGGTCAGGGGGAAGGCGGAGGTCTTCATGGACGGAGGCGTCAGGTCGGGTCAGGACGTGGCCAAGGCGTTGGCGTGCGGCGCCGACGCCGCCATGATCGGCAGGGCGTTCCTGTACGGGCTCGGCGCCGGCGGAGAGGACGGCGTCCGTACGGCGCTCGAAATCATCCGCCGCGAGCTCGACGTCACCTTGGCGCTCGCCGGCTGCTGCTCGCCCGCCGAGCTCACGCCGCGCCACCTTCATGGGTGAGAATGCCGATGCTAGGTGGATGCGTTGAGCGCAGTCGGGACCTTGCGCCGCCGCATGGCGGCGAGCACCACGTCGATGCCCGACTGGACGTGCGTCGTCAGGGCCTTGGTCGCGCGGATCGGGTCGCGCGCCAGGGTCGCGTCCATGATTTCCTTGTGCTCTTCCTGGGCTTTGGGAAGCAGATCCGGATAGCGCACGAAATGGCGCCGGTAGCGCTCGGAACGGGCATAGGCGATCTGGAGGAAGCGCAGCAGCAACGGCGATCCGCAAGCGGATTCGAGGGCGCGGTGGAAGGCGGCATTGAGCTTCTCCCACTCCTCGAAATGCGCTTGAGGATCGTCGATGACGCGCTTCATGAGGAACTGCATCTTGTGGAAGGCTGCGACGATCGAGGCCTCCCAATCGCTGTCGCCCTTCTCGATCGCCATTTCGAGTGCCCACACGCTGAGGCGCGTGCGCACCATGGCGATGTCGAGCAGATCCTCCTCCGTGACCTGGGGCACGTAGAATCCGCGCTGGCCGTGCATGCCGACGAGCCCCTCGGAGGCGAGCCTCAGCAACGCCTCGCGGATGGGGCTGGTGCCGAGCTGCAGGTCCTCGCGCAGGTCGTCCGGCTTCAGCTTGAGTCCCGGCGGAAGACGCCCGGAAACGATGCGGTGAGCGATGAGCTCATACGCGCGCTCTCCCATGGTGAGCTTTTCGGACACAGGACGCGGCTCCCTCGAACGCAAAGATAGCTGAGATAGCAATTCGATAAATCCATTGCAAACTAGCAAAATCGACGCTATTTGCAAATTATTATATAATCTGCAAAATTAGCTCACGCCAAGGGAGGACGCCCATGAGCGAGACCCGTGCCCCGACAGCCGCCGCAGACACGGTCAAGGTCTTCGGCCACCACATCAACGGGCGCTCGGTGCCCTCGGCTTCGGGGGGCCTCATCGACGTGCACGCGCCGGCGACCGGCGCGGTGATCGCCCGCATCGCCGACGGCGGCCCGCAGGAGGTGGAGCAGGCGGTCGCGGCCGCGCGCACCGCGCTTAACAGCCCGGATTGGGCCGCCATGAGCCCCCGTGAGCGCGGCAAGCTCGTCATCCACCTCGCCGAGCTCATGGAGCGCAACCTCGATGAGCTGTTCCATCTGGAGACGTTGAACAACGGCCGCCCGCTGCGCGAGACGCGCTCGCAGATCTCCCGCGCACCGGACCTGTTCCGCTACAACGCCGCCCTCGCCATCGCCCGGCGGGACGACGTGATCCCGGTCGAGGGTCCCTACTTCACCTTCACCAAGCGGCTTCCCATCGGGGTCGTGGCGAACATCTCGCCCTTCAACCATCCGCTCCTGATCGCCTGCCGTAACATCGCCCCGACGCTCGCGTCCGGCTGCACCACGGTGGTCAAGCCCTCCGAATACACGCCGCTCACGGTGCTGCGGCTCGCGGAGATCTTCGAGGACGGCGGGCTGCCGCCCGGCGTCCTCAACGTCGTGACGGGCTTTGGCGCGACGGCCGGCAAGGCGCTGGTCGAGAACCCGGGCATCAACAAGCTCGTCCTGACCGGCGGCACCGAATCCGGCCGGCTGGCCGGGGCGGCGGCCGCGAGCAACTTCGCGCACCAGACCCTGGAGCTCGGCGGCAAGACGCCGGTGCTCGTGTTCGGCGACTACGACGTGGACCGGGCGGTGGACTTCGCCCTGTTCGGCGCCTTCGTCGGGGCGGGGCAGACGTGCGTGTGCGCCGCCCGCCACATCGTTCACCGCTCCATCTATGCGGCCTTCGTGGAGAAGCTCGCGGCGCGGGCGAATGCCTTGAGGGTCGGCGATCCGTTCGACCCCGCCACCCAGGTCGGCCCCGTCATCTCCGAGAAGCAGCGCCAGCGCGTGCTGCGCTTCGTCGAGGCTGGGAAGGTGGAGGGCGCGCGCCTCGTCGCCGGCGGCACGGTGCCCGACGACCCTGCTCTGGCTGGGGGCTTCTTTGTGCGCCCAACGGTCTTCGCCGACGTCACCAACCAGATGCAGATCGCGCGGGAGGAGGTGTTCGGCCCCTTCACCGTCGTGATCCCCTTCGACACGGAAGAAGAGGCCATCGAGATCGCCAACGACACGCCCTATGGACTCGGCGCGGCCATCCGCACCAATGACATCACCCGCGCGCTGCGGCTCGTCGACAGGATCGACGCCGGCATCGTCTGGATCAACGATCATCATCGCATCGACCCGGCCTCGCCCTGGGGCGGGGTGAAGCTCTCGGGCACCGGCCGGGAATATGGCGAGGAGGCGTTCAACGCCTATTTCACCACCAAGGCGGTGATGGTCCGCACCAGCGAGCAGCGGTTCGACTGGTTCGCCGACGCCGACGCCCCGCAACGCCTGAATTGACAGGGGAGGCGGGCGAACATCGCTCGCCTCCTTCTGCACGGGCGGTTCCCGGCTCCTCGGCAGCGGACCGCCCGTGCCGCGAAAACCGCACAGGGCAAGCCTGAGGCCAGAGGGAGGACACGGGCATGCACGTCGCATTCCGCCTCAACGGCGCCGAGGTGGCGGTCGAGGTCGATCCGTCGGCCCCGCTTCTTTACGTTTTGCGCAACGATTTCGCCCTCAACAGCCCCAAATTCGGCTGCGGGCGCGCCCAATGCGGCGCGTGCCGGGTGATTGTCGAGGGCGAAGCGATCTTTTCCTGCGTGACCGCGATCGGCGACGTCGCCGGCCACAGCGTGGAAACCCTCGAGGGGATCGGCAGCCTGGAGCGGCCGCACCCTCTCCAGCGCGCATTCCTGGACGAGCAGGCCGCCCAATGCGGCTATTGCTCGTCCGGCATGATCATGGCCGCCAAGGTGCTCCTCGACCACCATCCCGACCCGAGCGAGGCGGACATCCGCATGGCGCTGGAGCGCCATTTGTGCCGGTGCGGCATCTATCACCGGATCATCCGCGCCGTCCGCCGCGCGGCCGGGGAGATGACGCGATGACGGAGCAGAATCTGTCGCGCAGGACGCTGCTCGCCGGGACGGGCGCCCTCGTGGTTTCGATCCTCCTGCCCGAAGGCGCGCAGGGCCAATCGCCGGACCTGCCCTCCGGCGGCCGCCTCAACGAGCGGATCGAAGTCCGTGCCGACGGCACGATCCACGTCCATGTGGGCCGCATCGAGATGGGCCAGGGCCTGCGCACCGCCATCGCGACGCTCGCGGCGGAAGAACTGGAGGTGCCGCCGGAGCGCATCGTCGTCGCGCCGGTGGACACGGCGAGCGCCCCGAACGAGGGCTACACCGATGGGAGCGCCTCCATGCAATCGACCGGCACGGCCGTGCGCCGGGCGGCGGCGGCGGCGCGCGAGGCGTTGCTCGCGCTGGCGAGCCGCCAGCTTGGCGTTCCCGCCCCGGCGCTGCGCGTCGAGGATGGCATCATCAGCGGCGGAGGCCGGCGCGTGAGCTACGGGGCGCTCGCCGGCGCCGTCGCCGCACAAGCCGCTCCGGCAGCGCGCGCGGCGCTCAAGCCGCCGCGGGATTATCGCCGGATCGGCCGCGCGGCGCCGCGCCTCGATCTCCCGGCGAAGCTGACCGGCCGCGCGGCCTACCTTCAGGACTTCCGGCTGCCCGGCATGCGGCACGCGCGGGTGCTGCGGCCCCCGAGCTATGGCGCGAGGCTCGCCGCGCTCGATACGGATGCGGTGGCGGCGTTGCCGGGGGTCGCCGAGATCGTCCGCAATGGCCGCTTCGTCGCCGTTGTCGCCGAGCGCGAGGACGAGGCCATCCGCGCGCTGGACCATCTGCGGTCCGCCGCCCGTTGGCGCGAGAGCGAAAGCCTGCCCGGGCGGGACGCCCTCTTTGCCTATCTGCGCGCTGAGGCCGGCCTCGCCGAGGACGAGGCGCCGTCGACCGGTCGCAGGATTTCGGCGACCTATGAAGTGCCCTATCGCATGCACGGCGCCATCGGGCCGAGCGCGGCGGTGGCGGAGTTCCGCGACGGGCGGTTGACGGTCTGGACCCACGCCCAGGGCGTCTATCCCTTGCGCGCGTCGCTTGCCGGACTCCTCGGCCTGCCCGAGAGCCGCGTCCGCTGCATCCACATGGAGAGCGCGGGCTGCTACGGCCACAACGGCGCCGACGACGCGGCCGCCGATGCCGCGCTCATCGCCCGCGCCGTGCCAGGCCGGCCCGTCCGCCTGCAATGGATGCGGGAGGACGAGCATTTGTGGGAGCCCTACGGCCCGGCCATGGTGATGCGGCTGTCCGGCGAAGTGGACCGCGCCGGGCGCGTGGCCGCGTGGCGGCACATCGTGGTCAGCGCGCCGCACGCCTCCCGGCCCGGCGGGGCTGCGCGGCTGCTCGCCGCCCAGCATGTGGAGCCGCCGGTCGCCGCCTCGTTCCTGGGCGGGTTCTCCCAGTGGGGGGGCGGCGGCGGCTATAATGCCGAGCCCTATTACGAGGTGCCGGCACGGGTCGACAGCCGCTTCGTGCGGCACGGGCCGCTGCGCTCTTCCGCCCTGCGCAGCCTGGGAGCCTTCGCGAATGTGGTCGCCATCGAGAGCTTCATGGACGAGCTGGCGCTCTCCGCCGGTCTCGATCCGGCGGCCTTCCGGGCTGCCCATCTCAGGGATCCGCGTGCCGTCGCCGTCATCGAGCAAGCGGTGGCCGACTTCGGGTGGCAGGCCTTCCGCCGCGTGCCCGGACGCGGCCGGGGCATCGGCTTCGCCCGGCTCGACAATTCCGGCGCCTATGTCGCCGTGGTCAGCGAGGCCGAGATCGACGCCGCTTCCGGACGGCCGCGCATCCGCCGCATGGTGGGTGCGGTCGATTGCGGCGAGGTCATCAGCCCCGACGGCGTCCGCAACCAGATCGAAGGCGGCATGGTCCAGGCCGCGAGCTGGACGCTCCTGGAGCTGGTCGATTTCGACCGCTCCCGCGTGCTCAGCCGGGATTGGGACAGCTATCCGATCTTGCGCATCACCGAGGCGCCCAACGTCACCGTCAGCCTGATCGACCGTCCGGGCGAGCCCTATCTGGGTGTCGGCGAAGCGGCCATGGGCCCGGCGGGCGCGTCGGTCGCGAATGCGGTCGCACAGGCGAGGGGCCGGCGGCGGCGGACATTGCCGCTGGCCGATGCCGGATGATCGGCGCCGGCCCGTGGCCGCGCCGCCGCGCCGGGAGAGCCGGCACGTGACTTCTTTCATGCGCTCGCGACCTGCTGCCACGGCGGACCGACACCACCGGGGCGCCAATCGGATCAGGGTTGCCGATCGGAAGTCATGGGCCGAAGCTCGAATTCCACGAGCAGCGGGCAGTCGGGGCCGCGCTTGAAGAGCTTGTCCGGGACCGGGCCGTCGAAGTCCCGAGGGTGCCATTCCCGCGCCTGCGCGATGCGCAGGCCGGCGGCCGCTGCGGCGTTCAGATGATCGGAGAACGGGTGGGCGAACGTCGGCATCTCGACGATCGTCCCGCCATCGCGGAAATGTGCGGCCACGTTGGACAGGGACAGGAAGGGATGGATCTCGATCACGACGATCCGGCCCCCGGGACGCAGGAGGCGGCCGGCCTCCCGCAGCGGGCCGGTCATGTCGGCCATATGTTCGAGCACCAGCGAGAACAGGACGAGGTCGGCGGAAAAGTCGGCCAGCGGCAAAGGCTGCGCCATGTCCTGCTGGAACAGGACCAATGAGAGGTCCCGCGCCCGCGCCTGCGCCAGCATGCCGGCCGAAAGGTCGCAGCCAACCAGGGGGTCGGCGCCGTTCTGCTTCAGGAGCACGAGATGGCGGCCGGTGCCGCAGCCGAGCTCGACCACCGCTTGCCCGCGCACGGTCTTGGCCAGACGTTCCACGATCCGGCTTGCGCCGAACACCATGGGATTGTCCTGCAGGTCATAGACGCGCGCCCAGCGATCATAGGCTTCGGCGAGCGGCAGAAAAATCGCAGCTTCAGTCATTGTGGAACCTCTCCAGGTCGTCATGGAGAAGAGTTTTCGGCTCCGCAGCCAGGTCGGAACATCGGCCGCGCGCGCTGCGCGGCCGTGGCGGGCGGGAGCCGAGATCGCGGTGGCGACATGCTGCGATGGCACCGGCCACGGGCAGGGGGCAGATGGCACGAAAAGCGAGGTGAGAGCGGTGGCAGGTCATGGTACTTCCCCCGCGAGGGTCCGTCTCGCATTCGGGGCAAGTAGTTTTCCGGCCCGTGCCGTTCAGCTCCGCCAGAGCGCCATTTGGGTAGCTGAAACCGCCTCGGGCCGTCAAGCGGCGAGGGCAGGAGACGGACCGCGCCGCTTGCGTCCGGCCCGGCTTCGAGCCGGATGCCAAGCGTCGATCGCCGTGGTGATCGCCGAGCGCAGACCCGCCGCAATATCCGCGCGAACGCGGCCTGCTCTGGTTTGAAAACAAAAACCGGGGTGCCGCGTTGGCCGCGCCGGTCGTAGCTGAACGCCATCACACCACGGTAAGGTCAGGGACCCATGCGCGACCATCACATCCACACAGAGCCGTCGATCTTGTATTTCGGGACGCCCGTTGTGCTCATCAGCACCCGGAACGAGGACGGGAGCGCCAATATCGCACCCATGTCGTCCGCCTTCTGGCTCGGATGGCGATGCGTGCTCGGCCTTGCCTCCTCCTCCAAGACCACGGAAAACATGATCCGCACGGGCGAGTGCGTCTTGAACCTGCCGTCGGTTGATGAGGCCGGCGCGGTCAATCGTCTGGCGCGCCTGACCGGCTCGAACCCGGTTCCGAGTTCGAAAGTCGCGAAGGGCTACAGCTACGAGCCGAAGAAATTCGAGGCGGCCGGCCTGACACAGGTCGCGTCCGAGACCGTCTGTCCGCCGCGCGCCGGGGAATGCCCGGTGCAGATGGAGGCGGTGGTGGCGACAAAGCATGGCCTCGGCGCGGATAGCCCCTGGCAGGGCGCGCTCTCCATCTTTGAAGTCCGCATCCAGCGCATCCATGCCTTGCCGGGCATCCTGATGGACGGCGACCCGAACCGGATCGACCCCGACAAGTGGCGTCCGCTGATCATGAGCTTCCAGAAGTTCTACGGGCTCGCTGCCGGCCAAGTCCATGCCTCGCGTCTTGCAGCCATTCCCGAGGAGCTCTACCGCAGCCCGGATGTGGACCGCGCGAAATTGCAGGCCGTCTGAGCATTCTATGCTTGGCGGGGATCGCCCGGGCCCCTTCGCCTGCGCCGAGCTTCGTCAGGCGCTGGCGCAGGCGCCTCAGAGGGCATCGTGGAAGATCACCCCGACCGTATGCCGCTTTCCCGAACGGATCTCGCTGACGCCGTGGCTCATCTTCACCTGGTAGTCGCCGCGCGCGCCCTTCATCGGGCGGCTGCTCACGGCGAAGATGGCGGCGTCGCCCTTTTGAAGCGGCAGAACCATCGCCCGGCTCTGCATCCGCGGGCGCTGTTCTGTCATCACGAACTCGCCGCCTTCGAAATCTTCGCCCGGCTGATCCAGCAGGATCGCGATCTGCATGGGGAAGACAAGCTCGCCATAGAGATCCCGATGGAGGCAGTTATAGTCCTGCGGACCATACTCGAGAAGCAGCGGCGTGGGCCGGGCCTGCCCCGCCTGACTGCAGCGCTCAAGGAATGCGGCGTGGCCCTGTGGGAACCGCATCTCCTTGCCCATCCGTTCGTGCCACTGATTGGCGATCGGCGCGAGCCGGGCATAGGCGGCCGTCCGCAGCGCCTGGATCAAAGGGGGTAGCGGGTAGCTGAAATATTTGTACGCGCCGCGACCGAAGCCGTGCCGGGCCATGATGATGTGGCTGCGGAAGCCCTGCTCCTGGTGATAGAGGCCGGCGATGTGGTCCGCCTCCGCTTGAACGAGCAGTTTTGGCGCGATGGCCCAGCCCTGGGCATCGAGATCGGCGTGGACCTTGGTCCAGTCCACCGCGCCCACCCTGACCTCGATTGCTCCGGGACCGGCGGCCGGCATGCTTTGCCCGGGTGTCCCGGAGCCGTCCGCTTTGGTCTTGCGACCCTTGGCGAGCATCGCGCTTTTCCTTCCAAGCTGGCCCGGCGGCCCCCGCGCGGCGCATCCGGAGGATGGGCCGGCAGGAGCCGCCCGCGCGCGATCAGACGGCGCGCAGCAGCCCGAGCTGCGTGAGCGCGGTGACCCCGTCGTCAAGGCCGATCTCCTCGACGATCTTGCCGTCCTTGAGCTTGAGGATGGTGATGCCGGTGAAGCGCATCGTGCGGCCCGTATTGGCGGGCAGGCCGCCCGCGAGGAAATCCGCGAACGCGGGGCCGGTATGGGTGCCGCCGCCGTCCCACTGGCCGACCACGTGGTCGCCCTCGGCGATGAGGTCGGCCGTGCCCCAAAAATGCAGGTCAGGGAAGGCGGCGCGGAAATCGCTCATGAACGCCTTGATGTCTTCCCGTCCGCTGCGGGGCTCATGCAGAGAGTATTTCAGCAGCATGTCCGGCGCGGCGATGTCGTCGACCACGCTCAGATCACAGGTCTTGCCCCAGAAATCGGTGAACCAGCGGCCGACGATGGCCTTGTTGTCCTCTTGCAAGCTCATGGATGGGCCTCTTGATCATTGCTGCGGGCCGCCGGATGGATCCGATGGCCGGGCGCGTTCGTAGCCTGCGGGATTGGCGCGCAAACTCCGGTTCTTGCTCCCGCATCGAAGCCCCAAGCCGTGAAGCCACGCACGCGCCGGCCGCCCCGCGCCTCGGCTTTGACAGCAAGCAGCGGAGTGCGGGGCTGCGGCGACCGGGATAAACCGCGCAAGCTGCCTTATGATGCAAGAGGAAAGACCATGACCTCGGCGCGCGCAAAATCCCGGATGCCGGCACCGCCGTCGGTCGCGGACGATCCGCGCTGGGCGCGGATCGTCGCGCGGGACAAGACGGCGGACGGGCAGCTCTGGTATTCGGTCTCCACCACGGGCGTCTATTGCCGCCCGTCATGCCCCGCGCGCCTCGCCAACCCCAGGAACGTTCAGCTTCACGACAGTCTGGAGCGCGCCCGGGCCACCGGCTTCAGGCCCTGCAAGCGATGCAATCCCGATGGCGCCTCGCCTGACGCCGAGAATGCGGCGCGCGTGGCCAAAGCGTGCAGGCTCATCGAGGAGAGCGAGGACGAGCCGCCGCTGGAGGCGCTGGCCGAGGCAGCCGGCCTCAGTTCCAGCTACTTCCACCGCCTGTTCAAGACGATCACGGGCGTCACGCCGAAGGACTATGCCGCCGCCCGCCGCGCGGCGAAGGTCCGGGACGGGCTGGCCTCCGGCAGCAGCGTCACCGAGGCGATCTACGAGGCCGGCTTCAATTCCAGCGGGCGCTTCTATGAGAAGGCAAAGGACATGCTCGGCATGACGCCCTCGCGCTACCGCGACGGGGGCGCGAACGAGGAGATCAGGTTCGCGGTCGCCGAGACCTCGCTCGGCGCCTTGCTGGTCGCATCGACCGGAAAGGGCGTCGCCGCCATCCTTCTGGGCGACGATCCCGATGCGCTGGTGCGCGAGCTGCAGGACCGCTTCCCGAAGGCGCGCCTCATCGGCGCCGACAGGAGCTATGAGGCCCTCGTGGCCCGGGTCGTCGGGCTCGTCGAGGCGCCCCGGATCGGCCTCGATCTGCCCTTGGATGTGCGCGGCACGGCCTTCCAGAAGCGCGTATGGAATGCGCTGCGGGACGTGCCGGCCGGCACGACGGCGTCCTATGCCGAGATCGCCCGGCGCATCGGCGAACCGAATTCCGTCCGCGCGGTCGCCGGCGCGTGCGCCGCGAACAAGCTCGCCGTCGCCATTCCCTGCCACCGCGTGGTGCGCGGCGACGGCGCGCTCTCGGGCTATGCCTGGGGGGTCGAGCGCAAGCGCGCTCTGATCGAGCGCGAGGCATCGCCGGGCGGGTAGCTCTTGCACGCGGTCATGGATCTGATGCCAACCTCGGCATTCTTGGCGGGGGGACGCGGCGGGCACGAAGGCAGCTTCAGCAAGGTCCCGCACCGGCGACCGAGGCCGGCCCGGGACCGAAGCGAGCGGCCGAGAGGCCGCTCGCGGTCGCGGTGCGGCGCGGTTTAAGGCCTTCAGCCGTTGGCGACGGCGGCGCCGATTTCCGCGTTGGTCATCGGCGAACCATTGATGTTCCAGGTGCCATCGACCGCATGGACGCCATTGGCCCAGATGCGGTCCTTCGGCAGGCGGCGGCCGGACAATTCGTGCAGGATCTCGGTCGCATCGGTGAAGAAGCGCTCTTGAACCGCGTGATCGGCCAGGGCGAATGACGGCGTCTTGGTCTCGATCCAGGCGCCTTCCACCGGCCTGCCGCCGGCGAACGTCGCGCCCTTGGGCAGGATGTTCACATGCGCGGTGACGTTCGGCGTCATGACTTTGTTGCCGGACAGGCCGTGGGCGGCGAGGAACGCATCGGTGATGCGGGCGATGGCCTGCGCTTCGGCGCCATCGGGCAGAACACCTTGGGTGAGGGTGAGCGTGAGGGGCATAAGCGACACCTGTTGCTGGAAGGCCTGCGACCACAGCCTTGCCGTTGGATTGCGATCGTTATATAACGACCGCGGCAATCCATAGGATAACGATCGCTATGGAGTCAATTCCGAAAATAACGATCGCTATGGATTGTGGGCGTCGACATGCGATACGGGGCTGGACACCGGGAAGAAGCGCGAACCCGAATGATCGCCGCAGCAGGCCGGGGGTTCCGCCGCAAGGGCTTCGGCGGCATCGGCGTCGATGGCCTGGCAAAAGAGGCGGACGTGACCTCGGGGGCCTTCTACGGCCATTTCCCCTCGAAGGATGCGGCGTTCAAGGAAGCCGTCGTGGCCGGCGTCAATGAATTGCGGGCCGCCATCGAAACGCTCCGGGCCGAACACGGGGCAAAATGGATCGAGGTCTTCATCGACTTCTATTTGGGCCAGAAGAGAACCTGCGAGCTGGGCTCAAGTTGCGCTTTGCAGAGTTTGGCGCCCGACGTCCAGCGCGCCGACAGCGAGATCAAGGGTGCGTTCGAGGCGGAGGCAGATCGGGTCGCGCGCGCCATTGCGGACGGATTGCCCGGCAAGGCGGATGACGTGCGGATGCGGCGGGCATGGGCCCTTCTGTCCATCCTGTCCGGCGGCGTCACCCTTGCGCGATCGGTGCAAGACGCGGCTGCGGGGGAGGCCATTGCGCAAGCGGTTCGTTCAGCGGCCCTGGCGATCGCAAGGAAGGGCTGACACTCCGGGCCGCGATCGGGCGAGGCCAGGCGGCAGCGCTGGGCGGTGCCACGGATCCGCCCGGCGCGCCTTGCTGACGGGCAACCGGCCCGGTTCGCGCGGCCTGGGCGGAAATCGACCCGTTCCTCGCGCGAAGGGGATGCCCCGCGCGGCGGCCTGCGGACCTGCGCCTGCTTTCCCACGCCGAAAGGCCGGTCCCGGCCGGATCCGGAAGAGATGCGCCCGTGATCATGGCGAAAGCCAATGGCATCGAGCTGACCCCGGATCATTTCGGCCGGAGGTGATCCGAGGCTCCCGTTGATCGCCGGTTGCGGGCTCAGAGGATGCGCCGGGCCGTCCCGTTGTGCCAGGAACTGGCGGCACGCGGCTATCGCGTGATCCGCTTCGCCCGTCGCGACGCCGGGCTCTCGGCGCAGTCCGGCCAGTTCCCGCCGGCCTCGGCCGGCGCCCTGCCGGCTTCGCTTCAGCTCACGGCGGAGCGGCCGTCGAACCGGGCGCGCGCGGATCCGTCGAACCAGGCGCGCGCGGATTGGATTTCGCCCTGCTTGGCCTGCGCCCATTGGGCGAGCGCCCACAGGGGATCGATGAGCGAGCGCCCGAGCGGCGTCAGCTCGTACTCGACCGTCGGTGGGATCGTGGCGAAGGCCCGACGCTCGACCATGCCGTCGCGTTCCAGGCCGCGCAGCGTCAATGTCAGCATGCGATGGGAGATGGTGCCGATCGATGGTGCCGATCCTGCGCAGGATCGCGTTGAAGCGCATCGGGCCATCGGCGAGCGCGCCCACCACCATCACACGCCGCGAGCCCCATGAGCTGGACCTTCATGCGCCATGGCCTCTACACGGACGGGCAGCTGTGGTTCCTGCCACAGGCGCTGAAGTCGGGGAGCTGGGCGACCGCGACCCGCAACAAGCCGCGCCATTATGTGACGCGCGACGACTGCGCCCATGCCGTCGCGGCGGCCCTCGCCTCCGGCGACACGACGCAGCGCATCCACGAGATCAACGGACCTGCCGCGCCGACGCCCGAGGAGGTCGCGGCCATCGTGTCGGGCGTCACCGGCAAGCCGCCCGCCCACGCCGACATTCCCGTCGATGCGCTGCGCAAGGGGCTCGAAGGCGCGGGCCTGCCGCCGACGCTGGTCGGCGCGATGAGCGGGTTCGACATCGCGACCGCGCTCGGATTCTACGGGACGGTCACGCCGACGGTCGAGGAATTGACCGGCCGCGCTCCCACCTTGGTCCGCGATTTCATCATCGCCAACAAGGCCGCGTTCCTCGCTGCCGGTTAGGGCCGGGGGCGGGGCGGGCGATGCCATGGCGGGCGTGCCGCAGCCCGTCGCCGGAGCGATACCGGCACATCCAGGACGAACGTCCTGAAATGCCGGCAATCGGCCCGATGGGGTGCACGGGTCGGCTTGTGTCGAGAGGCATCTTTCGCCGCCGCGGGCCGCCCGGTCCGCCCGGTCCGCGCGTCCGGTCGCCCGTGCGCGAGCGGGCACACGCCTTTGCGGCCCGGTTGCCGCGCCAAATTGCGGGCCGATCGACCGGCCATAGGCAACCGCGGCTTGGTTGCCTATGGCCGGATCGCGCCCTAGCGCACCGTGAGCGCGCGGCGGCAGGGCGCGGAGAGCCGGGCCGAGTTCGCCACCAGGCAGGCGGCGATGTTGCCGCCGCCGATCGGCACGCCCCGGCAGAAGGTCCGCACGTCGGCGCCGCAGTACTGGCGCACCAGCATGATCTCCTCGCGCGGCGACAGGACGATCGCCCGCGGGGCGGGCGCGGGGGCGGGGGGCGCTGCGGCGGCCGGCTTGGTCGTCGGCGCGCCGGTGGCTGGCGGCTTCGTCGGCTTGGCCGGCGCCGGCGCGGCCGTGGGCGCCGGCGCTGCCGCCGGCGCGGTGGTGGTCGTTGCCGGGGCGGGCGCCGGTGTCGCAGCGGGGGCCGCCGCGGGCGCGCCGGCGCCGCCGATCGCGGTGACCGCGCTCTGGCAGCCCGGCGAGAGCTTCGCCACGTTCTTCTGCAGGCAGGCGAGGGCCGCCTGCCCACCCGGCGAGACGCCGGAGCAATTGGCGCGGAAATCCGACTGGCACGAGGCGCGCAGCGCCTGCTGCTGGGCGCTGGTCGGCGATTGGGCCTCCGCCGCGCTGCCGACGAGCAGCCCGGCCGCCAAGGCAGCCGCCGAGAAGCCGGCTCGGATGAGCGTATGCGTGATCATGGTCGCCTCCTCCTTCCCTTGGCCCGCCGCGATGCGGGCCTCTCCCGCAAAGCCGCATGGCGGGCCGCGGAGCAACGGCTATTTCTGCCCGGACCCGGTCCGGACCAACCGGGCGCCGCGCGCCGCCCCAGCGGAAGGCTTGAACTTCGCCGCCGCGGGCTTGGACTTCGCGGCTCCGATGGCCTATTGCGTGCTCCCGCCTCCGGCCCGCCCGCACGGCGGAGCCCGTTTCACCACTGTCGCACCGATCGCCATGACCGCGCCATCCCTTGCCGACTTCCGCCGCATCGTCATCAAGGTCGGCTCCGCCCTCATCGTCGATTCGGCGCGTGGCAGGGTGCGCCTGCCGTGGCTCACCGCGCTGGTGGAGGACATCGGCGCGCTTCATGCCAAGGGCAGCGACGTGCTGGTGGTCTCTTCCGGCGCCATCGCGCTCGGCCGCACGGTGCTCGGTCTGCCCAAGGGCGCGCTCAAGCTGGAGGACAGCCAGGCCGCCGCGGCCGTGGGCCAGATCGCGCTCGCCCGCACCTGGTCCGAGACCCTGTCGCACGAAGGCATCACGGCCGGCCAGGTGCTGCTGACCCTGGGCGACACGGAGGAGCGCCGCCGCTACCTCAACGCCCGCTCGACGCTGGCGCGCCTGCTCAACCTGCGCGCGGTGCCGGTCATCAACGAGAACGACACGGTGGCCACCTCCGAGATCCGCTACGGCGACAATGACCGCCTCGCCGCCCGCGTCGCCACCATGGCGAGCGCCGATTTGCTGGTGCTTCTGTCCGACATCGACGGGCTCTACACCGCGCCGCCGGCGCAGGACCCCGACGCCCGGCACATCCCGGTGGTGCCGCGCATCACGGCGGAGATCGAGGCCATGGCAGGGGGCGCCGGCTCCGAGCTGTCGCGCGGCGGCATGCGCACCAAGATCGAGGCGGGAAAGATCGCCACCACCGCCGGCACCCACATGCTCATCGCCCCGGGCCACGGCAAGAACCCGCTGAAGCGCATCCTGGATGGCGGGCGCTGCACCTGGTTCCTCACCGCGGCCAACCCCGCGCGGGCGCGCAAGAGCTGGATCGGCGGCGCGCTGGAGCCGCGCGGCGTGCTGCATCTTGACGCCGGCGCGGTGACGGCGCTGCGGCGCGGCTCGAGCCTCCTGCCGGCGGGGGTGACCCGGGTGGAGGGCGGGTTCGAGCGCGGCGACGCGGTGGTGCTGCGCGGCCCCGACGGCGGCGAGATCGGCCGCGGCCTCGTCGCCTACGACGCGGACCATGCCGAGCGCATCAAGGGCCGCTCCACGGCGGAGATCGAATCCATCCTCGGCATCAAGGGCCGCGCCGAAATGGTGCACCGGGACGATCTGGCGCTCGGGGCGCCGTAGAGGTCAGGGGGCGACGGCGGCCCGGCGGCCCCCGGCGAGCCCCACGTCCACGATTGGGCCGCCCTGTCCACGCACCAGCCTGAAGCCGGACGTGGCGGGCGCGGGCAGAGGATGGGCCGCGAACTCGCGCGCCCCGTCCCGGAAGGTGATGAACCGCAAGGTGCGCCGGTCGAGGCTCGGCACCGCGAGGTCGGCGATGCCGTCGCCATTGAAGTCGGCCACGGCCGAGAGGCCGAGCTCCGCCGAGCCCGCCACGTGGTTGGAGACGCCGCCGAGGGAGGCGATCTCCACGAGCCGGCCGCCGGAATAGCTCAGGACCCGCAGCCGGCCCAGCGCATGGGGTTGCTGCACATAGGCGATGTCGAGCCGGCCGTCGCCGTTGAAGTCGGCGATGCCGGCGGGATTGAGCCACCGGTTCGGGCCGCCGGTGGCGGGACCCGCGGCGAGGATGCGCAGCGCCCCGTCCCGCTCGCCCACCACCACCACGGCGGAGCCCTCGCTCAAAGACGAGCGCACCACCACCACCTCGTTGCGCCCGTCGCCGTCGAGATCGGCGATGCGCGCCGCCCGGTCCTCGAACACCTGGTCGGGAGGCAGAGCGAGCTTCAGCGTGCGTCCGTCGGCAAGGCGCGCGACGAGGCTCGACGGCTCGACGTCGCGGCCGAGGACGAAATGGCGGTAGCGCTGGGTGGGATCGGTGAGAGCCGCCTCGGTGATGCTGCCCGCGCCGCCCCCCGCCTGAGCCAAGGCGGGGGCGGCCGGCGCGAGGAGCGCGGCGCAGGCGAGCCAGCACAGAAGCGACGGCGCGATCGAGTTCGACGGCATGGTGCTTGCCCCGGCCGGGGGCGCCCGGTCGCGGGGCAACTAGCATGCCCCGTGCGCGCCGCACCTCACAAAGCCGCGCGCGGCCCGCCGACGCGGTGCGGCGATCGCGCGACGCAGGACCGGCCACGGCGCCGACGCTGCTCGACAGGTCGCGCCGCTTCAGATACCGGTCGCGCACGCGGCGGTTGAGCGCGGACGTAGGGGCTCCGCGCATCGTCCGGCTGGGGGCGAGGTGGCCATGGACATGCGCGTGAAGCTGCCGGTTCGCGGAACGATCATGCTCGCCTTGCGCTGGACCTGGGCCATCGCAAGGCATCATTGGCTCTTCCTTTTGGCCTATACGCTGATTCCCGGCGTGTTCATGGCTGTCATCTTCGGATCGGCAGCCGACTTCGCTCTGATCCCGGCCGCGGCTCCCTCCGCGTCTTGGATCGCGCTGGACCTTGCCATCATGCTCGCTGACATCTGCGTCTATGTGGCGTTGGCCGTGCTCACGCACAATGAGGTGGAGCATGGGTTGGGCAGCCTGACCGGCCTCGCCCTCGGCGGATGGATCGGCCGGGCTTTCGGATACGTTTTCGATTTCCTCCTCCTGTTCCTGGGCGTGAGCCTCCTCACGATGATTGGCCTCGCGGCCATGATCGGATTGCTGATGATTGGGCGGACCCTGCTGGGCCCTGCGGCGATCCAGGTCCCACTGTTCATCAGCCCTTTTGTCTTCATGGCGGCGTACGTTGCCGTGCTCGCCCGCCTGGTTCTCCGTCTGCCGACGCGGGCGCTGGGCCATCCGATGCCCTGGAGCGAAGTCTGGAGCATGGGACGCGGCAATACGCTGCGGCTCCTCGCTTGCGGTCTTCTCGTGGTCCTTTTGTTGGTGGCGGTGACGCTGCCGGTGGAACTCCCGCTGTTGGTCTTCTACCTGCCCTTGTTCCCTTTCCCGGACGGGCCGCCGGCGGCTGCGCCGTTCTCTCCGGGAGCGATGTATGAGCAATTCGCAGGGCGTCTTCCTTTTGTGCTGGACTTGGCCGTGTCGCTATACTTCGCCCTCGTGAACGTCATCGCCGTCATCCTCCATTGCTCCGTCCTCTCGATCGCCTACGGCCATCTGCGGGAGGGCCTCGACGACCCCTACCGGGGCTTTGAGGTCTGAGGCGCGGCCTGGCTCGGGCGTCTGCGCCAAGGGACCAAGGCGCCCGCGCCGGTTGCGCCGATCTGTCGCTTTTCCTATCTGCCGTGGTAGGGAAGTGCGTCCCCATCCGCGGGACGCTCCTGATTTTCGTCGCGAGACACCGCCATGCCTTCCGCCGCTGCCGCCCGAGCCGACCACCCCGCCGAAGCGGGCCGGCCCGTGCCGCCGGCCGAGCTCGGCGCCTTCATGGCCGCCATGGGCCGGCGCGCCCGCGCCGCCGCGCGCGTGCTCGCGCTCGCCGATCCCGCCGCCAAGACCGCGGCGCTGAAGGCCGCCGCCGCCGCCATCCGCGCCGGCGCGGCCGAGATCCTCGCCGCCAATGCGCAGGACGTGGCGCAGGCGCAGGCCGCCGGCATGACCGGATCGTTCCTCGACCGCCTGACCCTCAGCCCCGCCCGCATCGCCGCGATGGCCGAAGGCATCGAGACCGTCGCCGGCCTCCCCGACCCGGTGGGCGAGGTGGTGGACCGCTGGACGCGGCCCAACGGCCTCGTCATCGAGCGCGTGCGCACGCCCATCGGCGTGGTCGGCGTGATCTATGAGAGCCGGCCCAACGTGACCGCCGACGCCGCCGCTCTGTGCCTGCGCGCCGGCAACGCGGTGATCCTGCGCGGCGGCTCGGACGGGCTGAGGAGCTCGGCCGCCATCCACCGCGCCCTGGTCACTGGGCTGGAGGCCGAAGGCCTGCCCGCGGACGCGGTCCAACTGGTGCCGGTGGCCGACAGGGACGCGGTGGGCCACATGCTCGCCGGGCTCGACGGGACGGTGGACGTGATCGTGCCGCGCGGCGGCAAGAGCCTCGTCGCCCGGGTGCAGGCGGACGCGCGGGTGCCGGTATTCGCCCATCTCGACGGCATCAACCACGTCTTCATCGACAAGGCGGCCGACCTCGCCATGGCCAAGAGCGTGGTGCTCAACGCCAAGATGCGCCGCACCGGCGTATGCGGCGCCGCCGAGACGCTCCTGGTGCACAAGGACGCGGCCGCGACCCACCTGAAGCCGCTGGTTCAGATGCTGATCGACGCCGGCTGCGCGGTGCGTGGCGACGCGGCGGTGGCGGCGGCCGATCCGCGCGTGGCGCCCGCCACCGCCGAGGATTGGGACACCGAGTATCTGGATGCGATCATCGCCGCCAAGGTGGTGGGCAGCCTGGACGAGGCCATCGCCCATATCGACGCCCACGGCTCGCACCACACCGACGCCATCGTCACTGAGGATCAGGCGGCGGCGGACCGGTTCCTGGCCGAGGTGGATTCGGCCATCGTGCTGCACAACGCCTCCACCCAGTTCGCCGACGGCGGCGAGTTCGGCTTCGGCGCCGAGATCGGCATCGCCACCGGCCGCATGCATGCGCGCGGGCCGGTGGGTGCCGAGCAGCTCACCTCGTTCAAGTATCGCGTCCACGGCCAGGGCCAGACCCGGCCGTGAGCGCGCGCCTGGCGACGAAGGGCGAGGCGGAGGCCGCGCTTGGCCCGGTGTGCCTGAGCGCGCGCGCGGCGCGCCGTCTGCCGCTGGCGACGCCCGGCCTCAGGGTCGGGCTGTTCGGCGGCTCCTTCAATCCCGCCCACGGCGCGCACCGGGCGGCGAGCCTTCTGGCGCTGCACCGGCTGCGGCTCGACCGGGTGTGGTGGCTCGTCACCCCCGGCAACCCGCTCAAGAACAACAGCGATCTGCCCGGTATCGAGGCGCGCGTGGCGTTCGCCCGCGCCGTGGCGCACCATCCGCGCATCGACGTGACCGCCTTCGAGGCGGACTATGGCGTGCGCTATTCCTACGAGACCGTGCGCCTGCTCACCGCGCGGATGCGCCAGGTGCGGTTCGTCTGGATCATGGGGGCGGACAATCTGGCGCGCTTCGACCGCTGGCAGCGCTGGCGCGAGATCGCCGATCTGGTGCCCATCGCGGTGGTGGACCGCATGGGCCAGAGCCTCGCCGCCACCGCCTCGCGCGCCGCCCAGGCGCTCGGGCGCTACCGCATCGAGGAGAGCGACGCGCCTTTGCTGGCCAACCTCGCCCCGCCCGCCTGGGTGTTCCTCCACGGGCTGAAATCCCCTGTGTCGTCAACGCAGATCCGGGCGGCGCGGCGGGACGGGGCGGGGCCATCGCCGGCCTGATTGCGAGTAACCCTTGAAAATTCGTTGATTTGCCTGCATTCTGTTCTGGTGCGCGCGGGTGCGGCCACCCGCGGCCCACGCAACGCGAGAGGATACGGACCCCTGTCCACGACCGCTCTCCCGGCGGCCGCCCCGATGAAGGCGCCCGCCCCGCTCTCCGAAGCGCTCGACGCTGAGGAGATGCTCGCACTCGTCATAGCCCGGCTCGAAGACGACAAGTCCGAGGACGTCGTTTCGATCGACCTGCGCGGCAAGACGTCCATCGCCGACTTCATGGTGATCGCCTCGGGCCGCTCCCAGCGGCACGTGGGCGCCATCGCCGAGCACCTCATCGAGGCGCTGAAGCAGGCGGGCGTCAAGGGCGTCAGGATCGAGGGACAGCCGGCCTGCGACTGGGTGCTGATCGACGCGAACGACGTGATCGTGCACATCTTCCAGCCTGAGGTCCGCAGCTTCTACAATATCGAGAAGATGTGGTCCGGCCCCGCCCGCGCCTGATCGGCGGGCAGGAAGGGTGCGTCTCGTCCTCGCCTGCGTCGGCCGGCTGAAAGCCGGAGCCGAGCGCGACCTCGTGACCCGCTATCTGGACCGGGCCCGCGCCGGCGGGCGGCAAATCGGCTTCACCCAGGTCGACATGGTTGAGATTGGCGAATCCACCGCCCGCCGCCCCGAGGACCGCATGGCCGAGGAGGGCGCGGCTTTGGTCGCCGCCTTCCCCGCGGACGCGGCGCTGGTGATCCTCGACCCGCGCGGCCAGAACCTGTCGAGCGAAGCCTTCACCGGCTGGATCCGCGAGCGGCGCGACGGCGGCGTGCCGGCGATCTATTTCGTCATCGGCGGCGCGGACGGGCTGAGCGGCCAGGTGCGCAGCCGTGCGACGCTGCTGCTCGCTTATGGCGCCGCGACCTTTCCCCACCAATTGGTGCGGGTGATGGCGGCCGAGCAGCTCTACCGGGCCGTCACCATCCTCTGCGGCCACCCCTATCACCGCGCCTGAGCATCGCTCGGCGCCCGGCCGCCGGGCCTGACGCATTGACAGGACGCGGCTTCGCCCTTATCACGCCGGCTCGATCCATCAAACAAGGTGTCGACGAGCCGCGCGGCATGCGCGCCGCGGTCGGCCGAAAGCTGGTTACCATGAAGATCCGCAATTCCCTGAAGTCGCTGCTCGGCCGCCACCGGGACAACCGTCTCGTGCGCCGCAAGGGCCGCGTCTACATCATCAACAAGACCCAGAAGCGCTTCAAGGCGCGCCAGGGCTGATCCCGGCGCCAGTTCGGCCGACGCGCGATTGGAGCGCGTCGCCGCCGGCATCGCCGGATCGTGACCCACCACCGCGCGCCCCTGCCTTTCTGCCGGTTGACGAACGGCGGCGGACGCTCGACACTTTTCCCATGAGTGCCGAGACCACGCCGCCTATTTCTGTTTTCGCGCCTCGGGTGCGCGCCCTCCGCCTCGCGGCCTGCGGCTTGCTGGCGCTCGGCCTTCTCGGTGGCACCGCCCGCGCCCAGGCGCCTGCGCCCGGCCAGCCGAAGTCGGCGCCGCAGGCGGCACCCAAGCCGGACCAGAAGGCCGCCGAGGTCCCTAAGCCCCGGCCGCCGAAGGATAAGCGCACCCAGCTCGAGGGCCTGTTCGCGGCCTTGAAGGTGGCGCCCGACGACCGCTCCTCGAAGCAGATCGCCGACCGGCTCGAGCAGATTTTCTCCGATTCCGGCTCGCCCAGCTGCGACATCCTCATGGCCCGTGCCCTGGCGGCGGCGGACGCCAAGCAGTATGACCTCGCGCTCGAACTGCTGGACCAGGTGATCGTCATCGAGCCCGATTACATCGGCGCCATCAGCAAGCGGGCGACCCTGCGCTACATCAAGGACGACTATGCCGGCGCGCTCGCCGATCTGCGCGAGGTGATCGCCCGCGAGCCGCGCCACTTCCCCTCCATGTACGGCCTCGCATTGATCTTCCGCGACCTGGGCGACGACAAGCGCGCCCTCGAGGCGGTGCGCCGGGCGCGCGCGGTCAATCCGCGCATCGACGGCTCCGAGGACATGGAGGAGCAGCTCGCCGTGAAGGTGGAAGGCCGCAACATCTGAGCCCCGTGGCGCAGGCCGCGGCGCGCAGGGTGCGGGGAGGCGCCGACCCTGGCCTTCTGCGCGGTCACGCCGGCCTGGGCTGCCGGTCCTCTCGGCTCAAGGTCTCCTGGGCGGCGGCGGGGGCAGGGGCGCGGCCGCCTGGGGCGGCGGCCTCGACTGGTTCGCCTCCGTGAGCTGGACGGTCCAGGATTTCTGCTGCTGCGTGTCCACCTCGAAGAAGCCGGTGCGCTCGAAGCCCCGCGCCAGGCAGTCCTCGGCGCCGCGGATGGTGAATTCCTTCTCCCGGGTGCACATATGGACCTTGCCGGCCCATTCGCCGCCCTGGTCGTAGTCCACCGCATACAGATAGTAGAAGCGGGCCGGCAGGTCGCCGCGCAGCAGCGTCTCGCAGCTGTTGGCGCTCACGTTCCACCAGCCCTCGGTGAGCCAGGTGTCGCCTTCCTTGTAGCCGATGGCGATGCCGATGCGGCTCTGGGTCCGGTTGCACAGGCGGAAGTCCGCATGGGCGGCGGCGGGCCAGAGCACCAGCGCCAGCGCGGCAAGGGCCGCGAGGCGCACCGCTGCCGCGCGACCGCCGAAGGGCCGGGAGCGGATCGCGCCTGGTGTCATGCCGAGGAAGCCGCGAGACATCTTTCCGCGTTCGATGGATCCATGACCTTCCGCCCGAGGCCTCGACTTTTGGCCGAGGCCGCGCCGGGTGGGTTTGTGTGCCCGCCTTGGGCGGCCGCGTCAATGCTCGGCGGGCCGGCGCACTTCTGGACGCCCTTCGCGGCGCGACGAAGGCGGGCGCGGGCGGGCGACGAGGAGGCCCGCCACCACCAGCGCCGAGCCGGCCCATTGGGCCAGGCTCAGGCCCTCGCCCAGGAACAGCGCGCCGAGGGCGGCGGCGCTGACCACCTCCAGGAAGAACACCAGGGCGCCGAACACCGGCGGCACCACGGCGAGCCCGACCGAGACCAGGCCGAGCCCGCCCACTTGGCTCACGAGGGCGAGCGCGAGCAGCGCCGCGATGCCGTTTGTCGATGCTGGCCAAATAGTTGGCTCCAGCGCATGGGCGACGATGAGCAGCGCCAGACTGGTCACGGCGGTGGAGACCAGGGTCACCGTCGCCGGCCCGCTGTGGCGCCGGGCGGCGCGGACCGCGAGGAAGTAGCCGGCGAAGAACACGGCGGTGACCAGCCCCGCCGCGTCGCCGGGCAGCCGGGCGGGATCGAGGTGCCAGCTTTCCCCCACCAGGGCCAGCGCGCCGGCGGTGCAGAGCGTTAGCCCGCAAAGGCTTGCGGCCGAAATCCGGGCGCGCAGCACGAGCGCGGCATAGAGCGTCACCCAGAGCGGCGAGGTGGTGGCGAGCACGGTGGCGTTGGCGACGCTGGTGCCGAGAATGGCGAGGTGCCAGAAGATCAGATCGCCGGCGAAGAACAGCCCCGCCACCAGGCTCGCGCGCGGCAACGTGCGGCGCGTCCCGGTGCGATTCGCCCCGTGTGGTTTTCCGGCCAGCCCCGCCCAGGCGGCGAGGAAGGGCAAAGCGAGCGCGGCGCGCCAGAAGGCGCTCGCGAACGGCCCCACGTCCGCGAATCGCACGAACAGCACCGATGCCCCCATGGCGAACGCGCCGAGGACGAGGGCGAGGATGCCTGGCGCGAGGCGGGATGGCGACTGGGCAGTCATGGGGCGAGGCTTGTGGCGGGCGGATCGGCGGGCGCGGCGGCGGGGGCGAAGGCTGCGGTGGGGCGGTAGACTCGCATGCCGCCGGCCGCGGCGAAAGCCGGCGCGATGGCGCACCGGGGCGTGGAAAGCGGGGACGCGTCCTTGACGGCGCCCGGGCGCAGGGCCTCTATCGACGGCCCATCAGCTTGAGGAGTCTGCCAGGTGGCGGAAGACGTGTCAGATGCCCCCGCGGGGTTCGCCAAGGAACAGCTGAAGTCCCTCATCGAGCGCATCGAGCGGCTCGAGGAGGAGAAGAAGGCCATCGCCGACGACATCAAGGACGTGTTCGCGGAGGCCAAGGCCAACGGCTTCGACGTGAAGGCGCTGCGCACCATCCTGAAGATCCGCAAGGAGGACGTGGACGATCGCAAGGAGCACGAGGCGATCGTCGACCTCTATTGCCAGGCGCTCGGCATTTTCGCATGACACCCGCCGGGCCGGGCGCCGCCCGGCTTTGGCCTCGGCCCGGGCCTCGGCCCTGGCCCGGGGCTCACATGCGCTGGCTGACCACCACGGACGGCGCGCGGAAGGCGTAGGTGGGCAGCGGCACCACCGCCGCCCCGCGGAAGCGCGGATCGAGCCCGAAGCTGCCGTCGCGGGAGAAGCCCTGCGCCACCACGGTCTGGGGCGGCGACACGAAGGCCGTGAACACACGCAGCTCCGGCGGCCGCAGGGTGAGATCCGAGGCGAGGCTCGGCGACAGGAACAGCCGGTCGAAGGTCGCGGCGGAGGCCGCCTGCACCACCGGTTCGGGGGCCTGCGGCACCGGCTTGCCGCGCGCGCGCAGCCGGGCGACGGCCGAAGGCGGCGCCGGGGCAGCGGCGTGCGCCGGCGCCGCCAGCACGGCGCCGCCGTGCAGCGGCGCGGCCTCGGGACCGATATTGCCCGCCGCGGCATAGCCGAGCGCGGCGCCGGCATCGTAGAGCGAGCCGCCCACCGGCGCGCCGGTGATCAGCTCGGGAAGCGGGGCGCCGGGAAGGCTCGCCACCTGCACGCCGGGCACCGGCGCGGCGGGCTTCGGCTCCGCCCGCGCCGCCGGACGGGACGGCGGCAAGGGGGCGCCGGCGAGGGGGGCGCCCGCGAGCGAGGCGGTGACGATCGCGGCGCCGGCGATCTCGGCCGGACGCGGGCGCGGCAGCGGCGCGGCGGCGAGACGCGGGGCGGCGGCATCGGCGGCCGGCGCCGGGGCGGCGGTGGCCGGGGTCTTGGCGGCGGCGGCCGAGGCCACCTGCGGCTCGGACCCGCGGCTCTCGTCTTCCTCCTCGTCCTTGCGGCCCATGAGCTTGCTGAAGAAGCCCTTGATGCCCTTGCCGGAATCGGCGGAGGCCACGGTTACGCCGGGGCGCGAGCCCCGCGCTTCGATCTCGGCCAGCGCCACCTGATAGTTGGCGAGCGGCTTGCCGTCGGAGGGGATGTGGACGGTCTTGCCGTCGGGGAACACGCGGGCCAGCTGGTCGTGGCTCATGCGCGGCCAGTGGCGCACCGAGCCGGTATCCATATGCACGAACGGCGAGCCGGAGGTGGGATAGAAGCCGACGCCGCCCCGCTGGAGCCGCAGGCCCGCTTCCCGCAGGCGCGCGAGCTCGACGCCGGGGATGAAGAAGTCCATGGCCTTGCCCAGCATGTGCTGGGAGGTCTTCGCCACGCCGCGGCTGCGCGAGCGCAGCATGGCGTTGGTGGCGGGAGACCGGTAGGAGCTCACCACCTGGATCGGCGCCTCGACGTCGGTCTCGCGACACACCTCCCAGAGGATGTCGAACAGCTGGGGGTCCATCTTGGTGGGCTCGTTGGTGCGCCAGTCGCGCAGGAACCAGTTGAGCTTCTCGAGCACCGCGGCGTCATAGCGGCCGTCCTTCTTGAACGTGAAGGTGCCGCTCTCGCCGGTATGGGTGTGGTGGATGGCAAGGGTGCGGGTGTCGCCGTTGGCCACCGCATTCTGCAGCGCAGTGGTGCCGCACACCGCCAGGATGACGCCTAACCCCGCGACCTTCAGCCGATCGAGCGCGCCGGCGAGGCGGGAGAGAAGGGATTGCGGCGCGGCGGTGATCTGCAATGGCTCGAACCCGAGGCTCAGGTCTGGTCGGTGCCGCGACTGTTGCCGTGGCGCGATGCAATCGGAGTCTTGTCGGGTTCGGTTAAGGGCGGATTTACGCCCGTCGCCCCCATGTCACGCCGTCGTGAGTAGCGGCGGACTATGGCGAAAACGTGCCGACGCCGATTTCCACTTGACCGTGGCCATCGTGCCACGGCGCCTGTCGGCGAATCGGCGGTCGGGCGCCGCCGCCGGGGTCAGCGGGTGCGGCTGGTCTGGTTGTCGGCGATCCGGCGGCGGCCATCGAGGCCGAGAATGGCCTTCACCTGCGCGTTGATGCCGTAGAGGTCCTCGCGCACGCTCAGCCGGCCGGCGCCGTCGACCACCGCGTTGAAATAGACCACGTGCACCGGGAAGCGCCGCTTGAGGTTCACGTAGCGCTCGGCGCTGCCGAACATCTTCGCGATCCGCCCTTCGGTCCAGGTCTCGCCGGGCATGCCCAGATTGAAGATCACCTCGCCGAACTTCAGCGGCTCGTAGACCCGCATGCAGCCGTGGCTGTAGGCGCGGCGCTCGTTCTGGAACAGCGCCCGCGAGGGCGTGTCGTGGAGATAGACCGAATGGTCGTTGGGGAACATGAACTTGATGCGCCCCAGCGCGTTGCGCTCGCCCGGCGGCTGGCGGAAGGAGACCCCGCCCGAGCCGTTGCTGACCACCTGGATGCCGCGCCGGCCGAGCGCGCTCGGGTCGGCGCGCAGCAGCGGCATCATCTCGTTGCGGGCGATCGAGGGCGGGATGTTCCAGGCCGGGTTCACCACCACGTACTGCATGTCCCGGGTGAGCAGCGGGGTCGGGGTCTGCGGCTTGCCCACCACCACGCGGGTCTCGTGGACCTTCCTGTCGCCCTGGTAGATGCGCACCATGAACTCGGGGATGTTGACCATCACATAAGCCTCGCCCAGGTCGCGCGGCAGCCAACGCCAGCGCTCCATGTTGGCGATCACGTCGGTGGCCAGGCTGCCGCCGCCCCCACCCGCATCCTTGTTCAAGGCGGCGATGGTGGAGGCGCCCACATTGCCGGTGGCGGAGACGCCGCTCGATTCCTGGAACGCCTTCACGGCCTCCACCAAGGCCTGGTCGTAGATCAGATCGTTCGCCGCGCCGGCGGCGCCGAGGCGGGTGCGCAAAGCGGGAACGCGCGGGTCGCTCGCGCCGGGCCGCAGCAGCGGGCCGGCGGGGATCGCGACGATCTTGGGCGCGGTCTGGCCCGCGACCTCCTTGAGCTTCGCCTTCAGCGCCCGGTAGCCCGCATGGGGCGGGTTGAAGCCGGCGAGGGCGGCGTCGGCGTCGGGCGCGTCGGCGAGGGTCTCGAGCACCGCCGCCGGGTCGGGGATGTCGCGCTTCGGCGTCACCAGGGCGGAGATGCGCGAGGGTTCGAAGCGGCCCGCTTGGGCGTGGCGCGCATAAGTGAGGGCGGCGACCGCGAGGTGCAACTCGGCGCGCGCCAGCGTCAGGGCGTCGGCCCGGCGCGGCAGCGGCGGCACGGCGTAGTCGTCCGGGTCGAGGCCGTCCTCCGCCGCCGCGCGCAGGCGGGCGATCACCGCCATGCCGCGCGCGTCGAAGCCCGCGGCGTCGACGAAGATCGGCCGGCCCTCGCGCGCGCCGTAAAAGGCGGCAAGGCCCTCCTGGAACGACTTGTTGGCGGTGACGGCCTCGGGCCGCGCCAGCAGGGCGCGCACCTCGCCCGCCACCAGAGCGAGAGGATCGGCCTGGGCCACGGGAGCGGTGTCCGCAGGCGGCATGACCGCCGGCTGCGCGGCGCTCTGGGCGGGGGCGGGCGGCAGCGCGGTCCCGGTGTTGGCCGCGCTGGCGGCGGGCGAGGCCGGAATCGGCTGAGCGGCCGTCGCTGCGGGGCCAGCCGGGGGCGCCGGCAGAGGCGCCTCCGCCTGGCTCGGCGCGGCGCGGGACGGCGCGGCGTGCTCGGCCGGTTGCGCGGGGGGCGCCGCCGACGGCGTGGCGGCCTGGAGCGGGCTTGCGTGCTCGCCGCTGCCGGCGGCATCGATGCCCGACACCGCGGTGGAGGTGCCGAAGCCGGCGGAATGGGTCACCGGCGCCGCCGCGGGCTCGGCGCTCCGGCCCGGCGGCAGGGACATGGGCCCCACATTGCCCGGGCGGAAGATGGTGGTGGGCGGGGAGGCCAGCGCCGCGCCGGCGGGAAGCTCCGCGGCGCCGGGAAGGTCGGGCTGCTCGGCGCGCAGCGGGCTCGCGCCGAGCGTGGCCATCAGCGCCGCGAGCATCGCCGCCCGCGCGCCGGCGGGCGCGCGGCGCATCACCTGGCTGCCGCACGCCACCGCACGCCCCAGCTTCCCCTGCAGATCAACCCGCATGGGTCCGACCTCCTCAAAATGGCCCGCGAGTTGTCTAGGTGCCGCTTCGATGCCGGCCGATCAACTCACAAGCTTGCGTAGCGCAAGGAATTCGTTCGTCTGTAACTTGGCAGCAACAAACCCTGCGACGGGAGGTTCCGGGGTCCGGCCGATATGGTTACTCGGCGGCTATCGCCGGCGAAGCGGGGCTGGACGCCGCTTCCGCTGCGGCGGGTCCGGCGTGCTCGATCTGGGCCAGCTTGCGGTAGAGCGTCGAGCGGCCGATGCCGAGGCGCCGCGCCACCTCCGTCAGGCGCCCGCCATAAAGGGCGCAGGCAAAGCGGATCAGCTCCGCCTCCACCGCGTCGAGCGGGCGCACATGGCCGGCGCCGTCCAGCAGATCGAGGCGCTCGGCCGGGACGGCGAGGGGGCGGCTCGCGCCCGGGTCGGGCGCCACCCGGTCGGCGAGGCGGATCACCTGCGCGGAAATGGGGGCCGTCGCGGACGGAGTGCCCGAAGCGGGGGACGTCCCGGCGCGGCGGGGCGCCGCGTCCCGGCCGCGCGCCAAAGCGTTGGCGAGCGCCACTTCGAGCCGCAGGGCGCCGGCCGGCTTGACCACGAAGTCGCAGGCGCCGGCCCGGATCGCCGAGCGCGCGCCCTCGAGGCCGGCGGGCGTCACCGCCACCACCACCGGAACGGCGTCGCCGCGCGCGGCGAGCGCGCGCAGCACGCCCATGCCGTCGAGGCCGGGCACCACGAGATCGAGCAGCATGGCGTCGAACGGCTCGCGCGACAGGCGCTCCAGCGCGGCGTCGCCGTCCTCCACCCAGCTGGTGCGGTGGCCGAGATGGGCGAGGCAGGCGGCGAGGCGGCGGGCCTCGTCGGGGTCGTCCTCGACGAGGAGCAGGGATGAGGTCATGGGCGTCCGGGCTGGCGGGGGCGGAAGACAATGCGCGAGCTTGGCCGGCGATGGTTAAGGCAAGTCTAAGGCGCCGCGCCATTGCGCAAGACCCTTGCGGCGCAGCGGGGTTGGGAGGATTCTGGCGCCGGCCTTTCCGCGCCGCCGGCGCGCCGGGCCGGCCGGCGGGGCCGAATCGCCGGCGCCCGTCACCGCCCCCGCCCCGCTTCTTCCTGCCGTCCTTGCCGCCCCTCCTTGTCGCCCTCCTTGTCGCCCCACTTGCCGCCGCCCCTTGCCATTCCCGCTGCCATCCCCCTTGGCATCGGCCGCGGCACGGCCCAATTTCAGGCAACGCCCCTTTTCGGAGGTCCCATGTCCGTTCCGTTCACCGTTCCGTGCCCCGGTCTGCCGGCGCGCCTCCCCTCCGCCGGCGCGGTCCATGCGGCGCCCGCATCGGCCCGCGCCGCCATTGCCCCGGCGCAGGACCTGCCGGTGTGGAATCTGTCCGACCTCTATGCCGGCATGGACGCTCCCGCCCTCGCCGCGGACCTCAAGCAGGCCGACGCCGCCTGCCTGGTGTTCGAGGCCGACTACAAGGGCAAGCTCTCAGACCTGCTGGAGCGGCCCGACGCCGGCGGCGCGCTGGCGGCGGCGGTGCAGCGCTACGAGGCGCTGGACGACCTCATGGGGCGCATCGCCTCCTACGGCAGCCTGGTCTATGCCGGCGACACCTCCGACCCGGCGCGGGCCAAGTTCTACGGCGACATCCAGGAACGCCTGACCGACGCCTCCACCCACCTTCTGTTCTTCACGCTGGAGCTGAACCGGCTCGACGACACCAAGCTCGAGGCCGCCATGGCGACGCCGGCGCTGGCCTACTACCGGCCCTGGATCGAGGATCTGAGGAAGGACAAGCCCTACCAGCTGGACGACAAGATCGAGCAGCTGTTCCACGAGAAGGCGAACCCCTCCCGCAGCGCCTGGAGCCGGCTGTTCGACGAGACCATCTCCTCGCTGCGCTTCCAGGTGAACGGGCAGGACCTCGCCATCGAGCCCACGCTCAACCTGATGCAGGATCCCAAGGAGGAGGTGCGCCGCGCGGCCGCCCTCGCGCTCGCCGAGACCCTGGGCCGGAACGTGCGCCTGTTCACGCTGCTCACCAACACGCTGGCGAAGGACAAGGAGATTTCCGACCGCTGGCGCGGCTTCCCCGACGTCGCCTCGGCGCGCCACCTGTCCAACCGGGTGGAGCAGGAGGTGGTGGACGCCATGGTCTCGGCGATCCAGGCCAGCTATCCGCGCCTGTCGCACCGCTATTACGCGCTCAAGGCGCGCTGGTTCGGCAAGGAGCGCCTCGAATTCTGGGACCGCAACGCGCCGCTGCCGAAGGTGGCGGCGCGCGACATCGCCTGGAGCGAGGCGAAGGACACCGTGCTTCAGGCCTACGGCACCTTCTCGCCGCAGATGGCGGACATCGCCCGCGACTTCTTCGACAAGTCCTGGATCGACGCCCCGGTGCGGCCCGGCAAGTCGCCGGGCGCGTTCGCGCACCCGACCGTCCCCTCGGCGCACCCTTACGTGCTGCTCAACTATCAGGGCAAGCCGCGGGACGTGATGACGCTCGCCCACGAGCTCGGCCACGGCGTGCACCAGGTGCTCGCCGGCCGCCAGGGCGCGCTCATGGCGCCGACCCCGCTGACGCTGGCCGAGACCGCCTCGGTGTTCGGCGAGATGCTGACCTTCCGCCGCCTGCTCGCCGCCGCCGAGACCCCGCAGGCGCGCAAGATCATGCTCGCCCAGAAGGTGGAGGACATGATCAACACGGTGGTGCGCCAGACCGCCTTCTACAGCTTCGAGCGCGAGGTCCACACCGAGCGGCGCGCGGGCGAGCTCACCTCCGAGCGCATCGGCGAGATCTGGATGGCGGTGCAGAGCGCGAGCCTCGGGCCGGCGATCCATCTGGGCCCCGGCTATGAGAGCTTCTGGACCTACATCCCCCATTTCATCCACTCGCCGTTCTACGTCTATGCCTACGCCTTCGGCGACTGCCTCGTGAATTCGCTCTACGCGGTCTACGAGAGCGCGTCGGACGGCTTCGCCGAGCGCTATCTCGACATGCTGGCGGCGGGCGGCACCAAGCACCATTCCGAGCTGCTCGCCCCGTTCGGCCTCGACGCGCGCGACCCGGCGTTCTGGCAGACCGGCCTGTCGCTGATCGAGAGCATGATCTCCGAGCTCGAGGGCATGGAGGCCTAGGGCGTGCGCCCCGCCCGGCGCTCCGGGCCGGACGGCGGGCGCCGCCCGCAGGCCTTTACCTCTGCTCAACCAGAGCGCGGCAATGATGGGTCATGATGCCGCGCATCGGTCTCCTCGCCTGCGTGCTCCTCGCCACCGCCGTGGCCGGGGCAGGGCCGGCGCGTGCCGAGGGCGCCGGCGCCCCCCGGCCGGCCTCGCCGCGCCTCGCCCAGAAGGCGGTGCCGCTGCCGCCCCCCGCGCCGGGCAGGGGCGTGGGCCGGGAGGTGGACGGCGCGGCGCTGAAGGCCGAGGTGGCCGGCAACCGGGAATTCCAGGAGCGCCTGCGGGCGGAGATCGAGGCCGCCAAGGGCGACCGCGGCAAGCTCTCGCGCCTGCTGGTGGAGGCCTCCGGACGGGCGCGGGAGGTCGAGCAGCGCGTCATCGACCTCGAGGCGCGCATGGTGCGCCTCGACCAGGCGGCCTCGGCGCTGGACATCTCGCTCGCCCAGCGCCGCGGCGTGCTGGCCCAGGTGCTGGCGGCGCTGCTGCGCATGGGCCGCGAGCCGCCCCCCGCCCTCGTCATGCGCCCCGGCGACGCGCTCGACGCGGTGCGCTCGGCCATCCTGCTCGGCGCGCTGGTGCCGGAGCTGCGGGTGGAGGCGGAGACGCTCGCCGCCGACCTCACCGAGCTGTCGCGGGTGCGCGGGGAGCTCGCCGAGGCGCGCGGCGCGCTGACGCGCCTCGCCGCGGTGCTGGAGGAGGACCGCGCGCGCCTTGCCGCGCTGGTGGGCGAGCGCCAGCGCCGGCAGCAGGAGAGCGATCCCCTGCCGTCGGCCGACAAGGCGCAGGCCGAGGGCCTCGCGAAGACCAGCGGCGACGTGCACGATCTCGTGACCCGGCTGGAGGCGGAGGTGCCGCCCGCCGCCCGCGCCGCCGAGGCGGCGCAGGCCGCGGCGCCGCCGCCGCCCTCCGGCAGGCGCGACCTCGCGCCCCAGGACGACCCGGCGCGGCTCGCCCCCGCGATCGCCTTCACCGATGCCAAAGGCTTGCTGCCGCTACCGGTTGCCGGGGTGCGGCTGCGCGAGTTCGGGGCGCCGGACGCCGCCGGCGGGGCCGAGAAGGGGCTCACCATCGCCACCCGCTCGGGCGCCCCGGTGAGCGCCCCGGCCGACGGCTGGGTGGTCTATGCCGGCCCGTTCCGCAGCTACGGACAACTCTTGATCCTCAACGCTGGCGGCGGATACCATATTCTCCTGGCGGGCATGGACCGGATCTCGGTCGAGCTCGGCCAGTTCGTCCTGGCCGGCGAGCCGGTGGCGGTGATGGGCCGAGCGGGCAGGACGGGGATCCCGGCCTTGCCCGGCGGAAATCCAGCCTCGGCAAATCCAGCCTCGGGACAGCCCCAATTGTATGTAGAGTTCCGCAAGGACGGGGTGTCGATCGATCCCGCTCCCTGGTGGGCGGCAGCAACGGATAGTCGGAAGGTGCGCGGATGATGCGTCGGACGTCTTTGTTTATCTTCGGCGCGGCCGCCGGCGCCCTGGTGGCGTTCACCGTGGTGCAGCCGCGCCTGTTCCTCGGGATGGCCGCGGAAGCCGCTTCCTCCGACACCTATCGCCAGCTCGATCTGTTCGGCGACGTGTTCGTGCGCGTGCGCTCGGACTATGTGGAGAAGCCGGAGGATTCCAAGCTCGTGGAGTCCGCCATCAAGGGCATGCTCCAGGAGCTCGACCCGCATTCGTCCTACATGGACGCCAAGACCTACCACGACATGCAGGTGCAGACCTCCGGCGAGTTCGGCGGCCTCGGCATCGAGGTGAAGATGGAGGATGGCCTGGTGAAGGTCATCGCGCCCATGGAGGACACCCCGGCTGCCAAAGCGGGCGTGATGGCCGGCGACCTCATCACCAAGCTCAATGACGAGCAGGTGCAGGGCATGACCCTGACCGAGGCGGTGGACAAGATGCGCGGCGCGGTGGGCGCGCCGATCCGCCTCACCATCATGCGCAAGGGCATGGAAAAGCCGTTCGAGGTCAAGGTGACGCGGGCCGTCATCAAGATCCAGGCGGTGCGCTCGAAGGTGGAGGCGGACGACATCGCCTACATCCGCATCAACCAGTTCACCCAGCAGACCAATGCCGGCCTGGAAAAGGCCATTGACAACCTGACCGGCGAGATCGGCGCGGACAAGATCCGCGGCTACATCATCGACCTGCGGAACAATCCCGGCGGCCTGCTCACCCAGGCGGTGGAGGTGTCGAGCGCGTTCCTCGATCGCGGCGAGGTGGTCTCCACCCGCGGCCGCAATCCGGAGGAATCCCAGCGCTACAATGCCCGCGGCGGCGACCGCACCAAGGGCAAGCCGGTGATCGTGCTGGTGAACGGCGGCTCCGCCTCGGCCTCCGAGATCGTCGCCGGCGCGCTCCAGGACCACAAGCGCGCCACCGTGCTGGGCTCGCGCACCTTCGGCAAGGGCTCGGTGCAGACCATCATCCCGCTCGGCCGCGAAGGCGAGAACGGGGCGCTTCGGCTCACCACCGCGCGCTTCTACACCCCCTCCGGCCGCTCGATCCAGGCCAAGGGCATCGAACCGGACATCATCCTGGTGCAGGACCTGCCCGACGAGGAGAAGGCCAAGCTCGGCGCCACCGGCGACGGGCGCAGCGAATCCTCCCTGAAGGGCCACCTGAAGAACGGCGAGGAGGAGCAGACCGGCTCCCCCGCTTACGTGCCGCCGGAGACCAAGGACGACACCCAGCTCAAGCTCGCCATCGAGCTGATGAAGGGCCAGGTGAAGAACGCCGCCTTCCCGGCCGCCCCGGAAAAGACCAGCCGGGCCAACTGAGCCCGGCCCGCTTCCCGGCGCCCGGCGCGCCGGCGACGAGGCCCCGGCCGCAAGGCCGGGGCCTTTTTATTTCGGCGCGCGCTCGGCCGGAGGCGGCCCGAGGCGCCGGCCCGCAGGCGCCGCCTTGGCTTTCCGTAAGGGAAAAAGCGCCGGCCGGCGCGGTTTCCCGGGGGGGCCCGGGCGGAGGCCGGGAACTCACGGTGCGGCAATGCGGCATATCGGCCCATCTTCGGTCATGTTGCCGCCTTCATCCGCCTGTGTTAGGCACACCGGGATTTCGCAGCGCGGGATTATCCCGTGGGGCGGATCGCATAAGAATATTCCCAACAGATCAAGGGTTTGGGCAGGATGCGCGCATGGTGCGCCGCAGCTGGCCGCAAGTCCGAGAGAGGTGCGGGTGGCGGAGACGATCGTGTCAGGCATGGCGGGGCGCTATGCGACCGCGCTGTTCGAGCTGGCCGACGAGGCCGGCGCAATCGATTCCGTCGCGGCGGACCTTGCCCGCCTCTCCGGCCTGATGGCCGAGAACGCGGATCTGGCGCGGCTCGTGAAGAGCCCGGTGTTCACCGCCGAGGAGCAGTTCGGCGCGATGGCGGCGGTGCTCGACAAGGTCGGCATCGGCGGCCTCGCCGCCAATTTCGTGCGGCTGGTGGCCAAGAACCGCCGCCTGTTCGCGCTGCCGCGCATGATCTCCGATTATGCCGCCCTCGTCGCCAGGAAGCGCGGCGAGACGACGGCTGAAATCACGGTGGCGGCGCCGCTCGGCGACGCCCACTACGCCGCCCTCAAGGAGGCGCTGGCGCAACAGACCGGCAAGGACGTGCATCTCGACGTTACCGTCGATCCGTCCATCCTCGGTGGTCTCATCGTGAAGCTCGGCTCGCGCATGGTCGATGCTTCCCTGAAGACCAAACTCAATTCTATCCGGCATGCGATGAAAGAGGTCCGCTGATGGACATTCGAGCCGCTGAAATCTCCGCGATCCTCAAGGAGCAGATCCAGAATTTCGGCCAGGAGGCGGAAGTCTCCGAGGTCGGCCAGGTTCTCTCCGTCGGCGACGGCATCGCGCGCGTCTACGGCCTCGACAACGTCCAGGCCGGCGAGATGGTCGAGTTCGAGAACGGCACCCGCGGCATGGCGCTGAACCTCGAGATCGACAATGTCGGCATCGTGATCTTCGGCTCGGACCGCGAGATCAAGGAAGGCCAGACCGTCAAGCGCACCGGCGCCATCGTCGACGTGCCGGTGGGCAAGGGCCTGCTCGGCCGCGTGGTGGACGCGCTCGGCAACCCGATCGACGGCAAGGGCCCGATCGAATACACCGAGCGCCGCCGCGTGGACGTGAAGGCGCCGGGCATCATCCCGCGCAAGTCGGTGCACGAGCCCATGCAGACCGGGCTCAAGGCGATCGACGCCATGATCCCGATCGGCCGCGGCCAGCGCGAGCTGATCATCGGCGACCGCCAGACCGGCAAGACCGCCGTGGCGCTCGACGCGATCTTGAACCAGAAGCCCCTGAACGGCAGCGATGCCCCGGAGAGCCAGAAGCTCTACTGCATCTATGTGGCGGTGGGCCAGAAGCGCTCCACCGTCGCCCAGTTCGTGAAGGTGCTCGAGGAGCAGGGCGCGCTGGACTATTCCATCATCGTCGCCGCCACCGCGTCCGACGCCGCGCCCATGCAGTTCCTCGCCCCGTTCGCGGGCTGCGCCATGGGCGAGTTTTTCCGCGACAACGGCATGCACGGTCTGATGATCTATGACGACCTGTCCAAGCAGGCCGTCGCCTACCGCCAGATGTCGCTGCTGCTGCGCCGCCCGCCGGGCCGCGAGGCCTATCCCGGCGACGTGTTCTACCTCCACTCGCGCCTGCTCGAGCGCGCCGCCAAGCTCAATGACGAGCACGGCGCCGGCTCGCTCACCGCGCTGCCGGTGATCGAGACCCAGGCGAACGACGTGTCCGCCTACATCCCGACCAACGTGATCTCCATCACCGACGGCCAGATCTTCCTGGAGTCCGATCTGTTCTACCAGGGCATCCGCCCGGCGGTGAACGTCGGCCTCTCCGTGTCCCGCGTGGGCTCGGCGGCGCAGATCAAGGCGATGAAGCAGGTGGCGGGCAAGATCAAGGGCGAGCTCGCCCAGTACCGCGAGCTCGCGGCCTTCGCCCAGTTCGGCTCCGACCTCGACGCCTCGACCCAGAAGCTGCTCAACCGCGGCGCCCGGCTCACCGAGCTTCTGAAGCAGAGCCAGTTCTCGCCGCTCAAGGTGGAAGAGCAGGTGGCGGTGATCTTCGCCGGCATCAACGGCTATCTGGACCCGCTCCCGGTGTCCAAGGTGCGCGAGTTCGAGAGCGGCCTGCTGCTGGCGCTGCGTGGCCAGCACCAGGACATCCTCGACACCATCCGCACCTCCAAGGAGCTCTCCAAGGAGACGACCGAGAAGCTGACCAAGGCCGTCGACGCCTTCGCCAAGAGCTTCGCCTGATCGCCCTGGGATTGTCTCGAACTGACGGACGGTCGCGATGGCGAGCCTGAAGGACCTGAGAAACCGCATCGCCTCGGTGAAGGCGACGCAGAAGATCACCAAGGCGATGCAGATGGTCGCCGCGGCGAAGCTGCGGCGCGCCCAGGCGGCCGCGGAAGCGGCGCGTCCCTATGCCGAGCGCATGGAGACCGTGCTCGGCAACCTCGCCGCCGGCATGACCCAGGGCGGCCAGGCGCCGCTTCTGCTCACCGGCACGGGCGGCAACCAGAAGCACCTGCTGCTGGTCGCCACCGGCGAGCGCGGTTTGTGCGGCGCCTTCAACTCGTCGATCGTGCGCTTCGCCCGCGAGAAGGCGTTCGCGCTGATCGCCGACGGCAAGCAGGTGAAGTTCTTCTGCGTCGGCCGAAAGGGCTACGAGCAGCTGCGCCGCACCTTCCCGGACGACATTATCGAACTGGTCGACCTGCGCGCGGTGCGCACCCTCGGCTTCAGGGAGGCCAACGACATCGCCGCCAAGATCCTGCATCTGCTCGACCAGGGCGCGTTCGACGTCTGCACGCTGTTCTACGCGCACTTCAAGAGCGTGATTTCCCAGGTGCCCACCGCCCAGCAGCTCGTTCCCGCCACCTTCGAGGCGCGCGCCAGCGACGCCGACGCGCCGGTCTACGAATACGAGCCGGACGAGGAGGAGATCCTCGCCGACCTGCTGCCGCGCAACCTCGCGGTGCAGATCTTTAAGGCGCTCCTGGAGAACCAGGCCTCGTTCTACGGCTCGCAGATGAGCGCCATGGACAACGCGACGCGGAACGCGGGCGACATGATCAAGAAGCAGACGCTGATCTACAACCGGACGCGTCAGGCCATGATCACGAAGGAACTCATCGAAATCATCTCCGGCGCCGAAGCGCTCTGACCGCGGCGTGGACGAGGACAAAGGACGACGAACATGGCTAATCCCACCGGACGCATTACCCAGGTCATCGGCGCCGTTGTCGACGTGCAGTTCGACGGCCACCTGCCGGAAATCCTGAACGCGATCGAGACCACCAACAACGGCAACCGCCTGGTGCTCGAAGTCGCCCAGCATCTCGGCGAGAACACCGTCCGCACCATCGCGATGGACGCCACCGAGGGTCTGGTGCGCGGCCAGCCGGTCACCGACACCGGCGCCCCGATCCAGGTTCCGGTGGGCGAGGCGACCCTCGGCCGCATCATGAACGTGATCGGCGAGCCGGTGGACGAGCTCGGCCCGGTGATCGGCGACGGCAAGCGCGCCATCCACCAGCCCGCCCCCTCTTATGCGGAGCAGTCCACGGAAGCCGAGATCCTGGTCACCGGCATCAAGGTGGTGGACCTGCTGGCGCCTTATTCCAAGGGCGGCAAGATCGGCCTGTTCGGCGGCGCCGGCGTCGGCAAGACCGTGCTGATCATGGAGCTGATCAACAACATCGCCAAGGCGCACGGCGGCTACTCGGTGTTCGCCGGCGTGGGCGAGCGCACCCGCGAGGGCAACGATCTCTATCACGAGATGATCGAGTCCAAGGTGAACGTGGATCCGCACGAGCATGACGGCTCGGCCGCCGGTTCCAAGTGCGCCCTGGTCTACGGCCAGATGAACGAGCCGCCCGGCGCCCGCGCGCGCGTGGCGCTCACCGGCCTCACCGTCGCCGAGCACTTCCGCGACCAGGGCCAGGACGTGCTGTTCTTCGTGGACAACATCTTCCGCTTCACCCAGGCCGGCTCGGAAGTGTCGGCGCTGCTCGGCCGCATCCCCTCGGCGGTGGGCTACCAGCCCACGCTGGCCACCGACATGGGCGCCCTGCAGGAACGCATCACCACCACCACCAAGGGCTCGATCACCTCGGTGCAGGCCATCTACGTGCCGGCCGACGATCTGACCGACCCGGCCCCGGCCGCCTCCTTCGCCCATCTCGACGCGACCACCGTGCTCTCGCGCTCCATCGCCGAGAAGGGCATCTACCCGGCGGTGGATCCGCTGGATTCCACCTCGCGCATCCTCTCGCCGCTGGTGATCGGCGAGGAGCACTACAATGTGGCGCGCCAGGTGCAGCAGACCCTCCAGCGCTACAAGGCGCTGCAGGACATCATCGCCATCCTGGGCATGGACGAGCTTTCCGAAGAGGACAAGCTCACCGTCGCCCGCGCCCGCAAGATCGAGCGCTTCCTGTCCCAGCCCTTCCACGTCGCGGAAGTGTTCACCGGCTCCCCGGGCAAGCTCGTGGACCTCAAGGACACCATCTCCGGCTTCAAGGGCCTGGTGGAAGGCAAGTACGACTATCTGCCCGAGCAGGCCTTCTACATGGTGGGCTCCATCGACGAAGCCATCGAGAAGGGCAAGAAGCTGGCCGCCGAGGCGGCCTGACCTCGATCCTGAAGGGATGAGCGGATGAGCCTCAAAGTCGTGTTCCTGGTCCTCGGCCTTCTGGCCGGCGGGATCGTCGGCTGGCTCACCCGCCCGCAGGTGGCTGAAATCCGCCTGCCGGGCATCGACATCAAGGTCCAGGGCGAACGCCCTGGTGGTGGCCTCACGTCGGAGCAGGCCCGCCATCTGGGCCTCGTGGCCCTGGTCGGCGGGATCATCGGGCTCGGCGTCGGCTTCGTGGCCGACCGCCGGCGCTGAGGCCGCGGCGCGCGGCCGGTCAAGACGATCCGGAGACGAGAGACATGGCATCCCTTCCCTTTGAGCTGGTCTCCCCCGAGCGGCTCGTATTTTCCGGCGCGGTGACCGAGGTGGTGGTGCCCGGCGCCGAGGGCGAGTTCGGCGTGCTGGCGGGCCACGCGCCCTTCATCGCCATGCTCAAGCCCGGCATCCTGGTCATCAAAACGGACGGCACGGCGCGGAGCTATTTCGTGCGCGGCGGCTTCGCCGAGGTGAATGCCGCCGGCCTCACCATCCTCGCCGAGGAGGCGAAGCCGGTGGAGGAGATCGACGCCGGCATGCTGGCGCAGCACATCAAGAACGCCGAGGAAGACGTGCGCGACGCCACCAACGACGCGGCCCGCCAGCGCGCCCAGCGCCAGCTGGACGATTTGCGTCAGGTGGCCGCGGCGCTGCATCTGGGCGACACGTCCGCGCCCGCGCACTGAGCGCGCCGCCGGGCGGGATCGAATGCAAATCGGGTGATGCAGGCCGGACGAAAGTCCGGCCTTTTCATTTCAGATGCCCCCCGCCCCCGCTCATTTCCGGCAGCAGAAGGCGCCGTTCGAGGGGCGCAGGTACGCGCGCTCAGGGCGCCGCGAAGCGGCGGAACTCGTTGACCACCCGCACATAGATGTCGCGCTTGAAGGGGATGACGAGTTCGCTCACCCGGTCGAGCTCCTCCCAGCGCCAGGCGCAGAATTCCGGCTTGTGGGCGCCGCCGCCGGGCCGGGCGATGTCGATCTCGGCGTCGGCGCCGGTGAAGCGCAGGGCGAACCATTTCTGGGTCTGGCCGCGATAGCGCCCCTTCCAGGCATCCTTGGCGAGGCGGCCCGGCAGATCATAAGCGAGCCAGTCCTCGATCTCGGCGAGCAGCGCCACCGAGCGGATGGAGGTCTCCTCGAACAGCTCGCGCAGCGCCGCCTCATAGGGCGCCTCGCCGGGATCGATGCCGCCCTGGGGCAGCTGCCAGGAATGGGTCGCGTCCACATGCTCCGGCCCGCCGAGACGCTGGCCCACGAAGACGCGGCCCGCGCCGTTGAACACGCACAGGCCGACGCACGGCCGGTAGGGAAGGGCATCGAGGCCCGCCTGATCGCGGGTGGCCTTATCGTGCTTGGCCTGATCGTGCTTTGACATCGCTGCGCGGCCCGAAATGGAAAGGCGCCCCACGCGCCCCGTCGCCTCTCATGGCGCGCGCCGCGCCTCGGCGCAAGACCGCGCGGGGGCTGAAACGAAACGGCCCGCTCCCGGATCGGGAGCGGGCCGCCTGGTCCGGCGCCGGACGCGCAGGGCTCACGCCGACCTGCGCAGGCCCCCCTCGCGCGCCAGCAGCTCCGCGAGGGAGGGCATGGCGACGCGCGCGCCCGTGGGGCTGATGAGGCCGCGGGCGCCGGCGAGCGCGCCGGGCTTCAGCTCGAGGCCGAGCAGGCGGTCGCGGTCATAGGCGCCGGGCATCCACAGCTCGCGGGTCGGCGCGGTGGAAAAGCCGAAGCGCGCGTAATACGGCGCGTCGCCGACCAGCAGCACCGCCCGGTGGCCCTTGGCCGTAGCCGCGCCGAGCGCATGGCGCATCAGCGCCGCGCCGAGCCCGCGGGCGCGGAACCAGGGGTGCACCGCCAGCGGGCCGAGCAGCAGCGCCGGCTTGCCGGGGCCGGCGCCGACATGCCACAGCCGCACGGTCGCGGCCACGCGCCCGTCGGGGCCATGGGCGCAGAAGGAAAGTCCCTCCGCAGGAAGACGGCCCTCGCGCAGGCGCTCGGAGGCCTTCTCGAAGCGCGCATCGCCGAAGCACAGGTCCAGCAGGCTCTCGCGGCCGGCCACATCTTCCACGGTTTCAAGCACGATTTCAGTCATCAGCACCTCCTGTGCCACAACCAAAACGGTGAGAAGATCCGTCTGCCTCACAAGGATGGACGCGCGCGAGCGCAGCCATCCCCGAGAGCGGGACGGAGCGGAAGACGAGGGGGGAAGTCCCCCTCTTCAGATCACGTAGGACTTCAACGGCGGGAAGCCGTTGAACGCCACCGCCGAATAGGTGGTGGTGTAGGCGCCGCAGGCCTCGATGATGACCTTGTCGCCGATGGAGAGCGACAAAGGCAGCTCCACCGGGGTCTTCTCGTAAAGCACGTCGGCCGAATCGCAAGTCGGGCCCGCGAGCACGCAGGGGGCGACGTCGTCCCCGTCGCGCGGGGTGCGCAGCGGGTAGCGGATCGCCTCGTCCATGGTCTCGGCGAGACCGCCGAACTTGCCGATGTCGAGATAGACCCAGCGCATGGCGTCCTTCTCGGCCTTCTTCGAGATCAGCACCACCTCGGCCTCGATCAGGCCGGCATTGCCGACCATGCCGCGGCCCGGCTCCATGATGGTCTCGGGCAGCGCATTGCCGAAATGCTTGCGCAGGGAGGCGAAGATCGCCTCGCCATAGGACTTGGCCGCCGGCACGTCCTGGAGATACTTGGTGGGGAAGCCCCCGCCGAGATTCACCATGGAGAGCGCGATGCCGCGCTCGGCGCACTCGCGGAAGATCGCCGCGGCCGAGGCGAGCGCCCCGTCCCAGGCGTTCACGTTCTTCTGCTGCGAGCCCACGTGGAACGACACGCCATAGGGCGTGAGGCCGAGGCGGTAGGCGTGCTCCAGCACGTCGCTCGCCATCTCCGGCTCGCAGCCGAACTTGCGCGAGAGCGGCCATTCGGCGCCCGCGCCGTCGCACAGGATGCGGCAGAACACCTTGGCGCGCGGGGCGACGCGGGCGATCTTCTCGACCTCCTCGTAGCTGTCCACGGCGTAAAGGCGCACGCCCAGCTTGAAGGCGCGCTCGATGTCGCGCTCCTTCTTGATGGTGTTGCCGAACGAGATGCGCTCGGCGCCGGCGCCGGTGGCGAGCACCATGTCGATCTCGCCGGTGGAGGCGCAGTCGAACGAGGAGCCCATCTCCTCCAGCGCCTTGAGGATCGCGGCGTCGGGATTGGCCTTCACGGCGTAGAACACGCGGGTGTCCGGCAGCGCGCGGGCGAAGGCGGCGTAGTTGGCGCGCACCACGTCGAGGTCCACCACCACACAGGGGCCGTCCTCACGTCGGGTGCGAAGGAATTCGCGGATGCGATCGGTCATGGTGTCCTCCGTGACCTGAAGCCTCGTGAAGCGCGGCACGAACGCCGCGCGACGAAAGGACGGACGGGAACCCTTTCGGGGCCGTCCGGGGCACGCACACGCAGGCAGGTGGCGTTTTGGACACGCCGACGAACCTGCGGGCCGTACCCGCTTCGCCGGGCTTCTAACCCGGCCGCATCATCGGACCGAACGGCAGCAGAACCGCCCGCGGCGACGGATGTCGCTTCGGGTTGAACCAGTGCGCACGATTGGAGAGGGAAGTCCCGCTCCGCACGGCCGGCAAGATGTAGTGCCTCTTCAGTACAGTCGTCCTTTGGAGGGACGGCCGAGACCAAAAAAGCCCTTACGTCGTTGCTTCAAGTCACGTCCCCCGCATGAGGAGCGGGGTGGGCCGGTTCCCTCCGGCTATCGGTCGTCCTGGCAGCTTTCCGGCCTCTTGTCCGGAGATCCTACCGACCGACACGCGACCACAGGCACGTGCGAATTTGGGCAACGCGGATGTAGGGTATTCGGCCCCCCCATGCAAGTGACGATTTGATGATTTTCGGGGCGATGGGAAGGCGGGGCGGAAGCGGTCAGGTGGGGGCGGGGAACTGCGGCGCCTCGAACGGCACGTCGACGAGATCCTCGCCGAAAACGACGGTCCCGCCGAAGCCGTCGCCGACCTCTCGCACCACGCGCTCGCGCACGCCCGGCCGATCGAGCTGCTCGGTGATGTGGGTGAGCACCAGGGTGCGCACGCGCGCCTTCTGCGCGAGGCGCGCGACCTCGAGATGCCCGCTGTTGGAGGCTGCGAACTCCTCGCTCGGCGCGCTGCCGCTCATATAGTGGCACATGTGGATCAGCACGTCGGCGTCCTGGGCGAGCGCGCAGACCGCCTCGGACGGGCCGCTGTCCCCGGAGTAGACGATGCTGCGGCCGGCCGCGTCGATCCGGTAGGCGCGGCAATCGAGTTCAGGCCCGCAATGGTGCGCGCGCGCGACCGTGACCTTCCAGCCGTCGCCGAGGATCTCGGCGCCCGGGTCGACCTCGCGCAGCTTCGGGGCGGGCCACCGGCGCTCTCCCGTGCCGCCCCGCGCGCGATAGACATCGAGGCTGCTGCGGTTGCGCGTGCGAGCCGTGAGGTCGGGCCCGAACGCGCCGTCCTTGCCGAACAAGGCGGCGAAGACGGCCGCGGTCGGCGGCGGCCCGAAGACGTCGAGCTCGCCGATCCGCCCGCCGCCCTGGTCCCAGCGCGTCAGGACGAGGCGCGCGACGTCCCCCATGTGGTCGTAATGCAGATGGCTGAGGAACAGGTGCGTCACCTGCGCCGGCGCGATGCCCAGCTCCAGCATGCGGGCATAGGCGCCGAAGCCGTGATCGAACAGGATCACGTCGGCGCCGCACCGGATCAGATAGCCCGAGCAGGCACGCCGCAGCGAGGGCGTCGGCGTGCCGGTTCCGAGCAGGGTCAATTTGAGCATGGTGGAGCGCCCTCACTTCTGCGAGATGTTCAGGTCCTTGAGCAGCCGCTCGTACTTGCGGTGCTCGTGATCGAGGAAGGCGGCCATCTGCGCGGGGTCCATGGAGCGCACCTCGACCCCGGCCTGGGCGAGCTTCGCCCGCACGGCATCGTCCTGGAGCGCGCGCGCCGTCTCCCGGCGCAGCAGGTCCACCACCGCGCCCGGCGTCTGCCGCGGGGCGAACAGCATGAACCAGCCGGACAGGTCGAAGCCTTCGAGGCCGACCTCCTTCATGGTGGGAACGTTCGGGAGGAGCGGCGCGCGCGCGGTGCCGGTCACGGCGAGCGCGACCGCCTTGTTCGTCTGCACGTTGGGAAGGGCCGGCGGCATGCCGGAGAAATAGACGTCCACGTGTCCGCCCAGAATGTCGCCCACCGCTTGGGCTCCACCCTTGTAGGGCACCTGAACCAGGGCCACGCCGGCCGTTCGGTTGAGCAGTTCGCCGGCAATATGGGCCGGGCTGCCGGGGCCGGCGGACGCATAGGTGAACTTGGCCGATTGGGCTTTGAAAGCCTTCAGCAGCCCGCGCATGTCATCCGCCGGAAGGCCGAGACGGCCGATCAGGAGGAGCGGGGTCTCGCCCGTGAAGGCGACGGGCACGAAATCGTCCAGGGCGTAGCCGGGCTTGTCCATCAGCGCCGGGGTGATGACCATCTCCGAGGTGTAGCCCAGGAGCAGCGTGTAGCCGTCGGGGGTGCTGCGCCCCACGGCGGCGGCGCCGAGCGTGCCGGCGGCGCCCGGCTTGTTCAGCACCAGGAAGGTCGCGCCCATCTGCTTCTGCAGATGCTCGGCGAGGGTGCGGGCGATGACGTCGCCCGTGCCGCCGGGACCGTAGGGCACGACCACCGTCACCGGGCGATCGGGAAAGGTCTGCGTGTGGCCGGCGTCGGAGCCGAGCAGCGCGGCCAAGGCCGCCGTCAGTGCGAGCATGATGCGCATTGGCATTCCCCTTGTTCTGGAATGCCCGAGCGTAGGAGATTGATATATTCTCAAAAAATGAAACCTGATCATCGATTTATCACCTGAGGATATATGTCTGCCGACCTCGCCCGCCGCCTGCGGCTCAAGGACCTGCATCTCCTGCGCGCCGTCGACACGCACCGCTCCCTGAGCAAGGCTGCGGCGGAACTCGGCATCACCCAGCCGGCCGTCACCAAGGCGCTCAAGGACCTCGAATTTCTCATCGGCCAGCCGCTCTTTTCCCGGACCACGCGAGCGCTGGCGCCGACCGAGATGGGCACGTTCCTGATGGGGTGCGCCGCCCCGCTGCTGGCGGAGATCGACCTGCTCGCCCGGCGCATCGACGCGTATCGGACCGGCGCCAGCGGCCAGCGCAAGCTGGGCGTCATCCCCTATGCGGCGCCGTTCCTGATGCCGGCGACCTTGAAGCTGGCGATGGAGCGCGCGCCGGCGATGGCGTTCTCCGTGACCGAGGAAACCACCGAGACGCTCCTTGCCCATCTGCGCGAGGGCATGCTCGATCTCGTGCTGGCGCGACATTGCTCGCTGCCGCCGGGCAGCCAATTGAGCCTGCGGGCGGTCCACCAGGAGGCGGGGGTCGTCGTGGCGGGCCGCGCCCACCGGCTGGCCAAAGCGCGCGGGCTCGCCGTCGCCGATCTCCTCGATGAGGAATGGATCATGCCGCCGCTGAACTCGCCCACCCGGCTGGCGATGGAGCATGCCTTCGTGCGCGCCGGGCTTCAGCCGCCCGCGGCCCGACTGGAAACCTATTCGTCCTCGGTGCTCATCAATCTGCTGCATGTCACCGGCATGCTGGCGATCCTGCCCGAGGCCGTCTCGCGCGCCCAGGAGGGCTTCGGCATCGTCGCGATCCTCGACTGCGATCTCGCCTGCGATCTGCCGCCGCTGTGCGTCTACCGGCGCGAGCGGGCGATGCCGGACGATGCGCTGGACCTCGTCGAGCAGGCCATCTTCGACGCCGCCCGCTCGGCCTCCGCGGGACGCGCCGCCGGCAATCCGTGAACCGACAGGCGCGCGCGGGCGCGCCCCCGCCTTTGCTCAGGCCCGCTCCTTTTCTATTGCACTGCGAAGCGTTTCCCGGGCGCACGCCACCCCCGCGCCCGATCGCCGCGCGGGCCCGCCGGCCCCTTGATTGGCATCAATACAAAGAGCAAGGTGTCATTCTACAAAGAGAACAATTCGGGGGTATCCGGCGCCATCCGGGCCTCAGCCTGCCGCAGGGTTCGAAATGAACTACGATCATTTCTTCGCCGATGCCATCGACGCGCTCCGCAAGGAGCGCCGCTACCGCACCTTCGCGGAGATCGAGCGCGACGCGTCGCGCTTCCCGCGCGCGGTCTGGCATTCGCCCGGCGGCCCGCGCGACATCGTGGTGTGGTGCTCCAACGACTATCTCGGCATGGGCTCCCACCCGAAGGTGGTGGAGGCCATGTGCGCGGCGGCGCAGGCGCGCGGCGCCGGCGCCGGCGGCACCCGCAACATCTCCGGCAACAGCCACGAGATCGTCATGCTGGAGCGCGAGCTCGCCGATCTGCACGACAAGGAATCGGGCCTCGTCTTCACCTCCGGCTACATCTCCAACGCCACCGGCATTTCCACCATCGTCAAGCTGATCCCCGACTGCGTGGTGATCTCCGACGAGCTCAACCACAATTCCATGATCGAGGGCGTGCGCCAGGGCGGCCGGCAGAAGGCGATCTTCCGCCACAACGACCTCGGCCACCTGGAGGAGCTGCTGAAGGCGACCGGCGACCGGCCGAAGCTCGTCGCCTTCGAGAGCGTCTATTCCATGGACGGCGACATCGCCCCTATGGAAGGCATCTGCGATCTCGCCGAGCGCTACGGCGCCATGACCTATCTCGACGAGGTGCACGCGGTGGGCATGTACGGCCCGCGCGGCGCCGGCGTCGCCGAGCGCGACGGCGTGATGCACCGCATCGACGTGATCGAGGGCACGCTGGGCAAGGCGTTCGGCGTGGTCGGCGGCTACATCACCGGCAAGCGCCTGATCGTCGACGCGGTGCGCTCCTACGCGCCGGGCTTCATCTTCACCACCGCGCTGCCGCCGGCGATCGCCGCGGCCGCCGCCGCCTCGGTGCGGCACCTGAAGGAATCGGCCGCCGAGCGCGAGGGCCAGCGCGCCCAGGTGGCGAAGGTGAAGGCGGCGCTCGCCGCCGCCGGCCTGCCGCAGATGGACACGTCGACCCACATCGTTCCCGTCATGGTGGGCGACGCCAAGGCCTGCAAGATGGCTTCCGACCTGCTGCTCGCCGAATACGGCATCTACATCCAGCCGATCAATTACCCGACCGTGCCGCGCGGCACCGAGCGCCTGCGCATCACGCCGACCCCGTTCCACGACGACGCGCTGATCGCCCATCTCGCGCGCGCGCTGTCGGACGTGTGGGAGCGCCTGGAACTGCCCTATGCCGACCGCGTGGCCGCACGCGCCGACAACCAGCGCCGCACGGCGCTCGGCCCGGCGCCGATCCCGGTGCCGGTGGCGGGGGGCTGATCCCCGGCGCGCGCAACACGTCGAATCCCGCGGCCCCGGCATCGTCCGGGGCCGATTCGTTTCCGAAACGGAACGGGCTGGCGCTCAGCCGCGCCCGCGGGCGGCGCGGGTCGGCAGCACGTGGCGTTCGACGAAGTTCTTCAGCTCGATGGTGCGCGTGGTCTTGGAGAGCACCGCGCCGTCGACCCCGTAGCGCCAGGCCAGCGCTTTGTTGGCCGGCTCGCGCTCGAAATGCTCGAGGTCGCCGATGAAGGCGGCCTCCTCCTCCTCGTCGAGGAAGAAGCCCTCGGCCACCAGCGAGGGGCTCAGCCGGCGGAAGATCGCCGCCATTTCCCGGAACGGATATTCCGGGTGGTACTGCACCGCCCAGCAGAGGCTGCGCCCGGCGCGGATCTGCGCCGCCTGAACCTCGGAATGGTCGTTGGTGGCGAGGATCTCGGCGTCCGGCGGCAGCGTCTCCACCTCGTCGAGATGCACCGTCATGGCCTCGAACACCGGCGGTTTGTCCACGAACATGGCGTGGGCCGCGCCCTTCTCGGTCATGCGGATGCGCCGGCCGAAGCCGACCTCGCGGCCCTTGGGATTGCGCCGCACCACGCCGCCCGCCGCCACCGTGAGGAGCTGCAGCCCCCAGCAGCTGCCGAAGATGGGCACGCCGGTCTCGAACGCCGCCCGCATCAGGTCGATCTGCTGCGCGATCGGCGCGCCGCCATTGTAGATGTTGAGCGAGGAGCCGGTGATGGCGATGCCGTCATAGCCGTCGAGGCCGGCGCTGTCGGGCAGGTTCGCGCCGGGGTCGGCGGGGTAGCAGATGTCGGCGACGGCGCCGGGGCAAAGCTCGCGCAAAAGCCGCGCATAGCCCTCGCTGGCGGCCTCTCCGCCGAATTGGACCTGGCGTGCACGGGCTTCGGCGGTGTTGCCTTCGACGACCAGCAGGCGGGGGGCGGACATGATCCTCACGGGGGTTCAAGGGACGTGCAGCAGCGCAGCATAAGCCGCTTTTTGACGAAAACGAGAAGCACCCGCAAAACGCGGGCGGCCGGCTCAGGGGGCGTGCCGGCGCGTCCTGCGCTCGATCAGGATGAGATAGATGCCCGAGGCGATGACCACCGCCGCGCCGGCCAGCGTCCAAAGGCTCGGCACCTGGCCGAACAGCAGCCAGCCGAGCGCCACCATGGCGATGATCTGGGTGTAGATGAACGGCGCGAGCGTCGCCGCCGGCGCCCGCGCATGGGCGAGGATCAGCACGAAGTGCCCCGCCCCGGCGATCGCGCCGAGAAACAGCATGCCACCATAGACCAGGGGCTCGCTGGGCGTCTGCCACACGAAGGGCAGGGGCAGGGTGGCGGCGATCGTGCCCACCAGCGCCGAATAGAACAGCGTGGTGGGGGAGGAATCGTAGGGCACCAGCATGCGCGTGGTGATGGAATAGAGCGCATAGGTGGCGGCCGCCGCGAGCGACAGGAACGCCGCCGGATGGATGCCGCCCGACCACGGCCGCACCACCAGCAGGATGCCGGCGAAGCCCACCAGGATGGCGATCCAGCGCCGCGCGCCCACCCATTCGCCGAGCAGCGGCCCCGCCATCAGCGCCACGAAGAAGGGGGTGGAGAACATGATCGAGACGGTCTGGTCCAGCTGCAGCACCTGGAGCGCGGCGAAGTTCAGCGCCGTGGTGGAGAACAGCAGCGCCGAGCGGCCGAGCTGGAGCCAGGGCCGCCGGGTGCGCAGCAGCCCCGGCACGCTCCACGGATTGAACACCGCGAGCGAGACCACGAAGTGGATCGCATAGCGCGCCCACACCACCATCAGGACGTTGATGTGGCCGCTGAGCCATTTGGCGCTGGCGTCGGTGAGCGCGAAGCTCGTCACCGCAAGGCACATCAGGCCGATGCCGGCGAGCGTCGCGCGGGCCGAGGGTGTGGCTGGCCCTTCGGGCGCCATGGACAACCTCAAGGGTGACGGACCTGCGCAGGCGCGGGACCCCGGCAGGCGGCAGGCCTCAATAGGTGGCGCGCCCGCCCGAGAGGTCGAACACCGCGCCGGTGGTGAACGAGCAATCCTGCGAGGCCGCGAACGCGATGGTCGCCGCCACCTCGTCCACCTGCACGAATCGCCCGCGGGGAATCTTCGAGAGCATATAGTCGATATGCTGCTGGCTCATCTGGTCGAAGATCGCCGTGCGCGCCGCCGCGGGGGTCACGCAATTGACCGCGATGTCGTGGCCCGCAAGCTCCTTGCCCAGCGACTTGGTGAGCGCGATCACGCCCGCCTTGGAGGCCGAATAGGCCGAGGCGTTGGGGTTGCCCTCCTTGCCGGCGATGGAGGCGACGTTGACGATGCGCCCGTAATTCTGCGCGATCATGTGCGGCGCCACCGCGCGGCAGCAGAAGAAGGGGCCGTCGAGATTGATCGCCATCACCTGCCGCCAGGCCGCCTCGGGATAGTCCCACACCGTGTGGTTCGGCCCGGCGATGCCGGCATTGTTGACCAGGATGTCGATGCGCCCCAGCACCGCGCGCGCCTGCGCCACCGCGCGCTCCACGTCGGCGAGGCTGGTGACGTCGACGGTCACGGGCGTCACCTTGTCGCGGCCGATGGCGTCGGCGGTCGCGCCGGCGAGGGGGGCGTCGCGGTCGAAGATGACCACGCTCGCGCCCGAAGCGACGAAGCGCTCCACCACGGCGCGGCCGATGCCCTGCGCCCCGCCCGTGACGATGGCGGCGCGGCCCTGAAGATCGATGGCGTTGGACATGACCCCCCCTCTTTTCCCGGCGCCTTGGCGGATGTGGTCCCCGGCACCTTGCTCTGCGCGCGTCTTGGCGCCCCTGCGGACGCCCGATCGGCCGCCGGGCGATGCCCCCGGAGGCCCATGCGCCGCCCCAGGGCGGGACCGGAGCCGCGCCCTAATCGATTGAAATAGGCATAGCGCGCCGCCGCGCGAGAAAAAAGCGCAATCGGCGCATGGGCGACCCGGGTGTGCCTGCGCCTGGCGCGGGGCCGGGCTGCGGGTGCCCGGCCGGCGGCCCGGAGCGGTCAGGCGTCGTCGTCCTCGTCGCCCGGCTCGGCCTCGTCGTCCACGCCGCCGTCGGCGCCGAGGCGCAGGGCGAGGTTCTTCTCCACCTTGCGCAGCAGCTTGCGCAGCCGCTTGCGCTCCTTGCCGTCGAGCCCGGCCACCATCTCGCCCTCCAGCGTCTCCCACACGCCGTCGATGGCGCCGCCGCGGTCGCGGCCCGCCTCGGTGAGGAAGACCCGCACCAGGCGGCCGTCGCCGTCCGTGGCGCGGCGCTCCACCAGCCCCTGGGTGGTGAGGCGGGCGATGGTCTTGGAGGCGGTGGGCGGCCGCACCCGGAGCGCCGAGGCGAGGTCGCCCATGGTGCGCCCGTCCTCCTCCGAGAGCAGCTTGAGCACCGATTCCTGGCCCGGAAACAGGCCGAGGTCGGCGAGCAGGCGCGCCGACAGGGCCTTCTGCAGCCGGGCGGTATGGTTCAGCCGGTAGCCGATGGTCTTCGCGAACGGGTCTTTCATGCCTGCCCCCATGGCGGGTCCCCCCGAAGACGTTGCGCCTTCAGTGTCCTCGCCCATCTGCCGCGCCCCGTGCCGCGTTCCGCCCGCTGCGCGTGGCGTACTTATCCACGCGCCGGCTTACAATTTTGCGAAGGTTCCGGCCGACAATGGCGCCCTGGTCCCGCTGCTCCGTCTTTCGGTGCCCGCGAACATATAGCATACCCTCGGTTGGACCGGGCCGGCCTTTACCATCCCCCGCCCGCAGAGGAGGCCGAAGTGTTCGCGCGCTGGCAGGATCTTACGTCGCCGCGCCTCGCGCAGGCGGCCGCCGCCGGAGACGCCATCGCGGTGCTCCCGCTCGCGGCGGTGGAGCAGCACGGGCCGCATCTGCCGCTCGGAACCGACCTTGTCATCTGCGAGGGCTATCTCGCGCGCATCGCGCCTCTGGTGCCGCCCCGGCTCACGGTGCTGGCGCTGCCGGTGCAGGCGGTGGGCAAGTCCGACGAGCATCTCTCCTTTCCCGGCACGCTCTCGCTCACGCCGGAGGCGGCGCTCGCCGCCTGGCTGGAGATCGGCGACTGCGTCGCCGCCGCCGGCATTCGCCGGCTGGTGATCCTCAACACCCATGGCGGCAACGTGCCGGTGATGGACCTTTTCGCCCGCAAGCTGAGGGCGCGCCACGCCATGCTGGCGGTGATGGCCTCCATGCACCGCTTCGGCTATCCCGAGGGGCTGTTCGGCGCCGACGAGCGCGCCCACGGCATCCATGGCGGGGAGATCGAGACCTCGCTCATGCTCGCCTTCCGCCCCGACCTCGTGGACATGGGCCAGGCGGCCGACTTCGCCCCCTTCAGCCGGCAGATGGAGGCGCGCTTCACCCACCTGCGCGCCAACCACCCCATCGGCTTCGGCTGGATGAGCGAGGACCTGCACCCGAGCGGCGCCATGGGCGACGCGCGCGGCGCCACCGCCGCCAAGGGCGAGGCGGCGGCGGACTTCGGCGCGAGGGCGTTCGTGGAGCTGCTGGCGGACGTCGCGGCCTTCGACCTCGGGCATTTCGAGCGCGGCCGCGATTGAGGGGCCCCCGGGGCGGTCATGGTGGCCCGACGGCAGGCTTGAGGCCGGCGCGCGCCGGCCGCCTTCAGCCCGCCGCCGCCAAAAGCTCCGGCAGGCGCGCCCGGTTCAGCGCCAGCCACTGCAGCGCGATGATGAGATAGCCATTGACGCAGCGCCCGCCATCGAGCGCGCCCAGCGCGTCTTCGATGGAGACCGTGAAGGGGTGGGTGACCTCCACCTCATTCTCGGCGCCGCCGCGCGTCGGCAGCCGCGCGCTGTCCACCAGGCCGAGGAACAGCTGCGCCGCCTCGTCGGTGAGCCCCGGCGTCGGCAGGAAGCCGAGCATGGGCAAAAGCGCGTGCGGGGCGATGCCGATCTCCTCCAGGCATTCGCGGCGCGCCGCCTGCGCGGCATCCTCGCCCGGCTCCACCCGGCCGGCGACGATCTCCACCATCTCCCCGCGCCCGGTGGCGAGGTGCGCCGGCAGGCGGAACTGGCGGATCAGCACCACCAGCTCCCGCCCCGGATCATAGGTGAGGACCCCCACCACCGGCCCGCCGCGCAGCACGTCCCGCGTCTGGCGGAAGGCGCTGCCGTCGTCGTGGCGCAGCACCACGTCATAGCGCTCATAGGGGCGGAAGCCTTCGGCGAGCGCGGCGGGGGCGCTCACCTCCACGTCCGCCACCCCATCCGCCGGAGGGCCGGCGGGCAGCGTGCGGGCGCTCACTGGTTCACCACGCCGCTGTGCGCGGTCTCGAGCGAGAAGGCGGCGGCGAACAAGGCCTTGGTGTAGGCCTCCCGCGGATTGCTGAACACGTCGTGCGCCGGACCCTGCTCCACCACCTGGCCGCCGCGCATGACGAGGATGTTGCTCGCCAGCGCCGAGACCACGCGCAGATCGTGGGAGATGAACATGTAGGTGAGCTCGCGCTTGCGCTGGAGCGTGCGCAGCAGGTCGACGATCTGCGCCTGGACGATCATGTCGAGCGCGCTGGTGGGTTCGTCCAGCACCACGAAGGCGGGCTCCAGCGCCATGGCGCGGGCGATCGAGATGCGCTGGCGCTGGCCGCCCGAAAATTCGTGCGGGTAGCGGGTGCGGCTGTCGGGATCGAGCCCCACGTCCTCGAGCGCGGCGATCACGCGCGCCTCCCGCTCCTGCGCCGAGAGCTGCTTCTGGTGCACCAGCAGCCCCTCGCCGACGATGTCGGCCACCGACATGCGCGGCGAGAGCGCGCCGTAGGGGTCCTGGAACACGATCTGCATCTCGGCGCGCAGCGGGCGCAGCTGCTTGAAGCCGAGCCCGTCGATGCGCCGGCCGAGGAAGGCGACCGTGCCCTTCGAGGAGATGAGGCGCAGCAAAGCGAGGCCGAGCGTGGTCTTGCCCGAGCCCGATTCGCCCACCACCCCCAGCGTCTCGCCCTTGCGGATGGCGACCGAGACCCCGTCCACCGCCTTCACAAAGCCCACCCTGCGCCGCATCACGCCGGCCTTGATGGGGAAGTGCACCTTGAGGTCGCCGGTCTCCACGACGATCGGGGCGTCGGGGGCCGCGGGGGCGGGGTCGGGCTTCGGCTCCGCCTTCAGCAGCGCCTGGGTATAAGGATGGCGGGGGTGGCGGAAGGTTTCCTCGGCGCCGCCCTGCTCGACGATCTCGCCCTTCTGCATCACGCACACCCGGTCGGCGATCTTGCGGACGATGCCGAGGTCGTGAGTGATGAACAGCATGGCCATGCCGAGCCGCGCCTGGAGGTCCTTGAGCAGTTTCAGGATCTGCGCCTGCACGGTGACGTCGAGGGCGGTGGTAGGCTCGTCGGCGATCAAGAGGTCCGGCTCGTTGGCGAGCGCCACGGCGATCATCACCCGCTGGCGCTGGCCGCCGGACAGCTGATGCGGATAGGCCGACAGCCGGCTCTCGGGATCCGGGATGCCCACCTCGGCGAGCAGCTCCAGCGTGCGCGCCCGCGCCGCCTTGGTGCTCATGCCGCGATGCAGGATCAGCATCTCGCCCACCTGCCGCTCGATGGTGTGCAGCGGATTGAGCGAGCTCATGGGCTCCTGGAACACCATGGTGACGTCGTTGCCGCGCACGCCCCTCAGCTCGCGCTCGGAGACCGTGAGCAGATCGCGCCCCTTGAACAGGATCTCGCCGGTGGGGTGGCTCGCCGAGGGATAGGGCAGCAGCTTCAGGATCGACAGCGCGGTGACCGACTTGCCGGAGCCGCTCTCGCCCACGAGCGCGAGCGTCTCGCCCTTCGCGACCTCGAAGGAGACGCCCCGGACCGCAAGGGTGCTCTCGCCCTTGGGCGCGTCGGCGCGGCGGAAGGCGACGGAGAGGTCGCGGACGGAGAGGAGGGGGGAGGTCATTCAGTTTTCAGAAGGTCGTCGATCGTGAATGGAGAGACGGGCAAGCGGACGATCCCTTCTGGGACCGAGAGCCGATCGTCGTCTGAGATGAAGTGCGTACAGCCGAACGCCAAGCGGTCGCCACATGGACCGCGTCAGGCAGCTTCAATGCCCGTTGCGTGGTGCGCAGCCGGGCGGCATCGATCAAGATCGCCCGATCGACGCTCGGAACCATGAAGCCGGGAACGCTCGAAATCATGGACTGGTATGCAGTGATCACACCTTCATCACGTCGCTCCATCGGTTTCACTAGGATTTCCGCAAGTGTGATCTCGCTCGTGACGCCCTCGACCTCGCCATCCTCGATGGCAGAGAGAACCCACCAAGCGTGATCTGAATGCGCGCCCACATGCTCAAGCGCCGCGATGAACACGTTCGCGTCGAGATAGGCGCGAGGAGCCATCAGCGCCGATCCCATTCGTCGCGAAGCGCTCGGACGTGAGCGACGATCTCCTCAGTCGATGCAAACTGAGAGCGCCGAAGTTCCTTCCACTGGGAGAAATGCGCTATGCGAGCATGCGGAAGCTTCAGGGCCATCACCTCGGGTTCGGCTTCCAAGGAGACGGTTACTGTGTCGACATGCGGCAGCCCCTGCCGCAAATCCTCGGGCAGCTTGTCGACCGGATAATGCTCGCGCACGATCTTGTTCATGGCCTTCGTCTCCGCGCTCATCCTACCACACCTCACCCGAAGGTCTTGCGCGGGTCGAAGGCGTCGCGCACCGCTTCGCCGATGAAGATCAGCAGGCTCAGCATGAGCGCCACGGTGAAGAAGCCGGCGAGGCCGAGCCAGGGGGCCTGGATGTTGTTCTTGCCCTGCGACAGCAATTCGCCCAGCGAGGGCGAGCCCGGCGGCAGGCCGAAGCCGAGGAAGTCGAGGGCGGTCAGCGTCATCACCGACGAGGACAGGATGAAGGGCAACATGGTCAGCGTCGCCACCATGGCGTTGGGCAGAAGGTGCCGCGTCATGATGGTGAGGTTCGACACGCCGAGCGCGCGGGCCGCCTGCACGTATTCGAAGTTGCGCACCCTCAGGAATTCCGCGCGCACCAGCCCCACCAGCGACACCCAGGAGAACAGGAGCAGGATGCCGAGCAGCACCCAGAAGCCCGGCACCAGCACCGAAGAGATGATGAGCAGCAGATAGAGCGAGGGGATCGCGGTCCAGATCTCGATGACGCGCTGGAAGATCAGGTCCACCCAGCCGCCGAAATAGCCCTGCACCGCACCGGCCGCCACGCCGATCACCGAGGAGACGATGGTGAGGGCGAGCCCGAACAATACCGAGATGCGGAAGCCGTAGATCAGGCGCGCCACCACGTCGCGGCCCTGGTCGTCGGTGCCGAGCCAGTTCCATTCGAGCCCGGCGCAGCCGCTCACGCCCTTCTTCTGCGCCACCTCCTTGCACTGCGCCTCGGTGAGCATCCAGGTGGGCGGCGAGGGGGCGGGGGTGGGCAGATCGAGATTGTGGGTGGAGTAGGAATAGCGGATCGGCGGCCAGATCATCCAGCCGCCCTTCTCGGCGATCAGCTTCTGCAGGAACGGGTCGCGATAGTCCGCCTCGGTCTCGAAGTCGCCGCCGAAGTCGGTCTCCGGATAGGACTTGAGCACCGGCATATAATAGGCGCCGTCGAAGGAGACCAGGATCGGCTTGTCGTTAGCGATCACCTCGGCGAACAGACTGCCGACGAACAGCACCGTGAACAGGATGAACGACCAGTAGCCGCGGCCGGAATGGCGGAAGATGGCGAGCCGCCGCCGATTGAGCGGCGAGAGCGAGAAGCGCCCGCGCGGCCGCCCTGCCCCGGGCGGCTGCAGGGCCCCGTGGGGCAGATCGCGCGCCGCGGGAACGTCGGTGGGCTCGCCGGGCTGGAGCACGGGCACCGCGTCCATGTCAGACCTCCCGCGTCTCGAAGTCGATGCGCGGGTCGACCAGCATGTAGGTGAGGTCGGAGATGAGCCCCACCACCAGGCCGGCGAGCGAGAAGATGTAGAGCGTGGCGAACACCACCGGATAGTCGCGGTTGAGCACGCTCTCGAAGCCCAGCAAACCGAGCCCGTCGAGCGAGAAGATGGTCTCGATCAGCAGCGAGCCGGCGAAGAAGGCCGAGATGAAGGCGCCGGGGAAGCCGGCGATGACGATCAGCATGGCGTTGCGGAACACGTGGCCGTAGAGCACGCGGCTTTCCGAGAGCCCCTTCATGCGCGCGGTCACCACGTACTGCTTGCGGATCTCCTCCATGAACGAGTTCTTGGTGAGCAGCGTCATGGTGGCGAACGCCCCGAGCACCATGGAGGTGAGCGGCAGCACCAGGTGCCAGAGATAGTCGAGGATGCGGTCGGGCCAGCTCATCTGCCAGAAGTTCTCCGACGTGAGGCCGCGCAGCGGGAACAGATCGAGGAACGAGCCGCCGGCGAACAGGACGATGAGCAGGATCGCGAACAGGAAGGAGGGGATGGCGTAGCCGACGATCACCACCGCCGAGGTCCACACATCGAAGCGCGAGCCGTCGCGCATGGCCTTGGCGATGCCGAGCGGGATCGAGACCGCATAGGTAATGAGCGTCATCCACAAGCCGAGCGAGATCGAGACCGGCATCTTCTCGGCGATGAGGTCGATCACGGAGATGTCGCGGAAATAGGAGCGGCCGAAGTCGAAGGCGGCGTAGCTCGCGACCATCTTGAAGAAGCGCTCGTGCGCCGGCCGGTCGAAGCCGAACTGCTGCTCCAGTTCCTTGATGAATTGCGGGTCGAGACCCTGGGCGCCGCGGTATTTCGAGCCGATGGCGTCCGCCGCGCCGGCGGCCTGGGCGGCGCCCGCCGCGCCGGCGAAGTCGCCGCCGCCGCCCGACACGCGCTGGGTGGCCGAGACGCTGTCGCCGGTCAGCTGGGCGATCACCCGCTCCACCGGGCCGCCCGGCGCGAACTGCACCACCAGAAAGGAGACCAGCATGATGCCGAGGATGGTCGGCACCATGAGCGCGATGCGGCGGATGATGTAAGCGAGCATTCCTTCTCCCGATCCGATGCGCGACGGTGGCGGTGGCCGGCCCCCGCGTCAACCGTTTCCGCGCCGCGCCCCCCGGCGCGGCCTTCTCCCCCTCATCCGCCTTTGGCGTCCGGCGTCCGGCTCCACCAGGTGTCGATCACGCCGCGCGCGAACTTCGGCTTGGTGGGCGGGCGCTCGAACACGTCCCAGAAGGCGATGCGGTGGATCGCCGAATACCATTGCGGGATCCAGTAGCGGCCGGCGCGCAGCACCCGGTCGAGGCAACGGCAGGTGACGATCAGGTCGTCGGCGTTCTCCGCCGCCAGCGCGCGGGAGATGAGCGCGTCCACCACCGGGTCGGCGATGCCGGCGAGATTGTAGGAGCCGCGCGCCCGCGCCGCCTCGGTGGAGAAATAGGCGCGCAGCTCGTCGCCCGGATAGGGCGCCATGGCATAGCGTTTCACCACCACGTCGAAGTCGAAGTTCTGGAGCCGCAGCTGGTACTGCGTCGCGTCCACCACCCGGTAGGTGGCCTCGATGCCGGCCTTCTTGAGGTGGCCGATGAAGCGGGCATGGTGGCGCTCCATGGCGCCCTCATTGTCGAGGAACTCGATGGCGAGCACCTCGCCCCGCGCGTCCACGAGGCGGCCCTGCTGGATCGTGTAGCCCGCCTCCTTGAGCAGCTGGGCGGCCTGGCGCCGCAGGTTGCGGTCCTCGCCCGAGCCGTCGGAGACCGGCGGCACCCAGGGCGCGCCGAACACTTCCTCCGGCACCTTGTCGCGGAACGGCTCCAGCACCTTCAGCTCGGCCGGCGCGGGCGGCCCCTCGGCCATCATCGCCGAGTTCTGGAAGAACGAGACGGTGCGCTTGTAGGCGTCGTACATCACGTTCTTGCCGGTCCATTCGAAGTCGAACAGCAGGTTCACCGCCTCGCGCACCCGGCGGTCGTGGAACTTGGCGCGGCGCGTGTTGAGGAACCAGCCCTGCACCCCCGAGAAGGTGTCGTCGGGCATGGTCGTCACCTTGACCTTGCCCTCGCGCACGGCGGGGAAGTCGTAGGCGGCGGCCCATTCGCGCGCGGTGAACTCCTCGCGGAACAGGTAGGTGCGTGCCTTGAAGCCCTCCATGCCGGCATTGCGGTCGCGGAAGTATTCGTAGCGCACGGTGCCGAAATTGTAGCGCCCGCGCATGGTGGGCAGATCGCGCCCCCAATAATCGGCGACGCGCTCGTACTCGACGAAGCGGCCCTGCTCGAAGCGCGCCAGCCGGTAGGGCCCGGAGCCCAGCGGCACATCGAGCGAGGACTGGTTGAACGGGTGAGTGGCAAGGAACGCCTGGGAGAACACCGGCAGGCCCGCCACGGTGAGCGGAACGTCGCGCGCGCGGCCCGCCTTGAAGCGCATCACCACGGTGTGCGGCCCGTCCGGTTCCACGCCCGTCAGGTCGCGCAGCGCCATGCGGATGGTCCCGAAGCCGTCGGCCTTCAGGGCGGCGAAGGTCGCCACCACGTCGTCCGCGGTGAGCGGCGTGCCGTCGTGGAAGCGGGCCTTCGGGTTCAGGCGGAAGCGGTAGGTCAGCCCGTCATCGGCGATCACCACGGAAGAGGCGAGGCGGGGATACATGGCGCTTCTCTCGTCGCCCGCCGCGGTCAGAAGGCTGTCGTAGATCAGTTCGATGCCCTGGGCGCCGTTGCCCCGCTGGTTGTAGGGGTTCAGCGTGTCGAAGGTGTTCTCCGCCTGGTTGAACAAGGTGGTGGGGCCGATCTGGGAGAACGGCCCGCCCTTCGGCGCATCCGGGTTCACATAGGCGAAGTGCGTGAAGTCGGCGGGATATTTGAGGTCGCCGAAGAACGAGAGGCCGTGGCGCTCCACCGCCTGCGCGCTGGCGCCGCCCTCCGCGGCGGCGCTTGCCGCGCTCGGAGCGCCTCCGGCCGCGCCAGAGGACTGGCCGCGCGCGGGCGCCGCGAGCAGCAGCGGGGCGGCGCCGAGCGCCGAGAGGCGCAGCAGGGCGCGGCGGCTGAGGCTCATTTGCCCGCTCCCGTTCCCGCGCCCGGATTGGCGGCGGCGTTCGCCGCGGCTTTGGCCGCGAGATCCGGATCGAACCACCAGATGTCCGGGAAGGCGAAGGAATAGGCCGGCAGGTGCGTCGGCCGGGCGAAGCGGTTCCAGCGCGCGGTGCGGCTGTAGTTCAGCGTCCAGGCGGGGATGACGTACTCGTTCCACAGCAGCGCCCGGTCGAGGGCGCGGGTGGCGGCGATGAGGTCCTCCCGGTCGGTGGCGTAGATCACCTTGTCGATCAGCGCGTCGATCGCCGGGTTGCGGATGCCGGCATAGTTCTGCGAGCCCTCGCGGTCCGCGCTCTGCGAGCCGAAGAAGCTGCGCTGCTCGTTGCCGGGCGAGAGCGACTGGCCCCAGCCGCCGACGATCATGTCGAAGTCGCGGGCGCGCAGACGGTTGATGTATTGCGAGGTGTCCACCAGGCGGATCGTCACCTTGATGCCGAGCCGCTCCAGCGCCGGCTGGTAGAACACCGCCACGCGCTCCATGGCCGGGCTCTGGAGCAGGATCTCGATGGTGAAGGGCTCGCCCGCCGCGTCGCGCAGCACCCTATGGGTCACCGGCCGCGACAAACCGAGGAAGATCATGATGCGCTCGAACACGCCGGGCGGATGGGCCGGGTCCACTTCGTCGCGCACGTTCCAGCCCGCCTCCTTCAGCAGCCGCACCGCCTCGCGCAGGTTCGCGCGCCGTGCCGCGTCGGTGTCGTTCACCGGGTTGGTGTAGGGCGTGGTGAACACCTCCGGCGGCAGCTGGTCCTTGACGGTGTCGAGGATCTCCAGCTCGCGGCCCTGCGGCAGGCCGGAGGAGGCGAGCTCGGTGCCGGAGAAATAGGAGTTCACGCGGATATACTGGCCGAAGAACAAGGTGCGGTTCATGCCCTCGAAATCGAGCGCGTAATTGAGCGCGCGGCGCACCCGCGGGTCCTTGAACTTGTCGCGCCGCAGGTTCGGGATGAAGGCCTGCATCATGCCGCGGGCGCGCTCCTCGAACTTTTCCAGCACCACGCGCCCCTCGCGCACCGCGGGGAAGTCGTAGGCGGTGGCCCAGTTCTTGGCGGAGCTCTCCTGGCGGAAATCGTACTGGTCGGCCTTGAAGGCCTCCAGCATCACCGTGTCGTCGCGGAAGTACTCGTACCGGATCTGATCGAAATTGTTCTTGCCCACGTTCACGTTGAGCGCGTCCGCCCAATAGTCCTTCACGCGTTCGTAGGTGATGTTGCGGCCGGGGGCGAAGGTCTTGATCTTGTAGGCGCCGGAGCCGAGCGGCGGCTCCAGCGTGCCCTGGGTGACGTCGCGCGGCTTGCCGTTCGCGTCGGTGCCGGTCCACCAGTGCTTGGGCAGGATGACGAGCTGGCCGACGATCTGCGGCAGCTCGCGGTTGCCCGCTTGGTCGAAGGTGAAGGTGATCTCGCGCGCGCCGGTCTTCTCGGCCTTCGTCACGTGGCTGTAGTAGAATCGCTGGCCGGGATTGTTCTTGGTGAACGCCTCGAACGAGAAGATCACGTCCTCGGGCGTGATCGGCGTGCCGTCGTGCCAGCGCGCGTTGGCATTGATGCGGTAGGTGACGGTGGAGAAGTCGTCGGGATAGGCGACGCCGTCGGCGATCAGGCCGTATTCGCTCGCCACCTCGTCGAAGGAGGCGGCCATGAGCGTGTCGTAGATCAGGCCCATGCCCGCGGCCACCGCGCCGCGCGGGATGACGATGTTGAAGCTGTCGAAGGTGCCGTCCTCCGCGAGCCGCACCAGGCCGGCCCTCGGGGCGCCGGGATTGACATAGTCGAAATGGGCGAAGCCGGCCGGATATTTCGGCGTGCCCATGAGCGAGACCGCGTGGCGGAAACCCGGCGCCGCGGCTGGAGGGACGGCGGGCGCCGCCGGCGCTGCGGGCGCGGCCTCCTGCGCTGCGGCTGGCGCGGCCTCGGGCACCGTCGGAGCGGCCTCCGGCGCCGCAGCTGGCGCGCCCTCGCTCTGGGCCTGGGCCAGGCGGACCGGACCCTGCTCGGCCCGCGCGCCCGTCCCTCCGGCCAGGGCCAGGGCGGCCGAGAGCAACGCGGCCGCCAGCACCGGTGTCAGTGCCGGGCGCGGGAGACGGTGGGGCAGAACGGGCATCGGCAACTCCGCATAAGCACGCGCTGATCGGCTTGTCTGGCGCGCCGATCGGCGTGTTCGCTATCGTCAAGTCAGAGGGCGGGGGCCGGGCAGATTGACGGAATCTGCACCGATCGCGCTCTGGAGTCCTCTTCCGGGACCGGGATAGCGGATTATGGCGCCTGCCGCGACGGCGGAAACATGGCGCGGCGCGGGCGCGGGCGGGATGCCGGGCGCGCCGGGCGGCCGGGCGCGCCGCCCGGCGCCTCGGCCGGCGCCGCGAAGTCCCCGAGAAACGCCCGAGAAACCAGAAAAAGGCCCGCGGGGACGGCCCAAGAAAAAGGCCGGCCCCGAAGGGCCGGCCCGGAAACGTGCCGAAGGTGACAACTGCGTGAAACCGCCGCCAGCGCTGTCGCCGCAGGCCGGCCGAAGCCGTTCCCGGCGCCCGCCCGGCGTCAGTTGGCCTTGGTCTCGGCCGGCGCGGCCGGCGCCGCGGCGGCGGTCGGCAGCGGCTTGGGATCGTGCGAGAGCGAGTTGAGATAGGCGATCAGGTCGGCCCGCTCGGTCTCCTTCGGCAGGCCGGCGAACGCCATCGCCGTGCCGGGGATGTCGGCCTTGGGATTGATCAGGAAGTGGTTGAGCGCCTGCGGGGTCCAGTTGCCGCCCTTGGCCTTCATGGCCGCCGAATAGGCGAAGCCCGGGGCGCTCGCCACGGGGCGGCCGACCACGGCATAGAGGTCGGGGCCGACCTTGGCGCCCGCGCCCTCTGCGAAATTGTGGCAGGCGGCGCACTTCTTGGCGACGCTCGCGCCCTTCTCCACCGAGGCGGTGGCGAACAGCTGCTCGATCGGGATGGCGGCCGCCTTGGGGGCTTCTCCGCCGCCCGGCGCGCCCTCATTCACCACGATGTCGAAGCCCGGCTTGGCCGGGGCTTGTGGCGTGAACAGGATCTCGGAGACGATACCGAGCCCGAGGGTCAAGGTCAGGGTGGCCAGAACCGCACCCAAGATCTTGTTCAATTCAAAACCGTCCATCGGCGCTTCGCCCCTCGGTGCCGGCCGCGTCGAGGCCGGTTGATCGCGCGGCCCCACCGCCGCCCGATGGCGCGGCATGCCGCATGGCATATCAATAAGACGGCGCGCAGCCCTTTCCACGCACCGGGTGGGACAGTAAGCACTTTGATCGGAGAGGCGCAACCCGTATAAGGCGCGCCCCAATGCCGCTTTGCGCGCGGCTTTTCCGCGCGCCGCCACGAGGAAATCCCGACCATGCCGGCCGCCCGCGTCCTGGTGCTGATCCCCGCGCGGATGGCGGCAAGCCGCCTGCCGGGCAAGCCGCTCGCGGACGTCGGCGGGCGGCCCATGATCGTCGAGGTGGCGCGGCGAGCGGTCGCAGCCGGCATCGGCCGCGTGGCGGTGGCCACCGACGCGGCGGAGATCGCCGACGCGGTCCGCGCCGCCGGCTTCGAGGCGGTGATGACGAGGCCCGACCATCCCTCCGGCTCGGACCGGATCCACGAGGCGCTCGCCCGCCTCGACGGCGCCGGGGCGGTGGAGATCGTGGTCAACGTGCAGGGCGACCTGCCCACCATCGCGCCCGAGGCCATCCGCGCCGCGCTTTTGCCCCTCGCCGCGCCCGAGGTGGACATCGCCACGCTCGCCGCCGAGATCACGCGGGAGGAGGAGCGCACCGACCCCAACGTGGTGAAGGTGGTGGGCGCGCCGGCCGGCGCGGGGCTGCTGCGCGCGCTCTATTTCACCCGCGCCACCGCGCCTTACGGCGACGGGCCGCTGTACCACCATATCGGCCTCTACGCCTATCGCCGCGCGGCTCTGGAACGGTTCGTCGCGCTGCCGCCCTCGCCGCTGGAGCGGCGTGAGAGGCTGGAGCAGCTGCGCGCGCTCGAGGCCGGCATGCGCATCGACGTGGCGCTGGTGGACACGGTGCCGCTGGGCGTCGACACCCCCGAGCATCTGGCGCGCGCCCGCGCCCTGCTTGCGCAGGAGGGGCCGGAGGGGGAATAAGGCGCAGCCGCCCGGTGGGCGCGCCGTCTTGTTCAGTGAGTTAGAGCGTAGCGAGGACCTGATTGCCATGAGCCGCCGCATCACCTTCCAGGGCGAGCCGGGAGCCAACTCCCACATCGCGTGCCGCGAGGCGTTCCCCGACCACGAGGCGGTGCCGTGCGCCACGTTCGAGGACGCGTTCGCGCTGGTGGAGGGCGGCGGCGCGGACTTCGCCATGATCCCGATCGAGAACTCGGTCGCCGGCCGGGTGGCGGACATACACCATCTGATGCCGCACTCGACGCTCAACATCGTCGGCGAGTTCTTCCTGCCGCTGTCGCACCAGCTGATGGCGGTGAAGGGCGCGAGCCTGTCGACGCTCAAGACCGTGCAGAGCCACGTGATGGCGCTCGGCCAATGCCGCCGGGCGATCCGCGCGCTCGCGCTCACGCCGGTGATCGGCGCCGACACCGCGGGCGCTGCGCGCGAGATCGCCGAGGCGGGGGATCCCTCGCGCGCCGCCATCGCCTCGCGGCTGGCGGCGGAGATCTACGGCCTCGACATCCTCAAGGAGAACATCGAGGACGAGGCGCACAACACCACGCGCTTCGTCATCCTCTCGCGCGACGGGGAGTGGGCGCCGGCCGGCAACGGCCCGGTGGTGACCACCTTCGTGTTCCGGGTGCGCAACGTGCCGGCGGCGCTCTACAAGGCGCTGGGCGGCTTCGCCACCAACGGCGTGAACATGACGAAGCTCGAATCCTACCAGATGGACGGGCACTTCACGGCGACCCAGTTCTACGCCGACGTGGACGGCCACCCCGACGACCGGCCGGTGAAGCTGGCGCTGGAGGAGCTCGCCTTCTTCTCGCGCGAGATGCGCATCCTCGGCGTCTATGCGGCGAGCCCGTTCCGGGCCGGGCTGACGGCGGGCGACGAGGCGCTCTGACTTCGGGCGGTCCGCCGGTTCAAGGCGCGCCGCGCGCCGGCGGTCCGCCGGCTCAGTGGTCGAAGCGCAGGGTGATCCGCGCGCGGTCCCCCGCGCGGCCGAACTTCACGTGCTCGCCCAGCTGCTTGAGCATGTAGGCGCCGAACCCGGCCACCTCCTTGGCATCGCCGAACAGGGCTTCCGGCGAGGGGCGCTCCTTCGGCGCCTCCATCACTTCGCCCTCATAGAGCACCTCGACGTCGAGATGGGTCTCGTCGAACCGCGCGCGCACCTCCACCTCGCCCTCGGCGATGCCGGAATCGGCGATGATCTCCAGCGCCTGGGCGGCCACCGGGATGGCGGCGGCCATCACGTCGCGCCGCGCCCCCCACAGGTCGCCCTGCCGCTCCAGGAAGTCCCGCATGGCCGTGAAGGCGCCGGCGCCGGGATCGAGCCGCATGGCGGCATCCTTGGCGATGCCGATGCGGAAGATCAGGTTCAAGACGATGGCGCAGCACGCGCCCACCGTGAGCGGGGTGGAGAACAGCGGCCGCAGCGCCTCCGGCAGCTGCTCGCGCAGCGGCAGGAAGACGATCGACAGCCCGGCCAGCATCGACAGCCCCACCACGAACACCCGCCGCTCGGAGAGCCGCCGCGAGGTGATGAGGTCCATGCCCGCCACCAGCAGATAGGCGGAGGTGTAGAGCAGGATGCCGCCGATCACCGGCGAGGGGATCAGGGTCAAAGCGACGATCGCCTTGGGGAAGAAGGCGGTGGCGAAGATCATGGCGCCGGCGACGAGGCCGATCACCCGCGCGGTGGCCTGGGTGGCGAAGGCGAGGCCCACGGAGGAGGAGGACAGCCCGGCCTGGAAGCCCGAGGAGAGGCCGTTCAGCATGTTGCCGATGCCGCAGGCGGTGACCGCCCGCTGCGCCGCCCGCATGTCGGCGCGGCGCCAGTCGGCATCGTTCATCTTCTCCAGCGACACCGTCACCGAGAGCACGTCCACGAGGTTCATCACCACCAGCAGCGCCACCAGCGGGAACAGCGCGGGCGCGAGGCTGAGCGAGGGCAGGTGCACCTCCGGCAAGGCCATCCAGGCCGCGGCGGCGATGCGGTCGGCGGAGCCCGCCGGCATCGTGCCGAACGCCCCGGCTAGCGCCCAGCCGGCGCAGGCGCCGACGAACACCGCGAACAGCTTGAGCCGCTTCGGCGCGAACACCGCGACGCCGACGATCAGGCACAAGGTGGACAGGCTCACCAGCAGCGCGTTCTCCGACGGCGCGAGGGCCGCCCCCTCCATGCCCAGAGCGCGCCGCAGCGCCGGCCCGGCGAGCGAGACGCCGAGCATGGTGACGGCGACGCCGCATACCTCCGGCGGCAGCACCACCCGCAGCGGCCGCACCAGCCGCGCCATGCCGAGCTGGCACACGCCGACCAGGAAGGTGGTGGCGGCGAGCAGCCCGATGCCGCCCAGCGAGAGCGCCTGCACCGCGAGCGGGATGGCGCCCGGCGCCGGGATGTGGACCGCGAGATAGCCGGAGCCGAAGCGGGTGCGCGCGCATTGCAGCACCGTCGCGAGCCCCATGGACATGGCGCAGGCCGAGAGCATGGCCGAGGTCTCGCGCGCGGACAGCCCGGCCTCGGTGGCCGCGAGCACCGGATAGATCAGGAAGGTGAGCGCCAGCATGGCGTGCTGGAGCGCGAGCGGCACCAGAGCCGGCACCGGCACCTTGTCGTTCAGCCCGTAGACCAGGCTGGTCGGCCGCCGGTGGATGCGCGGCCCGCGGCCGGCATCGTCGAACACCAAAGCGATCAGCCGCTGCGCCCGCGGACGGCGGGCGGGGTCGGCCTGGGCGGACGGGCGGCCGCCCGAGGCGCCGTGCTGCGCCTCAGGCACGCGCACCCTCCAGGAAGGCGCGCATGAGATGGTGCGCGATCGACACCGGCGGCGGCGCGAACAGGCCGTCCGGGTGGGTGCGGGCGAGCATCTGCGCCACCTCTCCGCGGCCAAACCAGCGCGCGGCCTCGATCTCGGCCGGATCGATGGTGATGTCCTGCGAGGTCGCCTCGGCGAGGCAGCCGATCATCAGCGACATGGGAAAGGGCCAGGGCTGGCAGGCGTGGTAGGCGACCTTGCCGGTCGCGATGCCGGCCTCCTCCAGGGTCTCGCGCCGCACCGCCTCCTCGAGGCTCTCGCCCGGCTCGACGAAGCCGGCGAGGCACGAATACATGCCCGGCGCGAACTGCGGCTGGCGCCCCAGCAGGCAGGCGTCGCCATGCGCGGTCAGCATGATCACCACCGGGTCGGTGCGGGGAAAGTGCTGCGCCCCGCAGGACGGGCAGTCGCGCCGCCAGCCGGCCTCGATGATGGTGGTGGCGGCGCCGCAATTGGCGCAGAAGCCGTGGCGCCGGTGCCAGCCCAGCAGCGCCTTGCCGCAGGCGATGGGGCCGAGATGCTCCGGGCCCACCAGCCCGCGCACGGCGATCGAGCGCAGATCGGCGACCAGCAGGCCGGCGGCCTCCATCTCCTCGCGCCGGGCGGGATCGAACGGGAAGGCGGCGCGCGGCGTCCCGCCCGCCAGCCCTAGGAAGACCGGCGCCTCGCGCGTCCAGGCCTCGGCCTCGGCGGGCGCGAACAGCGGGTCGGCGGCATCGGCATCGCCCTTGAGCGCCACCAGCTCGCCGCCGAGCAGATAGGCGCGCGCCTGCGGGGCGCGGGCGAGGCCCACGCCCTCGGGCCTCAGGTGCGCCGCGCGATCGAGGGGATTTCCCACATAGCCGAGGGCGGGCCATGGCCCGAGTTCGGGATGGGCGAAGGACATGGAGGAAGGAGCCGGCATTCCAGAGGCGGTGGCGCGACGGTCGCACGGCTCATGGCGCGAGGCAAGGCAGCCGGGCGCGCGCCCGGCCCCCGGCCCGGGGCCAAGAAAAAGGCCCCGTCTCCGGGGCCTTTTGCCGTGATTCGTGCCGGAATGCGCCGTTCGGCGCCCGATCTCAGTCGTTGAACAGCGGCTGCTGCTCGCCGGAGCCCTCGCCCGCCACGGGCTCGCCGCCGGCATCCTCGGCGCGGTCGGCGCGGGAGCGATAGCGGCGGCGGCGGCGGCCGAGGCGCGCCTCCCCGGCGTCGCCCTCGCCCGCCTCGTCGGGCGCCGCTTCGCGCGCCGGGCGCTCGTCCGCGTCCGGATCCTTCGGCGGATCCTTGGGCGGATCCTTGGGCAGATCCTTGACCACGTCCTTCGCCACCTCCTTGGCGATGCCGCCGCCGGTGATGAAGGAGGGCAAACCGAGGATGGGCTCATCTTCCTCGCGCGCCGGCCGGGGGGCCGGGCGGGGAGCCTCCTCCTCGCCGCGCGGCGGGCGCGGGGCGCGGAACTCGCGGGGTTCGCGGGGCTCGCGGTTGTCGCGGCCTTCCCGCACCTCGCGGCCCTCGCGCGGCTCCCGAGCCTCGCGCGGCTCGCGGCCTTCGCGATTGTCGCGCGCCTCGCGCGGCTGGTAGCTCTCGCCGCCGTCCTCGTCGCGGTTGCGGCGGAAGCCGTTGCGGCCCTCGCGGGGCGGGCGCCCCTCGCGGGTGTCGGGCCCACGGTTGTCCGGCCCACGGTTGTCCGGCCCGCGATTGTCGCGGTTGTCGCGATTGTCCCGGCCCTCGCGGTTGTCGCGGCCCTCGCGATTGTCGCGGCCTTCGCGCGCATAAGGCGGCTGGTCGTTCCGTCCGTAAGGCTGGGGCGCGTCGAGGCCGGACACGTCGTCCATGTCCTCGTCGTCGCCATCCTCGTCGCGGCCGAAGCCGGGCTGCGGGCCGAACTGGCCCTGGAGCGAGGCGATGAGGCGCAGATAATGCTCGGCGTGCTGGAGATAGTTCTCCGCCGCCACCGGGTCGCCGGAGGACTGCGCGTCGCGCGCGAGCTGCTGGTACTTCTCGGTGATGTGGTGGGCGGTGCCGCGCACCTTCACGTCCGGCCCGTTCGACTCATAGACACGCGTGAGCGGATTGGATCCGCGCCGGTTGTTGTTCCGGCCGCGCATGCGCTTCTGCTGACCATTTCTCATCGTGATCGTTCTCTACTCGCTCGGCGTTCACTCCGCCGCCTGCGCCGGATCTCTTTCGAATCTCGGGGCGATGCGGCCTGGCTTCTCAAACCTGCCGGTTCGCGCCGCGGCCGCGCGGCATCGAACCGGAAACAACACGGCTGCGGGCGCAGCACTCATGCGCGCAGCCGGGAACATGGGGCGATCGGCTCGCATTCTGATCGGATGACGCGTTCCCGATCCTAGGGTGAGAGGGCGGTTCGCCGAGCAAATTGAGCCAATTTCCTCGGATCACGCTCCGGCGCCCGTCCGGCGCCCGCGCTGGTGAGCATGCGGAAGTGCCCTTCAAGAATTCAGGATCAGTCCGATCATCGAGCCCCGATCCGCGCCTCTGGCGCGGCCGCCCAATCTGACACATCGCGTCACGGCCTCATGCCGGAGCACGCCTTACCCGGTGAAACGATCGACCCGCGAGAGGATTGCCACGGGCGCAGCGTTCGCGCGCCATCGACCACGATCCTCCATGGCGTCCGAAATGTCCTTACGAGATTTCGGAAGCCCGCACCGCCCCTCTGGGCAGGTACCTCGGCTCGATTCCTGGGATTGAACACTAGCCAGTTCCCTCGTCCGATCCAAGCGTTTTTTTCCCGCCTGCTTGTGCCCCGATTTCGCCAGAATGTGCGCTGGCTCAGGGTTTGCGCGCGGCGCGGGCGCGCGGGATGCCGGCGAGGTCCGGCCGCGCCGGGCCGGCAAGCGCGAGGCCGGCCTCGCGCAGCAGCCCCGCCACCGCCCGATCTTGGCCGATTCCCAGCTCAAGCACCAAAGTACCGCCGGGCGCCAGCAGCCGGCCCGCCTCGCGGACGATGGCACGATAGGCGCAGAGCCCGTCCGACCCGCCGTCGAGGGCGAGGGCGGGATCGTGGAGGCGCACCTCGGCGTCGAGGCGGCCGAGGTCGGCGGTCGGGATGTAAGGCGGGTTCGACACCACCAGATCGAAGGGGCCGGAGAGCGCCTCGCCCCAGCGCCCCGCCACCACGCACGCCCGCGCGCCGAGGCCGAGGCGCGCCAGATTGTCGCAAGCGGCGCGCGCGGCGCCCGCCGACAGATCGACGCCGACCCCGAACGCGTTCGGCAGCTCGCTCAGAAGGGCCGCGAGGATGGCGCCGGAGCCGGTGCCGAGATCCAGCAGGCGCAGCGGCGCCGCGCGGTCGGCAACGTGCGCGAGCGCCTCCTCCACCACGGTCTCGGTGTCGGGGCGCGGCACCAGGGTCTCGGGGGCGAGCGCGAAGTCCATGCTCCAGAACTCCCGGCGCCCGAGGATGCGCGAGACCGGCTCGCCGGCGAGGCGCCGGGCGAGCAGCGCGGCGGCCGCCGCGCGCGTGCCGGCGTCCGTGCGGTCCTGGGCGTGGGCCAGCAGCTGCGCCGGCGCGAGCCCGGCCGCCTGCGCCACCAGCAGGCGCGCCTCGATGTCGGCGGCGGCGATGCCGGCCTGCCGCAGGCGGCCCGCCAGCGCGCGCCGCAGATCGCCAAGGGTCTCGCTCACGGGCATGGCGGCGTCCCGGTCCGGTCTCACGCCTCTTCGGCCGCGGCCATCAGCGCCGCCTGGTGCTCGGTGACGAGCGCGTCGACCACCTCGTCGAGGGCGGTGCCGGCGATCACCTCTTCGAGCTTGTAGAGGGTCAGATTGATGCGGTGGTCGGTCACCCGCCCCTGCGGGAAATTGTAGGTGCGGATGCGCTCGGAGCGGTCGCCGGAACCCACCTGGCCGCGGCGCTCGGCGGCCCGGCCCGCCTCCTGGCGCTGGCGCTCGGAGTCCAGCAGGCGGGCGCGCAGCAGCGCCATGGCGCGCGCCTTGTTGCGGTGCTGGGAGCGCTCGTCCTGCACCATCACCACGGTGTTGGTGGGCAGGTGGGTGATGCGCACCGCGCTCTCGGTCTTGTTCACGTGCTGGCCGCCGGCGCCCTGGGCGCGGAACACGTCGATCCGCAGGTCCGCCTCGTTGACGTCGACATCCACCTCCTCGGCCTCGGGCAGCACCGCGACGGTGGCGGCCGAGGTGTGGATGCGCCCGCCGGCCTCGGTTTCCGGCACGCGCTGCACCCGGTGCACGCCGCTCTCGAACTTCAGCCGGGCGAAGGCGCCCTTGCCGTGGAGCGCGGCGACGATCTCCTTGTAGCCGCCCATGGTGCCTTCGCTCTCCGACAGCACCTCGACGCTCCAGCCCTTCTCGGCGGCGTAGCGCGCATACATGCGGTAGAGGTCGCCGGCGAACAGCGCCGCCTCGTCGCCGCCGGTGCCGGCGCGCACCTCCAGGATCACGCCGCGCTCGTCCATGGTGTCCTTGGGCAGGAGCGCGAGCCGCACCTCGCGGGTCAGCTCGGCGATGCGGGTCTCGAGGCGCGCCACCTCGCTCTGCGCCAGTTCGCGCATCTCGGCGTCGCCCTCGGCCGCCAATTCGCGCGCCTCGCCGAGGTCGCGCGCGGCGGCCTTGAGCGCCTTCACCTGCGCCACGACCGGCGAAAGATCGGAGAATTCGCGGCCGAGACGGGCGATCTCCTCGCCCTCGGCGCCGCGGGCGAGCGCGGCCTCGATCTCGGCGTGACGCGCGACCAATTGGTCGAGCTTGGCAAGCGGCAGGCTGTTCATCGGCTGCTTATAGCGCGAGCCCGCTCGCCAAGGCGAACGCCCGGAGCGTGCCGCGGATGTCCACCGTGCCGGTCCGGTCGTCGAGCAGCGGCAGCAGCACCTTGCGCGCCGCCGCGACGTCGAGGTCCAGCAGCGTCGCCTTCACCGGGCCGATCGAGGCCGGCGAGACCGAGAGCGAGCGATAGCCGAGCGCGGCGAGCGCCACCGCCTCGAGCGGGCGCGACGCCAGCTCGCCGCACAGCGTGATCGGCTTGCCGTGCCGCGACCCCGCCTCCGCCACCATGCGGAACGCCCTGAGCGCCGGCGCCGAGAGCGGGTCGAACCGGTCGGCGACCCGCATGTTGGAGCGGTCCGCGGCGTAGAGAAACTGGACGAGGTCGTTCGAGCCGACCGACAGGAAGTCGGCGCGCGTCAGCATCTCGTCCAGCTGGAACAGCAGCGAGGGCACCTCCACCATGGCGCCGACGAAGACCCGGTCGGGCATGCCGTGGCCGTGGCGGCGCAGGTGGGTCAATTCGCGCTCGACGATGGCGCGCGCCTGGTCGAACTCCTCCACCGCCGCCACCATGGGGAACATGACGCGCAGCTCGCGCCCGGCGCCGGCGCGTAGCAGCGCGCGCACCTGGGAGCGCAGCAGGCCCGGCCGGTCGAGGCCGAGGCGGATGGCGCGCCAGCCGAGCGCCGGGTTCTCCTCCTCGACCGCGCGCATGTAGGGCAGCACCTTGTCGCCGCCGATGTCGAGGGTGCGGAAGGTCACCGGCCGGTCGCCGGCCGCGTCCAGCACCGCGCGATAGAGCTTCAGCTGCTCGGAGATGCGCGGGAAGGTGGAGGCGATCATGAACTGCAGCTCGGTCCGGAACAGGCCGATGCCCGAGGCGCCGGTCTCGGCGATGTGGGGCAGGTCCACCAGCAGGCCGGCATTGAGATGCAGGTCGACATGCACCCCGTCCTTGGTCACCGAGGGGCGGGTGCGCAGCGCCGCATACTGGGCCTGCCGGCGGGCGCGGTAGCGCACCTTCTCGGCATAGGCCTCCTCCACGTCGCCGGGCGGGCGCAGATGCACCTCGCCCGCCTGGCCGTCGACGATCACCGGATCGCCGGGATCGGCGAGCCCGGCGGCGTTCTCCACCTGGCCGACGGCGGCGATGCCGAGCGCGCGGGCGACGATGGTGACGTGGCTGGTGGTGCCGCCCTCCTCCAGCACCAGGCCGCGGATGCGCGCGCGGTCATAGTCGAGCAGCGCCGCCGGGCTCATGTTGCGCGCCACCAGGATGGCGTTCTCGGGCAGGGTCTCGCGCTCGGCGCCGCTCCCGCCGGTCAGCTCGCGCAGCAGGCGGTTGGCGAGGTCGTCGAGGTCGTGCAGGCGCTCGCGCAGATAGGGGTCGGAGGCGCGCATCATGCGCGCCCTTGTGTCCGACTGGACGCGTTCCACGGCGCCCTCGGCGGTGAGGCCCGACAGCACCGCCTCGCGCATCCGGTGCATCCAGCCCCGGTCGTGGGCGAACATGCGGTAGGCCTCGAGGATGTCGCGATGCTCCCCGGCCTTGGCGAGGCCGTCGTCCTCCAGCATCGCGTCGATGGCGTGGCGCAGCTTGCCGATGGCGGCGTCGAGCCGCTCGGTCTCCTTGTGGACGTCGTCGGCGATGACGTTGGTGACCTTGATGCGCGGCTCGTGCAGCACCACGTAGCCGAGCCCGAGGCCGTCGGCGAGCGGCACGCCCGTCAGATGCAGCGGCCGGCGCACCGCCGGCTCGGCGCCCGGCTTGGCGAGCGCCGTCAGCTCGCCCGAGGCGATCATCTCCGCCAGCACCATGGCGGTGGTCTGGAGCGCCTCGATCTCCTCCTCGGTATAGGTGCGGCGCGCCCGGTTCTGCACCACCAGCACGCCGAGCGTGTTGCCGCCGCGCAGGATCGGCACGCCGAGGAAGGAATTGTAGATCTCTTCGCCGGTCTCCGGGCGGTAGGCGAACTCCGGATGCGCCTGGGCCTCGGAGAGCGCCAGCGATTCGGCCTCCCGCGCCACGTGGCCGACCAGGCCCTCGTCCACCCGCATGACGGTAAGATGAACCGCATTCCGGTTCAGACCTTCCGTAGCGTACAGTTCGAGAGTCTGATCGACGCGCAGCACGTAGACCGAGCACACCTCCGCGACCATGTTGGCGGCGATGAGCACCACGATCTTATCGAGGCGGTCCTGCGCGCTTACTGGCTCCGCCATCACCTCGCGGAGGCGGCGGAGCAGCACGCGGGGGCCGCCGAGCGCGCCACGCATCGGCCGCATCCTCAAGGTTGGCGGGGAACCCGCGGGGCTGTCAGTGAACGGCGCGCCCCCGCCGGCCCGCTTTTCAGCTGTCGAGCCCGTATAGCGAATGGAGAGTCCGAACGGCAAGCTCGGTATATGCCGCGTCGATCAGGATCGAGATCTTGATCTCCGACGTGGTGATGGCCCGGATGTTGATGCCCTTGGCCGCGAGCGCCTGGAACGCCTGGGCCGCGACCCCCGCGTGCGAGCGCATGCCGATGCCGATCACCGAGACCTTGGTGACCTCCATCGCCCCTTCCAGCGCCTGGTAGGCGATGGCGTCGCGGGACATCTCGAGCACCGCCTTGGCCCGCTCGTAATCGGCGGTCGGCACCGTGAAGGTGATGTCGGTGAAGCCGTCCGCCGACACGTTCTGGACGATCATGTCCACGTTGATGTGCCCCTCGGCCAGCGGGCCGAACACGGCGGCGGCGATGCCCGGCTTGTCCGCCACCCGGCGGATCGAGACCTGGGCCTCGTCCTTGGAGAAGGCGATGCCGGTGACCACCTGCGATTCCATCTGGTTTGCCACGATCTCCTCCTCGTCGCAGATGAGCGTGCCCGCCGTCTCCACGTTGGCCATCTCCGGCGCGTCCGGATCGGTGAGGCTCGAGCGCACGAAGGTGCGCACATTGTGCACCATGGCGAGCTCCACCGAGCGCACCTGCAGCACCTTGGCCCCGAGCGAGGCCATCTCCAACATTTCCTCGAAGGCGATGCGGTCGAGGCGCTTGGCCCGCGGCACCACGCGCGGGTCGGTGGTGTAGACCCCGTCCACGTCGGTGTAGATGTCGCAGCGCTCGGCGCCGAGCGCCGCCGCCACCGCCACCGCGCTGGTGTCCGAGCCGCCGCGTCCCAGCGTGGTGAGGCGGCCGGAAGCGCCGTGAATGCCCTGGAAGCCGGCGATCACCGCCACCTCGCCGCCGTCGATCGAGGCCCCGAGCGCCGTGCCGTCGATCTCCAGGATGCGCGCGGAGCCGTGGGCGTCGTCGGTGAGGATGGGGATCTGCCAGCCCTGCCAGGAGCGCGCCGGCACGCCCGCCCGCTGCAGCGCGATGGCGAGCAGCCCGCTCGTCACCTGCTCGCCGGAGGCCACCACGGCGTCGTATTCGCGGGCGTCGTAGAGCGGCGCGGCCTCCTTGCACCAGGCCACCAGCTCGTTGGTCTTGCCGGCCATGGCGGAAACCACCACCGCGACCTGGTATCCGGCCTCGACCTCGCGCTTCACATGGCGCGCCACGTTGCGGATGCGCTCCAGGTTGGCGACCGAGGTGCCGCCGAACTTCATCACCAGCCGAGCCATGGCTCGCGCCTTTCTTTTCAATGACGGGGGATCGAGGGATTGCTCTTGGAGGCGGGCGCGGGGCGCCCGGGCCGCGCGGGCGTCATTTTCGCCGGCGCATGGACAGGGCGCCGCTGCCGGCGCCGGTGTCCTCGATCCCCATGCTGGCGGCGCGTTGCATCCCTTTGGCCCTGCCGCGCGGGTTCGACGGAGCGCGCGGCGTTTCGGGGCGCTTCCTAGCCGCAACCGGGCCGGCCGGCAACCCGCCTGGGCGAAACCGGCGTCGCGCCGTGCGCGGACGGAAGCACCGGGCCGACGCCTCCCCGGGCTTCGGTCCGGCTGCGCGGAACGCCCCTGGCCCGGCCGGCGACGCCCTTTCTCCCGGCGCGTTCTTGCCGTAGGCTCGTTTTCCACGTCATTGCCGCCCTCCCGACCGCCCCTGAGCTCGCGCCGGATCCGGCCGGATCGTGCGCGCGACGGCGGACGGCCGCCCCCGACACTGGACCCGAAGGCCGATGTCTTCCTTCATCCTCGACCCGCGCCTCCGGGCGGACGGCCCGCCTCTGCTCGACCTGCCGCTGTGTCACGTCCGGCTCGTCGACGACGCGCGCTTCGTCTGGCTGGTGCTGGTGCCGGCCCGCGACCAGCTGGTGGAGATCCTCGATCTGTCGCCCGCCGAGCGGACCCTGCTGATGGCGGAGATAGCGGCGGCGGGCGCCGCGGTGAGAGAGGTATCCAAGTGCGCCAAGCTCAACGTGGCGGCGCTCGGCAACGTGGTGAGTCAGTTGCACGTCCATGTGGTCGGCCGCGATCCCGGCGATGCCGCCTGGCCGGCGCCGGTGTTCGGCTTCGGCGTGCGCGAGCCGATGGACGAGGCGACGCTCGCCGACCGCTTCTCGAAGCTGCGGGGCGCGCTGCTCAGGGCCTGAGGCCGGCGCCGCCCGTCCGGCGCGGCGCGCGCCCGCCGCGCGGCGGGCGGAACAAAGAAGGACATGCCGCACGGCAGCGATTCGCGCACGGTTCGTTCCCGCACCGTTCGCGCGCGCGGCGCTGGCGTCCCGCCATGGGACGGGCCCTGGCGCCGGATCGGCCGCCATGGATCGCCCAAGCCGCACATGCGGGCCGTGGATTCGTTTGAATTTAGGGGGTTATAAAGAGGGCTGCCGGCATGGCAACCGCGCCGCGGCTCCCTTTGGCGCGGATCGCCCCGCGGGAATGGCCGATGGCCGCTACAGCCGGCGCAGGCTCACCTCGGCCACCTCGTGGTGGCCGGCCTTGCGCAGGATCAGGTCGGCGCGCTGGCGGGTGGGCAGGATGTTCTCCATGAGGTTCGGCAGATTGGTGCGCCGCCAGATGGCGAGCGCGGTCGCGGTCGCCTCTTCCTCGGTGAGCTGGGAGTAGCGGTGGAAGTAGGAGAGCGGGTCCTTGAACGCGGTCTCGCGCAGCCGCATGAAGCGCTCCACGTACCAGCGCTCGATCACCTCCTCGTCGGCGTCGATATAGACCGAGAAGTCGAAGAAGTCGGAGACGAAGGGGATCGCCTTGCCGTCCTTGGGCGGGCGCGTGGTCTGCAGCACGTTGAGCCCCTCGACGATGAGGATGTCCGGCCGGTCCACCTCCACCGTCTGGTCGGGCATCACGTCGTAGAAGAAATGCGAGTAGAGCGGCGCGCGCACCGGCCGGCGGCCGGCCTTGATGTCGGACAGGAAGCGCAGCAGCAGCGGCAGATCGTAGCTCTCGGGGAAGCCCTTCTTCTCCATCAGCCCCTCGCGGTCGAGAACCGCGTTGGGCAGCAGGAAGCCGTCGGTGGTCACGAGGCCCACCTTCGGCGTGTTCGGCCAGCGGGCGAGCAGCGCCTGGAGCACGCGCGCGGTGGTGGACTTGCCCACCGCCACCGAGCCGGCGACGCCGATGATGTAGGGTACCTTGCCCTCGCCGTTGGCCTCGTTTTCGCGCTGGTCGAGGAAGTGGGTCATGGCGCGGAACAGCTTCTGCGTCGCGCCCACATAGAGCGACAGCAGGCGCGAGAGCGGCAGGTAGATCTCCTCCACCTCCTGAATGGACAGGTGGACGCCGAGGCCCTGCAGGCGCTCGATCTCCTCCGGCCGCAGGGTGAGCGGCGTGTCGCGCCGCAGCGCCGCCCATTCCTCGCGCGAGAAGGTGCGGTAGGGCGAAAGGCCGGGATCCATGCGCTGGTCCATGAGGAAAGCCCGTGCTCCCGTCTCAGTCTGCCGCGCGGGCGGCCTTCTCGGCCAAGCCCGACTGCCCGGTGCGGCGGGCAAGCTCGGCCTCGACCTCGGAAAGCGCCACGCCGCGCACGGCCAGGACCACGAGGAGATGGTAGAGGAGATCGGCGCTCTCGGCGACGAGACCCTCGTCGGGGCCACAGACCGCCGCGATCACCGTCTCCACCGCTTCCTCGCCGAGCTTCTGGGCGCATTTGGCGACGCCCTTGTCGAGCAGCGCGCGGGTGTAGGAGGCGCCGGCATCCGCCGCGGCGCGCGCGGCGATGATCTGCTCCAGATCGGCGAGGGTGAAGGGCGCGCTCATGGCTGTCTCGCGAAACGGGCCGTTGAATTCGGGTGCGCCGCTTCTCCCCGTCCCCACAAGGGGGAGGGGGACGGCGCGCGCGATGCTGGGGCAAAACCCAAAAGTGGGGATCCCCCCGGCGGCGGGAAGCGGAGGGCTGCCGAAAGGGCCGTGGCGCGTGCCTCACACATCGAGGCGCACCGGCAGGCCGGCCTCCCTCAGATGCTCCTTGGCCTCGCGCACGGTGAAGGTGCCGAAATGGAAGATCGAGGCGGCGAGCACCGCCGAGGCCCCGCCGTCGCGGATGCCGTCCACCAGATGGTCGAGCGTGCCCACCCCGCCCGAGGCGATCACCGGCACATGCACCGCGTCCGACACCGCGCGGGTGAGGGCGCAATCGAAGCCCTGGCCGGTGCCGTCGCGGTCCATGGAGGTGAGCAGGATCTCGCCGGCGCCGAGGTCCACCACCTCGCGGGCATAGGCGATGACGTCGAGGCCGGTGGGGGTGCGCCCGCCATGGGTGAAGATCTCCCAGCGGTCCGCCTCGCCCTCGAGCGACACCTTCTTGGCATCGATGGCGACGACGATGCACTGCTCGCCGAACTTCTCCGCCGCCTCGCCCACGAAGGCGCGGCGCGAGACCGCGGCGGTGTTGATGGAGACCTTGTCCGCGCCCGCATGCAGCAGGGTGCGCACGTCGTCCACGGTGCGCACGCCGCCGCCCACGGTCAGCGGCATGAAGCACTGCTCGGCGGTGCGGCGCACCACGTCGAGGATGGTGCCGCGGTTCTCGTGGCTGGCGGTGATGTCGAGGAAGGTCAGCTCGTCGGCGCCGGCGGCGTCGTAGGCGCGCGCCGCCTCCACCGGGTCGCCGGCGTCGCGCAGGTCGACGAACTGGACGCCCTTCACCACGCGGCCGTCCTTGACGTCGAGGCAGGGGATGACGCGGACCTTGAGCATGGCGCCTACCGTCCCGCCACCAGAGCCAGCGCCTCGCGGGCGTCGAGGCGGCCGTCATAGAGCGCGCGGCCGGTGATGGCGCCCGCGACCTTGGCCGCGCCGGGCTCAAGCAGGGCCTCGATGTCCTTGATGGAGGCAAGCCCGCCCGAGGCGATCACCGGCAGCCGCACCGCCTCGGCGAGCGCAACGGTGGCCTCGATGTTGAGGCCCTTGAGCAGGCCGTCGCGGGCGATGTCGGTATAGATGATGGCGGAAACGCCGGCGTCCTCGAACCGCCGCGCGATCTCCACCGCCGAGAGCTTGGAGGTCTCGGCCCAGCCCTCCACGGCGACGAAGCCGTCGCGGGCGTCGAGGCCCACCGCCACCCGGCCCGGATGGGCCTTGGCCGCCCCCTTCACGAAGTCCGGGTCGCGCACCGCCGCGGTGCCGAGGATGACCCGGGTGACGCCCTTCTCCAGCCACGCCTCCACGGTCGCACGGTCGCGGATGCCGCCGCCGAGCTGCACCGGGATGGAGACGGTCTCGAGAATCCGCTCCACCGCGGCCGCGTTGACCGGCTTGCCGGCGAAGGCGCCGTCGAGGTCGACGAGGTGCAGATAGCGAAAGCCCAGGGTCTCGAACTCGGCGGCCTGGGCGGCGGGATCGCGGTTGAACACGGTCGCGCGCGCCATGTCGCCCTGCTCCAGGCGCACGGCGAGGCCGTCCTTCAGGTCGATGGCGGGAAACAGGATCACGGATGCCACTTCAGAAAATTGGCGAGCAGAGCAAGGCCCAGGGTCTGGCTCTTCTCGGGATGGAACTGGGTGCCGGCCACGTTGTCCTTCGCCACCACGGCGGTGATGGTGCCGCCATAGTCGGTGGTGGCGACGAGGTCGAGGCCGTCCGCCGCCTTCAGGTGGTAGGAGTGCACGAAATACGCGTGGAGCCCGCCTTCCCCCGAGGGAACGTGCGCCAGGAGCGGATGCTCGCGCGCCACCTGGAGCGTGTTCCAGCCCATGTGCGGGATCTTGAAGGCGGGGTCGGCGGGGGCGATGCGGTCCACCTCGCCGCGGATCCAGCCGAGGCCGGCGGTCACGCCGTGCTCCAGCCCCCGTTCGGCGAGCAATTGCAGGCCGACGCAGATGCCGAGGAAGGGTCGGCCCTTCTGCTTAACCGCCTCGGTCATGGCCTCCACCATGCCGGGCACCGCGTCGAGGCCGGCGCGGCAGTCGGCGAAGGCGCCCACCCCCGGCAGGACGATGCGGTCGGCGCGGCGCACCACCTCCGGGTCGCAGGTCACCAGCACCGGCTGCTCGCGCCCGGCCTCGCGCGCCGCGCGCTCGATGGCCTTGGCGGCGGAGTGCAGGTTGCCGGAATTGTAGTCGACGACGGCGACGGTCATGGGCGGTAGGCCCCCGGAAAGCCGCCGATGATCGGCGCGTCGCCGCTGGCGGCCGGGGCGGGGGGCGGCGTGAAGCCGGCGGGCCGGGGGCGCTCGGGCCGGCTGGCGGTCCAGGCGCCGAAGAAGCGCCGCTCGGCCTCCGCCAGATCGCCCGCCACCACCACCCCTTCCTCGGCGAAGCCGCGGTGGGCGAGCTTGCGCACCCGCAAGGCCGGCAGCTCGAAGCCGAGGAGCAGATGGAACCCCGCCATCACCGCCACCCCGACCGCTTCGGCGACGCCGGCGCGCGCGGTGAGGAAACCGAGCAGCGCCGCCACCGCCACATAAGCGGCGAACACCAGCCACAGGCGGTAGCGCAGCAGCACCAAGGGGGCGAGGAACAGCGCCGCCCACGAGAATTTCTCCCGCACGAAGACGACCCGCTCGGCCGCCGCCTCGGCGGTGTCGCCGGGCGCGACGCGTGACAGCACGCTCCAGGTGGCCATGGTCCGGCTCCTAGGTCCCGAGGGTGCCCTTGGTGGAGGGCACCTCGCCCGCCGCCGTGGGATCGATGGCCACCGCCTGGCGCAGCACCCGGGCAAGGCCCTTGAAGCAGCTCTCGGCGATGTGGTGGGCGTTGACGCCGTAGAGCGTCTCCACGTGCAGCGTCACCCCGGCGTTCGCCGCGAAGGCCTGGAAGAACTCGCGCACCAGCTCGGTGTCGAAGTCGCCGATCTTGGGCGCCGGGAACGCGGTGCGGAACACCAGGAACGGGCGGCCGGAAATGTCGACGGCGACGCGGGTGAGCGTCTCGTCCATGGGCATCAGCGCGTCGGCATAGCGGGTGATGCCGCGCAGGTCGCCGAGCGCCTTGCGGAACGCCTGGCCGAGCGCGATGCCGACGTCTTCCGTGGTATGGTGGAAATCCACATGGAGGTCGCCCTCGGCCTTCACAGTGAGGTCGAAGCGGGCGTGGCGCGCCAGCAGGTCCAGCATGTGGTCGAGAAAACCGATGCCGGTGGAAATGTCCGAGCGCCCCGTGCCGTCGAGGTCGACGGCAAGGGCAATCTTCGTCTCCTTGGTCTCGCGGGCGATCTGTGCCGTGCGCATGGAACTCCTCCAAGGCCGCGGGTTCTAGCAGCAACGGTGCTGCAACGCCATATGGCGCGAGATGACGCCGCGCCGCGCCCCGGGAGGTCCGCCCATGAGCATGGTCGAACTGGTTCTCGTCGCCTCGGCGGTGGGCGCGGGCCTGGTCGCAGGGCTGTTCTTCGCCTTCTCCACCTTCGTCATGCAGGCGCTCGACCGCCTGCCGCCGCCGCGCGCGGCGGCGGCAGGCGATCAACGTCACGGTGCTCAATCCGCTGTTCTTCCTGGCCTTCTTCGGCACGGCGGCGCTCGCGCTGGCGGTGCTCTGGCTCGCCTTCACGGGAGCCGAGGGCGCGCCGCCGGGCCCGATGATCCTCGGCGCCGCGCTCTATCTCCTGGGCTCCATCCTCGTCACCATCGCCGGCAACGTGCCGCTCAACGGGCGCCTCGCGGCGCTCTCCGCCGCGGCGGTCGACGCCGCCGCCTGGAGCGCCTATCGCGGCCCGTGGATGCTCTGGAACCACGTGCGAACGCTCGCTTCGCTCGCCGCCGCCGCGTGCTTTGCGGCGGCGCTCGCCCTCGCCTGACGGCGCGCCCTGTGGCATAGGCTTGGGCGGACGCGCCGAGCTGGAGGAGCCTATGCCGACCCTCACCCGTGACGGATTGACGATCGACTACGGCGTGAGCGGGGAAGGCCCGCCCCTCCTCATCATCTCCGGCCTGTCGGCGGAGCGCTCCTTCTGGGCTCTGACCCGGCCGCTGCTCGCCGGCTTCACGCTGATCGAGTTCGACAACCGCGACATCGGCAAGAGTGCGCGGGCCAAGGCGCCCTACGCGGTCGCCGACATGGCGCGCGACGCGCTTGCCGTGCTCGATGCCTCCGGGTTCGCCAAGGCGCACGTCATTGGCCATTCGCTCGGCGGCATGATGGCCCAGGAGCTGGCCCTCATGGCGCCGGACAAGGTGGACCGGCTGGTGCTCGCCAACACCATCGCCCGCAACGACCTCTACACCACCGAGACCATGCGCCTGCTCAAGGAGCTGCGCCTGCAGCTGAACGACGAGCTGACGTTCGGCGCCGCGCTGACCTCGTTCGTCATCGGCATGGGCATGCTGAAGACGGTGCCGCTGTTCGCCGCGGTCCAGCAGTCGCTCGATGCCGGCCTCTACCAGGAGAAGGACGCGTTCCTGCGCCAGCTCGGCGCCTGCGTCGCCTATGACGGGCTGAACCGCATCGGTGCCATCACGGCCCCCACCTTCGTGCTCTATTGCGACGGCGACCGGCTGTTCGCCCCCGCCATGGTGCGCGAGGTGGCCCATGCCATTCCCGGCGCGCGGCGCGAGGAGATCCTCGACAGCGGCCACTGCCCGATGGTGGAGCAGCCGCAGCATTTCGCCACCGTGGTCCGCGCCTTCCTGACCGGCCGGTGAGCCGGCGCCGGCGCCGGCCGATGGTTCCGGGCGTTTGATCGAGGCCGTTGCGTCCCCGGCGGAAGGGCATAAGTAAGGGTCGAGCGGAGCCCTTCATGCAGCATTCCCCCGATACCATCTACGGCACCACCATCGTCTCGGTCCGCAAGGGCGGCCGCGTCGCCATCGCCGGCGACGGGCAGGTGACGCTCGGCCAGACCGTGCTCAAGTCCAATGCCCGCAAGGTGCGGCGCCTCGGGCGCGGGGACGTGATCGGTGGCTTCGCCGGGGCCACCGCCGACGCCTTCACGCTGTTCGAGCGGCTCGAAGCCAAGCTGGAGCAGTATCCCGGCCAGTTGCAGCGCGCCGCGGTCGAACTCGCCAAGGACTGGCGCACCGACCGCTATCTGCGGCGCCTCGAGGCGATGATGATCGTGGCCGACGCTTCCATCTCCCTGGTGCTCACCGGCACCGGCGACGTGCTCGAGCCCGAGCAGGGCGTCGCCGGCATCGGCTCCGGCGGTGGTTTCGCGCTCGCCGCCGCCCGCGCCCTGCTGGACCGGGAGGAGGACCCCGAGGCGATCGTCCGGCGCGCGCTGGAGATCGCCGCCGACATCTGCGTCTACACCAACCGCAACATCGTCATCGAGACCATCGGGGGGGCGTGATCTTGGCGCAGCCCCACGTCCTCCCGAGCTCCGCGTCGGCCGCCCCGCCGCGCATCACCCTAAGGGGAGCGATCTCCGCCGGCGGTCCCGCATTCCTGATGGTACGCAATCCATGACCGACTTTTCCCCCCGCGAGATCGTCTCCGAGCTCGACCGGCACATCGTCGGCCAGGCGAATGCCAAGCGCGCGGTCGCCATCGCCTTGCGCAACCGCTGGCGGCGCCAGCAGCTGGACGAGAAGCTGCGCGAGGAGGTGATGCCGAAGAACATCCTCATGATCGGCCCCACCGGGGTCGGCAAGACCGAGATCTCGCGCCGCCTCGCCCGGCTTGCCGGGGCGCCGTTCCTGAAGGTGGAGGCCACCAAGTTCACCGAGGTCGGCTATGTGGGCCGCGACGTGGAGCAGATCGTGCGCGACCTCGTGGAGGTCGGCATCGGCCTGGTGCGCGAGGTCAAGCGCAAGGACGTGCAGGCCAAGGCCCACCTCGCCGCCGAGGGCCGCGTGCTCGACGCGCTGGTGGGCGCCGCCGCCTCGCCCGCCACCCGCGACGCGTTCCGGAAGCGCCTGCGCGCGGGCGAGCTCGACGACAAGGAGGTGGAGATCGAGCTGCAGTCGGGCGGCGGCGGCATGCCGATGTTCGAGATCCCCGGCATGCCGGGCGCGCAGATGGGCGCGATCTCGCTGTCCGACATGCTCGGCAAGGCCTTCGGCGGACGCGCCAAGGCGCGCCGCGTGAGCGTGAAGGACGCCCACCCGCTGCTGCTCACCGAGGAGGCGGACAAGCTCATCGACCAGGACGCCATCGTCCAGGAAGCCATCCATGCGGTGGAGAACAACGGCATCGTGTTCCTGGACGAGATCGACAAGATCGCCGGCCGCGAGGGCCGCTCGGGCGCCGACGTCTCGCGCGAGGGGGTGCAGCGCGATCTGCTGCCGCTGATCGAGGGCACCACGGTCTCCACCAAGCACGGGCCGGTGAAGACCGACCACATCCTCTTCATCGCCTCCGGCGCGTTCCACGTGTCGAAGCCCTCGGACCTGCTGCCGGAGCTGCAGGGCCGCCTGCCGATCCGGGTGGAGCTCGAGGCGCTCTCCCGCTCCGACTTCGTGCGCATCCTCACCGAGACCGAGGCGAGCCTCGTCAAGCAGTCGGTGGCGCTGATGGCGACCGAGGGGGTGGAACTGGTGGTGACGGCGGACGCGGTGGAGGCGATCGCCGACGCCGCCGTGGAGGTGAACTCGAACGTCGAGAACATCGGCGCCCGCCGGCTCCAGACGGTGATCGAGCGGGTGCTGGACGACCTTTCCTTCACCGCCCCCGACCGGGCGGGGGAGACCGTGATCGTGGACGCGGCCTACGTGCGCGACCGCGTCGCCGACCTCGCCCGCAACGCGGACCTCAGCCGGTTCATCCTCTAAGGGCGCGGCGGCCGGCGCCGCGCCCGCGGCCTATTGCCAAGCGAGGCGCTTGCGGTAGAGCGTCGAGGGGCTGAGCTCCAGCGCCGCGGCGGCGGCGGCGATGTTGCCGCCGAAGCAGGCGATGGCGCGCTCGATGGCGCGCCGCTCGGTGAGCGCCAGCGGCTCGACCGCGGCCACCTCGACCGGCAGCGGCGTGGCGCCGGCGAGGTTCGAGCCGAAGCGGCCGAGCTCCTCGGCGTCGGTCCCCTCGAGGGCGAGATGGACCGGCACGGCCGGCCCGTCGGCCAGCACCACGATGCGCCGCATCAGGTTCTGCAGCTCGCGCACGTTGCCGCGCCAGGAGCGGACCTGGAGCACCCGCGCGGCATCGGCGCCGATGCGCGGCATGGGGCGGCGCTCCTCGCCGGCGAAGCGGGCGAGGAAGGTCTCGGCGAGCAGCATCACATCGTCGCCGCGCTCGCGAAGCGGCGGCATGTGCATCTCCAGCACATGGAGCCGGTAGAACAGGTCCTCGCGCAGGCGGCCGGCGCGCACCTCCTCCACCGGGTCGCGGTTGGTGGCGCAGACGATGCGCACGTCCACCTGCCGCTCGTGCCCCTCGCCGATGCGCCGCACCTTGCTGTCCTGGAGGAAGCGCAGCAGCTTGGTCTGCAAGGCGAGGTCCATCTCGCCGATCTCGTCGAGGAACAGCGTGCCGCCGTCGGCGATCTCGGCCGCGCCGGCGCGGTCGGCGACGGCGCCGGTGAAGGCGCCGCGGGCATGGCCGAACACCTCGCTCTCCATGAGCTCGCGCGGGATGGCGCCGCAATTGAGGGCGACGAACGGCCCGCCGTGGCGCGGCGAGCGGGCGTGCACCGCCTGGGCGCACAATTCCTTGCCGGTGCCGCTCTCGCCGGTGACGAACACCGGGGCGCTGGACGCGGCCACCCGCTGGATCCGCTCGTAGAGCGCGCGCATGGGCGCCGAGCGGCCGAGGAAGCCGCAGAAGTCGCCGGTGCCGGAGCTGGCGGGACGCGCCTCCTCGCGGCTGGCGCGGCGGCGCTCCACGCGCACGGGCTCGCCCTGGAGCAGGCGCTCCACCACATCCTCCGCCTTCAGCGGCTTCAGCACCACGTCGTCGGCGCCGGCGCGCATGCAGGCGACCGCGCCGGAAACCGAGCCCTGGCCGAGGGCGACGATGAGCGCGCCCTTCATGCCGGCGGACCTGAGGCGGGTGATGGCGCCCTCGCCGCCCGGGCCGATGGCGACCACCGCCGACATGCAGTGGGGCGCCAGCGCATAGGCCGATTCGAGCGCGTCGGCCTCCATCATGTTGAGCCGGTCGCGGCGGCCGAGCGCCGCGCGCAGCAGGCGGCGCACCGAGGGATCGGGATCGCAGACGAGGACCGGTGCGGCGGCGGCTTCTGGGGAGTGCAGCATGACCTCGATCGACGGTTGGAAGGCGTCGACGGGGATCGTGCGCGCGGGAGGTAAAGAAAGGATTTTACCGCCTCCGGAAAAACCCTGATCGCCGCCGAATCGCCGCCGTCCCGCCACCCGCCGGGTGGCGCCTCAGCCGCCGCGCCGCGGCTGCACCATGGCGGCGTGCTGGCCGAGACCGGCGGCCTCGAGCGCGGCGATGGCGCGGTCGGCGAGCCCCGGCGCCGGCAGGAGGCGGTGGACCATGCGGCGGATCGTGTCCGGCCCGCCGCTGGCCTCGCCGGCGAGGGCCGCCACCGCCCGGCGCTCGTCGCCGGGGCGATGCAGCGCGTTGAACGCGAGCGCCAGAGCGAGCGCGTTCTCGCGGCTCGGATGCAGCTCGAGCTGGGGCAGCAGCGCCAGGGCGGAGGCCTCGTCGGCGCGCAGGAAGGCGGCGAGCGCGAGATAGGCGTCCTTGAGCGGTCCCGCCTGGGCGCCGTCCGCCTCGGCGCTGGCGAGCAGCGATTCGCCCTCCTCGACCCGGCCGGCGGCGATGTAGACCATGCCCACCGCGGCGGCGACGTTGGCGTCGTAGGGGTTGAGCTGGAGCGCGCGGGCGCCGGTGTCCAGCGCGGCGCGGTACTCGCCGAGGAACGCCTGCACCATCGCCAGAGAGCGGGCCGCATAGGCGCTGGCGGGCGCGAGCTCCACGGCGCGCTCGGCCGAGGTCAGCATCTGCGCAGCCCGGCCGGGCGCCGGATCGTAGGCCGATTCGCGGGTCGCCTCATCCAGAAGGGCCATGGCTTTGAGCGCATGGCCCATGGCGAAGCCGGGCAATTGCCGCGTCACGCCGTCGAGGCAGGCGCGCACGGCGGCCGGCTTCTCGCCGCTGGTGCGGGCGAGCACGGCGAAGGCGCGGGCGACGCAGCCATAGGCCGACTGGGGGGCTTCCGCACGCACCGTGGCGAGGGCGCGGGCGGTCACCACGCCCTGCGCCTCCAGGAGCGCGCCGGACACCGCGCGCACCATGCGCCGCGCGCTCGCGGCGATGTCGTCGTCCGCCTTCAGGCCCTCGACCGCGCGGGACCACAGGATGACCCCGGCGCAGCGGTCGGTCACCCGCAGCAGCAGCGAGAAGGTGCCGTCGGCGTGGCCCTCGGCCACGGTGCCGAGGGCGAAGCGCGAGCGCCCCTGGCTGCCGCAGGCGACCGGCAGGGCCGCCGCCGCCGGGGCCGCCTCGCGCACGGCGATGAAATCGAACTGGGCGAGGGCGTCGCCGAGGCGCTCCTCGAAGGCGCGCAGGACGCCGCGCTGCGGCGGTTCCACGCCCGCCGCCTCGAAGCCCGCCACCTCCATGACCGGCAGCGCCACGCGCTCGTCGTCGGCGCGCAGGGACGAATCGGAGCGGGCGGCCCATTCGACGCCGGCGAACAGCGCCACCGCCGCGAGCCCCGCCGCGATGAGCCCGAACACCCGGCGCCGGCGCGCCGCCACCGGGACGGCGGCCGCGCGCGCGGCCGCGGCATCGCGGGCGAGGGACAGATCGCCCGCTGCCGCGGGCTCGGCGTCCGCGGACGCGGGCTGGGGCTCCGCCTCGCGCCAGACGAAGGCCGGCACGTAGCTGCCGCGCGGGATCAGGATGCGCAGCGGCTCCCTGGCGCCGGCGGCGGCATAGAAATGGTCGAGCGCGCGCCGCAGGCGCGTCGCCTCCACCCGCACGATGGGATCGGTCTGCGGATCGAACGAGGTGGCGCGCCCGAGCGCCTCCACGGCGATGGTATAGCCCTTGATCTCCTCGGCGCGGCCGTCGAGCGCGGTCTCGACCACGTAGCGCAGGAACGCCGAGAGGCGCGGCGAGGCGGACAGCTCCGGTGAGGCGAGCACCCGCTCCAGCGCCGCGCGCACCTGCTCCGGGTCCGGAATCCGCGCGGCCGCGGCGTCCGGGCCGGCTTGGACCTCGGCGCCGGCATCCGCCGCCATATCGTCGATCTTCCCCATGGTCATCTTGTTTTCCGCCAGATCAGCCATGCTGGCAAGGGGGAGGGGTCGGCGCGCCGGGCGGTTTCCTCGCGGCGGCCGCGCTGCTAGCTTGCGCCACCGCGCGCCGGCGGGCGTTCACGAGCCGCCCCGGCGGGTAAGGAGAAGTGTCATGGCATTGGATGATATGGCGATAAGCGGGGCGGGCGAGCGCTCCGGCGGGGACATGGCGCCGAACGATCTCGAGGCGTTCTGGATGCCCTTCACGTCGAACCGCGCCTTCAAGAAGCGGCCGCGGATCGTCGCCAGCGCCAAGGACATGCACTATTTCACGCCCGATGGCCGCGCCGTCCTGGACGGCTGCGCCGGCCTGTGGTGCACCAATCCCGGCCACAACCGCGCGCCCATCGTCGCCGCCATCCAGAAGGCGGCGGGCGAGCTCGATTTCGGCCCGACCTTCCAGTTCGGCCATCCCGGCGCGTTCCGCCTGGCGAGCCGGATCGCCGCGCTCGCGCCGGGCGACCTCGACCACGTGTTCTTCTGCAATTCCGGCTCGGAGGCGGTGGATACCGCGCTGAAGATCGCGCTCGCCTACCACAACGTGACCGGCAAGGGCACGCGCACCCGCCTGATCGGCCGCGAGCGCGGTTATCACGGCGTGGGCTTCGGCGGCATCTCGGTCGGCGGCATGGTGGCGAACCGGCGCACCTTCGGGACCATGCTGACTGGCGTCGACCATCTGCCCACCACCTACGACCGCAAGAACCAGGCCTTCACCAAGGGCGAGCCGGAATATGGCGCGCATTTCGCCGACGAGCTCGAGCGCCTCGTCGGCCTGCACGACGCCTCGACCATCGCCGCGGTGATCGTCGAGCCCATGGCGGGGTCCACCGGCGTCATCCCCGCGCCCCAGGGCTACCTGAAGCGCCTCAGGGAGATCTGCGACAAATACGGCATTTTGCTGATCTTCGACGAGGTCATCACCGGCTTCGGCCGGCTCGGCCACGCGTTCGCGGCGGAGCGCTACGGCGTCCAGCCGGACCTCATCACCTTCGCCAAGGGCATCACGGCAGGCGCCGTGCCCATGGGCGGCGTGATCGCCCGCAACCACATCCACGAGGCCTTCATGAAGGGGCCGGAGCACATGGTGGAGCTGTTCCACGGCTACACCTATTCGGCCCATCCGCTCGCCTGCGCGGCCGGCATCGCCACCCTCGACCTCTATCGCGACGAGGATCTGTTCGCCCGCGCCAAGGCGCTCGAGCCCTATTGGGCGGACGCGGTGATGAGCCTGAAGGACAAGCCGGGCGTGCTCGACATCCGCACGGTGGGCATCACAGCCGGCATCGATCTGCCGCCGCGCGAGGGCCTGCCGGGCCAGCGCGGCTACGAGGCGCTCGAGCGCGCCTTCCACGAGGAGGACGTGATGGTCCGCACCGCCGGCGACACCCTGGTCATGACCCCGCCCCTCATCATCTCGAAGGAGCAGGTGGACGAGCTCGTCGGCAAGGTGGGCCGGGTGATCGAGAAGGCCATGTGAGCCGGCGCGCCGCGCGCGCCCGGTGGTTCAAACAATGCGGGGCGGACGCGCGATGCGTCCGCCCCGTTTTCGTATCCCGCGTCAGGCCTGCGCCGTCATAGCCGTCCCGTCAAGGCCAGGACGATGACGACGATCAGCAGGACGCCGACGATGCCGCCGGGACCATAGCCCCAACCCGAACTGTATCCCCACGTCGGCAGCGCGCCGACGAGCAGCAAAACCAGAATGACGATAAGGATCGTGGACATCTCTTCGGCTCCCTGCCGTGAATATCGACAGGGGAAACGTCGCTATGAGCTTGACGGTTCCTGAAAAGAGAGAGGTTTCAACAAATCGCGACCAGCGTTTCACAAGTCTGCGCGCGGCGCCATCAACGCGTCCGGCGCGCTCTTGTTCCCGTCAGAGCGGCTGTGTCGCCAGAACCAGCCAATCGCGCGCCGCCCCCTCCAGATAAGGCGTCACCGCCGCGCGCACGGCGCGGTGATAGGCGTCGATCTCTTCGCGCTCGCGCGGGTCGATCAGCGCGAGGTCGATCAACGCGCGCGCATAGGGCACCAGCGTCAGCGTGGCGAAGCCGAGGCAGGGCTTCTCCGCCCCCTCCACCGCGCGCGGCTCCACCAGGATCAGGTTCTCGATGCGGATGCCGTAGGCGCCGGCGCGGTAATAGCCGGGCTCGTTGGAGAGGATCATGCCCGCCGCCAGCGGCACGTGGCCGAGCTTGGAGATGCGCGCGGGGCCCTCGTGCACCGACAGGCCGGCGCCCACGCCGTGCCCGGTGCCATGGTCGAAATCGAGCCCGGCCGCCCACAGATACTGGCGCGCGAACGGGTCGAGCTGGGCCCCGGCGATGCCCTTGGGGAATACCGCGCGGGCGATGGCGAGGTGGCCCTTGAGCACCAGCGTATAGTGGGCGCGCATCTCGGCGGTGGGCGTGCCCACCGCAAGCGTGCGGGTGACGTCCGTTGTGCCGTCCGGATATTGCGCGCCGGAATCCAAGAGGAACAGCTCGCCGGCCGCGATCTTCCGGTTGGTGGCGTGCGTCACCCGGTAGTGCACGATGGCGCCGTTCGGGCCGGCGCCGGCGATGGTCGGGAACGAGACATCGGTGAGCTCGCCACTCTCGCGCCGGAAGGTCTCGAGCGCCTCCACCGCGTCGATCTCGGTGAGGCCGCCGGCCGGGGCCGCCGCGTCGAACCAGGCGAGGAAGCGGGCGAGGGCGACGGCGTCGCGCAGGTGGGCTGCGCGCATGCCGGCGATCTCCGCCGGGTTCTTCGCGGCCTTCAGCAGGGCGATGGGGTCGGCGCCCTTGTCCAGGGTGCCGCCGGAATTCTCGACCAGGTTGGCGAGCCGCACCGGGCAGGTGGCCTGGTCGATGCGCAGCCGCCGGCCGCGGGCGAAGGCGGCGAGCGCGTCGTCGAGGTGGCCGACGGGGTGCAGATGCGCCACCGCCTCCAGCGCGTCGTGCACCGCGGCGGACAGCTTGGTCCGCTCCAGGAACAACAGCGGAGCGCCCTCGGCGGGAACGATCGACCAGGCGAGCGGCAGCGGCGTGTGCGCCACGTCGGCGCCGCGGATGTTGAACAGCCACGCGCTGGCGTGGGGATCGGAGACCAGAAGCCCGTCCGCCTTGGCGGCGGCGAGCGCCTCGCGCACGCGGCGCAGCTTGGCGCCGGTCTCCTCGCCGGCGACGGCAAGATCGAGCAGCCGCACGGCGCCGCGTGGCGGCGGCGGCCGGTCGGCCCACACCGCGGCGATGGGATCGTCCGCCGCCGCCACCAGGATGCCGCCGGCCGAGGCCACCGCGCGGGCGAGCTTGTCGCGCCCGTCGAGCGTGGTGCGCCAGGGGTCGAAGCTGAGGCTCGCGCCCTTCTCCAGATGATCCTCGATCCATTTTTCCGGGCTGGTCTCGGCGAGCGGCACCACCGTGAAGGCGGCGGTGTCCACCTGGGCCGGGGCCTGGAGCGTGTAGCGCCCGTCCACGAACAGCGCCGCCTCCTTGGCGAGCACCACCAGCAGGCCGGCCGAGCCGGTGAAGCCGGTGAGGAAGGCGAGGCGCTCCTCGCAGGCCGGCACATATTCGTTCTGGTGCGCGTCGGCGCGCGGAACCACGTAGCCGTCGAGGCCGCGCCGGGCGAGCTCCGCGCGCAGCGCCGCCAGCCGCTCGGCGCCGCGGGCGCCGTCGGCGAGGTCGTCGAAGCTCTGGAACAGGGCCTTGAAGCGGGGCGGTGCGGCGGTGCGGTGGGGCTCGGACATGACGGGACCATAAGAGCGCCCCTTGCGCTCCGCAATCGCCGGCAAAAGGGTGTGGACGCGGCGCGGCGCCAGCGCCTGCCGCCAGCTTGCCTCTTGCTGGCGGCGGGGCGCCTTGGCTATGGTGCGTGTCCGTGCGGGCGTAGTTCAGTGGTAGAACGACAGCTTCCCAAGCTGTATGTCGTGGGTTCGATTCCCATCGCCCGCTCCAGTCCCCCGAGCATTTGCAGGCCTGTCCTCCGCTTCCGCAGCGGCGCGACGGCCATCCGCACGCCGGTACCTCGCGCCGGCCGGTCGATCGACAGGACCCGCTGGCGGAACGCCCACATGGACCAGGGGCAGCAGGTGGCGTAGACTATTCCTCTTCCGTGGTGGTGGTCCGATGACGGCAGACCGGCGGGACAAGCTCATCGTCGCTCTTCCCGATGCGTTGGAGGAGATCGTCCGCGTCGGTGACGGCACCGGCGACGGCTCGCTGCTGATCGAGACCGACGAGGCCGCCGACCGGCGGCAGATCCGCATCCGGCGCCGGGACGGCAGCGAAGGCTGGGCCGTGCTGTCCGAGGCCATCCTGCAGGTCGGCGGCGAGCCGCACCGGGTGGCTGTGCTGCACGACGCGGCCGAGGATCTCCAGTCCCGCGAGCAACTGCGCCGGCTCTCCCTGGTGGCGAACGCCACCGACCGGGCCTTGCTGCTGCTCGACGAGCAGAGGCGCGCCGTCTACGCCAACCCGGCCTTCACCGAGCTGTTCGGCTACACTTTGGCCGAGATCGTCGGCCGCGTGCCCACCGAGCTGCTCGAGGGTCCGCATACCGACCCGGAGGCGTTGGCCCGGCTCCGGGCGCGGGCGGCGGCAGGGGAATCCTTTCACGACGAGTTCATCGCCCGCGACAAGTCCGGCCGGGACATCCTCACCCTGGTCTCCGTCAGCGCCGTCGCGGCGGATGACGGAAGCGTCCGCAACATCGTTCTGGTGATGGAGGACATCACCAAGGACAAGCAGATCGAGACCCTGCGGCGCGAGATGTTGGAGGCGCTGACCAGCGCGGCCTCGCTGCGCGACGTGGGCGACTTCCTGTGCCGGCGGGTGGAGGCGCTGGCGCCGGACGTGGTGTGCTCGTTCATCCTGGTGGATGCGGAGCGCAAGCTGCGGCCGCTCTCCGCGCCGAGCCTGCCCGCTTCCTTCAGCGATGCCATCGACGGGGCCGCCATCGGGCCCTGCAGCGGCAGCTGCGGCACGGCGGCCCATCGCGGTGAGCCGGTCCAGGTGACGGACATCTACAGCGATCCCCTGTGGGCGTCGTTCCTCAATCTTGGTCTGCCGCCGGAACTGAAGGCCTGCTGGTCGTCGCCCATCAAGGCCCGGTCCGGGCGCGTGGTCGGCACCTTCGCGTTCTATTTCTCGGACAATCGCGGCCCGAGCGCGTGGCACGAGCAGATCGTCGCCACCTGCCTGCATCTGTGCATGATCGCCATCGAGCGGCACGAGGCCAACGAGCAGATCGCGCGGCTCGCGCATTTCGACCCGCTCACCGGTTTGCCCAACCGGACCCGCTTCCACGAGGACATTGCAGGCCTGGCGCGCGAGGCCGCGGGCGACAACGTCGCCTTCTTCTTCCTCGACATGGACCGCTTCAACGACGTCAACGAGACCCTGGGCCACAGCGCCGGGGACCAGATGCTCATGGAGGTGGCGCTCCGGTTGCAGCGGCTGTTCCATGGCGTGGACTCGGTCTACCGCTTCAATGGCGACGAGTTCCTCGTGGTCCTGCCGGGCTGCTCCGCCGAGCGGGCGGCGGCCGAGGCGCAGCGGATGCTGGTGGCGCTGAGCGAGCCGTTCGATCTTTCCGGGGTCCGGCTCGCGAAGTCGGCGAGCATCGGCATCAGCCTCCATCCGGAGAACGGCGGCGACGGCGAGACGCTGCTCCAGCACGCCGGCGCCGCCCTGTCGGAGGCGAAGAAGACGCAGCGCGGCACCATCCATTTCTTCAGCCCGGAGATGGATGCGGTGCTGCAGCAGCGGCTGCGTCTCGGCAACGCGCTCAGGGAAGCCATTGCCAGCGATGCGCTGGAGCTGCACTACCAGCCCCAGCTGGCGCCCGGCACGCTCGCGCTGCGCGGGGTGGAGGCGCTCGCCCGATGGACCCATCCGACGCTGGGCCGGATCCCGCCGGACCAGTTCATCCCGGTCGCCGAGGAGACCGATCAGATCGAGGCCATCGGCACCTGGTCGCTGGGCGAGGCCTGCCGGCAGCTGGCGCAGTGGCGCGCCATGGGCATCCCCATCCCGACGGTTTCGGTGAACCTGTCGGCGCTTCATTTCCGCAACAGCGCGCTGCCGGGCTTCATCGCCGGCGTGCTCGATCGCTACGGCCTGCCGCCGCAAAGCCTGACGGTGGAAATCACCGAGAGCATCATGGTCGACCGGGGCGACCGCACGCTGGAGACCGTGCGCGCCGTGCGCGATCTCGGCGTCGGCCTGTCGATGGACGATTTCGGCACCGGATTTTCCAGTCTTTCCAACATCTCGCGCCTGCCGATCAGCGAATTGAAGATCGACCGCAGCTTCATGCAGCACTTCGAGGACGACGCGCATGCCCAGGCCCTGGTGCGGGCGGTGATCGGCATCGGCCTGAGCCTCGGCCTCGTGGTCGTCTGCGAGGGCGTCGAGACCGAGCCGCAGAGCCGGTTCCTGGAGCAACTGGGATGCTCGGTGGTGCAGGGCTATCTGTTCTCGCGGCCGCTGACGCCCGACGGGCTGGTTGCCTGGATGGCCGCGCGGGCGGGCGCCGCCACCCCGGCTGGCCCGCATTGATCGCGGCCCCGGTGCGGGGATCGACCGACAAAGTACGGCCCGGTGTCGGCTGAGCCCGGGCCCGTCCGTCCTTGGGGCAGGGGACCGGCAAGCCGCTGTGGCGGCGCGCCTTCCGCCCCTTTCCCGCCGCAAGGCACCAGGACCGGACGGGGAAGCCCCGGCCGGTCCCAGGAGGACCACCGCTTATGCCCAGCACCATCCGCCTGCACCGCGTTTTCTCCACCTCCCCGCAGAAGCTCTACCGCGCCTTCACCGAGGCGGACGCGCTCGCCAAGTGGCTCCCGCCGGACGGCTTCACCTGCACGGTCGAGCACCTGGAGGCGAAGGTCGGCGGCACGTTCCGTATGTCGTTCCGCAATTTCACGAACGGGCAGAGCCACGGCTTCGGCGGCGCCTATCTCGACCTCGTTCCCGGCGCGCGGCTGCGCTACACCGACCGCTTCGACGATCCCAACCTGCCGGGCGAGATGGTGGTGAGCGTGGTGCTGAGGCAGGTCTCGGTCGGCACCGAGATCGAGATCGAGCAGGCCGGCGTGCCGGACCTCATCCCCGCCGAGGCCTGCTATCTCGGCTGGCAGCAGTCGCTGCACAATCTCGCGCGCCTAGTGGAGCCCGCGATCGACCAGTAGCGGCGCCGTCAGGCGCGCAGGGCCTGGCGCGCCACCTCGACCCACCAGGTGGCGCCCAGCGCCAGCACGTCGTCGTCGAAGTCGAAGGTGGGGCTGTGCAGCGACTTGCCGCCCTCGATCGGGCCGGTGCCGAGCCACAGATAGCAGCCGGGCTTCTGGCGGAGCATGAAGGCGAAATCCTCCGACACCATGGAGGGCGCGACGTCGGTCTCGACCGAGGCGGCGCCGGCCGCGCGGGCGGCGGCGGCGGCAAGGCCCAGCTCGGCCGCGGCGTTCACCGTCGCCGGATAGCGCCGGTCATAAGCGAGCGCCACCGCGCAGCCGAAGGAGGCGGCGACGCCGCGGCAGATGTCGCCCATGCGGGCCTCGATCAGGTCCTGCACCGGCAGCGTGAAATGGCGCGTGCAGCCGCGCATCACCACCTCGCAGGGCAGGACGTTATAGGCGTCGCCGCCATGGATCTGGGTCACCGAGACCACGGCATTCTCCAGCGGGTCGAGCGACCGCGCGACGATGGACTGGAGCTGGGTCTGAACCTGGGCGGCGGCGAGCAGCAGGTCCGTGCCCTGGTGCGGCATGGCGGCGTGGGCGCCGCGTCCGGTGAGGGTGATGTCGAAAGTGTCGTAGGCCGCCATCAGCGGGCCGGCGCGCCCGGCGAACGAGCCCTTCTCCTGGCCCGGCCAGTTGTGGAGGCCGAACACCCGCTCCACCGGGAAGCGCGCGAACAGGCCGTCCTCGATCATCGCCTGGGCGCCGCCCGCGCCCTCCTCCGCCGGCTGGAAGATGAAGTGGATCGTGCCCTCGATCTGCGGATGCTCGGCGAAATAGCGGGCGGCGGCGAGCAGCATCGTCATGTGCCCATCATGGCCGCAGGCGTGCATCTTGCCGGGAATGCGCGAGGCATAAGGCCGGTTGGTCTGCTCGAGGATGGGCAGCGCGTCCATGTCGGCGCGCAGGCCGACCGAAGGGCCGGCGCCGCCGGCGAGGCTCGCCACGACCCCGGTGCCGCCGAGCCCGCGCGCGGGCGTGTAGCCGAAGCTTTCCAGCTTCGCGGCGAGGAAATCGGCGGTCCAGCGCTCCTCGTAGGCGAGCTCGGGATGCTGGTGCAGGGTGCGGCGCCAGTCGGCCATTTCCGCGCGGAGGGCCTCGAAATATGCGGCTGCGTGCGACCCCATCGTGCCTGTCTCCCATGCCCGCCGTGGCGGCTTGACGGTGTACTTACTAATGGTACAGTAAAATCCAGATCCCGGACAAGGAGCCGTCCATGACCCTCGCCGAGGCCTCGGCCGCACCGACCGAGTTCGTGAAGACCTGGCGCGACGGGCCGATCGCCCGCATCAGCCTCAATCGTCCCGAGAAGCACAATGCCAAGAATCTCGAGATGATCCAGCAGCTTCACGATGCCATGATGGCGGCGGACGAGGACCCCGACGTGCGCGTCATCGTGCTGAGCGGGGAGGGGCCGTCCTTCTCCTCGGGCCACGATGTCTCCGACATCGACTTCGTGCCCGAGGTCGCGGCCATGTACGCGACACCGGAGCGCCGGCTCGAGACCGAGCGCAAGATGTATTTCGACAAGTGCCTCGCCATCCGCAACACCCGCAAGGTGACGATCGCGCAGATCCACGGCTATTGCCTCGCCGCCGGCATGATGGGGGCGGCCATGTGCGACCTCATCGTCGCCTCGGAGGACGCTAAGTTCGGCATGCCGGTCTTGAGCCGCTTCTGCGCCGTGGGCGAGATGCTGTTCGAGCCCTGGGATATGGGCGCACGGCGCGCCAAGGAATTCCTCTTCACCGGCGACGTGGTGGATGCGCGCCGCGCCGAGCAGCTGGGCTTCGTCAACCGCGTGGTGCCGCGCGACCAGCTGGAGGAGGAGACGAGGAAGCTCGCGCTCAAGATCGCCGCCCAGCCGCCGGTCTCGCTGGAGCTCACCAAGGCCTCGATCAACCGCACCCTCGACATCATGGGCCAGCGCGAGGCGTTCGAGTATCACTTCATGGCGCACGTCTTCTCCCACTTCACCCAGGAGGCGGTGGACGAGCGCGCGCGCCGCACCGCCGCGGGCTCCACCAAAGGCGCGCGCCGCATGACGCCGAAGGCGGTCTGAGCGCCATGGACGCGGAGCCGATGCACGCCGATGGACGGCCGAAGGGGGCGCCGGTCACGCTCGACATCAAGGTGCGCTTCAGCGACCTCGACGCCTCGGGGCACCTGAACAACGCCAACATCGTCAAGTATATCGAGGAAGCGCGCATCCTCTATTACGAGGCGGTGACCGGCATGGCGATCCCGGCCGACCTTGACCATTGGGTGCTGGCCGAGATCCTGGTGAGCTACCGCGCGGTGGGGCGCTTCGGCGACGACATCCGCATCACCATCTCGGTGCCCTGGATCAAGAGATCGAGCGCGGGATGGGTCTTCACCCTCACCCGCCTTGGCGACGGCGCGCTGATCGCCGAGGGCAGCGGGGTCCATGTCCATGTGGACCAGGCGACCGGCAAGGGAAGCGAGATTCCCGCGCACTGGCGCCAGGCCATCCTCGACCACGAAGGCATCGAGAGCGGCGCGCCGGCCGGCGCGAGCGCGGTATGAACCGCACTGTCCTTGGTGACGTTCGGCGCGGCCGGTCCCGGCGTCATCCCCCGGCTTGTCCGGGGATCCACGGTGCGGCCTTGCCGGCGTTCAGGATTGAGGCGCAGCGCAAATTTGAACAGTGGATGCCCGGACAAGCCGGGGCATGACGCAGACAATGACGACGACGGCACATGGAGCCGTCGTCCCCGACCGCCCGTAGGGCGCGCTCCCGAAGACGCCTCCCTCCCCGCGAGACCGCCATGCCTGCGTCCGAAGATCTTCCCTACGTGCTCGTGGACGTGTTCACCGACACCCCCTTCGGCGGCAATCCGCTGGCGGTCTTCACCACCGCCGAAGGGCTCTCGGACGGTGAGATGCAGGCCATCGCCCGCGAGCTGAACCTCAGCGAGACCACCTTCGTCTTCCCGCCGCCGGCGGGGCAGGAAGGGCACACGGTGCGCATCTTCACGCCGCGCGCCGAGCTTCCCTTTGCCGGCCATCCCACCATCGGCACGGCGCTGGTGCTGCACGCTTCGCACGGCGGCGCCCACCTCGTGCTGCACGAGAAGATCGGGCCGGTGCCGGTGCGCATCCTGGCGGCCGAGGGGGCGCCGCGCGCCGTGCTCACCAGCCCGAGGATCCCCGAGCGCATCGCCGACGCGCCGCCGGCCGACCTGCTGGCGCGGCTGCTGGGGCTCGGACCCGGCGAGGTGCTGGGCGGCGCAGTCGCCCCCGCCTGCTGCTCGGCCGGGGTGCCCTTCACCTTCATTCCCGTGCGCGACCGTGCCGCGCTGGCGCGCGCCCGGCTCGACGGCGCGCTGTGGCAGACGGCGCTGGCGGACGGGCCGGCGCCGCACATCTATGTGCTGACCATGGAGGATTGGCGGGCCGGCACCGCGCTCTGCGCCCGCATGTTCGCGCCCGCCATGGGCATTGCCGAGGACCCGGCGACCGGCGTCGCGGCGGTGGCGCTCGCCGCCTTCCTCGCCGGCCTGCGGGATCTGGCGCAGGGGGCGAACCGGTTCGCCATCCGCCAGGGCGAGGACATGGGCCGGCCGAGCCGCGTGGAGCTGACCGTGGACGTGTCGGGCGGCCGCATCGCCGGCGTCCATGTGGGCGGCGGGGCGGTGCGCATCGGCGGCGGCGCCCTCTCCCGCGCCGCGCTCGCCCGGCGCGCCGGCTGAGGGAGCGCCGATCCGCCCGGGTCCTGACGGCGCGCGTGATCCGAACGGCGCTCGGACCGTTCCGGGAGGCGATGACCCATACGTCGTTTGGCAGGCAAGCCGACCGCTGCGTTCCCCGCGGCGCGCCGGCCAGGCGGAACCTCCTGCGATCGAAGAACATTTCCTGCTCCCGCACCGGAGGCGTCTTGACAGGTGCGGCGTTCTGGCCTAACTCTGTGTCTTACTTACTGATCAATAGAATGAGGTTGCCACCATGGAGTCGCCCCTGTTCAAGGCGATCATGTCCTCCTTCCCCACCGGGGTCTCGGTGGTGACCGCGCTCGACGGGGAGGGCCAGCCGCGCGGGATCACCTGCAGCGCGGTGTGCTCGGTCTCGCTCGAGCCGGCCCTGCTGCTGGTGTGCATCGGCAAGGGCTCCGGCACGCTGCCGGTGCTGCGCGCGCGCGGCTCGTTCGTGGTGAACTTCCTCGCCGAGAACGGCGGCGAGGTGGCCTATGCCTGCGCGTCGAAGACCGCGGACAAGTTCGCCGGCGTGCGCTGGCAGCCGTCCGGGCGGGCCCACGGCGCGCCGATCCTCGCCGAGCACGCGGTGGCCTATGCCGAGTGCACGGTCCACGAGCTGGTGGACGCGGGCGACCATCTGGTGGTCATCGCCAAGGTGGAGGACGGGGCGGCCTTCGAGGCGCGCCACCCCCTCGTCCATGCGCGCGGGCGGCTCGCGCAGCTGAACAAGGCGGCGGCGCAGGCGGCGTGATCAGGAGGCGCGCTTGACGCGGCGGCGCGGGGCGGCTTCGTCCGGCGGCGGCGCGGCCGGGGCGGCATCCGCCTCGGGCGGGCCGCGAAAGGCGCCGCCCGACAGGATGTCCATATAGGCGCTGGCGATCTCGTCGGCGCCGAGCGCGCCGTCGGGCTTGTGCCAGCGCAGCACCCAATTGGTCATGCCGATGATGCCGAGGGCGAGCATCTGCCGGTTCACCGGCCGCATCTCGCCGGCGCGGGCGGCGTCCTCGATGATGCCGCGGATCTGGTGGTAATATTCCTCCTCCATCTCCGCGAGGCGGGCGGCGTGCTGGGGCTCGAGCTCGACGCGCTCGCGCAGGAAGATGGTGAACAGCTCCCGCTGCTTCAGCATCATGGCGATGTGCCGGCGGACGATTTCGCCGAGCTTCGCGCGGTTGGACAGGGGGCTTCGCGCCACGTCCGCCGCCATCTCGCGCAGCTGGCGCACCGGACGCACGATCAGCTCGCCGAGAATCTCCTGCTTGCTGCCGAAATAATAGTAGAGCGCCGCCGAGGTCGTGCCGAGCTCGCGGCCGATGTCCTGGATCGTGCTCGCGCGGTAGCCCTTGTCGGAGAACACGGCTGCCGCAGCCATGAGTACCTCTTCCTTGCGGCCGCGGTTTGATTGCTCTTCGACAGTCATTCCTGAATTCCGCGCGGTTGAAGGTCTGGCCGCCATGAGGCTCGACACGACGCTATTACGCCAAATCACACGACGATGGCAAACAAGGGGAGCTCCGGGTGAATACGGGGCGGGGGGCTTCCGCAGATCACGGGCGCAGCACGATCTTGCCTCCCACCGCCCCGCGTTCCAGCGCCGCGAACGCGGCGGCGGCCTCGCCGAGCGGCAGGACGCGGGCCACCGGCGGGCGCAGGCCGCGCGCGGCGCAGAAGCCGGCCAGCGCCTCCAGCTGGGCGCGCGAGCCCATGGCGCTGCCGACGATGGTGAGGTCCATGGTGAAGAGGCGGGCGATGTCCACCGTGGCGCTGTAGCCCGTGGTGCCGCCGGGCACCACCATCACCCCGCCGCGCTTCAGGCATTTCAGCGAATGGTCCCAGGTGGCGGGGCCGACGGAATCCATCGCCGCGTCCACCCGCTCCGGCAGGCGCGCGCCCGGCTCCACCGCCTCGTCGGCGCCGCGCGCGCGGGCGAAGGCGCGCGAGGCCGCGCTGCGACCGGTGACGAACACCCGAAGGCCGGCCGCCTTGGCGAGCATCACCAAGGCGGTGGAGAGCCCGCCGCTCGCGCCCTGCACCAGGATGCTGCCGCCGGGCTCCACCCGCGCCTTCTCGAACAGCATGCGCCAGGCGGTGAGCCATGCGGTGGGCAGGCAGGCGGCCTCCTCCCAGCCGAGCGCCGCCGGCTTGGCGACGAGGTTTTCCCGCGGCACGCAGACATAGTCCGCGAAGGTGCCGTCATAGCGCCCCGACAGGACGCCGAAGGCGGGCGCGGAGATCAGGGGATGGACGATCACCTGCGCCCCGTCCTCGCTCACCCCGGCCGCGTCCATGCCGAGGATGCGCGGCAGGTCGGCCGGCGACAGGCCGGCGCCGCCGCGCTGGCGCATGGCCTCGCCGCCCTTCAGCGACCACAAATCGTGATGGTTCAGCGCGGCGGCGACCACCTTCACCCGCGCCCAGCCCGCCGGCGGCGCGGGCAAGGGGCGCGGGCCCACCTTCAGCCCGGCGAGCGGGCGGTCGGGGTCGAAATGCGAGGCATAGGCCGCGAGCATGGCCGTCACCGGCGTCCCGCCGGCGCCGCCAGGATCGCCTCCTCCTTGCGGTCATACATGCTCTCCACGAGGTCGTGGAACGTCTCGCGCACCACACGCCGCTTCACCTTCTTGGCCGAGGTGAGGGCGTCGGCCACGCTGTCGAGCGGCTGGGGGATGATGCGGAACTGCTTCACCTGGAGCACCCGGCCGAACCGCGCATTGGCGTTCGCGACCTCGGCGGCGATCAGCTGCTCCACCTGCGGCGCGGCGACAAGCTCGGCATAGGTGGAGGCGGAAAGGCCCTCGTCACGCGCCCAGCGGGCGGCGCGGTCGCGCTCGATCTCAATGAGGGCGACGAGGTACTTCTCGCCCTGGCCGAACACCACCGCCTCGGAGATGAACGGGCTGAGCTTCATCGCGTTCTCGATCTCGGCGGGGTTGATGGTCTTGCCGCCGGCGGTGGAGATGGCGTCGTTCTTGCGGCCGACGAGGCGCAGGTCGCCGTCGGGCGTGCGCTCGGCGATGTCGCCGGTGTGGAACCAGCCGTCCTTCAGCGCCTTGGCGGTCGCCTCCGGCTGCTCCCAATAGCCGGAGAACACCATGGGCGACTTGAACAGGATCTCCCCGTCCTCGGCGAGCCTGAGATCGCTGTCGGGCTGGTTGTCCATCAGCCGGCCGATGGTGCCGGGCTTGGGGAAGGGCCGCTGCTGGTAGCACACGGCGCAGGCCGCCTCGCTGAGCCCGTAGGCCTCGCGGATGTCCATGCCCCAGATCGCCCAGAGGGCGGCGACGTCCACGGGCATCATGGCCGAGCCGGTCTGCGCCCGCTTGACGCGGTCGAGGCCGACCGTGGCGCGCAGGCGCCGGAACAGGGTGCGCCGCGCGAGGTCGAGCAGCAGGACGCGCCAGCGCGCCGAGGGCACGCCGCGCCAATACTCGTCCACCACGCGCCGGCCGATGCCCATGGCGAGGCGGTGGGCGAGGCGGTCGAGGGTGGAGCCCTCCTGCTGCTTCAAAGCGAGCTGCACCGCGATCTTCTGGTAGAAGCGCGGCGTCATGCCGATCACCTCGGGCCGGGCGCGGCGGAACACCTCCACCAGCTCCGCCTTCTCCGGCGCGAAATGCGGCTGGAGCTTCGACACCAGCGGCACGATCTCCGTCACCATGGCCGAGGAGACGTGGGCAGTGGACAGGAACGCCACGTGCACGTGCGGGCGCTGGCGGATGGGCGGGAAGCGCATCACCCACTGCTCGCCCACCAGCAGCCAGGCCTTGTGGGTGTACATGACGCCCTTGGGCCGTCCGGTGGTGCCGGAGGTGAAGATGATGCGCGCCACGTCCGATCCCTGGCCCCGGTCCACCATGGCGTCGAACAGGGCCGGCTCGGCGGCGAGCGCGGCGGCGCCGATGCGCCGCAGCTCGGCGAGCGTGATGATGCGGGCCTCCGCGTCCGGCGCCACGAGGCCGTCCACCTCGCCCTCCATCTGCACGAACAGGCGCACCGGACCGAGCGGCTTGGCCGCGCGCAGGCCGCAGTCCAGGTGGGCGCGCTTCTGGCCGAAGAACACCATGGGCCGCGCTTCGGCGATCACATGCGCCACCTCCTGCCAGGAGCTGATCTGGTAGATGCCCACCGTGGTGCCGCCCGGCACCAGCGCGCCGAAGTCGCATTCCACCCATTCCAGCGTCGGCTCGCCCATCACCGCCGCGCGCTCGCCTCGGCCGAAGCCGAGCGCGCCGAGCCCGGCGCCGATCTCGGCGATGGCGGTGCCGAAGGCGCGCCAGGACACCGGGCGGAAGCCTTCGCCCTCGGGCACGAAATAGATCGCCGCCCCGGCGTCGCGGACCATGCGCTCGCGCACGATGGCGGGGATGGTCCAGTCCGCGGTCTGGGCCTCCACCACCCGCGGTTCCGCTTCCCAGAAGATGTGCTTGGCCATGACGAAGTTCCGGACCGAGAGGAGCGATGGCGAGAAATCGGGTGTGCCGCCGCCTCAGGGCGCCGGCACGGTCTTGGTCCAGCCGCCGCGCCGCTTCACCCAGGAGAACACGACGGGCGCGGCGAGCGCCACCGCGCAGAGCGCGACCAGCACCGCCGAGATCGGACGGGTGACGAAGATCGACAGGTCGCCGCCGCTCAGGAACAAGGTCTCGCGCAGCGACTTCTCGAAGATCGGCCCGAGCACCAGGCCGAGCACCAGGGGCGCCATGTCGAAGCCCATGCGGCGCAGGAAGAAGCCCGCGAAGCCGCAGGAGAACAGCACCACCAGGTCCCACATGCTGGAGCGCAGCGTGTAGACGCCGATGATGGAGACCACGAAGATCGCCCCCACCAGGATGTATTGCGGCACCCGCAGCAGCCTCACCCACAGCCCCACCAGCGGCAGGTTGAGCACCAGGAGCGCGACGTTGCCGATATACATGGAGGCGAGCAGGCCCCAGACGATGTCCGGCCGCTGCGTGAGCAGCAGCGGACCCGGCTGGATCCCCTGCACGATCAGCGCGCCCAGCAGCAGCGCCACGTTGGGCGTGAACGGGATGCCGAGGCTGATCACCGGCACCAAAGCGGAGGTGGCGACGGCGTTGTTGGCCGCCTCGGGGCCGGCGAAGCCCTCCACCGCGCCCTTGCCGAACTCGCGCCTGTGCGCGCGGGCGAGGCCCTTCTCCACCGCGTAGGAGGCGAAGGTGGAGGTGAGCGAGCCCGGCCCCGGCAGGAGGCCGACGAAGAAGCCGATGCCCGAGCCGCGCACGATGGCGGGCCAGGCGCGCCGCCATTCCGCCCGCGTCGGCACCATGTCGCGGATGCGCACCGATTCCGCCTTGGGGAAGCCCTTGCGGGTCTGCAGCACCTGGAGCAGCTCGCTCATGCCGTAGAGGCCGAGCGCCACGGGCACCAGGTCGAAGCCGAGCGCGAGGCTCTCGGTGCCGAAGGTGAAGCGGGTGCTGCCGCCGACCGCGTCGACGCCGATGGTGGCGAGCGCCATGCCCACCAGCAGCATCATCATGCCCATCATCGCGTCGCCGCCGGTGATGCGGATGAGGGTGAGGGCGCCGAGCACGGCGAGGGCGCAGAATTCGGGCGACGAGAAGGACAGCGCCGCGTCGGAGAGGAAGGGCAGGAACAGGCTGAGCCCGAGGATGCTCACCGTGCCGGCGATGAAGGAGCCCACCGCGCAGATCATCAGCGCCGCGCCCGCCCGTCCCCTGCGGGCGAACTCGTAGCCGTCGATGGTGGTGACGATGGAGCCGCTCTCGCCGGGGATCTTGAGCAGGATCGCGGTGGTGGAGCCGCCATACATGGCGCCGTAATAGATGCCGGCCAGCATGATGATGCCGGTCACCGGGGCGAGGTGCAGGGTGATGGGCATCAAGATCGCCATGGCGCCCAGCACGCCGAGGCCGGGCAGCACCCCGGTGGCGGTGCCCACCAGCGCGCCGACCAATGCGGCGAGGATGTTCTCCGGCTGGAGGGCGACCACGAAGCCGGAGGCCATCGCGCTCAACAGGTCCATGGTCCTACCCCCACCTGAGCGCGTTGAAGAAGGCTCCCGTGGGCAGGGAGAGGTCGAGCACGTTGACGAACAGCGTCCAGAACGCCACCGCAAGGACGATGCTCGCCGCCATGGCGCGCAGCCACGGCGCCCCGCACATGCGCGCCATGGCGGTCATGAACAGGAACGAGGTGGCGATGGTGCCGAGCCACGGCAGCAGCACGATATAGGCGCCGCACAGCGCCGCCACCGCCACCAGCCGCCCCGCCATGGCGCGGCTGGGCCAGGTTCCCACCTCGTCGTCCTGGACCGCGGGCGCGGGCGCCCTGAGCGTCACGTACAGGCCGAACAGGACCCACAGCACGCCGATCACCATGGGCGTTCCGCCGGCCTCGCTGCCGACCGGGTCGCCGATCGGCAGCCGTGTGGCCTGCCAGGTGTAGAGGGCGCCGAACAGGGTCAGGATCGCGGATGCGATCCTGACCTGCCCGCGCGTGATGCGTCGCGACTGCTCCATCGTGCTCCTCCGGTCGACCGTCCGCGGCGCGGCGGATCAGTTGGCGCCCTTGGCCTTGGCGAAGGCGTCGTAGACGTCGGAGAAGCGCGTCTTCATGGCGCCGCCGTCCTGGAACGCGACGACGATGCTCTGCGCCGAGAGCACCTTGACGAAGTCGGGGTCCTTCACCGCGGTCTCCACCGCCGCCACCAGCGTCTTGCGCACGTCGGCGGGCAGGTCCTTGGGCGCGTAGACCACGTAGTCGGACGTGGTGGTGACGTCGTAGCCCTGCTCCTTGAAAGTGGGCACGTCGGGATGGGTGGCGACGCGCGCCGGGGCGAAGATCGCGAGGCACTTGGCCTTGCCGGCGTCGAGCTGGGCGCGCAGCGTCGGCCAGGTGAGGTTCACGAGCTCGGTGTTCTTGCCGAGGAAGGAGGCGATGCCGTCCGCGTCGCCGCTATAGGGCACGAAGCGCACGTCGATGCCGGCGGCCTTGGCGAACTGGTCCCAGGTGTATTGGTTGAGCCCGCCCTTGATGCTGGCGACCTTGAGCTGGCCGGGATTCTTCTTGGCGTAGTCCACCATCTCCTTCAGCGTGTTGAACGGCGCGTCGGGCTGCGCGCACACGGCGTTGTACATGGAGCCGATGCCGCCCAGGATCTCGTAGGTCGACGGCGCGTTCCATGGCAGGCCGGCCACATTGTGCACGGCGATGGTCATGGGGCTGTTGGTGGCGACGCCGATGCGGTAGCCGTCCGGCGGGGCGGTGACGACCGCGGTCACGCCGCGCGTGCCGCCGCCGCCGGCGACGTTCTCCACCGGCACCGGCTGGCCCAGGGCCTTCTCCATGGAGCGGGCGAGCGCCCGGCCGATGGCGTCCGAGCCGCCGCCGGCGGGATAGTTCACCACCAGCGTGACCGGCTTGGCGGGGAAGCCGTCGGCGAGGGCAAAGCTCCCGCAGAGGCTGGCGGCGGCGATCAGGGTACCCGTTACAAGCTTCTGGAAGGTCATGTTTTTTCCTTTCGAAGGCGCACTTGGTCTTGGGTGGGCTCCCGCCGGGCTTATGGAACCGGTCGGGGGCGACGCCTCAGTTCGTTCCTCCGTCGTCGGTGGTGTCGCGCTCGATCGCCTCGATGATCATGCCGAGCGTGGTGCGCGGGCGCGTCCAATTGGCCGCGCCGCCCTCGGGCCGGCCCGGCGCGGGGGCGAACCGCAGGGGCGCGTCGAGCACCCATTCGACGCCATGGGCGCGCCAGGCGGCCATCAGCGCGCCGAGGCCGCGCACCTCGATGCTGAGCGAGAACAGCCCCTCGCCCCGCCGCTCCAGGAAGCGGGCGACGGGGCTTTCGGGATCGGCCGGCTCCACGAAGGAGAGCGAGCTCTCCCCCACGGGGGACTGCAGGTAGCTGATCCGGGCCGGCGGATCGGGCAGGCGCACGAGCTCGGCCTGCCGGGTCGGCAGACCGAGGGCGCCGAACAGGCGGCCGGCGGCCATGGCGTCGCGCACCGCGACGTTGATGGTGCCGATCTTGAGGATCTCCATGGCCCGGCCCCCGCCGTTTCCGCTAGACCGTGGCCGGGGCGCCGGCGGCGAGCGCCTGCTCCTTGATGCGCGCCAGCTCGGCGCGCTTGGCCTTGAGCTTGTCGCGCATCACCTCGGGATGCTGCACCACCTGGCGCGGGTCCTTGAACTGCGGGATCACATAGCGGCCGATCAGCTCGATGGACTGCATCACCATGTGGTGCGGCAGGCTGTCGAGGCGGAACCACACCTCGTCGGCGCCCATGGCCTCGAACTTCTGGATCTGCTCGATGAAGTGCTCCGGGTCGCCGATGATGATGGAGCCGGATTCGAGCCGCAGATAATCGAGGCTTTCCATCGCCTCGCCCAGCGCGGCGATGTCGCGCATGTAGGCATAGTCCGGCGAGATGGTGGACAGGCGGGCATAGGCGTCGCCGGCGAGCTTGCGCTCCTTGATGATGACCGCCCCCGCCTCGTCGATCGCCTGCTGCGTGGTGTGGGCGCAGTGGGCGGTGGTGTTCACGGCGATGGCGTTGGTCACATGCATGCCCGAGGCCTCGGCGGCGGCGGCCTCGGCGCGGTAGACCTTGATCGCGTCCTCCACGTAGGACCAGCCGCGCTCGACCGCGCTGGTGATCACGCCGAGGCCCTTCTGCGCCGCGCGGCGCAGGGAATCCGGCCCGGTGGAGGCGACGAAGATGGGCGGATAGGGGTCCTGGATCGGCTTCGGGATCAGGCTGCGCGGCGGCACGTTGAAGAACTTGCCCTCGAAGGTGAAGGGGTCCGACGTGAAGGCGGCCTTGATGAGGTCGATGCCCTCCTCCCACTGGTCGCGGGTGGTCTCGATGTCGACCCCGAAGCCGCGCAAAGTGAGCATGGTGTTGCCGCGCCCGGTGCCGAGCTCGATGCGCCCGCGCGAGAGGATGTCCTGGGTGGCGATGCGCTCGGCCACCCGCAGCGGGTGGTTGATCATGAAGGGCAGCAGCGTCACCGCGTGGCGGAAGCGGATGCGCTCGGTCTTGGCGAACAGATAGGGGTAGAAGCACTCCGGCGCGGAGATGGAGGCGACGCCGATGGCGAAGTGCTGCTCGGAGGAGCCGAACACGTCGAAGCCCATCTTGTCGGCGAAGATGACTTCCTCGACGAGGTCCCAATAGCGCTGGGAATAGGTCTGGCCCGGACGCGGATCGCCTTCCGAAAGAAAGCCGAACTTCATTGTCGTTCCCCTTTTTCTGGCCGCCTGTTCCGGCGGCACGGGCTTTAAGGCTTCCGCGGTGCGGTTCCGGGGGCCGCGCCGCGCGAAGGCGGTGGTTCCAGTCAGCCCGCCGGCCGCGGCAGGGTCTGGTAGAAGACGACGGCATTGCCGCTCGGGTCCGTGAGCGTCAGGGTGAGCTCGTGGGCGCCGCGCACCATGGCGGGCACCGGCGCCGGGCTGCGCTGCGCCAGCGCCGCGGCGAATTGGGCGAGGTCGGCGGCGCGGAACGCCGCCGTGGCGCCGCCGCCCGCCGCCGCCGCGTCCCCGGCGAGCGCCAGGGTGGCCGCGCCGGCGCGGAAGGCCGCCCAGCGCTCGCCGTCGCGGAACTTGAGGGGCAGGCCCACCACGTCGCGGTAGAAGGCGACGCAGGGCTCCATCTCGCGCACCGCGTAGATCACCTGGTCGAGGCGCGGGTGACCCGCGCCAAGCGGGCCCGCTTCCGACTGACAGGAGTCCGGCCGATCCAGGTCGACGCTCGGCATCGCGCCCTCACTTATTGATCAGTTAATTCGCAGATTAAGGGGCGGTTCCGGAGGCGTGTCAATAGGCCTCGGCGGAATTTGAGCCAGCGCAATGCGCGGGCCATCGACGCCGGGACAGCGGCCGGGCCGGATGCGCCGTCACGCCGGAGCGCGCGGCGCTTGCGATGGTCGTATGTCGGGGCGTGCGGCCGCCGCGCCGGCCGCGCGGCGGAAAGGATGGCCGGTCGTGCCGGAGGCCGGCCGTCGCTCCCGGCCGTCCGTCGGCTGGACCGGAGCGACCATGCACCGCGCGGGGAGGGGCCGGGCGCCGATCGGCCCCGACCTATGGCGTCAGGCGCCGGCGCCCCAGCCGGCCAGCACCTCTTCCGCCGTGGCGGCAAGGCCCATGGGGCGTTCGGGGACGCGCGAGGGGGTGCGCGAGAAGCGCGGCGCGGGGGCCGCTTGCACCACGCCGTCGCGGGTGACGAAGGTGCCGCGCGCGGCGAGATGCGGATGCGCCGGCGCCTCCATGAGGCCGACCACTGGCGCGAAGCAGGCGTCCGAGCCCTCGAACGCGGCGATCCATTCGGCCTGGGTGCGGCGGGCGAAGACCTCTTCCATGCGGCGGGTCAGATCGGGCCATGAGCCGCGCCCGTTCTGGTCGTCGAAGGCGTCGTCGTCGAGGCCGGCGATGCGCCTGAGCGCGGCGTAAAACTGCGGCTCCAGGGCGCCGACGCTGACATAGCGCCCGTCGGCGCAGCGATAGGTGTTGTAGTAATGGGCGCCGCCGTCGAGCATGTTGGAGCGCGGCGGCCCCATGCGGCCGTGGGCCGCGAAGGCGTGGAACAAGGACAAAAGCGAAACCACGCCATCGCACATGGCGGCGTCCACCACCTGGCCGCGGCCGCTGGCGCGCGCGGCGATCACCGCCGCCAGAACGCCCGACAGCAGGAACATGGCGCCGCCCGCATAGTCGCCGACGAGGTTCAAAGGCGGGGTGGGCGCGCCGTCGCGGCCGCGGATGGCGTCGAGCGCGCCGGTGATGGCGATGTAGTTGATGTCGTGCCCGGCGGTGGGGGCGAGCGGGCCGTCCTGGCCCCAGCCGGTCATGCGGCCATAGACCAGCGGCGCGTTCGCGGCGAGGTCCTGCGGCCCGAGGCCGAGCCGCTCCATGACGCCGGGGCGGAAGCCCTCCAGCAGCACCTCGGCGCCGAGCGCGAGGCGCTTTGCCTGCGCCTTGCCGTGCGCGTCCTTGAGGTCGAGCTCCACCCAGCGTCGGCCGCGGGTGACGATGTCGCGCGGGTCCTTGGGCGTGGTGCCGGGCCGCGCCACGCACACGATGTCGGCGCCCATGTCGGCGAGCAGCATGGCGGCGAGCGGCACCGGGCCGATGGCGGAGAATTCGAGCACCCTCAGGCCGGCGAGCGGCCCCGTGGCGGGGTCGGCCATTTGTCCCTCTCGTCGTCTCCCGGAGGCCGCCTCCCGTGTCGGTGCCGGGAGGTCGGCGAAATAAGAGCGACGCCCCGCTGTCCGGCGGCGCGTCGCTCGCCTGTCGCGCGATGCCGCCTCAGGCGGCGCTTCGCCGGTCCCTCAGTTGGCGAGGCCGACGTCGAACTTCGCCTCGGTCTTGGCGCGCACCTCCTCGAGGCTGACCCCCGGCGCCAGCTCCTTCAGCACCAGCGTGCCGCCGCGCTTGGTGAACTCGAACACCGCAAGGTCGGTGATGACGAAGTCGGTGACATGGGTGCCGGTGAGCGGCAGGGTGCAGCGCGTCACCAGCTTGGGCGCGCCCGACTTCTCCACATGCTCCATGAGCACGATCACTTCCTTGGCGCCGGCGACCAGGTCCATGGCGCCGCCCATGCCCTTCACCATCTTGCCCGGCACCATCCAATTGGCGATGTCGCCGTGCTCGGACACCTGCATGGAGCCGAGGATGGACAGGTCCATGTGGCCGCCGCGGATCATGGCGAACGAGTCGGACGAGGAGAAATAGGAGGTGTCCGGCACCTCGGTCACGGTCTGCTTGCCGGCATTGATCAGGTCCGGGTCCTCCTCGCCCTCATAGGGGAAGGGGCCGATGCCCAGCATGCCGTTCTCGCTCTGGAACGAGACCGTCATGCCCGGCGGCAGCGCGTTGGCCACCAGGGTCGGGATGCCGATGCCGAGATTGACATAGAAGCCGTCGCGGATCTGCTGGGCGGCGCGGGCCGCCATCTGCTCGCGAGTCCAGGCCATCACTTCACCTCTTCGCGCTTGCGGGTGGTCACCTTCTCGATGCGCTTCTCGGCGCCCTGCTCGACGATGATGCGGTCCACATAGATGCCCGGGGTGTGGATGTTCTCGGGATCGAGCTCGCCGATCTCCACCAGCTCCTCCACCTCCACCACCGTGATCTTCCCGGCGGTGGCCATCATCGGATTGAAGTTGCGCGCGGTCTTGCGGTAGATCAGGTTGCCTTCCTTGTCCCCCTTCCACGCCTTGATGATGGACAGATCGGCGGTGAGCCCGGTCTCCATCACGTAATGGTGGCCGTTGAACTCGCGGGTGGGCTTGCCCTCGGCGATCACGGTGCCGTAGCCGGTCTTGGTGTAGAAGCCGGCGATGCCGGCCCCGCCGGCGCGGATGCGCTCGGCCAGCGTGCCCTGGGGGTTGAATTCCAGCTCCAGCTCGCCGGCGAGGTAGAGCTGCTCGAACAGCTTGTTCTCGCCCACATAGGACGAGATCATCTTCCGGATCTGCCCGTTGGCGAGCAGGATGCCGAGGCCGAAGTCGTCGATGCCGCAATTGTTGGACACGACGGTGAGGTTCTTGACGCCGGCGTCGCGGATGCCCGCGATGAGATTTTCCGGGATGCCGCACAGGCCGAAGCCGCCGGCCATGATCGTCATGCCGTCCGCCAGAACGCCGTCGAGCGCACTCGCGGCGTCCGCATAGACCTTCTTTCGCAAGATCCCCTCCCTGGTACCCTCAACGTCAAATGAATTCGGCCGCCCTGCGGGCGAAGGCGGCCGACAGCAACCCGGTGCGCGCCGCATCCGCCGACGCCGCATTCCCCGCTTTGGCCCGGGCCGCGATCCCCTCGAAGATGACAGACCAGCGGAACAATGCGAAGGCCATGTGAAAGTTCGTCATCTTTGCCCCATGTCGGGCCGAAGCGGAATAGGCTGCGACATAGGAATCCAGATCGGGGATGCCGAGGGCGGGCAGGTCCAGCCCCCTAATGCCGCCGTATTCCTCCGGCAGCGACACGAAGGCCATGGCGGAGTGGGCGAGGTCGGCGAGCGGGTGGCCGAGGGTGGAGAGCTCCCAGTCCAGCAGCGCCACGACCCGCGGCTCGGTGGGGTGGAACATCAAATTGCCGATGCGGAAGTCGCCGTGGGCGATGCTGGTGGTCTCGTCCTGGGGCACGTTGGCCGCGAGCCAGGCGGCGACGCGGTCGAGGTCCTTGTCCTCGCGGGTGCGCGCGAGCGTCCACTGGCGGGTCCAGCGCGCGATCTGGCGGGCGAAGTAGTTGCCGGGCCTGCCAAAGTCGGCAAGGCCGATGGCGGCGAAGTCGACATTGTGGAGCGCGGCCAGCACCTTGGCCATGTCGCCATACATGGCGCCGCGCGCCGCCGGCTCCACCCCCGGCAGGGTGCAATCGTGGAACACGCGGCCGTCCACGCGCTCCATCACGTAGAAGGGGGTGCCCACCACCGCCCGGTCGGCGCAGAACAGCAGCGCCGGCGGCACCGGCATGCCGGTGCCCGCGAGCGCGCTGACGATGCGGTATTCGCGGTCCACCGCATGGGCCGAGGGCAGGAGCTCGCCCGGCGGCTGCTTGCGCAGCACCAGGCGGCGGCCCGCATAGGTGACGAAGAAGGTGGGGTTCGACTGGCCGCCGGCGATGCGCGCCAGCGCCATGGGGCCGGCGGTGCCCTCGAGCCGGTCCTTCAGAAAGGCGTCGAGGATGGCGGGGTCGAATTCGGGGGCGTCGGCGCCCCCGGCCTGCGGGCCGCTCATGCCGCCGCCACCGGCCAGCGCCAGAAGCCGTCGCCTTCCTTGTCGAGGAAGCGCGAGAGCACCATCTGGTGCACCTCGTCCGCCCCGTCCACCAGCCGCGCCTGGCGCGCATAGCGGTAGATCCATTCCAGCACCGTGTCCTTGGAATAGCCGCGCGCGCCGTTGATCTGGATCGCCATGTCGGCCGCCTGGTGCAGCGTGTTGGCGGCCTGGATCTTGGCCATGGACACCTCCTTGCGGGCGAGCCGGCCCTGGTCCAGCTCGAACGCCGCCTTCATGGTCAGCAGCCGGCCGATTTCTATGGCCATGGCGGTCTTGCCCAGCATCAGCTGCACGCTCTCGCGGTCGGCGAGCCTGACGCCGAAGCCCTCGCGCACGCCGGCATAGTCGCGGGCGATGGCGACGCAGCGCTCGGCGAGCCCCAGCCAGCGCATGCAGTGGGTGAGGCGCGCCGGGCCGAGGCGGATCTGCGTCATCCGGAGACCCTTGCCCTCGCCCAGCAGGATGTCCTCGGCGGGGATGTGGAGCCCCTCGAATTCCAGCTCGCAGTGCCCGCCATGCTCCTCCGGCCCCATGATGGGGATGCGCCGGACGATGCGCCAGCCGGGCTGGTCGCGGTGGAACAGGAAGGCGGTGAGGCCGGTGCGTTCATCGTCCGAGGTGCGGGCGACGACGATGAGGTGCGCCGCCTCCTCCGCCCCGGTGATGAACCACTTGCGGCCGTAGATGCGATAGGAGCCGTCCGGCTGCTTCTCCGCGCGGGTGGCGATCATGCCGGGATCGGAGCCGCCGCCGGGATGCGGCTCGGTCATGGCGAAGGCGGAGCGCACCTTGCCTTCGGCGATCGGCGCGAGCCAGCGCGCCTTCTGGTCCGCCGTGCCGCAGGCCTCCAGCACCATCATGTTGCCGTCGTCGGGGGCGGCGCAATTGAACACCACGGGGCCGAAGATCGAGCGGTTCATCTCGGCGTAGCACACCGCCATGCCCATGCGGCCGACGCCGAGCCCGCCATTCTCCGGCTTCAGCTGCAGGCACCACAGGCCGGCGGCCTTGGCCTTGGCGCGCAGGGCGCCGAGCAGGTCGGCGCGGATGTTCTCGTGGGCGTCGTAGGCGGCGGGGTCCGCCTCCAGCGGCAGGATCTCGGCGGCGACGAAGGCGGCGATGCGCGCGCGCAGGTCTTCCAGAGCGGGGGAGATGGTGAAGTCCATGAGCGGAGCCTTCAGAGGGAGGAGACGAGGTGGCCGCCATCCACCGCCAGCTCCGCTCCGGTCATGTAGGCGGAGGCGTCGCAGGCGAGGAAGAGCAGCGGGCCCTTGAGGTCGTCGAGGGTGCCGAGGCGGCGGGTGGGGATGCGGCGGATCAGCGCCTGGCCCGCCTCGGTGGCGAAGAAGTCGCGGTTGAAGTCGGTCGCGACGTAGCCGGGGCACAGGGCGTTGGCGCGGATGGAATGGCGCGCCCATTCGAGCGCCATGGCGCGGGTGAGCTGGATCAGGCCCGCTTTCGAGGCAGCATAGGCCGCCACCTGCCCGGCGACGCGCAGCCCGACGATGGAGGCGATGTTGACGATGGCGCCGCCTTTGCCGGCGGCGATCATCGCCTTGGCCGCCGCCTGGGCGGTGAGGAAGGCGCCCTTCAGGTTGGTGTCCACCACCCGGTCCCAGTCGTGCTCACTGACGTCGAGCAGCGGCTTGGTGGTGGCGATGCCGGCATTGTTGACCAGGATGTCGAGCCCGCCGAAGGCGTCGGCGGCGCCCGCGACCGCGGCCGCCACCGATGCCGGATCGGTCACGTCCAGCGCGAAGGCGCGGGCGGTGCCGCCGGAGGCGGCGATCTCGGCCACCACCTTTTTGCATCCCGCCACGCTGCGGGCGCAGACCGCGACCTTGGCGCCGGCCCCGGCGAGGGTGCGCGCGAAATGGGCGCCGAGCCCCTGGGAGGCGCCGGTGACCAGCGCGGCGCGGCCCGCGAGCGAGACATGGAAGTCGGATCCCTCTGCACCCATCACGGTCCTCCCGACGTCGGCCCGCCGCGCCGGCAGGCGGCTCTTGATTTATCGAGCGAGCGTTCGCTTTATAGACAAGACGGGCGCGCGAAGGCAAGGGTGCGCCGGCGCGCCGGGGCGCGATCTGACGGTCGGCAACCGCGGCCGTGGCGGGCGCGGCGACAGGGGCGAGGGAGCAGGGGATTGGTGAAACGGGCGAGCGCGCGCGCCGGACAGGCGCAGAGGGCGACCGAGACGGCGAGCGCGGCGGCGGCGGGACCGGCGGCGCGCCCGGGCGCGCCGGTCCTGCCGGAGGGCGTCGACCTCTCGCCCGAGGCGCTGGCGCGGCGCATGCTTGAGCGCCACCGCGCCACCATCCGCGTCAAGAAGTCCGGCGTGGCGGTGCCGCGCCTCGCCCAGATCGCCCAGGCCACGCTCACGCTCGCCAACAAGAGCGGCTTCCATTCCATGAGCCTGCGCGACCTCTCCGAGGGTACCGGCCTCAGCATGGGCGCGCTCTATGCCTATTTCTCCTCCAAGGAGACGCTGCTCTCCATGATCCTCGACACCGTGGCCGAGGTGGTGGAGGAGGTGCTCGGCCGCCCGCCCGCGGGCCTCGCCGATCCCCGCGCGCGCCTGGCCTGGCTCATCGGCGCCCATGTGGCGCTCACCGAGGCGATGCCGGACTGGTTCACCTTCGTCTACATGGAGGCCAAGGCCTTCCCGCCGCAGGCGCGGGCCCGCGCCGTGGCGAGCGAGGCGCGCACCGAGGCGCTGTTCGCCGCCGTGATCGAGGAGGGCCGCGCGCGCGGGGTGTTCCAGGTGGACGACGTCGCCATGGCCGCCGCGCTGATCAAGCCCATGGTGCAGGACTGGTACGTGAAGCGATCCAAGTATCGCCGCCGCGGCATTTCGCCCGAACAATTCGCATCGAGCCTGTCCGCCTTCGCCACGCGGGCGCTGGGCGCCGGTTGAGCCCGCGCGGCGCCCAGCGGTGAGCGCCGCCCGCGTGCCCCGGCCGACTGGAACACAGCGTCAGCGGAGTGGAAGGAGAGCCGGGGCCCAGCGCAAGGACCACGCCGCAGGCGCACCCAGCCGCCTTGGGCGGCGTGCGTTCGGCGGGGAGCGAAGGTCGGGGCGGGGGCGCAGGGATTGCCCGCTGCGCGGGAGGCTTGCGCTGGACCCCGGCTCGGCGCTCCGGCTGCGCCGTCGCTTGGCCGGGGAACAAAAGCTCTTGCTTTGCTGTCGCCTGCCCCTGGGGGAACAAACGCGCCAGTTGCGCTGCCCCTTGGCCGGGGGCGGTTCCGGTTGTGTCGGCGCGGTGCTCGGAGGTGAGCGCCGCCGGCGTGCCCCGGCCGACTGGAACGGAGCGTCAGCGGAGTGGAAGGAGAGCCGGGGCCCAGCGCAAGGACCACGCCGGAGGCGCACCCAGCCGCCTTGGGCGGCGTTCGTTCGGCGGGGAGCGAAGGTCGAGGCGGGGGCGCAGGGATTGCCCGCTGCGCGGGAGGCATGCGCTGGACCCCGGCTCGGCGCTCCGGCCGCGCCGTCGCTTGGGGGGAACAAGAGCTCCGGCTGCGCCGTCGCTTGGCCGGGGAACGACGGCTGCGCCGTCGTCTGGCCGGGGAACGGCGCCGGCTGCGCCTCCCCCGCGGCGCCGTATTCGTCGCGTCACAGTAAGTTCGTACATCCCCTTCCACCGATCCCATCGCTGGAGGGTCCCATGCCTTTCGCCGCTTTCGCGCGCGCTGCGCTTCTCGCCGCCGCCGCGCTCCTTCTGCCCGGTGCCGCGCTCGCCGATTTCAAGCTCGATCCGCGCTTCACCGACGCCAATGGCGACATGGTCGCCGACGCGCCGGCCGACGCCTCGAAGCTGATCGATCCCGACGTGCTGGTGTTCGCCTACACCCCGGTGGAGGACCCCGCCGTCTATGCCAAGGTGTGGGCCGAGTTCATCGACCATCTGGCCAAGACCACCGGCAAGAAGGTGCAGTTCTTCCCGGTGCAGTCCAACGCCGCCCAGCTCGAGGCCATGCGCGCGGGACGCCTGCACGTGGCCGGCTTCAACACCGGCTCCAACCCCATCGCGGTGGCCTGCGCCGGCTTCGTGCCCTTCACCATGATGGCCTCGAAGGACGGCGCCTTCGGCTACGAGATGGAGATCATCACCTATCCGGGCTCGGGCGTGACCAAGGTCGAGGACATCAAGGGCAAGAAGATGGCCTTCACCTCCGAGACCTCGAACTCCGGCTTCAAGGCGCCGTCGGCGCTCCTGAAGTCGCAGTTCGGCATGGAGGCCGGCAAGGACTTCGAGCCGGTGTTCTCCGGCAAGCACGACAATTCCATCATCGGCGTCGCCAACAAGGACTATCCCGCCGCCGCCATCGCCAATTCGGTGAAGGCGCGCATGATCGCCCGCGGCGTCATCAAGCCCGAGCAGGTGGTGACCATCTACAAGTCCCAGACCTTCCCCACCACCGGCTACGGCTATGTCTACAACCTGAAGCCCGAGCTCGCCGAGAAGGTGAAGCAGGCCTTCTATTCCTTCGACTGGGAGGGCACCGCGCTCCAGAAGGAGTTCAAGTCCGCCGAGCCGCCGCAGGAAAAGTTCATCCCCATCACCTTCAAGGACACCTGGGCGGTGGTGCGGCAGATCGACGATGCCATGGGCGTGAAGTACGAGTGCAAGTGACGGTTCAAGTGACGGTTCAAGTGAGGATGCAAGTGACGGCATCGGTCGAAAGATGAGGGTGGCCGGCGTTTCAAGCCCCGCACAGGGCGCTCCCCCTCCCCCCTTGTGGGGGAGGGATGGGGTGGGGGGTGTCCGCGCCGCCGTCCGTCCGCTCCTGAGCGAAGCGGGTTTGCGCCGGGGGTCGCCTTCCGAGCGGACCGGCATCCCCCACTTTGCCCTCCCCCGCAAGGGGGAAGGGCTCCCTGTTGCGCAGGGGACGACGGCTCCGATCCGGGGCTTGGCCGCGGACGTGAGGCAAAAGGTTCTCCTCCATCCCGCGCTTGCGCGCCCCCTCGGGCGGGGGGCGCGCGCCGTCTCCGCCGTCTCCGCGCTGACGGATGGGGCGACACCCCCCTCCCTGCCCTCCCCCGCAAGGGGGGAGGGTTCCCCGTTGCGCAAGGGGGGAGGGTTCCCCGCCGCGCCGGACGCCGCCCGCCCGGAGGGCCGGTGCCCATGCTGACGCTGTCCCATCTCACCAAGCGCTACGCCAAGGGCGACGCGGCGCTCACCGACGTCTCGCTGGAGATCCCGGCGGGCCAGGTGGTCGGCCTCATCGGCCCCTCGGGCGCCGGCAAGTCCACCCTCATCCGCTGCGTCAACCGGCTGGTGGAGCCCACCTCCGGCACGGTGCGCCTGGGCGACATCGACGTCACCCGCCTGCCCCGCGCCGGCCTGCGCCGGGCGCGCCGGCGCATGGGCATGATCTTCCAGGAATACGCGCTGGTGGAGCGCCTGACGGTGATGGAGAACGTGCTCTCCGGCCGGCTCGGCTATGTGGGCTTCTGGCGCGCCTTCCTGCGCCGCTTCCCGCAGGCCGACATCGACCGCGCCTTCGCGGTGCTGGAGCGCGTCGGCCTCCTCGACCATGTGGACAAGCGCGCCGACGAGCTGTCCGGCGGCCAGCGCCAGCGGGTCGGCATCGCCCGCGCCCTGGTGCAGGAGCCGGACCTGCTTCTGGTGGACGAGCCCACCGCCAGCCTCGACCCCAAGACCTCGCGCCAGATCATGCGCCTGATCGTCGAGGTGTGCGCCGAGCGGCGCCTCGCCGCCGTCGTCAACATCCACGACGTGGCGCTGGCGCAGATGTTCGTCGAGCGCATCATCGGCCTGAAGGCCGGGCGCATCGTCTTCGACGGGCCGCCGGACACGCTCGATGCCGCAGCCCTTACCGCCATCTATGGCGAGGAGGACTGGTCGCGCACCATCCGCGAGGCGGAGGGCGAGGACCATGCCGGCGGCGGCGAAGTTCAGGTCGACGACACGGACGGGGAGCGCGCGCGCGCCGCCCGCGCCCAGCGCGCGGCGCTCGAGGCGCGCGCCCTGTGAGCGCCGCCCAAGCGCGCCGCTGGCGCCCGCCCCCGCTGATCGCCAATCCCTATCTGCGCTATGGCCTGCTGCTCCTGTCGGTGGCCTACCTTGCCTTGGCGCTCGGCTCGGTGGAGGTGAACTGGGCGCGCCTGTCGGAGGGCTGGGCGCGCGGCCTGCGCTTCCTCTCGGGCTTCGTCGAGCCCAACTTCTCGCGCCGCTGGGACGACATCGTCCAGGGCATGGTGGAGAGCCTCACCATGACGGTGACGGCGACGGTGGCCGGCATCGCCGTCTCGGTGCCCATCGGCGTCGGCGCGGCGCGCAATCTGGTGCCGCTGCCGGTCTATCTGGCGTGCCGGTCGATCATCGCCGTGTCGCGGGCGCTGCAGGAGATCATCGTCGCCATCTTCCTGGTGGCGCTGGTGGGGTTCGGCCCGTTCGCCGGCTTCCTCACCCTGTCCTTCGCCACCATCGGCTTCCTCTCCAAGCTGCTCGCCGAGGACATCGAGGACATCGACCCCGCCCCGGTGGAGGCGATCCGCGCCACCGGCGCGCCCTGGCCCGCGCTGCTCGCCTTCGGCGTGCTGCCCCAGGTGGCGCCGCGCCTGCTGGGGCTCTCCCTCTACCGGCTCGACATCAATTTCCGCGAATCCGCGGTGGTGGGCATCGTCGGCGCGGGCGGCATCGGCGCGACGCTGAACACCGCCATCGACCGCTACGAGTTCGACAGCGCCGCGGCGGTGATCCTGCTCATCATCGCCATCGTCATGGCGAGCGAATACGCCTCCAGCCTGATCCGCGCGCGGGTGAAGTGATGCCGGTCGCGCCCCTTCCCGACGGCCGCAAGGCCTGGCAGCGCCGCACCCCCGCCGGCACGCTCGCGGCCTGGTTCCTGTGGCTCGCGCTGGTGGCGTTCACGGTGCTCTGCTGGCGCGTGATGACGGCCGAGACCATCTGGAGCTTCGTGCTCGACGCCCCCACCCAGGCGGGGGACATCCTGTCGCGCATGATGCCGCCGCGCTGGTCGTATTTCCCCAATCTCCTGAAGCCGATGTGGGACACGCTGAACATCGCGACGCTGGGCACGCTCGCCGCCATCGCGCTCTCGGTCCCGGTCGCCTTCCTCGCCGCCCGCAACACCACGCCGAGCGCGGCGCTGGTGCGCCCGCTGGCGCTGTTCGTGATCGTCGCCTCGCGCTCCATCAATTCGATCATCTGGGCGCTGCTGCTGGTCGCCATCCTCGGGCCGGGCGTGCTGGCCGGCATCTGCGCCATCGCGCTGCGCTCCATCGGCTTCATCGGCAAATTGCTCTATGAGGCGATCGAGGAGATCGACGAAGCCCAGGTGGAGGCGGTCCGCGCCACCGGCGCCTCCGGCCCGCAGGTGCTCACCTACGGCATCGTGCCGCAGATCATGCCGGCCTTCGCCGGCATCAGCGTGTTCCGCTGGGACATCAACATCCGCGAATCCACCGTGCTCGGCCTGGTCGGCGCCGGCGGCATCGGGCTCAACCTCGAAAGCTCGCTCAACACGCTGGCCTGGCCGCAGGTGACGCTGATCCTGCTCGTCATCCTCACCACCGTGGTGGCGAGCGAGTGGATCTCCGCCAAGGTCCGCGCCCGCTTCGCCTGAGGGCGCCCGTCACCGCTTCTTCGACCAGTTGGCGATCAGGTCCGAGGCGGTGAGGACGATCAACGCGCCCATGGCCAGCGCGGTGGCGGTCAGGCCATAGACGATGAGGAAGGCATAGCCGAACCGGTAGGTGAGGCCGGCGAACAGGAAGCCGAGATTGGCGATGAAGTAGTACTTGGCGTCCGGCAGCCCGCAGACGGCGTCCTTGAGGAACCAGCCGACGACGGGGACGCGGAAAAGCACGCGAGCGGCAGCCGGCATGGAAAATTCCGATGGGATGGCGCGTTCCGGCGCGCCGCGGGCGGTCGGCCGGATCGCAGGCGAAATCGCCCTTTCATGAAGCTTCGCCGAGGCCGCCGCATTGATCAAGCGCCCGCTCCGGTCCCGGGCCGGCGCCAATGTCGCACCCCGCGCCGCCGGCCTCAGCCCGCGCCGCGGGCTGAGGCCTCGGCAAGATCCATGAGGCCGGTGATGGCGGGGATCACCTCGCGCCGCATGGCGTGGCCGTAGAACAGCGAGAAATGGCCCGCCTTCGCCAGCGTGAGCCGGCGCCGCAGCGGCGCCGGCACGGCCGGGCACAGATCGTGCGCGGCGGCGGTCTGGCAGGGGGCGGAGATGTCGTCGTCCTCGCCCTCGACCGTGAGCAGCGCGGTGCGCGCCAGCGCCTGCGGGCGCACCTTGCGGCCGGCGATGGCCAGCGTGCCGCGGGCGAGCGCGTTGTCGCGGAACACCGTGGCGACGTTCTCCATGAAATACTCGCCGGTCACGTCCATCATGGTCCAGCACAGGCGCGACAGGGGAAAGCGCACCGGGTCGTCGCCCTCGTCGAACAGCAGCTTCAGGGGCATCTCGCCGCCGCTGAGCGACTGGCGCCAGAGATAGATGCCGAAGGTGTCCATCTGCCGCCACGAGGGGAAGACGCGCCGGCCGGCGCCGGGAAAGCCGGGGCCCACGGTCTCGATCACCTGCGCCTCCAGGGCGCCGAGGGCGCGCTCCTGGAGCACGCGCCACAGCCGTGTGGGATTGCGCGAGGGGTCCACCGGCCCGCCCATCAGCGTCAGGCTGGCCGGCGCGAGGCCGTCCTCCGCGAGCATCAAGGCGGCCACCAGCGCCGGCACCACGCCCTGGCACACGCCGAGGACGTGCACGCCGCCCGCCTCGTCGTCCGCCGGCCCGTCCGCCATGGCGCGCACCATCTGCGCCACCTCCATGCAGTTCTCGGCGAAGCCGAAGCGGCCGGCCGAGAGCGGCACGTGGCGGGCGTTGGGCCAGTCGGTGACGGCCACCTCCTCGATCTCGCCGAGCAGCGCCACCACGAGGTCGCGCATGAGGAACGGGAAGCCGCCGGCGAGCGGCGCCACCACCAGCGCCCGGCGGCGCGGCCGCGGCGCCCGTGAGAAGCTGCGCAGCACGCCGAACGGCAGGCGCGCACGCACGCTCTGGCGCACCGCCACGCTGGTGCCGCCGATGCGCACCGCGGAGATGCCGAAATCGCGGAAGGCGTCGCAGCTCAGGCCGCCGCCCGCCGGGGCGGCGCCGAGGCTCAAGGGCCGGAGATCGTCGAGCCACATGACCGAACGCCCCTCGGGACACGCTCCCAGGGCGCCGACTCTAGAGCGCGATCCGGTCAAATTGAACCGGCTTGCGCGATCAATCGCGCGCCACCGCGGATCGCGGGCGCGCGGCGGTTCGCCTGGACGGCGTCGACGCTTCCGGCCGATCGGCCTGTCGCCGTCGCGCTGCTGGAAAGGAGGAGATCGCGCCGAGCGGGGGCGGCCATCGGGCACCGCCCACCGGGACGCCGCGCGGCGGCGCCCCGGACCGGGATCAAGCCTGTCAGTTCTTCGGGGCGGCGGCGCCGGCCGGCCGGGCGGCGGCCATGGCCGTCTTGCACTGCGCCGAGACCTTGTCGATCTGGTCGGTGATGCACTTGGCGATGCGGCCGGCCCCCGGCTGGATGTTCGGGCACAAGGCCTTGACGTCGTTCGCGCATGCCGTCTGCAGCTCGACGTTCTGCGCCATGGCGGGGGTTCCCAGGAACGCGAGGGCCGCGGCGAGGGGAAGAATCTGCTTCAGGGTCATGGGGTCTCCATTCTTCTCGTGAGGCGCGGACGCCGGACCATGGCAATGGGGCGGCGTCGCCACGACCCGGCGTCCGCATGGTGGTGGTCAGTAAGGGGAAACCACCACCGAGCCGGACCGCGTCACGGACCGGCCGTAAGGCCCCGTGGTCGTGCGCGAATACATATAAGAGGGGTAGCCCGTCCGCGCCACGCTCCCGGAGCGGGTCACGGAATTTCCCTGGGGCCCGGTGACCGTGGCGGTGCGCGCGCACACGCCGGCCGCGCATCCGGCCGACACGTTCCCGGTATACGTGCCGCGCGGGGTGGTGACGGTGCCGGACCGGGTCCAGGCCGAGGCCTCGGTCGCCCCGGCGATGCCAAACAGGCCGGCGAGCGAGAGTGTGGCGAGCATGAGCTTCATCGATGTGTCTCCGCAGGGGAGGGGGCGCGGCGTCGGCCGCCCCGCCGTCCGATGGGGTGATCCTCGGCGCCCCCCTTTGCGCCGGCATTGCAGCGCGGGCCCGCGGCGTAACGTTTTGTAACGGCGCCGGCCGGCGCCATTGCCGCCCCCGCGCGCCGCGCCTTAACTGTCGCCCATGGCGCAACGCACCCTTCTCATCGTCGAGGACGATCGCGAGATCCGCGCGCTCCTGTCGGACTTCCTGGCCCGCGAGGGCTATGACGTGCTCGCCGCGGAGGACGGGGCGGCCATGGATCGCCTCCTGTCCTTCGGCCGGCCGGACCTGGTGGTGCTCGACGTGATGCTGCCGGGCGAGGATGGATTTTCCATCTGCCGGCGCCTCAGGGCCAAGGGCGCGCTGCCCATCCTCATGCTCACCGCCAAGGGCGAGGAGATCGACCGCATCGTCGGCCTGGAGATGGGCGCCGACGACTATTTGCCGAAGCCGTTCAACCCGCGCGAGCTCCTGGCGCGGATCCGGGCGGTGCTGCGTCGCGCGGAGGGCGGTGCCGCGGTGCCGCCCCCGCGCCGGCTCGGCTTCGCCGATTTCGTGGTGGATCTCGACGCGCGCAGCCTCAAGACGCCCGCAGGCGATCCCCTGGAGCTCACCTCGGCCGAGTTCGAGCTGCTCGCCTGCTTCATCGAGCGGCCGAAGCGCGTGCTCAGCCGCGACCAGCTGCTCGACTGGACGCGCGGGCGCACCGCCGACCCGTTCGACCGCACCATCGACGTCTCGGTCAGCCGCCTGCGCCGCAAGCTCGCCTCGGTGGACCCACAGGCGGCCCAGCTCATCAAGACCGTGCGCAACGGCGGCTATCTGTTCGCCGCCGACGTGCGCACGTTCTGACGCCGCATGCGCCGCTTCGGCATCGCCGCGCGCATCGCGCTCATCGTCATGGTGGCGCTGGTCGCCGTGCAGTTGCTGATGGTGGCGGCCTATGTGGCCGAGCGCCGGCAGGCGCTCTCCAGCGCCCCCTTCACGCCGCTGCTGGAGCAGATCGCCGCCCTCGCGCAGCTGATGGACCGGATCGGCCCCAAGGAACGCGCCCTCGCTTTGGCGGCGAGCGCCAATCCCGGCTTCGTGCCCCGCATCGTCGCCGCGCCGCCCCAATGGGAGACGCCCGGGGTGCTGCGGTACGCCGCGCAGCGTCTTGCGGCGCTGGCGGATCTCGCCCCCGAGCGGGTGGCGCTCGCGCTCATCACCAACGAGCGGCGCGGCGGAGAGCCGGTGCAGCGGCTGCGCGAGCTGGTGGGCGCGCGCCTGCTCGCGGTGGTCGCGCTGTCCGGCGGCGGCTATCTGGAGGTGACGGCGGGCGGCGATCTGACGGTGCGCCTCATGGGACTGCCGATCGGCCTCCTGTCCGGCATCCTCGGCTTCCTCGTGGCCATCGCCGCTCTGGTCGCGGTGCGGCGGGAGACGCGGCCGCTCTCCGACCTCGCCGACGCGGTGGGCCGCTTCGGCCCGGCGCTGGAGCCCCAGACCGTGCGCGAGCGCGGGGCGCCGGACGTGCGCGCCGTGATTCGCGCGGTGAACGCCATGCAGGCCCGCATCGCCGACCTGGTGCGCACCCGCACCCTCGTGCTGGGCGCCATCAGCCATGACCTGCGCACCTATTTGACGCGCCTGCGGCTGCGGCTGGAGCTGCTGCCCGAGGGGCCGCAGGTGGACAAGGCGCGCGCCGATCTCGACGGCATGCAGGCCCTGGTGGAGGACGCCCTCGCCTTCGCCCGGGCCTCCTTCTCCCCGGTCTCCGACGCGCCGGTGGACCTTGCCCGCATCGCCGAGGCGGAATGCGACGCAAGGCGCGCCCAAGGCGCGCGCGTGACGCTCGCGGGCGCGGATGCGCCGCTGGAGGTGCGCGGCTCGCCCGTGGCGCTCGCCCGGGTCGCGGCCAACCTCATCGGCAATGCCATCGCCTATGCCGGCGCCGCCGAAGTGTCCCTCGCCGCCGAGGCGGGCTGCGCGGTGCTGGCGGTGGAGGATCGCGGGCCGGGCATCCCGGCCGCCGAGCGCGAGGCGGTGTTCGAGCCCTTCCACCGCATCGAGCCCTCGCGCAACCGCGAGAGCGGCGGCGCCGGACTGGGCCTCACCATCGTGCGGCAAATTGTCGAGGGCCACGGCGGCACGGTCGCGGTCGAGGCGCGCGCGGGCGGCGGTGCCCGTCTCGTGGTGCGGCTGCCATGCGCCGCGAGCGCGCCGCCGGCTTGAGGCTTTCGCGGGCCCGCGCTCTCGTTTAACCCTCGCTCCGGCGCGACCACCCCGTACCGGAAGACCACGCGATGCCCGAAACTCTGCTGTTCCACAGCGACTTTGACGACGCCGCGGCCTGGACCGACGCCCTGAGGCGCGAGCTGCCCGATCTCGATGTCGCGATCTCGACCCGGCCCTACGATCCCGCGGCGGTGCGCTATGCCCTCGTCTGGCAGCCGCCGGTGGGGTTCTTCGCGCCGCTGGTCAATCTCGCCCTGGTCACCAATCTCGGCGCCGGCGTCGATGCGCTGGTGGGGCGCGCCGATCTGCCGGGCGTGCCCGTCACCCGCATCTGCGATCCCGAGATGGCGCGCATGATGGCGTCCTTCGTGCTGCTGGCGGTGCTGCGCCACGCCCGCGACATCCCGATGCTGGAGCAGGCCCGGCGCGAGCGGCGCTGGCACTGGGTGAACCCGCGCACCGCCGGCGAGATCACGGTCGGGATCCTCGGCCTCGGCGAGCTCGGCGCGCGGGCCGCGCGGGAGGTGGCGGGCCAGGGCTTCCGGGTCAAGGGCTGGTCGCGCTCGCCCAAAAGCCTGACCGGGATCGAGACCAGCTACGGGCTCGGGGCGCTCGACGACTTCCTGTCCGAGGTGGAGATCCTCGTCGTCATGCTGCCGCTCACCGCCGAGACCCGCCACCTGCTCGATGCGCGGCGCCTCGCTTTGCTGCCGCGCGGGGCCAAGCTCGTGAACGTGGCGCGCGGCGCGGTGGTGGACGAGGCGGCGCTGGTCGAGGCGCTGCGCGGCGGGCACCTCGACAGCGCGACGCTCGACGTGTTCGAGGTCGAGCCGCTGCCGCAGGACAGCCCGCTCTGGACGATGGAGAACGTGCTGATGACGCCGCATCTCGCCTCGGTGGCGATCCCCTCGAGCGCGGCGGCGCAGATCGCCGAGAACATCCGCCGGCTCCGGCGCGGGGCGGCGCCGCTGTTCAAGGTGGAGGCGGGCCGCGGCTATTGAGCGTCGCCGCCCAAGGCCGCCGCCGCGAGCCGGGCCTCGATCTCGCCGACCGGGCCGCTGGCGCGCACCGTGCCGCGCTCGATCAGCACCGCCCGGTCGGCGACCGCGCGGGTGAAGGCGACGTTCTGCTCGCTCACGAGGATGGACAGCCCCTCGGCCTTGAGCGCCGCGACCGCCTTCGCCATCTCGGCCACGATGCGCGGGGCGAGGCCCTCGGACGGCTCGTCCAGCAGCAGCACCGACGGGTTGCCCATCAGGGTGCGGGCGAGGGTCAGCATCTGCTGCTCGCCGCCGCTCATGGCGCCGCCGCGCCGGTGGCGCATCTCGGCGAGGTTCGGGAACATGGCGAACAGTCGCGCCTCGGTGAACGGCGCCTGGCCGGGGCGCGGCGGACGCCGGCCCGCCTCCAGATTCTCGAGCACGGTAAGATCGGTGAAGACGCGCCGGTCCTCGGGCACGTAGCCGAGGCCGAGCCGGGCGCGCTCGAAGGTGGCGAGGCGCGCGATGTCGCGCCCGCCGAGCCGCACCGCGCCGCCCGCTGGCACGAGGCCCATGAGGGCCTTCAGGGTGGTCGACTTGCCTGCGCCGTTGCGGCCGACCAGCGCCAGCACCTCGCCGGGGGCGACCGCCAGCGAGACGCCGAACAGCACCTGCGCCCGGCCGTAGGCGGCGGTAAGGTCTTCCGCTTCCAGCAACGCGCCGGGGGTCACGGGGTCGCCTCCGTGCCGAGATAGACCGCGCGCACCGTCGGGTCGCGCCGGATCGCCTCGGGCGCGCCTTCGGCGACCAGGGCGCCGCGGTCCAGCACCAGGATGCGGTCGGCGTAGCCGAACACCGCCTCCATGTCGTGCTCGGTGAACAGCACGCCGATGGCGCGGGTGCGGGCGATGTCGCGGGCGAGGCGCATGAGGTCGGCGCGCTCGGCCGGCGCCATGCCGGCGGTGGGCTCGTCCATGAGAAGAAGCCGCGGATGATTGGCGAGAGCAAGCGCAAGTTCCAGCCGCTTCACGTCGCCATAAGCGAGCGCGCCCGCCGGCCGGTCGGCGGCCTGCGCCAGGCCCACCTGGGCCAGCAGGGCCTCGGCCCGCGCACGGTGGCGGCGGTCGGCGCGGCCTATGAGGCGGAAGGCCTCGGCGTGGCCGGAGATCAGCGCGACCTGGACATTCTCCAGCACGGTCATGGAGTTGAAGGTCGCCGCCACCTGGAAGGTGCGGCCGATCCCGCGCCCGAAGCGGCGCCGCGCCGGCACCGCCGTGATGTCGCGCCCCGCCAGCAGCACGCGCCCGGCATCGGGCCGGGTCTGGCCGCCCAGCATGGCGAACAGCGTGCTCTTGCCCGCCCCGTTCGGTCCGATCAGCGCCAGCATCTCCCCGGCGGCGAGCGTGAAGGAAACCCCGCGCACCGCCTCGACTCCGCCGTAAGCTTTTGCCAGACCACGGGTTTCGAGAAGGGGAGGGCTCACGATTGCGCCCTCCGGCGGGCCAGCAGCGCCAGCGCCGCCCCGGCGATCCCGCGCGGCGCCGCCACCACCAGCGCCACCACGAGGGCGCCCAGCATGAGCTTGGAATAGTCGCTCGCGCTCACCAGCACGATGGACAAGAGCTTGTAGACGATCGCGCCGGGCACCGGTCCGATCACCGTGCCGACCCCGCCCAGCAGCACCATGGCGAGCGCATCCACCGAGAGCGGGATGCCCAGCACGTCCGGAAAAACGCTGCCCTTCAAGAATGCGAACAGGGCGCCCGCCACCCCGGCGAAGGTGCCGGCGAGGGCGAAGGCCGCCCATTGCACCCGCTGGCGCGAGAGGCCGAGCGCCTCGGCGCGGGCCGGATTGTCGCGCACCGCCCGCAGCGCCAGGCCGAACGGCGCGAAGATCACGACCCGCAGCGCCGCCACCCCCGCCAGCGCCGCCGCCAGGGCGAGCCAGTAGAAGGCGGCGGGGCCGGCCGCCCAGGCGGCGGGCCAGATGCCGAGCAGGCCGTTGTCGCCCCCGGTCACGCTTACCCACTGGAAGGCGACCGCCCAGGCGATCTGCGCGAAGGCGAGCGTCAGCATGGCCGAATAGACGCCGGAGAGCCGCACGCAGAACCAGCCGAACGCCACCGCGCCGAGGAAGGCGAGGGCCGGCCCGGCGATGAGCCCTCCGGGCATGGGCAGGCCCGCCTTCACCGCGAGCGCCGCCCCGTAGGCGCCGAGGCCGAAATAGGCGGCGTGGCCGAACGAGGCCATGCCGCCCGCCCCCATCACGAGCTGGAGGCTGGCCGCGAACAGCGCGAACAGCGCCACCTCCGCCGCCACCGACAGCGCATAGGCGCCGCCCACCAAGGGCAGCATCGCCGCGAGCGCGGCAAGCCCGAGGGCGATCGCCCGTTCCGGCGCCGTGAAGGGCCGCCAGGGCCGCGCCTCGAAGCCGGGCGCGCCGCGCTGCTCGCTCTGCGGCCGTCCCAGCAGCCCGTAGGGCCGCGCCACCAGCACCACCGCCATCACCAGGAACACCAGGACCAGCGACACCTGCGGCAGCACCAGGATGCCGAAGGCGTTGAGCTCGGCCACCAGCAGCGCGGCGAGGAAGGCGCCGGGCACCGAGCCGAGCCCGCCGATCACCACCACCACGAAGGCCTCGACGATGATCTTCAGGTCCATGGTGTGGTGCGCGGTCTCGCCCCTGGGCAGTTGCAGCGCGCCGCCCAGGGCGGCGAGGAAGACGCCCAAGGCGAACACCGAGGTGAAGAGCCATTTCTGGTTCACGCCGAGCGCCGCCACCATCTCGCGGTCCTGCGTCGCCGCCCGCACCAGGATGCCCCAGCGGGTCGCCTTCAGGGCCAGCGTCAAAGCGAGCAATACCAGCGGGCCGAGCGCCATGAGGAAGAGGTCGTAGGACGGTACCGCCTGGCCGAGCACGTCCACCGCGCCCTTGAGGCCGGGCGCGCGGGCGCCGAGCAGGTCTTCCGGGCCGAACAGGATGACGACGAGGTCCTCCATCATCAGCGCGACGCCGAAGGTGGCGAGCAGCTGGAACAGCTCGGGCGCGCGGTAGATGCGCCGCAGCAGCGTCATCTCCATGAGCGCGCCGAGCGCGCCGACCACGAGCGCCGCGAGGACGAGCGCGCCCCAGAAGCCGAGCGCGCCGGCGAGGCGCTGCTGCAGCCAGTACGCCATATAGGCGCCCAGCATGTAGAAGGCGCCGTGGGCGAAATTGACGATCCGCGTGACGCCGAAGATCAGCGACAGCCCGCTCGCCACCAGAAAGAGCGAGCAGGCGGCCGCGAGGCCGGTCAGGAACTGGGCGAGAATGAGATCCAAGGCGAAGCCCGCGCGTCGCGCCGCGGCGTGGGGCGGCCTCTCCTCTTGTCCGCTTTGGCGCGCCGCATCAAGGGGGCGTGGCCTCAAAGCGGGAATGCGGGCGGCGGCCCGAGGCCGGGGCCGCCGCCGCGATCGGTCCGGCGCCGGGGCGCCGCAGCCTTATTGCGGGGTGATGCCGGCTTCCTTAACGGCTTGCATCCACTTCGGATACTCGGCCTTCACGAAGCGGTCGAACTCGTCGGAGGGACTGAACACCACCGCGAAGCCGATCTGCTCCAACCGCGCCGCCGTCTCCTTGTCGGCGAGGAACGACTTCACCTTCGCCTCCAGCGCCGCGACCACGGGCTTGGGCATGCCGGCCGGGCCGAACAAACCGAGCCAGGCATCGAGGTCGAAGCCGGGGAGGGCCACTTCCGAGATGGTCGGCATGTCCGGAAGCTGCTTCAGCCGGGTGGCGCCGGTGGCGGCGAGCGGGCGCACCTTGCCCGCGGCCACCTGCGGCAGGCCCGTCACGGCGTCGGTGATCATCACCGGAATGTGGCCGCCCATCACGTCGTTGAGTCCCTGCACGGTGGTGTTGTAGCGCACCGGAAGCATGTCGATGCCGGCGAGGCGCGTCAGCGTCGCGCCGACGATGACGCCGGTGCTGTTGCCGGTGGCGTAGCTGAGCTTGCCGGGGTTCGCCTTGGCATAGGCGATGAGTTCGGGCAGCGTCTTCACCGGCAGGCCAGGATAGACCACCAGGAACGAGTAGATGCCGCCGAGCCGCGCGATGGACGTGAAGTCCTTCAGCGGATCGTAGGGCACGTTCTTGATGATGCCCTGGGCCGCCGACTGGGTGGTGTTGGTGGTCATGAAGAGCGTGTAGCCGTCGGGCTCCGCCTTCGCGACGAAGGAGGCCGCGACCACCCCCTGCGCGCCGGGCTTGTTCTCGACCACGACCGGCTGGCCGAACTGCTGCTGCAGATAGCTCGCGAGCGTGCGGGCGAAGCCGTCGGTGGCGCTGCCGGGGCCGAACGGGACGACGATCTTGATCGGACGATCCGGAAAGCTCGCCTGCGTCGCGCCCGCGGGGACCGCGGCCAGCGCCAGAACGGCGCCGAGCGAGGCGGAGATAAACCGCATGAACCTCATCAATGCTCCTCCCAGGGTTTTGCGGACCGTGGTCGCGAGCGCCGGAGCGGGCAATTGAAACGAATCCAGCCTTCGATGAAGGATTTTCGCCCGGTGCCCCTCGCTGCCGTCGGCAAGCCATGCGCGGCGGCCGGGCGCCGGCGGGCGGGCGCGGGTCGGCCGGCGCGGCCGGCCCGGGGCGGCGGGGCTCTCGCCGCGCGCAAGCGATGCGGAACCAGGGGCAACGGGGCCGTGCCCGCGCTTGTTGCGGCGGCGCATCGGCTCTGATAGCTGCTCCGCAAGCTCTCGTCCGGGAAAGCCCGGGAGTCTGCCTGCAAAGCGCCCTGTGAGATCGGCGGCGTACAAGACTCGGCGCACGCCTTTCACGTAAGCGAAACTGGTCAACTGAAAAAAATTCATCGGTGCCAGGACGATTATTCTATCCAGCAGGCCAGGCGTCATTCCGCGCTGCAGCGCTCCGCGTCCGAGGGCGAGACCAAACGTTCTCAATCACTTATGATCATTTGCGCGGTGCCGCGCGGCGACGCGGGCCGCGCCGTGGCGCGCCTGCGGGTTTCTTGACTGCGACCTCCTGACCCACTCATTCTTGATATTAATCAAATTCCTAAGAAGAGAGCCCAGGGGGCAGACGCCGAGGATGCGGACGCGCTTTCCTTCCATGACGAGCCTGCGCGCATTCGAGGCCGCCGCTCGGCATCTCAGCTTCACCCGCGCCGGGGTGGAGCTGAACCTCACGCCCACGGCCATCAGCCACCAGATCCGCAACCTCGAGGACATCCTCGGCGCGCGCCTGTTCATCCGCAACAACAATGCCCTGACGCTGACGCGGACGGCCGAGGCCTATCTCAGCTCGGTGCGCTCGGCGATCGTCGAGATCTCTTCCGCCACCAACCGGGCGGCGGACAATTCGGACGAGCGCGTGCTCACGGTGCAGTGCCTCGGCACCTTCGCCATCAAGCGCCTGCTGCCGCATTTGCACGATTTCCGCGCCCTCTACCCCTCCATCTCGCTGCGGCTTCGCACCACCCAGTGGTTCGAGAATGCGCCGAACTACGATTTCGACGTCGCCATCTGGCACGGCGCGGGCGACTGGGCCGGCGTGAGCGTCGACCAACTGGGCACCGAGGAGGTGTTCCCCGTGTGCAGCCCGCGGCTGTTCGCCCGCGGTCCGCGCCTCAGGGAGCCGCAGGACCTCGCGGCCCACACGGTGATCCGCACCGCTTCGCTGATCCTGCGCGACGAATGGCCGTTCTGGCTCGAGGCGGCGGACGTGCCGGGGCTCGAATTCCAGTCCGAGATCGCCTGCGACTATCTCATCACCTCGCTGCACGCCGCCATCGACGGGCTCGGCGTCATCCTCGGCCGCTCCGGGGTGGTGGGGCCGGACCTGGAGAGCGGGCGGCTCGTGGAGCCGTTCGGCCTCAGGGCGCGCTCGGTGTTCAGCTATTATCTCGTGACGCCCCATGCCAATGCGGGGGTGAGCAAGGTGGCGGTGTTCCGCAACTGGCTCCTCGACCGGCTCAGCGAGCAGCCCGCGCCGCGCGTCCTGAGCGCCTGATTTCGCTCGATTTCCGACCCCTTGACCCCCGTGCTGGCCGCGGTCGCGCGAGCGCGCAGACGCGCGCGCATGCCGGACGGAAAATCCCCTTGAGCGGCAAAGATTTGCACGCTCGCTGAATTTTGCTCAGCGCCCGTTTCAGAAATCATCGTTGGCGTGAAATCCGGCGATCGCGCACCCATGGGTCGTCAAGAAAGCTGCGAGCGGAGCAATCGATGCCGGAGGTCTTCGTCACCACGTCCGAGAAGCTGCCGGAGGGCGGACGGGCGACCGTGCGTGCCGGCAAGCACGAGATCGGCGTCATCCGCGCCAAGGGCAAGCTGCATGCCTTCCTGAACCTGTGCCCGCACCAGGGCGGGCCGGTCTGCGCCGGGCTGATGATCCACAAGGTGGAGGAGATCATCGCCGAGGACCGCACCTATCAGGGCATGCGCTTCAACGAGGACGAACTGCACATCGTCTGCCCCTGGCACGGCTGGGAATTCAACATCGAGACCGGCAAATGCGCCGGCGACGGCCAAGTGGGCCTGCGCCGCTTCACCGCCTTGGAGAGGGACGACAATGTCTACGTTATCGTCTGACGCGGCCTGCGCCACCCCCGCTTGCCCGCGCGGCATCCTGTCCGAGGACGAGATCGGCGCCCTGGTGGGGCAGCTGCGCGCGGCGGCGGACGTCGACGGCGGCGCCGGCTTTCCCGACGGCCCGCTGAGCGAGCTCGCGACACTGCTGGTGCAGGTCTGCGGCGCCAAGTTCGATGCCGGCGCACGCCCGAAGGTGCTCGGCGACGGCGGCGCGGTGAGCGCCACGGCGGTGCTCGTCACGGTCTCGGCGATGATGAAGGCCTCGAACCTCGAAATCTTCGAGCTCGGCATGTGGCAGTCCTGGTCGGGCACCCGCTGAGCCGTATCCCAAGGAACACGCGCCCAGGAACACGCGCCAAGGAACACGCGCCATGCATTTCCGCTCCAGCACCCCGGCTTACGATCTCAACATCGAGGGCTTCCACACCGGCGAGCATCTCGCCAACGCCCGCGCCCAGGCCGATGCCCGCGGCCTCGACGACGTCCTGATCGTGGACGTGGATTCGCATCACTATGAGACCGACAATCTCGCCGAGATCCTCGAATACATTGAGGACCCGGCGCTGAAGCAGCTCGCCATCAACACCTATGCCTATAAGGGCGCCACCTCGATCCTCATCGACCAGCCCGGTTATCAGGACGGCGGCGGACGCGTGACGCGCTACATGGAGCGCAAGCACGAGAAGATCGAGCTCTCCAGCCGCCCGCGCGAGGTGGAGCAGACCCTGCGCTGGATGGATGCGCTCAGCGTCGACTATGCCTGCCTGTTCCCCACCCCGATGCTGTTCCTCGGGCTGCACCCGCAGCACGAGGTCGAGGTCGGCATGGCGCGGGCCTACAACCGGTGGCTCACCGACACCGTGACGCCCACCTGCAAGCGCCTGAAGACCATGCTCTATCTGCCGTTTAACGACCCCGAGGCCACCTACCGGATGGTCAAGGAGTTCGGCCACAAGGAGGGCGTGATCGGCTTCATGGTGGTGTCGACCCGCTACAAGCCGGTCTATGACAACGCCTACATGAAGACCTACGCGCTGCTGGAAGAGCTCGGTTTGCCGCTGTCGTTCCACGCGTCCTATCACTGGAACGATCAGCTGGTCTCGCTCACCAACCGCTTCATCACCGCCCATGCGGTGGGCTTCACCTTCTTCAACGCGGTGCACTGCGCGAACTGGGTGATCAACGGCCTGCCCGAACGCTTCCCGAAGCTGAAGGTGATCTGGATCGAATCGGGCCTTGCCTGGGTGCCGTGGCTGATGCAGCGGCTCGACAACGACTTCCGCATGCGCACGTCCGAGGCGCCGTCGCTCAAGCGGCTGCCGAGCGACTATATGCGGGAGATGTACTACACCACCCAGCCCATGGAGATGGTGAACAACGCCGAGGCGCTGGAACTCACCTTCAAGATGATCAACGCCGACACCCAGCTGCTCTACTCTTCGGACTATCCCCACTGGGACATGGACCTGCCGAGCACCATCTGGGACCTGAAGTTCCTTTCCGAGCAGTCGAAGCGCAACATCCTCGGCCTCAACGCCAAGCGCATCTTCAACCTCGACATCTCGGACCGCTTCCCGGCCAAGGCGCCGGCCGCGGGCGCGCCGGTGCCGGCCAAATAAGGCGTGATCCGGGACGGGCCGCCGCTCAGACCGGGCGGCGGTCCTCGATGGTCTTGGCGTCGGCGGGCAGGGTGCCCGGCGCGATCAATGCCAGCCGCCCGCGCAGCTTGGTGGTGGACCGCAGGTCCTCCAGCAGCGCCTCCTGGGAGAGGCCGGCGGCGTCGGCCACCTCCACCTCCAGCAGCATGTCGTCCTGATCGCCGATGCGGTCCACCACCAGCCGGGCCTTGGCGACCGCCGGATGCTTCTTCACCGCCGCGGTCACCTGGACCGGGTGCACGAACATGCCGCGGATCTTCGTCACCTGGTCGGCGCGGCCCATCCAGCCCTTCAGGCGCCCGTTGGTCCGTCCGCAGGGGCTGAGGCCCGGCAGCATGGCGGAAAGGTCGCCGGTGGCGAAGCGGATCAGCGGATAATCGGCGTCGAACAGCGTCACCACCACCTCGCCCACCTCGCCCTCGGCTTCCACCGGGTCGCCGGTGCCGGGTCGCAGGATTTCGACCAGGCAGCCCTCCTCGATGATCATGCCCTCCTCGGCCTCGCTCTCATAGGCGACGAGGCCGAGGTCCGCCGTGCCGTAGCACTGGCGCGCCGTGATGCCGGCCGCCTTCAGCTCCGCCCGGTGCGGCGGCAGGAACGCCTCGCCCGTCACCAGCGCCTTGTTCAGGGACGAGATGTCGGTCCCGGTCTCGCGTGCCTTGTCCACCAGGATCTTCAGGAAGGAGGGCGTGCCGCCATAGCCCTGGGGGCGGATGTCGGCGATGGCGCGCAATTGGAGGTCGGTCTGGCCCACGCCCGCCGGCACCACGGCGCAGCCGAGCGCGTGGGCCCCGCTCTCGATCATCGAGCCGGCCGGGGTGAGGTGGTAGGAGAAGGAATTGTGGACGATGTCCCCGGCGCGGAAGCCGGCCGCGAACAGGCCGCGGGCGAAGCGCCAGAAGTCCGGGCCGTGGCCTTCCGGGTCATAGATCGGCCCGGGCGACATGAAGATGCGCGCCAGCCGGCCCGGCGGCACCGCATTGAGCCCGCCGAACGGCAGGCTCTTGGGCTGGATCTCCAAAAGGTCCGACTTGCGGGTGACGGGAAGCTGCGCCAGCGCCGCGCGGGAGGTGACGGCCGCCGCGTCCACGTCCTTGAACAGCGCGCCAAAAAAGGTCGACTTCGCCTTGGCGTGGGCCACCTGTGCCGGCAGCGCCTCCATGAGCGCAGCCTCGCGCGCCTCGGGGGCGCGGGTCTCGGTGCAGTCGTAATGGCGGTTCGGATCGGTCATGGTCGGTCCTTGTCGGAAGCGCGCCCGCGGCTCTGTTCCCCGGCCGACTGGAGCGTGAGCGGAAGGAGAGCCGGGGTCCAGCGTTCAGTTTCGCCGAAGGCGCTTCTGATCCGGCCGACCCTGGGAATTGCCCGCTTCGCGGGAGTCCTTGCGCTGGACCCCGGATCGGCGCTCCGGCTGACGCCGTCGCTGGTCCGGGGAACGGCGCCCGATCGGCGCTACAGCCACCTTTTCCGGCGCTTGAAGCTCTTGAGGTTCTTGAAGGACTTCCGCTCCTCGCCGCCGCCCTGGCCGAGATAGAATTCCTTCACGTCTTCGTTCGACTGGAGCGTCGCGGCCGAGCCGTCGAGCACGATCTTGCCCTGCTCCATGATGTAGCCGTAGTCCGCCACCGAGAGCGCCACCCGCGCATTCTGCTCCACCAGCAGGATGGTGACGCCGAGGTCCCGGTTGAGCTTCTTGATGATGCCGAACACCTCCTTCACCAGCAGAGGCGAGAGGCCCATGGAGGGCTCGTCCATGAGGATCAGCTTGGGGCGCGCCATCATGGCGCGGCCGATGGCCAGCATCTGCTGCTCGCCGCCGGAGAGATAGCCGGCAAGGCCGGTGCGCTCCTTCAGCCGCGGGAAGTATTGGTAGACGCGCTCGATGTCGCTCTTCACCTCGTTGTCACGCCGGGTGAAGGCGCCGAGGCGCAGATTTTCCAGCACGGTCATGTCGGAGATGATGCGGCGGCCCTCCATCACCTGGAAGATGCCGCGGCGCACGATCTTGTCCGGCTCGATGCCGTTGATCTTCTCGCCCAGGAAGGTGATGTCGCCGCGCGTGATCTCGCCGTCCTCCGACTTCAGCAGGCCGGAGATGGCTTTCAGCGTGGTGGACTTGCCGGCGCCGTTGGAGCCGAGCAAAGCGACGATCTGGCCCTGCGGCACTTTCAGGGAGAGCCCGCGCAGGACCAGGATGACGTCGTTGTAGACTACCTCGATGTTGTCCACCGCCAGCATGGTGTCGGGCGCGCTCTCGCCGGCAGGATCGATCTTCAGTGCGGCCTCGGCCATGGTGTCTTGATCCTTGTCAGTCCGTCATCCCCCGGACGCGCCGGGGGATGACGTCGTTCCTGATCGGCGGGCCGCAAGGCCCGCCGGCCGCATCACCAGCCCTGCAGCTCGGTCTTGCGGGGCAGGTCGACGGTGGCGACCTTCTCAAGCTTGATCACGCCGCTCTTCACGAGCTCGGCGACCGAGGCGTCGGTCGGCCCGTTCACCACGGCACGGTAGAGGTCGACGCTGGTGGTGGAGCGGTGATCGGTGGCGGTCCAGGTGGAGGGCTTGCACACGCCCTCGGTGCCCTTGGGCACCCAGTTGGGCTTCTGATACATGCCGTCGCGGATCTTCACGCCGGTCACGCCGCCGTTCTTGTCCGCCCACTCCATGGCCTCCTTCATGTAGAGCGCGGTGCAGACGGCGGCGAGATAGTGCACCGGGCGATAGGCGGTGCCAGCCGGATCGGAGGTCTTGGAAATCTCCTTCATGGCGGCGAGGCCGGGCGCGCTGCCGGACCAGGTGACGGCGGTGCGCACCGGGAACACGACCCCGTTCGCCGCGTCGCCCGCCGCCTTGGCGGCGTTCTCGTCCATGCCCCACACATTGCCGAGGAACTGGACGTCGACCCCCGCGGTCTTGCAGGCCTTCAGCACCGAGATGTTGGAGCCGGCCGTATTGCCGAGATAGGCATAGTTGGCGCCGGACTGCTTCAGCGTCAGGCACTGGGGCGTGTAGTCGCCGGGGGTGAGGGCGAAGGTGATGGGATCGAGCACCTCGAAGCCGAGTTCCTTGGCAAAGGCCTCTTCCGCCGCCTTGGGCGAGTTGGGATAGGGGTGGTTGGCGCCCATGTGGACCCACTTGGGCTTGCCGGGCTTGCCCTTCTTCTTCCAGTCCTCGGCGGCCCACTGCACCATGGCGCGGGCGGCGTCGGAATAAGACGGGCCGTAGAAGAAGTTGAACGGGGCGGCGCGCTCGCTCTTCTCGTTCACCTTGCCCTTGGGGTCGGTGAGCGAGGCGGAGTAGGACGCGGAGAAATAGGGAATTTCCTCCTTTGTCACCATGGCGACGAGGGCTTCGGTGTCGGCCGTGCCCCAGCCCTGGATGGCGACCACCTTGTCGGTGCCCACCCACTTCTTGAACGCGGCCAACGCGCGCGGCACCTGGTAGCCGTAATCATTGAAGTCGGAGTTGATCTTCTTGCCGTTCACGCCGCCATTGGCGTTGATCCAGGCGATGGTGTCCTGGATGCCCTGGCCGTAGGGCTGGCCCACATCCGAGGTGCCGCCGGAATAGTCGGCGAGATGGCCGATATTGAGGGTCTGGGCGGCGGCCGGCCCTGCGGCGGCGATCGCCAGCGCGGACACGACGGACAACGCGATCTTCTTCATGGACGTCTCCTTGGTTGGTCCTCTTTGGGCGCGGCGGTCTTGGCGCCGCCGTGGCCCGGTTGATCTCGGCTTCAGTACGAGAACGGGTAGAGCTTCCAATAGGCCTTGATGAGCCGCCAGCGGTGCGCGAGGCCGTCCGGCTCGAAGATCAGGAACAAGATGATGGTGGCACCGATCAGCATCTCGCGCATGTAGGTGATGCCGTCCTTCAGGTGCAGCACCTGGTCGATGGTGCTGCCTTGCAGCGCGCTGGCCAGCGCACCGGTCAGCTCGGGCAGGAGCACCATGAAGACGGTGCCCATGAGCGAGCCCATGATGGAGCCCAGCCCGCCGATGATGATCATGCCGAGGAACTGGATCGAGAACAGGATGTCGAGCCCCTCCACCGACATGAAGCCGATATAGTGGGCATAGAGCGCGCCGCCGATGCCGGCGTAGAAGGACGAGATGCCGAACGCCATGGTGCGGTACTTGGTCAGGTTCACGCCCATCATCTCGGCGGAGAGATAATGGTCGCGCACCGCGATCAGCGCCCGCCCGTCGCGGGTGCGCATGAGGTTGGTGGCGCCGAGATACATCACCACCACGAAGAACAGCACCACGTAGAAATAGCGCGTGTCGCCCGAGAGGTCGTAGCCGAACAGCTCGAAAGGCGGCGCCATGGCACCGTGGGTGCCGCCGGTGAACCACTCGGCGCGCACGAAGAAGTCCTGCAGGATGAACTGCGCGGCGAGCGTGGCGATGGCGAGGTAGAGCCCCTTCACCCGCGCCGCCGGTAGGCCGAAGATCAGCCCGACGATGGTGGTCCACAGCCCCGCCAGCACGATGGCGAGCGGCACCGGAACGCCCTTGTTGGCAAGATAGGCCGAGGCGAAGCCGCCGAAGCCGAAGAACACCGCATGGCCGATGGAGATCTGGCCCGAGAAGCCGACCAGGATGTTCAGCCCCAGCGCGGCGATGCCGAGATAGCCGATCTGGATCATCAGGCTCAGCACGTAGCGCGAGAAGAACAGCGGCGCGAAACACAGCGCCACGATCCCCAGCACCAAGAAGATCAGGGTGAGGCGGGTCGCGAAGATGGTCTGGTCGGCCCGGTAGCTGGTGCGGTAGTCGCCGCACGGGCGCATGGAGGTGATGGCCATGTGCGTCAGACCCTCTCGATGTCGCGGGTGCCGAACAGCCCGTAGGGCTTGATCATCAAGATCAGGATCAGCGCGTAGAACGGCACGATCTCGTACAGGTTGCCCCACTTGAGATACTGGCTGTCCACGAACTGGGCGAGGTTCTCGAGCAGTCCGACGATGAGGCCGCCCACCACCGCGCCGAACACGCTGTCGAGGCCGCCCAGGATCACCGCCGGGAACACCTTGATGCCGAAGAAGGAGAGCGCGGAGGACACGCCGTTGACGATGCCCACCACCACGCCGGCGACCGCCGAGACCGCCGCCGAGATGCCCCAGGACAACGCGAACACCTGGCGCACCGAAATGCCGAGCGACTGCGCCACCTGCTGGGAGAAGGCGGTGGCCCGCATGGCGAGGCCCATCTTCGAATACTTAAAGAACCAGGCAAAGCCCGCCATGATGAGAAGGCTGACGCCGGTGGACATGAGGTAGGCGGTCTGCACCTGGAGCCCCAGCACGTTGACCTGCGCCACCGGGAAGATGGGCGGGAACGGCTGGGCGAACGTGCCGAACATCCACTTCATCAGCGCCTGGAAGAAGATGGACATGCCGATCGTCACCATGATGACGGAAATGATGGGCTCGCCGATGAGCGGGCGCAGCACCACCATCTGCACCAGGATGCCGAACGCCATCATGAAGGCGATGGCGATGAGGAAGCCCCAGAAGAAGGGGATGTCCCAGGCGGTGAGCAGCCACCAGCAGACCCAGGCGCCGATGAGCAGGAACTCGCCCTGGGCGAAGTTCACCACCTGGGAGGCCTTGTAGATGAGCACGAAGCACATGCCGACCACGCCGTAGAGCGTGCCGATGATGAGCCCGTTTATGATGAGCTGGACGAGGAGCTGGGACTGCATCAGCGGGGCTCCGGGAAGGTGATGCGGGCGGGAGCGCGGCCGCGCGCCCCGGACGACTGCGGCGTCAGCGGACGGAGAGCCGGGGCCCAGCGCAAAAGGGCGCCGAAGGCGGCGCGATCAGCGACGGCGGCGGAATGGGCCGGCTTCGCCGATCCGTCCCCTGGACCCCGGATCGGCGCTCCACCTTTGGTGTCGCTTGTCCGGGGCACGACGAACACAGCGGGCGCCGTCATGCCGCCCTCCTTTTGGCTTCGGTGGCGGCCGTGCCCTGGTGGGTGTCGAGCTCGACCACGTCGATCCGGGTCTTGATGCGCTGCTTGGTGCCGTCCTGGAAGGTGATGGTGGTGTCCACGTCGATCGCCTTGTCGCCGGCATACATGGCGTCGATGATGGTGCCGTAGCGCTCGTTGATGACGCCGCGGCGCACCTTGCGGGTGCGGGTCAGCTCCCCGTCGTCCGCGTCCAGCTCCTTGTAGAGCAGAAGGAAACGGGAGATGCGCTGCTTCGCCGCCAGGGTCTTGTTGACCTCCTCCACCTCCTTGCGCAGCAGCGCGATGACCTCCGGCTTCGAGGACAAATCGGTGTAGGTGGTAAAAGAGATGCGCTGCTTCTCGGCCCATTTCGAGACGATGGAGAAGCGGATGCAGATGATCGCCGCGAGGCTGTCGCGCCCGTCGCCGAGGATCACCGCCTCGGCCACATAGGGCGAGAACTTCAGCTTGTTCTCGATGTATTGCGGCGAGAATCGATCGCCGTGCGCGGTCTTCGCCATGTCGCGCACGCGGTCGATCACGACCAGGTGACCCTTGTCGTTGAAATAGCCGGCATCGCCGGTGCGCATCCAGCCGCCCTCGGCGAACGACTTCGCCGTCTCCTCGGCATTGCCGAAATAGCCGGTGAACATGTTGGGGTGGCGGGTCACCACCTCGCCGAGCCCGTTCTTGTCGGGATCGTCGATGCGGATCTCCACCCCTTCCATGGGCACCCCGACGGTGTCGAAGTCCACGTCGGCGGCCTCGTGGAGGGTGTAGGCGCCGAGCAGCTCGGTCTGGCCGTAGAGCTGGCGCATGGGCACGCCGAGCGCCAGGAAGAAGCGGAAGGTGTCGGGCCCGAGCGCCGCCCCGCCGGTGGCGGCCGACCTCAGGCGGGTGAAGCCGAGCCGGTCGCGCAAAGCGCGGAACAAGATGAAGTCGGCGAGCGCCGAGCGGCGGCCCCGCTCCAGCGCCTTCAGGCCGAGCGCCATGCCGAAATGGAACATCGCCCGCTTGAGCGCCGAGGCGTCCATGATGCGCGCGCGCACGTCGGCGGCGATCTGCTCCCACACCCTTGGCGCGAACAGCACGAAGGAGGGGCCGATCTCGCGCATGTCGGCCATCATGGTCTCCGGCTCCTCGACGAAGTTGACCTTCATGCGGGACAGGAGCGCCTGACCGAACGCGTAGATCTGCTCCATGATCCAGGGCATCTGGAGCACGCTGACATATTCGTCGTCGGGCGAGCGCGGGTCCATGACGAGATAGGCTCTGCAGTGGCGCAGCAGGGCGCCGCCGGTGAGCATGGCGAGCTTGGGATGGGAGGTGGTGCCCGAGGTGGTGCACAGGATGGCGACGTCGTCGCCCTTGCCGGCCGCCACCATGTCCGCATAGGCGGAGGGGGCCGCCGCATGGCGCGCGCGGCCCTGCGCCTCGAGGCTTTCCAGCGAGACGAGGCGCGGATCGTCATACTTCCTGATGCCGCGCGGGTCGGCATAGACGATATGGCGGACGGTGGGGATCTTCTCCTCGAGCTGGAGCAGCTTGTCCACCTGCTCCTCGTCCTCGGCGAACACCACGGCGACATCCGCATAGGTGATCAGGTAGGCCACCTCGTCGGCGAGCGCGTCGCGGTAGATGCCGAGGCTCATGCCACCCAGTGCATGGGCGGCGATCTCGCCCATGAGCCATTCCGGGCGGTTGTCGCCGATGAGCGCCACCACGTCGCCGCGGCCGACGCCGAGGCCCGTGAGGCCGAGCGCGATGTGCTTCACGCGGGTCGCCACCTCGGCCCAGGTATAGGCGTTCCAGATGCCGAGGTCCTTCTCGCGCAGCCAGATGTCGGCGCCGTGCTCGGCGGCGTGGAGCTCCAGGAGCTTGGGCAGGGTGTCGTGGCGGGTGATGTCGGGCAGGGTCATGGATCAGGCCCTCACGCCACTTCGTCTTCGGGGACGGCCGCGCCGTCGCTCTCGAGATCGTCCTCGCCGAGATAGGCCTTGCGCACATTCTCGTTGGCGAGCACGTCGGCCGGCAGCCCTTCCGCGATCTTGCGGCCGAAATCGAGCACCATCACCCGGTGGGAGATGTCCATCACCACCCCCATGTCGTGCTCGATCATGACGATGGTCATGCCCCACTCTTCGTTCAGGTCGATGATGTAGCGGGCCATGTCCTCCTTCTCCTCGAGATTCATGCCCGCCATGGGCTCGTCGAGGAGGATGATCTTCGGCTCCAGCGCCACCGCGCGGGCGAGCTCCACGCGCTTCCTGAGGCCATAGGAGAGGGTGCCAGCGGTGGCCTTGCGCACATGCTGGATCTCCAGGAAGTCGATGACGTTCTCGACCGCCTTCCTATGCTCCAGCTCTTCCTTCTGGGCGCCGCCGATCCAGTAGATGGCGCCGGAGAGGAAGTTGTTCTTCAACAGGTGGTGGCGCCCGACCATGATGTTGTCGAGCACGCTCATGTGGCTGAACAGGGCGAGGTTCTGGAACGTGCGGCCGATGCCGATGGCGGCGCGCTTGTTGGGCTTGAGCCTGGTGATGTCGCGGCCCTCGAAGCGCACCCGCCCCTCGGTGGGCGAATAGCGGCCCGAGATGCAGTTGAGCATGGAGGTCTTGCCGGCGCCGTTGGGGCCGATGATGGAGAACAGCTCGCCGCTGCGGACGTGGAAGCTCACGTCGGACAGCGCCCTGAGGCCCCCGAAGCGCAGCGAGATGTTGTCCACGTCCAGGATCGTGTGCGCATCGGCACGCGCCTGCGGAACCACGGTCGTGGTGCTCAAGCCGTCCTCCCTATGTGTCCCGGAGGGTCGGCCTGCCGCCCTCCGTGTGGCGCCCCGCATCTCGCGTTGGCTCGGCGCCTGCCCGATCGTCACGTCGGGCTTCAGGAAACAATCAAGCGTTCTTTTTTATTCTGGTCAAGCGGCATTTCTTGTCGCAGGATGCCCTTGCGTGGCGGCGGCTCAGACTTCAGTCTAAGGCACCCCGTCGTCCCGCGGGGTTGTGCATCCGGCGCAATCCAATCATTCCCCAATGGCCGCAGCAAGGCCGGGATCGACGCTGAAGAGGCAGACTCTGTAGAAGCAATGGCGCGCACCATCGGATCAAACGGCGCCCGTACCGCCGAGGCCATCCGGCAGGCGGGCGTGAAGCTCATCTACCGGCACGGCTACGAGGCCATGAGCCTCAGGCAGCTGGCGGCCGAGGTGGGGCTGCAGTCCGGCTCGCTCTACAAATATTTCGACAACAAGCAGTCGCTGCTGTTCGACATCGTGCGCGAGCACATGGCGGACCTGCTGTCGAAGGCGGAAGCGGACCTCGCCGGCATCGACCACCCGATGGCGCGGCTGAAGGCGTTTTCGGCCTTCCATCTGCGCTACCACATGCAGCGCATGGCCCACGTCTTCATCGCCAACATGGAGATCCGCAGCCTCGACGACGACCACCGCGCCATGGTGATCGGCCTGAGGCGGCGCTACGAGAACCTGCTCGAGGACACGCTGCGCGAGGGCGCGCAGGCGGGCGTGTTCCAGATCGCCGAGCCGAAGGTCGCCACCTACGCCATCATCTCCATGCTCACCGGCATCTGCATGTGGTACCGCCCCGGCGGGCGGCTCAGCCAGGACCAGCTGGTGGAGATCTATACCGGCCTCGTGGTGGACGGCGTCACCGGGCCCGAGGGCGCGCCGGTGCAGGCCGAGAAGCGTCGCGCCCTGGCGTGAGCGCGGGCCGGTGGCCCCTGCATTTGCGCGCTTCGCCCGAAAGGACGACCGCTGATTGTCCGAGTGCTTCGCTTCCCGGTCACCCTCCCCCTGTGGGAGAGGGCAGGGTGGGAGTGTCACCAGCCTTTCCCCGAGCCCGTCTCAGCCGCTTGAGGCGCGGCACCCCCACCCTCCCACAAGGGGGGAGTCCGGCCCGCTTGCCATCGTGCGCCCGCTCGCCCATATAGGTCGCGGGAGGTTGGCGGTGGACGAGCCACTCGCCAACCGGGTCAGGTCCGGAAGGAAGCAGCCCCAACGAGCCCGACTCGGGTCTTCGTCCAGCCTCCCACCCTTTCCTGCATTCCAAGTCCCGCATTCGGGCGCCGGCCTTCGCGCCACCGGCGCGCCGCAGGGCATTGGGCTGCGCGTGCGCCAGCGTGCCCCCGGACGCATTCCGCGATCGCTCCAGGCGGCCGGGACGCGGGAGCCGGGGATTTGCCGCCCGGCCCATCGACGCATGCGCGCGCGGTGCTATGAATGGGGACGGACATGGATGGTCCCGAAGGCGGCATGATGAGCGACCAGCAGCGCACCGACGAGGAGCAGGAGGGACCCGGCCTCGACCTCGGCCTGCCCGCCGCCGCGCCGGCCCCCGCCGTGCCGGCGGTGGCCGGCCCCGCGCCCTACCGCGTGCTGGCCCGCAAATACCGCCCGCAGAATTTCGAGGACCTGATCGGCCAGGAGGCGATGGTGCGCACCCTGCGCAACGCCTTTGCGTCGGGCCGCATCGCCCAGGCCTATATCCTCACCGGCGTGCGCGGGGTGGGCAAGACCACCACCGCCCGCATCCTCGCCCGCGCGCTCAATTTCGAGCCGGCCGACGGCGCCGCGGGCGCCCCGACCCTCGACCTCGCGACCTTCGGGCGCCACTGCCGCGATATCGTCGAATCGCGCCATGTGGACGTGATGGAGATGGACGCCGCCTCCAACACCTCCATCAACGACATCCGCGAGATCATCGAGAGCGCGCGCTACCGGCCGGTGATGGCGCGCTACAAGGTCTACATCATCGACGAGGTGCACATGCTCTCCACGGCGGCCTTCAACGGGCTGCTGAAGACGCTGGAGGAGCCGCCGGAGCATGTGAAGTTCATCTTCGCCACCACCGAGATCCGCAAGGTGCCGGTCACCGTGCTCTCGCGCTGCCAGCGCTTCGACCTGCGGCGCGTGGAGGCCGGCGTGCTGGCGGCGCACCTGTCGGGCATCTGCGCGCGCGAGGGCGTGACCATCGAGCCCGAGGCGCTCGCCATCATCGCCCGGGCGGCGGAAGGCTCGGTGCGCGATAGTCTCTCGCTGCTCGACCAGGCGATCGCCCATGGCGGCGGCAGGGTGGGCGCGGAAGAGGTCCGCCGCCTGCTGGGGCTTGCCGACAAGGGGCGCGTCATCGACCTGTTCGAGGCGCTCATGAAGGGCGAGATGGCGCGCGCTTTGGCCCAGTTCCGCGACCAGTACGAGGCGGGCGCGGACCCGGCGGTGATCCTCACCGACCTCGCCGAGTTCACCCACCTCGTCACCCGCGTCAAGATCGTGCCCGAGAGCGCCGAGGACGCCGCTTTGGTGGAGGCCGAGCGCCTGCGCGGGGCGGAGATGGCGCAGGGCCTGTCCATGCGCGTGCTGGCGCGCGCCTGGCAGATGCTCTCCAAGGGCGTCGCCGAGGTGCAGCAGGCGGCCAAGCCCGCCCAGGCGGCGGAGATGGTTCTGGTGCGGCTCGGCTATGCCGCCGATCTGCCCACCCCCGACGAGGCGCTGCGCCAGCTGCGCGAGCAAGGCGGCAATCCGGCCGGCACTGCGGCGAGCGGTCCTGCCGGCGGGCGCGGGCCATCGAGCGGCGGCGCCGGCGGCGGGACGGGCGGCCCCTCGGCCCTGGCGCATTCCGCCTCGGCGCCCTCCGGCGCGCGGCTCGCGCTCGCCCCGGCCCCCGCGCGGGCGCCTTCGGCGGCGCGGCCCGAGCCGGCCCGCGAGACGCCCCGGCCCGCCTCCGCCCCGCCTGCGCCCGCGGTCGCCGGGCCGAGGATATCGGACCTCGCCGACATCGCGCGCCTTGCCGCCGAGAAGCGCGATCTGCTGCTCAAGCATGCGGTGGAGCACCAATTGCGCCCGGTGCATGTGGAAGACGGCCGCATGGAATTCTCGCTCGTGCCCGGCGCGGCGGCGAGCATCGTCCAGGACCTCTCCCGCAAGCTCTCGGACTGGACCGGGCGGCGCTGGCTGGTCTCGCTCGCCAGCCGCGAGGGCGGCCCGACGCTGGCCGAGGAGGACGCCGCCCGCAAGGCGGAGCGGGAGGAGGGCATCAAGGCCCATCCTTTGGTGGCCGCCGTGCTCGCCCGCTTCCCCGGCGCCGAGGTGGTGGACGTGCGCTCGCGCGCCGACCCGGCCGACAGCGTGAGCGCCGAGGCCCTTCCCCCCATGGAGGAAGACCTCCATATGGGTCCGGGGCCGGACGACGAGATCGATTATTGAAGGAGGCGGGAGCCGATGCGCGACCTGATGGGCATGATGAAGCAGGCGAAGGAGCTCCAGGAGCGCATGCAGCAGATGCAGGCGGAGCTGGAGACCATCGCGGTCGAGGGCTCGTCGGGCGGCGGGCTGGTCAGCGTCACCGTCACCGCCAAGGGCGAGTGCAAGGCGGTGCACATCGACCCCTCGCTGGTGAAGCCGGAGGAGACGGAGATCCTCGAGGATCTCCTCGTCGCCGCCTTCGCCGACGCCCGCGGCAAGGCCGAGCGGGTGATGCAGGAGAAGATGCAGGCTCTCACCGGCGGCCTCGCGCTGCCGCCGGGGCTCAATCTGTTCTGACGGGCCGGCGCCGCGCTCAGCGCTCCCAGCGCATGGCGGCAAGGCGCGGGTCGGCGGCGAAGGCGTCGCGCCCGAAGGCCAGCGATTGGCGCGGCGCCTCGCACACCGCCGCGACGCCGGTGCGGCCGAGAACGATGTGCCAGGTGCGGCGCTCCACCGGCGCCGGCGCCGTGAACGCGGCGCAGGCGAGCAGCGCGAGGTTCGCCCCCGCCTCGGGATCGCGCACGGATTGGTAGCGCACGATCTCCACCGCCGCCGTCCGCGCTGCATCGGCGAGCCGCTGGCAGGGGGCGTAGTCGATGGGGTCGGTCCAGGCCGCGTGGTCGCGGCTGAGCGGCGCGGCGGTCAGATCGAGATGGCGCGCGCTTGCCACTTCCGCGGCGAAGGCGGTGTACTGGCCCGCGCTCTCGGGCCACGGCGTGGCGGGGGATTCGGCGAAGAACCGCAGCCGGTAGAAGGCCAGTTCCGCGACCGCCGTCTGCGGCCGCTCGGCGGCATAATAGACCCCGCTGGTGCGCCCCGCGCGCCGGAAGCGGGAGCCGTGGGGATAGGGCGGCGCATAGCGGAACGGCGTGAAGAAGAGATAGTCGAGGTGCCGGCACTCCGGCGGCACGGCGGGCTTGGTCGCCTCGACCAGATCCTCGAGCAGGCGCTGCTCGTCGAGGCTGTCCACCAGCTTGAGCGTCGAGGTCAGATGCTGCGCCTCCACCAGGCGCCAGCAGCGGCCCGCATAGGGGCGCGCCTCACAGGACAGCGCGTCGGGCGTCCAGATAGGCGATGACATCGATCAGCCCGCAGATGGTTCGGATCTTCTCGATGGGGGCGCCATCGAGGGCGGTGTTGGGATTGGCGAGCCAGGCGCGGGCGATGCGCTCGTCCCCGCCGGTGATGGCGTCGAGCGAGCGGAACAGCCGCACGAACAGGATCGCGAGCTCGAACGGCTTTGATCCGGACTCCAGGCTGAACGCCCCTTGCTTCAGGCGTGTGAGCGTCGCCGGGCTGAGGCCGATGATGGCGGCCAGCGTCTGCGCCCTCACCCCGAGCCGGTCGGCGGCCCGCAGCAGCGCCTTGGCGAGCCCGGCGCTCTGGCTGGAGGCGGCGGGGGCATGCGGTGCGGCACGCATCAGGCGGATCATCCTTTCCAAAGAGAGAAAAGCATAAAACAATTCAATATGGAACATTGGCCCCCAACGGGCCCGAAACGAAAAAGGGCGGCCCTGCGGCCGCCCTTTCCCGATCAGCAGGGGAATGCGCGAAAGATCACTCCGCCGCGCCGGCCTCGCCCTCGGAGGCGGTGCGGCCCGCCTCGCGCTCGGCCTTGGCCTTGGCTTCCAGGTCCTCGCCGGTCACCTGGTCGACCACCTTCATGGACAAGCGGGTCTTGCCGCGCTCGTCGAAGCCCATGAGCTTGACCTTGACCTTGTCGCCTTCCTTGACCACGTCGGAGGGCTTGGCCACGCGCTCGTTGGCCATCTGCGAGACGTGGACCAGGCCGTCCTTGGATCCGAAGAAGTTCACGAAGGCGCCGAAGTCCACCACCTTCACCACCGTGCCCTCGTAGATCTGGCCCACTTCCGGCTCGGAAGCGATGGACTTGATCCAGTTGATGGCGGCCTTGATGGCGTCGCCATTGGCGGAGGCGATCTTGATGGTGCCGTCGTCCTCGATGTTGATCTTGGCGCCGGTCTTCTCGACGATCTCGCGGATCACCTTGCCGCCGGAGCCGATCACTTCGCGGATCTTATCGACGGCGATCTTCATCACCTCGATGCGCGGGGCGTGCTCGCCGAGTTCCGCGCGCGCGGTGGTGAGGGCCTTCGCCATCTCGCCGAGGATGTGGACGCGCCCGTCCTTCGCCTGGGTGAGGGCGACCTTCATGATCTCCTCGGTGATGCCGGCGATCTTGATGTCCATCTGGAGCGAGGTCACGCCCTGCTCCGTGCCGGCCACCTTGAAGTCCATGTCGCCGAGATGGTCCTCGTCGCCGAGGATGTCGGAGAGCACGGCGAACTTCTGGCCCTCGAGGATCAGGCCCATGGCGATGCCCGCCACCGGACGGCGCAGCGGCACGCCGGCATCCATCAGCGCCAGCGAGGTGCCGCAGACGGTGGCCATGGAGGACGAGCCGTTGGACTCGAGGATCTCCGACACCACGCGCAGGGTGTAGGGGAATTCGTGCTTCAGCGGCAGCATGGGATGGATGGCGCGCCAGGCGAGCTTGCCGTGGCCGATCTCGCGGCGGCCGGGCGAGCCCATGCGGCCAGTCTCGCCCACGGAGAAGGGCGGGAAGTTGTAGTGCAGCAGGAAGTGCTCCTTGTAGGTGCCTTCCAGGCTGTCGATGAACTGCTCGTCCTCGCCGGTGCCGAGCGTGGCGACCACGAGGGCCTGGGTCTCGCCGCGGGTGAACAGCGCCGAGCCGTGGGCGCGCGGCAGGATGCCGACCTCGGAGACGATCGGGCGAACGGTGGAGACATTGCGGCCGTCGATGCGGATGCCGTCGTCGAGGATGGCCCAGCGCACGATCTTGGCTTCGAGCGCCTTGAACACCTCGGAGACCACCTGCGCGTTCGGCACCGCGGTGCCGTCCTGCGCCAGCTCCTCGTAATACTTCTTCACCTTGGACTTGGCCGCGCCGACCGCCTCGTAGCGGGCCTGCTTCTGCTTGATCTTGTAGGCCTCGCGCAGGTCGGCCTCGGCGATCTCCTTGACCTTGGCCTCGATGGCGGAGACGTCGGCCGGCTGGAAGTTGCGCGGCTCCTTGGCGGCCTTCTCGGCCAGCTTGATGATGGCCTCGATCACCGGCTGGAAGTGGCGGTGGCCGAACATCACCGCGCCGAGCATGATCTCCTCGGGCAGCTCCTTGGCCTCGGACTCCACCATCAGCACCGCGTCGCCGGTGCCGGCGACGACCAGATCGAGCGCGCTCTCCTTCACCTCGTCGAGGGTGGGGTTGAGCACGTACTCGTTCTCGACGAAGCCGACGCGCGCCGCGCCCACGGGGCCCATGAAGGGCACGCCCGAGAGGGTCAGCGCCGCGGAGGAGGCGACCAGAGCGACGATGTCGGGGTCGTTCTCCAAATCATGGGCGAGCACGGTGACGACCACCTGGGTCTCGCACTTGTAGCCGTCCGGGAACAGGGGACGGATCGGGCGGTCGATGAGGCGGGAGACCAGGGTCTCCTTCTCGGAAGGACGGCCCTCGCGCTTGAAGTAGCCGCCGGGGATGCGGCCGGCCGCGTAGGTCTTTTCCTGGTAGTTCACGGTCAGCGGGAAGAAGTCCTGCCCCGGCTTCGCCTCGCGGGCGGAAACCACGGTGGCGAGGACCTTGGTGTCGCCGTAGGTGGCGAGCACGGAGCCGTCGGCCTGGCGGGCCATCCTGCCGGTCTCGAGGATCAGCGTGCGGCCGCCCCAGTCCAGCTCTTCGCGATGGATGTCGAACATCTTGTGGTTCTTTCTCTTCAGCGGGCGAAGAAAAAGAGCCATGAGCAAGACGGCCGGACGCGCCGCGCGAAGAGGCTCGTCAAGGAGCTCCTCCGACGGTTGCGTCCGGCGATCCTGCCATGGCTCGATCTCTGCCTTGCGTGCCCGCGGCAGGCCCCATGCCCGCCGCGCCGGCGCGCCGCGATGGGCCGCAGCGCGCGATACTCAGCGGCGCCGGCGCTTCCCGCCGGTCCGCGCCTGGCCCGTTTCCCGGCCGGATGGAGACCATCCGGCGGATCAGGAAACGCTCCAGCGTCAAAGTTGCGAGCCGTCCATCGCCGCCCTTGGCGGAGGAAGGCCGCGCGGCGTCAGCGGCGGATGCCGAGACGCTCGATCAGGGACTTGTAGCGCCCCTCGTCCTTCTTCTTCAGATAGTCGAGAAGACTGCGGCGCTGGGAGACGAGCTTCAGCAGCCCGCGCCGCGAATGATTGTCCTTGGCGTGGGTCTTGAAGTGCTCGGTGAGGTTGACGATGCGCTCGGTGAGGATCGCCACCTGCACTTCCGGCGAGCCCGTGTCGCCGCCCTTGGTCGCATAATCGGTGATGAGCGCCTGCTTGCGCTCGGCCGTGATCGACATCGGATGGTCCTTTCAGATGGAGAGACGTGAGGCGCGCCGACGACCCGCAAATTGAGCCGGGTGGAGGTTCGGCGTGCCGTCGGCCGGGCCGGGATGTCGTCCAGCGCGGTCGATTTCAGCACGAAATGCGGCGCCGAAGGCACCGCTCGCGCGGCGGACTATACAGATTTGCCCCCCGCTTGCCAGCACAATGTTGCCGCGCCAGGACGCCAGCCGTCAGAAGCAGCTGACGAATTCGCGGAACACCCAGCCCAGCGGCCGGCCGGTCTCGATGCCGGTCACATAGGCCCAGGCTCTGCCCTTGCCGTCGGTGGCGTCGGCCTCGATGCGCACCAGGGTGCCGTTCTTCACCTGGCCGAGAATGTCGCCATTGGGGCCCGAGCGCACGTTGAGCGGCGTCCCGGTGGGGTCGGTGATCTTGCAGCGGCTCTGGGCGGCCGCAGGAAGGCCGGCGGCGGCCAGCAAAGCGAGGGCGAGAAGGCCCGGCGCGAGGCTGGCCGGCGGGCGCATGCGGGAGAAAACGGTGGTCCACATGGGGTCACCCCGGAAAAGGCGTTGGCCGAAGGGCTCGTGGCCGGCCGTCCCGCCCGCAGCGGGCGGCCGTACGCTGGTGATGCTATCAGATCCCCTTGCCGTAGGGGCGCCGGGTCAGTCGGGCCGGCGGTTCTCCCGCCGGCCGTCCCGCGGGCCGCCCTTCTGGCCGCCCTGGCGCGCCCAGTTGAAGACGCGGTGCGGGAACACCTCGCCGCCCTCCACGTCGCCGATGGCGATGAGCGCGTTTTGGCAGAACACGCTCGCGTGCCCGTGCACCACCGGCGCGTCGCGCCCGCGCAGGATCACGCTCTGTCCGCAGCGCAGGCGGTGCGCGTCCGGCGGGGTGACGGTGAGGCGGGGCAGCTCCTCGAGCGCGATCTCCACCGGGTCGAGCGCCTCGGCGAGCGCCGCCTCGCCCTCCTCGGCCCGCGCCTTGAGCTCGTCGAGCGGCACCAGGTCCTCCTCCAGGAAGGCGCCGACACGGGTGCGCCGCAGCGCGCAGACATGACCGCAGCAGCCGAGCATGCGCCCGAGGTCGCGGGCGATGGCGCGCACATAGGTGCCCTTGCCGCACTCGGCCTCGATCACCGCGTGGTCGGCGTCCGGCCGCTCCACGAGGGCGATGGAATGGATGCTGACGGGACGCGGCTCCAGCACCACCTCCTCGCCGTCGCGGGCGAGGTCGTAGGCGCGCTCGCCGCCGATCTTGAGCGCCGAATAGGCCGGCGGCACCTGCATGATCTCGCCTTTGAAGGCCTCCAGCATGGCGCGGATGTCGAGATCGTCCGGCCGGTGATCGCTGGTGGCGACGGCCTTGCCCTCGGCGTCGTCGGTGTCGGTCTCGATGCCGAAGCGCACCGTGAAGCGGTAGGCCTTGCGGCCGTCCATCACGTAGGGGACGGTCTTGGTGGCCTCGCCGAAGGCGATCGGCAGGCAGCCGGAGGCGAGCGGGTCGAGGGTGCCCGCATGGCCGGCTTTCTTGGCGCCGAACAGGCGCTTGACGATGCTCACCGCCTGGGTGGAGGTGAGGCCGGTGGGCTTGTCGAGCAGCACCCAGCCGTCGAGGTCGCGCTTGGGCGGGCGCGGGCGTTCGTCGCGGCCGCGCTGGGGCTGGCCGCGCAGCGCGGCGGTCTCGCGCGGCGCGCCGTCGCGCGGCTCGGGGGCTTCGGGGCGCGGGGCTGTGGCGGCGGCGGTCATTCGGATTGGGTCTCGTCGTCGGAGGCAGGAGGGTCGAGGTCGCGCGCCACGGCGGGCGAGCGCAGCAGCGCGTCCATGCGGGCACTCTCGGCGAACGAGGTGTCCTCCAGGAAGCGCAGGTCCGGCACCGACTTCAGCTCCACCAGCCGGGCAATCTCCATGCGGAGCGCCTTGCGGTTGGCGGCCAGCGCCTTCACCACCGGGCGCACGTCCTTGCCGCCGAGGGGCATGACGTAGCAGGTGGCGATCTTCAGGTCCGGGGACATGCGCACTTCCGGCACCGTGATGATGTGGCCGGACAAAACGGGGTCCCCGAGGTCGCCGCGCTGGAGCACCTGGGCGAGGGCGTGGCGCACCAGCTCGCCCACGCGCAGCATGCGCTGGGAGGGGCCGCCTCCCGTGCGGGTGTCAGGTTTCATGGGTCTATTCTCTTCGAGGCGCCGGGCCTGGGCCGGGACACCTTCTCCTTCAATGGGGAGCGGGCGGGTTTGGACCGTGCCGCTCCGGTTAAGTTTCAGCGCCCGCGGGCGCCCGCTCTCCATGAGGAGAGGGCCGGGGCGGCGGGGCGCGCCACATGGCGCGGACCCGGTTTGCCCTGGTCTTGGCTGACGCTTGCGCGCGGCGTCCGTCGCCCCCGTCCCTCGCCCCGCCGGGGCGGGGGAGCGGCATGCGCGGGGAGCCGGTCACAGCGAGCGCTGGACCACCTCCACGCGATAGCACTCGATCACGTCGCCGGCGCGCATGTCCTGGTAGTTCTCGAACGACATGCCGCAATCCTGGCCCGCATGCACCGTGTTCACCGCGTCCTTGAAGCGGTTGAGCGTGGCGAGCTTGCCTTCGTGGATCACCACGTTGTCGCGGATCAGGCGCACGTGCTGGCCGCGTTCCACGATGCCGTCGGTGACCTGGCAGCCGGCCACCTTGCCCACCTTGGAGACCAGGAAGATCTCCTTGATGAGGGCGTTGCCCAGCATGGTCTCGCGGTTGATGGGCGCGAGCAGGCCGCTCATCGCCTTCTTCACGTCATCCACGAGGTCGTAGATGATGTTGTAGTAGCGGATCTCGATGCCCGCCCGCTCGGCCGCGTCGCGCGCCTCCTTGTTGGCGCGCACGTTGAAGGCGATGATCGCGGCGCCGGAGGTCTCCGCCAGCGTCACGTCGCTCTCGTTGATGCCGCCCGCGCCGGAATGGATGATGCGGGCCTGCACCTCGTCGTTGCCGACCTTCTCCAGCGCGCCGATGATGGCTTCCACCGAGCCCGACACGTCGGCCTTGATGATGAGGGGGAATTCCTTCCGCCCCGAGGCCTTCACCTGGCTCATCATCTGCTCCAGCGAGCCGCGGATGATGGCGGAGCGGGCCGCCGCCTTCTCGCGCTTCTGACGCTGGCGGTAATCGGTGATCTCGCGGGCGCGCGCCTCGTTCTCCACCACGGCGAGGCGGTCGCCCGCTTCCGGGGTGCCGTTGAAGCCCAGGACTTCCACCGGGAAGGAGGGGCCCGCCGCGTCCACATTGGCGCCGGTGTCCGAGATGAGGGCGCGCACGCGGCCCCATTCGGCGCCGGCGACGACGATGTCGCCGACGTGCAGCGTGCCGCGCTGGACCAGGACAGTGGCCACCGGGCCCCGGCCGCGATCGAGCTTGGCTTCCACCACCGTGCCTTCGGCATCGCGGTCGGGATTGGCGCGCAAATCGAGCAGTTCCGACTGGAGCGCGATCGCCTCGAGCAGCTTGTCGAGGTTGGTGTGCGCCTTGGCGGAGACCTCGACCTCGAGCGTCTCGCCGCCCAGGGACTCCACCTGCACCTCGTGCTGGAGCAGCTCGGTGCGCACCCGCTCGGGCTTGGCGTCGGGCTTGTCGATCTTGTTGATGGCGACGATCAGCGGCACCTTGGCGGCGCGGGCGTGGTTGATGGCCTCGATGGTCTGCGGCATCACGCCGTCGTCCGCCGCCACCACCAGCACCACGATGTCCGTCACCTTGGCGCCGCGGGCGCGCATGGCGGTGAAGGCGGCATGGCCGGGGGTGTCGATGAAGGTGATCTTGCTGCCCGAGGGCGCCGTCACCTGATAGGCGCCGATGTGCTGGGTGATGCCGCCGGCCTCGCCGGACACCACGTTGGCCTTGCGGATGGCGTCCAGGAGCGAGGTCTTGCCGTGGTCGACATGGCCCATGATGGTCACGACGGCCGGTCGCGGCAGCAGGGTCTCGGGCGCGTCCGGGGTGTCGAACAGGCCTTCCTCGACGTCCGACTCGGACACGCGGCGGACGGTGTGGCCGAGGTCCTCGGCGATGAGCTCGGCGGTGTCGGCGTCGATCACGTCGGTGATCTTCACCATCTGCCCCTGCTTCATCAGCATGCGGATCACGTCCACCGCCCGCTCCGACATGCGGTTGGCGAGCTCCTGGATGGTGATGGTCTCGGGCAGGATCACCTCGCGGGCGATCTTTTCCTTGCTCTCCTGCTGCCGGTGCCCGGTCATGCGCTGGGTGCGGCGGCGGAACGAGGCGACCGAACGCTGGCGCTCCTCCTCCCCCGACTGGGCGGTGACGAGCGTGAGACGGCCGCGCTGCTTCTCCTGGCCGGCGGGGGCGCGGGGCACCTTCACCGGGGGAGCCGGGCGCACGCCGGGACCGCGCCGAACGGTGCGGCGCTCCTCCTCCTCCCCTTCGGTCGCGGGCGCGGCGGTGCCGGCCGGACGCGGGGTGAGCGGGCGCGCGGCGGGGGTCGCGGTGCCGCCCGCCGGGCGGGCACCCTGCTCCTCGCCGAAGCGCTTGCGCGCCTCCTGCTCGGCGCGACGCTTGCTCTCGTCCTCGTGGGCGCGGCGGCTTTCCTCCTCGCGCTTGCGCGTCTCGGCGGCTTCGCGCTCGGCGCGCTCGATCCGGTCGCGCTCGGCGCGGCGCCGGGCCTCGTCCTCGGCGATGCGGCGCTCGTCCGCCATGCGCCGCTCTTCCACTTCGCGCACGCGGGCGTCGGCGAGCGCGCTGGCGCGGGCGTTGCGCTCCTCGTCGGTCAAAGTGCGCAGCACCACGCCGGAGCCGCCGGGACGCGGCTGGCCGGAGCGGCCCGCGGGGCCGCCGGAGCGGCGTTCCTGGCCGCCGGCGCCCTGGCGGGCGGCCGGTCCGGAACCCTGGCCGGTGCCTTGGCCGGGACGGGCGGAGCCGCCGGCCGCGCGCTGGGGCGCGGCGCCGGCGCGGGGGGGCGCGCTGCGCACGGCAGGCGATGCCTCGGACCGGGCCGGGGTCGGCGCGGCCTTGGGAGCGGCGGCCGGAGTCTCACCGGCGGCGCGGGCCGGGGCGGCCGGCGCCGGCGCGGCGGGGGATGGGACGTCCGCGGCCGGAGCCGGGGTGGCCGCCACTGGAGCCTTGGCCGGGGCCGGCGCGGCGGGGGCCGGCTTGGGCGCCTTCGCCTCCACCGGCGGGGCGGGCGGGGCGGGCGTCGCCGGTGCGGCCGGGACGGGCGCGGCAGATGCGGGAGCCGGAGCCTTGGGCGCGGCAGCCGGGGCCGGGGCCGGGGCCGGGGCGGGCGCCGGGGCGGGACGCGCGGGCGCCGCCGGCGGCGCGGAATGGCCCGCCTCGCCGGGCGCAATGACGCGGCGCTTCACCTTCTCCACCACCACCGCCTTCGAGCGGCCGTGGCTGAAGCTCTGACGCACCGTACCCTGCTCCACCGGGCGCTTGAGGGTCAGCGTCTTTCCGGGGGCGGGATGGAGCGTCTTGTCGCCGGGGGTCTTCGTATCGTTCATTCCGTATCCGTTCCTTGCATCCGGTCGGGGGAAGCGCCTGCGTTCAGGCCATGCCCCTCCGGCGCGCCGTCGGACGTTCCAGTCCGCCAGCGCTCGAGCCTTCGGCAGCGCGCGAGAAATCCCGCGGTCGTCGGATGCGCGAGCAGCGCCGCATGTACCACATTTGACCGCCCCAACGCCAAGTCCAATTCGATGCCGGGAAAGCAATCGACGACCTGGACCCGGGGGGCACCCTGGGCCTCCGCCTGCCGGACGCGCGCGTCCAGCTTGCGCACCCCGTCGGGGCGCGCGTCGGAGGCATGGAGAAGCACGAGCACGCTGCCGCCGGCGAGCGCCTCTTCCACCTTCGCGTTTCCCGTGACCACCCGCCCCGCTTTGTTGGCGAGGCTGAGGGCCGCGCGGGCGTCACGCGACAGGAGATCCTCGACCAGATCGGGCAGGCCCGGCTCCACCTGGCCCTTGCCCTTGAAGGCGCGGCCGAACGCCTTGCGCTTCAGCGCCGCCTCGAGCGCGGACCGCGTGCCGCTCACCCAGGCGCCACGGCCCGGCAGGCGGCGGGACAGGTCAGGGACGACCTTGCCATCCGGCCCCACCACGAAGCGCAGCATCTCGCCCACCGGCGTCACCGCGCGCGTGGCGAGGCACAGGCGCGCGAGCGGCGCGCGCGCAGCGGCAAGGCTGCGCGGCCCCTCGTCCGTCTCCTCGTCCAACGCGCTTGCGAGCACCGTGGGTCATCTCCTTCTCTCAGGCCGTGGTGTCGGGGGCGGCCTCCTCGGCCTCCTCCGCACCTGCGGTGACGAGGTCCTCGGCGCTGATCCAGCCGGCGGCGACGCGTGCCTGCATGATCAGGCTCTCGGCGTCCTCGCGGGTGAACTCGAAGCCGTCGAGCGCGCCGGCATGGCGGATGGTCTCGCCGTCCTTGCGCTCGCTCCAGCCGATCAGATCGTCGGTGGCGCAGCCGGCCAGGTCCTCGACGCTCTTGATGTCGTTCTCGCCGAACGCCACCAGCATCTTGGAGGTGACGCCGGGCACGTCCTTCAGCTCGTCCGCGACGCCCAGCTCCTTGCGGCGGGCGTCGAGCGCCTCCTCCACCTCGGCGAGGTGCTTCTGCGCGCGCGCCTGGAGCTCGGTGGCGGTGTCCTCGTCGAAGCCCTCAATGGAGGCGAGCTCGGACACCGGCACATAAGCGATCTCCTCCACCGAGGCGAAGCCCTCGGAGGTGAGCAGCTGGCCCATCATCTCGTCGAGGTCCAGCGCCTCGGCGAACATCTTGGTGCGCTCGGCAAATTCCTTCTGGCGCCGCTCGCTCTCCTCCTGCTCGGTGAGGATGTCGATGTCCCAGCCGGTGAGCTGGGAGGCGAGGCGCACGTTCTGGCCGCGGCGGCCGATGGCGAGCGAGAGCTGCGCGTCGGGCACCACCACCTCGATGCGCTCGCGGTCCTCGTCGAGCACCACCTTCACCACCTCGGCGGGGGCGAGGGCGTTGACGATGAAGGTGGCGATGTCCGGGTTCCAGGGGATGATGTCGATCTTCTCGCCCTGCAGCTCGTTCACCACCGCCTGCACGCGCGAGCCGCGCATGCCGACGCAGGCGCCGACCGGGTCGACCGACTGGTCGCGCGAGATCACGGCGATCTTGGCGCGCGAGCCGGGATCGCGGGCCACCGCCTTGATCTCGACGATGCCGTCATAGATCTCGGGCACTTCCTGGGCGAACAGCTTCGCCATGAATTGCGGATGGGTGCGCGAGAGGAAGATCTGCGGGCCGCGCGGCTCGCGGCGCACGTCGTAGATGTAGGCGCGGATGCGGTCGCCGGTCTTCACCATCTCGCGCGGCAGCAATTCGTCGCGGCGCAGGATGCCTTCGCCCCGGCCGAGGTCCACCACCACGTTGCCGTACTCGACGCGCTTGACGAGGCCGTTGACGATGTCGCCGATGCGGTCCTTGTACTCGTCGTACTGCCGGTCGCGCTCGGCCTCGCGCACCTTCTGCACGATCACCTGCTTGGCCGACTGCGCGGCGATGCGGCCGAAGTCGAAGGGCGGCAGGGTGTCGGCGATGGTGTCGCCCACCTGGGCCGCGGGATTGTGTCGGCGGGCGCCGTCCAGCGTGATCTCGGTGGCGGTGTTCTCCACCTCGTCCACCACCAGCAGGTGGCGCGCGAGGCGCAACTCGCCGGTCTTCGGGTTGATGTCCGCGTGGATGTCCGTCTCCTGGCCGTAGCGCGAGCGCGCGGCCTTGGCGATGGCGTCCTCCATGGCGGCGATGACGATCGACCGATCGATGGACTTCTCACGCGCGACCGCCTCGGCGATCTGCAGCAGTTCCAGCCGGTTTGCGCTGACGGCGACCATCAGTGCGTCTCCTTCACAGTGGCCTTGGGGGCCGCGACGTCGTCTTCTTCGGCGAAGGGCGACTTCTTGGCCTTGGATTTCTTCGCGTGCGCCTTCTTGCCGGTGCGGCTGGCCTTGGCCTTCTTGCCGACGACCTTGCCGGTGAGGCCCCGATTGGCGCTCGGGTGATGGCGCGGCGCGGCGGGCGCCTCGTCCGGCGCCGCCGGCGTGTCGGCGTCCTCGCCTTGCTCGCCATCGGTTTCGTCGAGGAAGGCCTCCGCCTCCTCGTCGATGCCCTGGCCGGCGGCCTTGGCGGCGCGCAGCGCCTCGCGGATCAAAGCGTCGGTGAGGACCAGCTTGGCCTCCTGGATGTCACCCACCGGCAGGCGCACGGTCGGCTCCTCGTCCGCGCCGGCGTCGAGCCGTCGCACGATGGCATCGGCGCCCTCGGCGCCGATGAGGATGCCGCGGAAGCGCTTGCGGCGGTCCACCGGGACCGCCATCTCGACCTTCACCTCGTGCCCGGCCCAGCGGACGAAATCGGACAGCCGCACCAGCGGCCGGTCGATGCCGGGGGAGGACAGCTCCAGGCGATAGGCGCCATGGATCGGGTCCTCCACGTCGAGCACCGGCGAGAGGGCGCGGGAGGCGGCCTCGCAATCGTCGATGGTCATGGTGCCGTCGGGCCGCTCGGCCATGATCTGCACCGTGCCGCCGTCGCGGTTCGAGACCTTCACGCGCACCAGCCGGTAGCCCAGAGCGCCGAGCACGCCGGAGGCGATGGACGCGACTCGGGCCGAGACGCCGGTCTCGGTGATGAGGCGCGGCTCGTCGGCGGCGGCGGTCAGGGTCGTCAGGTCGGTCATGTCCCTCCGGGACCTTCAGGCGTTCGTTCGGGTTCGCAAATCTCGGGCCGCCGGGGCGTGTGGTCCGTGGCGGCGTCGCCAGCGTCGCCTGGGAGATGTCCGGGTTCCGCAAATGCGGATATGCCGAAAGGAGCGGGTCCCGGCCGGGACCCACTCTCATCACCTTCGACTGCGATGGCTCTGAGGTATCCCTCATCAGGGACGGCGCTAATATAACCGCAAACTCGGATCGTGCAAGCGTGGCCGCCGCCAGCGCGTCGGACCCCGGCGCAGGGCGCCGGCCCGGGCCGGCGCCGGCCTGCGTCCCCCGGTTGAGCTCGGCCTGCGCCGCCCGCCCTATTTGCGCCAAACATCGCCTCTCTAAAGCGCGCCCTCCGGACGCCGCGCTGCGCGTCCCGATCGCCGGGCCACCTCCCGCGGGCGCCATGTCGCCGCCCGGGAACCCCCGCCACTCCCCCCGAGATCCGAAGGATGTCCCATAAGAATGATGGTTTTCCCGCGTAGTCTTTTTGCCGTCTTCCTCATTGTCGCCGCCTCGGGCACGGCCTTCGCCGGCCCCAAGGCCAAAGCCCCCCGCCAGAAGGCCGCCAGCCAGGAGGCCGCGAGCACGAGCCTTGCCTGCCTGCCCGGCGAGCTTCGCAGCGCGCTCGCGGACGTCGAGCGCAAATTCGGCCCGGTGACGGTGCTCTCCACCCACCGGCCCGGCGCCGTGGTGGCCGGCACCGGCCGGCCGAGCCAGCACCGCGACTGCCGCGCCGTGGACTTCCGCCCCTCCCGCAACCGCGGCGCCATCATCGCCTTCCTGCGCAAGGACCCGCGCGTGCAGGGCCTCGGCATCTACCGTTCCGGCCACATCCACATGGATGCCGGACCCTATCGCGTGACGTGGAACAAGTGACCGGCGTCCCACGTCCGCGATGAGCGGGCCGCCCCGCGCCTGCGCGTCGCCGATCCCCCTCGGCGTCCGGCGGGGACGATCCCTGGCCGCGTGCGGCCACAGGATCAGACCGGCGGCCGCGTCCGCCGCCGGGGCGGCCCGCGCTCGTCTTCCCGAGTGCCTCAGGCGAGGGCGTCCAGCTCCTCGTCGGAGAGCGCGCCGGGCACGATGGTGATGGGCACGGGAAAGCGCGCCGCATGCGCGGTGACCAGGCTCGTCACCAGCGGTCCCGGCCCCTCGCTGCCGGTGCCGGCGGCGAGCACCAGGATGGCGAGGTCGCGGTCCTCGGCGATGAGCGAGAAGATCGCCTCCGACTTCGAGCCTTCGCGGATCACCTGCTCGGCCTCGATGCCGGCCACCTGGCGCGCCCGCGCGGCGAATTTCTGAAGCCGCGCCTCCATCTGCTCCTGCGCCTCGGCGCGCATCAGGTCGCCGACGCCGAGCCATTGCTGGCGCACGCCCTCGAGCTCCAGCACGCCCAGCAGCACCAGGGCGCCCTCGGTGCCGGCGGCGCGGCGGCTCGAATAATAGACCGCGCGGTCGCACTCGGGCGTGTCGTCCACCACCACCAGGAACTTGCGGCGGTGCCCCGGCTCGAAGCTGAGGCGCTTGGGGTTCGGGTTCGCGGCGGTGGGGTTCATTCTGGCGCTCCTGCCTGGTCCCGCGCGCCGGCCGGCGCGGTGCCGCGGCCGATGGTGCCACGCCGCGCCCGGGAGGGAGAGACAAAAATGCCGCCGCCGCGGCGCGCGCCGCGGCGTGTTCAGAAATGCCGCCGGATGGGGTAGAGGGAGGGCGGCGCTCCGCGCCGCACATGCCCAGGAGGACGCCCTTGAAGAGCCTGACCCTTGCCGCCGCGCGGACCATCCTCGACGCGGCCCATGCCCATGCGAAGGCGCATTCCATGAAGCCGCTCGCCATCTGCGTCCTCGATGGGCGCGGCACGCTCAAGAGCTTCCTGGCCGACGACGGCACCAGCCTGGGACGCGCCGACATCGCCCGCGGCAAGGCCAACGGCGCGCTCGCCCTCGGCATGGGCTCGCGGGCGCTGTTCAAGCGCGCCCAGGACCAGCCCTATTTCGTCGCCGCGGCGACCAGCGCCATCGGCGGCTCGCTGATCCCGGTGCCGGGCGGCGTGCTGATCCGCAACGAGGACGGGACGGTGATCGGCGCGGTGGGCATCTCCGGCGACACCTCGGACAATGACGAGGCCTGCGCCGTGGCCGGCATCACCGCCGCCGGCCTCAGCGCCGATCCCGGCGAGAGCTGAGGCGCGGCCGGCGGCAGGGCACCCCTGCCGCCGGCGGCCTTGCGCGCAAGCCGCGCTCAGACGATCTGCGCCGCCTCCTCGAAGGCGAGGCGGGGCAGGCGCTCCATCACCTTGGTGTGATCGCCGTGGCCGAGCGCCGCGATGAAGTTGGTCTTCACGGTGCCGCCGGGGAAGAACTCCGCATCCACCTTCGCCGCGTCGAAGCCCGACATGGGCCCAACATCGAGGCCGAGCGCCCGCGCGGCGATGATGAGATAGGCGCCCTGGAGCGACGAGTTGCGGAATGCGTGGGGCTCCACCATGCCGGGATTGTTCACGAACAGGTCGCGGAAGCCCGGATTGTGCGGGAACACCTGCGGGATCTTGTCGTAAAACGCGGTGTCGTAGCCGATGATCGCGATCACCGGGGCCGCGAGCGCCTTGCGGTTGCCCTCCGCCAGTGCCGGGGCGAGGCGCGCTTTGGCGGCGGCCGAGCGCACGAACACGAAGCGCGCCGGCTGGGTGTTGGCCGAGGTGGGGCCGTATTTCACGAGGTCGTAGAGCGCCTTGATCTCGGCGTCGCTGACCGGCGCGTCGGTCCAGCCATTGTGGGACCGGGCGGCGAGAAAGATCGTGTCGAGCGCGGCCCGGTCGAGGACCGGCTTGGCCGAGGGCTCAAGGGTGGCAGGCTGAACGGTGGCGGTCATCTGGATGTCCCCGCTGCTGGACGGCCCTCATGCGGGGCCGATCGCTGATGCTTCGGAGCTAGGTCTTCGTCTCTGCAAGCGCAACGCGCAGGCCTGCAAGAGGCGATTGCAGAAACGCACTGACCATTGGTAAGTCGCTCCCATCGATCACCGACGCTGATCGAACCGCGCCTGCAATTGATGAGAAATACGCGCGGATGGCCGCTAAGGTGCCCCCGCCTGCGCCAGTCGCGGGTGACCCACCTTCGAGTTCGCTTATGCCAGCCCCCGTTCCGCCCGAGCCGCAGCGCGATGGATCGCCTGCGATGGACCCCTGTCTTGCCCGCGTGCGCGAGCACGTGCTCGCGCTGCCCGAGAGCGGCATCGTCGAGGTGATGAATTACGGCCTCGCCCGCGGCGGGGTGATCCCGCTCTGGGCCGGCGAGGGCGACCTGCCGACGCCGGCCTTCATCCGCCACGCCGCGGCCCGCTCCCTCGAAGCCGGGGAGACCTTTTACACCTGGCAGCGCGGGCTGCCGGAGCTGCGCGCCGCGCTCGCGCGCTACATCGCCCGCCTGTACGGCGTCGCCGAGGAGCCGGAGCGTTTCTTCGTCACCGGCTCGGGCATGCAGGCGATCCAGGTCGCCTTCGCCATGGCGCTCGGCCCGGGCGAGGAGCTGCTCCTGCCCTCGCCGACCTGGCCCAATGCGGCGGCGGCGGCGCTCAAGATCGGCGCAGTGCCGGTGCCGGTGCCGTTCGATTATGGCCCGTCCGGCTTCACCTTCGACCATGGGCGGCTGGAGCGGGCGGTCACCCCGCGCACCCGCGCCATCTTCGTCAACACGCCGGCCAACCCCACCGGCTTCGTCGCCTCCCATGCGGACCTCAGGGCCATCCTCGCCCTCGCGCGGCGCCACGGATTGTGGATCGTCGCCGACGAGATCTACGGCCGCTTTTATTACGGCGAGGGGGAGCGCGCGCCGTCCTTCCGCGACGTGATGGACCCGGACGACCACATCCTGTTCGTGCAGACCTTCTCCAAGAACTGGGCCATGACCGGCTGGCGCATCGGCTGGCTGGAGGCGCCGCCGGCGCTCGGACAGGTGGTCGAGAACCTGATCCAATATTCCACCTCCGGCGTCGCCGCCTTCATGCAGCGCGGCGCGATCGCCGCCTTGGAGGACGGCGAGCCCTTCGTCGCCGAGCAGGTGGCGCGGGCCAAAGCCGGGCGCGACCTCGTCTGCGCGGCGCTCGCCGCCACGAAGCGGGTGGAGCTCGTGCCCCCCGCCGGCGCCTTCTATCTGTTCTTCGGCGTGACCGGGGAGACCGACGTGCGCCGCCTCGCGCTCCGGCTCGCGGACGAGGCGCAGGTGGGCCTTGCGCCCGGCACCGCCTTCGGCCCCGGCGGGGAGGGCTTCCTGCGCCTGTGCTTCGCGCGCGGCGAGGCCCAGCTGAGGGAGGTGACCCGGCGGCTTTCGGGCTGGCTCGCCGGCGCGCGGCGGGAGGCTCCGTGAGGCCGGAGGACAGCAGAGGCCGGCGCGCGCGGGCGAGCCTGCTCACGCTGGCCGCGGGCGGGCTCGGCGGCTTCGCCTTCCATCTCCTCGGTTTGCCCGCCGCCTGGATCTCCGGCGCGCTGCTGCTGACGCTGGCGCTCGCGCTGGCGCAGGTGGAGGTGCAGGTGCCGAAGCCGATCGAGATCGCGTCCTACATCGTGCTGGGCACCTCCATGGGCACCGCGCTCACCCCCGATCTGGTGGCGCAGGCGGTCACCTGGCCCATCAGCATGGCCTTCCTCACCGTGAGCGTGTTCTGCACCATGGCCGGGTCGATGCTGTATTTCCGCTACCTTGCCCGCTGGTCGCTGGAGACCGCCTTCTATGCCTCCGCCCCCGGCGCATTCTCGGCCGTGGTGGGCATGGCGGCGGAGAGCGGGGCGGACCTGAGGCGCGTCGCCTTCGCCCAGACGGTGCGGCTGTTCCTGCTGGTGGCCGCGCTGCCGAACATCCTCGGCGCCACCGGCCTCACCACGGCGCAGGTGGCCGCGCCCGCGCAGCGCGGCGGCGTAATGGAGGTGGCGCTGCTGCTGCTGGCGGGCACCGTCTGCGGCCTCCTCGCCGGGCGGGTTCGCATGCCGGGCGGCGTCATCGTCGGCGCGCTGCTGGCGAGCGCCGGCCTGCACCTTGCCGGCCTGTCCACCGCCACCCTGCCGCCGGCGCTGCTGGTGCCCGCCTTCGTGGTGCTGGGCTGCAATGTGGGCGTGCGATTCCGCGGCACGAGCCTGCGCACGGTGCGGGAGATGACGGTGGTCTCTGTCGTCGCGTTCGTGGTGGCGGCCTCGATTTCGGCGGTGTTCGCGCTGATCGCGGCCGTGGTGACCAGGGACGATCCGGGCAAGCTGCTGACCGCCTTCGCGCCGGGGGCGCTGGAGGCGATGACGGCGCTCGGCTTCGCGCTCGGCTACGATCCCGCCTTCATGAGCGCGCACCATCTGTTCCGCTTCGCCGGGCTTTCGGTGGCGCTGCCGCTGGTGGCGCGGCTGCTGTTCGCGGTCGGCAAGGGGCGCTGAGGCGGCGCCGCGCGCCGGATTTTCCCCATGGCCAGGATTGTCGTTTCGCGCCATAAGCATGGAGTGCGCGCAGGAGCTCGACGATGCATCTGTTGGACGACGTCGCCCTTCTTTTCGGCCGGCTGTTCATGGCCGCGCTGTTTCTGCCTTCCGGCATCCAGAAGGCCACCAACCTGTCGGGCATCACCGGCATGCTCGCGGGCAAGGACCTGCCCTATCCGGGTACGCTCGCGCTCCTGGCGGTGATCGCCGAGATTGCGGGGCCGATCGCCCTGATCCTGGGCATCGCCTCGCGGCTCACGGCGATCCTGCTGATCGGCTTTGTCGTCGTGGCGACGCTGACCGCGCACGCTTACTGGCTGATGCCCGACGCCGCCGCCCAGGCGACCCAGAAGATCCAGTTCTTCAAGAACCTCGCCATCGTCGGCGGGCTGCTGTGCTATTTCGCGAGCGGACCCGGCGCCATCTCGCTCGAGCGCAACTCCGGCGCCCGCGCCTGAGCATCGGCGCCGGAGCGGCGGCGTATCGGGTCCGGCAAGGGGTGCGGGCTCAGCCGTAGCGGTGCAGTCCCGCCCCGTTGTGGCGCAGCCAGGCCTCCGCCTCGGCCCGGCGGGGGAAGATGCTCTCCACCAGGCGCCAGTAGCGCGGGCCGTGGTTCATCTCCAGCCGATGGGCCACTTCGTGCGCCGCAAGGTAATCCAGCACCAGGGGCGGCGCCATGATGAGGCGCCAGGAAAAGGACAGGTCTCCCTTCGCCGAGCAGGAGCCCCAGCGGCTCGCCGTGTCGCGCAGGGTGATGCGGCCCACCTCGACCTTGAGCGCCGCCGCATGCCGGCGCACCGCCTGCGTGAGTTCGGCGCGCGCCTCCCGCTTGAGATGGTCGCGCACCCGGCGGGCGATGTGCGGGGCTTCCCCGGCGACGCACAAGGTGGGCTGGCCGCCGCGCGCCGGCCCCGTCCAGACCGTGCCGCGCAGATCGGGCCGGTGGACGATGAGGCGCGGCTCGCCGCGCACCGGCACGATGGCATCCGGCTCGAACGGCACCATCTCCGGCAATCGGACGAGGCGCACGCGCACCCACTCGCGGTGGCGCTGGACGAAGTCCCGCGCTGCGGCGAGCGGCACGTGGGGCGGGGCGGTGAGCGTGACGTCCCGCGCCACGGCGCGCACCCGAAGGGTGAGTCGTTGGGCTTTGGGGTGTCTGCGTACCGCCACAGCCAGGGGCTCTCCGTCGAGCATCAGCTCGATGGATTCGATGCCGCCCCGTGGCGGCGCCTTTCGATCCTGGCGGCGGAACAGCATGGCGATGGTTCAGGAGATGCTTTCGGTAGCATCTTCACCAAAAATCGCGTTGCCCGCTACCCCTACGTGGAGGCGATCCGGGGATAAAGCGGCGTGACGTTCACCGGGAAGCCGAACACGTCCGGCTCGGGAGGCGTGTTGCCCTGCGGCTCCGGCGCGGCCCGGGCCGGGAGGGATTGGCGTACCGCCCCGGCCGGCAGCTCCTGGGACAGGATGAAGTCGGAGATGCGCGGCGCGATCTCGGAGCGGAACCGCGAGCCGTTGAACACGCCGTAATGGCCGACCCCCGGCTGCTCCCAATGCGCGCGCTTGTCGTCCGGAATGCGCGGGCACAGCCGGTGGGCCGCCTTGGTCTGGCCGATGCCGGAAATGTCGTCCTTCTCGCCCTCCACCGTCATCAGCGCGACGCGTTGCACCGCGGTGGGATCCACGCGCTGGGAATGGTGCATCATCTCGCCCTTGGGCAGAGCGTGGGTGATGAACACGTTCTCCACGGTGTCGAGGTAGAAGTCGGCGGTGAGGTCCATCACCGCCAGATACTCGTCGTAGAAGTCACGGTGCTTCTCGGCCGAATCGCCGTCGCCTTCCACCAGATGGCGGAACAGGTCCCAATGGGCCTGCAGGTGACGGTCGAGATTCATGCTCATAAAGCCGTTGAGCTGGAGGAAGCCGGGATAGACTTCCCTGAGCGCGCCCGCATGGGGCCATGGCACCTGGGTGATGACGTTGCGCCGGAACCACTCGATGCCGCGGTCTTGCGCCATCGCGTTGACGGCGGTGGGCGCCTCGCGGGTATCGATGGGCCCGCCCATGAGGATCATGGACTTGGGAACATAAGGGTCCTCGTCCTGCTCCATGCGCGCGACCGCCATCAGCACCGGCACCGCCGGCTGGCATACCGCCATCACATGGCAGTCCCCGCCGAGGCGGTGGAAGATGGAGATCAGATAGTCCACATAGTCGGAGAGGTCGAAACGGCCGTCGGCCAGCGGCACCATCTTGGCGTCCACCCAGTCCGTCACGTAGACGTCGTGGGTGGGCAGCATGGCCTCAACCGTGCCGCGCAGGAGCGTCGCATAATGCCCCGAGACCGGAGCCACCACGAGCAGGCGCGGCTGCGGACGGCGCGGAGGATGGTCGAAGGCGCGCTCGAAATGCAGCAGGTTGCAGAACGGCCGTTTCCACACCGTGTTGGTGTGGACCGGCACCTTCACCCCGCCCACGCTGGTGTGGGTGATACCCCAGTCGGGCTTGCCGTAGCGGCGGGTGGTGCGCTCGAACAGTTCGCAGGCGGCCGCCATCGACTTGCCGATCGTCGTGTGCGAAACCGGATTGATGGGGTTCTTCAGGAACATCCGGCTCGCGTCCGCCATGGCGCGCGAGGGATTGAGCGCCGCGTGGCCCATCTCATAGAGCCAATAGAGCGGCGTCGACATGCCCAAATCGATTTGGGCCGGGAGCTTCGTCGCGCCGGTGAATTCACCGATGGCCATAGTCCAACCTTTCGATTTTGGGTCGAGGACCCTCCCGCGGGTCCCGGTCTGGGTCAATGCCGACGAAAGGACGGGGGTTCATATCAATGTCTAGATATGTCCCCGATGTCACAGTGCAAGCTACCGGGATATGGGATCGGAGGTAATAAAGGATGATTCCCGCGTTTGTCGCGTCCCACCACGGCCGGTCGGTCGGGCTCCGCCTCGACACCCTGATCAGGCTGCGCTGGCTCGCGGTGGCCGGCCAGACGGTCGCCCTCGTGGTGGTGAACCTGATTCTGGGCTTCGAATTGCCCATCGTTCCCTGCCTTGCGGCGGTGTCCCTGTCGGTGCTCCTGAATGTCGTCCTGCGGGTGAAGTACCCGCTTGCCCGGCGGCTCGGAGACGGCGCGGCGGGGCCGCTTCTCGCCTATGACGTGCTTCAGCTCACCGCCCTCCTGTATCTCACGGGAGGGCTTAAGAATCCGTTCGTCCTGCTCTATCTGGCCCCGGTCATGATCTCGGCCACCGGCCTGTCCTGGGGCACCACCGTGCTGCTCGGCGCGCTGGCGGTGGCCTGCGCCGGGGCGGTCGGCCTCCATGCCTGGCCGCTGCCGTGGGGCGGACCCGACGCGCCGGTGCTGCCGGACCTCTATCTTGCCGGCATCTGGGTCTCGCTCACGGTCGCGGTGGGCTTCATCGGCCTGCATTCCTGGCGCGTGGCGGAAGAGGCGCGCGAGCTCGGCGACGCGCTCGCCGCCACCGAGCTGGTGCTGGCGCGCGAGCAGCACCTGTCCGCCATCGACGGCCTCGCCGCCGCCGCGGCCCACGAGCTCGGCACGCCGCTCTCCACGATCGCTTTGGTGGTCAAGGAGATGGAGCGCTCCATGAAGCCGGACGATCCCCACGCCGAGGACGTGGCGCTCTTGCGCGACCAGGCGAAACGCTGCCGCGACATCCTCCAGACGCTCACCTCGCTCGGCTCCGGCGATGCGCCCTTCGACCGCATGCCGCTGCGGCTCCTGCTGGAGGAGGTGGTGGAGCCGCACCGCAATTTCGGCATCGCCATCGCCGTCACGGTGCCGGACGATCCGGACGCGCCGGTGATCGCCCGCAATCCCGGCCTCATCTACGGGCTCGGCAACCTGGTCGAGAATGCGGTGGACTTCGCCGCCGGGCGGGTCGACATCCGGGCCCAGTGGAGCCCCTCGGGCCTGGAGATCATCCTGCTGGACGACGGGCCGGGCTTCGCCCCCGAGGTGATCGCCCGCATTGGCCAGCCTTATGTCACCTCCCGCGCCCGCGACCGGCAGGACCCGGACGGGGAGAGCGGCCTCGGCCTCGGCTTCTTCATCGCCAAGACGCTCCTGGAGCGCACCGGGGCCTCGCTGACCTTCGCCAACCGGACGCCGCCGGAGACCGGCGCGCTCATCACCGTGTCCTGGCCGCGCGCCGCGCTGGCCATAGAAGTGGATAGAAGCGCGACAGATCGCCGCGCTTCGAGCTATTCTACGTCCAAAGAAGCGTAAAAGTCGGTCGAAATTGACGGTATGCCAGAGCCTTGGCGAACGGCTCGCAAATTCGAGGATTGAGCGATGAACGATTTGACGCCCCCCGAGGTGGGAGATGAGCGGTCGGTCCTGATCGTCGATGACGACCGCCCGTTCCTCCAGCGCCTTGCGCGGGCCATGGAGGCACGGGGTTTCGCCGTCGCCACCGCCGAGACCGTGGCCGAGGGCCTCGCCCGGGTGGAGGCAGCCGCGCCCGCTTACGCCGTGGTGGACATGCGGCTCGGCGACGGCACCGGCCTCGACGTGATCTCGGCGCTGAAGAAGCACCGGCCCGGCGCCCGCGCCATCGTGCTCACCGGCTACGGCAACATCGCCACCGCCGTCACTGCGGTGAAGCTCGGCGCGGTGGATTATCTCGCCAAGCCCGCGGACGCCGACGACGTGGTGGCGGCCCTGTTCGCCACCGGCGACCACAAGCCGATCCCGCCGGAGAACCCCATGTCGGCCGACCGGGTGCGGTGGGAGCACATCCAGCGGGTCTACGAACTGTGCGGGCGCAACGTGTCGGAGACCGCGCGGCGGCTCTCCATGCACCGCCGCACGCTGCAGCGCATCCTCGCGAAGCGCGCGCCGCGCTGAGCGGCGGCGGCTGATCCGGGGTGCCCGGCCTCCCGTAACGGAAGACGAGGCCCACGCCGGGCCGCCGAATCCGGGAGCTTCGCCATGCGCGCCCTTCTCGCCGGCCTGCTGCTCCTCGCCGGGCCTCTGCCGCCCGCCGTCTTCCCGGGGCCGGCCGCCGCTGCCAGCCTCGACAGCTATCACTGGCGGGCCCGGCCGGTGGTGGTGGTCGCGCCGTCCACCGCCGATGCGCGCTATGCCGAGCAGGCGGCGCGCCTTGCCGCCGACCGGGCCGGCCTCGCCGAGCGCGACATGGTGGTGCTGACGGTGACCGGGGCGGACGATCCGCTGCGGCGCCGGCTGGACGTTCCCAGCGACGGCTTCCGGGTGCTCCTGGTGGGCAAGGATGGGCATGTGGCCGGGCGCTGGAGCGCGCCGGTCGATCCTTCGACCCTGTTCGCGCTGATCGACCGAATGCCCATGCGCCGGGACGAGATGCGGCGCCGCGCGCCCTGAGGCGCGGACCCGGCGGCGCCCTCCGGTCCCTGGCCCGCGGGCGTCCCGGCGCCCCGGCCGAACTGCGCCCTCACAGGCTGTAGCGCGCGAGGTCGGGATCGTAGAGCGCGGCGAGGCGCGAGGCCGCCGTGTGGGCGAAGCGGAGCATCAGCGCCTTGCGCGTCGCCGCGGCGAGCGGGTGGAGGGGGGCCTCGCGCAGCAGCTCCGCGCCGAAGGCGTCCGCCACCAGGAGCCCGGTCTCCCCGGGCAGGATCTCGGCCGGGAAATCGAGCGGCACCGCGAACAGCAGCCGGTCGCAGAAGGCTCGGTATTCCGGCCACTTCTGGTCGGTGCGGAAGTCCTGCACCGAGGACTTGATCTCGATGATGGACACCTCGCCCCGCCCGTCCACGGCGAGGATGTCGGCGCGCCGGCCCGACACCAGGCAGAATTCGGTGACCCCCACCAGCCCGCGCGCCGCCAGGTGGCGCAGCACGCCGCGCTGCACCGCCCGCGCGGTCAGCGACTGGCGCCCGTCCTCGCGCGGCTGCGGCGCCGCCGGCCTCACGGACGGCTCTCCAAGGCGGCCTGCGGCGCCGGCAAGGCACGCACCGCCGGCGCCTGCGCGCGCTTGATGGCCGCGTTGAGCTCGCCGCCGAACACGAAGATGGACGCGGTCAGGTACAAGAACACCAAGGCGATCATCACCGAGGCGAGGCCGGCATAGGTGGTCACGTAATTGGCGGGAAATTCGGAGAGGTAGAAGCCGAACGCCGCCGCCCCCACGAGCCAGAGCGCCAGCGTCACCAGCACGCCCGGCGCCACCTCCCGCAGCGAGCGGCGTCCCGCCGGCAGCCACAGATGGGCCACCAGCAGGGCGATCACCAGGATCAGGCCGGTGAGGCCGAAGCGCGCCAGGGTCACCATGCGCGAGAGTGGCGCGAGCTGCGGCAGCTGCGCCACCGCCGTCTGCCACAGCAGCGGCCCGAGCACCACCAGGAAGGACAAAGCCAGCATCGACACCGCCGCCAGCAGCACGTAGCCGATGGATTCCAGGCGCAGCCAGTACCAGGCGCGCTCCTCGCGCACCCCATAGGCGCGGTTGAGGCCGATCCTCAGGCTCTCGATGCCGTTGGACGAGAAGTAGATGGCGAGCACCACGCCGTAGGTCAGAACGTCCGTGCGCACCTGGTTCACGACGTTGTAGATCTCCCGCGAGATCGGCTCGGCCACCTTGTGCGGCCAGGTCTCGAGGATCAGCTGGATGGTCTCGGCGGCGAGCGGGCGCAGATCGAGGAAGCCCGCCAGCGCCGTGACGAAGATCAGGAACGGGAACAGCGACATGAGCGCGGACAGCGCGATGTGGCTCGCGATCGCCCAGCCGTCGTCGGCGGAGAAGGTCCAGATCGCGTCGATGACGATCCGGATCGTGTCGATCACCGCTCGGTAGGCGCGCCGCAGCATCCTTGGGTCCCCTTGGCCTTCCGTCAGATCGTGCCTTCGCCGGCGTATGGCAAGCGCGCTCGCGCGCGTTGGGGCGCCCGGCCCACACTTTCGCGATTCGCCGCGGCGGGAAAATGCTCTAAAGGGAGGCGGGGCAGGGGGCCGGGGGCGGCAAGCGCAAGCAGCAGTGGAGGAAACGTGCGGCCCGTCGTGTTCTTCGCCCTCGTGGTCGGTGCCGCGGTGGCGATTTTGTTCACCGTTTTCCCGCAATGGGACCTCGCGATCAGCGAACGCTTCTGGGACGTGGGGCGCCGCGCCTTCACGCTCGCCGGCGCCCCCTGGGCGCGGAGCGCCCGCACGCTCGCCAACTGGATTCCCTGGCTGTTCGCCGCGCCCGCCTTCGTCGCCATCGTCCTGAAGCTGCTGTTCCCGTGGGGGCGCATGTTCATGAGCGCGCGCGCCGCGGTGTTCCTCGCCGCCACCATGGCGCTCGGGCCGGGCCTGGTGGTGAACGGCATCCTCAAGGAGGAATGGGGCCGCCCGCGCCCGGTGCATGTGGAGGCGTTCGGCGGCAAGGACGCCTACCAGCCCTGGTTCCGGACCGACGGCACCTGCCCCGGCAATTGCTCCTTCGTCTCGGGGGAAGGGGCGCTCGGCTTCTGGCTCACCGCGCCGGCGAGCCTCGTGCCCGGCGCCGCGGGGGCCGCCGCCATGGTGGCGGCCGTCGCCTTCGCCGCCACCGCCGGCGGGCTGCGCATCGCCTTCGGCGGGCACTTCTTCACCGACGTGGTGTTTTCCGGCGTGATCGTGGTGCTGATCGTGGTGGGGATGCGCCTGCTGCTCTACGACCGGAAGGGTGCGCCGACCGATTTCCGGGTGGAGCATGCCATCGGCCGGCTGGGCTATGCGCTCCACGCCATGGTGCGCGGGGTGGCGCGGGCCTTGGCCAGGCTCGCAAGGAGCACCTTTGTCGCCTTGCGCGGCCTGATCGGGCGCCACTTGCCAGGGCGCGGCGCCGGCCTATAGTCCGCGCCGACTTTCCCCACGACAATTCCGAGAGACGTGATGGCGCGTGACGTGAAGAAGGTGGTGCTCGCTTATTCGGGCGGGCTCGACACCTCGGTGATCCTCAAATGGCTCCAGACCACCTATGGCTGCGAGGTCATCACCTTCACCGCCGATCTCGGCCAGGGCGAGGAGCTGGAGCCGGCGCGCAAGAAGGCGCAGCTGCTCGGCATCAAGGACGAGAACATCTTCATCGAGGACGTGCGCGAGGAGTTCGTCGCCGACTACGTCTTCCCCATGTTCCGCGCCAACGCGGTCTATGAGGGCCTCTATCTGCTCGGCACCTCCATCGCCCGCCCGCTGATCGCCAAGAAGCAGATCGAGATCGCGCGGAGAATGGGCGCCGACGCGGTGGCCCACGGCGCCACCGGCAAGGGCAACGACCAGGTGCGCTTCGAGCTCGCTTATTACGCGCTGGAGCCGGACATCACCGTGATCGCTCCCTGGCGCGAATGGGACCTTACCTCGCGCACCCGGCTGCTGGAGTTCGCCGAGGCGCACCAGATCCCGATCGCCAAGGACAAGCGCGGCGAGGCGCCGTTCTCGGTGGATGCCAACCTTCTGCACTCCTCCTCCGAGGGCAAGGTGCTGGAGGATCCGGCCGAAGACGCGCCGGACTACGTCTACCAGCGCACCATCTCGCCCGAGGAGGCACCGGACGAGGCGAGCCTCATCACCATCGCCTTCGACAAGGGCGACGCGGTGGCGATCGACGGCGAGGCGCTTTCGCCCGCCCGCCTGCTGACCCGCCTCAACGAACTGGGCAGGGAGAACGGCATCGGCCGGCTCGACCTCGTCGAGAACCGCTTCGTCGGCATGAAGAGCCGCGGCATCTACGAGACCCCCGGCGGCACCATCCTGCTGGTCGCCCATCGCGGCATCGAGAGCATCACGCTCGACCGCGGCGCGGCGCACCTCAAGGACGAGCTGATGCCGCGCTATGCGGAGCTGATCTATAACGGCTTCTGGTTCTCGCCCGAGCGCGAGATGCTGCAGGCCGCCATCGACCACTCCCAGGCCTTCGTCACCGGCGAGGTGACGGTGAAGCTCTACAAGGGCAACGCCACCGTGGTCGGCCGCAAGAGCCCCTATTCGCTCTACAATCAGGAGCTGGTCACGTTCGAGGAAGGCGCCGTCGCCTACGACCACCGCGACGCCGCCGGCTTCATCAAGCTCAACGCGCTGCGCCTGCGCACCTTGGGCAGCCGCGCGCGCAAGATCTCCGAATAGGAAAAGCGGGCGGGGGCTGCGGCGTCCGGACCGACGGTCCGCGGAAATGATGGGGCCCCGGCGCTCGCGCGCCGGGGCCCTTCTCGTTCCCCTCTTTTTGAACGCGAGCGGGGCGGCCGGGGCCGCCCCGCGGCAACTCACGAGTGGTAGGCGCGCTCGCCGTGCTCGTTGATGTCGAGGCCCTCGCGCTCCACGTCGGTCGTGGGACGCAGGCCGACGATGACCGAGATGATGAACAAGATCACAGCCGTGCCGACCCCCGACCAGACGAGGGTGATGAGCACCGCCTTCACCTGCGCGGTCACCTGGGTGACCATGTCGTAGGCGCCGACCGCGGCGGCGGTGTAGTCGTAGACGCCCGTGCCGCCCCATTCCGGATTCACAAGGAAGCCGGTGGCGATGGCGCCGACGATGCCGCCGATGCAGTGCACGCCGAACACGTCAAGGGCATCGTCATAGCCCAGCGCGTTCTTGATGGAGGTGCAGAACACGAAGCAGATCGGGCTGACGATGAGGCCGAGGATCAGCGAGCCCATCACGCCGGCGAAGCCCGAGGGCGGCGTGACGGCCACGAGGCCGGCGACGATGCCCGAGGCGAGGCCCAGCATGGAGGGCTTACCCTTCACCAGCCATTCCACGATCATCCACGACAGGGCCGCGGCGCAGGTGGCGATGAAGGTGTTCATCATGGCGAGCGTGGTGAGGCCGTTGGCTTCGAGGTTCGAGCCCGCGTTGAAGCCGAACCAGCCGACCCACAGCAGGGAGGCGCCGACCATGGTGAAGGTCAAGGAGTGGGGCGAGAGGGCCTCCTTGCCATAGCCGAGGCGCTTGCCGACGATGAGGCAGGCCACGAGACCGGCGATGCCGGCATTGATGTGCACCACGGTGCCGCCCGCGAAGTCGATGGCGCCGAGGGAGAAGATGTAGCCCGAATCGGCGAGCACGCCGTCGAGGGTGGTCTGGGCAGCGGCCTTGGCCGTGCCGTCAGCCGCGGCGGCGAGCGCCTTGGCGGCGGTGTCGATGGCGTCCGGGCCGGCCCAGTACCAGACCATGTGGGCGATGGGGAAGTACACGAACGTGACCCACAGCGGCACGAACAGGACCACAGCGGAGAACTTCGTGCGCTCGGCGAACGCGCCGAAGATGAGCGCCGGGGTGATCATGGCGAAGGTCATCTGGAAGGCGATGTAGACGAACTCGGGAATGGCCACGCCCACCGAGAAGGTGGCCGCGAGCGATTCCAGCGTCACGCCGTTCAGGAATGCCTTGGCGAAACCGCCGATGAAGGGCGAGCCGCCGGTGAAGGCGAGCGAATAGCCGTACAGCACCCAGATGAGGCCCACGATGCAGACGCAATAGGCCACCTGCATCAGGACCGAGAGCATGTTCTTGGCGCGCACGAGGCCGCCATAGAACAGAGCGAGGCCGGGGACCGACATCATGAGGACGAGCAAGCTTGCCGTCATCATCCAGGCGGTATCGCCCTTGTTCACCGTCGGCGCGGCAGCGGCAGCGGCAGCCGCCTCGGGCGCCGCGGTCTGGGCGAGCGCTGGCAATGCGATCGCCGCCGCGGCAAGGAGCGCGGGAAGCCCCGCGCGGGTCCACGTCTTGAACGTCATGGAAGGAAGCTCCGTGAAATGAGGATGGGTCAAAGGGCGTCGGCGTCGGTCTCGCCGGTGCGGATGCGCACGGCGTGATCGATCGGGAAGACGAAGATCTTTCCGTCGCCGATCTGTCCGGTCTTGGCGGAGGCGGTGATCGCCTCGACCACCTTGGCGACCTGATCGGCCGCAACCGCCACCTCGACCTTGAGCTTCGGCAGGAAGCTCACGGCGTATTCGGCGCCGCGATAGATCTCGGTGTGGCCCTTCTGACGCCCGTAACCCTTCACCTCGGTCACGGTCAGTCCGTGGACGCCGATACCGGTGAGGGCATCGCGCACCTCCTCCAGCTTGAAAGGCTTGATGATGGCCATGACGATCTTCATGGATCGGTCCCTGTCCCCTGATGCCCGCCACGGCCGATCGACCGGGCGGTAGTTTTCTCGCGGCTTGGCCGAGCGGGTCGGGGCGATCCTCGCCGCGGCCCAAGCCTGGGCCAAAGGGAATCAAGGACCGTGCCAAATGGCCCCGAAGGGCGCCGGGGCTGCTTATTTTCTCGCCACGGCCCATTGGCGAGTCATGGACGCCTCATGGCCGCCGCTTTTGGTGCCTGTTTTTTGTGCGTCGCGCCCACGCGAGACGCAAATTTCTTCTTGCGGCGCGAAAGCTTCGCCGCGCCTCGGATCCCAGCCTTCGCAGGCGCGGCATTTCCTGCCCGTGCCTGCGGCGGACGGCGGGTGGCGCCTGGCGCGTAAGGCGGCAGCCCGGTAGGGACGCGGCGCGCCAAGCCGCGGCCGTGCCGTCCGCCGGGCGCGGCCCGCCGCCCGGTCGGACCGCGCGGAACGCGATCCGACAGGGCGAACCGCGCGAGGGTTCCACATGGTCGGCCCAGCGCCCGCAAACCTATGGAACAGAACGGAATCCGCTGCCCGCGCAGATCGCCCTAGCGGGGCGTGACGGGGCGCATCAGGCCTTCCTGCGCCGCCGACGCCACCAGCACCCCCTGGCGGGTGAAGAGCTGGCCGCGGCAGAAGCCCCGTGCGCCGGTGGCCATGGGGCTTTCCTGGCTGTAGAGCAGCCATTCGTCGGCGCGGAACGGCTGGTGCAGCCACAAGGCATGGTCGAGGCTCGCGCATTGGAGGTCGGCGTCAAACACGGAGCGCCCGTGCGGCACCAGCGCCGCCTGCAGCAGCGAGAGATCCGAGGCGTAGGCCAGCACCGCCTGCTGCGTGGGCAGGTCGTCGGGCAGGCGGCCGCGGGCGCGCACCCAGAGGCTCGCTTTGGCCTCCGGCGAGTGCGCGGCATAGGAGCCGTCGAGGACGATCGGCTTCACCTCCAGCGGGCGCAGCGCCATCCAGTCGCGCAGGGCGGCGGCGGGAAAGCGCTTCAGCAGCCGCTCGCGCCACACCTCGTCGGGCGGCAGGTCCTCCGGCATGGGCACCTTCGGCATCGTCGCCTGGTGGGTCAGCCCCTGCTCCGCGATCTGGAACGAGACCGACATGAAGAAGATCGCCCGCCCGTGCTGGATCGCCACCACCCGCCGCGTGGTGAAGGAGCGCCCGTCGCGGATCCGGTCCACGTCATAGACGATGGGAATGGTCGGATCCCCGCCCAGCAGGAAGTAGCCGTGCAGCGAATGGGTGACCCGCGCGGCCTCCACCGTGCGGCGCGCCGCCACGAGCGCCTGCGCGATCACCTGGCCGCCGAACACCCGCCCGCCGCCGGGGGAACCGCTGCGACCCCGGAACAGGTTGATCTCCAGCTGTTCGAGGTCGAGGATGCCAAGAAGGGCATCGACGTCGGGCTGCCGGTCGGCGGATGACGTCTCGGCGGAGGGCTTGTCTGAAGACGACTGCTCGGTCATGGGGCGCTCGATGGGGCCGCACCGGATGCGGCGGGGCTCGGACGAAAACGCCACGGCGCGGCAGGCCGCGTCAAGTCGCTTCCCCAATCGGCAGCCAATGCCGCGGGGTGGGCAGAAGGAGAAGGGCACGATGATCGGCACCGGCACCATGGGCGCCGCCGCCTCCGGCGGCATCGAGCAGGCCATGTGGGCGCGGCCGGGCGCGGACGTGGCCATCGTCGGCGGCGGCCTCGCCGGGCTCAGCCTCGCGCTCGCTTTGCGCCAGGGGCTCGGCCCGGACGCCGACATCGTCCTGTTCGATCCCGCGCTCGACCGGCTCGGCGCCGATGACGGGCGCTGCTCCGCCATCGCCGCCGGCGCGCGGCGCATGCTCATGGCGCTCGGCGCCTGGGAGAAGGTGGCGGCGAGCGCGCAGCCGATCCGCTCCATGATCGTCACCGACAGCCGCACCCGCGACGTCGCCCGCCCGGTCTTCCTCACCTTCGACGGCGACGTGGAGCCGGGCGAGGCGTTCGCCCACATGGTGCCCAACGCCGCGCTCCAGGCGGGGCTGCTCGATGCCGCCCGCGCCGCCGGCATCGATCTGCGCGGCGCGGCCGTGGACGCGTTCGAGGCCGGGCGCGGCAGCGTGGCGCTGAGTTCCGGCGCCGGCGCGCCGCTCTCCACCCGGTTTCTGGTGGCCTGCGACGGCGCGCGCTCGCGCCTGCGCACCATGGCCGGCATCACCAGCGTATCCTGGGGCTACGGCCAGAGCGGCATCACCTTCACCGTGGAGCACGAGCGCCCGCACGAGGGCCGGGCCGAGGAGCATTTCCTGCCCGCCGGCCCGTTCGCCACCCTGCCGCTGCCCGGCAACCGCTGCTCCGTCGTCTGGACCGAGCGCACCGCGGACGCCGAGCGGCTTCTCTCCTTGCCCGCCGCCGCATTCCAGGACGAGCTGGAGCAGCGATTCGGCCACAAGCTCGGCTGGGTGAAGGTGGTCTCGAAGCCGCGCGCCTATCCGCTCGGCTTCGCCATGGCCCGCAGCTTCATCGGCGACCGGCTCGCGCTCGTGGGCGACGCCGCGCACCTGATCCATCCCATTGCCGGCCAGGGCCTCAATATGGGCCTGCGCGACGTGGCGGCGCTGGCGGAGGTGGTGACCGACGCCGCCCGGGTGGGCCTCGATTTTGCCGCCCCCTCGGTGCTGGAGCGCTACCAGCGCTGGCGGCGCTTCGACACGCTGGCCATGGGGGTCGCCACCGACGGGCTCAACCGCCTGTTCTCGAACCGCTCCGACGTGCTGCGGGCGGTGCGCGACGTGGGTCTCGGCCTGGTCGACCGCCTGCCGCGCCTCAAAGGCCTGTTCATCCGCGATGCCGCCGGCCTCACCGGCGAGGTGCCGAAGCTGCTGCGCGGCGAAATGCTCTGAGCGGGCGGGACGGTCAGGGGCAGGCGGCGCGGCAGGTCCCGCAGCTGCCCGCGCGCCGGACAGCGCCGGCCGGCGGCGTCGGCGGCCGGTCCGGGCGCGGCGGCAGCAGCGCCCGCAGCGCGTTGAGGATCACCGCCACGTCGATGGCCTCCTGCACCAGCGCGCCCTGAACCGGCGGCAGAAAGCCGAGCGCCGCCGCCAGCATCCCCAGCACCGACAGGCCGATGCCCGCGCGCACGCTCTGGCGGGCGATGGCGAGCGCCCGGCGCGCCGCCGCCACGCCCTCGGCGAGGCGGTCGAGCCGGTCCACCAGCAGCACCACGTCCGCCACCTCGGCGGAGGCCGCCGCGCCGCGCGCGCCCATGGCGACGCCCACGTCGGCGGCGGCCAGCGCCGGGGCGTCGTTGACGCCGTCGCCCACCATCATCACCGGGCCGAAGGCGCGCGCCGCCTTCACGCTCGCGACCTTCTCCGCGGGCGTGAGGTCGCCGGCGCAGTCGTCGGCGCCGACGCGGCGGCACAGCGCCGCCACCGCCGTGCGCCGGTCGCCCGAGGCGAGCCGGATGTGCTCCACGCCCGCCGCGCGCAGCGCCGCCATCATGCCCGGTGCCTCGACGCGCATGTGGTCGGCGAGCACGATGCGTCCCGCCATCCGCCCGTCCACCGCGACCGCCACCATCGCGGTCGCGTCCTCGCCGGAGCTGCGCGCGTCGGGAAGGGCGCCCGACGCGCGCGCCACCACGTAGGCGCGGCTGCCGAGGGCGACGCAGCGGCCCTCGACCCGGCCGGTGAGACCGACGCCGCCGTCCTCCAGCACGTCCCGCGGCGCGGAAAGCGCGAGGCCGCGGGCGCGGGCCGCTTCCACCAGCGCCTCCGCCACCACGTGGTTCGAGGCCTGGTCGAGGCTGGCGGCAAGGCGCAGCACCTCGTCCGCGTCGAAGCCGTCCGCGACGTCGATGGCGGCGATGGCGGCGCGGCCCTGGGTGAGGGTGCCGGTCTTGTCGAGCACCAGCGCGCGCACCCGCGCCATGGCCTCCAGCGCGCCTCCGCTCTTCACCAGGACGCCGAGCTTCGCCGCGCGCGACAGACCCGCCATGAGCGCCACCGGCACCGCGAGGATGAGCGGACAGGGGGTGGCCACCACCAGCACCGCGAGCGCGCGGCGTGGATCGCCGGACAGGATCGCGGCGCCCGCCGCCAGGGCGAGCGAGAGGGCGAGGAAGCCGAGCGCGTAGCGATCGGCGAGCCGCACCATGGGGGCACGGCTCCCCGCCGCCGCCTCCACCAGCCGCACGATGGCGGCATAGGTGCTCTCGCGCGCGGGCTTAAGGGCTTCCAGGTCGAAGGCCGGCCCGGCGTTCACCGAGCCCGATAGGGCGGTCTCGCCTGCGCCGAGCCGCACCGGGCGCGCCTCCCCCGTGATGGCCGACTGGTCGAGCAGGCCCGAGCCGGCGACGATGCGCCCGTCCACCGGCACCGCATCGCCGTGGCGCACCAGCAGCAGGTCGCCCGGGGCGATCGCCTCGATCGGCCGGCTGACGAGGTCGTCCCCCTCGCGCCGGAGCGCGGTGCGCGGCGCACGGGCGACGAGCGCCGTCATCTCGCGCCGCGCCCGCCCTTGCGCCAGCGCCTCCAGCAGCTGGCCGCCGGCATACATGAGCGCCACCACGTTGCCGGCCAGAGGCTCGCCGAAGACGAGCGCGGCGGCCATGGACAGAGCGGCGAGGATGTCGAGCCCGAACTGGCCGGCCTGGAGGGAGCGGACGATCTCGAGCAGGAGCGCGGCGAGCACCGGCACGGTGCCCAGCGCGAAGACGATATGCGCCTCCGCCGGGCGGTCGAAGCCGACCAGCAGCACGGTGCCCACCAGCAGTGGCACCGCCGCCAGCGCAAACAGCACCCGCCCGCCGGAAGGCGCGGCGGATGCGGCGGTCGCACTGGCATTGTCTGGTGCGCCATGCATTGGTTGCTCCCGGAGGCGGGGCCTGCGGCACTTCGCCTTGTGCGCCGGCGCCGGCCCGTCATTGCCACGTCGTCCGCGGCAGGTCATATGCTAGTTTAGAATTGATTTAAACTGGAGTCACGGGATGTTCTCCGCCCTTCCTGCGCTCGTCGGCCGCAGGCGCTTCTCCGACCTCGACGAGCGGGAGGTGCTCGCGCTCGCCATCTCCTCGGAGGACGACGATGCCCGCATCTATGACGATTACGCTGCCGTCCTGCGGGCCGACTATCCCGATACGGCCTACGTCTTCGAGAGCATGGCGGCACAGGAGCGCGGGCATGCGGCGAACCTCCGGCGCGACTTCGAGCGCCGCTTCGGCGCCCACGTGCCGCTGATCCGCCGCGCGGACATCGCCGGCTATTACGGCCGCCGGCCGGTCTGGGTCATCTGCAATCTCGGCATCGACCGCATCCGCCAGGAGGTGGGGCGGATGGAGGACGAGAGCGCCAGTTTCTACCTCCAGGCGCAGAAGAAGGCGACCGACCCCGACACCCGCAAGCTGCTGGAAAATCTCTACAAGGTGGAGATGCAGCACGAGGAGATCGCGGGCTCGCTGGCCGAGAAATATCTGCCCGTCGACAAGAAGCACGAGGAGGACGAGAAGGCGCGGCGCCAGTTCGTCCTCACCTGGGTGCAGCCGGGCCTCGCCGGGCTGATGGACGGCTCGGTCTCGACGCTGGCGCCGATCTTCGCCACCGCGTTCGCCACGCAGGATTCCCACACCACGTTGCTGGTGGGCCTCGCCGCCGCGGTGGGCGCCGGCATCTCCATGGGCTTCACCGAGGCGGTGCACGACGACGGCGTGATCTCCGGCCGCGGCTCGCCGCTGAAGCGCGGCATCGCCTCGGGCGCGATGACCGCGGTCGGCGGCCTCGGCCATGCCTTGCCCTATCTGATCCCGGAATTCTGGACCGCGACGGTGCTCGCCATCGCCATCGTGTTCGTGGAATTGTGGGCCATCGCCTTCATCCAGAACCGCTATCTGGAGACCCCGTTCTGGCGCTCGGTGTTCCAGGTGGTGATCGGCGGGGCGCTGGTGCTGGCGGCGGGCATCTTCATCGGCGGCAGCTGACGGGCGGACCCCTCTCCTCGGGCAAGAGGCAGCCCTGTCCATGCCCGCCGGGCGACCGGCGGCAGAGCATCCTTGCGCACGCGCATGGCGCGGCCGCCGCACCGGTGCCACTCTCGCCCTGTCCGCGAGGAGAGCTTACATGCGCGCCATGGTCCTGAACGCCCCCGGCGAACGGTTGGCGCTCCACGAGCGGCCCGATCCGGTGCCCGGCCCCGGCGAGGTGCTGATCAAGGTCTCGGCCTGCGGCGTCTGCCGCACCGACCTCCACGTGATGGACGGCGAACTGCCCCAGGCGCGCTATCCCGTCGTCCCGGGGCACGAGATCGTCGGCCGCGTGGCGGCGCTCGGCGCGGGCGTCTTGCACTTGCGGCCGGGGGAGCGGGTGGGCGTCGGCTGGCTCGGCCACGCCTGCGGCTGCTGCCCCTATTGCGCCGCCGGCGAGGAGAACCTCTGCGACGTCCCGGTCTTCACCGGCTGCACCCGCGACGGGGGCTTCGCCAGCCATGTGGTGGCGGACGCGGCTTTTGCGTATCCGCTCGGCGAAGCGGGGGAGGACGCGGCGCTCGCCCCGCTGCTGTGCGCCGGGCTGATCGGCTGGCGCACGCTCAAGATGGCGGGCGAGGGCCGGCGCATCGGCCTCTACGGCTTCGGCGCCGCCGCCCACATCGTCGCCCAGGTGGCGCGTTGGCAGGGCCGGCAGATCTACGCCTTCACCCGGCCGGGCGACCGGCAGGCGCAGGATTTCGCCATGACCCTCGGCGCGACCTACGCCGGCGGCTCGGATGCCCCGGCGCCGGAGCCGCTGGACGCCGCATTGATCTTCGCCCCGGCCGGCGAGCTGGTGCCGCAGGCGCTGAAAGCGGTGCGCAAGGGCGGGCGCGTGGTGTGCGGCGGCATCCACATGAGCGACATCCCATCTTTCCCCTACCGCTGGCTTTGGGAGGAGCGGAAGATCCTCTCGGTGGCGAACCTCACCCGCGCCGACGCCCGCGAATTCCTGGCGCTGGCGCCGCAGGCCGGCGTTTCCGCCCGCGTCACGCCCTATCCCCTCGCCGAGGCCAACCGCGCGCTCGACGATCTGCGCGCCGGGCGGCTGGAGGGCGCCGCCGTGCTGGTGCCGTAAATCCGGTCAACCGTCGGCCCTGACGCAGTTGGGATGCGATGGCGAGCAGGGCGACGGGGCGATGGCGCTGGGCGGTGTTGGGCTTTTGCGTGCTGACCGCCGGAGCCGCGGGAGCCGTCGCCGTGGCGGAACCGGCCGCGGCGGCGCTGGTGTGCCCCGCATGCTACGGCTTCCAGCAGATCGGCCCGCGCCTTCATGCCGACCCGGCGATGACGGAAGATGCCCGCGCGATGCTGCGCCGGACCGTCGCCGAAGCTCCCGCGCGCCTTGCGCTCTTCTTCGGAGCCACCGCCTCGACGCCGGTGGTTCTCGCCTGCGCCGGCGCCGCCTGCCAGGCGCGGATCGGGGCAGGCGGGGCGCGCGGAATGGCCTACGGCGCGTTCGGACTGAGGCTCTCGCCCGCGGGCCTCGACCCCGTCATCGTGGTGCACGAACTGACCCATATCGAGCTTGCCGCGCGCCTCGGGCTGCGGCGGGTTGCCATGGGAAGCGTGCCCGCCTGGTTCGACGAAGGTGTCGCCGTGATCGTATCGGACGACCCGCGCCATCTCGATCACAACGCAGCCGGCGTGCCGCGGTGCCGAGCCGGCCACGATGGACCGGTTCCGGACGACCCGCGCGCCTTCCGCCACTCCGGCGCATCGGCCTATCCCTTCTATGCCCGGGCGGCCTGCCGGGTGCTGACCTGGATGAACCGCGCCGGCGGCCCCCGCGCCATCGGCCATCTCGTAGACAGCAGCGCGCAGGGCGCCCGCTTCGCCGACCTCTACGGGGACAAGGGGGGCGGGTGAGACCCCGCCCTCAGCGCTGCATCACATAGGTGCCGGGCGCCGGGCCGAGCACCGGATAGTCCCGCGTGCCGAGATAGGGCAGGTGCGCGCGGCCGGTGGACTGGCCCGACAGCCAGGCCTCGAAGGCGGGCCACCAGGAGCCTTCCTTGGGCGGGTTCTGCTCCATCCATTCCTCGGGGCTCACATGGAGCGCGCCGTGCCGGGTCTCATGGATGCGGTAGTGGCGGTGCTTGTGGCCGGGCTCGGAGACGATGCCGGCATTGTGGCCGCCCGAAGCCAGCACGAAGGTCACGTCGGTGTCGGTGAGCTGGTGGATCTTGTAGACCGATTTCCACGGCGCCACGTGGTCGCGCTCGGTGCCCACCACGAACAGCGGCACGCGGATGTCCTGCAGCGCCACCGGCCGGCCGTCCGCCTGGTAGCGGCCGGCGGCGAGGTCGTTCTCCAGGAACATCTGGCGCAGATATTCCGAGTGCATGCGGTAGGGCAGGCGGGTGGCGTCCGCGTTCCAGGCCATGAGGTCGTTCATGGGCGCGCGCTCGCCCATGAGATACTCGCGCACCATGCGCGACCACACGAGGTCGTTGGAGCGCAGCATCTGGAACGCCCCCGCCATCTGGCCGGCGGAAAGGTAGCCCTGATCCCACATCGTGCTCTCGAGCGCATAGAGCGCGCTCGGATCGACGAACAGCTGCAGTTCGCCCGGCTCGGAGAAATCGGTCTGGGCGGCGAACAGCGTCATGGACTTCAGCCGCGCGTCGCCGGCGCGGGCCATGGCGGCGGCGGCGATGGCGAGCAGCGTGCCGCCCAGGCAGTAGCCGACCGCGTGGACCGCCTCGCCTGGCACCACCGCGCTCACCGCGTCGAGCGCGGCCATGACGCCGAGCTTGCGGTAGTCCTCCAAGCCGAGGTTCCGCTCCTCCTGCCCCACGTTGCGCCAGGAGATGCAGAACACCGTGTGGCCCTTGTCCACCAAATACCGGATCAGCGAGTTGTGGGGCGACAGATCGAGGATGTAGTACTTCATGATCCAGGCGGGCACGATCAGGATCGGCTCCGCATGGACGTCGCGCGTGGTGGCGCGGTACTGGATCAGCTCGATGAGATGGTTGCGGTAGATCACCTCTCCGGGGGTGGCGGCGACCTCCTTGCCGGGGGTGAAGGCCTCCGCCCCCACCGGGGGCTGGCCGGACGCCTTGCGCGCCTGGTCCTCCAGGAAGTTGCGCGCGCCCTCGACGAAATTGCCGCCGAGCGTCTGGCGCGCCCGCTTCAGCACCTCCGGATTGGTGAAGGGCGCGTTGGAGGGCGAGACCATGTCGAGCATCTGGCGCGCCGCGAACGCGACCACCGCCTCGCTGTGGGGCGACACGCCCGGTACGCCGTGGGTGGCGTTGTGCCACCACTGCTGGTTCAAGAGGAAGCCCTGGTACCAGAAGCGGAACGGCCAGTCCTGCCAGGACGGGGCGGAGAAGCGCTCGTCGCCCTCCAGCGGCTGGATGCAGGGGGGCAGCGTGCGGTCGAGGGTGGAGGCGGTCGCATAGGCGGTAAAACGCGCCGCCTTGCGCCACGCCTTGACGGCGAGCTCCGCCTGCTTGCCTGGCGCAGCCGCCAGATGCATCCACCAGTCCATGACGGCGAGCGAGAGGCCGATGGGCGAGAGCCCCTGCGTCGCGCGCGCGCCGAGCGCGGCGGCGGCGCGGTCCACCGCGCGGAAGCCGGCGGGGGCGGTGCCGCTCTCGAAATCCTCCTCGTCGGGGCACAGGAAGCCGGGCAGGACGTTGGGAAGGCCCGCAAACCCGGGAAACCCGGGAAAGGCCGGGCGCTCGCGCGACGCCGGCGCGGGGCTGGCCGGGTCCGCGGCCGGCGCGGGGACCGGAAGCGCCGCCGCCGGCGCGGGCGGCGCGACCGCCCCGGCGGGCTTCGCGGGGGACGGAGCGGTGGAAGCGGGTGGCACGGGGGAAGACACGGGCACGGTGACGGACATGGCGCAGCTTTCAACGGGCCCCGATCCAGAGGCCCTGATCCAACCGGACGGCGTTCCAACCTGCCCCGGCGGCGTGCGGTGCCGAAGCGCTTCAGCTGTACGGCCGCGTCCGGCCCAGGGAGCATGGCGGCAGGGGTGGGCCGTCCGGGACCATGGAACCTTGACCGCCGTCAACTGTCCATCCCGGCGGGGCAAAATTTTGGCGCCCGGCGGGCCTCCGGCGGGCGGCGCGGCGCGCCCGATTGCTTGACAATGGCCTGTGAAGCCGGGAAATGCCGGCCGGCCGGGAGAGCCGCGACGCGAGGGAGAGGACCGGATGACCGAGGAACAGCGCCTCATCAAGGAGACCGCCGCCGCCTTCGCGCGCGACGTGCTCGCGCCCGGCGCCGCACGCCGCGACCGGGAGAAGGCGATCGAGCCCGAGGTCCTCAAGGGCCTCGCCGAGCTCGGCTTCCTCGGCATGACGGTGCCGGAGGCCTATGACGGCGCCGGCGCCGATTATGTCAGCTACGCCCATGCCCTCATGGAGGTGGCGGCGGGCGACGGCGCGGTCTCCACCCTGATGAGCGTCCACAACGCACCGTTCAACGCCATCCTCGAGCGCTACGGCTCGGACGCGCAGAAGGAGGAGGTGCTGCGGCCGGCCGCGCGCGGCGCCTTCATCGGCGCCTTCGGCCTTACCGAATCCAACGCCGGCTCCGACGCCAGCGCGCTGAAGACCCGCGCGGTGCGCCGCAACGACCGCTACGTGCTCAATGGCGGCAAGGAATTCATCACCTCCGGCAAGATCGGCGGCTGGATCGTGCTGTTCGCCAGGGTGGAGGGCTCGGCCGCCAAGAACCCCATGACCGCGTTCCTGGTGCCCACCTCGGCCCAGGGCTACGTGGTGGCCAAGGTGGAGGACAAGCTCGGCCAGCGCGCCTCCGACACCTGCTCGCTGCGCTTCGAGGACCTGGAGGTGCCGGCCGAATACCGCATCGGCGAGGAGGGCGAGGGCTACCGCATCGCCTTGTCCTCGCTGGAGACCGGGCGCATCGGCATCGCCGCCCAATCGGTGGGCATGGCGCGCGCGGCCTACGAGGCGGCGGTGGTCTATGCCAAGGAGCGGCGCAGCTTCGGCAAGGCGATCATCGAGCATCAGGCGCTCGCGTTCCGCCTTGCCGAGATGCGCACCGACCTCGAGGCCGCCACGCAATTGGTGCTGAACGCCGCGCGTCTGAAGGACCAGGGCGTGCCGTGCCTGACCGAGGCGGCGATCGCCAAGCTGTTCGCCTCCGAGGCGGCCGAGCGCATCGTCTCGCGCGCGCTCCAGACCTTCGGCGGCTACGGCTATCTGGCCGACTTCCCGGTGGAGCGCATCTATCGCGACGTGCGGGTGTGCCAGATCTACGAGGGCACGAGCGACATCCAGAAGATCATCATCTCGCGCGCCATCGCCGGATAGCGCCGGGCGCCGCCCGGCGCGCCGCCGCCTCACATGGCGCGCCGGTACTTGCCGGCGAAGGCCCGCGCGCGGCGGCGGAACAGCTTGCGGTGGAGCCGCTCCGCCGCGCGCTTGAGGCGCTTCTGCAAGCCGCCCATGGCGTCATCGAGGCGCGCCAGGCGCGCCTCGCCCAGCGCTCCGGCCGCCGCCTCCAGCATCGGGCGCAGGGTCTCGATGTCCTGGTAGGCGCCGAGCAAATCGCGCAGCTCCTGGGCGCGGGCGGCGCGCTTCTCGCCGTGGCCGGCGAAGACGGAGGCGAAGAAGGTCATCTGGTAGCGGTGCGCCACCACGCGCTTGCGCGCCTCGTGCATGTGGTGCGGGCTGTCGAAGCGCACGTCCCGGGCCTGCCGGTAGGCGCGGGCGAGGCCGGCCACCACGTCGGCGCCGGCGGCCTCCTCGGCGAGCCCGTCCGCGAGCTGGGTCCGGGCGGCGACCAGGAAATCGGCGAGTTCGGCGCGGTGGTCCTCGGCCTCGGTGCCTGGCGCCGGGTCGTCGCCGATGGCCGCGCGCGCCGCGGCGAGGTCGTCGTCGGCCAGCAGACCCTCCTCCGCCAGATGCTGGAGCGCCTCGCGCGCCGCCGCCCGGTCGCGCGCCGCCGACAGGCTGCGGGCGGCCGCCGCCGTCGCCCGGCGCGCCGCCTTGGCGCGCGCGCCCGGCACCAGCCGCAGCAGGCCGCGATATTCCTTCATGGCCTTGCGGGCGTCGTGCACCATCTCCGCCGGGTCGGGCAGGCCCGCGGCCTTCTCCACCTTGGCGAGCGTCGCCTCCAGCGCGGCGAGGACGGTGCCATCCGCGGCGCGCCGGGGGGCGGGGCTCAGCGGGGGGTCCGGGGCGTCGGAAGGGGAAGCGGGCGTGGGGCCCTCGGTCAGGTTCGTCATGGGCGAAGTCTGCCACGGCCGGCCGGGCGCGTCTCCCCCGGGGGCCGGCGGCACACCGGGCGCCCGAGAGCAGGGGGGCGCCGGGCCGCGGCCAGGGCGCTCAATGGCCGCCCACCATGGCCGGCGGCCGTGGCAGGTCGCCGAAGCCCTGGGTCGGCGGAAGCGTCGGCTCCGCCAGCGCGGCCGGCGGCGGCGGCTGGACCGGCGCGGGCCGCGGCTCGACCGCGCGGCGCGGCGCAGCGGCCTCCGCCGGGCGGGCCGGTCGCGGGGCATCTGATCCCGAAGCGGCCGGGCGGCGTGGCGGCGGCTCGTCGGGCGGTGGGGTGGTGCTGACACCGAAGCCCTGCGGCGCCGGCGCCGGGCGGCGCTCCACCGCGTCGGGCGCGGGCGTGCGGGCGGCGGGCGCGGGCGCCACCGGGTGGGGCGCGACGGTCTGCGGCGCGACCGGGACGGGGCGGCTGGCCGGCGCCTGCTGGACGGGAGGCGCGACCGGCGGCGCGGTCACGGGAGCCGGCGCGATGGGCTGCGGCGCGGCGGGCGCGGGGCGGCTCACCGCCGGCGCCGATTGAACCGGCGCGGTCGCCGGCGCGGGCGGCACAGCGGGCGCGGGCCGCGCCACCGCGGGCGCGGCGGGCGCGGCGGGCACCGACGCCGGCCGGGCGGGCACGGTGGCCGGCAGAGGCGCAAGCGTCGCGGGCGCCGCCGACTGGGGCGTTGCGGGTGCCGTGGGGGCCGCCGGCACCGGCGCGGGGCCCGCCCGTTCCTGCTCCAGCCGGCGCGTCTCGCGCTCGATGGCGCGCAAAGCGATGACGCTGGTCAAAGCGGAGGCCGACACGCGGCGCTGCGGATTGGTCATCGGGCCGCGCCAGGTGATCTGCGCCCCCGGCACACCGCCCGCCACCTCGGCCCCCTCGAAGCCGATCTGCGCCTCCATCGTGAGCCGCGCGAGATCCAGACTGCCGTCGAGGGTAAGGGCGACGCCCGGCACGCTGGCGCGGACCGGCGAGGTGCGCGCGGTGCCGTTCAAGACCGCAAGGGTGGTCTCCACCGCCGGCAGCGCGAGCGGTCCGCGGCCGAGGGCGCGCTCGAGCAGCGCCCCGACACGCCGCTCGTCGGGCGGCGGCTGGAGGCTTTCGGTCTCGGCGAGCACCGCGGCGAGGGCGCCCGGGTCGGCGCCGTCGAGGCCGGCCTGGGTCACCTTCAGCGTCCCCTGCCCGGACAGCGACTGGACGAGCGCCGCCATGCTGCGCCCGCCGCCGCCCAGATCGAGCGCCAGGGATACCTTTCCGGCGGGCGGCGTGCGCGCGCCGGCGGGTCCCGCGAGGGTCGCGGCATCCACCTGCTCGAGCACCAGGCGCCCGTCGGCGGCGAGTGCCTCGCCGTCGTGGCGCAGCTTGAGCCGCGCCATGGCCAGGCCGCCGCCGAGCGCGCCGGACAGGTCGCGGACCTCCACGCCGGCGCCGTCGGCGAGCAGCCGCAGCCGCGCGCCCGTCAAGCCGTAGGGGCCGAGAAGAGCGAGCCGGTCGGCCGCCAGTTCGAGGTCCAGCGCCACGCTGCCCACCGCCGCGCCCTGGAACCGCCCGGCGCTCCAGAACGGGCCCGCATCGCCCTGCGGCGCGCGCGCGCCGAGCAGGCCGAGCAGGCGCGGCAGGGATAGGGCTTCGAAGGCGAGCCTGCCGGACAGGCGCGGCACGGCGCCCGGCTCGATGGCGATGGCGCCGGAGATCGGCGCGCCGGCCAGCGAGCCGGAGAGGTCCTGCAGCCGCAGGGCGCCCGCCTGGCGCGCGAGGCCGAAGGCGAGCGCCACCGGCGCCGGGCCGTCGGCGGCCGCGGCCAGCTGCGGCAGCAGACGGCCGAGATCGCCGCCGTCCATCCGCATGGCGAGGCGCGGCGAGATCGTGCCGTCGGCACCGAGCATCGCCGTACCGTCGCCGCTGAAATTGAGGCCCGCCAGCGCCACGCGGCCGCGCACGCGGTACTCGCCGCCGGTCAGCGGATCGGCCGAGAACTGGCCGGAGGCCGGGCCGAGGCGCGGACCGAGCCCCTCGGCGCCGAGCGCGGCCAGCACCCGGCCGCCATCGGCGGCGTCCGCCTTCACCGTGACGCTCAGCGGCACGCCCTGGGAGGGGCTCGAGAAGCCCACCGCGCCCGAGAGCAGGCCGAGCGTGCCTTCGGCCGAGACCGAGCGCCCGCCGCCCTGCGACCACACCGAGGCGCTGGTGAGCTTCACCGGACCGGCGACCGGCAGAAGGCGCTCCAGCACCTCCGCGGGCGCCGGGCCGGCGATGAGCCGCACCACCGGCACGAGGCCGTCCGCCTTGGCGCCCGTGACCGAAAGGTTGAGCTCGCCGCGCGGGGTGGTGGAGAAGTTCTCCATCCAGCCCGCCCCCTCCAGCCGGATGCCGCCGAGGTCGTCCACCTTGAGGCGCGAGACCCGCCAGCTGCCGCCGGTGGCGGCGGCCTCGATCTGCAGGCCGCGCGCCGGCAGGCCGGACAAGGAGAGGTTCTGGCCTTTGAGCGAGAGCTTGGCGTCGGCGCCGCCGCCGGTGCTCACGGCCGCCTGGCGCAGGGCGGCGATGATCGGGTCGAGGTCGAAGCCGTCCAGAACAAGGTCGAGGTCGAGCTTCGGCGCGGGACCGTCGAGCGCGGCAGCGGCGCTGCCGGTGATGCGGCTCTGGCCGAACGTGCCGTCGATGCGCTGGAGCGCGGCGCGCCGCGGCCCCAGATCGAACTGGGCGGCGAGCCGGACCGGGCCCTTCACCGCCGCGGCATACTCGCGCGCCATGCCGGCGGCGGCCCAGCGCAGGAACGCTGCGGGATCGTCGGCGGTGAACTGCGCCTCCCCGCTCAGCTCGGCGGCGCCCAAGGGGCCGTCGGAGGGCGCGGCCTTGGCCCCGGGGCGCATGGGCACGTTGGCGAGCTTCAGGGCCGCCATGCCGGGCAGCTGCGCCTCCGCCGTATCGACGCGCCAGCCGGCCGGCCCGCCGGAGACGTCGGCGCGGGCGTCGCGCACCAGCGTTCCGCCGAGCATCAGCTGCTCCACGGCCACGCCGATCTTGGAGGGCGCCTCGGGCGCCGGCAGCTGGGCGAACACGCCGAGGAAGCGGGCGAAGGCCGCGAGCGGGCTCGCCGGCGGCGCGGTGGCGTCGGCGTCGGGGCCGCGGCCCAAAGCGTCGAGGTCGAGGCTGCGGGCGTTCAGCACCGCATCGAGGCCCACCGCGCGGCCCAAGGAGAGGCGCGCCGAGCCGGACAATTGCGCCGGGGTCGCGCCGCCGCCGAAGGCAAGGTCCAGGTTGGAGGCCACCACCGCCTCGGGGGCGGCGCGGATCTGGCCCGAAAGCTGCCAGGTCTCGAGGCCGCCCCGGCCGCGCCGCGTGAGGGCCGCGCGGCCGTCATAGCGGGGCTTGCCGGCATCGAATCCGAGGCTGCCGTCGAGGTCCACGGCGAAGGGGGTGGTGCGCCCGTCGAGCACGACGCGCAGGCGCCCCCCGCCGTCGGCGCCGAGCGTGCCGAGGCTGGAGCGCAGGCCGAAGCGGGCGCCACCGGCCTCCACCTCGCCGTCGAGCCGGAACGGGCCGGAGAGCGAGCGCGCCTCGCCGCGCAGGTCCAGGTCGGTGACCGAGACGGTGCGGTCCGAGGCGCGGTCGAGCAGGTCGAGGGCGCCGTTCTCGATCTCGAACCGGGCGATCGAGAGCTGGGCCGGGCGGCCGGCGCCGGTGGGCAGCGCGAAGCGGCCGGCGGAATCCAGCACCAGGCGCATCTGCGGGCGCAGCAGGGTGACGCCGGTCGCCTCCACTTCGCCGCGCATCAGCGCGCCGAGGGAGAGTTCGGCGCGCAGCTCCCTCACCGTCCCGCCGGTGGAGACCACGTCGCCCAGCGTCACGTCCCGCAGGACGATGCGCGGGGCGGGCAGGATCTGGGCATCGATGGGCCCGCGGATCACCACGGGCAGGCCGATGGCCTGCCCGATCTCGCTCTCGAACGTGCCGCGCCAGGCGTTCCAGTCCACCACGTAGGGCGCCGCGAAGGCGCCGCCGATGGCGAGGATCACCGCCGAGGCAAGGCTAATCAGGATGCCCTGCACATCCGTCTCCCAAAAAGTTGTACGCCGCAGGGCGGCGTCACCGCCTGCTATGCCGGGCGATTGCGATCAGATCGCGACGATCTTGCCCGGATTCATGATGTCGTCGGGGTCGAGGGTGCGCTTGATGGCACGCATCACGTCGAGCGCGCCCTCCCCGTGCTCGGCCGCCATGTAGCCCATCTTGCCCTGGCCGATCCCGTGCTCGCCGGTGCAGGTGCCGCCCATGGCGAGCGCCCGGGCGACCAGGCGCTTCATGTAGAGGTGGGCCTTCTCCACGTCCGCCGGGTCGTCGTGGTCCACCATCAGCGTGGTGTGGAAGTTGCCGTCGCCCACATGGCCGACGATGGGGGCGATAAGCCCCATCTCCTCGATGTCGCGCTTGGTCTCCATGACGCACGCGGCGAGCCGCGAGATCGGCACGCACACGTCGGTGGCCACCGCCTTCGCGCCGGGCCGCAGCGGCAGCGCCGACCAGTAGGCGTCGTGGCGCGCCTGCCAGAGCTTGCTGCGCTCTTCCGGCTTGACCGCGAAGACCGACGGGCCGCCGCCCAGCTCGGCGGCGATGGCGCCGAAGCGGTCGGCCTGCTCGTGCACGCTCGCCTCGGTGCCGTGGAATTCCAGGAACAGGGTCGGCGTCTCGGCGAGCGCCAGCTTGGCGTAGGCGTTGGAGGCGCGCACCTGCACCTCGTCCAGGAGCTCGATGCGCGCCACCGGGATGCCCGACTGGATGGTGAGGATCACCGCGTTGCAGGCTGCCTCGATGGAGGGGAAGGGGCACACCGCCGCCGAGATCGCCTCCGGGATGCCGTAGAGCTTCAGCGTGATGGCGGTGACGATGCCGAGGGTGCCCTCCGCGCCCACATAGAGGCGGGTGAGGTCGTAGCCGGCGGAGGACTTGCGGGCCCGCGTCGCCGTGGTGATGAGGTCCCCCGAGGGCGTCACCACGTCGAGCGAGAGCACGTTGTCCTTCATGGTGCCGTAGCGCACCGCATTGGTGCCCGAGGCGCGGGTCGACACCATGCCGCCGAGGGAGGCGTCGGCGCCCGGATCGATCGGGAAGAACAGGCCCTGGTCGCGCAGGTCCTCGTTGAGGCGCTTGCGGGTGACGCCGGGCTCGATGACGCAGTCGAGGTCCTCGACATTGACCGCCAGGATGCGGTTCATGCGCGAGAGGTCGATGCACACGCCGCCGAAGGGGGCGTTCACCTGGCCCTCCAGCGAGGTGCCCGCGCCCCAGGGGATGACCGGCACCTTGTGGGCCGCGCAGATGCGCACCGCCTGCTGCACGTCCGCCACGCTCTCGGCGAAGACCACCGCGTCCGCCGGCTCGTTCGGCAGGTAGGTGGTGACATTGGCGTGCTGGGCGCGGACGACCGGGTTTGTCACGACCTTGTGATCGAGCGCCGATTTCAGTTCCTGCGTGGCCAGGAGGACACGCTCGGCCAAGGGGGATTCGGATTTCGCGGATGCAACAAGCATTTACGATTCCTTAACTTGTGTCCTCGAGGGATGTTTCCGGGGCGGCGGGCGCCTCTGTGGATGACGGTAAATTCGACCGTTTTAGGGTCGTTTTTCCTTGACAGTGGTTTTTGTGATTCGCGTCTGACGCCTCAGGTGCTGCATTTCTGGCGTGACGAATGCCTGTTCCGTCGGCACACTGAATAATGATCGAGCAATCCTCCCGCGACAGGCGGCTCGCCATGCTACACCGGATCGACTTCGAACCCGTGTTCTTCGCCCCCTTCGTGTCGTCCGCCATGAAGGTGGAGCGCGAGTGGATCGACTATAATGGCCATCTCAACATGGCCTATTACAACCTGCTGTTCGACCGGGCGCTGGACGAGGCCTCGCAGCTGCTGGGCCTCGGCCCCGATTATGCGGAGAGCTGCGGCGCCTCGTTCTTCACCGCGGAGGCGCATGTGCGCTATCTGCGCGAGCTGAAGCCGGAGAGCCCGGTGCGCGTGACCCTGCGGCTCGTCGACTACGACGAGAAGCGCCTCCATCTGTTCCAGACCATGCATCATGGCACCGAAGGCTGGGAATCCGCCACCTGCGAGCAGATGGCGATCCATGTGGACCTCGGCAGCCGCCGCGCGGTGCCGTTCCCCGACGACGTGCTGGAACTGGTGGCCACCATGCGCGCCGCCCATGCCGCCTTGCCGAGGCCCGAGGGGATGGGCCGCCGCGTCGTCATGCCGGCCCGGATTTGAGGGGGGGGCGCCGGCGCCGCGGCGCCGGACAAGCTTTTCGAGGGGTTCGGAAGCGGGCGCTGCGGCGCCCGTTCGCCATTTCGGCGGCGGCGCTGGCCTTCCTCCGGCGCCGTATTGTCCAAAATTGCGCCAGCTTCGATTTCGCCCGCTTTGCGCGCACTGCAGGGCAGTCATGCTGACCTAATCATTCTCCTGCACTGCGGTATGTTCTATATTGCACCGCATCAAGGTCGCAGTCCGATTCCGACCGAGACAGCAGGAGGCCTCCATGAGTGCCGTGACCTTTCCCAAGACCCTCGCCGGCCAAGCCAGCGTTCCCGCCGCCAAGGGCGTGCCCGCCAAGGGCTTCTTCGCCCGCGTCCTGGACGCCATCATCGCCGCCCGCAGCGCCCAGGCGGAGCGCGAGATCGCCCGCCACCTCAGCGGCTACGAGCGCAACGAGCGCAACGAGCGCTGATCGCCCTCAGCGCCGCCGGGGCCGGTTCCCGCCGCGCGCGAGCGTGAGCGTGGTCCAGCCCTCGATGGAGCGGCGCGTCACCAGATGGAGCCCGCGCGCCCGGTAGGCGGCGAGCGCCGCCGGCGCCTGGGCGTCGAGCAGGCCCGACAGCACCACCGTGCCGCCTGGCGCGAGCAGGGCGCAGAGCGGCCGGGCGAGCCGCTTCAGCGGCGGCAGCAGGATGTTGGCGAGGATCAGATCGTAGGGCCCGCCTGCGCCGACCGCGCGCGTGTCCGCGCCGGGCGCGTGGACGAACCGGATTTGTGGCCCCGCGCCGTTGGCGCGGGCGTTCTCTCGCGCCGTCCGCACCGCCACCGCGTCGATGTCGCTCGCCGTCACCGCGGTGCGCATGCGCCGCGCTGCGGCGATGGCGAGCACCCCGGTTCCCGTGCCGATGTCGAGGATGCGCGGCGGCCGCCCGCGCCGGGCCGCGTCCGCCACCGCCGCGAGGCAGCCCTGCGTGGTGCCGTGATGGCCGGTGCCGAAGGCAAGCGCGGCCTCGATCTCGATGCCGATGGTCGCACCCTTCACCCGCGCGCGGTCGTGCGCGCCATGCACCATGAACGGGCCGACCACCACCGGGGCGAGGCCTTCGAGGCTCGCCGCCACCCAGTCCTTCTGGGCGATCTCGCTGAATTCCACCTGGGCCGCGGTCTCGGCGCCCGCCGCCCAGGCGACCAGCTCCGAAAGGTCCTCGGGATCGAAGGCCGCGCCGGCGAACACCTCGACCACCCAGGCGCCGGACGGATCCTCGAAATTGGCCACCGCCACCTCGGCCGGATCATAGGTCTCGGCGATCAGGTCGGCGATGCGCTGAGCCGCCACGCGCGGGGCGCTCACGCGCATCACGTGGGTGGCGTCGTTGGGGGGCAGGCCTTCGAGCATAAGGGGTCGGTCTTCTCGGCGCACGGGAGACGGATCGGCCGATCCCCCTCCCCGTTGAATGGACGGGACCACGGCGCCCGGTCGCCCGCGCTGCGCGCCGGCCGGCGCGTGGCCCCGCTCTCGGCCCTCAGGTCTCGAACGCGCCGACGATGCGGTCGCGCCCGGCGTCCTTGGCCGCGTAGAGGCGCTTGTCGGCCGTGGCGAGCAGGTCCGTCAAGGTCTGCCCGTCGTCGGGCGTGGTGGCGATGCCGATGGAGACCGACTGCGCCCGGATGCCGGGCGGCAGCGACGTCGCCTCCACCCGGTTGCGCAGCATGGCCGCGATCTGCATGGCGGCGTTGTGGTTCACCCCGGGAGTGAAGACCGCGAACTCGTCGCCGCCGTAGCGCACCACGTAGTCGCCGCGCCGCAGCCCCTCCTTGAGGGTGGTGGCGAGGCGGCGCAGCACCTCGTCGCCGACCGGGTGGCCGTGGCCGTCATTCACCTCCTTGAAACCGTCCACGTCCACCAGCAGCAGGCTCAGCGGCTGTCCGCTGGTGGCGGCGACCGCCAGCAGATCGTGGCCGAGCTGGTCGAACTGCCCGCGATGCAGCACCTGGGTCAGCGCGTCGTGGCGCGAGGCGATCTCCAGCTTCTCGTATTTCTGCCGGTAGGTGAGGACGTCGAAGACGTCGGAGATGCGCAGGCTCGGCGTTTCCCGCGGGCGTTCGAAGCGCGTGAGATAGAGCGCCAGCAGCCCCGCATAGACCGCCGCGGCGGCGAGCTTGCCCGCCCAGCCGCCGATGCCGGCGGAGAGCGGAACGCCGAGCGAGAGGTTCAGCACCGCGAAGAAGCCGATCTGGTCGAGGGTGAGAACCAGCGCCAGCGCCAACCAGATGGTCAGCACCAGCCGGCCCCGAAACAGGCGCGAGAGGCGCTCGTAGACCAGGATCAAAGCCAGGCAGTCGATGAACAGGAGCAGCGTGCTCCAGGCCATCAGCACGCCGATCTGGTCCATGAAGGCAAGGTCGCCCGGCGCTCCGGGCGCGGGCGTCGTGTAGTGGGTGCGCAGCAGGGCGACCAGCACCAGCAGGATGGCGTTGCCGAGCATGAGGCCGTAGATCGGCTGGCGCGCCACGACCGCGTCCTCGCGGATATACACCAGCAGCAGCAAAGCGAGCTTGCCCGCGAACATCACCACCGAGCCGGGCGAGAGCGAGACGCCGAACGGCAGCGCCACGTAATAGCTCGCGGCCAGGTAGGTCTCCATGAAATGGAGGCTGCCCAGCGCGCAGAAGAAGGCGCCGATGCCGAGGGTCGTCCGGGCCCGGAACAGGGCCAGCATGGCGGCGAAATAGGCCACCATCTCCACCAGAAGCAAGGCGACGTTTGAGAGGAGAAGGGCAGTCAATCCGGATCCAACCCCATGCGGCGTTTGCGCCGCATGCGTGCGAGGCATCGATTTCCGGGCCGCCCACCCGCCTCGACGCCGCCCATCGCCGCGCAGACCGGCACGCGGCGGGCGCGCGAAGCCTAGTGAGTGGTACCCCAGAATTTCCGCTGCGACAAATCCAGCGCGCCGCTCAAGCCCGGTCGACGAAGGCTTCCAACACGCGCTTCTCGCCCGCCTTGTCGAATTGGACCGTGAGCTTGTTGCCGTCGATGCCGGTGATCTCGCCGTAGCCGAACTTGATGTGGAACACCCGTTCGCCGGAGCGGAAGCGCGACGGCGCGCCGGTGGAGGCGGCCACCAAGGTGCCCTCGATCACGGCCGGGCCGCGCCGGCCCGAAGCACCCGCATCGAAGCGCCCGCCGGCGCGCTCGGAGAATCCGCCGCGGGCCGCGCCGCCGTCGGTCCGGCCGCGATTGCTCTGCGCCCGCTGCCAGCCGGGGGTCGAATAGGACGAGGCGGCGAAAGGCTCGGCCCGGTCGAACCGGCTCTGGCCGTAGCTGCCGCCATGTCCCCCGCCGCCATAGGAGGAGCCGCCCCAGCCCATGCCGCCCCGGCTCTCCTCCACCCGCACATGGGCGTCGGGCAATTCGTCGAGGAAGCGCGAGGGCACGGTGGAATTCCACATGCCGTGGATGCGCCGGTTGGAGGCGAACCAGATGCGCGCCGAGGCGCGGGCGCGGGTGATGCCCACATAAGCCAGGCGCCGCTCCTCCTCCAGGCCGGCCTTGCCCTGCTCGTCCAGCGCCCGCTGGTGCGGGAACAGGCCCTCCTCCCAGCCGGGCAGGAAGACGGTGTCGAATTCCAGCCCCTTGGCGGAATGCAGGGTCATCACCTGCACCGCGTCCTCGCCGGCGCCGTTCTCCGCATCCATGACCAAAGAGATGTGCTCCAGGAAGCCGGTGAGGTTCTCGAACGGCTCCATGGAGCGCACCAGCTCCTTGAGGTTCTCGAGCCGACCCGCGGCTTCCGCCGAGCGGTCCTTCTGCCACATCTCGGTATAGCCGCTCTCGTCGAGCACGATCTCGGCAAGCTCGGTGTGGGAGAGGGTGCGCGAGAGCTCGCGCCAGCGCTCGAAGGCCTCGATGAGGCCGCGCATGGTGGCGCGCACCTTGGGTTTGAGCTCCTCGCTCTGGGCGAGGGCGCGGGCCGCCTCCTGGAGCGGCAGTCCGGCGGCGCGGGCCACGTCGTGCACCTGCTTGACGGTGGCGTCGCCGATGCCGCGCTTCGGCACGTTGACGATGCGCTCGAAGGCGAGGTCGTCGGCGGGGGAGTTCACGCAGCGCAGGTAAGCGAGCGCATCGCGGATCTCGGCGCGCTCGTAGAAGCGCGGGCCGCCGATGACGCGATAGGGCAGGCCCAGGGTGACGAAGCGGTCCTCGAACTCGCGCATCTGGAACGAGGCGCGCACCAGGATGGCGATCTCCGACAGCTTGTGCCCGGCGCGCTGGAGCTGCTCGATCTCCTCGCCGACGGCGCGCGCCTCCTCGCCCGAATCCCAGGCCCCGGTGACGGTGACGTGCTCGCCCTCCTCGCCCTCGGAGAACAGCGTCTTGCCGAGCCGGCCCTCATTGTGGGCGATGAGGTGGGAGGCGGAGGCGAGGATATGGCCGGTGGAGCGGTAGTTGCGCTCCAGGCGGATCACCTTGGCGCCGGGAAAGTCGCTCTCGAATCTGAGGATGTTGTCCACCTCGGCGCCGCGCCAGCCATAGATGGACTGGTCGTCGTCGCCCACGCAGCAGACATTCTTCGAGCCCTGGGCGAGCAGGCGCAGCCACAGATACTGGGCGACGTTGGTGTCCTGATACTCGTCCACCAGCAGGTATTTGAAACGCTTGTGGTATTCCGCCAGCACGTCGGGGTTCTCGCGGAACAGGCGGATGCCTTCCAGCAGCAGGTCGCCGAAGTCCACCGCGTTGAGCGCCTTCAGCCGCGCCTGGTAGGCGGCATAGAGCATGCCGCCCTTGCCGCCCGCGAACACCGCACCCTCGCCCGGCGGCACGTCCTTGGGCGAGAGGCCGCGGTTCTTCCAGCCGTCGATGGTGGCGGCCAGCAGCCGCGCCGGCCAGCGCTTCTCGTCGATGTTCTCGGCGACGAGCAGCTGCTTGAGCAGGCGGATCTGATCGTCGGTGTCGAGGATGGTGAAGCCCGATTTCAGCCCCACCAGCTCGTGGTGGCGCCGCAGAATCCGCACGCCGATGGAATGGAAGGTGCCGAGCCAGGGCATGCCCTCGATCTGGTCGCCCACCATGGCGTGGATGCGGTCCTTCATCTCCCGCGCCGCCTTGTTGGTGAAGGTGACCACCAGGATCTGCGACGGGAAGGCGCGGCCGAGCGAGAGGATATGGGCGACGCGGGCGGTGAGCACGCGCGTCTTGCCGGTGCCGGCGCCGGCCAGCACCAGGAGCGGGCCGTCCAGCGTCTCCACCGCCTCGCGCTGTTCCGGATTGAGGCCGGCGAGATAGGCGGCGGCGGGGGCCGCGGGGGCCATGGCGGCGCGCGCGCGGGCGGCGATGCCGCCGGGCTTCAGTCCGGGAAGCGCGGGCGCAGCCTCGGGCCGGCGGGGAGGGGGAGGCGATGTCAAAGGGGCAGGTCTCGGGCCATATGATTCTCTTGCGGAACAAAATGGCATCGAGACGGCTCAAATGCGAGCTTGGCGGTGGATTTCGCCCGGCCCGCCGGCTCAAGGTGGAATCAGCCCGTCACTTCAGCATCTCCATGGTGCCCTTCCGCCGCCAGGTGCGGGCGCGCAGCCGCGGCGCCAGCCACCATGACAATGGCAGCGACATCAAGGCTGTGACGGCGACCACCCACGGCATCAGCGCCATGGCCTCCCGCGACAGGGGCGTCAGCAGCAGGAACAGCGTTCCGGCGAAAAACAGCACCGCCTGGATCATCATGAACAGCATGGCGGCGATCTGGACACGGATCGACATGGCGCTCTCCCTTTCAGGACACAGGTCCGAAAGGGCAACACGGCGCGGGCGCGGAAGGTTCCGGCGCGCCGGTCAGGCGGGCGGCGCCTCCTTCGGCAGGTGCACCACGTAGAACTTGCGCACCGGCGTCACGCTCTTCCAGGTGCCGGTGAAGCCGGCCGGGATCACGAAGCAGGCGCCGGCCTCGTAGGTCTCGGTGTGGCCGGAGGCATCGGTGAGCTCCACCGTGCCCTCCAGCAGGACGCAGAACTCATCCTCCGCATAGTCGACGGCGATCTCGGTCGCCTGCGAGGCCCAGAAGCCGGCGGAGAAGGCGCCGGACTTGTCCTGATACCACTCGTGCACGGTGGTGGCTGCGGCGGTGTCCACCTTCGGCGCGGGATCGAAGCGGATGGAACGCAGCGTCATGGGCGACCTCCTCGACCCTTCTCCCGGCGGGGCGCCCGCGCGGGCGGTCATCCTTCCCTCATGCCGCGGGCCGGGGCAAGGCGAGGGGCAATATTTTTGTATTGACTTAATTAAATGAAAAACGAAATATAGGCCCATGGACAGCTTCGCAGCCCTTTCCGACCCCACACGGCGCGCCATCCTGGAGCGCCTTGCCCAAAGCGAGATGGCCGCCGGCGACATCGTCGCAGCCTTCTCCTTGAGCGCGCCCGCCATCTCCCAGCACCTGAAGGCGCTCCGGCAGGCCGGGCTGGTGCGGGTGCGCAGCGAGGGGCAGCGGCGCATCTACCGCCTCGATCCCGAAGGCCTCGACGGGATGGAGGCGTGGATCGACCGCACGCGGCGCTTCTGGAGCGCGCGCCTCGACGCCCTCGCGGCCGCCCTCGAAACCCCCGACGACGACACGGAGACGAACCGATGACCAACGCCGCCTTCGCACATGCCACCCACGGCGCCATCTCAGCCCGCGCCGAAGCGCCCATGGGCGTCGTCACCGAGGCGGGCGCCGTCCGCTTCGAGCGGCGCCTGAAGGGGCCGCTCGCGCGGGTCTGGGCCCACCTCACCCAGTCCGACCTGCGCGCCAAATGGCTCGCCGCCGGCACCATGGAGCCGGCCATGGGCGGCGCGGTCGCGCTCACCTTCGAGAACGACACGCTGGGCGATCCGCCGGTGCCAGCCACCGGGCCCCACGCCTGCCACGGCGGCACGCAGCACCTTCAGGGGCGCGTCACCGCCTGGGAGCCGGAGCGCCGGCTGGGCTTCACCTTCGGCCTCGACCAGGAGGGCCGGCCCGCCTCCGAGGTGTTGATCGAGCTGGAGCCGGAAGGGGATGCGGTGCGCATGGTGCTGACCCATCGGCGCCTCGCCGACCGCGCCGCCATGCTCAGCGTGTCCGGCGGCTGGCATGCCCATCTGCACCTGCTCGCCGAGGTTCTGGCGGATCAGCCGCGCTCGGCCTTCTGGACCGTGCTCGGCCCGGTGGCGGCGGCCTACGACGCCCGACTGCCCGCCTGAGGCGCGCGCCGCACCCCGGCGATCAGCACCGCGCCGAGGGTGAAGAACACGATCAGCACCGCCACCCCCGCCCGCTGGCTCGCCGTGAGCGCGGTGACCACGGCCACCGAGGTGGGGGCGGCGAACGAGGTGATCTTCCCCGAAAGGGCGAACAGGCCGAAGCATTCGGACAGGTTCTCCGCCGGCGCAAGGCGGACCAGCAAGGTGCGCGAGGCCGCCTGGAGCGGCCCCGCCACCAGGCCGATGAACAGGCCGATGCCCACATAGGCCTTCTCCGGCCAGGTGGCGAACAGCCCCTCGGCCGGCGCCGTGGGCACGAGGCCGAAGAGGAGCGCGTCCTTTTCCAGCGACAGGATGCCGATGGCGGCGAGGATGAGCACGCCGAGCGCGCCGAGGATCACCGCGCGCGCGCCGAACGCATCGTCGAGCCGCCCGCCCGCGAACGCGCCGAGCGTGCCGGTCACGGTGAGCAGGATGCCGAAGATGCCGATCTCGATGGAGCCCCAGCCGAACGTGCCCGCCGCATAGATGCCGCCGAAGGCGAACAGCGCCACCAGCCCGTCCGCATAGACCATGTTGGCGAGGAGGAAGCGGGCGAGCGTCGGGCGCGCTTTCAGCTTCGGCAGCATGGCGCGCATCTCGTGCGCCGCCGCCTTGATGGCGGCCTTGAGCGGCAGGCCCTTGGGAGCGTCGGGCACGAACAGGAACATGGGTGCCACCAGCACCACGAACCACAGCGCCGTGAACGGGCCCGAAAAGCGGTCGCCCTCGCGCGCCGCCGCGTCGAGCCCGAGCGCCGGCGGCAGGCCGAGCAGCGTCAGCCCGGTCGAGGGCTGGGTGGAAAAGAAGGCGAGCATCAAAGCGAGCGAGACGAGGCCGCCGAAATAGCCCGCCGCCCATCCCGTGCCCGACAGCCGCCCCAGCCGCTCCGGCGGCACCAAGGTCGGCATGATGGAATTGTTGAACACGGTGGCGAATTCGGCGCCGATGGTGCCGATGGCGAAGGCGACGAGGATGAGCGGGATGCGGCTCTCATCGCCGGGCGCGGCGAACCACAGCGGCGAGGCGCCCAGCACCAGCATGGCGCCGAAGGCGGCGATCCAGGGCTTGCGCCGCCCCGCCGCGTCCGCCACCGCGCCGAGGAAGGGCGAGCACAGGGCGATCACCAGCCCCGCCGCGCCGGTGGCGAAGCCCCACAGCGCCTGCCCGTCGGCCGGCGTCGGGGCGACCGCCGACGCGAAATAGGGGGCGAAGATGAAGGTGGTGATGAGCGTGAAATAAGGCTGGCAGGCGGGGTCGAACAGGATCCAGCCCACCAGGGCACGGGTGGGGGCCGCGGCGGTGGAGACTTCCCTCTGCGGCGCGAGGGCGGGCGGGGCGGGCTGGTGCATGGCGCGACAGTGCGCCGGACGCGGCCAAACGAAAAGCGCCCGCAGCGCGGAACGACCAGCTTATCCCCTTGCCCTCGTGGCGCTTGACGGGCGGTCGCGCTTGCGCTTCCTCCGTGGTCGGGCGTGGCGTGTCGCGCCGGGCGGCGCGGGCGCGCGCGGGAGGCCAACATGGTCGGACATTTGGGGCGCGTCTTCGGCGGTCTCGTTGCGGGCGCGGTGCTGCTCGCCGGCGCCGGGATGGCGCAGGCGAAGCAGACCTCGACGGTATTCCGCACCGTCGGCCAGTGGCGCATCGAGACCGTCTACGAGGACGGCAAGCTGTTCCTGTGCCGCGCGGTCACCGGCTCCGGCGCCAGCCAGGTCAATGTCATCAAATACCCCAACAACCGCTGGGCCATCAGCGTGCCGGACATGAACTTCCCGAAGGGGACCAAGCTCACCGGCATGATGGAGATCGGCCGCGCCTCCCAGCCCATCTCCACCACGGCGCTCGATCCGGGCGTGCGCGAGCGCTTCTTCCTCGACGCCGGCACGTTCGAGGCCATGAAGCAGGGCGGGCGCATGTCGGTGACGCTCGGCGGCAGGACTTTCGCCTGGACCATGAACGATGCCGGCCAGGCCACCGGCGCGGTGGAGGACTGCCTCACCACGGCGCTGAAGGCCGGCGGCGCGGTATCGACGCCGGCAGCGCCGGCCACCACGCCCGGCAAGCAGATCGCTACGCCCTTCCGCACGGTGGGCCAGTGGCGGATCGAAACGGTCTTCGAGAATGGCAAGATCGTCCTGTGCCGCGGCGTCACGGGAGCCGGCGCCAGCCAGGTCAACGTCATCCTCTATCCCAACAGCCGCTGGGCTGTCAGCATGGCGGATATGAACTTCCCGAAGGGCACCAAGCTCGCGGGCATGCTGGAGATCGGCCGCGCCTCCCAGCCGATCTCCACCGTCGCGCAGGATCCGGGCGTGCGCGAGCGCTTCTTTCTGGATGCCGGGACGGTGGAGGCCATGAGGCAGGGCGGACGCATGTCGGCGACGCTGGCCGGCAAGACCGTCGCCTGGCAGATGAACGATGCCGGGCAGATGTTCGGCGCGGTCCAGGACTGCATGGCGGCGGCCCGCAAGAGCGGCGGCTGAGGGCGTCGGGCCGCCGTCCCGCCGGCGCGCCGCCTGGGAGCGCCTCCCCCGCCGTCGCCCTCCGGCTTGACCGGAGGGCCCATCCTGCGGCCGGGTGCACGGTGGGGCGGGGCATGGATGCTCCGGTCGAGCCGGAGCATGACGGCGGTTGGGGGCGGCAGGGCGGGGAAGATGCGGAGCTGGGACATGACGGCGGTTGGGATTTTCCGCCGCCATTGGACCTTCACTGCCGTCATCCCCCGGCTTGTCCGGGGGATCCACGCCGCGACCTTGCCGGCGCCTTGGATGGAAGCCCGGCGCAAAGGGCACGGTGGATGCCCCGGACAAGCCGGGGCATGACGGCGGTGAGAGCTTTCCCCGCCGTCGCCCTCCGGCTTGACCGGAGGGCCCATCCTGCGGCCGGGTGCACGGTGTGGAGGTGGCATGGATGCTCCGGTCAAGCCGGAGCATGACGGCCGTGAGGGATCGGCAGGCAGGGGGTGCGAGACCGGGACTGCCGAGCGCCTTCGATCAGCGGCCCGCCAGCGTCTCCAGGAAGCGGATCGGCGCGCCGGTCGAGGGGGCGGTCAGTTCGCCCTCCCACATCACCTTGGCGCCGCGCACGAAGGTGCCTACCGGCCAGCCCGTGACCTCCACGCCGTCATAGGGCGTCCACTTGGCGCGCGAGGCGATCCAGGCATTGGTGATGGTGGCGCGCTTCTTCAGGTCCACCACCGTGAAGTCGGCGTCGTGGCCGACCGCGATGCGGCCCTTGAGCGCGATGTTGAACAGGCGCGCCGGCCCGGCGCTGGAAAGGTCCACGAACCGCTCCAGCGTGAGGCGTCCCGCCGCCACGTGGTCGAGCATCAGCGGCACCAGGGTCTGGACCCCGGTCATGCCCGAGGGGCTGTCGGGATAGGGCTTGGCCTTCTCCTCCAGCGTGTGGGGCGCATGGTCGGAGCCGAGCACGTCGACCACCCCGTTGGCGATCCCCGTCCACAAACCGTCGCGGTGGCGCGCCCCGCGCACCGGCGGGTTCATCTGGGCGAGCGTGCCGAGGCGGTCGTAGCAGTCGGGCGCCGCCATGGTGAGATGGTGCGGCGTCACCTCCACCGAGGCCACGTCCTTGGCCTCCGCCAGGAATTCGATCTCCTCCGCCGATGTCACGTGGAGCACGTGCACCCGCGCCCCGGTCTCGCGGGCGAGGTTCACAAGGCGCTTCGTGGCGGTGAGCGCCGCCACCTCGTCGCGCCACACCGGGTGCGAGGCGGCATCCCCCGGCACCCGCAGGCCCTTGCGCTCCAGGAGCCGCGGCTCGTCCTCGCAATGGAAGGCGGCGCGGCGGCGGATCACCTTCAGGATCGCCTTCACGCCGGGATCGTCCGCCACCAGCAGCGAGCCGGTGGAGGAGCCGATGAACACCTTGACGCCGGCCGCGCCCGGCAGGCGCTCCAGCTCCGGCAGGTCCCGTACATTGTCGTGGGTGCCGCCCACATAGAAGGCGAAGTCGCAGTGCATCCGCGCCGTGGCGCGCTTCACCTTGTCTTCCAGCGCCGCCGCCGAGGTGGTCTGGGGAATGGTGTTCGGCATCTCGAACACGCCGGTCACCCCGCCCATGACGGCGGCGCGCGAGCCGGTCTCCAGGTCTTCCTTGTGGTCGAGGCCCGGCTCGCGGAAATGCACCTGGGTGTCGATCACCCCCGGCAGCACATGGAGCCCCGTGGCGTCCACCACCTTGCCGGCGCTGGCCCGGGAGAGGTCGCCGATGGCGCGGATGCGCCCGCCGGAGACGCCGATGTCCGCCGCGCCGATGCCGGCCGGCGTGGCGATCGTGCCGCCGGTGATCAGCAGGTCGAAGGTCTGGACCATGGCGCAAGGTCTCGCTCTTGTGGGGACGGCGCTGCGGGCTTTAAGGTGGGTTTTTATTTCTGACAAGGACGGTCCCATGCCCGTCGTTCATTTGACTGATCGTGCGCTCATTCGTGTCCATGGCCCCGATGCGCGCCATTTCCTTCACAACATCCTCACCTGCAACGTCGCCGAACTTCCCGCCGGCGGGTCGCGCTACGGCGCGCTTTTGTTCCCCCAGGGCAAGATCATCGCCGACTTCCTGCTCTATGACGAGGGCGAGGACAGCTTCCTGCTCGACGCGCCGAAGGCGCAGGTGGCTGACCTGCTCAAGCGCCTCGGCTTCTACAAGCTGCGCGCCCAGGTGACGTGCGAGGCGGCGGACGACCTCGCCGTCGCGGCGGTGTTCGGCGACGGGCCGGCGCCCGAGGGCCGGCTCTTTCCCGATCCGCGGCTTGCGGCGCTCGGCGGCCGGCTGGTGCTGCCCGCCGCCGCCGCTGCCGCGTTTTCCGACGACGCCGCCGCCTACGAGGCGCACCGCATCGCCCTCGGCATCCCCAAGGGCGGGCCGGATTTCGCTTATGGCGACGCCTTCCCGCACGAGGCGGACATGGACCAATTGGGCGGCGTCGACTTCAAGAAGGGCTGCTATGTGGGCCAGGAGGTGGTGGCGCGCATGCAGCACCGCGGCACCGCCCGCACCCGCGCGGTCCAGGCGCTGCTCGACGCCGCGCCCGCGCCCGGCAGCGAGATCATGGCCGGGGAGAAGACCGTCGGCCGCATGGGCTCCGCCGCGGACGGCAAGGCGATCGCTTTGGTGCGCCTCGACCGCGCCGCCGACGCCAAGGCGGCAGGCATTCCGCTGGTGGCGGGCGGCCAGCCGGTGACGCTGCGCCGGCCGCAATGGGCCACCTTCGCCATGGAAGCCGAGTGAAGGCGCCGTGGCCGCCACGCCAGCCAATGGAGACCTTGTGACCAAGCCGACCGAGGACGCCCCGCTTCATGCGGATGGCAGGATGCGCTGCCGCTGGTGCGGCACCGACCCGCTCTATGTGACCTACCACGACACCGAATGGGGCGTGCCGGAGCGCGATCCCCGCGCCTTGTTCGAGAAGCTGGTGCTGGACGGCTTCCAGGCCGGGCTCGCCTGGATCACCATCCTGCGCAAGCGGGAGAATTTCCGCCGCGCCTTCGACGGCTTCGCGCCCGAGGTGATCGCCCGCTACGGGCCGGAGAAGATCGCCGCGCTGATGGCGGACGCCGGCATCGTGCGCAACCGCGCCAAGGTGGAGGGCACGGTGCTCTCCGCCCGCGCCTTTCTGGATCTGCGCGAGAAGGGCGTCGATTTCTCGCACTTCATGTGGGCGGCCGTGGACGGCGAGACCAAGGTCAACCGCCCGCGCCGCATGGCCGACGTCCCGGCGGAGACCGAGGAATCGCGCGCGCTCTCCAAGCGGCTGAAGCAGGCCGGCTTCAAGTTCTGCGGGCCGACCATCGTCTATGCCGCCATGCAGGCCTGCGGCCTGGTGGACGACCATGTGGAAGGCTGCCACTGCGCCAAGCCCGCGCCGGCGGCGAAACCCGCCGCCGCAGCGAAGCGCCCGGTCAAAAGCGCGTGACGATGTCCGAGAGCGCCGGGCGCGGCCGGTCCTCCAGCGCCTGATCGACGCTGCCCAGATAGACGAAGCCGGTGATGCGCTCGTGCGGCTCGAGGCCGAGCGCGGCGCGCGCGTCCGCGTCGGTGGCCGGCCACTCGCTGATCCAGGTGGCGCCGTAGCCGAGCGCGGCGGCGGCGAGCAGCATGTTCTGGCAGCACGCGGCCGAGGACATCACCTGCTCCCATTCCGGGATCTTCCCGTGCGGCGCGGCGCGCGAGACCACCGCCACCACCACGGGCGCGCGCAGGAAGCGGCCGCGCTCCTCCTCGATCCGCCGGGGCTCCGCCTGCGGGTTGCCGGCTGAATAGGCCGCGGCGACCGCCTCGCCCGCCCGCGCGCGGCCGTCCCCTTCGATCACGATGAAGCGCCAGGGCACGAGCTTGCCGTGGTCCGGCACCCGCGCGGCGATGGCGAGGATGGTGTCCAGATCCGCCGGCGACGGTCCCGGATCCTTGAGGTCGACGATGCGGGAGGAGCGGCGGGTCTTCAGCAAAGAGAGGGCGTCGGGCATGGCAAAGCCTTCTGTCGCAATGGCGCGCAAGAACGGCCCGCGGCTGCGGGCGCCGCCATATAGGCGCCGCCGGGGCGTCTGCCAAGCATCGCCGCCGGCGTGCCGCGGGCGCCCGCGGCGACACGGACTTGAATCCGCCGGGAATTTTGTGCACCTCAGTGCCATGGATGCGTCTTGCCCCGCTTTCGCTTCGTCCGCGCGCGCGCGCCCTACGGCAGGTGCCGTGGCCGGACCCATGGCGCGCCGCCTCGGGCGTCTCGCCATTGCGGGGCTGATGGCGGCCGCGCTGCTGCTCGCCGCGCTCGTGTCGCCGGCGGGCGCGCAGAGCCTGCAATTCCTCGGCACGCCGCCGTCCGCCGCTCCCCAGGCCGGGCCGTTCGCCCCGCCGCCGTCCGGGCCGCCGCGCGCCATCGTGCCCGGAGGCGGCGCCGGCGCGCGCGAGCCCCACGGGGTGCTGCCCGCCTCGCCTCCCGGCAAGGCGGCGCTGGGCGTGTTCGCCCGCTTCTCCGCCGACGGGCCGGTCATTCCGCGCGGCGTGATCTGGCGTGTGTTCGCGGACAAAGCGGAGACCTCCGGCGCCTTCCCTTTGGTGGCGGAGAGCGCGGAATCGGCCCCGGTCTTCTTCCTCTCGCCCGGCGGCTACATCGTCCATGTGAGCTACGGGCTCGCCAGCACCGCGCAGCGGGTGACGCTGGGCCCGGTCTCGCGCCGGGAGGCCTTCATCCTTCCCGCCGGGGGCCTGCGCCTCGAGGCGGACGTGGAGAACAAGACCATCGCCGCGCAGAAGCTGACCTTCGACATCTTCGAGGGCTCATTCCTGCAGGGCCGCACCTCGACCCAGCCTTATTATCGCGGCGCCGGCGCCGGCGAGGTGGTGCTGCTGCCGGAGGGCACCTACCACGTGGTCTCCACCTATGGCGACGCCAACGCCGTGGTGCGCGCGGACGTCTCGGTCCAGCCCGGCAAGCTCACCGACGCCACCATGCACCACCGCGCCGCGCAGGTGATGCTCAAGCTGGTGAAGGCGCAGGGCGGCGAGGCGCAGGCGGACACCCAGTGGACCGTCATCACCCCGGGCGGCGACACCATCAAGGAATCCATCGGCGCCTTCCCGGTGTTCGTGCTCACGGAGGGCGACTATGTCGCCATCGCCCGCAACGGCGGCAAGAATTTCAGCCGCGACTTCAAGGTGGATGCCGGCCACGACCAGGAGGTCGAGGTGCTGGTGAAGTGAGGGCGGCCGCCCGCGGGCATATGCTCGGGATCAATGAGGCAGCGTGCGCGCCGTGCTGGGATGAGGTAAAGTCCTCGCTCTCGGAGCCGCCTGTGACGCGCTTTATCAAGTTCGTGCCCGCTTTCAGCCTCGCCGCCGCGGCGCTCGCGGCAACGGCCCTCGGCGCCGCGCCGGTTCACCGGCCCGACGCCGCCGCCGGGCGTGCCTTGGCGGAACGCTGGTGCGCGGGATGCCATGTGGTGGGCCCGGCGGCGCAAAGCGCCGCGAGCGATGCGCCCAGCTTCGCCGCGCTCGCCGCCCGCGACGGCGACCTCACCGCCGCCTGGCTCGCCTTCCGCCTGCTGAAGCCGCACCCGCAGATGCCGCAGCTCACCCTGACCCGCGACGAGGCCGCGGACCTCGCGGCTTATTTCGCAAGCCTGAGGAAGTAGGTCAGCATTCGGGTCCGGGGCAGGGATGCCACCGAATCCGCGCGTGAAAATGGTCACCCGCTGCTGCCCATGGGCCGGCGGTCCGCCCCGCTGGGGTTTTCTTTCTCCAGGCCTTCCCTACCATTGGTGCTGTAATGGTGAAGGTCGTCGTCGTTCGAGCCCAAGATGATTGGCGTGAAACGTCATGAAACCATTGAACTCGATCGAAACGACCTTCCGCAGATTGCAGCCGTCGTAAAGCGCCTCGACGGCAGCGGGCGGCAGTTCTGGCACCGCCGCCCGCCGGTCTCACGCCGCCTTCGCGGCCAGCGCCTTGCGCTTCAGGTCCGGCGGCACGGCCTCGTCGGTCAGGGCCGCGACGACCTCCTCCAGGGCGCCGGAGGTCTGGGCGCTGGAGCCCAGGCGGCGCATGGACAGCGTGCGCTCGGCAGCCTCCTTCTTGCCCGCCACCAGCAGCACCGGCACCTTGGCCAGCGAGTGCTCGCGCACCTTGAGGTTGATCTTCTCGTTGCGCAGGTCGAGCTCGGCCCGCAGCCCCGCCGCCTTCAGCGCACCCGCCACCTCGGCGGCATAATCGTCCGCGTCCGAGGTGATGGTGGCCACCACCACCTGGGTGGGGGCGAGCCACAGCGGGAAGTGGCCGGCGAAATGCTCGATCAGGATGCCGGTGAAGCGCTCCATGGAGCCGCAGATGGCGCGGTGGATCATCACCGGCGTCTTCTTCGAGCCGTCCGCATCCACATAGAAGGCGCCGAACCGCTCCGGCAGGTTGAAGTCCACCTGCGTGGTGCCGCACTGCCATTCCCGGCCGATGGCGTCCTTCAGCGTGTATTCGAACTTCGGCCCGTAGAACGCGCCCTCGCCCGGCAGGATGCCGGTCTTGATGCGGTTGGACGAGGCGGCGATCTGATCGAGCACCCCGCTCATGACGTTTTCCGCGTGATCCCACACCGCGTCCGTGCCGACGCGCTTGTCCGGCCGGGTGGAGAGCTTGACGATGATCTCCTCGAAGCCGAAATCGGCATAGGTGGAGAGGATCAAATCGTTGATCTTCAGGCACTCGGCCGCCATCTGCTCCTCGGTGCAGAAGATGTGGGCGTCGTCCTGGGTGAAGCCGCGCACCCGCATCAGCCCGTGCAGCGCGCCGGAGGGCTCGTAGCGGTGCACCGCGCCGAACTCGGCGAGGCGCATGGGCAGGTCGCGGTAGCTCTTCAGCCCGTGCTTGAAGATCTGCACATGGCCGGGGCAGTTCATGGGCTTCAGCGCGAAGATGCGCTCGTCCTTGGTCTCGTCGCCGGCCGACTGGACCTTGAACATGTTCTCCTTGTACCAGCCCCAATGGCCGGAGGTCTCCCACAGGGAGGCGTCGAGCACCTGCGGGGCGTTCACCTCGTCATAGTCGGCCTTCAGGCGCCGGCGCATATAGGCCACCAGCTCCTGGAACAGGGTCCAGCCCTTGGGGTGCCAGAACACGGTGCCCGGCCCCTCCTCCTGGAAGTGGAACAGGTCCATCTCCCGGCCGAGGCGGCGGTGGTCGCGCTTTTCCGCCTCCTCGAGGCGGTGGATGTAGGCGTCGAGCTCGGCCTGGTCGTGCCAGGCGGTGCCGTAGATGCGGGTCAGCATCGGGTTGTTCGAATCGCCGCGCCAATAGGCGCCTGCCACCTTCATGAGCTTGAAGGCATTGCCGATCTTGCCGGTGGAGGGCATGTGCGGGCCGCGGCAGAGGTCGAACCACTCGCCCTGCTTGTAGATCTTCACGTCCTGGTCGGCGGGGATCGCGTCCACCAGCTCGACCTTGTAGTTTTCGCCCTTCTCGGCGAACACGCGCTTGGCCTCGTCGCGGGTCCACACCTCCTTGGTGAAGGGGCGGTCCTTGGCGATGATCTCGCGCATCTTCGCCTCGATCACCGGGAGATCTTCCGTGGTGAAGGGCTCGTTGCGGGCGAAGTCGTAATAAAAGCCGTTCTCGATCACCGGGCCGATGGTCACCTGGGTGCCCGGCCAGATGGCCTGCACCGCCTCGGCCATGACGTGCGAGCAGTCGTGGCGGATCAGCTCCAGCGCGCGCGGGTCCTCGCGGGTGACGATCTCGATATGGGCGTCGGCGGCGATCGGCTCGGCAAGGTCCGCGAGCTGCCCGTCGAGGGTGACGGCCACCGCCTTCTTCGCCAGCGACTTGGAGATCTGGGCGGCGACGTCGGCGCCGGAGGTCCCCACGGGATATTCGCGCTTGGCGCCGTCGGGGAAGGTCAGCGAGATCATGTGCGCTCCTATTGCCCACTCCTGCGGACCACGCAGGTAGGCCATGCCTCGGGTAACGGGCGCTTCTTTTAGAAAGACGGCCGGCCCAAGTCCAGACGGCCGGCGCGGCGCGTCAGCCGGCCCGGATGCGCGGCTGCCTTATTGTTGGCGGTATATATCAACCATATTGCCGCGTATAAGGAGCGCCACGCCGCGGGGCGCCCCGCTTCAGGCACCCCCGCCCCCCATCGGGCGGGCGCCGGGGCGCGATCCTTGCCGGACCGTGCCAAGCCGAGCAGGAGAAGCCATGTTTTTTGTCTCAGCCGAATGGCGCCGCCTCGTTTCGCTGGCGGCGCTCGTGCCCACCGTTCTGATCGCGGCGCTGTCCGGCGTGGCGTCGGCCGAGGCCCTCGATGGCTGGTCGCGCAAGATGGTGGACAAGGGCGACGTCCATCTGGAGATCTTCGAGCGCGGCAGCGGGCAGAGCGTGCTCATGCACCCATCGCTCGGCCGCCCGGCGCAGGACTTCGAGGATCTCGGCAACGCTGTGGTCAAGGCCGGCTATCACGTGGTGCTCATCAACCCGCGCGGCATCGGTGGAAGCTCGGGTCCGCTGATCGACGTGAAGCTGCAGGACCTTGGCAACGATGTGTGGACGGTTGCGGACCAGCTTGGGCTGAAGCGGGCTTACATCCTCGGCCAGAATTTCGGCAACCGGGTCTCGCGGGCGGTGTCGTCGCTCCAGCCCGAACGGGTCATCGGCCTCGTGCTGCTGGCCGCCGGCGGCGAGATCCAGCCGGACAAGGCGACCTGGGACGCGTTCTGGAAGATGTACGATCCGGCGCTCCCGCAGGATCAGCACCGGGCCGCGGTGGCGGACGTGATGTTCGCCAAGGGCAACGATGCGAGCGCCTTCTACACCGGCTGGCACCGGGAGGCCGCGCTGCTTCAGACCCTGGCCGCCGCCCATACGGACTTCAAGCCGCTCTACAACGGCGGAACGGCTCCGGCGCTTGTGATCCAGGGCCTTGAGGACAAGATGGCGCCGGTGCAGAATGCGTTCGACTTCGTGGTCAAGCGGCCCAACGCGACGCTGGTGGCCTTCCCAAACATGGGCCACGCCATGTTGCCGGAACAGCCGAAGCAGATCGCTTTTGCGGTCATCGCATTCCTGAACGGCCTGAACCCCGACGCCCCGAAATAGCGGGGCGCGCAGCCGCCCCATCGGCCCTTGCGCTGGTCACGCGTCCCAGAAGTCCGGCCGCGTCTCGGCGAGCGGGCCGCCGATGCGCACCGGGGCGATCCTCACCGCGCGGCCGGTGGCGTCATCCGTCTCCACCGCCACGCCCGAGAGCGTGCCGGCGCCGCCCGCCGGCTCGAAGCGGGCGGAGGGCAGCTTGCGGGTGAAGCGGCGGATCGGCTCTTCCTTGTCCATGCCGATCACCCCGTCATAGCTGCCGCACATGCCCACATCGGTCATGAAGGCGGTGCCGCCCGAAAGGATGCGATGGTCGGCGGTGGGCACATGGGTGTGGGTGCCCACCACCAGGGAGGCGCGGCCGTCGCAATAATGGCCGAAGGCCTGCTTCTCGCTGGTGGTCTCGGCGTGGAAGTCCACCAGCACCGCGTCCGCCATGCGGCCGAGCTCGGCCCCCTCCAGCGCCCGGTCGACCGCCGCGAAGGGATCGTCGAGCGGATCCATGAACACCCGGCCCATGATGTTGAGCACCAGCACCGCGGCGCCGTTCTTCGCCTCCACCAGCGCGGCGCCGCGGCCCGGCGTGCCGGCGGGATAGTTGGCCGGTCGCAGCAGCTGCGGCGCGCGCTCGATGAAGACGAGCGCCTCGCGCTGGTCGAAGGAATGGTTGCCGAGCGTGACCGCGTCCGCTCCCGCCGCCCGCAGCTCGTCGTAGATCGCCTCGGTGATGCCGAAGCCGCCGGCCGCGTTCTCCCCGTTCACGGCCACGAAATCGAGCTTCCAGGCCGAGACGAGGCCGGGCAGGAGGTTGGTGACCACGTCACGGCCGGGACGGCCGACCACGTCGCCGAGAAAGAGCATGCGCATCGTTTCAGGATCCGGGGCAAAGGAAGGCGGCCACCTCGGTTATCATCATGTCGAGGGGTTCGTCATGGGGCTCATCGGGCGCGCGCGGCACCTCCTGGCAGGCGAAGGCATAGCCGAGGGCGCGCACCGGCCGTTCGGCGCGCAGCTGCGCCAGCGTGCGGTCGTAGAAGCCGGCGCCGTAGCCGATGCGGTAGCCGCGCCGGTCGAAGGCGGCGAGCGGCACCACCACCATATCGGGCCGCACCTCGGGCGCTTGGGCGGATGGGGTCGGGATGCCGAAGGCGCCCCGGGGCGCGAGCGCGTCGTCCGGCTGCCACAGGCGGAATGCGAGCGGCTGCTCGCGCCCGACGATGACCGGCAGAGCGAGGCGCGCGCCCTCCGCCCGCAGCGCCGCGGCCAGCGGAAAGGTGTCGATCTCGTCGCGGAACGGAGCGAACAGAGCGATGGTGCGGCCCTGCGGCGCGCCGATCGCCGTCAGCGCGTGGCCGGCGGCCGCCAGCGCGGCGGCGCGGCGCGCCTCGTCCCCCATGGCGGCGCGGCGCGCCAGCGCAGCCGCGCGCAGGCGCCGCTTCTCGGCGCCGATGTCGTCGGCTGGGGGGGAGGAAGGCGCCATCTGGAAGGCAGAGAAGAGAAGTTGCGGAGCCACAAAAGCCGTCGGAGTGCGATCCCGGGAAACCTACAAAGTAGGTGGGCGCCGTATATCCGTGCCCAGGGGCACAGTCAGGGACAGCTCCCTTCAGGATCGATAAGGCCCCGGGGATATTGTCTCCTAACGAGCCCCGCAGCCCCGCACTGCCAATGTAGGTGCGAAGGGCCGCGAGCGCCAGCCCCTTCCTTCGGCCGTCCTCCGTCTTCCTCATGCCGTCGCAGGGACGTCTCCCGCGCTGGCCGAGCGCCGGCGGACAGGCTAGAACCGGCCGCACGACCGAAGGCGCCGAAACCAATTCATGTTCCGCAACATCCTCTCCGTGGGCGGCTTCACGCTTCTCTCGCGCCTCGCCGGCTTCATCCGCGACGTGGTGATGGCCGCCGTTTTGGGCGCCGGGCCGGTGGCGGACGCCTTCTTCGTCGCCTTCCGCCTGCCGAACCATTTCCGCGCCATCTTCGCCGAGGGCGCCTTCAACGCCGCCTTCGTGCCCACTTATGCCCGCCTGAAGGAGCAGGACGGCGGCGCGCGCGCGCGCCACTTCGCCGACGAGATCCTCACCGCCATGATGCTCGTGCACGGCGTGCTGCTGGCGCTGGTGCTCGCCTTCACGCCGCAATTCGTGGCGCTGCTCGCCCCCGGCCTCACGGACGATCCCGAGCGCTACGGCCTCGCCGTGACGCTGACCCGCATCACCTTCCCCTATCTCGCCTTGATCTCGGTGGTGACGCTGGCCTCGGGCGCGCTCAACGCCAGCGGGCGCTTCGCGGTGCCGGCGGCCGCGCCGATCCTGCTCAATGTGTGCATGGTGGGCACGCTGCTCGCCGCGGCGCTGTTCCCCACCGCGGGCCACGCCGCGGCCTGGGGGGTGCTGATCTCCGGCGTCGCCCAATTGCTCGTGGTGGGCACCGATGCCGAGCGCGCGGGCATCGGCCTTAGATTCTCCCGGCCGAAGCTCGATCCCGGCACGCGCCAGTTCCTGAAGGCGCTGGGGCCCGCCATCATCGGCTCGGCGGGCATCCAGATCGCGCTGTTCGCCGACACCATCATCGCCACCTTCCTGCCGGCCGGCGCGCTCTCCGCCCTCTATTATGCCGACCGCATCAACCAATTGCCCATCGGCGTGGTGGGCATCGCGGTCGGCACCGTGCTGCTGCCGGAGATGGCGCGCCGCCTCGCCGCCAAGGACGATGCCGGCGCCGCCCGCGCCCAGGCGCGCTCGGTGGAGCTTGCGGCGCTGCTCGCCATCCCCTTCGTCGCCGCCGCGCTCGCGGTGCCGGACCTCGTCATGCGCGCGCTGTTCGCCCGCGGCGCCTTCACCGCGGCGGACGCGGCGGCGGCGGCGGCGACGCTCCAGGCCTATGGCGTCGGCCTGCTCGCCTTCGTGGTGGTGCGCGCCTTCATCGCCCCGTTCCATGCCCGCGGCGACACCCGCACGCCGATGATCGCCTCGCTCAGCGCGGTGGCCGTCAACGTGGCGCTCAAGTTCGCGCTCATGGGGGCGCTCGCCCAGGTGGGCCTCGCGCTTGCCACCGCCGTGGGCGGGTGGATCAATCTCGGCCTGCTCATCGTGTTCGCGCTGCGCCAGGGGCTGCCGGTGGGCGACGACAGGCTCGGCGGCCATCTCGCCCGGCTGGCCGGGGTGCTGGCCCTGGTCGCCGCGGCCTTGCTCGGGGCGCAGCATGCCGCCGACCGCCTGGTGCCGGCGGGAATCTGGGCGCGCGAGGAATTGATCCTGGCGCTGGTGGTGGCGGCGGGCGGGCTCTGCTACGGCGCAGCCGTGGCCGGTCTTCTCGGGCGGGCGTTCCTCGCGGGGGTGACCGGGCGCCGCGGCCTGTGACGGGCTCCCCCGCGCAAAAAAAATCCGGCGCCAACGTTTTGCATCGCAGCGCACTGTGCTATGCGATCGGCCGCCTTTCGGTCTTGGCTCTTCGGTTGCGGGACGTGCCGGACCCCTCGCTCACGACATTGGTGGACGCTGCGCGTGCACCCGGAGCCGGACCGATGATGAACGTTGCCCGCAGCATCCCCGTCATACTTGCCTGTGCGCTCGCGCTCTCGGCATGCGGCCAGCCGGCCGCCCAGCAGTCGGGCCCGCCGCCCGCGCCGCAGGTGACGGTGGCCAGTCCCGTCTCGCGCACCGTGACCGACCGCGACGAATATGTGGGCCGCTTCCTCGCCATCGACGAGGTGAATCTGCGCGCCCGCGTATCGGGATACCTTGACAAGATCCACTTCACGGACGGCCAGCGGGTGAAGCAGGGCGACCTGCTCTTCACCATCGACCAGCGCCCGTTCAAGATCGCGCTCGATCAGGCCAAGGCCAACCTCGCCCAGGCCAAGGCCAATGTGGACTTCACCAAGGCCGACCTCGAGCGCGCCCGGACCCTGCTCGAGGACAAGACCTCCAACGCCATTTCCAAGCAGGCCTTCGACCAGCGCACCCAGGCGGCGCGCAGCGCCGCCGCGATCGTCGAGTCGCAGGAGGCGGCGGTGCGCTCGGCCGAGCTCGACCTCGCCTTCACCGAGATCCGCGCCCCGGTGTCGGGCCGCATCGGCGACCGGCGGGTGTCGATCGGCAACTACGTGACCGGCGGCACAGGCGCTTCGCCGACCCTGCTCGCGGTGATCGTCTCCACCGATCCGATCCGCTTCGAGTTCTCGATCGATGAGGCCTCGCTGCTGCGCTACACGCGCCGCATGGGCGCCGACATCAAGGGCGCGCCGGTGGAGCTCAAGCTGATCGACGACCCGAGCTTCGTCCACAAGGGCGAGCTCGACTTTCTCAACAACGTGATCGACCGGGAGACCGGCACCATCCGCGGCCGCGCGGTGTTCCAGAACAAGGACGATCTGTTCCGTCCCGGCATGTTCGCCCGCCTCCGGCTCGACGCCAGCGCGCCCTACCAGGCGCTGGTGGTGCCCGATTCCGCCGTCGGCTCGGAGCAGGTCAAGAAGTTCGTGTACGTCGTCGGGCCCGAGAACAAGGTGGAGCAGCGCTTCGTCACCCTCGGGCCGCTGGTCGGCGGCGAGCGGGTGATCCGCGAGGGCCTCGCCCCCGCCGACAAGGTGGTGGTGAACGGCCTCATGCGCGTGCGCCCCGGCGTCACCGTCGCACCCCAGGAGGCCAAGGCCGCCGACGCGAGCGCCCCGGGCGCCGCGCCGGCCAAGGCGCAGTGAGGGGGCGGCCGTGAAAATCTCCCATTTCTTCATCGACCGGCCGATCTTCGCCTGCGTGCTCTCCACCATGCTGGTGATCCTCGGCGCGGTGTCCTATTTCCGCCTGCCGGTGGCCCAGTATCCGGACATCGCCCCGCCGGTCATCGCGGTGACGGGGCAGTATCCCGGCGCGTCCGCCGAGACCGTGGCCGACACCGTGGTCGCGCCCATCGAGCAGCAGATCAACGGCGTGGAGCGGATGCTCTACATCTCGTCCAACTCGGCGGCGGACGGGCGCTTCTCCATCTCGGTGACGTTCGACATCGGCACCAATCTCGACATCGCCCAGGTGCAGGTGCAGAACCGCGTCGCCATTGCCCAGCCGCGCCTGCCGAGCGAGGTGCAGCAGGTGGGCGTGGTCACCGCCAAGTCCTCGCCCGATCTGATGCTGGTGGTCAGCCTCTATTCGCCCGATGGCTCGCGCGATCCGCTGTTCATCTCGAACCTTGCCAACGCCCAGGTGAAGGACGTGCTCTCGCGCATCGACGGCGTGGGCTCCATCACGGTGTTCGGCTCGCGCGAATACGCCATGCAGATCTGGCTCGATCCGGACCGCATGAGCCAGCTCAACCTCACCTCCACGGACGTGGTGACGGCGCTGCGGGCGCAGAACGTGCAGGTGGCCTCGGGCGTGCTGAACCAGCCGCCGGTGCCGCAGCAGCGCGCGTTCCAGATCGCCGTGCGCACGCTCGGCCGGCTCGCCGATCCGACCGAGTTCGCCAACATCGTCATCAAGCAGACGGACGAGGCGCTGGTGCGCCTGAAGGACGTGGGCCGGGTCGAGATCGCGGCCCAGGACTACGCGTCCACCTCGTTCCTCGACAAGGACATCTCGATCCAGCTCGGCGTGTTCCAGCGCCCGGGCTCGAACGCGCTCGCCACCGGCAATGCGGTGGTGGCGCAGATGAAGGAGATCGGCAAGACCTTCCCGGTCGGGGTCAATTACGCGATCTATTACAATCCCACCGAGTTCATCCAGCAGTCGGTCGACGCGGTGGTGCACACCATCGGCGAAGCCATCCTGCTGGTGGTGCTGGTGGTGATCTTGTTCCTGCAGACCTGGCGGGCGGCGCTGATCCCCATCCTCGCCATCCCGATCTCGCTCGTCGGCACCTTCTTCGTCATGAGCCTGTTCGGCTTCTCGCTGAACAACCTGTCGCTGTTCGGCCTGGTGCTGGCGGTGGGCATCGTGGTGGACGACGCCATCGTCGTGGTGGAGAACGTGGAGCGCAACATCGAGGCGGGCCTGTCGCCGCGCGACGCCGCCTACAAGACCATGGACGAGGTGGGCGGCGCGCTGATCGCCATCTCGCTGGTGCTGTCGTCGGTGTTCATCCCCACCGCCTTCATCACCGGCCTGTCGGGCGAGTTCTACCGGCAGTTCGCGCTCACCATCGCCGGCTCGACGCTGATCTCCCTGTTCGTCTCGCTGACGCTCTCTCCCGCCATGTGCGCGGTGCTGCTGAGGCCGCACCGCGCGGCGCACGAGAAGCCGGCCTGGTACGCAAGGCCGATCGTCGGCTTCTTCCGCATCTTCAACCGCGGCTTCGAGGCGCTGGGCAACGGCTATGCCTTCCTCACCGCCCGGCTGGTGCGCATCGTCGCGGTGGTGCTGGTGGTCTATGCCGGCATCGTCGCCTTCGGCGGCTACCTGTTCACCACCACCCCGCAGGGATTCATCCCCCAGCAGGACCGCGGCTACCTCATCATCGCCGCCCAGCTGCCGCCCGGCTCGGCCATGCAGCGCACCGAGGAGGTGATGAAGCGCGCCGGCGACCTCGTCCTCGGCACGCCGGGCGTCGGCCACGTCATCAACATCGCCGGCTTCTCGGGCGCGACCTTCACCAACGCGCCCAATGCCGGCGCCATGTTCGTCATCCTGGAGCCGTTCTCGGAGCGCGGCGGCGACCCGAACCGCACCGCCACGGCGGTGCAGAAGGTGCTGTTCGGCAAGATGGCCGGCATCCAGGACGCGCAGATGATCGTGGTGCAGCCGCCACCGGTGCAGGGCATCGGCAATGCCGGCGGCTTCCGTATGATGGTCGAGGACCGCGGCGGCGTCGGCCTCCAGGCGCTGCGCGGCGCGGTCTATGCCATGATGGGCGCGGCGGCGCAGACGCCGGGCCTGCAGCAGGTCTACTCGCTGTTCGAGACCTCGACGCCGCAGCTGTTCCTCGACGTCGACCGCCAGAAGGCGCAGCTGCTGCGCATCAATCTGGCGGACGTGTTCGCGGCGCTGCAGACCTATATCGGCTCCACCTACGTCAACGACTTCAACCTGTTCGGCCGCACATTCCGGGTGCAGGCGCAGGCCGATGCCCCGTTCCGCCTCGACCCGAAGGACGTGCTCTCGATCCGGGTGCGGGCGGCGGGCGGGGCGACCGTGCCGCTCGGCTCGTTCGCCACCGTGCGCGACATTTCCGGCCCCTATCGGGTGCCGCGCTACAACCTCTATCCGGCGGCCGAGCTCGACGGCTCGCCGGCGCCCGGCTACTCCCAGGGGCAGGCGATCCAGATCATGCAGCAGCTCGCGGCGAAGGTGCTGCCGCAGGGCTTCTCCTACGAGTGGACGACGCTCGCCTTCCAGCAGCAGCGGGCCGGCAACACCGCCATCTTCGCCTTCGCGCTCGGGGTTGTGTTCGTGTTCCTGGTGCTGGCGGCGCAGTATGAGAGCCTGACGCTGCCTTTGGCGGTGATCCTGATCGTGCCCATGTGCCTCGTCGCGGCGCTCGGCGGGGTGATCCTGCGGGCGCAGGACAACAACATCCTGACCCAGGTGGGCTTCATCGTGCTGATCGGCCTCGCGGCCAAGAACGCCATCCTCATCGTCGAGTTCGCCAAGCAGCTGGAGGACCAGGGGCACGGGCGGCGCGAGGCGGCGGTGGAGGCGGCGCGGCTGCGCCTGCGGCCGATCATCATGACCTCGCTCGCCTTCATCCTCGGCGTGGTGCCGCTGGTGTGGGCCATCGGCGCCGGCGCGGAGCTGCGCCAGGCGCTCGGCACGGCGGTGTTCTCGGGCATGATCGGCGTGACCCTCTTCGGCCTCATCTTCACGCCCGCTTTCTACGTCTTCGCCCGCTGGCTCGCGGCGCTCGGCACGAGGAAGCCGAAGGACGCGGCGGACGGCGGCGCCGGCGACGGGCGCCATCCCGCCCCGGCGGAATAGGCGCCGGCCCCGGTCCGCCCGGCGACACGGGCGGCGCGCTCCGGCGCGCCGCCCTTTTTGTTCGTCGGCCTTCGCTTCGGCCTCCGGAGCGCGGGCGGCCTCAGTCCGCCGCGGCCGGAGCGGCGCCGCCGCGCAGGGTGCGGAAATGCCCCTTCGCCTGGAGGAAGGCGAGGAGCGCGAGGCCCGGCAGGCCGGCGACCGCGGTGATGACGAAGAACACCGGCCAGCCCGTCGCCTGCGCCACGAACCCGCCGCCCGAGGCGAGGAAGGTGCGCCCCACGGCGGTGAGCGCGGTGAGCAGCGCGTATTGGGTCGCGGTGTGGCTGCGCGCGCCGCACAGGGCCGAGAGATAGGCGACGAAGATCACCGTGCCGATGGCGCCGGTGAAGTTCTCGACGATGATGGTGCCGGTGAGCAGGGGCAGGTTCACGCCCACCACGGCCTGGAGCGTGAAGGCGAGGTTGGACAGGATCTGCAGGATGCCGGCGATCCACAGGCTTTTCACCAGCGACAGCTCGCGGGCGATGTAGCCGCCGACGAAGCCGCCGGCCAGCGCGGCGAAGAAGCCGACGCCTTTGACGATGCCGGCATAGGTCGCCTTGTCGAAGCCGATGGCGATCACGAACGGGGCGGTGAGCACGCCGGCGAACGCGTCGCAGAACTTGAACAGCAGCACGAACAGCAGGATCGTCACCGCCTGCTCGCGGGCGAGGAATTCGGAGAAGGCGCCCACCGCCGTCGCGGCGACGCGGGACAGGGCGCCGGCGTCGGTCGCGCGCGGCGGCGCCTCCGGCTCGCGCGAGAGCAGGGTGGTGAGGATGCCCACCAGCATCAGGGCGCCGGCCACCACATAGCCCCACAGCCACACCGAGGCGCGCGGCACGCCCGCCACCTCGAAATAGGCGACCAGAGCGATGATGCCCGCCCCCGACACCAGCATGCCGACCCGATAGGCGGCCACGTAGCCCGCCATGCCGGCCGCCTGCTCGTTGCCCGCCAGGCGCTCCACGCGGTAGGCGTCGACCACGATGTCCTGCGTCGCCGACACGGTGGCCACCACCAGCGCCCCCAGCGCCACCAGCAGCGGGGCGGAGAGCGGGTCCTGGAGGCCGAGGAACACGATGGCGGCCATCAGCGCCATCTGGGTCGCCAGCAGCCAGCCGCGCCGCCGGCCGAACAGGCGCGAGAGCACCGGCACGTCGAGGGCGTCCACCAGCGGCGCCCAGAGGAACTTCAGCGTGTAGGGCACGCCCACGAGCGAGAACAGGCCGATGCTGCCGAGGCTCACCCCGGCCTCCGTCATCCACACCGACAGCGTGGTGCCGGTGAGCGCCAGCGGCAGGCCCGAGGAGAAGCCGAGGAACATCACCGAGAGCACGCCCGGCTGGCCGTAGACCTTGAGGCCGGCGATCAGGCGCGCCCACCAGCCGGCGGCGGCTTCCTGCGGGGCGCGGGTGCGCAAGGTGTCGTCGCTCATGGCTCGCCCCGCCTTCTGCTCGAATCTTCGTCGGCGATCCGGCACCGGATCCGCGCCAGCAAAACCCTGGAAGGCAAATAAAGCGTTTTCAAGCGGCCCGCCGGGCGGGCGACGGCGCCGCGCTCACGCCTGCTGCTGGCTCCACAGCCCGGTCTCCACCTTGGAGACCGCGATCACCGCCTGGGTGCGGCTCTCGACGCCGAGCTTCTGCAGGATCGCGGAGACGTGGGCCTTCACCGTCGCCTCGGAGACCGAAAGCTCGTAGGCGATCTGTTTGTTGAGGCGGCCCTCCGCCAGCATCATCAGCACCCGCACCTGCTGCGGCGTGAGCGTCGACAGGCGGGCGATGATGGCGTCGGTCTCGGCATCGGTCTTGGCGGACAGGTTGATGTCGGGCGGCACGAAGGTCTCGCCCTTGAGCACCGCGGTGACCGCCCGGCGCATGTCGGCGACCGCCATGGTCTTGGGGATGAAGCCGGAGGCGCCGAGGTCGAGGCAGCGCCGGATCACCGCCGGCTCCTCATTGCCGGAGACCACCACAACCGGCACCGCCGCATACTGCGCGCGCAGGTAGATGAGGCCGGAGAAGCCGCGCGCGCCGGGCATGGTGAGGTCGAGCAGGATGAGGTCGAAGTCGCCCTCCCGCTCGAGCAGCGCGGTGAGGCCGTCGAAGGTGCCCACCTCCTCGATCTGGGCGGCGGCGTGGCCCGAAATGGCCTCGCGCAGCGCGCCGCGGAACAAGGGGTGGTCGTCGGCGATGACGAGGCGCAATCCCGGTGCGACGTCCTCTGGCACTGACACCCTCCCCCATCGCCCGGCCGTTTTTCCGGCGCAAGCCGCGCCCTGGTTGACGCCGGCTCAGAATCGGTTGTGCGGATCATCGATCCGTGGCGAAGGGATGACAAGCGGTTCAGGTCAATTCCGCGCCGTGCCGGTGAACAGCATCACGATGTCCCGCCGGTGCGGCGCGTCGCGGTGCTCGATCAGATAGATCCCCTGCCAGGTGCCGAGCGCCAGGCGGCCGTCGATGACCGGTATCGACAGACCGCTGTCGGTCACCAGCGCGCGCACATGGGCGGGCATGTCGTCGGGGCCCTCCAGATCGTGCACCCAGCCGAGGTCGCGCGGCGCCAGCCGGTCAAGCGCGGTGAGCAGGTCGCGCCGGACGTCGGGATCGGCATTTTCCTGGATCGTGAGCGAGGCCGAGGTGTGGCGGCAGAACAGCACCAGCAGGCCGCTCGCCGCCTCGGTCTCGGCAAGGAAGGCGGCGGCCTCGCGGGTGATGTCGGTGAAGCCCTGGCCGGGCGTCTCCACCTCCAGGCGCGCATGCGCCTGGAGGGTCACGGGCGCGGTCCGCGCCGGGGTGCGTCGCATCTGCGCCATCGGTCCTGCCTCCCGTTCATGCCGCCTGCCCAACGGGGCCCGCTTCGGCTTATAACGCGGCGGATGCCCTGTCCCGCTCCGAAGAAGGACCGCCCATGTCGAAGCTGACCCTCGATCCCGCGGTGTTCGCCGACGACGCCGTCGCGCCCGGCACGCGTCTGGTCAACGACGCCATCGTCAAGGCGCTGCAGGCGCTGCCGAACCGCTGGTCGGTGCCGCTGCCGGTGGTGCGCGCGGCGCGCATTTCGGGCAAGGGCATCTTCCCGCTGCCGCCGGCGAGCAAGCGCGCCCACGACGAGACGGTTCCCGGCCCGCGCGGCCCGGTGCCGGTGCGCATCGTGATGCCGGACGGGCCGCCCAAGGGGGTCTATCTGCACATCCATGGCGGCGGCTGGAGCGTGGGCTCGGCGCGCGAGAACGACACCCTCACCGACCGGATCGCCGCCCATTGCGGCCTCGCCGTGGTGTCGGTGGACTATGCGCTCGCCCCGGAGACGCCCTATCCCGCGGGCCCGGACGATTGCGAGGCGGCGGCGCTGTGGCTGGTGAAGGAGGGGCCCGGCCGGTTCGGCACGGAGCGCTTCGCCATCGGCGGGGAATCGGGCGGCGCGACGCTGGCGGTGGCGACCCTGCTGCGCCTGCGCGACAAGCACCTGATGAAGCCGTTTTCCGCCGCCAACCTCACCTCCGGCTGCTACGACCTGCGCCTCACCCCCTCGGTGCGCAACTGGGGCGACGAGCCTCTGGTGCTCAACACCGCCGACATCGCCCGCTTCGTGCGCAACTATCTGCGCCTCGCCGGCACGCCGGACGATCCGGACGTGTCGCCGCTGCTGGCGGACCTGCGCGGCCTGCCGAAGGCGCAGTTCACCGTCGGCGGCAAGGACCCGCTGCTGGACGACACCCTGTTCATGGCGGCGCGCTGGCTCGCCGCGGGCAACGACACGGCGCTCGACGTCTATCCCGGCGGCTGCCACGTCTTCGTCGCCTTCCCCGGCCCGATCACCGACCAGGCGCTCAAGAAGGTGGACGAGTTCCTGAGCCACTTCTGAGGCCGGGCCGGCGGATAGGGGCTCTAGAGGCGCTTCTCGCCCTCGGCGGCGCGCATGCGGTCGATGAAGGCCTTGAGGCGCAGATAGAAGCGCTCGGCATAATCGAGCGCCGCGTCGAGCTCGGAGGGGTCGCCCGGCAGCGGCGCCGCCCCTGGCTTGCCGGCCTTGAGCGCCGCGATCTCCTGCTGGAGCCGGGCGATCTCCGCCTCATAGGCGTCGCGGCTGTCGGGCACCGCCTCGCAGGAAAAGCCCGCCGGGCCCTTGGCGCACAGCGAGGCCTTGCCGGTCTGCGTGTCGAGCTTCAGCGTGCCGCCCTCCACCGGCGTGAAGGTGAAGCGTGGCGCTGCCGGCCCTGGCGGCGCCACCGAAGGCAGCCCTTGCCGCACGGCGTCCGGACCGGCGGCCGCCGGCGCCTGTCCCTGGGCGAAGGCGGGCGCGGCGGCGCAGGCGAGAAGCACGGCGCCGGCAGCGGTGGTCGGCAGGCGAAGGCGGATCATGGCGGCCTCGTCTCGGGCCCGGTCGCGGGCCGGCGGGAAAAGGGACCGCGCCCCGGCGCCGGGGCGCGGCGTGTCCTCATCGTCAGGCCGGCGATGCTGGCCGAGGATCGCGGCCGAACCGGGGCCGCCGGCTCATTCCGCCGGGATCGGGCGATAGGGCGCGCGCCCGCTCGCCAGCGCGTCGGCCAGGAGATCGATCCGGTCCTGGCCCCAGAACACCTCGCCGTCCAGCACGTAAGCGGGCGCGCCGAACACCTCGGCGGCGAGCGCGCGGGCGCGGTTCTCCGCATAAGCGGTGGCGGCGGGCTCGCCTTCGGACGCGAGCGCGAGCGTGCTGCCCGGCAGGCCGACCTCGTCGGCGATCGCCGCCAGCACGTCCGGATCGGCCAGATTCTCCTGGCGCTGCCACACGCCGGAAAAGATGCGCGCCACCAGGGCATCCACCGGCAGGCCCGCCTGGAGCGCGGCGATCACCATCTGGTCGGCGCGCGTGGCGTCGAACGGCCAGTGGCGCGGATGGACGTGAAGCTCCACGTTGCGCTTCACCCGCCAGCGCTGCAGCTCCAGCAGCCGGTAGTGCTGGCGCGGCGGGGCGCGCTTGGAGAGCGGCAGGCCGCCGGTCTCCGCGAACACCGGGCCGAGGGCGACCGGCCGGAAGGCGACGTCCGCGCCGTGCGCGCGGGCCACCGCCAAGAACGGCGCATGCCCCAGGAAGCTCCAGGGCGAGATGGTGGAAAAATAATAGTCGATATGGCGCGACAAGTTCCGTCTCCCGTCGTTTCCCCTGCAGGGGCGCATTTGCCCCCGAACCCCGACCGGGTCAATGCCGGTCGTGCCGCTTGACAGCACAAGGGGGGAGGGGGCTCCATCGGACCGTGGCCGCGCGAGGCCCCCGCGCGGCGCGGGAACATGAGGAGGCGCACATGCGCGCACGAGATCCCGTGGTGGAGCGTCTGGCGGCGCTGAAGGGCGAGCTTGAGGCGGTGGGCGCGGAGCTGGCGCGCCGCGCGGCGGACGTGGAATCGCGCGCCCGGACCGGCGCGCGCCAGATGGCGGAGGACGCTTACGAGGCGGCGCGCCCCGCCGCCGAGGATGCGTTCAAGGAAGCCAAGCGCGCCGCCGCCGAGTTCGGCGCCATGGCCGAGGAGGCGGAGCAGAAGGCGCGCGCGGTCGCCGTGGCGCACCCGCTGGTCCTGGTGGCCGGCTGCCTGCTTGCCGGCATCGTGATCGGCAAGATCTGGAGACGGCGATGAGCGAATTGGACACGCTGGTGCGCAATCTGCGCATCCTGCTGAAGGCGGACCTGATCATCGCCGAGCTCGCCATGCGGCGGCTGGCGACGCGCACGGTGCTGTTCGTCTTCGCCGGCCTCATCGCCGCCTTCGCCGTCGGCATGTTCGCCTTCGCCGGCTTCCTGATGCTGGAGGAGGCCTACGGCACCAAGGCCGCGGCCGCCATCTGCGGCGGCGTCGGGCTGGTGGTGGCGCTGATCCTCATGCTGGTTGCGTCCGGCATCAAGCCGGGCCGCGAGGACGAGGTGGCGGTGCAGGTGCACGAGGCGGCGCTGCAGGCGGTCAGCGTGGAATTGCAGGTGGTCGGCGGCCAGGCGCAGCGCCTGGCCGCCTTCGTGCGCGCCCCGTTCAGCGCCGGCGTGCCGAGCATCGCCGTGGCGATCTTCGGCTACCTCCTGCGGCTGCTGCGCGGCCGCGGGGGCGGCGGGGCCTCGTCCGGCTGAGGCTCAGGCCATCTGAGGCTCAGGCCTTTTTGAAGCTCAGGCCTTGCGCACCCAGCGCCCTTCCTCATCCTGCTGCCAATAGGTGAGCGCGGCGCCGAGCGCCTTGGCCTGCTTCCAGCGTTCGCGGGCGGCGGCCATCTGCTCGTCGTCGCGCCCGTCGAAGAGATAGACCAGGCGCGTATAGGCCGCCGGGTCGGGCAGCTCCACCCCATCCACCAGGAAGCGCACCGTGGCGCCGTTGGGGTTCGCCTGCGAGGTGGCGATCAGCACCGGCTGGCGCTCGGGCTGCGGCTGCGCGTCGGTGCCGTGGGGCAGGAAGGAGGCGTCGCTATAGGTCCACAGATGCGCATCGAGCGCATCGCGCCGCTCCGCCGAGCCGCATTCCACAACGCACCGCCAGCCGCGCTCCAGCGACTTCTCGAGGAGGGCAGGCAGCACCTGCTCCAGCGGGCGGCGTTCGAGGTGGTAGAAGAAGATTTCCGACATAACCTATGGTAGAGTAGCGGAATTGGGGGAGACGTCCAATGCGCGCTCGGCTTGCCTTCTTCGCGTGCCTGCTGGCTGCCTATCCAAGTTTTGCCCAGACCGGTGCAGATTGCCCGAACGGGGCGACCAATTGCAACGGGTGCGCGGATGGGCGCGCCGGCTGTTCGCGCGCCGGGTCGGGGCCGGGCGCCGCCCCGCCTGCGGAGCCGCTGCCCGGCATTTTGCCGTTTCCGGGCACGCCAACAGCTCCAGGCTCAGCGCCGCTGATAAAACCATCAGATCTCAAATTGCTGAACGAGCGTGGATCGGATCAAAACCGAAATACGCAGTAATTTAGACGGGGTGGCGACCGTGGAATACTTTAATGTTTACAAAACGGCGCTGCTTTACGGCTTGGCGCCGTTTCTTGTCTCGGTCGGGCTCGCTGTCGGCCTCGCCGTTCTGATCGGCCGGCTTCTGCGGCTCGGCCTGACGGCCCTCGTTCCCGTGTCCCTCGCATTCTCCGCGATCGGCGCCGCGACCGGCTATTTCATGGGGGCAAGCCGCGACAGCGCCGTGGCTGCCGTCGCGCCCGCCATCCTGACGTTCGTATCCGGCGTGGTCGCCTATCAGTTCGCCAAGCGCGGCGAGACGTTCGAGCCGCTGCGAAAATTGCTGCCGCTGGCCGTCAGCGCCATGTTTCTCGCGGCGGTCGTTTCTGCTTCGCTGGCAGCAGCCGGGCGGCAAGGTTCCGAACTATACGCCCGCTACATGGACGAATTCTATAAGAATCAAGTTCTTAACAATGAGGTGCTCAGAAAAGAGCGCCTGCTGCGGTTCGAGAAGGTGACGTTGCCCATCGAGCTTGAGCGATCGCGGCGGGCGCTGGGATTGCCGGCCCCAGCGCCCGTGCCGCCGCCATCACCGGCGCCTTAGCCTCACCCCTCGTAGTGATCCCTCACCAGCTGGTCCAGCAGGCGCACGCCCCAGCCCGAGGCCCAGCCCTTGCTGACGTCGCTCGCCGGCGAGCCCATGGCGGTGCCGGCGACGTCCAGGTGCGCCCACGGCGTCTTGTCGACGAAGCGCTGGAGGAATTGCGCGGCGGTGATGGAGCCGGCATGGCGCCCGCCGGAATTCTTCATGTCGGCGAACTTGCTGTCCACCAGCTTGTCGTATTCCGGCCCGAGCGGCAGGCGCCACACCTTCTCGCCGGTCTCCTGGCCCGCTTTGGCGATGCGCTCGGCGAGCTGGTCGTCGTTGGAGAACAGGCCGGCATGATCCTGGCCCAGCGCCACCAGGATGGCGCCGGTCAGCGTCGCGAGGTCGATCATGAACTTCGGCTTGAAGCGCTCCTTGGCGTACCAGAGCACGTCCGCCAGAACGAGCCGGCCTTCCGCGTCGGTGTTGATGATCTCGATGGTCTGGCCGGACAGCGAGGTGACGATGTCGCCGGGGCGCTGGGCGGCGCCGTCGGGCATGTTCTCCACCACGCCGATGACGCCGACTGCGTTCACCTTCGCCTTGCGGGCGGCGAGCGCGTACATGAGGCCGGTGACGCAGGCCGCCCCGCCCATGTCGCCCTTCATGTCCTCCATGCCGGCGGCGGGCTTGATGGAGATGCCGCCGGTGTCGAACGTCACGCCCTTGCCGATGAAGGCCACCGGGGCTTCGCCTTTGGCGCCGCCATGCCACTGCATGACCACCACGCGGCTCTCCTTGATCGAGCCCTGGCCGACGCCGAGCAAGGCGCGCATGCCGAGGCGGGCGAGCTCGGCGTCGCCGAACACCTCGACCGCCACGCCCACCTGCTTCAGCGCCTCGGCGCGATGGGCGAATTCCGGCGGGTCGAGCACGTTCGGCGGCTCGTTGACGAGGTCGCGCGCGAGGATCACGCCGTCCGCCACCGCCGCCTTGGCGGCATAAGCGCGCTTGGCCGCCGGCTCGTCGGCCACCAGCAGCGTCACCGCGAGGGCGGCGTGCTCGGCCTCGTCCTTCTTCTTGGTCTTGTAGCGGTCGAATTTGTAGGCGCGCAGCGCGATGCCGAGCGCCACCTCGGCCGCGGCATCGGCGGAAACCTTGGTCCCCGGCAGGTCGAGCACCAGCGTCGCCTCGCGGGCGGTAGCGGGGATCTTGCCGGCGACGAGGCCGCCGAGCTTGAGGAAATCGGCGCTCTTCAGCGCCTTGGCCTTGCCCACCGACAGCACGATCAGGCGTGGCGCCTCGAGCCCCGTCGGGGCGAGCAGGTCGAGCCCGGTCCAGGCCTTGCCCTTGAATCGCTCGGCGTCGAAGGCGCGGGTGAGCGCCGCATCCGCGCCCTTCACCAGCTTCTGCGCCGCCGGGCCGAAGCCGAGGCTCTCGTCGGTGAGGACCACGAGGACGCCCTTGGCGGCGGCCGTGTGCTTGGCAAACGTGACGGTGACGGGCTCGGACATGAATGGCTCCAGGCGGGGAAGGCCGGCGCGCGCCGGCGCAGGACGATCTATGGCAGAGCGAGACGCAGCAGCGGCACGTTCCCTTAGCGCTCCGTCATCCCCCGGCTTGTCCGGGGGATCCACCCAAGGGCTGGCGCTGCCTGGCATTCTGAGCGCAGGAAGGGCTGGCCGGTGGATGCCCCGGACAAGCCGGGGCATGACGGTGCGGTCAGGTCGAAGCGGCGTTGACCGATCAGGCCGGGCCGCTCACGGGAAGCGGGATCGTCAGGCGCCGGCTTCCTCGGCGGCGGGGGCGGCGGCCTTCTCGGCCTTGTCGGCCCGCTCCTTGGCGCGCTCCTTGGCCTTCTCGCCGGGCTCGGCCTTCTTCGGGTTGTTCTTCGCCGCGCGCTTGATGAGGCCGGCCTCGTCGAGGAAGCGCGCCACGCGGTCGGTGGGCTGCGCGCCCTTCTCGAGCCAGGCCTTGGCCTTCTCGGCGTCGAGCACCACGCGCTCGGCGGCGTCCTTGGCGAGCAGCGGGTTGAACGAGCCGATCTTCTCGATGAAGCGGCCGTCGCGCGGCGCGCGCGAATCGGCGACGACGATGCGGTAGAACGGGCGCTTCTTGGCGCCGCCACGGGCGAGACGGATCTTCAGGGACATTTCAGTTTCCTTGCGTTTCATTGTGTTCGGAACGGGTTGTCTTTTCGCCGCCGTCACCCTCCGGCTTGTCCGGAGGGTCCACTCGTCCACCTGGCCTTACGCTCGTGGGCTCGGTGGACCGCCCGGACAAGCCGGGGGGTGACGCGCGGAAGGGGGAGGCATCACTTCTTCTTGCCGGGCCCTCCCAATCCAGGAAAGCCCTTCGGCAGACCGGGCAGGCCGCCGGGGAAGGTGGGGGGCAGGCCGCCGCCCGGCAGTCCGGGGAAGGTGGGCGGCAGGCCGCCGCCGGCACCGCCGCCCGGCATCTTCTCCGCCAGCTGCTTGAGCATTTCGGGCGAGGGCCCGCCGCCGCCCATGCCCATCATGCCGGCGAGCCCGGCGAACGGGCCGCGCTTGCCGGCCGCCCCGCCCATGGCCTTCATCATGTCGGCCATCTGGCGGTGCATCTTCAGAAGCCGGTTGATCTCCTCCACCTTGGTGCCGGAGCCGGCGGCGATGCGGCGCTTGCGCGAGGCGTCGAGCAGCTTCGGCAGCCGGCGCTCCTTGGGCGTCATGGAATTGATGATCGCCACCTGGCGCTTGAACAGCTTGTCGTCGAGGTTGGCGCTGGCGATCTGGTTCTTCATCTTGGCGACGCCGGGCAGCATGCCCATCAGCCCGTTCATGCCGCCGAGCTTCTGCATCTGGTGCAGCTGCTCGCGCAGATCGTCGAGGTCGAAGGCGCCCTTGCGCATCTTCTCCGCGACCGCCTTGGCCTTCTCGATGTCGATATTCTCGGCGGCCTTCTCCACCAGGGCCACCACGTCGCCCATGCCGAGGATGCGGCCGGCCACGCGCCGCGGATCGAAATCCTCCAGCGCGTCCATCTTCTCGCCGGTGCCCAGCAGCTTGATGGGCTTGCCGGTGACGGCGCGCATGGAGAGCGCGGCGCCGCCGCGCCCGTCGCCGTCGGCGCGGGTGAGCACGATGCCGGTGAGGCCGACGCGGCCGTCGAAGGCTTTCGCGGTGTTCACCGCGTCCTGGCCGGTGAGGGCGTCGGCCACCAGCAGCACCTCGTGCGGCCGGGTCTGCGCCTTGACCTCGGCCACCTCGGCCATCAGCGCCTCGTCGAGCGTGACGCGGCCGGCGGTGTCGAGCATCACCACGTCGTAGCCGCCGAGCTTGGCCGCCTCGATGGCGCGGCGCGCGATCTGCACGGCGGACTGGCCGGCGACGATGGGCAGGGTCGCCACCTCCACCTGCTTGCCGAGGGTGGCGAGCTGCTCCATGGCCGCCGGGCGGCGGGTGTCGAGCGAGGCCATCAGCACCTTGCGCTTGCCGCGTTCGGTCAGGCGCTTGGCGATCTTGGCGGTGGAGGTGGTCTTGCCCGAGCCCTGCAGGCCGACCATCAGGATCGGCACCGGGGCGGGCGCGTTGAGATCGATGGGGTCGGCGTCGGAGCCGAGCGTCGCCACGAGCTCGTCGTGGACGATCTTCACCACCATCTGGCCCGGGGTGACCGACTTGATGACCTCCACGCCCACGGCGCGCTGGCGCACCCGGTCGACGAACGCGCGCACCACGTCGAGCGCCACGTCCGCCTCGATCAGCGCCCGGCGCACCTCGCGCATGGCCTCGCCCACGTCGGCCTCGGTGAGGGCGCCGCGCCGCTTGAGCCGGTCGAGTATGCCGCCGAGGCGGTCGGAAAGGGTATCGAACATGGGCTTCCGTGTGCTCGGGCGTCACGGGTGACGCGGCCCTGCCGCCCTGCCGCGCGCCGGCCCCAAAGCCAACGCGAAGCACGCCCGAGGGCGCAACGCGCTGTCGGGCGGTGACCTCCGGGCGCAAGGCCCGGTCGGCGGATCGGCGGAGCCGTCCTCGTGAAGCCGGGGTGGATAGCACCTTTGTCGGGGGGAGGCAAATCTGCCCGCGCCTTCATCGCTTCACAATTTATCGACACATGATGTGAACACTTGGATGCGCAGGCTGCGATAGACTCGCGGCGACCATCGTTCGGGGGACGTCCTCGCCGTGAAGACCTTTATCAGGCTATTTGCCGTTCTGGCGACGGGCGTTCTGGGGCTCTCCTGTGCCTCCGCGCAGATGATGGGGCCGCCGCCCGCCACCGGCGCCGGCGCCCCGACCGCCGGCGCGTCGACCGCCAGCGCGCCGTCCGGCGCGCCCGCACGCCCGGCGAAGATCACCTCCTACTCGTCGATGCACGTGGACGGCCCCTACATCGCCATCACCTTCGACGACGGGCCGAACCCCGAGACCACGCTCAAGCTCTTGAAGATGCTGGAGCAGCGCGGCATCAAGGCGACCTTCTTCGTGCTCGGCAGCCGTGCCGTCCAGAGCCCGGAAATCCTCAAGCAGATGGTGGCCCAGGGCCACGAGATCGGCAACCATTCCTGGAACCATCCGATCCTGCCCAAGGTCGGGGTGGCCGAGACGGACCGCCAGCTCACCCAGACCAACGACGTGATCGAGAAGATCACCGGCAAGAAGCCGATCTATCTGCGCCCGCCCTATGGCGCCATGTCGGCGCCGCTGCGCAAGCACATCGAGGACAAGTACGACCTGACCTTCATCTACTGGTCGGTGGATACCCTCGACTGGAAGAACAAGAATCCCGAGAAGATCTACGAGCTCACCATGAAGCAGATCGGGCCGGGCGGTATCATTCTCGCGCACGACATCCATCCGACCACCGTGCAGGCGATGCCCAAGGTGCTCGATGCCCTGCTCGCCCGCGGCTACAAGTTCGTCACCGTGTCGCAGCTGGTGGCCATGAACAAGCCCGAGCCGCCCAAGGTGGCCGCGCTGAGCCCGGCGCCCCCCAAGAAGCCCAAGCCGAAGCCGGCGGGCGCCACCGCTTCGGCGGGGACCGGGGCGACACCTGCGCCCAAGCCCAAGCCGAAGCCGGTCGCGGCCACCGGCTCGACCCAGCGCCCGCCCGCGACGCCGGTGCGCAGCACCGGCACCGGCCTCTACTGAACCGCAGTCCGACGCGCGAGGTCCGGCGCCGTCCCGCTTGGCCGGACGGCGCCTTCGGTCCGCGCCGCGCGCGCCCAATGCGGTTGAGCGGGGCCGCCGGAGCGGCTCCCGCCGGTGCGTGCGAACGGGCTCAGCCGGCCTGCGCCACCTTGGGGATCACCCAGGAGCCGTCGAGGATCGATGGATTGGCGGTCTCGGGCCAGTACATGCGCAGCATCAGCACGAACTTGCCCGCCGGCGCCGGCAGCCAGTTGGATTCCTTGTCGGCGCCGGGCGAATCCTTCTGAAGGTAGAGGTCGAGCGATCCGTCCGGATTGAACTTCAGATCCTGCCGCGGGCTGATGGAATAGCGGTTCAGCGGGTTCGCCACGAAGAAGAACTGGCTGTCGTACATGGTGACCGACCAGAACCCCTTGACCGGCGGTACCTGGCCCTTCTCGAAGCGCATCACGTACTTCTTGGTGCCGTCATAGGTGCCGCCGTCGGCCGGCTTCTCCGAGGTGGGGTACACCGCATCCTGCGGCAGGTTGGCGCCGAGGCCGATGGCGGTGATGAGCGCGCGCATCAGATAGTCGGTGCCGTACGCCCCGGTCTTGGTGGTGAAGGTCCAGCCATTGATGTTCTTGACCGCGTCGTTGATCTTGAACTGCAGCATGATGCGATCCTGCGCGATCTGCGGGATGCGCTTGGCGAAGTCCGCCTTGAGCTTCGAGGGGTCGAACGGCTTGCCGGGCACCAGGCCGATGCGCGCGAACCGCGCGAGCGCCGGCGCGTCCGCCGGGGCGGGAGGATTGGTCATCATGAGCTGGGCGAGCAGGGTGAAGTATTCCACCGCGCTGAGGCGGTTCACCTGGTCGCGCACCGGCGTCTTCATGTCCACCGCGGGGTTCACCTTGCCGGGCGGGGGCGTGTAGGGCTTGCCGTAGGCGCTGAGCGGGACGAGCTTCACCTGGTCCTGCAGCGCGTGGACGGCGGCATAGTCCTCGGGCGTCCCGGTGCAGTAGATCCGGCCCAGAAGCCAGACCATCGCGGTCGGCGACGGGTACTGCTTCACCCCGTCGGGAAGCGTGCCGCTCCAGCCGGGCCCGGTAATGGCGTAGGTCTGCGCGCCGGTGCCGGTGGTGCGCTTGCCGGGCACCTCGAACACGTTGGTCCAGCCGTCCAGCATCGGGAGCAGGAAATAGCGGTCCTTCATGTCGGGGATGGAGAGCACGTAGGGCTCCTTGCCGACGTCGAAGAACGCGGTGGTGTAGAGCGTGTCGGCGTTCGGCGCCGTCACGTCCCGGAACGTGGCGTCCGGATACTGGCGCAGCTTGATGATCTGCCCCATCGGTCCGCGGGTGCCTTTCGGCTGGGCGACGTTGGTCAAGACGCGCCGGGTCAGTTCCATGGTCACCAGCGGGTAGCCATAGACGTAGGCGTCGGTGGCGATCCAGAAATCCTCCAGGCCCTCGCCCACGCCGCGGATGCCGTCGAACGCGGCCTCGGCGGGCGAGCCGCCGAATGGGCCGCCGAATGGGCCGCCAAGCGTGCTTGCGAGGAGGCCGAGCCCTCCCAAAGTGGCGTCCCGCCGGGAAATTTTCATGTTACCTCTCCCTAGGATCCGGTGCGGCCGCCCGCGCGGGCCTCATCGCCCGCGCGGGCGGCCGCACGGTTGCAGAAACGGGAAGTCTTAGGCAAGGGCGCGGAAAAATGCTCCGATGGCGTCGACGTTGCTTTTGATTATTGAGGCCAATCTGATCCACCTCCCGCTCGGGGCGCGGCCGTGGTAGAGGAGCGCGCAGCGAGGAGTTCCACGATGTCCGACAATCGCGAGGTGAGCAGCCGCCCCGGTACCGGCACCGGCACCGGCTCCGACCTGAACCGCTTCTTCGGCGGCGCGCCGGTCTGGGTGGTCGCGCGGCTGATCCTGCTGTCCGTGGTGGTGGGCGTGATCATGGCCGCGCTCGGGCTAGATCCGGCCAACATCCTCCAGAGCCTCATGAATCTGGTGACGAACCTGTTCAATTTCGGGTTCGAGGCGGTGGAGCGCCTGTGGCGCTATTTCCTGCTCGGCGCGGTCATCGTCGTGCCGCTCTGGCTGATCCTGCGCATTTCCCGCGCCGGCCGCTGAGGCCCTCCCATGGACCGGGCGGCGCCCGCATCGGGCGTGGTGACGCACGCGCGCGTCATCGCCATCGCGCTGCCCATGACGGTGGCGCACCTCACCGTGCCGCTGCTCGGCGTGGTGGACGCGGCGGTGGTGGGCCGGCTCGGGGACGCGGCGCTGCTCGGCGGCGTGGCGCTCGCCTCGGTCCTCTTCGACATGCTGTTCTGGGTCTTCGGCTTCCTGCGCATGGGCACGGTGGGGCTCGCGGCCCAGGCGCTCGGCCGGCGCGACCGGGTGGAGGAGCGCGCCGTGCTCGCCCGCGCGCTGCTGGTGGCGCTGGCCTGCGGGCTGGCGCTCGTGGCGCTGCAGGGGCCGATCCTCGCCGTCGCCCTGGCGCTCGCGGGCGCGAGCGCGCAGGTGAACGCGGCGGTGGCCGACTATTTCCACGTCCGCATCTTTGCCGCGCCGTTCTCGCTCGCGAACTATGTGGTGCTGGGCTGGCTCACCGGGCTCGGCCTCACCGGCCGCGCGCTGGCGCTCCAGGCCGGCGTGAACCTCCTCAACATGGCGCTCACCGTGGCGCTGGTGCTGGGCGCGGGCCTGGGCGTGACGGGCGCCGCGCTCGGCACGCTGCTCGCCGAGGCGCTGGGCGCGGGCGCCGGCCTCGCGCTGTGCGCGCGCATGCTCGGCGGGCGGCTTGGCGTGGCGCGCGCCGTGTTGCTCGATCGGGCGCGCCTGGCCGAGGCCTTCGTGCTCAACCGCGACATCATGATCCGGACGGCCGCGCTCATGTTCGCCTTCGCCTTCTTCGCGGCGCAGGGCGCGCGCGCGGGCGACGTGACGCTCGCCGCCAATGCGGTGCTTCAGAACCTGGTGATGGTCGCCGCCTATTTCCTCGACGGCTTCGCCACCGCGGCCGAGCAGATGTGCGGCCAGGCCACGGGCGCGCGCCAGCGGGAGGCCTTTCGCCAGGCGGTCCGCCTCGCGCTCGGCTGGGGCTTTGCCTTCGCGCTCGTGGCGAGCCTTGCCTACGGGCTCGCCGGCCCGCTCCTCATCGACCTGATGACCACCAGCGCAGCCGTGCGCGCCGAGGCGCGGGCCTTCCTGCCGTATGCGGCGGCGCTGCCGCTCGCCGGGGTGGCGGCCTATGTCTATGACGGCGTCTATGTGGGGGCGCTGTGGTCGCGCGACATGCGCAACCTGATGGTGGCGGCGCTGGCGCTCTATCTGCTCGCCTTCCTCGCCTTCCGGCCGCTGGGCAATGAGGGCCTGTGGCTCGCTTATCTCGTCTTCCTGCTGGCGCGGGGCGGGCTCCAGGCGCTGCGCCTGCCGGCGCTGCGCGCCCGCGCCTTCGCGCCGTGACGCGCCCCGCCTTAGGCGAAGCCGGGCGGGAAGACGTGGACGCCGTCGCGGCCGAGCGGAAGGTCCTCCACCTTGCGCACCGCCGACATCGGCAGCGGGCCGTAGAGGTGGGGAAACAGGTCGCCGCCGCGCGAGGGCTCCCATTTCAGCGCCGCGCCGAGCGGGTCCGCCGCCACCGTGACGAGCTTCAGGTCGCCGAGGCCGGAGAAGTGCCGGCGCGCGGTCTCGCGCACCTGGGCGGCGGTGGACAGGTGGATGAAGCCGTCGGTCACGTCCACCGGGGCGCCGCCGAATTCGCCCTTCGCCTCCGCCTTCCGCCACAAAGCGGCGGGGCAGATCTTGTACACGACGGCAATGGGCGGCGAAGTCACGGCGCATCTCCAGTGCGGGCTTCTTCTCAGCTAGCGCGGGCGCTGGCGGGAGGGAAGCATTGCCTGCGGGCGGGCGCCGGAGAATCGACCATTCCGCGTTGAAAGGAGACGGTTCCGGCCCGGCACGGCGCGCCGCCGCGCGGCCGGCCCGCGGCGCCGCAACTGTGGATGGCGGATTGAAGTCCTGGACAAACCAGGAACAAATTCTTATGGTCCGACGGCATTCAGCGAGGGAACGCGCAGCGGCATGCTCACCCACGGGCAGATCTGGCGGGCGGTGGACCGTCTGGCGGAGCGGCATGGCCTGTCCACGTCGGGCCTCGCCAAGCGCGCCGGGCTCGACCCCACCACCTTCAACCGCTCGAAGCGGGTGACCGGGGATGGCCGCCCGCGCTGGCCCTCCACCGAGAGCATCGCCAAGGCGCTGTCGGCCACCGGGGCGGGGGTGGAGGATTTCGTCGCCTTGCTCGACCCCGCGGGCCGCCCCGACGGCTTCGCCGAGCGCCCGACGCCGATGGTGGGCGTGCTCGCGCCCGACGGCGCAGGGGGCCGATCCATCCCGCTGCTGGGGCTGGCGCAGGCGAACCGCAGCGGGGCGTTCGATACGGCCGGCCGGCCCGCCTCAGGCGCCGCCTGGGACGAGATCGTCTTCCCCGACGTGGAGGATGCGCACGCGTTCGCGCTGGAGATTTCCGGCGCCGCCCTCGCGCCGGTCTATCGCGACGGGGACGTGGTGGTGGTCTCCCCCGCCGCCGCCGTGCGCCGCGGCGACCGGGTGGTGGTCAAGACCGGCGACGGCGCGCTGCTGGTGCGCGAGCTGCTGCGCCGGACCGCGCGCCAGGTGGAATTGCGCGCGCTCGTCCCGCCCCACGAGGCGCGGCAGGTTCCGGTCAAGGACGTGGTCTTCCTGGCGCGCATCGTCTGGGCCAGCCAATAGCGCTCGGGGGCGCTCAGCGGATCAGCGCCTCCAGGGTCTCGAGCCGGTCCGCCTCGCCCGGCGGCTTGTCCCAGCGCAGGCGCGCGACGCGCGGGAAGCGCATCGCCACCCCCGAGCGGTGGCGCGCCGAGCGGGCCAGGCCCTCGAAGGCGATCTCCAGCACCAGGCCGGCGTCCTTCTCGTGCACCACCTCGCGCACCGGGCCGAAGCGGTTGACGGTGAAGCGCCGCACGAACGCGTCGATCTTCTTCAGCTCCTCGTCGGTGAAGCCGAAATAGGCCTTGCCCACCGGCACCAGCACGTCGCCGTCTTCGCCCTGCGTCCAGACCCCGAACGTGTAGTCCGAATAGAAGGAGGAGCGCTTGCCGTGGCCCCTCTGGGCATACATCAGCACCGCGTCCACCGTGTGCGGGTCGCGCTTCCACTTCCACCACGGGCCCTTGGGCCGGCCGGGCAGATAGAGGCTGTCGGCGCGCTTCATCATCACCCCTTCCACCGCCGCCGCGTCGACGCCGGCGCCGAAGGCGGCGGGGTCGGCGCGGGCCGCCGTCAGCTCCTCCCAGGACGCGAAGGCGAGGCGCGGCGAGAGGTCGAGCCGCCCGCCTGAGGGATGGGCGGCGACGAACGCCTCGAGCCGCGCCCGCCGCGCGCGGAACTCCATCCCGCGCAGGTCTTCGCCGCCCTCGGCGATGAGGTCGTAGGCGCGGATATGGGCCGGGAACTCGGCCAGCATCTTGGCCGTGACCGCCTTGCGGTTGAGCCGCTGCTGCAAGACGTTGAACGGCTCGACGCGGCCGGCGCGCACCACCAGCAGCTCGCCGTCGACCGCGCCCTCGAAGTCGAGCGCCTCGAGAAGGTCGGGAAAGGCCGGGGAGATGTCCTCGCCGGTGCGCGAATAAAGCCGCAGGACGCGCGCCCCTGTCTCCTCGCGCGCCGCCACCGCCTGGACGCGGATGCCGTCCCATTTCCATTCCGCCATGAAGTCGCCCGGCGCGAGCTGCGAGAAGTCCGCCTCCTCGATGGCATGGGCCAGCATGACCGGGCGGAACGGCACCGGGTCCGTGGTCTGCGGCCGCTCCGCCCGGCCCTCGACCCAGGCGAACAGCTCGAGATAAGGCGGCTTGAGGCCCGGCCACACCAGCTCCACCGCGTCCGGCGGCAGGTCGCCGAGGCTCGCCACCGCGGTCTTGGCGAGCCGCGCCGAGGCGCCCACCCGCAGGGCGCCGGTGATCAGCTTCAGCAGTGCCCAGCGCCCAGTCTCGTCGAGCCCGTCGAGCCAGCCGGCGAGCGCGCGCGGCAGCGCCGCCTTGGGCAAGGCCGAGAGCCCGGCGACGATCTCCGACAGCGTCGGCGCATGGGCGCGCGCGCCGTCCGGGCGCGGCCACATGAGGGCGACGGTCTCGGAGAGATCGCCCACATAGTCGTAGGACATCGCGAACAGCACCGGGTCGACGCGCTCCATGATGAGCGCGCGCACCAGGGCCGGCTTGGCGTTGGCGAAGGAGAGCGCGCCGGTGAGCGCGGCGAGCGCGAAGCCGCGCTCGGGGTCGGGCGTCGCCGCGAAATAGTCCGCCATCAGGCGGATCTTGGCGTTGCGCCCGGCCTCGTACGCCATGCGGTCGAGCAGCGCCGCGAACCGGTTCATGGCTGGGCGATCCCATCATAGAGACCGGCCCACCGCGGGTTCCCCTGCTCGATCAGGTTCATCTTCCAGTCGCGCGGCCATTTCTTGAGGCGCTTTTCGCGGGTGATGGCCGCCAGGGCCGTATCGTGCTGCTCGTAATAGACCAGCCGCATCACCGAATGGCGCTTGGTGAAGCTTTTCGCCTCGCCTTCGCGATGCTCGAAGGTGCGCCGGACAAGATCATTGGTCACGCCCACATAGAGTGTGCCATTGGGGGCGCTCGCGAGGATGTAGACGTAGAAGGCGCGGCTCACCCTCGCCCCTCCGTCCGCGTTTGCACGACGGTGGATGCCCCGGACAAGCCGGGGCATGACGGCAGTGTGGAATCGGCCCTCATTCCTGCGCCTCGCTCGCGCTGGCGGCGTCTTCCTCCGCCTCGCCATAGCCCACCATGTGGAGCGGGCGGGCGCGCAACTGGCGGGTGGTGGCCCAGTGGACCAGCGCGTCCTCGGCGCCGTGGGTCACCCACACCTCCTCGCAGCCGGTGGCGCCGATGGTGGCGGTGAGCCCGTCCCAGTCCGCATGGTCGGAGATCACCAGCGGCAGCTCCACGCCGCGCTGGCGCGCCCGCGCGCGCACCCGCATCCAGCCGGAGGCGAGGCAGGCCACCGGATCGGCGAAGCGCCGCGCCCACAGATCGGTGATGGCATGGGGCGGGGCGATGACGACCGCGCCCGCGAACGCCTTCTTGTCGGCGCCCTTCACCGGGCGGATCTCGCCGAAATCGGCGCCGCGGGAGCGGTAATAGGCGGTGATGGGGTCGAGCGCGCCATGGACGTAGATAGGCCCGTCATGGCCGGCGCGGCGGATCAGCGCCATCATGCGCTGCGCCTTGCCGAGCGAATAGGCGCCCACCACGTGGGTGCGCTCGGGGAACAGCCGCACCGAGGCGGTGAGCTTTTGCGCCTCGGCGTCCGGATCGGGATGGCGGAACACCGGCAGGCCGAAGGTCGCCTCCGAGACGAAGACGTGGCAGCGCAGCACCTCCAGCCCCGCGCAGGTGGGGTCGGCCACGTCTTTGTAGTCGCCCGAGGCGACGATGGAGAGCCCGCGCCAGTCGAGCCGGACCTGGGCCGAGCCGAGCACGTGCCCCGCCGGGTGCAGGCTCACGGTCACGCCGCCGATGCCGAGCCGTTCGCCATAGCGCAGCGCCTGCGCCGACCCGGCGAAGCGTGCGCCGAGCCGCAGCGCCATGATGTCCAGCGTCTCGCGCGTCGCCAGCACTTGGCCGTGGCCGGCGCGGGCATGGTCCGAATGGGCATGGGTGACGACCGCCCGCGGCACCGCGCGCACGGGGTCGATGTGGAAGTCGCCGGGCGGGCAATAAAGGCCCTTGGGCGAGGGGCAGAGCAGGTCTTCAGGTCGCATGGCTGGATCGGGCGGAGATCGCGTTTATATGGGAACGCGCGGCGGGCGTTTCGAGCCCTCGCCTCACCGGAGGTTTCCTTGGCTTCCCCTTCGCTTCCCGCCGCCACCTCGGGCGACGCCGCCCTCGACCGGCGGCTCGACTGGGCGCGCGCTTATGCCGAGGCGGGCGAGGCGGCGGCGGCGGCCGGCATGCTGGCGGACCTCGTCATCGAGGCGCCCCAGTTCGTCGCCGCCTGGTTCCTGCTGGGCGAGACGCTGGAGGCGGCGGGCGATCTCGAAGGGGCGGCCGGGGCATTCGGCGAGGCGCGCGCGCGGGCGGGCGATGACGTGCTGGGGGCGGGGCTGCGCCTTGCCCGGCTCGGCGCCGCGCCGGCCGAAGGCGCCATGTCGGCGGCCTATGTGCGCGCGCTGTTCGACCAATATGCGGGCCGCTTCGACGCGGCGCTGCGCACGCGCCTCGCCTATCGCGGGCCGGAATGCCTCGCCGCGGCGCTGGAGGCCGCCTGCGCCGCCGGCAGCCGGCCGCTGCGCTTTGCCCGTGCGCTCGATCTCGGCTGCGGCACCGGGCTCGCCGCGCCGCTCCTCGCGCCATGGGTGGACCGCCTGGAGGGCGTCGATCTGTCTCCCGCCATGCTGGCGCAGGCGGCCCGGCTCGGCCTTTATGCCGAGCTGCGGGAAGCGGAGATGGGCGCCGACCTCGCGGCGGCCGAAGCCGGCGTCTACGATCTGATCGCCGGCGCGGACGCGCTCTGCTACGTGGCCGAGCTCGGCCAGATCCTTGGCGCCGCGCGGCGCGCGCTGGCGCCGGGCGGCCTCATGGCCGTGACGCTGGAGACCCATGACGGCGCCGGCGTGATCCTGCGCGACACCCTGCGCTTCGCCCATGCCCGCGCGCATCTGGAAGCGGCGGCGCAAGCAGCCGGGCTTGCGGTGGTGGTGCTGGAAGCGGCCTCCACCCGCACCGAGAAAAGCGCGCCCGTCCCCGGCCTCGTGGCTGTTCTGGAAGGATAGCGGCGGCAGGTGCGCCCTCGGCCGCAAGATCGAAAGCCGGCGGCGCCGCTGGGCCACCCTCCCCCCTTGTGGGGGAGGGCAGGGAGGGGGGTGTCGCAGCCTCTCTGTGATCCTGCGGGCAGGTCCTTCACGCCCGGCGCTGCACCCCCCTCCCCAGCCCTCCCCCACAAGGGGGGAGGGGGCGCGTCAGGCGGGGTGGCGGCTATAAGCGGAGGGCGACGGCTCCGGAGCATGGCCGGAGGTCGGCGGCAGGGGCGCAATCGGCCGCAAGGTTGAAAGCACGCGGCGCGCGCCGCTCAGGTCACCGCGAGGCTGAAGGGCTCGCCCTCGAAGGCATCCTTGCCGCGGCCGATGGCGGCGATGGCCGCCACCATGCGCCCGTCGCGCCGCAGGGCCTGGTCGGCCAGCGAAACAATGCGCGCATTGGGGGTGGCGGTGGCGGACGCCTCCCGCAGCCGCATGGCGAGATCCATCTCGTCGCGCTCCGGCATCAGCGCGCACAAGGTGGCGTAGGCCGCGGCGGTGGAGCGCGAGATGCCGGCATAGCAATGGATCACCAACGGCGCCTCGCGCGGCCAGGCGGCGACGAAATCGAACAGCTCGAGCATGTGGCTCTCGTCCGGCGCGATCAGCCCCTCGATCTCCTCGGCGATGTCGTTGATGCCGAGGAACAGATGGTTGGTGGGGTCGACGTTGCACGGCCGCGTGAGCACGGTGCCGCCATTCATCAGCGTGATGACGTGGCGGGCGCCGCAGCGCTCCACCGTCTCCTGGAGCCGGGAAAGGGAGCAGACATGGATCATGGCCTGAGCTCCTCGAACCGTTCGAGGAACCGGGCCTTCGCCCGGTCCGCCGTCCAGGGCGACAAATACCCCTGAAGTGTGGCGGGGTCGAGCCGGAACGGGGCGCCGAAGAAGCGCCGCGCCTCCTCCTCGGCGAAGCCCGCAAGGGTGGTGGCCTCGTGGAAGGCGGCGGCGCGGTCGGCGGATTTGACGATCTTGGTGAGCGCCGCCGGCCAGCGGACCGGCAGCGAGAAGCGGCGCGAGATGGCGGCCAGCAGGCGCGCCTCCACCGCCTTGTAGTCGCCGCCGATCACCGCCTTGAAGGGCGAGATCATGTCGCCGATCACGTATTCCGGCGCGTCGTGCAGCAGCACGCACAGGCGCCAGCGCTGGTCGATGTCGGGGTGGGCCGCGCGGGCGATGCGCTCCACCAGCAGCGCATGCTGGGCCACCGAGAAGATGTGCTCGCCACGGGTCTGCCCGTTCCAGCGGGCGACGCGGGCGAGGCCGTGGGCGATGTCCTCGATCTCCACGTCGAGCGGCGAGGGGTCGAGCAGATCGAGCCGCCGCCCCGACAGCATGCGCTGCCAGGCGCGCGGGGGCGCGGCCGGCCGGGCGCGGGCGGCGGGCACGGGGGGCGCGGGCGCGGCCGGTGCGTTCGCCGCCGGGGTCCCGGCGCCGCCGGCCGCGGGCGCGGCGTCGCCTTCGAGCTTGGTCTGCTTCACGATGCGCCTGTTCCTTCCCGGCTGGTCTCGCCCTGACCGGGAAGGTAGAGCCGCCGACCGCCGCCGCAAGGGTGGCGAGGGGGGCGGGCGGCGGAACTCATATAAAGGTTGCAATATCTGAATATAATCACGCTTTCGTTGCTTTTGCGGAGGCGCCCCTCGGGTTGCGACGGGGGCGCAGCGCGGAGCGGCAAGGCCGGAGCGGGGCGGTGACCGCGGTGGGCGGGGGGATCTTCTGGGCCGCCGCCTCCATGGGGGCGCAGATAGTGCCAGACCGCCGCGCTCGCCCGCCCCGCAGGCGAGATGGAGGCCGTCGAGCAGGTCTCGATCCAGAACAAAGGCGGCATCGTCTTCCGCACCGAGGAGGCGAAGTCCTGAGGCGCATTGCCGCGGACCCGTCGGTCGAGCCGGGCGGTGGATGCGCCGTGTCGCTGGCGGCGCCGCACCAGGTCGCCGATTCATAACGTGCATCTTCATAATGTGCATCGCGATCCCAGTTGTCCGCCCGCCCAGCGATTGCCGCACGCGGATTGGAATCGCAGCAGGCCGCAAAATTCTGTTGCGGGCGGGCGGGCTCCGATTTAAACTTGTGATTGTTCTTTAATTTTGATGCAACCGAATTATACGACCATTTCGAGGGGGTCAATTTGGGACGCAATGCCTCGGTAACTTGGCTCAAACGCGAGAACGCCAGCTTTGGTCGTTCTTTGCCGGATAATTCATTGATCTTGGATGCGGGTTCTGGGAGTCAGCAATATAAGATATTCTTTGAACATTGCCGCTACGAGTCCGCTGATTTCGAGGCCCTCGATAGACCATACGCAAAATCTACTTATGTCTGCGATTTGTCATCCATTCCCGTCGAAGACGGGAGATTCGACGCCATTGTTTTAAATCAGGTTTTGGAGCATCTTCCATATCCGAACGATGTGCTGAAAGAGCTGTTCCGGGTTCTAAAGCCCGGCGGACGCATGATTGCTACGGCTCCATTTTTTTACGAAGAGCATGACCAGCCGTATGATTTTTTTAGATATACGCAGTATGCCTGGCGCAGAATGATGGCTGATGCCGGTTTTGTCATCGAGGATTTGCACTGGATGGAAGGGTATCTTTGCACGGTCGCGTACCAGTTGCATCGGGCCTGGAGATACCTGCCCGGTCGGCCATCGGATATTGCACCGGGCATCTTGGGCTGGGTGGCGGCCCCCCTTATTTGGGCATGCGGCCCGATATTCCGTGTATTGGCCCAAATATTTTATCGAATCGATGAGCAGCATAGATATACATCCAAAGGGTTCCCTAAAAACTATGTTTGCATAGTCTCAAAACCAGAATAATGGAGCGATCTCATCGCGATCCTGTTTAAGTTAGACGCGCAGGTCTTTTATTTTAGATCTGACGAATTCGACCTCGACTGTTCGGCAAGCGCCGGCGCCGCGCGCGGCTATTGTTCGGCAGTGGCGGCGCGGTGATCGACCGCTCGAAATCCATACGCGGATGGCGGTGTGGCGCTCCCGTGTCGGCTTCTTCCGCCCGATGGAATCAGCTCGCCAGGGAGAGGGAAATCCCCTTCGCCATTGGCGCGTTCGTGGCTAGTCTGCCGGCCGGCGGCCCGCTTTTGCGGCGGGCCCAGCGCGCGCGCCCTCAGGGCGTCCCGGAGGCCTGCAGGTCGGGAGCCTGAAGATGAGCGACGCCGTCCGCCCCACCCTCGCCGCCAGCGCGGCGGTATTCCGCGACGGCCGGGTGCTCCTCGCCCGCCGCGGCGCCCATCCCGGCGCCGGCCTGTGGAGCCTGCCGGGCGGGCGCGTCGAGCCGGGCGAGACGCTGGCCGAGGCGGCGCGCCGCGAAGTGTGGGAAGAGGTGCGCGTGGAGGCGGACATTCTCGCGCTCGCCACCGCGCTCGACGTGATCATCCGCGACCGCGACGGGGTGCTCAAGGCGCATTTCGTGGTCGCCGCCCACGCCGCCCTCTGGCGCGCCGGCGAGCCGCAGACCGGCCCGGAAGCCGCCGAGGTGGGCTGGTTCGCGCCCGCGGACGTGGCCGCTCTTGCCACCACCAGCGGCCTCGCGCCGGTGGTGGACGCGGCGGCGCGCCTCCTCGCTTGCCGCGCCGGCGCAACGCCCACCTCCGCCTGACCCCTTGACCGCCACGCCCCGGCAGCGCACCTGAGAGCCATGCGCCCGCGCCTCTTCCGCCTTCCCGTCGTCGCCCTCCTCGCCCTCGCATGGCTCGGCGGCGCCCCCGCTTTTGCGGCCGGTCCGTCGGAAGGCGCGGCGCCGCCCTATGACGAGGACTTCATGCGCCTCGCCGAGATCCTCGGGGCGCTGCACTATCTGCGCCCGCTCTGCGGCGTCGAGGGCGAGGCCCAGCGCTGGCGCGCCGAGATGCAGGCGCTCATCGATGCCGAGCAGCCCTCCGAGGAGCGGCGCGGGCAGATGATCGCCAGCTTCAACCGGGGCTATTCCAGCTACGCCCAGGTCTACCGCGCCTGCACCGCCTCCGCTCGCTTTGCGGTTTCCCGCCAGCTGGAGGAGGCGGGCAAGCTCGCCCACGACATCGTCGTGCGCTACGGCGGTAACTAAGGGGGTGTTTTCCCGGCGATGTTAACCTTTCGGTCAGAACTGGGATACCTTGGGGGCAGAACGTGCTAAACGTAGCTGGTCGCCGCTCGCGGCGCGGAGAAACGCCCTTGTCCACCCTGCCCCATTCCCAGATCGACATTCCCGAAGCCGGCGAGGCGGCCGCCGACGACCGTCATGTGGCGCTCAGCTATCTCAACGACGCCTGGGTCGAGGCGGTGCGCGACGGGCTGGACGAGGATTGCCTGGTGCAGGCCGCGCTGTTCGCCGCTCTGCGCAGCCTGGTGGACGCCTATGGCGAGGAGCCGTGCGCGCAGTTCGTGGAGCGGCTCGCCGGCAAGGTGCGTGCCGGCGAATACACCCTGGTCGGCCGCGCTCACTAGCGTGTGATCCAACCGGCGTGTCCAATGCCAATACATTGATATTTAATCATTTATCGCGTTCGGCCGCGTGCACCGGCAATCGGCCGGCGCCCGCTCCCGCGCGCCGGTTCCGCTTGCGTCTCAGTCGGTGCCGGACGTCAGGCGGGCCGCGATCGCGGCCTCCCGCGTGAAGGGACCAGCGCCCGCGGCGCCGATGCGCCGGGCGCGGGCAAGCCCGTGGGTGCCGAAGCGCACCTTGATCGCCTCCTCCACCCACTTCTCCTCCTGCGCGGCGCGCAGCGCCTCGCGCCGGCCGCCCGCGCAAAGGTGCGCGCGGTGGCGGGCGATGGCGTCGTCGAACGCCGCGAGCCCTTCGCCGGTCGAGGCGGATAAACGCAGCACCGGCACCGCCCAGTCCGCGCCGCCCGCGCCCGAGAGCGAGAGCGCGCCGGTGACCTCGGCGGCGGCGCGGCGCGCCACCTCCGCCATGTCCGCCTTGGTGACGACGATGATGTCGGGCAGTTCCATCACGCCCGCCTTCATGAATTGCAGGCTGTCGCCGGACCCCGGCTGGATGCACAGCACCACGGTGTCCGCCACCAACGAGATGTCGGCCTCCGACTGGCCGACGCCCACGGTCTCCACGATCACCAGATCGTAGACCGCGCGCAGCAGCACCACCGCCGCCACCGCATCGTCGGACAGGCCGCCCAGCCGATCGCGCGCCGCCATGGAGCGCACGAACACCAGCCGGTCCTCGGGATCGGTCTGGATGCGGGCGCGGTCTCCCAGGAGCGCGCCGCGGGTGCGGCGCGAGGAGGGATCGACCGCCAGCACCGCGACCGACAGCCCGGCCGCGCGCGCGCGGTGGACCAATGCGTTGGTGAGGGTGGACTTGCCGACGCCGGGCGGCCCGGTCAGGCCGAGCACATGGGCCTTGGCGGCGCGCGCCGCCGTATCGAGCAGCGCCGCGAGCGCGGGCGTGCCGCGCTGGGTCTCCACGGCGGCGAGCGCGCGCGCGACGCCGCGCTTGCCGGCGGTGCGGATGTGATCGAGGTCGGGAACGGGCGGGAGCGGCGCGGACATCGGCGCCACTCTAGCAAAGGCCGCGGCGTAAGGAAAAAGGCGCCGGCTTGCGCCGGCGCCCTCCCATTGATCGGATCCGTGCGGGGGAACGGAACAGATCAATAGCCCGTCATTGGCAACGACTGCGCGAGGCCTTGAGGATCGCGCCATCGGCGCGGTGCAGGTAGCAGCGCCCGTCATTGGCCCAAAAATAATAGCTCTGGGGAGTCTGGGAGCCGATGATGGCGCCCGTGGTGCCGCCGATCAGCGCGCCGGCGACCGCACCGCCGCCGGTTCCCGTGATCGCGCCGCCGATCAGCGCGCCGGCCGTGCCGCCGATGAAGGCGCCGGCGGCGGTGTTGTTCTGCGCCTGCGCCGCAGCGCTCGCAAAGAGCAAAGCCGAGGCGGCGACGATGGCAGTGCGGAAGGTCATCTTGGTTCTCCCCCACGGGCTCCGGCCAGGGCCGGTCCCGCTCGACGAGCAAGTGTCTAGCAGGCCCAACATGAACGCCAGATGAGCGGACCGTTCGGCTTTCCTTCAAGCGCGCAAGGCCTTGGACCGGAGGCCGGGCCCCGGATGCCGCCGTCGGAGGGCTGCGCGCTCGGCCACGATATGGCATAGCTCCCGGCGCGAACGGCGGAGGCGATCCGATGCAACGGGGCGAGGCGGGCCGGCTGGCGGAGGTGTTCGCCGTCTTCCTGAAGCTGGGGCTGACCTCCTTCGGCGGGCCGATCGCCCATCTCGGCTATTTCCGCGAGGAGCTGGTCCAGCGGCGCCGGTGGCTCTCCGACCACGCTTATGCGGACCTCGTGGCGCTGTGCCAGTTCCTGCCCGGACCGGCGTCGAGCCAGGTGGGCATGGGCATCGGCCTGCTGCGCGCCGGGCTGCCCGGACTCTTGGCGGCCTTCCTCGGCTTCACCCTGCCCTCGGCGGTGGCCATGGTGGCCTTCGGCCTCGGCTTCGCCATGCTGGGCGCAGACCTGTCCGGCGGCTGGCTCGCCGGCCTGAAGGCCGCGGCCGCCGCGGTGGTGGCGCAGGCGGTGCTGGGCATGGCCCGCGGCCTCTGCCCCGAGCCGCGCACGCAGACCATCGCCCTGGTCGGCGCCGCGATCGCTCTCGGGCTCGGGGGAATGGCCGGCCAGCTCAGCGCCATCGCCGTCGGCGCGCTCGCCGGGGCGTTCTTCATCCGGGCCGCGGCGCCGCAGGAGGCGACGGAACTTCCGGACCTCGCCGTGTCGCGCGGCCTCGCGACCGTTGCGCTGGCGCTGTTCTTCGTCCTGTTCGCGGTGCTGCCGCTGCTGGCGGCCGGCGCCGAAGGCGCCCTGCGTCTGTTCGACGCCTTCTACCGCGCCGGCGCGCTGGTGTTCGGCGGCGGACACGTGGTGCTGCCGCTGCTCGATGCGGAGACGGTGGCGACCGGCCTCGTCTCCCGCGAGGCGTTCCTCGCCGGCTACGGCGCCGCGCAGGCGGTGCCGGGGCCGCTCTTCACCTTCGCCGGCTTTCTCGGCGCGGTCGCGGAACGGCCGCCTTCGGGGGTCGCCGGCGGCGTCCTGGCGCTCGCCGCCATCTTCCTGCCGTCGGCGCTGCTGGTGGTGGGCGCGCTGCCCTTCTGGGCGCAACTGCGCAGCCTCGGCGCGGCCAGGCGCGTTCTTGCGGGGGTCAATGCCGCCGTGGTGGGGCTCCTCGGCGCCGCCCTGTGGAACCCGGTCCTGCCCGAGGGCGTGACCTCGCCGGCGACCGCCGTGGTGGCGCTGCTCGCTTTCCTCGCGCTCGTGGTGTGGCGCGTGCCGGCCTTCGCCGTGGTCGCGGGCGCCGCCGTCGCGGGCCTGGCGATACCAGGACTGGCGTCGCCGTGAGCCGGCTTGCCGCGGCGCACACCAGCGTGCATCCTGAAGCGAACCATCAGGACAGGCGTAAATGAGCGAACCCAATCCCTTCGGCGGGCGCATCACCCATCTGTCGCCCGAGGAGGTCCGCGCGGGCCTGGAGGACGGCACCATCCTGCTCGTGGACGTGCGCGAGCCCAACGAGATCCAGGCCGAGCGCATTCCCGGCGCCGCCGTCATGCCGCTCAGCGCGTTCGATCCGGGCGCGCTGCCCGACCCCGCCGGACGCCGCCTCGTCTTCTCGTGCCGCTCGGGCCAGCGCTCGCAGCGCGCGGCGGCGATCGCCCAGAGCGTGGGCCTGCCCTACGAGGAGCACATGCGCGGCGGTATCATCGGCTGGCGGCAGTCGGGCTTCGACGTGGACCGCGGCTGACCCTGGCCGGCACTGGCGTGCCCGGCGATGCAGTTGGGGCGGGATATGGTGCAAATATTCATACCCTGCGTGACGCGTGCCGCTTGAAGGTTTCGCGCGCTCGCGCTTGGATGATGGCGGCGTGACAGCCTCCGGCCCGCGGGTCCGGGGCGCCGCCCCGAGAATGGAGCATCATGCCGGTTTCCGTTTCCGGCCGCCTCGCCAGCGACGCCGCCATTGAGGCGGCCGACGAGGTTGCGGCCTATGTGAGTGCCTTCGGCGCGCCGGAGGTGGTGGAGGTCCTTCTTCCCGACACGTCTTGCGTGCTGCGGGGCAAATGGATCCCCGGCCCGGCCATGGGCAAGATCTGGAGCGACGGCGTCGCCATCCCTTTGTCCATTTTCGGCCTCGACGTGTGGGGCTGCGAGGTCGAGGCCACCGGCATCCATCTCGAGACCGGCGACAAGGACGGCCTGTGCTGGCCGGTCGCGGGCACGCTGAAGCCGGTGCCCTGGTCGCCGCGCCCCACCGCGCAGGTGCTGCTCACCATGTACGAGCCCGACGGCACGGCCCGGGGCCGGCCCTGGCTGCTCGACCCGCGCCAGCAGCTCGCCGCCATCGTCGATCGCTTCGCCGCGCGCGGGCTTTCTCCCTGCGTTGCCTTCGAGCTCGAATTCTACCTGCTGAAGGGCGATGCCTCGCCCGGCGCCATGCCCGAGCCGGTGTTCCCCATCACCGGCCAGGCCCGGCAGAACATGTATTCCATGTCCGATCTCGAGGCCTTCGCCGGCGTGCTGCACGACATGCGCTCGGCCTGCTCCCTCCAGGGCCTGCCCGCCGACACCGTGATCTCGGAGGCGGCGCCCGGTCAGTTCGAGGTCAATCTCTACCACCGGGTGGATGCGCTCGCGGCGGCGGACGACGCCATCCTGCTGCGCCGCCTGATCGACGGCGTGGCGCGGCGCCACGGCCTGCGCGCCACCTTCATGGCCAAGCCTCTCACCGACTTCGCCGGCAACGGCATGCACGTGCATGTGAGCCTGATGGACCAGGCGGGGGACAATCTGTTCGCCCGGCCGGGCGGGGAGGGCGAGCGGGCGCTGCGCCACGCCGCCGCCGGCCTGCTCTCCACCATGGCCGACTGCACGCTGCTGTTCGTGCCGAGCTTCAACGGCTACCGCCGCCTGGTGCCGGGCAGCTATGCGCCCACCGCCATCACCTGGGGCTACGACAACCGCTCGGTGGCGGTGCGGGTGCCCAACGGCCCGCCCAAGGCGCGGCGCCTGGAGCACCGCATCGCCGGGGCCGAGGCCCATCCCCATCTGGTGCTCGCCGCCATCCTCGCCGGCATGCTGGAGGGGCTGGAGGCCGGCATCGAGCCGCCCGCGCCGCTGGTGGGCAACGGCTACGAGAACGACGCCGAGGCGCTGTCCCCGTCGATGGCCGAGGCGGTGGCGCGGTTTTCCGCGTCGCCCTTCATCGCCAAGGCTTTCGGCGAGGAGTACCGGCGCGTGTACGGGGTGATGAAGGCGGAGGAGCTCGCCGCCTTCTCCCGCACCATCCTGCCATTGGAGTACGACACCTATCTGTGAGGTCCGCCTTTTCTGTTGAGCCCACTTGCGCGCGGCAATAGCCTTGCCCGCACAAGGCCGTTCCGCAAAGAGGCGGCCGCACCTTCTAAGAGGAGAAGCTGGATGCGTCGCCTAATCGCCGCGGCACTGCTGTGTGCCCCGCTCGCCTTCGCCGGCCCCGTGCTGGCCCAGCAGAAGACGCTGAACGTCTTCAACTGGTCGGACTATATCGACGAGAGCGTGCTCGAGGACTTCACCAAGGAGACCGGCATCAAGGTCCGCTACGACGTCTTCGACAGCAACGAGGTGCTGGAGACGAAGCTGCTCGCGGGCAAGACCGGCTACGACGTGGTGGTGCCGTCGGGCTCGTTCCTGCAGCGTCAGATCAAGGCCGGCATCTTCCTGCCGCTCGACAAGGCGAAGATCCCGAACCTGAAATATGCCTGGCCCGAGGTCACCAAGCGCCTCGCGATCTACGACCCCGGCAATGCGCATGCCGTGAACTACATGTGGGGCACCACCGGTATTGGCTACAATGTCGACAAGGTGAAGGAACGCCTCGGCGACATTCCCATGAACACGTGGGACATCGTCTTCAAGCCGGAGATCCTCTCCAAGCTGAAGGATTGCGGCGTCTACATGCTCGACGGCCCGGAGGAGGTCATCCCCTCGGCCATGAAGTATCTTGGCCTCGACCCGGATTCCAAGAAGCCCGAGGACATCGCCAAGGCCGGCGAACTGCTGATGAAGGTCCGCCCATTCATCAAGAAATTTGACTCCTCGGGCTACATCAATGCTCTGGCGCGCGGCGACATCTGCCTGGCGGTGGGCTGGTCGGGCGACGTGTTCCAGGCGCGCACGCGTGCCAAGGAGGCCGCCGAGAAGACCAAGAAGAAGCCGGTCAACATCGAGTACGTCATCCCGCAGCAGGGCGCGCTGATGTGGTTCGACAATTTCGCCATCCCGAAGGATGCGAAGAACGTCGAGGGCGCGCTCATGTTCATCGACTACATGATGCGTCCCGAGGTGGCGGCGAAGAATTCCAACTACATCTCCTACGCCAACGGCAACCTGGAATCGCAGAAGTTCATCGACAAGGCGATCCTGGACAACCCGGCGATCTATCCCAACAAGGAGGTGATGGACCGCCTGTTCATCGTCACCACCAACGAGCCGGCGGTGCAGCGGGTCATCACCAAGACCTGGAACACCTTCAAGCGCGGCAAGTGACGCTGGGAAGGAGAGTGGCCTCGGGGGCCTAGTCCTCCGAGACCCGTGAGACATCAGGGCCGCCCGGATCACCGGGCGGCCTTTTTGTTTCGGCGATAGCGCCGCACACCCCTCCCCCTTGTGGGGAGGGGCAGGGGGTGGGGGTGTCCCGACGCCTGCCACTTCGAGCGGTCATGCTCCGGCTCGACCGGAGCATCCATGCCCTGCGGCCCGCTACGCCGTGGCGGTCAGTGGGCCCTCCGGTCAAGCCGGAGGGCGACGGGGCGCAAGGTGGCGGTGGCGCGCGCCGCCGCTCAATCCTCCCCGCAAAGGGAAGGGAAGCGACAGCCTCCAAAGGGAAGGGATCTACGTCGCCATCCCGCTGTTCGGTGCCCTCACCGCACCTCGTCCAGGAATGCCCGCACCTCGGCGCCGTCCACGTCCTTGGCCACGAACGCGTCGCCGATGCCGCGCACCAGGATGAAGGTGAGCGCGCCGCGGCTCACCTTCTTGTCCTGGGCGATGAGCGCCATCAGTCCGTCGGTGTCGGGCAGGGCGCCCGGCACGTCGGCGATGCGGGTGGGCAGGCCGACGCTTTGGAGGTGCCGCTCCACCCGCGTCACGTCCTGGCCCGGGCATAGGCCGAGGCGGCGCGAGAAGGCGAAGGCGAGCGCCATGCCGATGGCCACGCCCTCGCCGTGCAGCAGGCGGTCCGAGAAGCCGGCGCCGGCCTCCAGCGCATGGCCGAAGGTGTGGCCGAGATTGAGCAGCGCCCGGTCGCCGGTCTCCTTCTCGTCGCGGGCGACGATGGCGGCCTTGGCCTCGCAGCTCTTGGCGACCGCGAAGATGCGCTCCGGCCCGCCGCCGATCACGCCCGGCCAGTCCTTCTCCAGGGTGTCGAAGAAGGCGGCATCGCCCAGCAGGCCGTATTTCGCCACTTCCGCGTAGCCGGCCCTCACCTCGCGCACCGGCAGGGTGTCGAGGGCGGCGGTGTCGGCCAGCACCAGCACCGGCTGGTGGAAGGCGCCGACGAGATTCTTGCCCTGGGGCGAGTTGATGCCGGTCTTGCCGCCCACCGAGGAATCCACCTGCGCCAGCAGGGTGGTCGGCGCCTGGACCACGTCCACGCCGCGCCGCAGCACCGCGGCGGCGAAGCCCGAAAGATCGCCCACCACGCCGCCGCCGAGCGCCAGCACCAGGTCGCGCCGCTCGATGCGGGCGGCGATGAGCGCCTCCACCACCTGTTCGAGGCCCTTGTAGCCCTTGGTCTTCTCGCCCGGCTCCACCACCACGGCGACGTGCTCGATGCCGGCGCCGGCGAGCGCGGCCTCGACCGTGGCCAGATGGCGTGCGGCGACGTTGGCGTCGGTGACGATGGCGACCCGCGCGCCTGGGCGCAGCGCCTTGACGCGCTCGCCCGCTTCGGCGAGCAGACCGGGGCCGATATGGATGTCGTAGGGCCGTCCCGCGACGTCCACATGCACCGTGCGGCGCGGGACCCCGGCGGGGGCGGCGGGAGAGGCGGCGGTCGCGGGCATGTGGTCAGCCTTCGGCAATGTCTTCAGCTTTGGCAAATGTCTTCAGCCTTGGGACGTCTCGGCGGGCGGCGCGGCGCGGCGGTCGAGATGCCGCGCCACCGCCTCCACCACCTCTTCCACCACCGTGTCGTGCATCACGTCGCGGCTGTCCACCACCACGTCGGCGAGGGCGTAGGTGTCGCCGCGCTGGGCCAGCAGGGCCTGGAGCCGCTCGGCCGGGTCGCCCTGGGCCAGCAGCGGTCGGTCGGTGCGCTTCTTCACGCGCTTCAGCAGCGTCGTCAGGTCGGCGCGCAGCCACACCGAGACCGCGCGCGCGGCGATCGCTACCCGCGTGTCGGGGTTCATGAAGGCGCCGCCGCCGGTGGCCAGCACCAGCGGCCCGGACTGGAGCAGGCGCGCCACCACGCGCTTTTCCCCCTCGCGGAACTCGGCCTCGCCGCGCTGGGCGAAGATGTCGGGAATGCTCATCCCGGCCGCCTTCTCGATCTCCTCGTCCGCGTCCACGAACGCCAGATTGAGGCGCCGGCCGAGGCGCCGGCCCACCGAGGACTTGCCGGCACCCGGCATGCCCACGAGCACGATGGAGCGTCCGGAGAGCCGTCGGGCGAGGTCTTCCGGCGCCATGGGGGCGCGTGCGCGCTCTTCGTCGAGGTTCAAAGACGCCTCCGGCCACGGTTCTCTTTGCGTGCCGCTTGGGTTGGCCCTATCACCGCAGCGCCGAGCCGGCAATGAGGTTGAACACGCGCCCGCCCCGTGGCACGCCTTCCCGGCGCGTTGTGGCATGTGGTGATTCGGCGCGCAGGGGAGTTGGCGGATGCCCACCTTGATCCGCATCATCGTGGTCTTGGCCCTGCTGTTCGGCGCCGGCTACGGCGCCCTGTGGGCGCTCGCCAACTGGGTCGCGCCGCAGGAGCGGGAGATCACGCTCACGGTTCAGCCGGAGCGCATGGAGCGATGACCGCCTCCGGCCCGCTCGCGCTGTTCTTGGACATGCAGGCGGTGGAGCGCGGGGCGAGCGCCAACACGCTTCAGGCCTACCGGCGCGACCTCGAGGATTTCGCCGCCTTCCTCACGGCGACCGGCGGCGGCCTTGCCGATGCCGGCACGGCGCAGATCCGCGCTTATCTCGCCGACCTCTCGGCGCGCGGCTTCGCCACCACCACCGTGGCGCGCCGGCTCTCGGCGGTGCGGCAATTCTACCGGTTCCTGTTCGCCGAAGGCCACCGCGGCGACGATCCCGCCGCCGTGCTGGAAGGGCCCAAGCGCGGGCGCGCTCTGCCCAAGGTGCTGACGGTGGAGGAAGTCACCCGCCTCATCGAGACCGCCCATCGGCTTGCCGCCGAACGCCCGCTCGCGCCCGGCGAGAAGCCGCCGGCCGAGACGCTGCGGCGCCTGCGCGTCGCCGCCATCGTCGAGTTGCTCTATGCCAGCGGGCTGCGGGTGTCGGAGCTCGTGGCGCTGCCTGTGTCCGCGGCGCGGGCCAAGGCGGAGGCCATCATGGTCACCGGCAAGGGCGGCAAGGAGCGCCTCGTGCCGCTCGGCGGCCCCGCCAAGGCCGCCATGGCGGCCCATCTGGAGGCGCGGCGCGCGGCCGGGCTCGACGCCGCCCGCTGGCTGTTCCCGTCCACCTCCGAGAGCGGCCATGTGACACGCCAGCAGGCCGGGCGCGACCTCAAGGACCTCGCGGCGGCGGCGGGGGTGGCCCCCGCCAAGCTCTCGCCCCACGTGCTGCGCCATGCGTTCGCGAGCCACCTGCTCGCCCACGGCGCGGACCTGCGCGTGGTGCAGACCCTGCTCGGCCATGCGGACGTGGCCACCACGCAGATCTATACCCACGTTCTGGACGAGCGCCTGAAGGACATGGTGCGCGACCTGCATCCCCTCTCGGAGGGGTGAGCCGCAAGGATGGGGACTTTTCCCCGGTTCCCCTTTCATCGGCGGAAGCGCCAGCCTATATTCCCTGAGCCGGCGCAAGCCGGATATGGCGATAAATGGTTGTCGGAATAAGCCTTTCGGACCCGGGGGCGGTACCCGGCGCCTCCACCAGAGCGCATTTCCAGCGGGCTTTCGGCCCAAGGTGCGCTCCGGCGGGGGCGAAATAGGATCGACGAGGGTGTAAAGGGCATTCTTTCGCTCGGCATGGTTCCGCCGTCATCGGGCCGACCTATAGTTGCGAATGACAACTATGCTCCGGTTGCTCAGGCCGCGTGAGCGGTTTGAAAGACCAAATAGAAGTCCTACCGGGTAGCTCTGGATAGGCGGGGTTCGGAGGCACCTGGCAACAGAAGCCTCCACTTCCCTTCCGTTCGGCCGGGCGGGGGGTAAGGCAGCCACGGCCCTGCCCGGGTCCGAGCGTGGTGCCCGCGGGCCTCGCGCCGAGCGCGGGGGCCAGCCCCGGCCGGGATCATTCGGTTTCAGCGGGCCCATGACGGTCGATCACATCCGCTACGATCTTCTCGCCCAGGAGGCGCTGCGCTCCGTGGTGCGGCGCGTGCTGTCCGACGCGGCGCGCGACGGCTTGCCGGGCGACCACCATTTCTACGTCTCCTTCGACACCCGCGCGCCGGGCGTCAGGCTCTCCCAGCGCATGCGGGAGAAGTATCCGGAGGAGATGACCATCGTTCTCCAGCACCAATTCTGGGACCTTCTGGTCACCGAGGCCGGCTTCGAGGTCGGGCTCTCGTTCGGCGGCGTGCCGGAGAAGCTGGTGATCCCGTTCTCGGCGCTGAAGGGCTTCTTCGACCCGTCGGTGAAGTTCGGCCTGCAGTTCGAGATCGCCGCCGCCGAGGAGGCGACGGGCGAGGTGCAGGAGGCCCCGCGCACCGCCGATTTTCCTGCATCCACAACGCGTCCCGCGCGCGGGGCGGCGTCCGAGCCGGCGCTCGCCAGCGCCCGGCGCGGGCCGGCGGACAATGCCGAGGAGCCGGCCGCGGCTGCCGCCGAAGGCGCGCCGGAGGCGGCGCCGCGCCCGGCCGGGGCCGAGGTGGTGCAGCTCGACGTGTTCCGCAAGAAGTAGCGTCTCTTCCCGCGCTTCCTCCCGCTCTTCCTCCCCTCTTCTCGGCCCTCCGGCCAGGGTGAGCGTCATCGTGACCTGCGAGACCGATGTGGCCGTCGTCGGGGCCGGGGCTGCGGGCCTTGCGGCCGGGCTGCGGCTCGCCGCTGCTGGGGCTGCCTTCGAGGTCATCGAGGCGGCGGACCATGCAGGCGGCCGCGCCGAGACCGACACCGCGACCCTGGGCGTGCCGGTCGACCTCGGCTGCCACTGGCTCCACGACGCGCGCGCCAATCCCTTCGCGGAGATCGCGCGCCGGCTCGGCTTCGCCCTCGGCCGCGGCGGGCGCGACCGCACCCGCCGGCTCCATCTGGGCACCCGGTTCGCCACGCCCGCGGAGGCGGGGGCGGCCTGGCGCGAGGTGGACGCGGCGTTCGCGGCGGTGCGGGCGGCGGGCGAAGCGGGGCGCGACGTTCCCGCCGCGGCGGTGCTGCCGCAGGGCGGCCGGTTCGAAACCCTGGCGCGCCACTGGCTCGCCTTCATGTCGGCGTCGGACCCCGAGGGCATCTCCACCCGCGACTATGCCCTCTACCGCGACAGCCCGGACAATTGGGCGGTGCTCGGCGGCTTCGGCGCGCTGGTGCTGGCGAACGCGGCCCATGTGCCGGTGACGCTCTCCTGCCCGGTGACGCGGATCGACCGCTCGGGCCCGCGCCTCGCTCTGGAGACGGCGCGCGGCACGCTGTCCTGCCGCGCCGCCGTGGTGGCGGTGCCGACCGCGGTGATCACGCGCGGACGGCTCGGCTTTTTCCCCGCTCTGCCGCATGATCTTCAGGACGCCTTCGCCGCTCTCCCCCTCGGCGTGGTGGAGAAGGTGGTGCTCGGCTTCGACCGGGACGTGTTCGGCCTGCCCGAGCGCAGCTTTCTCGATGCGTTCCGCGAGGGTGCGCCGGAAGAGGGGGCGGTCTCGGCCCTGATCCGTCCCGACGGGGCGGACGGGGCGGTGGTTCACGTGGCGGGCGGCATCGCCGCCCGGCTGATGGAGGAGGGGGAGGCGGCGATGGTGCAGCACGCGCTCGATGCCATGGCGGCGGTGTTCGGCACGGCGCTGAAGTCCCGTGTGCGGGCCGCCCGCGCCTCGCGCTGGGCGAAGATGGACTATGTGGGCGGCGCCTATTCCGGCGCGCTGCCGGGCAAGGCCCACCTGCGGGCGCGGCTCGCCGAACCGCTCGACGGGCGCATCTTCTTCGCCGGCGAGGCGCTGGGCGGGCCGGCTTTCTCCACCGCCCACGGCGCCCACCTTTCCGGCCTGCGGGCGGCGGAGGCGGCGCTCGCCAGCATCGGAGCCGGACGATGAGGCCGCTGGCGCTCGTGGTCGCGGTGGCGGAGAACGGCGTCATCGGCCGCGACGGAGGCCTGCCGTGGCGGCTGCCGTCCGACCTCAAGCATTTCCGCGCGCTCACCTGGGGCAAGCCCATCGTCATGGGCCGGCGCACTTTCCTGTCGATCGGCAAGCCGCTGCCCGGGCGCACCTCGGTGGTGGTGAGCGCGGACCCGGCTTTTGAGGTGCCCGAAAGCGTGCTGAAGGGCCGCGACCTCGCCGCGGCGCTGGCGCTCGCGGACGAGGCCGCCGCGGCCATGGGGGCGGACGAGATCGCCATCATCGGCGGCCACCGCCTGTTCGCCGAGACTTTGCCGCTGGCGAAGACCCTGCACCTCACCGAGGTCCACGGCCGGCCCGAGGGCGACGTGCTGTTCCCGCCGGTCGAGACCGCCGACTGGCGCGAGGTGGCGCGCGAGGGCCCGATGCAGGGGCCGAAGGACGACATGGCCTTCAGCTACGTGACGCTGGAGCGCCGGCGGGCGTGAGATCCTGACCGCAGGAATACGGAGAGGCCGGCGACACCCCCCACCCTGCCCTCCCCCGCAAGGGGGGGAGGGAGGCCAGCGGCGCTGCCTGCTTTCGATCTTGCCCCGCCCGCTTGTGCCGCCGACCTCCGCCCGCCCTGCCGGAGCCGCCGACTTCCGCCTTTACCGGAGGCCCCGCCAAACGCGCCCCCTCCCCCCTTGTGGGGGAGGGCCGGGGAGGGGGGTGCAGCGCCGGGCGTGAAAGTCCTGCCGGCAGCGAGAACGCAGAAGTCCTTACCCCCCACCCCACCCTCCCCCGCAAGGGGGGAGGGTGGGCAAGCGGCACCGCCTGCTTTCAATTTTGCCGCCGCCCGCTTGTGCCGCCGGCCTCGGGCTGGGCCGGACGCTGCAGGGCTTGTCCCGCCGAACCTCAGATCGTCTTCTCCGGCCAGCGGCAGAGATCGGCGATGAGGCAGCGCCGGCATTCCGGCTGGCGCGCCTTGCAGATGTAGCGCCCGTGCAGGATCAGCCAGTGGTGGGCGTGCAGCTTGAAGCGCGCGGGAATGCGCGCCTCCAGGCCCTCCTCCACCGCGAGCGGCGTCGCCCCCGGCGCGAGCCCGGTGCGGTTCGCCACCCGGAACAGGTGCGTGTCCACGGCGATGGTGGGTTCGCCGAAGGCGATGTTCAGCACCACGTTGGCGGTCTTGCGGCCGACGCCGGGCAGCGCCTCCAGCGCCGCGCGATCGCGCGGCACCCGGCCCCCGTGGCGTGCGAGGAGGCGGCGGGAGAGCTCCACCACGTTCTTCGCCTTGCCCTTGTAGAGGCCCAGCGTGCGGATGTGCCGCGCGACCCCCTCCTCGCCCAAGGCAACCATGGCGGCGGGGGTGGCGGCGGCCGCGAACAGGCCGCGCGTCGCCTTGTTCACACCGGCGTCGGTGGCCTGGGCGGAGAGCACCACCGCCACCAGCAGGGTGAACGGGTCTTCATGCTCCAATTCGCCCTTGGGCTCGGGATCGACCGCCGCGAAGCGGGTGAAGGCCTCGACGATCTCCGCATGGCTCCAGGCGGCGAGGGTGCGACCGTGCGCCGCAGCCGCCGCATTGGCCACCGCGCGGCGGCGCGCCGGGGCCGGTGCGGCCGGAACCGGCGCCGCGGCCGGCGCGACCAGCTTGGCGCGGCGCGGCGCGCCGGCGGCGGCCTTGCCTATGGCGGCCTTGCCGGGGGGAGCCTTGGAGGATGGATTCCCGGCGGGGGCGGCCGGCTTTGAGGCCTTTGCCGGGCCGGCGCCGCCGGCACCCGGCTTCGCCGTTCCGGCGCGCGCCGGCAGGTCTGCCGCCGGCGCGGCTGTTGGGCGGGCGGACTTGAGGCCGGGCGGGGAGGGGGGCGCTTTGGGCTTCTGCGGCATTTTTCCCGTATACTGAGCGCCCATGAACGATGCCAGCGACAGCGAAGCCGCAGACCCCGCCAGAGACGGGCGCGTCCAGGATGCGCGCGCCCAGATGGAGGGCGCAACGGCCGTCGTGCTCGACGATCCCGAGATCTATGCCGTCACGCTGGCGCCGCACCGCTCGCTGTCGCAGCGCGGCTTCCTCATCGTCATGGTGGCGATCGGCCTCGTGAGCTTCGTCTCGGGCCTCGCCTTCCTCGCCATGGGGGCATGGCCGATCTTCGGCTTCTTCGGCCTCGACGTGCTCATCATCTACGTGGCCTTCCGCGCCAATTTCCGCTCCGCCGGGGCGCGCGAGCACATCCGCGTCACTTCGAGCCTGATCGAGGTGCGCCGCGTGCCGGTGAAGGGGCGCGAGCGCACGATCCGTCTCAATCCGTTCTGGACCCGCGTCTGGCGCGAGGACGACGAGGATCACGGCACGCTGGACGTGGCGCTGGTGAGCGGGCGCGAGACCGTGCCCGTGGGCCGCTTCCTCGGCCCGGTGCAGAAGGCGGCGCTGGCGGACGACCTTTCCGCCGCGCTGCTGGCGGTGAAGCGCGGCGTCACGCGCTCCACCTTCTGACGGCGCGAGCGGCCGGCGCGGCTTCGTTCAGACGAACGGCCGCAGCAGCACGCCGAGGAGCCCGCGGAAGCGCAGCGCGCCCTCCACGGCCACGAGGCAGATGCACGTGCTGTCCGCATCCACCAGCGGCGCGTGATCGACCTCGCCGTCCACCTCCACCAGATCGCCGGCGCCATAGCGCCCGCGATGGTCGTGATAGGCGCCGTGCAGCACCTGGGTGAATTCGAGGCCCGCGTGGGTATGGTCCGGGATGCTCCGCCCCGCCTCGATGCGCAGCAGCATCACGTTCGCCTTTGGATCGCCGGGCACGCCGACGCGCCCCATGCGCACCCCCGGCGCGATCGGCCGCAGCGCGCCGATGCGGCAGCCGGACAGCGCCGCGGGCAGCGCGAAGCCCTGCGGCAGGCCGGCCGGCGCGGGGGCGCGGGCGCGGGTCGCGCGCCGGGGCTCGCCGCCGGCGTCACCGTCGATCCGCGCCACGACGCGGGCGAAGGCGTCGGGCGCGAGCGGCAGGCCGTCCTGCGCCTCGATGAGCGCGCCGCCCACCGCCTCGAAGGCGCGCACCGTGGCGCGGCAGCGGACGCAGCCTTCCAGGTGCGCGGCGACCACCAGGCGCGGGCCGGCCGGCAGGGTTCCGGCCGCGAAACGCAGCAGGGTTTCCTCGCTCGGGTGGGCGCGCGCGGTCATTTCAGGTCTTCCAGCAGCACGCGCAGGCGGGCGAGCGCAAGGCGCACGCGCGACTTGGCGGTGCCGAGCGGGATGCCCAATTCCTGCGCGATGGCGGAATGGGGCTTCTCCTGGAAGAACGACAGCCGGACGATCGCCGCCTGCTCCTCCGAGAGGGCGGAGAGCGCGTCGCGCACCCGCGCCTCCCGCTCTGCCGTCATGAGCATGGTCTCGCCGGAGGTCTCGTCCACCGGCTCCTCGTCCGCCTCGGCGCCCAAAACGGAGCGGTGGCGCTCGCGGCGCATCAGGTCGATGCGCAGATTGCGGGCGATGGTGAAGATCCAGGTGGCGGCGCCGGCCCGGCCGGGGTCGAAATAGGACGCCTTGCGCCACACCGTGAGCATGGTCTCCTGTGCCAGCTCCTCGGCGGCGTTGGCGGGCAGGCCGGTCTTCACCAGATAGGCCTTGAGGCGGGGCGCGAAATGGCGGAACAGCGCCGCGAACGCCTGCCGGTCCGCGTCGCGGGCGATGGCGACGATGAAGCCGTCGAGATCGCCGCTGCCGCGCTGGGACGGGACCGTCATCCGCGCGTTCCCGGCGCGGGCGTGGCCCGCCGCGGCCGGCGGCGTGTCCTGGGCGGAAGGCGAAGCGGCATGCATGACCCCGATACGACGCGCACGGGCGGTCGGATGACCGGTTCGTGCGCCATGCGCGCCCCGCTAACCGCGGGCTGGACGCTCCGTCAAGCTCCATCGGGGCGATGATGCTGCCAAATAACGATTTCATGATGGAGCGCGCCGGCGACCGGCCGGGCCGGCGGGCACGCCGCGCGGCTCCAGCCGCCGCCTGGGGCGCGGATGGCGGGGGCGACATGACAGCGCATTTGATCTTGCCTTTCCAAATCCGTTAGAACCCGCCCGATGGCCGCCAGGCGCTTGCGCGCCCAGCCGGGAGGCGGGGGGCTTCCGGCCCGCGGCGGCCCGGTGGCGAGGGTTTCAGCGGAGGCGCCATGAAGACGGACATCTCGGGCGAGCGCGCCGTGACGCCGGGCGAGAGCGAGGCCCACCCCCACCTCGCGGGCCGGTTGGTCCCCGGCGGGCATGCGCTCGCGCTCCGGGTCTATTACGAGGACACCGACTTCTCGGGCATCGTCTACCACGCCAACTATCTGAAATTCATGGAGCGCGGCCGCTCGGACTACATGCGCCTCTTGGGCGTGGTGCAGGGCGATCTGTTCGCCCAGGCGGCCGCGGAGGCGCCGGGCTTCCATTTCGTGGTGCGGGCGATGCAGATCGACTTCCTCAAGCCCGCGCGCATCGACGACGTGCTCGAAGTGGTGACGCTGTCGAAGGAGGTCGCCGGCGCCTCCATCACCTTGCTGCAGCAGGTCAAGCGCGCCGGCGAGGTGCTGGTCTCGGCCAATGTCCGGGTCGCCTTCGTCTCGGAGGGGCGCGCCAAGCGCATCCCGGACGCGCTGCGCCAGGCGACGCTCAATGACGCAAGGGCGGCCGAGGCCGCCGCCGGCGCCAAGGGCTGAGCCCAACGGCCGGGCCGCGCCGGACGCTGATCCTAACGGCCCGTTAAGCCTATTTGTGGCTAGGTGTGCCGAAGGCGGCGGCCGGAGCGCCGCGCGGGGAGGCGATCGAGCGCCGGTGCCAAAGTTTGGACAGGATCGCCCGATCAAAGACCGCGCGGAATGGTAAACCGGCCGGCATGCGCGGCGAGACGGCCGCGGCGACGGAGCAGGGAATGACAGATCGATCGCGCCGGCGCGGCGCAGGCTCCATGGTTCGGCGTATGGCCACCCCCCGGCGGGTGGCCGCGGCGGCGCTCCTCGCGTCCGCGGCGGCGATCGCCATGGCCGGGAGCGCCCTGGCGCAGGACGTGGCGGCGACCGGGGTGGCCGCGCCGAGCGTCAACATCTCGTTCGTCGAGCTGTTCCTGCACGCCCACATCGTCGTCAAGCTGGTGATGATCGGCCTGATCCTCGCCTCGATCTGGGTCTGGGCCATCATCATCGACAAGACGCTCCTGTTCGGCCGCAACCGGCGCGAGATGGACCGCTTCGAGCAGGTGTTCTGGTCGGGCCAGAGCCTCGAGGATCTCTATCGCTCGCTCGCCGGGCGCTCGAACCACGGCATGGCCGCCATCTTCGTCGCCGCCATGCGCGAGTGGAAGCGCACCTATGAGGGCGGCGCGCGCTCCTTCGCCGGGCTCAACCAGCGGCTCGACAAGGTGATGAACGTCACCATCGCGCGCGAGATGGACCGGCTGGAATCGAAGCTGCTGGTGCTCGCCACCGTGGGCTCGGCCGGGCCCTTCATCGGCCTGTTCGGCACCGTCTGGGGCATCATGTCGAGCTTCCAGTCCATCGCCGCGTCGAAGAACACCTCGCTCGCGGTCGTCGCGCCGGGCATCGCCGAAGCCCTGTTCGCGACCGCGATGGGCCTCATTGCGGCCATTCCCGCGACCATATTCTACAACAAGTTCATCTCGCAGGCGGGCCGGCAGGCCCAGCGCCTGGAAGGCTTCGCCGACGAGTTCTCGGCGATCTTGTCGCGCCAGATCGACGAGCAGGAGTAAGCTGATGGGTATGTCCGCGGGGGGAGGCGCGAGCGGCTGGCAGAGCCGCCGCGCGCGCCGTCGCGCCCGTCCGGTGATGTCGGAGATCAACGTGACGCCCATGGTGGACGTCATGCTGGTGCTGCTCATCATCTTCATGGTGGCGGCGCCGCTGCTCACCGTGGGCGTGCCCATCGATTTGCCGCAGACCCAGGCGACCAGCGTCAACCAGGACAACAAGGAGCCGATCACGCTCTCGGTCAACGACAAGGGCCAGATCTTCATCGGCGACAGCGAGATCCAGCGCGACGAGCTGGTCCCGAAGTTGCAAGCCATCACCCAGGCGCGCGGCGGCATGGACGAGCGGATCTTCGTGCGCGGCGACAAGAAGGTGGACTACGGCACCGTCATGGGCGTGATGGGCCGGCTGTCCGCCGCCGGCTTCAAGCGGGTGGCTCTGGTCACCGAAGTGGAACAGGGAGGCTGAGGCGCGAGATGCGTGTCGGGCTTGCCGTATCGACGGTGCTGCATTCGAGCGTGCTGGTGTTCATGCTGGTGTCCTTCACCGGCGCGAAGCCGTTCGACGCGCCGCCCGAATCCATGCCCGTGGACCTCGTCTCGGCGTCCGAGTTCACCAAGCTGACCAAGGGCGAGAAGAGCGGCAAGAAGAACGAGGCGCCCAAGACCGTGGCCGAGAAGGTGGACGCGCCGAAGCCGGTGGAGGACACCAAGCCCAAGATTTCCGACAAGGCGCCGGTGGACGCCACCACGCCGCCGCCGGCCGCCGCCGCCCCGCCGCCCCAGCCGCCCCAGCAGCAGCCGACCCCGCCCAAGGCGGCCGAGGCGCCGCCGGTCCCGCCCACCGCCGACGAGGCGCTCAAGAACGCGGCCAAGCCCGATCCCAAGCCGGTGCAGCAGGCCTCGCTCGCGCCGGTACCCCTGCCGCCGAAGAAGCCGGCGCCGCCGAAGGACGACGTGAAGCCCGCCGACGCCAGCCAGCGCGACTTCAACGCCGACGAGATCAAGCAGCTCCTCGACAAGCGCACGCCGACGCGCCAGGCGGCGAGCGCGAGCCAGGTTTCCACCACCGCCTCGCTGGGCGCCGCGCGCGGCGACCAGTCGACGCTCAGCCAGAGCGAGATCGACGCGTTCCGCGCGCGCCTGCGCCAGTGCTGGAACCCGCAGGGCCTGCCCGACGAGGCGCGCCTGTTCGTGCTCATCAACGTGTCGCTGAAGGAGGACGGCACCGTGGCCGGCCAGCCGGACGTGATCGGCGGCGCGGCCTCGCCCTCGCCCTATTGGCGCCCGCTCGCCGACAGCGCCATCCGCGCCCTGCTCCAGTGCCAGCCCTACACCATGCTCCGCCGCGAGAATTACCGTTTGTGGAAGGACATGGAACTGCGGTTCACGCCGCATCTGTTCGAAGGCTAGAGCGCGTGCTCTAGCGTCAGTTTTGAGGGCGGTTCACCGCTCGGATTGAGTCAATCTGAGCCGATCGCGCTCTCGCCCGGCGGGCGAGCCAATGTGCCGTCCGCGGGGCGGACCCCGTCCCCGCGTTGCCGCGTTCTCCCATCCCGGCGTCCCATCCCGAGCGGTCTTTGCGCCGGAGCGGGGCGCCGAAAGCCTGCAGAGGTCCGACAAAAGTGCTTCCGCCCTCCCAGAGCTCCCGAACCGCGCTGACCCGCCGCACCTTCGTGGCCGGCGCCGGCGGCCTGCTGGCCGGCGGCGGCCTGCTGCGCGCGTCCCCGGCCGCCGCCGCCTTGAAGCTCGACATTTCGGGCGGCACCCCGCAGCCGATCCCGATCGCCATCACCGACTTCGTCGGCGAGGTGGAGCAGGGCCGCGCCATGTCCGGCGTGATCGCCGCCGACCTGAAGCGCTCCGGCCTGTTCGCGCCCATCGATCCCAAGGCGTTCGTGGAGCAGATCTCCAATCCCGACGCGCCGCGCTTCCAGGACTGGCGCGTCATCAACGCCCAGGGCCTCGTCACCGGACGGGTGGCGCGCCAGCAGGACGGACGCTTCCAGGTGGTGTTCCGCCTGTGGGACGTGTTCGCCGGCCAGCAGCTCGCCGCCCAGCAGTTCGTGGCCCAGCCGGAGAACTGGCGCCGCATCGCCCACATCATCGCCGACGCCATCTATGAGCGGCTGACCGGCGAGAAGGGCTATTTCGACACCCGCATCGTGTTCGTCGACGAGAGCGGGGCCAAGGAGCGGCGCATCAAGCGCCTCGCCATCATGGACCAGGACGGCGCCAATGTGAGCTACCTCACCCGCGGCGACCAATTGGTGCTCACCCCGCGCTTCTCGCCCACCAGCCAGGAGATCACCTACATGTCCTACGGGCAGGGTGATCCGCGCGTGTTCCTGCTCAACATCGAGACCGGCCAGCGCGAGGTGGTGGGCAACTTCCCCGGCATGAGCTTCTCGCCGCGCTTCGCGCCGGATGGCCAGAAGGTCATCATGAGCCTGCAGCAAGGCAGCAATTCCAACATCTTCGTCATGGATCTGCGGTCGAAGGCCACCACCCGCCTCACCGACACCCCGGCCATTGACACCGCGCCCTGCTATTCGCCGGACGGCCGCCAGATCTGCTTCGAGAGCGACCGCGGCGGCTCCTCGCAGATCTACATCATGAATGCCGACGGCTCGGGCGCGCGGCGCATCTCGTTCGGCAATGCCCGCTATTCGACCCCGGTGTGGTCGCCCAAGGGCGACTGGATCGCCTTCACGCGCCAGGCGGAGGGCCGCTTCGCCATCGGCGTCATGCGGGTCGACGGCTCGGGCGAGCGCGTGCTCACCGAGGGCTACCACAATGAGGGGCCGACTTTTGCGCCCAACGGCCGGGTGATCATGTTCTTCCGCGATCCCGGCGGCGCGGCGGGGCCGAACCTCTATACCGTGGACGTCACCGGCTACAACGAGCAGCGCGTGCCGACCCCGAGCTACGCCTCCGACCCCGCCTGGTCGCCGCTGCGCTCCTGAACGGGGCGATCCTCCGGCGGTGGCGGCGGCCCGTTCATTCCACGCCAGCCGACCCCTCGCCCCCGGCCCCTCTCCCGCAAGGGGAGAGGGGAGGCGCGCCGCGTCCCTCCGGCGGTGGCGAACCCCGCACCCCCAGCCTCACACTGGGGCAGAGGGCGTGCCTCGGCGTCCGTCCTCCAGCGCCCTCTGACCTATTGATCCGCCTCTAGCGCTCGGCGCGGACGATCACGTCCATCAGCTCGGCCACCTTCCGTCGCTGGTCCTCGGCGTCCCCGGCGCGGATGGCGTGCTCGACGCAGTGCGCCACGTGCTGGCGCAGCACCTCCTCCTCCACCCTCCTCAACGCGGCGCGCACGGCGGAGATCTGGGTGATCACGTCGATGCAGTAGCGCTCCTCCTCCACCATGCGGGAGAGGCCGCGCACCTGGCCCTCGATGCGGGCGAGGCGTTTGAGGACGTGGTCTTTGTCGGGGCTGTGCATGGCTTGCCTTATACCCCCTATGGGTATATCAAACAAGCCGCAGGCCCCTCCGGGGCGTCGAAGTTCTGCCCATTGTGAGCCAGCGCAAGGCCGACGGTGCCCGATCGGCCCCATCTGGCGCCAGATCCTGCTTGGAGCCGCCATGGCACACGACCCGTCCACCCCCGGCGCGCCCGCCGCCCCCGCCGCCTGCTGCGGCGGGCATGATCCGGCGCATGAGCACGCGCACGCGGCGTCCGCGCATCCGGCCGCCCCCGCCAAGGTGAAGGACGTGGTCTGCGGCATGGACGTCGACCCCTCGCCCGAGGCCGGCAAGCCGAGCACGATCCATGGCGGGCGCGCGTTCCACTTCTGCGGCAACGGCTGCAAGACCAAGTTCGAGGCCGATCCGGCACGCTATCTTGCTCCGGTGACCGACCCGGTGTGCGGCATGAGCGTCAAGCCGGCCGACGCGAAATACGCCGCGCGGCACGCCGGCAAGACCTATTTCTTCTGCTCGTCCGCGTGCGAGACGAAGTTCAAGGCCGACCCCGGCGTCTATACCGGGGAGCAGGCGCCGCCGCCGCCCGCCGCGGTGCCCGAAGGCACCATCTATACCTGCCCCATGGACCCGCAGATCCGGCAGATCGGCCCCGGCATCTGTCCGATCTGCGGCATGGCGCTCGAGCCCGAGCTCGTCACCCTCGAGGAGGGCCCGAACGAAGAGCTCGCCGACATGAGCCGGCGGTTCTGGATCGGCCTCGCGCTCACCCTGCCGGTGTTCGTCCTGGAGATGGGCCAGCATCTGTTCGGCCTCCACCTGCTGCCGCAGCAGATCTCCAGCTACGTGCAGTTCGCGCTTGCCACCCCGGTGGTGCTGTGGGTCGGCCGGCCCTTCTTCGAGCGCGGCTGGCTGTCGCTGAAGACGCGGAATTTCAACATGTTCACCCTGATCGCCATGGGCACCGGGGTGGCCTATCTCTATTCCCTGGTGGCGACCTTCGCGCCCGGCGTGTTCCCGCACGCCTTCCACGCCCACGGCGGCGGCGTGCCGGTCTATTTCGAGGCCGCGGCGGTGATCACCGTTTTGGTGGCGCTCGGCCAGGTGCTGGAGCTCAAGGCCCGCGCGCAGACCTCGGGCGCCATCCGGGCGCTGCTGTCGCTCGCGCCGCGGACGGCGCTGCGCGTCACCGCCGCCGGCGCGGACGAGGAGATCGCCCTCGACCTCGTCGCCCCCGGCAACGTGCTGCGCGTGCGCCCGGGCGAGAAGGTGCCGGTGGACGGCATCGTCACCGAGGGCCGGGCGGTGGTGGACGAGAGCCTCGTCACCGGCGAGTCGCTCCCGGTCTCCCGCGAGGCGGGCGAGAAGGTGATCGGCGGCACGGTCAACGCCTCCGGCGCCTTCCTGATGCGCGCCGAGAAGGTGGGCCGCGAGACGCTGCTCGCCCAGATCGTGCAGATGGTGGCGCAGGCCCAGCGCTCGCGCGCGCCGATCCAGCGGCTCGCCGACCAGGTCTCCTCCTGGTTCGTGCCGGCGGTGTTCGCCGCCGCCTGCGTCGCGTTCGCGGTGTGGATGGCGGCGGGGCCCGAGCCGCGCCTGACCTTCGCATTGGTGGCGGCGGTCTCCGTGCTCATCATCGCCTGCCCCTGCGCGCTCGGGCTCGCCACCCCCATGTCGGTGATGGTGGGGGTGGGGCGCGGCGCCCAGTTCGGCGTGCTGGTGAAGAGCGCCGAGGCGCTGGAGCGCATGGAGAAGGTGGACCTGGTGGTGGTGGACAAGACCGGCACCCTGACCCTCGGCAAGCCCAAGGTGGTGGCGGTGCATGCCGTCCACGGCCAGGACGAGAACGAGGTGCTGCGCCTCGCCGCCAGCCTCGAGCGGGCGAGCGAGCATCCGCTCGCCGCCGCCATGCTGGCCGAGGCCAAGGCGCGCGACCTTCCGCTTGCCGCGCCGACGGACGCCGAGGCCACCGCCGGCAAGGGCATCGCCGGGACCGTCGACGGGCACCGGGTGGTGGTGGGCCACGGCATCTATCTGGGCGACCACAGCATCCCGACGGATCACCTGACGGCGATCGCGGAGAGCCACCGGCGCGAGGGCGCGACCACGGTGTTCGTGGCCGTCGACGGCCAGGCCGCCGGCCTCGTCGCGGTGGCCGATCCGGTGAAGGACACCACCGAGGCGGCGCTGCGGCGCCTCGCGCGCGACGGCGTGCGGGTGGTCATGCTCACCGGCGACACCCGCACCACGGCGCTCGCCGTGGCCAAGCGCCTCGGCATCACCGAGGTGGAGGCGGAGGTTCTGCCCGACCGCAAGGCCGAGGTGGTGGAGCGCCTGCGCCGGGAGGGCCACGTGGTGGCCATGGCCGGCGACGGCGTCAACGACGCCCCCGCGCTCGCGATGGCGGACGTGGGCATCGCCATGGGCACCGGCACCGACATCGCCATGGAGAGCGCCGGCATCACTTTGCTGAAGGGCGATCTCAACGGCATCGCCCACGCCCGTTCGCTCTCGCGCGCGACCATGGCGAACATCCGCCGCAACCTGGCGTTCGCCTTTCTCTACAACGCGGCCGGCGTGCCGATCGCGGCGGGCGTGCTCTATCCGGTGACCGGGCTTTTGCTGTCGCCCATGGTGGCGGCGGCGGCGATGGCGCTCTCCTCGGTGAGCGTGATCGCCAACGCGCTCCTGCTGCGCACCTGGAAGCCGCAATAAGCCGGGGGCCGGCTTAGACGAGCGCCGGCCGCGCCTGCTGCACGCCCACCTCGAAGATGCGCTTGTAGCGCGCGATCTCGGCCGGCGGCCCCATGGCCTTGGTGGGGTTGTCGGAGAGTTTCACCGCCGCGTGCCCGTTGGCCGAGATCACCTTGCAGACGATGGAGATGGGGTCGAGCGCGCCGTCCGGCACCAGGCCCCGGAAGTCGTTGGTGAGCAGCGTGCCCCAGCCGAAGCCCATGCGGATGCGGCCGGAGAAGGCGCGGTGGATGCGCGCCACCTCCTGCACGTCCAAAGCGTCGGAGAAGATGGCGAGCTTCTCCCGCGGGTCCTGGCCGCGCGCGCGCCACCAGGCGATCGCCTCCTCGCCGCCCGCCACCGGCTCCTTGCTGTCGATGCGGATGCCGGTCCACTGCGCCACCCAGTCGGGGGCGTGGGCGAGGAAGCCGTCGGTGCCGAAGGTGTCGGGCAGGATCACCCTGAGGTTGCCCTCATAGTCCTCCTGCCAGTCGGCGAGCACCTGGTAGGGCGCCCAGGCGAGCTCGGCGTCGGTGCGGGCGAGCGCGGCATAGACCATCGGCAATTCGTGGGCGTTGGTGCCGGTGGCCTCCACCTCGCGCCGCATGGCGATGACGCAGTTGGAGGTGCCGAGGAAGCCCTCGCCGAGCCCCTCGATGAGCGCCTGCACGCACCAGTCCTGCCACAGGAAGCCGTGGCGGCGCCTTGTGCCGAAATCGGCGATGTTGATGGGCGCCAGCGTCTTGAGGAACTCCACCTTCTCCCACACCCGCGTCATGGCGCGGGCATAGAGCACCTGGAGCTCGAACTTGCCCATGCCCTTCAAGACCGCGCGCGAGCGCAGTTCGTTGATGATGGCGAGCGCCGGGATCTCCCACATGGTGGTCTCGACCCACGGGCCCTCGAACACCAGCTCGTACTGCCCGTCCCACTTCTCCAGGTGATAGGCGGGGAAGCGGAAGCGCTCGAGCCAGGACACGTAGTCCGGCGAGAACATCTGCCGCTTGCCGTAGAACATGTTGCCGCGCAGCCAGGTGCTCTCGCCCCGGGTCAGCGACAGCGAGCGCACGTGGTCGAGCTGCTCGCGCAGCGCGCCGATGTCGATGATGTCGGCGAGGCGGATCGAGGACGTGCGGTTATGGATGCCGAAGGTCACCCGCGCGCCCGGATGGCGGCGGAAGATGGTCTGGCCCATCAGCAGCTTGTAGAAATCGGTGTCGAGCACCGACCGCACGATGGGGTCGATCTTCCAATCGTGGTTGTAGACGCGCGTGGCGATGTCGGTCATGGCGTCTTGGCATTGTTTTGGGGAGCGTCCAGAGGAGCATCCCGGGCGGGCGTCCGGTCAGGAGCGTCCATGGTGAGGCGGGCGGACAGCTATAGCACGTCGCCGCGCGATGCGATCCATTCGCAGCAAAGTGGGCTCAGCGGCAGCCCTTGCGCGCTTCCCAGGCCTTAACTTCGTTCACATAACGCTGCTGGGCGGGCGTGAGCTGGCCAAAAGGAGGATGGCACCGTTCGCCGAAGGTGGCGATGGCGTCCTTGGTCTTGAAGCAATAGCCCTGCTCGGCATAGACCGCATTGCGCTGGTACCACAGCGCGCGGCACGACAGCTCGCTCAACGCCTGCGCTCCCGCGGCCGGCGCGAAGGCGCACGCGCCAGCCATGACCATGCCTCCAAGCGCGCGCCGGATGGCCCGACCCCCGTCCATGTCCACCTCCCCCGTCTTCGTGGGCACCGTAGCACCGCGCCGCCGGGCGAAGATAGGGCGGCATGATTATTTCCGAAATTGCATCAATGTCGTTCTATCTCTTCCATAGATGCGAAAGCCGCGGCGGTGTATCCCACACACCAAGCACAACCAAAAGCCCTCGAGGAGGACGCCATGGCCCGCATGAGAGCCGTCGACGCCGCCGTCCGCGTTCTGGAAAAGGAAGGCATCACCAACGCGTTCGGGGTTCCCGGCGCGGCCATCAACCCGCTCTATTCCGCCTTGAAGGCGCGCGGCTCCATCCGCCACGTCCTGGCGCGCCACGTGGAGGGCGCCTCCCACATGGCGGAGGGTTATACCCGCGCGGTCGCCGGAAACATCGGCGTGTGCATCGGCACCTCCGGCCCCGCTGGCACCGACATGATCACCGGCCTGTATTCCGCGCAGGCCGATTCGATCCCGATCCTGTGCATCACCGGCCAGGCGCCGCGGGCGCGCCTCTATAAGGAGGACTTCCAGGCGGTGGACATCGAATCCATCGCCAAGCCGGTCACCAAATGGGCCGTCACCGTGCGCGAGCCGGCGCTCGTGCCCATGGTGTTTCAGCAGGCGTTCCACGTGATGCGCTCGGGCCGTCCCGGCCCGGTGCTGATCGACCTGCCGCTCGACGTGCAGCTCGCCGAGATCGAGTTCGACGAGGACACCTATGCGCCGCTGCCGGTCTACAAGCCGGCTGCCACCCGCGCGCAGATCGACAAGGCCATGGAGATGATCGCCGACGCCGCGCGCCCGCTGATCGTCGCCGGCGGCGGCATCATCAATGCGGACGCGTCCGACCTGCTGGTGGAGTTCGCCGAGCTGACCGGCATCCCGGTCATCCCCACCCTCATGGGCTGGGGCACGATCCCGGACGACCACCCGCTGATGGCCGGCATGTGCGGCCTGCAGACCTCGCACCGCTACGGCAATGCCAACCTGCTCGCGTCCGACTTCGTCGCCGGCATCGGCAACCGCTGGGCCAACCGCCACACCGGCTCGGTGGAGGTCTACACCAAGGGCCGCAAATTCATCCACGTGGACATCGAGCCGACCCAGATCGGCCGCGTGTTCGGCCCCGACTTCGGCATCGTCTCCGACGCCAAGGCGGCGCTCGAACTGTTCGTGGTGGCGGCGCGCGAGATGAAGGCCAAGGGCGCGCTCCCCGACTGGTCAGGTTGGGTGCGCGAGTGCCAGGAGCGCAAGCAGACCATGCTGCGCAAGTCGCATTTCGACGCCGTGCCGCTGAAGCCCCAGCGGGTCTATGAGGAGATGAACGAGGCGCTCGGACGCGACGTCACCTACGTCACCACCATCGGCCTGTCGCAGATCGCCGGCGCCCAGTTCCTCCACGTCTATGCGCCGCGCAACTGGATCAATTGCGGCCAGGCCGGCCCGCTCGGCTGGACCCTGCCCGCCGCCCTCGGCGTGCGCGCCGCGCGGCCGGATGCGAAGATCGTCGCGCTGTCGGGCGACTACGACTTCCAGTTCATGATCGAGGAGCTGGCGGTGGGCGCCCAGCACAAGCTGCCCTATCTCCACGTGGTGGTGAACAATTCCTATCTCGGCCTGATCCGCCAGGCGCAGCGTGGCTTCGAGATGGATTTCGAGGTCTCGCTCGCGTTCGAGAACATCAATTCGGAGGAGGCGGGCGGCTACGGCGTCGACCATGTGGCGGTGGCCGAGGGCCTCGGATGCAAGGCGATCCGCGTGCGCACGCCCAACGAGTTCAAGGCCGCCTTCGCCGACGCCGAGAAGCTCATGGCCGAGCACCAGGTGCCGGTGGTGCTGGAATTCATCCTCGAGCGGGTGACCAACATCGCCATGGGGGTCGAGATCGACAAGATCACCGAGTTCGAGGAGGTGCTGGACGTGCCGCTCGACCAGGTGAGGGCCATGGAGCCGGCGGAGTAGGGCGGATCGAACGGGCGCTCCCCGCCCGCCGCTCACGCCTTGCGGCGGATCCCCGGTGGTCCGGACGATCCGCCTCTCCCCAATGCCGCCCGCTTCAGTTAACCGTGGATGCCCCGGACCGGCCGGGGCATCACGCGCGCCAGGAACCCGCATCGCGGACGCATCCATAAGAACCAAGGCTCAGCCAGCGGAGAAGACATGCCCAAGTTCTGCGCCAATCTCACCATGCTGTGGAACGAGATCGACTTCCTCGACCGCTTCGCCAAGGCGGCGGAGGCGGGCTTCAAGGGGGTCGAGTATCTCTTCCCCTATCCGTACGAGAAGGAGGCGCTCGTCGAGCGGCTCGCCACGCACGGATTGACCCAGGTGCTGCACAATCTGCCGGCCGGCGACTGGGCCAAGGGCGAGCGCGGCATCGCCTGCCTGCCCGGCCGCGAAGGCGAGTTCCAGGACGGCATCGCGTTGGGCATCGACTACGCCAAGGCGCTCGGCACCAAGGCGGTCAATTGCCTGGTGGGCATCACGCCCAAGGACGTGCCGGCGCAGACGGTGCACGAGACGCTGGTGAAGAACCTCAAGTTCGCCGCCGCCGAGCTGAAGAAAGCGGGCATTCCGTTCGTGGTGGAGGCCATCAACACCCGCGACATTCCCGGCTTCCACCTGCACAACACCAAGCAGACCCTGGCGGTGCTGGACGAGGTGGGGGCGGACGACATCTTCTTCCAGTACGACATCTACCACATGCAGATCATGGAGGGCGACCTCACCCCGACCCTGCGCGCCAACGCCGCCCGCATCCGCCACATCCAGCTCGCCGACAATCCCGGCCGCAACGAGCCGGGCACGGGCGAGATCAACTATCCCTTCCTGTTCAAGGCCATCGACGAGATCGGCTATGACGGGTGGATCGGCGCCGAATACAAGCCGAAGACCACGACGGACGAGGGCCTCGGCTGGTTCGCCCCCTACAAGGGGTGAGGCGCGCCATCAAATCGCGCGGGTGGCCCCTCTCCCCTTGTGGGAGAGGGTGGACCGCGGCGCAGCCGCGGGACGGGTGAGGGGCATCGCACCGCCGGCCCCCTCACCCCCGGCCCCTCTCCCACAAGGGGAGAGGGGAGAACCGCGGACCCGTGCACAACCAACACTCTTCAGGAGAAACGCACATGAACGTCGGTTTCATAGGCCTCGGCATCATGGGCCGTCCCATGGCGGGGCACCTCATGGATGCGGGCCACACGCTCTACGTCCACAACCGCTCCAAGCCCGCGCAGGAGCTGCTCGACAAGGGCGCCGTGGACTGCGGCTCGCCGGCCGAGGTGGCGCGCAAGGCGGACGTCATCATCACCATGGTTCCCGACACGCCGGACGTGGAGAAGGTGCTGTTCGGCACCGACGGCGTCGTCGAGGGCGTCTCGGCCGGCAAGATCGTGGTGGACATGAGCTCCATCTCCCCGGTCGCCACCAAGGATTTCGCCGCCCGTCTCAAGGAGGCCGGCGCGGACTATCTCGACGCCCCGGTCTCCGGCGGCGAGGTGGGCGCCAAGGCGGCCTCTCTCACCATCATGGTGGGCGGCGCGGAGGCCACCTTCGAAAAAGTGAAGCCGCTGTTCGAGAAGATGGGCAAGAACATCACTTTGGTGGGCGGCGTCGGCGCCGGCCAGACGGCGAAGGTGGCGAACCAGATCATCGTCGCGCTCACCATCGAGGCGGTGGCGGAAGGCCTCCTGTTCGCCTCCAAGGCGGGCGCGGACCCGGCCAAGGTGCGCCAGGCGCTCATGGGCGGGCTCGCCACCTCGCGCATCCTCGAGGTGCACGGCGAGCGCATGATCAAGCGCACCTTCGATCCCGGCTTCCGCATCGAGCTGCACCAGAAGGACCTGAACCTCGCGCTGCAGAGCGCGCGCGCGCTGGGCGTGAGCCTGCCCAACACCGCCAATGCCCAGGAGCTGTTCAACGCCTGCGTCGCCCATGGCGGGGCGAAATGGGACCACTCGGCCATGGTGAAGGCCCTGGAGCTGATGGCCGCCCACGACGTGGCGTGAGCTGTGGCGAGAGCGGCGGTCCGCTCTCGCGATCCTTCGCCCTCCGGCCGGGCTGGAGGGCGATCGGGATCTGCGCGCCGCCTCCGGCGAGAGGCTGGCCCTCCCGGCTTGGGGGAGGGGCGCGGGGCTGTCGTCCATGCCGGGCAGGGGAGCATGCGGCAGCCTTGCTGCCTTTTCTGCGACTTTATGCTTACACGATTGCGGGCCATCATGACCTAAACACGCCAGCCCGTGCCTGACGAAGCCGGGCGCCAGGAGGAAACCCGATGCCCACGAAGCGCCACCATCAAAAGCGCAACCGCGCCACCAAGATCGTCGCCACCGTGGGGCCCGCCTCCAACAGCGAGGAGAAGCTCAAGGCGCTGTTCGTCGCCGGCGTGGACGTGTTCCGGCTCAATTTCAGCCATGGCACCCAGGCCGACCACGGCGAGGTGCTCGCCCGCATCCGCCGCCTGGAGAAGGAGATGGGCCGTCCCATCGGCGTCATCGCCGACATGCAGGGGCCGAAGCTGCGCATCGGCCGCTTCAAGGACGGCGCCATCGCGCTCAAGCCCGGCGACGTGCTCCACTTCGACGCCGACGTGGACCGGCTCGGCGACGCGACGCGCGTGCCCATCCCGCACCCCGACATCCTGGAGGCGCTCACCGTCGGCTCCACCGTGCTGTGCGACGACGGCAAGGTGCGCCTCAAGGTCATCAAGAAGGGCAAGGGGTATCTGGAAGCCCAGGTGGTGGCGGGCACCAAGCTGTCCAACAACAAGGGCTTCAACATCCCGGACGTGGTGCTGCCGCTGTCGCCGCTCACCGAGAAGGACCGCGCCGACCTGGAATTTGCCTGCGCGCAGGGGGTGGAGTGGATCGCCCTCTCCTTCGTCCAGCGCCCCGAGGACATCCACGAGGCGCGCGACCTGATCAAGGGCCGCGCCGCGGTGATGCTGAAGATGGAGAAGCCGGCGGCGGTGGAGCACCTGACCGAGCTGGTGGAGCTCTCCGACGCCATCATGGTGGCGCGCGGCGACCTCGGCGTGGAGCTCTCGCTCGCGGAAGTGCCGGCGCTGCAGAAGCGCATGATCGCGGAATCGCGCAAGTTCGGGCGGCCGGTGATCGTGGCGACGCAGATGCTTGAATCCATGATCACCGCGCCGGTGCCCACCCGCGCCGAGGTCTCCGACGTCGCCACCGCGGTTTATGAGGGCGCCGACTGCGTGATGCTCTCCGCCGAGACCGCCGCCGGCCAGTATCCGGTGGAGGCGGTGACCTTCATGGACGACATCATCCGCCACGTGGAGCGCGATCCCGGCTACCGCCAGGTGCTGGACGCCACCCAGGCGGAATGGGGCAAGACCATCGGCGACGCGGTCACCAAGGCCACCTACCAGGCGGCGATCGCGGTCGACGCCACCGCCTTGGTGGCCTTCACCTCCTCCGGCACCACCGGCCTCAGGGCGGCGCGCGAGCGGCCCATGATCCCGATCCTCGGCCTCACCCCCAAGCTGGAGACCGCGCGCCGCCTCGCGCTCTCTTACGGGGTGCATGCGGTGCACATGAAGGAGGACATCCACTCGTTCGGCGATATGGTGGACACCGCGGTGCGCGTCGCCGTGGAGCACGGGCTCGGCAAGCCCGGCGACCGGCTCGCCATCACCGCCGGCGTGCCGTTCGCCAAGCCCGGCACCACCAACATCATGCGCATCACCACCATCGGCGCCACCAACCCGCCCTCGCGCCACGACGTGGACGCCGAGGCGGCGCCCCTGCCCAAGCGCAAGGTGCACGCGTGACCGACGCGGCCGGGCGGATCGCGACCGTATAGCGGGCTGCGGCGACAGATCGCAGCCGAAACGGACGTCCGCCTGGGCAGCCATTGTTATCAGGACAATGCTATTGCCCGAATGTTCCGTGCCGGGCGGCGAGAAAACGTTTTCCCGCGGCCGGACCAATTCTTTCATGCATAAAGGGACTGGACGGCGGCGGGGGCGGACGGGCAATGTTTACGCCTTCCTCGTCCGGTGTCCGTCTTTCATGTCCGTCGAAGTCGAGCGCAAGTTCCTCGTGATCTCCGACGCTTGGCGCGCCGGGGCGCGGGCCTGCCGCATTCGCCAGGGCTATCTGTGCCTCGGCGAGGACGCGACCGTCCGCGTCCGCCTCGCCGACCAGAACGCCTTCCTCACCGTGAAGAGCCGGACCGAGGGCATCTCACGGGCGGAATTCGAGTATCCGATCCCGTTCTCCGATGGGGTCACGATGCTGGAGACCCTGTGCGCGCAGCCGATCATCGAAAAGACGCGCCATTTCGTCGACCATGCCGGCAAGACCTGGACCATCGACGTGTTCGAGGCCGACAATGCGGGCCTGATCGTGGCCGAGATCGAGCTCAGGGACCCCGACGAGGCCGTGGATCTGCCGCCCTGGGCCGGGGCGGAGGTGACCTCGGACCCGCGCTACCGCAACTCGTCCCTCGTGAGCGCGCCGCTGGGCAACGGCGCACGGGGCCTGTGCCGCGCGGGCTGAGGGCCGGTCCGGCGCCGCCGCCGGCCGCGTCGGACACCGGCGCCCGCCGATGGCGGAAAATTCTTCGCGCCGAAGGGCCTCAGGACGATGCGCCGGCGGCGCGCTCCGCCAGCGCCGCCTCCACCGCCAGCATGTCGCGCCAGGCGAGGCGCTTGCCCGCCGGGGTGCGCAGCAGATAGGCCGGGTGGAAGGTGGCGATGGCGCGGACGGTGCGCGTGCCGGTATCGAAGTCCATGAAGCGCCCGCGCAGCCGGGTGATGCCTTCAAGGGTGCCGAGCAGCGCCTGGGCCGACGGTCCGCCGAGGCACACCAGCACCTCCGGATTGGCAAGCTCGATCTGTCGCCGGATGAAGGGCAGGCAGATGGCGGTCTCCTGCGGCGTCGGCGTGCGGTTGCCCGGCGGGCGCCAGGGGATGACGTTGGCGATGTAGGCGCGGGTGCGGTCGAGGCCGATGGCGGCGAGCATCAGGTCGAGCAGCCGCCCGGAGCGGCCGACGAAGGGCAGGCCCTGCTCGTCCTCCTCCCGGCCCGGCGCCTCGCCCACGAACATCACCTGCGCCTGCGGGTTGCCGTCGGCGAACACGAGGCGGCTCGCGGTCTTCTTCAGCGCGCAGCCCTCGAAGCCCTCCATGATGGCGCGCAGCGCCTCGAGGCTGCGGGCCTCCCGCGCCGCCTCGCGGGCGGCCATGGCGGCGGCGTCGGGCGCCTGGTTGACCAGCGCCGGCCCGACCGGCGCCGGCAGGGATGGCGCCGCAGGCCGGGGAGGCTGCGCCGCCGCGGGCGGCTTGGCGGCGGGCGGAGCCGGCTGGGACCGCGCGCGGGCGGCCTCGGCGGCGCTTTCGGCGAACCGGTCGATGGCCGCCTCGCCGATGGCCACGTCGACGCCCGCCTCCGCATGGAAGGCGAGCACGTCGGCCCAGTCGGTGTCCAAGGTCACGGTCATGGGGGCAGCTTACACCGGGAGCGGGCCGGATTGAACGCGCCGCGTCGGCTGTCTGCCGGCCGCTGGGAGGCGTATAGGCAAGCGTGTTTCCCCATGCGGCATGTCGCGGATTGTGTTTGCGGCGCAAGCATGGAAAAAGTCCAATCAAGCTGGGATTGCAGACTGGGAGCATGCGGTATGAGCCAGGCGGAGCTGCCTGAACGCGAGGGCATGGACTACGACGTGGTGGTGGTCGGCGCCGGTCCGGCCGGCCTTGCCACCGCCATCCGCCTGAAGCAGCTCGCCGCCGCGCGCGGCACCGAGATCTCCGTGGTGGTGGTGGAGAAGGGCTCGGAGGTCGGCGCCCACATCCTCTCCGGCGCGGTGATCGATCCCTCGGGCCTTGATGCGCTCCTGCCCGGCTGGCGCGCCCAGGCCGACGCCCCGCTCTCGGTCCAGGTGACCGACGACCACTTCTACTTCCTCGGCCCGGCGGGCGGCATCCGGCTGCCCAATTTCACCATGCCGCCGCTGATGGACAATCACGGCAACTATATCGGCTCGCTGGGCAATGTCTGCCGCTTCCTGGCGCAGAAGGCCGAGGCGCTCGGGGTGGAGATCTATCCGGGCTTTGCCGCCGACGAGATCCTCTACGACGCGGCCGGCGTGGTGAAGGGCATCGCCACCGGCGACATGGGCGTCGACCGGACCGGCGAACCGAAGGCCGAATTCACCCGCGGCATGGAGCTGCGCGGGCGCTACACCGTGTTCGCCGAGGGCGCGCGCGGCCACCTCACCAAGCAGCTGATCGCCAAATTCGACCTCGACCGGGACGCGCAGCCGCCGAAGTTCGGCATCGGCCTCAAGGAGCTCTGGAAGGTCAGGCCGGAGAAGCACCGGCCCGGCCTGGTCCAGCATTCGTTCGGCTGGCCGCTCGATTCCAAGACCGGCGGCGGCGCCTTCCTCTATCACATGGAGGACGAGCAGGTGGCGGTGGGGTTCGTGGTCCACCTCAATTACGAGAACCCCTACATCTCGCCGTTCGACGAGTTCCAGCGCTTCAAGACCCATCCCTTCTTCCGCGGCACCTTCGAGGGCGCAAAGCGCATCTCCTACGGCGCCCGCGCCATCACCGAGGGCGGCTACCAGAGCGTGCCGCGCCTCAGCTTCCCCGGCGGCGTGCTGGTGGGCTGCGCGGCCGGCCTCGTCAACGTGCCGCGCATCAAGGGCAGCCACAACGCCGTGCTCTCGGGCATGCTGTGCGCCGAGCACCTCGTCGACGCGCTCGCGGCGGGCCGCGGGGCGGACGAGCTCGCCAGCTACGAGGAGGCCTGGCGCGGCTCGGCGGTGGGCGCGGACTTGAAGCGCGTGCGCAACGTGAAGCCGCTGTGGTCGCGCTTCGGCACCTTCCTCGGCATCCCGCTCGGCGCGCTCGACATGTGGACCAACACGCTGTTCGGCCTCTCGCTGTTCGGCACCCTCAAGCACGGCAAGACCGATGCGGCGTCGCTCAAGCCCGCCGCGCGCTTCAAGCCCATCGCCTATCCCAAGCCCGACGGCGTCCTGACCTTCGACAAGCTGTCCTCGGTGTTCATCTCCAACACCAACCACGAGGAGGACCAGCAGGTGCATCTCGTGGTGCGTGACATGGCGCTCCAGAAGGCGTCCGAGCACGACGTGTTCGCCGGCCCGTCGAACCGCTACTGCCCGGCCGGCGTCTATGAATGGGTGGAAGAGGCGTCGGGCCCGCGCTTCCAGATCAACGCGCAGAACTGCGTGCACTGCAAGACGTGCGACATCAAGGACCCGAACCAGAACATCACCTGGACCGCGCCCGAGGGCGGCGGCGGGCCGAACTATCCCAATATGTGAGGCCGGCGGCGCCGGTTTCCTTCGGCAGGCTGGATAACGGCGCGGCGCCGATTGCGCTTGCCGCGTCCCGGAGGGCATCCTAGAGGCTGTCGTCGCTCCGCAGCCTTTCGATGGGGATCCCGGCGCGTTGCAGCAGAAGTGGGTTCCGGTTTTGCGTCACGAAAACGCGTCCAAGCAAGAAGCCTAGAGCCCGAGACACGGGCGCATCCCATGCCGCGCGCTCAAGGGTTCCGCGCCAGAAGGTCCTGCCGCATGCATCAGAGAACCGCCCGCCCGATCGATCCCAACTCGGACGCCGCCATCGCCGGGCGCGTCACGCCGCTGCCGATCGAGGTGGTGGCGGAGAAGCTCTCGATTCCGCCGCAGGCGCTCTACCGCTACGGTCCCCACAAGGGGAAGCTGGCGCTCGATTTCGCCGGCGCGCTGGCGACCCGCCCGCGCGGCAAGCTGATCCTCGTCACCGCCATCAGCCCCACCCCGGCGGGCGAGGGCAAGACCACCACCACCATCGGCCTCGGCGACGCCCTGGCCCGGCTCGGCAAGAAGGCCGCCATCTGCCTGCGCGAGCCCTCCCTCGGCCCGGTGTTCGGCGCCAAGGGCGGCGCCACCGGCGGCGGCCACGCCCAGATCATCCCCATGCAGGACATCAACCTGCACTTCACCGGCGACCTGCACGCCATCTCGGCCGCCCACAACCTGCTGGCGGCGCTGATCGACAACCACGTCTATTGGGGCAATGCCCTCGACATCGACACAAGGCGCATCGCCTGGCGGCGCGTCGTCGACCTCAACGACCGGGCCTTGCGGCACATCACGGTGGGCCTCGGCGGACCGGCCAACGGCTTTGCGCGCGAGGACGGCTTCGACATCACGGTGGCGAGCGAGGTGATGGCCATCTTCTGCCTCGCCGAGAGCCTGTCCGACCTCGAGGCACGCCTTTCGCGCATGGTGGTGGCGCAGACCCGCGCGCGCCGGCTCATCCGCGCCGAGGAGCTGGAGGCGGTCGGCGCGATGGTGGCGCTGCTGCGCGACGCGTTCCAGCCGAACCTGGTCCAGACCATGGAGGCGACGCCGGCGTTCGTGCATGGCGGGCCGTTCGCCAACATCGCCCACGGCTGTAATTCGGTGATGGCGACCAAGAGCGCGCTGGCGCTCGCCGACTATGTGGTGACGGAAGCCGGCTTCGGCGCCGACCTCGGGGCGGAGAAGTTCCTCGACATCAAGTGCCGGCAGGCCGGCCTCGCGCCCGCCGCCGCCGTGGTGGTGGCGACCGTGCGGGCGCTGAAGATGCATGGGGGCGTGCCGCTGAAAGGACTTTCCGCGCCGGACCCGGAGGCGGTCGCGCTCGGCGCGGCCAACCTCAAGCGCCACGTGGAGAACCTGCGCAAGTTCGGCCTGCCGGTGGTGGTGGCGCTCAACCGCTTCACCTCCGACACGCAGGACGAGCGCGACGCGGTCGCCGCCGCGGTGGCGCCGCTCGGCGTGAACGTCCACGACTGCACCCATTGGGCCGAGGGCGGGGTCGGGGCGGAGGCGCTGGCGCGCGAGGTGGAGGCGCTCGCCGACCGGCGGTCCGACTTCCGCTATCTCTATCCCGACCAGGCGCCGCTCGCCTCCAAGATCGAGACCGTGGCGCGCGAGATCTACCGCGCCGCGCGGGTGGAGTTCGCGCCCGCGGCCCGCGGCAAGCTCGCCGAGTTCGAGGCCCAGGGCTTCGGCGCGCTGCCGGTGTGCATGGCGAAGACGCAGTATTCCTTCTCTGCCGATCCCGCCTTGCGCAACGCGCCGGTGGACCATGTGCTGCCGGTGCGCGAGGTGCGCCTGTCGGCCGGCGCCGGCTTCGTGGTGGCGCTCGCGGGCGACATCATGACCATGCCGGGCCTGCCCTCGAAGCCCGCCGCCCACGACATCTTCGTCACCCCCGACGGGACCATCGCCGGGCTGTCCTGATGTATACGGCCCAGGTATTGGACAGGCTCCGGGAACTGCGTTAGAGCGCGATCGACAGACTACCCTGAGGGAGACATGCCATGGACGCCAAGGCCGCCATCGTGGGCTGGGCCCATTCGCCGTTCGGCAAGCTCGAGGACGCCGACACCGAGGCGCTCATGGGGCGCGTCGCCGGCGCCGCCATCGAGCATGCGGGCCTTGCCCCTTCGGACGTGGATTCCATCCATGTGGGCGTGTTTAATGCCGGCTTCCAGAAGCAGGACTTCCAGGGCGCCATGCCGGCGCTCAGCATCCCCGAGCTCGCCCACGTGCCGGCCATGCGGCTGGAGAATGCCTGCGCCACCGGCTCGGCGGCCATCCACTCCGCCCTCAATTACGTGGAGGCCGGCCGCGGCCGCGTCGCGCTCGTGGTGGGCGCCGAGAAGATGACCGCCAAGCCCACCGCCGAGGTCGGCGACATCCTGCTCAACGCCTCCTACCGCAAGGAGGAGGCGGACATCGACGGCGGCTTCGCCGGCGTGTTCGGACGCATCGCCCAGGCCTATTTCCAGCGCTATGGCGACCGCTCCGAGGAGCTGGCGCGCATCGCCGCCAAGAACCACAAGAACGGCGTGTCGAACCCCTATGCGCAGATGCGCAAGGATTTCGGCTTCGAGTTCTGCAACACCATCTCCGAGAAGAACCCCTATGTGGCGGGTCCGCTGCGCCGCACCGACTGCTCGCTGGTCTCCGACGGGGCGGCGGCGCTGGTGATCGCCTCCGCCGACGTCGCCGAGGGCCTCACCCGCGCGGTCGCCTTCCGGGCCCGGGCCCAGGCCAACGACATCCTGCCTTTGTCGCGCCGCGACCCCATCGCCTTCGAGGGCGCGCGCCGCGCCTGGGCGAAGGCGCTGGAGGAGGCCGGCCTCACGCTGGAGGACCTCGATCTGGTGGAGACCCACGACTGCTTCACCATCGCCGAGCTGATCGAGTACGAGGCCATGGGCCTCGCCAAGCCCGGCGAGGGCTACAAGGTGGTGCGCGAGGGGCTGACCCAGAAGGACGGCAAGCTGCCGGTGAACCCCTCGGGCGGGCTGAAATCCAAGGGCCACCCGATCGGCGCCACCGGCGTGTCCATGCACGTGCTCTCGGCCATGCAGCTCATGGGCGAGGCGGGCGACATGCAGATCGAGGGCGCCAAGGTCGCCGGTGTGTTCAACATGGGCGGCGCGGCGGTCGCCAATTACGTCTCGCTCCTCGAGCGCGTGAAGTAGGTCTGGATGCCGCCGGGGCCGAAAGGCCCCGGCCGGTGCCTATTTCTGCGGCGGCACCGCACGGATGTGCAGCTCGCGCAGCTGCTTGGGGCTCGCCTCGGAGGGCGCGCCCATGAGCAGATCGAGCGCCTGCTGGTTCATGGGGAAGAGCGAGATCTCGCGCAGGTTCGTCACGCCGCACAGCAGCATGACGATGCGGTCCACGCCCGCCGCCATGCCGCCATGGGGCGGCGCGCCGTACTGGAAGGCGCGGTACATGCCGCCGAACCGCTCCACCACGGTGGCCTCGTCATAGCCGGCCAGCTCGAACGCCTTCACCATGGCCTCGGGGCGATGGTTGCGGATGCCCCCCGAGGCGATCTCGTAGCCGTTGCAGGCGATGTCGTACTGGAACGCCTTGATGGTGAGCGGGTCCTGCGTCTTCAGCGCCTCGAGCCCGCCCTGCGGCATGGAGAAGGGGTTGTGGGAGAAGTCGATCTTCTTCTCCTCCTCCGAATATTCGTAGAACGGGAAATCGACGATCCAGGCCAGCTCGAACCGGTCGTGGTCGACGAGGTTCATTTCCTCGCCCACCTTGGTGCGGGCGAGGCCGGCGAACTTCACGAACTTGGCCGGATCGCCGGCCACGAAGAAGGCGGCGTCGCCCGCCTTCAGGCCGAGCTGGGCACGGATCGCCTCCGTGCGCTCGGGGCCGATATTGTTGGCGAGCGGGCCGGCGCCTTCGCCGCCCTCCCGCCACATGATGTAGCCGAGCCCCGGCTGGCCCTCGCCCTGCGCCCACGAATTCATCCGGTCGCAGAAGGCGCGCGAGCCGCCGCCGGGGGCGGGGATGGCCCACACCTCGTTGCCCGCCACCTCCAGCAGGCGCGCGAACACCTTGAAGCCCGAGCCGCGGAAGTGGTCGGAGACCTCCTGCATCACCAGCGGGTTGCGCAGGTCCGGCTTGTCGGTGCCGTACTTGCGCAGGGATTCCGCATAGGGAATGCGGGGCCAATTCTTCGTCACCGGCTTGCCGCCGGAAAAATCCTCGAACACGCCGGTGATCACCGGCTCCACCGCCTGGAACACGTCCTCCTGCTCGACGAAGCTCATCTCCAGGTCGAGCTGGTAGAACTCGCCCGGCAGGCGGTCGGCGCGCGGGTCCTCGTCGCGGAAGCAGGGGGCGATCTGGAAGTAGCGGTCGAAGCCGCTCATCATGATGAGCTGCTTGTACTGCTGCGGCGCCTGGGGCAGGGCGTAGAACTTGCCGGGATGCAGGCGGCTCGGCACCAGGAAGTCGCGCGCCCCCTCCGGCGAGGAGGCGGTGAGGATCGGCGTCTGGAACTCGAAGAAGCCCTGGCCCTTCATGCGGGCGCGCATGGCGTCGATGATCGCCATGCGGGTCATGATGTTCTTGTGCAGCTTCTCGCGCCGCAGGTCGAGGAAGCGGTACTTGAGCCGCGTCTCCTCGGGATACTCCACGTCGCCGAACACCGGCAGCGGGAGCTCGGCGGCGGCGCCCAGCACTTCGAGCTCGGCGGCGTAGACCTCGACGGCGCCGGTGGCGAGGTCGGGGTTCTCGGTGCCCTCGGGGCGCTGGCGCACCTTGCCGTCGATGCGGATCACCCATTCCGCGCGCGCCTTCTCGGCGGCGGCGAAGGCCGGGCTGTCGGGGTCCACCACCACCTGGGTCAGGCCGTAATGGTCGCGCAAATCGATGAACAGCACGCCGCCATGGTCGCGGATGCGGTGGCACCAGCCGGACAGGCGCACGCTCTGACCGACCTCGGCGAGGGTGAGCGCGCCGCAGGTGTGGGAGCGGTAGCGGTGCATGGCGTGCCCTTTCAAGGCTGAATGATCCGGTCTGCGGGGCCTGAGCCCGGCCTCGGGCGCCGGCCGGCCGCCTTCGGCCGGTCTGCCGCGAGAGGCCGGGTTCCGCTCCGGGCGCCGCCTGGGGCAGGACCGCCAAAAGCGACCCGTTCCCGGCGCGCCGCGGTGCGGACGACCGCGTCCGAGGCGGGGGCGAAGGTGCATGCGCCCCGGTCCTTGTCAAGGCGCGAGCCGGCTTGCGGCCGCAGCAGAGCCGGACCCGCCGCCCGCCCTGCGTCCACCGCAGGGCTCGCTTTCCAGCCATTCGGCATCGGTCTGACAAAATCGCGCCACATTCCCTTTTCCCCGGCGCCCGTGGTGGTTATGGTCGGGTATGGATCCGATCACCTCCACCGAGGCGCTGGCATCGGCCTGTGAGCGTCTCGCCCGCCATCCCTTCGTCACCGTCGACACCGAATTCCTGCGGGAGACCACCTTCTGGCCGAAGCTCTGCGTGGTGCAGATCGCTTCGCCCGAGGAGGCAATCATCGTCGACGCCCTCGCCGACGGCCTGGACCTCGATCCCTTCTACCGCCTGATGGCCGACCAGAAGGTGATGAAGGTGTTCCATGCCGGCCGGCAGGACATCGAGATCATCTGGCACCAGGCGCGGCTCATTCCCCATCCCGTGTTCGACACGCAGGTGGCGGCGATGGTGCTGGGATATGGCGACAGCGTCTCCTACGACCAATTGGTCCAGCGCGTCACCGGCCACGCCATCGACAAGTCCTCGCGCTTCACCGACTGGGCGCGCCGGCCGCTGAGCCAGGCGCAGCTCACCTATGCGGTGGCGGACGTGACGCATCTGCGCGACGTGTTCCTGAAGCTGACCGCCGACCTCGATGCGCGCTGCCGCGGCGAATGGGTGGGGGAGGAGATGCACGTCCTCACCTCGCCCGCCACCTACGAGCAGCACCCGGAAAGCGCGTGGGAGCGCCTGAAGTCCCGCGTGCGCAAGCCGCGCGAGCTCGCGGTGCTGGTGGAGGTGGCGGCCTGGCGCGAGCGCGAGGCGCAGACCCGCGACATGCCGCGCGGGCGCATCGTCAAGGACGACGTGCTCGCCGAGATCGCCGTCCAGGCGCCGCAGACCCCCGAGCGGCTCGCCGAGCTGCGCTCTTTGCCCAAGGGTTTCGAGCGCTCGCGCTTCGGCGAGGCGGTGGTCGAGGCGGTGAAGAAGGGCCTCGCCCGCGACCCCAAGAGCCTGCCGCGCATCGAGCGCGACAAGCCCCTGCCCAATGGCGCCAGCGCCACGGTGGAGCTGCTCAAGGTGCTGCTGCGCATGACGGCGGAGCAGAATGCCGTCGCCGCCAAGGTGATCGCCACCACGGACGACCTGGAGCGCATCGCGGTGGACGACGCGGCCGACGTCCCCGCGCTCCGCGGCTGGCGGCGCGAGCTGTTCGGCGAGCGGGCGCTGGCGCTCAAGGCCGGCCGCCTCGCCCTCGCCGTCGACAAGGGCCGCGTGGTGGCGGTGGAGCGCGCGCTCTAGCCCGCTGAAGGGCCGGCGCTGGGGACGGCGGCGCGACGGGGTGCCGGCGGCGGGCCGCGGCGCTATCATCGCCGATCCGAGACCCGCTGAGTCGCCCGCCCGCCATGCCGATCCGCCGCCTGCCGCCCGTGCTCATCGACCGCATCGCCGCCGGCGAGGTGGTGGAGCGGCCGGCCGCGGTGGTGAAGGAGCTGGTGGAGAATGCCCTCGACGCCGGGGCGCGGGCGGTGGAGGTGGTGATCGACGGCGGCGGACGCCGCCTGGTGCGGGTCACCGACGACGGCGCGGGCATGGGGCCGGACGATCTGGCGCTGTCGGTCGAGCGCCACGCCACCTCGAAGCTGCCCGGCGAGGATCTGCTCGCCATCTCCACCCTGGGCTTCCGCGGCGAGGCGCTGCCCTCCATCGGCGCGGTGGCGCGCCTTGCCATCACCAGCCGCCCCAAGGGGGCGCCCAACGGGTTCGAGATCCGCGTCGAGGGCGGGGTGGTGAGCCCACCGCGGCCCGCCGCGCTCGCGCGCGGCACGCGGGTCGAGGTGCGCGATCTGTTCTATGCCACCCCCGCCCGGCTCAAATTCCTCAAATCCGACCGCGCCGAGGCGGCGGCCGCCGCCGACGTGGTGCGCCGCCTCGCGCTGGCGCGGCCGGACGTGGCCTTCACCTTGGCGGTGGACGACCGCGCGCCGGTCACCTTCCCCGCCTGCGCCGCCGGGGCGGACGGCTGGGCGGCGCGCATCGCCGACGTGCTCGGCGCCGAGGCGGGCGCGAACGTGATCGCGGTGGCGGGCCAGCGGGAAGGCGTGGTGCTGGAGGGGCTTGCGGGCCTGCCCACCTTCTCCAAGGCGAACTCGCTGAGCCAGTTCCTGTTCGTGAACGGCCGCCCGGTGCGCGACAAGCTGCTCATGGGCGCGGTGCGCGCGGCCTATGCGGACCTGCTGCCGTCGGACCGGCACCCGGTGCTGGCGCTGTTCTTCACCCTCGATCCGCGCGAGGTGGACGTGAACGTCCATCCCGCCAAGACCGAGGTGCGCTTCCGCGACGGCGGCAACGTGCGCGCGCTGATCGTGCGGACCTTGAAGGAGGCGCTCGCCGCGCGCGCGCCGCGCACCGCCGCCACCATCGCCGACCGGCTGGTGGCGCTGGCGCGGCCGGAGCCCGCTTCCGACGGGTTCGCTCCGCTTCAGCCGGGCTTCGGCGCGGCGCGGCAGGCGGCCTATCAGCCGCCCGCCGGCGTCCCTGCATCCGGCTATGGCTGGCGCGCCGCGCCGGCGCCGCCGCTCGAGGGGGCGGCGCGCGCCGAAGCGCCGGGCCCGCGCGCCCTGCCGTCGGCCGATGCCCGCGCTTATGAGGCGCCGGTGGATGCGGCGGATCTCGACCGGCCGCTGGGGGCCGCGCGGGCGCAGCTGCACGAGACCTACATCCTCGCCCAGACCCGCGCCGGCCTGGTGCTGGTGGACCAGCACGCCGCCCACGAGCGCCTGGTCTATGAGCGCCTGAAGGCGGCGCTCGCCCGCGACGGCGTCGCCCGGCAGGGACTGCTGATCCCCGCCGTGGTGGAGCTCGACGCCGCCGAGGCCGCGGTGCTGCTTGAGCGCGCGGGCGAACTGTCCGCGCTCGGGCTCGACATCGAGACCTTCGGGCCGGGCGCGGTGCTGGTGCGTGCCGTTCCGGCGCTGCTCGGGGCGTGCGACGCCGCGCGGCTGGTGCGCGACCTCGCCGAGCATGCGGGCGAATGGGACGACGCCTTGCCGCTTGAGCGCCGCCTGCTCAACGTGGCGGCCACCATGGCCTGCCACGGCTCGGTGCGCGCCGGGCGCCGGCTCAAGGTGGAGGAGATGAACGCGCTGTTGCGCGAGATGGAGGCGACCCCCAATGCCGGGGAGTGCAACCATGGCCGCCCCACCTTCGTCACGCTCTCGCTGACCGACGTGGAGAAGCTGTTCGCGCGCAGATAGGCGCAGGCGCCCGGTCCGGCATCGGCCGGACCGGTGACCGGCGGCGCCCTCGGCTCACAGCATTGCGGGGTTCCACAGCACCGGCACGTAGCGGAAGCCGTCGCCGGCCTTGTCGAGGTGCGCCACCGCCGGGAAGGGGAAGTGGTAGCCGGCGATCCTGGTGCGGTCGGCGGCGATGCGGTCCAGCGTCGCCTTGCGGGTCTCGGCCGCCTTCGGCCCATCCATGTCGAACTGTACCTGCCAGGACGGATTCGGCACGAACAGCGCGGCGATGCTGGTGAGGTCCGACTGGATGAACATCTCCTCGAAATTGGATTCGAGGGCGAAGGAGGTGTGGCCCGGCGTATGGCCGGGGGTGCCCACCGCCGTCAGGCCGGGCGCCACCTCCTTGTCCCAGGCGTAGCGCTCCAATTTGCCCTCGAACGGCTTGAACACGCGCCGCACGTTCTGGAACGACGGCTTCATCGCGTCCGGGGCGCGGCTCATCTGGCCCTCGTCCATCCAGAACGCCCATTCGGGCTCCGGCACCATCACCTGCGCCTTGGGGAAAGCGGGCGTGCCGTCCGGCAGGAGCAGGCCGTTGATGTGGTCGGCGTGGAAATGGGAGATCACGACCTGGTCGATGGCCTCCGGCGCGATTCCGAGCGTGCCCAGCGTGCCGCGCAGCTGGCCGACCACGCCGGGCTCGCCGCCATTGCCGGTATCGACCAGCACCAGGCGGCCGCCGACATTGAGCAGCAGCACCGTGAACGGCATGGAGACCTGCGTATCGCTCAGGAACGCCGCCTTGAGCGCCGCCTTCACCGCCTCCGGCGTCTGGTTGCGCACGAAGCCGGAGGGCAGGGGAAAGGTGCGCATGCCGTCGGCGATGGCGGTGATCTCCACGTCGCCCACCTTGTAGCGGTAGGCGCTCGGCACCTGCCGGCCGGCGGCGGGCGTCGCCGCGCCGGCGGGGCGGAGGGGAAGGCCGGCGGCCCCCGCCCCGGCGAGGGCTGCCGTGCCGGCGAGCAAGGCCCGGCGGGAGAGTTCGAACATGGTTCCTCCGGTGCGCCTGGCGGCGCTTGTTGTGATCCGGGTGGAAGGTAGATGCCGCAACGGAAAAGCGCCGCTCACATGCCTGCGAGCGGCGCTTTTTCAGGTCCGTGGGGCCGCGCCGGCCGGGCCGGAGGCGGGGTCAGCTAAAGGGTCAGCGGATGGGCGGGGCGTACTGGATGCCGCCCATGCTCCAGAGCTGGTTGACCCCGCGCGGGATGCCGAGCTTGGAGGAGGCGCCCACATTGCGCTCGAAGCTCTCGCCGTAATTGCCCACCGCCTTGACGATGCGCACCACGAAGTCGTTGGAGAGGCCGAGCTGCTCGCCGAGCTTGCCCTCGAGGCCGACGAGGCGCTTCACGTCCGGCTTCTGCGACTGGAGCGCCGCCTCGATGTTGGCGGTGGTCACGCCCAGCTCCTCGGCATTGAGCATGGCGAACAGGGTCCACTTGACGACGTTGAACCACTGGTCGTCGCCTTGGCGCACCACCGGGCCGAGCGGCTCCTTGGAGATCACGTCCGGCAGCACGATGTGGTCGGCGGGCTTCTTCATGTTGAGGCGCAGGGCATAGAGCTGCGACACGTCGGTGGTGAGCGTGTCGCATTTGCCCTCTTCATAGGCCTTCACCATGTCGGCCGAGTTCGGCACCGACACCAGCTCGAGCTTCATGTTGTTGGTCTTGAAATAGTCCTCGGTGGCGGCCGCGGCGGTGGTTCCGGCCTGGACGCAGACCTTGGAATTGTCGAGCTCCAGCGATGAGGTCAGCTTGCGCGCGTTCGGCACCAGGAAGCCCTGGCCGTCATAATAGGAGACGCCAGCGAACAGCAGCCCGAGCTTGGCCTCGCGCTCCAGGGTCCAGGTGGAGTTGCGCGAGAGCAGGTCGACCTCGCTTTTCTGGAGCGCCGGGAAGCGTTCCTCGGCATTGAGCGGCACGAACTTCACCTTGTTCGGGTCGCCCAACACCGCGGCGGCCACCGCGCGGCACAGGTCCACGTCGAAGCCGGACCAGCGGCCCGAGGCGTCGGGCGCGGAGAAGCCGGGCAGCCCCTTGGAGACGCCGCAGACCAGCTCGCCGCGGTCCTTGACGGTCTTCAGGGTCTGCGCGTTCGCATTGGTCCCGACGAGCGCGACTGCCGCGCCCGCCAGGAGGGCCAGGATCGTTTTCATGGATGCCCCCGAGGCGATGGATGTTGGAGCGGGCGAGGGAACGCGCGGGCCGCCCTCAGAGGGCGGCCTGCTGGCGCACCACCACCTTGGTGCCCACGGGCACGCGCCCGTAGAGGTCGATGATGTCGGTGTTCACGAGGCGGAAGCAGCCGGACGACACGGCATAGCCGATGGTCTGGGGCTGGTTGGTGCCGTGGATGCGGTAGACGGTGCCGCCGATATAGAGCGCGCGCGCGCCCATGGGATTGCCCGGGCCGCCGGCCATGAAGCGCGGCAGATAGGGCTGGCGCTGGATCATCTCCGGCGGCGGGGTCCAGTCCGGCCACTCGGCCTTGCGGACGATCTCCTTGAGGCCGGACCACTGGAACCCGTCGCGCCCGACGCCGATGCCATAGCGCATCGCGCGGTTGTCGCCCTGGACCAGATAGAGGAACCGCTCGTTGGTGTGGATGACGATGGTGCCCGGCTTCTCGGTGGTGCGGAAATAGACCGGCTGGCGGCGGAACGCCGGCTCGAGCTGGGCTTCATCGTCCTCGGAGGCGACGAGGCCCGGCTGGTCGCCGATGTCCATGGTCGCACCGGCACCGCGGCCCGGCATCTGGGCGGAGGCGGCGGAGGAGAAGGCGAGCACGCCGGCCTGGAGCAGCACGGCGAGGGTCAAGGTCTTGAACGTGATCGGCGACATTCCGGCCTCTTCTAGCGTGCGCTCCTGGGGGAGCGGCATCCTTGCGCCCGAGGTCCGCCGCGCGCTCGCGCAGGCCGCGGTCCCGGTCGACTGCCGTTGCCCATCCCTCGCGCGTCGGCCTGTCGGGGCCCGTCGCGAACCGCCGAGGGTGACGTTGCCTGACGCGCGACCCCAGCTCCGACTTAGCCGAGCGCGCGGCGAAGTTAAAGAGGCCAGGCACGGCCACGCGCCGGCATTTTTGTGGTCGCATCCATGCGGATGGTAACAAGGTAGAACCCCCAGGGCGGGCGCAGCGGCGTCTTGCCTGCGGCGGAGCCGTAGCGGCGCCGTTCCGGCAACCTTGCCCTCGGCTGCGCCGGCCGCCTATAAGGCCCGATCAACTCAACGGGATCGGTCCGGGCAGCCCCTCCGTTCGAGGACGGGCGCGGGACGGACCAAGGGACGGTGGCGGCCATGGCCGGACATTCGCAATTCAAGAACATCATGCACCGCAAGGGCCGGCAGGACGCGGTGCGCTCCAAGCTGTTCTCCAAGCTCGCGCGCGAGATCACGGTCTCGGCCAAGATGGGGCTGCCCGACCCCAACATGAACGCGCGCCTGCGCGCCGCCATCCTCGCCGCCCGCGCCGAGAACATGCCGAAGGACAATATCGAGCGCGCCATCAAGAAGGCGGCGGGCGCCGACACCGAGAATTACGAGGAGATCCGCTACGAGGGCTATGGTCCCGGCGGCGTGGCGGTGATCGTCGAGGCGCTCACGGACAACCGCAACCGCACCGCCTCGGAGGTGCGCTCCTACTTCACCAAGTCCGGCGGCAACCTCGCCGAGACCGGCGCCGTGTCGTTCATGTTCGACCGGCTGGGCCTGGTGGAGTTCGACGCCAAGGCCGCCTCCGCCGACGACATGATGGAGGCCGCCATCGAGGCGGGGGCCGAGGATGTGGTCTCCTCGGAGCACGGCCACGAGGTGGTCTGTGCGGCCGACAGCCTCGCCGAGGTGCAGAAGGCGCTGGAGGCCCGCTTCGGCGAGCCGCGCAAGGCCGCCCTCGTATGGCGGCCGCAGAATACCGTGGCCGTGGACGACGAGACCGGCGAGAAGCTCCTGCGTCTGGTGGAGACGCTGGAGGACAATGACGACGTCCAGAACGTGGTCGCCAATTTCGAACTCTCGGAGGCGCTCGTCGCCAGGATGAGCGCGGACTGAGCCCGCTGCCGGGCCGGGGGCGCCGCCGCGGCGCTCCCGCCAAAGGTGTCCGCTCAGGACATCGAAAGCTCGTGCAGCATGCCCTTGAGCTCGCCGATCGCCTCGTCGATCTCGCCGCGCTGGCGCTCCAGGACCGAGATCTGGTTGACGCAGCGCTCGCGGGTCAGCGCGAGGCTCGCCCGGTCCTTGCCGTCCTTGGCGCCCACCAGGCTCAAAAGCTCGCTCAGCGTGAAGCCGAGGCGCTTGCCCTTGAGGATCAGAGCGAGGCGCGTGCGGTCGGCATCGCTGTAGAGGCGGCGCGTGCCGTCGCGCTTGGGGTTCAGCAGGCCCTTGTCCTCGTAGAAGCGCAGCGCCCGGAGCGTGGTTCCGAAATCGCGCGACAGCTCGCCGATGGTGTGGAGGCGCTCTGCCTCCATCGGCCGGGCGCGCTGGGGCTGCAGCCCAGTCAGCTCGTGAGCCCCCGCCAAGTCGTGAACCGATGTCTCAATGGTCATGGTGGCTTTTCCCGTCGTCGAAAGGGCGATCAACCCATGATCGATCGGGAAGAGGTTTAGCCGCGTCAGGGCCGTGCCGGGAGAAATGCGACCTCCACTTAGGGAAAGTAACGGTTACTCGGCGAGGAATCCGAAGAGTTAACACCTCGTTTACCATGTTGGCCGGATGCTCGGCTGTACGAATCACCGCAAGGCGGCGATGGTAAAAGGGTCTTGCGTAAGCGGTCCCCTTTCGCCACGAGGAGGCGGGCATGGAGCGCGGTGCGCGTGCGGCGCGAGCAGATACGGCCATCCGCTCGGCTGCCTATGGAGACTTGGTCAGGCAGCTCGGCGACGAGTTCGACCCGGACACGCCGGCCTGGGACCTGGAGCGCGAGCGGCCGTCCTCGGTGGACGCCATGCGTACCGACATGGCCGCCTTGCGCGAGCGCCTCGCCCAGGCCGCGCCGCGCCGCGCCGTGCTGGAGATGGACCGCGCCATCTCGCTGCTGAACCGCCGCTTCGAGGACATGCGGCTCGCCGGCGAGAGCTCGCGCGCCAAGGACAGCCTCGCCATCGGCGAGGAGCTGGGCAAGCTGCGCGCCGCCCTCGACGGGCTGCAGGCGCCGGAGCGGTTCCAGGCGCTGGCCGCCGGGGTGGATGCGCTCTCGCGCAAGCTCGACGCGGTCGCCTCCAAGCAGATCGACGCGGTGGAGATCGTCCGTCTCCAGCGCCAGACCGAGGAGATGAAGTCGCTCGCCCAGCGCGCCCTCGCGCCGGGCGGGCTGCAGGACATGGCGGAGCGCATCGCCGCCTGTGCCGACAAGATGATGCGCAGCTCCGAGGACCTCGCCCGCCGGATGGGCGAGGCGACCGCCAAGTTCGAGCTCTCGGCCGAGGCGCTGATGAACAAGGTCGGCCAGTTCGAGGCGAGCTACATCCTCGGCGGCCACGCCAATGCCGAGGAGCTGCGCCGCGGCGTCAGCGCCGAAGTGGGGGCGATCAATGCCCGGCTCGACCGGGTGGCGGCCCAGGTGACGGCCCTCTCGCCGGCGGCAACCGCCGACATGTCGGCCCGCCTCGGCGCCATCCTGACGCGCATGGAGCGCGCTGGCGGCAATGTGGACAAGATCGCCGTGGCGCCGCTCACCGAGGCGATGGAGAACCACCTGGCCACCCTCACCGAGCGGGTGCGCGACACCCAGTCGCGGCTCGGCCAGCTCGACAAGATCGAGGAGGCGGTCGCCCGGGTCGCCGCCGAGATGGAGCGGGTGCGCGCGGCCGCCACCGAAGCGGCCGCCGAGGCCGCCGAGGCGGTGGCGCTCAAGGTTTCCGAGAATGCCGACGGCCCGGCCGTGCTCGGCATCAAGCGCGGCCTGGCGGTGCTCGAAGCGCGCCAGGAGGAGATGGAGCGCCGCATCGCCGACGCCTTCGAGGCGGATCCCGACGAGCGCGCGCCGCTCGGCCGTGCCGCCCACGACGACGCCTTGTGGACCGCCGGGCCCGAAAGCGTGGACGAGGCGATCCTGCAGGACGAGCCGGCGCCGCGCCAGCCGCGCGCCAAGGGGGCGGACGCGCCGCGCCAGCCGCGCCGGCCCGCGCCCGACCAGGCGGCCGCCCACGAGGCCCGGGCGCGCGCCAAGGAGGAGGCCCGCACGCGCGAGGAGGCCCGCGCCAAGGAGGAGGCCCGGGCGCGCGCGGAGGCGGCCGAGCCGCAGCCCGACGCCGAGCGCCCGCGCCGCGTGCGCCTCGATCCCGCGCCCGAGCCCCGCGCGCGGGCGGTGGATCCGGACGATCTCGACGCGCCCGGCCCGAACGGCGGACGCCGGGTGGACTGGCAGTCCGGCGGCGCCGAACGCCGCATGCGCCGCGAGCGCGCGCGCCAGGAGCGCGCCTCCTTCGTCCAGCGCCGGGAGCGGCGCCGCCGCGTTGTTCTCAAGGCGATGATCGCCGGCGCCGTGCTGCTCATCGTCACCACCGCGGCGGGCCTCGCGCTCCAGGCCCTGCCTGGGGGCAGCGCCGCCCTCGACGGGGTGAAGATGCAGATCTCCGGGCTGCTGTTCAGCCCGGTCAGGGACCTGCCGGCGCCGGTCGGCCCGGCCGCGCTCCAGGTCGCCGCCCGCGCCGGCGACGTGGCCGCCGCCTATGCGGTGGGCGTGCGCTACGCCGACGGCATCGGCGCCACGGCCGATCCCAAGGCGGCCGAGAAATGGCTGGCCTATGCGGTCTCCGCCGGCTCGGCGCCCGCCGCCTACCGGCTGGGCAGCCTTTATGAGAACGTCGCGCGCAATCTCGCCGAGGCGCGGCGCTTCTACGAATGGGCGGCCGGCCAGGGCAACGTGCGCGCCATGCACAATCTGGGCGTCGTCTATTCCCAGGGCATCGACGGCAAGCCCGACTGGGCGCGCGCCATCGAATGGTTCCGCAAGAGCGCGGAGATGGGGCAGGCGGACAGCCAGTACAACCTCGGCGTGATCTATGCCCGCGGCCTCGCCGGCCCGGCCGATCTCGCCGAGGCCTGGAAGTGGTTCGCGCTCGCCGCGAGCCAGGGCGACGCCGACAGCGCCACCAAGCGCGACAGCCTTATCGCCCGCGCCGATCCCGCGGCCATGATCCGGGCCCGGCAGGCGGCGGAAAGCTTCAAGCCCATGCCGCTCGACCCCGCCGCCAACTTCGTCGACCTGAAGCCCGACTGGGGCATGGAGAGCGGGTCGAGCACCGTCGCGCGTCAGTCCTCCACCACCGGTTCGCGCGCGCTCTGAGCGGGCGGCGGCCGGGTAGCGGGAGTTTGAAGTTCTGCTTTCGGACCCACGATGGATCTGTGCAAAGATCAAGCAAACCACGAAAATAACGGTCTGGCTGGCGCAGTCCGGGCGGCTGGAACGCGCTAACGTCGGTCCATAATTTCGTTATAAAATTTGTCGATGGCTTAGCGCGGCGTGAATGTCACAACCCGGAGCGGGCGTGCGGTCCCCAATTCCCATGTACGTGCGCATGCGGTTGCGCTGGTATGCGAAGGCGACCGGCGACGTGCTGTTGCGGAACTGGCTGTGGTGCTTCGTCGCCGGAACGGTAATCCCGTGGGACATAACGTTTCTGCTTGGACTATCGGCGCTGTTGAATGACCTTTTCGCCCGCGACCAAGGGTTCGGGTGGCGCATCGTGTTTCCGCTATTATTGCAGGCGGCGGGACTAGCATGGGCCGGCGCGCAGCGAAACGCGATTGGCGGCGGGGGATTTACACCCTACGTAGGCACGATGCCGCTTTCGGCCGGCGCGCGGCGCGCCGTCAATCTTCTTATTCTGGCCGCTGCCGACAACCTCTGGCTGATTCTTTTCGTGCTGGCGGCAGCGTTCCCGCCGGCCGGCGACCTGTATCCCGGCGCGTTTAGAATCGCGGCTCTCTTATCGCTCCTGGTGCTGTTCTTGTCGGCGCAACTGGCGCTCCTCGAACGAAACGCCGTGGCGATGACGGCAGCCCTAGCGGCGAATCTTCCGCTGGCTCTGTCTCTGACAGTCTATGGCGGGCCGCTTCAGTGGGCGCTTCTTTTCGCTGCTCCGGCGCTGGCGGCGGCTGGCTTTGCCAAGTCGCGGCTGACCGCCGGGATAAAACCAACAAAAGCGCCGCTGGAATTACCGACAAGCGGCCGGGCGCTGAAAACACCCATTGCTTTGCGGATTCAATTCAAGGCTTTGGTCGAGACGCCCATCGGTTCGGTCCTGCGTTTTTGCGCGGCGCTGGGCGTCGCGGTTTTCGTCGATTTTCTACTCCAGGCCTTCGACTACGATTCCCGCTCCGTGACGACGGTCGTGGTCGCAATGGCGTTTGTCACCATTGCCCTTAGCGGATTCTACCGCACGCTGCGCATGGCTCACGCGTCGATGACGCTCTATTCCGCGACGCTGCCCTTGCGGGCCGGATTCTGGGCGATTGGCGACACTTTGCTGGTGTGTTTGCTCGGACTGCCGCCGCTGGCCATTCTGCTGCTGCCCGCGATAACACACGAAGTCGCCGCCGTGCCTGTTCTCACCGCTCTTTCGGCGGCTTTTCTGGCGTTGCTCGCGGCGATCCGGCTCCCCGTTGTTTTTGGCGGGCGGCGGGCCGTTCTCTATTTGGTGTTGTTGACGACCGCGTGGTCGGGCGCGGCGATTGCCGCTGTCGCCCATTGAAGGAAGCGGTTCGATGCTGAGATGCGAAGGGTTGCGCAAATCCTACAACGGGCGGCCCGTCCTGCAAGAAATCGGCTTTCAACTCTCGTCTGGAGCCTGGGCGCTGCAAGGTCCGAACGGCTGCGGGAAGTCCACATTGTTGCGCCTACTCGCCGGCGCGGAGGAGCCGGACGCCGGTGACATCCGCATAGCTGGCCTCGGAATGCGCGAAGCCCCGCAGCGGGCGCGCCAGCGCCTTTCCTACGCGCCGGACGAGAGCCCGGTCTATCCATTCTTAACAGGCCCAGACCTGCTCGATTTCGTTTCCATGGCGAAAAAGCGCCCACTCGGCGCCGATGTCGTCGGATTGATCGATGGGTTCGGGCTGCGGCCCTTCATGGGCGTCCGCTTTTCCAACCTATCTCTGGGATCGCAAAAAAAGCTGCTTCTGTGTGCGGCCTGGATTGGAGAGCCAGACGTCCTTTTGCTCGACGAGCCAAGCAATGGACTAGACCTCGCGTCGCGGGACCTTCTTGCGGAGCATATTTGTCGATGCTCCCGAGAGAAGACCATCCTCTTCGTCTCACACGACACGGACTTTGTCGCCGCAGCCGAAGCGAATGTCCTGGCGATGGAGGATTTGTCGCTCGGGATCGAAAGCAGAAATTCAAACTGACCACCACCGGCGCCCGAGGCGGCTTTCCTCCGGGTCGGGTCCGGGGCAATCTTCGCCCATGGCTTCGCACGTGATTCGCATCATCGGCCTCGATCCCGGCCTGCGCCGCACCGGCTGGGGGGTGATCGAGGCCGAGGGCACCCGCCTCTCCTTCCTCGGCTGCGGCACCATCCTGCCGCCCGAGGACGCGCCCATGGGCGCGCGTCTCGCGGTGCTCCACCGGGGCCTCATGGCGGTGCTCGGGCGCTTTAGCCCCGACGAGGCGGCGGTCGAGGAGACCTTCGTCAACATGAATCCCGCCTCCACCCTCAAGCTCGGCCAGGCGCGCGGCGTGGTGCTGCTCGCCCCGGCGCAGAATGGGCTTCCGGTGGCGGAATACGCGCCCACTTTGGTGAAGAAGAGCGTGGTGGGCGCCGGCCGGGCCGAGAAGGGGCAGGTGCGCATGATGATCGGCGTGCTGCTGCCCAAGGCGCAGCCCGAGAGCGAGGACGCCGCCGATGCCCTTGCGGTCGCCATCACCCACGCGCACCATCGCGGCGCGGCGGCGCTGGCGCGCCACGCGCGATAGAGCCCGCGCCGGTCGGCTTGCGCCGCAAGCGGATCGGACAACGCGGTCTCCTTCATCACTTGAGAGGGCGATGGACCGATCAAATCGATCCCATTTGATCGGGTCGCGCTCTAGCGGCCGGGGCGGCCGGGCGGGGGACGGAATGATGCTCGGGCAACTGGCGCTGGTGGCGGCGGCCCTGTTCACGGGGGCGGCGCTCTACATCAATGTGGTGGAGCAGCCCGCCCGCCTCGCGCTCACCGAGGCGAGCGCGCTGGCCCAGTTCCGGCCCGCCGACCGGCGCGGCTTCGCCATGCAGGCGGTGATCGTGGTGTTCGCCTTCGTCTGCGGCGCCGCGGCGTTCCTGACCGAGGGCGACTGGCACTTCCTGGCCGGCGGCGTGCTGATGCTCGGCAACTGGCCCTACACCTTCATCGGCCTCGCGCCGACCGAGCAGCGGCTGATGGCGGTGCAGGCGGACGATCCCGACTGCCGGCGGCTTTTGTCCAATTGGGGCCAGCTCCACATGGTGCGCACCGGGCTCGGTCTGCTCTCCACCTTCATCTTCTTTCAGGCCGTGCTGGACTGACCGGCGCGGCGGAGGCACCCATGATCGGCAAGCTGAAAGGCGTGGTGGATTCCTACGGCGAGGATCATCTGATCCTCGACGTGGGCGGGGTCGGCTATCTGGTCCACTGCTCGCAGAAGACCCGCGACGGCCTGCCCGCCCCCGGCGGGCCGGCGAGCCTGCTCATCGAGACCCATGTGCGGGAGGACCAGATCCGGCTGTTCGGCTTCGCCCGCGAGGCCGAGCGCGACTGGTTCCGCCTGCTGCTGGGGGTGCAGGGGATCGGCACCAAGATCGCGCTCGCCATCCTGTCCACCCTCTCGGCGGCGGAGCTCGCCGAAGCCATCGCCCTCGCCGACAAGACCGCGGTCGCTCGCGCCCCCGGGGTCGGCCCGCGGGTGGCGACGCGCATCGTCACCGAGCTGAAGGACAAGATGGGCGGCCTCTCGGCGGGCGGGATCGAACTCGCCGACCTCGGCGGCGCGCCGGCGCGCGCGGCGCCGGGCGGCCCGGCGGCGGACGCGGTCTCGGCGCTGGTCAATCTCGGCTATGCCCAGGCCCAGGCGGGCAACGCGGTGGCCGCGGCGGCGCGCGCGGCGGGCGAGGGCGCCACCGCCGAGACGCTGATCCGCCTCGGGCTGAAGGAGCTCGCCCGGTAGGGGAAGGCGACCGCCCTTAGGGCATGCGCGAGGGCAGCCGCACGATCTCCCCGTCCACCGCGAAGGTGCCGTAGCCGCGATGGTGCAGGGTGCGCGGCGGGGTTCGGGAGGGCGTGTGCCAGGCCTTCACCACCTCCAGGACGAACAGGTTGAAGCGGTTGACGAGCCGCGTGTCGACGATGCGGCATTCGAGGTTGGCGAAGCATTCGGCGATCAGCGGCGGCGCCACCAGGGCCGCCGGCCGGGCGGTGAGGCCGAAGGCCGCGAACTTGTCCGTCTCCCGCCCCGAGGCATTGCCCACCGCGACCACCGTCTCGGCCAGTTCCGCCGGGGGGACCGCGATGACGCATTCGCGAGTCGCCTTGAGCGCCGCGTGGCTGTAATCGGCCGACGAGACGATGCAGGCGATCAGCGGCGGGGTGAATTCCACCATCATGTGCCAGGACATGGTCATGACGTTGGCGCGCCCCTTCTGCGCCGTGGCGAGCAGCACCACGGGGCCGGGCTCGATGAGCTGGTAGACGTGCTGTAGAGGCAGATCCTTCATGGCGACCTCCCAGGGCGCGGCGCGGCCGGATGCGGCCGAGGCGGGCGGAATAGATCAGCTTAGCGCCGCCCGCGCCGCCGGGCCTTGCGCCGCGTCAGCGGGCCGATTGCATTTGGCGCGCCCTGGCCTGCGGCGATGCGCGGCGGCCGTCCTCGCCGGCATGCTCGCGGCCGGCGCGGCGGGCCCGCCGCGCGCCGATCCCGCGCCGGCGCCGGCGGCGGGCGTCGCGAGCGCGGTGCACGATCTTTCCATTCAGGGCCGCGCGCAGCGGGTCGTCCTGGTGGCGCCGCCGGCGCCGCGGGCGGTGCTCGTGATGCTGCCCGGCGGCGCCGGGAACGTGGGCATCCGCCCGGACGGCACGCTGGCCCGCGGGGACAATTTCCTCGTGCGCACGCGCGCGCAATTCGCCGCGCGCGGCTTTGCGGTGCTGATCCCGGACGCGGCGGGCACGGGCAACCTGCGCGGCCGGCGCCGCACGCCGGCTTATGGCGATGTGGTGCGCGCGCTCGCCGCCTTCGCCGGCAAGCAGACCGGCAGGCCGGTGTTCCTGGTCGGCACCAGCCAGGGCGCCATCGCCGCCGCCAATGGCGCGGCGCGGGCGCCGGCGGGCCAGATGACGGGCCAGATCACGGGCGAGGTGGCCGGCCTGGTGCTGACCGAGGCGGTCTCGGTCCTCGGCGGCAGCCGCGAGAGCGTGTATGACGCGGACTTGGCTGCCGTGCGGGTTCCGGTCCTGATCCTCGCCAATCGCGACGATGCCTGTCCGGTTTCCCCGCCGGCTCAGGCGCCGAAGATCGCCGCGGCCCTGTCCGGCGCGCCCTCGGTGACGGTGGAGGAGGTCGCGGGCGGGCGGCCGGGCAAGCCCTGCGGCGCGCTCTCGCCGCACGGCTATCTCGGCATCGAGGACGAGGTGGTGGGCCTGATCTCCGCCTGGATCGACGCCAGGCTCGCCGCATCCGCCCGGTAGTGGGTCCGCCCGGTCGTCGCGCGTCGCGGCCCTTCCCTTGCCGGCGGAATTCCTGTATCGGAATGCCGCGCCGCCCGTCGGCGTCCCATACGCGGGAGGCGTGTCCGGTTCGCCAGCCGGAAGTCACGCGCCGTTACCGCGATCCTCGGTCAGCGCCGTTCCGCGATCAGCCGTCGCGGCGGCGTGCTTTGGCGTTTCCGGCCGGCTGCCGGGACGTCGGGGAGTTCTTCCATGGCGAAGAAAATCACAGGCTACGTCAAGCTGCAGGTGCCCGCCGGCAGCGCCAATCCGGCCCCGCCGATCGGCCCCGCGCTCGGTCAGCGCGGCCTGAACATCATGGAATTCTGCAAGGCGTTCAACGCCCAGACCGCGCAGCTCGAGAAGGGCATGCCGATCCCGGTGGTGATCACCGCCTACCAGGACCGCTCCTTCACCTTCGAGCTGAAGACCCCGCCGGTCTCCTACTTCCTGAAGAAGGCCGCCGGCCTCGATACCAAGAAGAAGCCCGGCTCCGGCTCCAAGACGCCGGGCAAGGGCGGCTTCGTCGGCAACGTCACGCGCGCCCAGCTCTCGGAGATCGCCGAGAAGAAGATGAAGGATCTGAACTGCGAGACCGTTGAGGCCGCCGTCCAGATGATCGAAGGCTCGGCCCGGTCCATGGGCCTGCAGGTTCAGGGGTGAGCGCCATGGCAAAGCAAGGCAAGCGCGTTCGCGCCGCGAACGAGGGCATCAGCCCGGTCAAGCTCTACGGCCTCGACGAGGCCCTCACCCTCCTGAAGGAGCGGGCGACCGCCAAGTTCGACGAGACCATCGAGGTCGCGCTCAATCTCGGTGTCGATCCGCGCCATGCGGACCAGATGGTGCGCGGCGTGTGCAACCTGCCGAACGGCTCTGGCCGCACCGTGCGGGTGGCCGTGTTCGCGCGCGGCGCCAAGGCGGACGAGGCCAAGGCGGCGGGCGCCGACATCGTCGGCGCCGAGGACCTGCTCGAGACCATCCAGGGCGGCAAGATCGAGTTCGATCGCTGCATCGCCACCCCGGACCTGATGCCGCTGGTCGGCCGCCTCGGCAAGGTGCTCGGCCCGCGCGGCCTGATGCCGAACCCGAAGGTCGGCACCGTGACCATGGACGTGAAGGGCGCCGTCGCCGCCGCCAAGGGCGGCGCGGTGGAGTTCCGCGTCGAGAAGGCCGGCATCATCCATGGCGGCGTCGGCAAGGCCTCGTTCCCGGCCGACAAGCTGGCCGAGAACATCCGCGCCTTCGTGGATGCCGTGGTGAAGGCGAAGCCGGCCGGCGCCAAGGGCACCTACCTGCAGCGTGTCGCGGTGTCCTCGACCATGGGGCCGGGCATCAAGGTGGAGCCCGCCACCGTTCTGAACGCAGGCGCCTGAGCCGCGCCTCCCGCTGCCGGCGGAATCGAGGAGGCTGCCCGCCGGGCGGCCTCCTTTTTCTCGTTGCCGGTTCCGGCGCGCGGAACCGGCGATTTCGCCGTCCCGCGCAGCACCTTCGCATCGCTGCTTCGCGCGGCGCAGACGGGGTTTGCGCCGAAGGTCAAGCAAAAAATGCGCCGAAGGTCGTGACAAGACAGGCGCGACCCATTATATGGGCTGTTTCCCACGCGGCTTCGGCCGGGTGGGATTTTGGATTTTGAGCTTTCGCCCTTGACCGGGCGGAAGGGCTGGGAGGGCTCGCCCGCCCGGCCTCATCGTCTGTTACGTGTTTCGTCGTGGCGCGACACTCGCGGCACGGGGAGCGCGAAGCAGGCGGAAGTCCTGTCCGAGACTGCAGGCGCCGCGGCGATTTGCCAAGGCTTAATTCTCGCCATCCGCCTCGCTCGAGGTGGCCTTTGGGGAGCCCGCATAGACGGGGAAGACCGGAATTTTTGAGCGCCCGCCGCTTCGGCGAGGGGTGCGGAAGATCGGTTCGAACCAGCGCCTTGCGTTCCGTCCCGGACTTGGGTCCGCGGGTGTGATCCGAGGGGACAGGGCATGTGAGCGTCGCGCGTCTTGCGGCGGCATGCCACTTCGGCAGTCGGCACAAGTGGGCGACAAGGCGCAACCGGTGGCATCACCCTGTGGATGCCGCCATAGGCTTAAAGAGAGCCAGACGTGGATCGAGCGGAAAAACAAGAGCTCGTCACGACACTTACGGACGTCTTCAAGACGACGTCCGTGGTCGTGGTCGCCCACTATTCCGGCCTCACCGTGGCCCAGATGTCGAAACTGCGTCGACAGATGAAGGCCGAAGGTGCGTCCGTGAAGGTGGCCAAGAACCGCCTCGCCAAAATCGCTCTGGAAGGCTCCGACGTCGCCCATGTGGCGTCCCTGCTGAAGGGACCCACCCTGATCGCCTATTCCAGCGATCCGGTGGCGGCGCCGAAGGTTGCCGTCGACTTCGCCAAGGCCAACGACAAGTTCGTGATCCTCGGCGGCGCGATGGGCAAGACGGCCCTCAACGCGGACGGTGTGAAGGCGCTCGCCACCATGCCGTCCCTGGACGAACTGCGCGCCAAGCTGGTCGGCCTGATCCAGGCCCCGGCGACCAAGATCGCGCAGCTCACGACCGCGCCGGCAGCCAAGCTCGCCCGCGTGTTCGGGGCCTATGCCAAGCAGGACGAAGCCGCGTGAGGCGGTCTGATCTCGCAAATCTCAAATTCGAACCTAATCTTAAGGACACAGACCCATGGCTGACCTGACCAAGCTCGTCGACGAGCTGTCCTCCCTCACCGTCCTCGAGGCCGCCGAGCTCGCGAAGCTGCTCGAGGAGAAGTGGGGCGTCTCCGCCGCCGCCGCCGTGGCGGTCGCGGCCGCTCCCGGCGCGGGCGCCGCCGCTCCGGCGGTCGAGGAGCAGACCGAGTTCACCGTCGTCCTGGCTGCGGCCGGCGACAAGAAGATCGAAGTCATCAAGGAAGTGCGCGCCATCACCGGCCTCGGCCTCAAGGAGGCCAAGGACCTGGTCGAAGGCGCTCCGAAGCCCGTCAAGGAGGCCGTGTCCAAGGACGAGGCCGAGAAGCTCAAGGCCCAGCTCGAGAAGGCTGGCGCCAAGGTGGAGCTCAAGTGAGCTTGTGACTTTCAGGGTCCCGGCGCGAGCCGGGGCCCGTTTCCCGCTGGACCGGACCTTCCGGCCTGCGGTTTGAGGCCGGACTTTCGGGTCGGGCACTTCGAATTGGCGACGGTTCTCCCGGCAGCCCGCTGGGGCGCAAGCCCCGTGAGGCTGCCGGGAGAGCCGTCAAGGCGCTTGGACGGGTGGGCCATCGGCCCCCCTCCACAAGCGCCGATGGCGCGATGAGGTTCCGGTGCCGGCGCGGCGAGCCCCTGCCTTTCTGAGGCGAAGGGGAGCCGGCCCGATATGGACCAGGACGGACGAGGATCGAGATGGCGCAAACGTTCACCGGTCGTAAGCGGATCCGCAAGTTCTTCGGCAAGATCAAGGAAGTGGCTGAGATGCCGAACCTCATCGAGGTTCAGAAGGCGTCCTACGACCAGTTCCTGCAGATCGAGGAGCCCAAGGGCGGACGCGACGACGACGGCCTGCAGGCCGTGTTCAAGTCGGTCTTCCCCATTTCGGACTTCTCCGGCGCCGCCATGCTGGAATTCGTGCGCTACGAGTTCGAGCCGCCGAAGTATGACGTGGACGAGTGCCGCCAGCGCGGCATGACGTTTGCTGCGCCGCTCAAGGTGACGCTGCGCCTGATCGTGTTCGATGTGGACCCGGACACCGGCGCGAAGTCCGTCAAGGACATCAAGGAGCAGGACGTCTATACCGGCGACATCCCGCTGATGACCATGAACGGCACCTTCATCGTCAACGGCACCGAGCGCGTCATCGTTTCCCAGATGCACCGCTCGCCGGGCGTGTTCTTCGACCACGACAAGGGCAAGACCCATTCCTCGGGCAAGCTCCTGTTCGCCGCCCGCATCATCCCCTATCGCGGCTCCTGGCTCGACATCGAGTTCGACGCCAAGGACATCGTGTTCGCGCGCATCGACCGGCGCCGCAAGATCCCGGTCACGAGCCTGCTCTACGCGCTCGGCCTCGACAATGAGGAGATTCTCTCCACCTTCTACGAGAAGATCGCCTTCTCGCGGGCGAAGGACGGCTGGCGCATGCCGTTCGATCCCAAGCGCATGAAGGGCTACAAGGCGGTCTCCGACCTGATCGACGCCGACACCGGCGAGGTGGTGGTCGAGGCCGGCAAGAAGCTGACCGTGCGCACGGCCCGCCAGCTGGCCGAGAAGGGCCTGAAGGCGCTCAAGATCTCCGACGAGGAGATGGTCGGCCAGTACATCGCCGAGGACCTCGTGGACGCGTCCAGCGGCGAGATCCACGCCGAGGCCGGCGACGAGATCACCGAGAAGCTGCTGAAGACGCTGGAGGAGGCCGGGTACAACGAGGTCCCGGTGCTCGACATCGACCACGTCAACACCGGCGCCTACATCCGCAACACGCTCGCCGCCGACAAGAACGTGACGCGCGAGGACGCGCTGTTCGACATCTACCGCGTGATGCGCCCGGGCGAGCCGCCGACCATCGACAGCGCGCAGGCCATGTTCCACTCGCTGTTCTTCGATCCCGAGCGCTACGACCTCTCCGCGGTCGGCCGCGTGAAGATGAACATGCGCCTCGACCTCGACTGCCCCGACACCGTGCGCGTGCTGCGCCGCGAGGACATCCTCGCGGTCATCAAGACGCTGGTGGAGCTGCGCGACGGCAAGGGCGAGATCGACGACATCGACCATCTCGGCAACCGTCGCGTGCGCTCGGTGGGCGAGCTCATGGAGAACCAGTACCGCGTCGGCCTGCTGCGCATGGAGCGCGCCATCAAGGAGCGCATGTCGTCCGTCGACATCGACACCGTGATGCCGCAGGACCTGATCAACGCCAAGCCGGTGGCGGCGGCGGTGCGCGAGTTCTTCGGCTCGTCCCAGCTCTCGCAGTTCATGGACCAGACCAACCCGCTCTCCGAGATCACCCACAAGCGGCGCCTGTCGGCGCTCGGCCCGGGCGGTCTCACCCGCGAGCGGGCGGGCTTCGAGGTGCGCGACGTGCACCCGACGCACTACGGCCGCATCTGCCCCATCGAGACGCCGGAAGGCCCGAACATCGGCCTGATCAACTCGCTGGCGACCTTCGCCCGGGTGAACAAATACGGCTTCATCGAGACCCCCTACCGCAAGGTGGTGGACGGCAAGGTGACCGACGAGGTCGCCTATCTCTCCGCCATGGAGGAGGGCAAGTACTACGTCGCGCAGGCCAACATCCCGCTCGACAAGGACGGCCGCTTCGAGGAGGACCTGATCGTCTGCCGCCATGCCGGCGACGTGCTCCTGGTGGCGCCCGACCGCGTGGACTTCATGGACGTGTCGCCGAAGCAGCTCGTGTCGGTGGCGGCGGCGCTGATCCCGTTCCTCGAGAACGACGACGCCAACCGCGCGCTCATGGGCTCGAACATGCAGCGCCAGGCGGTGCCGCTGGTGCGCTCGCAGGCGCCACTGGTGGGCACCGGCATGGAGGCCGTGGTGGCGCGCGATTCCGGAGCCGCCATCGCCGCCCGCCGCACCGGCGTGATCGACCAGGTGGACGCCACCCGCATCGTCATCCGCGCCACGGAGGAGGCCGACCCCTCGAAGTCGGGCGTCGACATCTACCGGCTGATGAAGTTCCAGCGCTCCAACCAGTCCACCTGCATCAACCAGCGTCCGCTGGTGCGCGTGGGCGATCAGGTGAAGAAGGGCGACATCATCGCCGACGGCCCGTCGACCGAGCTCGGCGAGCTGGCGCTCGGCCGCAACGTGCTGGTCGCCTTCATGCCGTGGAACGGCTACAACTTCGAGGATTCGATCCTGCTCTCGGAGAACATCGTCAAGGAGGACGTGTTCACCTCGATCCACATCGAGGAATTCGAGGCCATGGCCCGCGACACCAAGCTCGGGCCGGAGGAGATCACGCGCGACATTCCGAACGTCTCGGAAGAGGCGCTGAAGAACCTCGACGAGGCGGGCATCGTCTATATCGGCGCCGAGGTGCGCGCCGGCGACATCCTGGTGGGCAAGATCACGCCCAAGGGCGAGAGCCCGATGACGCCGGAAGAAAAGCTGCTGCGCGCCATCTTCGGCGAGAAGGCCGCCGACGTGCGCGACACCTCGCTGCGCCTGCCGCCCGGCGTGCAGGGCACGGTGGTCGAGGTGCGCGTGTTCAACCGCCACGGCGTCGACAAGGACGAGCGCGCGCTCGCCATCGAGCGCGAGGAGATCGAGCGCCTCGCCAAGGACCGCGACGACGAGCAGGCGATCCTCGACCGCAACGTCTATGGCCGCCTCACCGAGCTGCTCGACGGCAAGGCCGCCATCGCCGGCCCGAAGGGCTTCAAGAAGGACACCACCGTCACGCGCGAGATCCTCGGCGAGTATCCGCGCTCGCAGTGGTGGCTGTTCGCGGTGGCGGACGACGCGCTGATGGCCGAGATCGAGGCCATCCGCGCCCAGTACGACGATTCCAAGAAGCGCCTCGAGCAGCGCTTCCTCGACAAGGTCGAGAAGCTGCAGCGCGGCGACGAGCTGCCGCCCGGCGTCATGAAGATGGTCAAGGTCTTCGTGGCGGTGAAGCGCAAGATCCAGCCCGGCGACAAGATGGCCGGCCGCCACGGCAACAAGGGCGTGGTCTCGCGCATCGTGCCGGTGGAGGACATGCCGTTCCTCGAGGACGGCACCAATGTCGACATCGTGCTGAACCCGTTGGGCGTGCCCTCGCGCATGAATGTCGGACAGATCCTGGAGACCCATCTCGGCTGGGCCTGCGCGGGCCTCGGCCGGCAGGTGGCCGCCGCGGTGGACGCCTATTACGCCAAGCACGACATGAAGCCCCTGCGCACGGCGCTGGAGAATGTCTACGGCAAGCCGGAGATCAACCAGCTCAAGGACGACGAGCTTCCCGAGCTGGGCGAGAACCTGCGCAAGGGCGTCCCCATGGCCACCCCGGTGTTCGACGGGGCGCACGAGGCGGACATCGAGAAGGAGCTGGAACGGGCGGGGCTCGATGCCTCCGGCCAGTCCACTTTGTTCGACGGGCGCACGGGCGAGCCGTTCGACCGCAAGGTGACAGTGGGCTATATCTACATGCTCAAGTTGCACCATCTGGTCGACGACAAGATCCATGCCCGCTCCATCGGCCCCTATTCGCTCGTCACCCAGCAGCCGCTGGGCGGCAAGGCGCAGTTCGGCGGCCAGCGCTTCGGCGAGATGGAGGTGTGGGCGCTGGAGGCCTACGGCGCCGCCTACACGCTGCAGGAAATGCTCACCGTGAAGTCGGACGACGTGGCCGGCCGCACCAAAGTCTACGAGGCCATCGTGCGTGGCGAGGACACGTTCGAGAGCGGCATTCCCGAGAGCTTCAACGTGCTCGTGAAGGAAATGCGCTCGCTCGGCCTCAACGTCGACCTGGAAAACTCCTGACGGGTCTCTCCCCGTCCTTCCGCTCGCAGAGCGGACAGCCTGACCGGCGCTTCGGCCGGTCGGGCACCAGACACGGCCCACTTCGTTTGGGAGCCAGCTTATGAATCAGGAAATCCTGAACGTCTTCAATCCGACCGTTCCGGCGCCGGCCTTCAACAAGATCCGCATCTCGATCGCCAGCCCGGAGAAGATCCAGTCCTGGTCGTACGGCGAGATCAAGAAGCCCGAGACCATCAACTATCGCACGTTCAAGCCCGAACGCGACGGCCTGTTCTGCGCGCGCATCTTCGGCCCGATCAAGGACTACGAGTGCTTGTGCGGCAAGTACAAGCGCATGAAGTACAAGGGCATCATCTGCGAGAAGTGCGGCGTCGAGGTCACCCTCTCGCGCGTGCGCCGTGAGCGCATGGGCCATATCGAGCTCGCCGCCCCGGTGGCGCACATCTGGTTCCTGAAGTCGCTGCCCTCGCGCATCGGCCTCCTGCTCGACATGACGCTCAAGGATCTCGAGCGCATCCTCTATTTCGAGTACTTCGTCGTGCTGGAGCCGGGCCTGACGCCGCTCAAGTACCGCCAGCTTTTGTCCGAGGACGACTATCTGCGCGCCCAGGACGAGTATGGCGAGGACAGCTTCACCGCCATGATCGGCGCCGAGGCGATCCGCGAGCTGCTGCGCTCCATGGACCTCGAGAAGATCGCCGCCGACCTCAGGGTGGAGATCTCCGAGGCGACCACCGAGCTCAAGCCCAAGAAGCTCGCCAAGCGGCTGAAGATCGTCGAGGCGTTCCAGCAGTCCGGCAACAAGCCGGAATGGATGATCCTGACCCACATTCCGGTGATCCCGCCGGACCTGCGCCCGCTCGTCCCGCTCGACGGCGGCCGGTTCGCGACCTCGGACCTCAATGACCTCTACCGCCGCGTCATCAACCGCAACAACCGCCTCAAGCGGCTGATCGAGCTGCGCGCGCCGGACATCATCATCCGCAACGAGAAGCGCATGCTTCAGGAGGCGGTGGACGCGCTGTTCGACAATGGCCGCCGCGGCCGCGTCATCACCGGCGCCAACAAGCGGCCGCTGAAGTCGCTCGCCGACATGCTCAAGGGCAAGCAGGGCCGGTTCCGCCAGAACCTGCTCGGCAAGCGCGTCGACTATTCCGGCCGCTCGGTGATCGTGGTGGGTCCCGAGCTCAAGCTGCACCAGTGCGGCCTGCCCAAGAAGATGGCGCTCGAGCTGTTCAAGCCCTTCATCTATTCGCGCCTCGACGCCAAGGGCCATTCGGCCACGGTGAAGCAGGCCAAGAAGCTGGTGGAGAAGGAGCGTCCCGAGGTGTGGGACATCCTCGACGAGGTGATCCGCGAGCACCCGGTGATGCTGAACCGCGCGCCGACGCTCCACCGCCTTGGCATCCAGGCGTTCGAGCCGGTGCTGATCGAGGGCAAGGCGATCCAGTTGCACCCGCTGGTCTGCTCGGCCTTCAACGCCGACTTCGACGGCGACCAGATGGCGGTGCACGTCCCGCTCTCGCTGGAAGCCCAGCTGGAAGCGCGCGTGCTGATGATGTCCACCAACAACATCCTGCACCCGGCGAACGGCCAGCCCATCATCGTGCCGTCGCAGGACATCGTGCTGGGGCTCTATTACCTGTCGATCATGCGCGACCACGAGCCCGGCGAGGGCATGATGTTCGCCACCATGAGCGAGATCGACCACGCGCTGAACGCCAAGGCGATCACGCTCGCGACCAAGATCAAGGGCCGGTACATCGGCGTCAACGCCGAGGGCAAGACCTATTCGAAGATCTATGAGACCACGCCCGGCCGCATGAAGATCGGGGAGCTTTTGCCGAAGCACCCGAAGGTTCCCTACGACGTCGTCAACAAGCTGATGACGAAGAAGGAAATCTCCAACATGATCGATACTGTCTACCGCCATTGCGGGCAGAAGGAATCGGTCATCTTCTGCGACCGCATCATGTCGCTCGGCTTCTACAACGCCTTCAAGGCGGGCATCTCCTTCGGCAAGGACGACATGGTCGTGCCGAAGAAGAAGTGGGACCTCGTGGAGGAGACCCGCGCGCTCACCAAGGAATACGAGCAGCAGTACAATGACGGCCTGATCACCCAGGGCGAGAAGTACAACAAGGTGGTCGACGCCTGGGGCAAGTGCACGGACCGCATCGCCGACGAGATGATGAAGGAAATCTCGTCCGTGAAGAAGGACCCGAAGACCGGTCGCGAGAAGCAGATCAACTCGATCTACATGATGAGCCACTCCGGCGCGCGTGGCTCGCCGGCCCAGATGAAGCAGCTCGCGGGCATGCGCGGGCTGATGGCGAAGCCGTCCGGCGAGATCATCGAGAGCCCGATCATCTCGAACTTCAAGGAAGGCCTGACCGTGATGGAGTACTTCAACTCCACCCACGGCGCGCGCAAGGGCCTCGCCGACACCGCGCTGAAGACCGCGAATTCGGGCTACCTCACCCGCCGTCTGGTGGACGTGGCGCAGGATTCCATCATCACCGAGCGCGACTGCGGCTCGCAGAACGGCATCGCCATGCGCGCCATCGTCGACGCCGGCACGGTGGTCGCCTCGCTCGCCTCGCGCGTGCTCGGCCGCACCGCGGTGGAGGACGTGGTGGAGCCGGCCACCGGCGCCATCATCGTGCCCAAGGGCCAGATGATCGAGGAGCCGCAGGCCGAGCGCATCACCAAGAGCGGCATCCAGGAGATCCGCATCCGTTCGGTGCTGACCTGCGAGACCCGCAACGGCGTGTGCGGCACCTGCTACGGGCGCGACCTCGCCCGCGGCACGCCCGTCAATATGGGCGAGGCGGTGGGCGTCATCGCCGCCCAGTCCATCGGCGAGCCGGGCACCCAGCTCACCATGCGCACCTTCCACATCGGCGGCGCGGCGACCCTCGCCGACTCGTCGTTCGTGGAGAGCAACTTCGAGGGCACGGTCAAGATCCGCAACCGCAACGTGGCGCGGAACTCGGACGGCGACCTCGTGGTCATGGCCCGCAACCTCGCGGTGGTGATCCTCGACCATGACGGCACCGAGCGCGCGGTGAACCGCGTGCAGTACGGCGCCCGCCTCAAGGTGGACGAGGGCGACACCATCAAGCGCGGCCAGCGCATCGCCGAGTGGGACCCCTACACCCGTCCCATCCTGTCCGAGGTGGACGGCACGGTGGCCTTCGAGGACCTGGTGGAAGGCGCGTCCATGAACGAGACGGTCGACGAATCGACCGGCATCGCCAAGCGCGTGGTCACCGACAGCCGTTCCGGCCGCGGGCCGGAGCTGCGCCCCGCCATCCTGATCAAGGGCAAGGACGGCAAGATCATCAAGCTGCCGCGCGGCGGCGACGCCCGCTATGCGCTGCCGGTGGAGGCCATTCTCTCGGCCGACCCGAACCAGCACATCAAGGCCGGCGACGCCGTTGCCCGCGTGCCCATGGAGAGCGCCAAGACGCGCGACATCACGGGCGGCCTGCCGCGCGTGGCGGAGCTGTTCGAGGCGCGCCGGCCCAAGGACGCGGCGATCATCGCCGAGATCTCCGGCACCATCCGCTTCGGCCGCGACTACAAGAACAAGCGCCGGCTCTCCATCGAGCCGTCGGACGGCGGGGATCCGGTAGAGTACCTGATCCCGAAGGGCAAGCACATCCATCTCCAGGACGGCGACGTGGTGGAGAAGGGCGACTTCATCGTCGACGGCAACCCGGCGCCGCACGACATCCTGGCGATCAAGGGCGTGGAAGAGCTCGCCGCCTTCCTCGTCAACGAGATCCAGGAGGTCTACCGGCTGCAGGGCGTGAACATCAACGACAAGCACATCGAAGTGATTGTCCGCAACATGCTGCAGAAGGTGGAGATCGACGATTCGGGGGAGACCGACTTCCTCGACAACGAGCAGGTGGACCGCCTCGAATTCATCGAGGCGAACGAGAAGGCTGCCGAAGAGGGCAAGAAGCCCGCCACCGGCCATCCCGTGCTGCTGGGCATCACCAAGGCCAGCCTGCAGACCCGCTCGTTCTTCTCGGCGGCCTCCTTCCAGGAGACCACCCGCGTGCTCACCGAGGCCGCCGTCAATGGCAAGGTGGACCCGCTGGAGGGCCTCAAGGAGAACGTCATCGTCGGCCGCCTGATCCCGGCCGGCACCGGCGCGCAGATGAACAAGCTGCGCTCCATCGCCAACAGCCGCGACGACCTCATCGTCGCCACCCGCGACGAGCAGACCGACGGTCAGGCCCTGGTCGAAGGTCCGGCTCCCGTCGCCGAGTGATCGGGGCGCAAGCCGCCCCGCCGGAACGAGAAGGGCCGCCGAGAGGCGGCCCTTTTTGCTGCGCGGGTGCGGGCGCGTCCCCCCGACCGGCTCCGAAGCGCCGCGGGAAAACGGTTTCCCATTTGTGCTCGCGCGGATGTGATCGCGCGCGCCGGCGCCAAACGCCTGCCCTCACGTTGTCCCATGGCAGCGTTTGCCGTTCGGTCACAGGCAATTAGGTGGTCGTGGCCGGATCACGGTCCGGAACGGGGTGAAAAAAGTCAGTCGACAAACCTTCCGGGGGGCGTGCGTTGGCTGACCAGCTTGCTAGAGTTTCTTCAAGAATAGATCGAGTGGCCACACCGTAGCTGCTCTGGGAGGAACGATTGGCATTTCATCCTGATGGCGGAACGCATCCGGTGGCTCGGCAGGCCGGTGTGCGCCGCGAGGACGCCGACAATTTGAGCGCGCTCGCCACCCTCGTGGTGGCGTTCGCCTGCGGCATTTCGGGGCTTCTGATGGGCCTGTGCATCGCGGTCTCTCCGCTGCGCGGCCTCGCGTTCGTATTCGGCGCCGTTCTGGCCGGCGGCACCGTCTGGTTTGCGCGCGACCTCATGGAGGCCCTGCGCCGCTGAGCGCCCGGGCCCACCGGGCACGCAGCCTGAAGCGGGCGGGTGCCCGCTTCAGCGCACCTCGAACGGCAGGTTGGCGGTGGCGGCCGCCCCGCGTCCGTCGCGCACATAGGCGAGCACCCGGTAGCGTCCGGCCGGCAGGCCATGGATGCGCGCCCCGGTCGCGGCGCCGTCCATGAGCGCCTCGGGAAAAGCGGGCGGCACCGGTTCCGGATCGCCGCCGACGCTCTTCGCCGCGGTCTCGGCCATCACCTGCCATTCCACCCGCAAGGGGTCCCCGTCCGGATCGGTGGCGGCGAGCAGGGCGCGCAGGTCGGTGCCTGCGGGTGCGCTGTCGGCGCCGCCCAAGCGGAACGACAGGATGCGCGGCGCGCGATTGCCCGATCCCCCCGGCACCCGGCCGCCCCAGGCTTCGGCCATGGCCTCGACCGATTCCGTCCACTCTCCGGTGGGGGTCAGCAGCGAGTACCAGGTGGGCGTCACCTCCTGCTTCTGGCCCCACAGGAACGGCAGCGCGCCCGCGGCCGCGTGCTCGGCGGCCGCCAGATAGCGGCGCAGCCGGTCGGCCTTCTGGGAGGAGGTGGGCTCCAGCCGCGCGCCCCACGGCGTGAGCGGGGCATCCCAATGGCCCTGCGCGCCCATCTCGGTGAGCAGCAGCGGGCCGCTCCAGCCCTCCGCTCTGGCGCGGGACGGCGCGGAGAGGGCCCCCTCGCCATAGGAATTGACGCCCAGCACGTCGATGGCGGGGGCAAGCCGCTTGAGGTCCGCAACCTTGGTCCCGCCCAGCTCCGCCACCACCGCCATGGTGGGGTGCTGGCCGTCCAGCACCTTCACCAGGGCCGCGGCCTCGCCGACCGCCGCGAAGGCGGCGAGCACGCTCTCGCGGTCCGCCTCCACCTCGACCTCGTTGCCGATGCCCCACATCAGCAGCGCCGGATGGCTGCGATAGCGTTCCACCATACGCCGCAGAGCGGCGAGCTGGCCCTCCACCGCGGTGCGGTTGCCATAATCGAAGCCGAGCCGCGGATGGCCCATCCAGAAGCCGACGATCACCTTGAGGCCGTTGCGCTGGGCGGCGTCCAGCGTCTCCCCCGGATCCTCGCCATAGGTGCGCACCACGTTTGCGCCCAGCGCCTTGAGGTCGGCAAACCGCGTCCTGCCGCTCGCGCCGCGGGGCAAAAACGGACGGCCGTCCACGAGGATGTCCCGTCCCTGGATGGCGACCTGGGAGGCGGATGCGGCCGTGGGGGCCATGGCAGCGAGGATCACGGGGGCGAGCACGAGCAGGGCGGCGAGGCTGGGGCGCGAGAGGTGCACGGCAAGGGACCTGGATGGAAGCACCGTTGGGAACGGCATCGGTGAGACGGGCAGGGCGTCGCGGATGCGTCGCACCATCATGGGCCCAAGGCAAGGGCGGCACCATGAACTTGTGCTTGGTCCGGTGCTCCTGAACCGGACGTGCGGCGCAGGCCGCGCCGGCGCGCGCCCGCCGCCGGGTCGGGCCGCCGGCCCTCGGGCCTTTCGGGGCCGTCTCCCCGCCGCGCGAAACCGCTTCGGAGCCGCGCAGGCCTGCCTGCGCCCCCGACAGGTTGGACAAGTGGGCCATCTTGAATTTAGAGGGCGATTCACCGGGCGGATTGAGTCAATCTGCGCGGGCCGCGCTCCGAGGGCGGCCGCCATGCGCCGGAACGACGCGCCTTGAAAGACCGGCCCCCCTGGGGCGGCACGAGACAGGAGAGGATGCCCCATGAATCTCGCCCGCAAGCTCAAGGCGCGTGCCGCCGAGGGCCGCCCGGTCCGCGTTGGTCTCATCGGCGCCGGCAAGTTCGGCTCCATGTTCCTGTCGCAGGTGCGCACCACGCCGGGCATGCATCTTCTCGGCATCGCCGACCTCTCGCGCGAGCGGGCGGTGGCGGCGCTCACCGCCACCGGATGGGACACCCAGGCCGCCCTCGCGCGCGACTTTGACGAAGCGCGGCGCACCGGGCGCACGGTGGTGACCGAGGATGCCGGCGCCCTCATCGCCGCCGACGGGCTGGAGGTGATCGTCGATGCCACCGGCAGCCCCGCCGCCGGCCTGCGCCATGCCCTCTCGGCCATCGCCCACGGGCGTCACGTGGTGATGGTGACGGTGGAGGCGGACGTGCTCGCCGGCCCGCTGGTGGCCGAGCGGGCGCGCCAGGCCGGGGTGGTCTATGCGGCCGCCTTCGGCGACCAGCCGGCGCTGGTGTGCGACATGGTGGACTGGGCCGAGGCCTGCGGCTTCCGCGTGGTGGCGGCCGGCAAGGGCACGCGGCATCTTCCGGCGTTCCACGGCTCCACGCCCGACACGGTGTGGGACAACCTCGCCATCCCGGTGGAGATGGCGCAGGCGGGCGGCATGAACCCGCAGATGTTCAACTCCTTCGTGGACGGCACCAAGTCCGCCATCGAGATGGCCGCGATCTCCAACATGACCGGCCTGCGCGCCCCGCGCGACGGCCTGCTGTTCCCGCCCTGCGGCGTCGACGATCTGCCGCGCGTGCTGCGTCCGCGCGAGGAGGGCGGCATCCTGGAGGAGAAGGGCATGGTGGAGGTGGTCTCCTCCCTGGAGCTGGACGGCCGCCCGGTGTTCCGCGACCTCAGGTGGGGCGTCTATGTGGTCATCGAGGCCGACCCCTCGCGCAGCGGCGACTATGCCCGGCGCTGCTTCAAGGAATACGGCATGGTGACCGACCCCTCCGGCCGCTACACCGCGCTCTACCGACCCTATCACATGATCGGCCTGGAGCTCGGCATCTCGGTCGCCGCGGCGGCGCTGCGCGGCGAGGCGACGGGCTCCGCCATCGGCTTCTTCTCGGACGTCGCCGCCACCGCCAAGCGCGATCTGCCCGCCGGCACGGTGCTGGACGGGGAGGGCGGCTACACGGTCTATGGGCGCATCCTGCGGGCCGAGGACTCGCTCGCCCGCGGCGCCCTCCCCATTGGTCTCGCGCACCACGTGACGCTCAGGAATGCCGTGAAGGCGGGCGAGACCGTCGCCTGGTCCGACGTGGAGATCGCCGACGGCGAGGCGGTGCGCCTGCGGCGCGAGATGGAGCGCATGTTCCGGCCCCAGGGCGAGCGGCTCAGCGCGTGAGCCGCTCGAAGAAACCGGAGCGATCCGAGAAGGGCGGTTTCGCGGGCGTTCAGCGACGCCTTCGGGGCCGGGATCAGGAAAAAGGCATCCCTCCCCAGGCGCGGCAACCGCCGGCCCAAGCATTCCATGCCCCACCCAGGCGTTTGGACGCTCCGTCTCCAGCTCACGCCAACGGCCTTAGTCCATCAGACGCGAGAGCTCGCCTGCCACCTCCGCGGCGGTCTGCCGGAGGCGTTTCAGCGTCTGCACGGTTCCCCTCGCACCATTTTCGCCGAGGAAGAACATGTGGTTGCCCGGCAGCGTCGCGCTCAGGCGCGGGGCGGCGTCCCGGACGTGCGCGACCAGCATTGCCCACGTCTCGGGGGCAAGCGCGGCGAGCTTGTCGGCCCGCGAGAAGACGAGAGCTTCGCAAAGCTGCTGGGTGATGTAGACGCCCCATGTGGCGCGGTCCGTGAGGGCGTGCCGGGCGTCGACTTGCGCGGCGTGCGTCATCAAGGCGAGCGGCGGAAAGGCGCGGTACTGCGCGGCGCCGACCTCGCGCGCGTCTTCGGCAGGATCGGAGACGAAAGCGCCGTTCCTATAGCGCATGGCCGAGGCCGCCAGCCCGACCGGGAAATCGCCGGTCATCTCGCGCGTGAACGTGTCGCCATCGAGCACCGAATGGCCGGCAGTCACGTTCTGATTTGCGAGGCAGTGGAGCAGCCAGTCGAGATAGGCGCCCTTGATCGCGGCAAGGCCGCTTTCGGCCGGCTTCATGTGGTCGAGGCCGGGCAGCGTATTGGGCAGCGCCGAAGCGGCCGCCATGGCGACGAAAAGCTCGATGCCCTTGCCCTTCCCGCGCAGCGCGGCATGAAGCGGCTCCGCAATCCGCCCCGCCATGCTCCAGCCGAGGACGATGGCGTTTGCCGGCAGACCATTGTGGTCCAGGTAACGGGCAATGATCTCGGCGCTCTGCTGCGCCCAGTCCGTCATTGAAAAGTGCGGGAATGCGGCGTCGAACACACCCCCGTTGGCGATGGGATAGGACAGGACCAGCGAGGAGAAGCCTTCCTCGTGCAGCCAATGGCAGAGGAAATCGGCGGCCCGGCCGCCGGGCGGTCCGTAGGCGACGCGACCGAGCACCCCTCCGCCCGTGACGAACACCACGAGGGGCAGGTCCGGTCGGCCGGCCTCGAACCGCACCAGGGCCGGATAGCCGGCCGCCTCGGTCAACGCCTCGCGGGGATAGAGCATGTGGGATCTCGCTTGAGCTTGCGCCGGGGGGCGCCACGTCGCGGCCAAGGCCGCGCCGAGCATCGCCAACTGACGACGATTGAGGTCGTAGGCAACCAACTTCCAATGCCTCCATGCGGCTGGGGGGTCTAGCCAGCCGGCTTTCCGACGCCGGTCAGCCGAGGTTGACGTGCTTGCCCCGGAAGGCGGCGATCTCCGCCGGACGGGTGGGCTCGAATGATTCAGACATGGTCTTCCTCTCTCGGGCGCCGGTCTGGTGCCCGGTCGCAAATCGATGGAACGGAGCCTACCCAGCCGGCCCGGACGATTCATCGTCAGAACTGGCGATCCGGGACCCGAGGCGCCCCGGAGGGTGCCTGAAGGACCTTTCAGCGCATCGGCGGCACCAGCGCCCCGAGGGTCGCCATGGTGCGCTCGAAGTCGCGCAGGTTTTCCGCTTCCGACTTGCCCAGGATCGCGCGGATCTGGCTGCGGACGGTCATGAGCGAGACCCCGCGTCCGCGCGCCACGTCCTCGGCGCTGGCGCCGCCGGTGCGCGCGACCGCGACCTCCGCCACGACCGCGCCGCTGCGCGAGGTTACCCGCATCGCGCCGCCGGTGCCTCCCGACGTGGCGGAGGCCACGAGCCGACGGAGCACGCCGGCCTCCTCGCGGGACATGGCGGTGAGGTAGACGCCGCTGCTGGCATTGGGGCCGGCAAGCCCTCCCTCATCGAGGTCGTCACTGTCTGGCCGCCGGCCTGACCGTCCGGCTCTTCTCTTGGCGCCGGCCCCACGCCTTACGTAAAGCGGAGCGGTTGTCATGGATGCGTCATGTCCTGGCGCGCCCACGCGCCTAACTCACCGCCGCCGCCGGCACCCCTCAACCAGATGGACCTGTGGTCGAGCCAGGGCCTGTTCATCTGGCGCGTGCCGGTCGCCGCCAAATTCAAGCTGCTGGCCCTGCGCGACGCGGCCCGCACCGAGGGGGACCAGCCGTGAGCACCGCCGATTTCGTCGAGAAAAATTACGAGCGCATCGCCACCGATCCCGACTATCGCGCCAAGCTCATCGCCGACCCGGTCGGGGTGGTCTGCGCGGAATTCGGCTACACGCCGGCGCCGGATTTCAAGATCGAAATCGTCGAGCAGGTGGAAGACACCATCATTATCATGGTCCCGCCGAAGCCCGAGGCCGAGCCCGGCATTGAGATAGTCCTCGAACGGGCGCTCGCCGAGGTGACCGAACGGGTCTTCGACCTCCTGTTTTCATCGGGCGTCGGCGGCTTCTTCATTCCGGACGACAAGCAGAAATGGGTCGTGCGCGAGACGCGTCTGGCGGCGCAGAAGAAGACCGGCCTCGATATTTCACAATTATAGGTGCCGCCACGGCGCGTTCGTGACAACGTGGGGCAGGAACGGGGGGCGGGCATGGCGGCCGAAGGCGTGAAGGCGGGCGTCTGGGACAATCTCATCGCGCCGAAGGGCGGCCTGTTCGGCATGCAGCTGGCGGGCTGGACGCCGGGTCCGCCGGCGAAGTCGGGGCTCGGCTGCCGCATCCTCGCCGACCAGATGATCGAGGTCGCGCCCGCAATCGCGCTCGCGGCCGATGTCTATGTGCCGAAGAAAGCCGGCCGCTGGCCGGCGGTCATCGCCTTCGCCGCCTATTCCAAGGAATTGCAGGCCGCCGGCGTTCCCGCCGGCAACAACGAGACCGGCAGCCCGCCCATCTTCACCGACCGCGGCTATGCCCATGTGATCGTCACGCGCCGCGGCATGGGCCGCTCGGGCGGGGCGGACGCGGTCTATCTCAACGACACCGACGTGGCGGACCACGCGAAGGTCATCCAATGGGCGGCTGCCCAGCCCTGGTGCGACGGGCAGGTGGTCTTGTTCGGCACCTCCTATTACGGGCTGACCCAGCCGCAGGTGGCGCGGCTTCGCCCGCCGGCCCTGAAGGGCTTCTTCACCAACGAGATGTGCACCGACTTCTTCCGCCACATCGCCATGTTCGGCGGCGCGCCGCAGCCGGATTTCTTCGCGCTGTGGATGGGGGCGAACTTCACGCCGCTCCAGTTCCGGCTGCACCTGCCGCCGCTCCTGCGGGCGGTGGCGAGCCACGTCTTCAACTCGCCCCTGAAGCATCTGTGGTGGCCGCTGCTGAAGAAGCGCATGACGCGGATCATGGCGGCCTTCCGGCGCATGACCCCGACGCGCCGGACGCGGGAGCTGTTCGCCGGCCTCATGCTCGACGGCAAGACCCGGGCGACGAGCGTTTTGCCCGCCGGGCCGTCCGGCGCGCTCGACGACATCAAGGTGCCGTTCGTGGCGGTGCAGAATGCCGGCTATCTCAACCTGCACCAGTTCGGCGCCTATGACCTGTTCGAGAATGCCGGCACGCCCAAGGATAGGCGCTGGCTCATCGTCGGACCGGCGAGCTACAACCTGCCGGTCTATGCTTGGCAGCTGGAGGCGCTCGCCTTCTTCGACCATCTCGTCTACGGCGCCGACAACGGCTATGCCGCGCAGCCGCGGGTGCGATACTGGACGGAAGGGACGAAGGACTTCCGCAGCGCGTCGGACTGGCCGCTGCCCGGCAGCGTTCCGCTGCGCCTCTACCCGGCCTCCGGCGGCGCGGATGCCGACGCGCATTGCCTCCACCGCGCGCCGGGCGAGGCCGGCGCGAACCGCTGGGCGGCGGTGCCGCTGGGCGCCATCGTCACGGCGGGCTTCGAGGAGGTGGAGACCCAGCGCCTGACCTTCGAGATGCCGGTGGACGAGGAGACGGAGCTCACCGGCCCCGTGACGCTGAGCCTGTCCTTCAGCTGCAATGAGATCGATTCCTACGTGGTGGCGCGCATTGGCGTGGTCGCGGCTGACGGCGCCTACCAGATCCTCTCCATGGGGGCGATCCGCCCCGCCTGTCGCAGGATCGACGAAGCCCGCTCCACCGCGACCGAGATCGCCATCGACATCGACACGCCGGAGCCCCTCACCCCCGGCGTGCCTGTGACGCTGCGCTTCAGCCTCACGCCGCAGCCGGTGGTGCTGAAGCCCGGCGAGCGGCTCGTCCTCGACATCGCCAGCCGCACCGATCTCCTGCGCAGCGACGTGAGCCACGGGCACGCCCAGTTCGACATGCCGGTGCCGCCCTATTATTCGCGCAACACGCTGCATTACGGGCCGGACACCTTCATCGAGCTGTGGCACATGGGGGCGGGGTAGGAGCGATTGTCATGCCTGAAGCGGCCTCGCCGTCCATCGCCACCGCGCTGAGCGGATACGAATTGCTGGCCGACCCGCAGCTCAACAAGGGCACGGCCTTCTCGGAGGCCGAGCGCGACGCCTTCCATCTGCACGGCTTGCTGCCGCCGCACGTCTCCACCCTGGAGGAGCAGATCTCGCGCGCGCTCCAGTCGCTGCGCCAGTTCGAGACCGATCTCGAGCGCTATGCCTTCCTGCGCGAGCTGCAGGACATCAACGAGACCCTGTTCTACGCGACGCTGGTCGGGAACCTGGAAGAGCTGCTGCCCATCGTCTACACGCCCACCGTCGGCGCCGGCTGCCAGCAATTCAGCCGCCTCTACCACAAGCCGCGCGGGCTTTTCCTCAGCATTCCGCACCAGTCACGGCTCGACCAGATCTTCGCGCAGCCGCGCTTCGACGCCGTGGAGGCGATCGTGGTGACCGACGGGGAACGCATCCTCGGGCTGGGCGACCAGGGGGCGGGCGGCATGGGCATCCCCATCGGCAAGCTCGCGCTCTACTCCGGCTGCGGCGGCCTGCATCCCGCGACGACTTTGCCGATCATGCTTGATGTCGGGACGGACAATGCCGACTGCCTCGCCGATCCGCTCTATGTGGGATGGCGCCACGCGCGGGTGCGGGGCCAGGAGTATGACGACTTCATCGAGGCCTTCGTCGCGGCGGTCATCCGGCGCTGGCCCAACGTCCTGCTGCAATGGGAGGATTTCGCCAAGGCCAATGCGACGCGCCTGCTGGAGCGCTATCGCGACCGGCTCTGCACCTTCAACGACGACGTGCAGGGCACGGCCGCGGTGGCGACCGGTACCTTGCTGGCGGCGGTGAACGTCACCGGCGTGCCGCTGACCGCGCAGCGGGTGGCGGTGTTCGGCGCCGGCTCGGCCGGCTGCGGCATCGCCGGCCTGATCCGCGCCGCCATGGGCGATGCCGGCCTGTCGGAGCGCGAGGCGGCGGCGCGCTTCTTCATGGTGGATCGCGACGGGCTCCTCGTCGAAGGCATGGGTGGCCTCGCGTCCTTCCAGGCGCCCTTCGCGCAGGACCGGGCGGCGATCGCCGGCTGGACCCTCGAGCGCCCCGGCACGATCGGGCTCCTCGATGTGGTGCGCAACGCGCGGCCGACCGTGCTGATCGGCGTCTCCGGCCAGCCGGGCGCCTTCGACGCGCCGGTGGTCCGCGCCATGGCGCAATGCAACGAGCGGCCGGTGATCTTTCCGCTGTCCAACCCCACCTCGCGGGCGGAGGCGACGCCGGCGGACATCGAGGCCTGGACCGGCGGGCGGGCGCTGATGGGTGTCGGCAGCCCGTTCCCCCCGCTGATGCGCGACGGGGTGCGCTGCAAGGTGGACCAGACCAACAATTCCTACATCTTTCCCGGAATGGGCCTCGGTGTTCTGGCGGTCGGCGCGCGCCGCGTCAGCGATGGCATGTTCATGGCGGCGGCCAAGGCGCTGGCCCGTTCGTCGCCGGCGCGCGACAATCCGCGGCACAATCTGTTGCCCCCGGTCAGCGCGCTGCGCGAAGTGGCGGCAGAGGTCGCCCTCGCGGTCGCGCTGCAGGCGCATAAGGAAGGCCGGACGACCGGCGTGACGGTGGATCAAATCGAGGAGCGCATCCGCGCCAAGATATGGACGCCGCATTACGTTCCGATCGCGGCCAAGAGGATCTAGCCGGCGGCCACATGCCCGGGCCGGGCCGATCGACCACGGGGTTCAGCTCATGGGCGGACCGCGTCCAGTCTACCGACAAATCCCTCGCAGATGGCCCGCACCACCGCAGGATCGGCGAATTCCTCCACATACACGATGTTCGCGATCAAGGTGGACGAGCACGAAACGCTCGACCGTGTCCTGAGGATACTCGCCGAACGGCGCGAGCTGAAAGCAACCCCGGTGGACTGAACCTGCCGGTCACCCGCAACATTGAAAAGAAGGAAGACCGCCATGGACGCGGAACGGATTTCCGTTGCCGAAACCTGCCTTAGCGCCGCTCACGACGGAAGCCTGAGCTTTCCGGAGATTGTCGGCACGCTGATCGCCACCGGTTTCGAGGGCTACACGGTCGACTATCGCCGCAACAGCCAGACCAACTATCTGCCCGACGGCGACAGCGTAACGATGGACATGCGGCCTTCCGCCGGCCACGTCGCCGCTGCCTTCGATGCCACCGAGGTCGAGCGCCTGGTGCGATGGGCGCAGGCGAAGCCCGCCGACTACAGCTACGTTGCTTTCTGCGAGAAGGCGAAAGCCGCCGGTTGCGCGGGATACCTCGTCTCGTTCCTGGGCCGCCGCGTCGTCTATTTCGGCCGGACCGCCGAGATCCATGTTGAGCTCTTCCCAAGGTGAGGGGCCGGTCATGACGCCTCGCGGATTATGATCGGCGGCCTTGCATATTTCGTCTTCTGCTTTCAGCGCCTGACTTGCGGCATCCGCCTGCATGGATTCCAGACCGATTCAGCACCACAAATGAAGCGTCCGGGCCGGTCGCGGCCATGCCGTCACGGCCGGTGATCGCGAGCGATGGGATTCCGTTGATCCCTGCCAAACCGCAAGATCGGTCGAGCGCCCCTTCGCCGCGAGCGCCAAATTGGCATGGCCATGGAGGAAGGAACGATGAGGGCGGCGCTGCAAACCTATCATGCCCGGATGCAGCGGGTGCTGGACTACATCGACCAGCATCTCGACGTTGATCTGGACCTGGACACGGTGAGCGGCGTTGCGGCCTTCTCAAGATATCATTTCCACCGGCAGTTCACGGCGATCTTCGGGTTGTCCGTGCATCGCTATGTCCAGCTCGCCCGCATGAAGCGTGCTTCCTACCGGCTGGCCTACAGGGACGCCCAAAACGTCACGGAGATAGCGATGGATGCCGGGTATGACGCGCCGGATGCCTTCGCCCGCGCCTTTCGGCAACGGTTCGGGCAATCGCCTTCGTCGTTCCGAAAATCTCCCGATTGGGAGCTGTGGCTTGCGGCCTTCGGGCCTCTCGACAACGCGAGGAGCAAGCTCATGCAGAAGACCTTTACCACGGACGACGTGACGATCCGCGATGTGCCCCCGACGCCGGTGGCGATCATGGAGCATCGGGGCGACCCGGCGACGCTCGGCGCCACCATCCAGCGGTTCATCGCCTGGCGCACCGCCGCCGGCCTGCACCCCAAGACAAACCCGACCTTCAACGTCTGGCGGTCCGAGCGGCGTCCTGCCTCGCCTGCCGACTATAGCGTCGACCTGTGTGTCGGGATCGACCGACCGATCGAGGCGAAGGGCGAAGAGATCAAAGCCGGCGAGATCCCCGGCGGACGGTGTGCGGTGTTGCGCGTCGTCGGCTACACCGACAATCTGGAGCCCTCCGCGCTCTATCTTTATCGCGACTGGCTGCCGGCCAGCGGCGAGGAGGCCCGCGATTTCCCGCTCTATTGCCAGCGGCTGAGCTTCTTCCCGGAGGTGCCGGAGCATGAGGCCGTCGCGGACCTGTTCTTGCCGCTGAAATAGCGGGCTCGGACGGCGGCCTGTCCATGCCGCCAGCCGGCAGCGGACGGGCCGTTGTGCGTCATCTCTCTAGGCGATGCGGCCGGGCGTCGTCTGCCGGACCGGCGCATCGCCCCGGCCGGCCGTGTGTTCGTCGCGGCAGGCGACGATGACGCGGGCAACCGGCGCGGTTCGCGCGGCGCCGATGGCGGACCTGTTCCTGCACGGGGTGGCTTGACCCAGTTTCATAACATTCATTATATAAAGAACGTTATGAAATGAGGTCCCCGGAAATGGCCCGCCCGCGCACCTTCGACGAAGACCGTCTCCTGACCGGGGCGATGCATGTGTTCCGCCGCCGGGGCTTTGCCGCCAGTTCGGTGCGCGATCTGGAGGAGGCGACCGGCATGACGTCCGGAAGCCTCTACAACAGCTATCGCGACAAGCGGGGCCTCTTCGAGGCCGCATCCGCCCACTACAACCGGACGGTGCTCGCCCGCCGCATCGCGGATCATGC
>NZ_JBDZDO010000007.1:0-330662 GCF_040049235.1 Xanthobacter luteus
TCGCCCCGCCGCTCTCCGCCAGCACCTTCGTGATCGCAGCCGTCAGCGAGGTCTTGCCATGGTCAACGTGACCAATGGTGCCGATGTTGCAGTGCGGCTTCGAACGGTTGAACTTCTCTTTGGCCATGGGACTCTCCGTTGGGTCTCTCTGGCGTGATCGGAAAGGGTGAAACGAGGTTCAGGCTAGGCGCCCGGCGACCGATGCCGTCAGGCGTACTTGGCCTGGACCTCCTGGGCGACGTTCGACGGCACCTGCTCGTAGTGGTCGAACTGCATGGTGAAGGTGGCGCGCCCCTGGCTGAAGGAGCGCAGCGTGTTGACGTAGCCGAACATGTTGGCGAGCGGCACCATCGCGTTGATGACGTTGGCGTTGCCGCGCATGTCCTGGCCCTGGATCTGGCCCCGGCGGGAGTTGAGGTCGCCGATCACCGAGCCGGTATAGTCCTCGGGGGTCACCACCTCGACCTTCATGATCGGCTCGAGCAGCACCGCATTGCCCTTCTGGAGGGCCTCACGGAACGCCGCGCGGGAGGCGATCTCGAAGGCGAGGGCGGACGAATCCACCTCGTGATAGGCGCCGTCGATGAGCTGCACCTTGACGTCCACCACCGGGAAGCCCGCCAGCACGCCGGCGCCGAGCACGCTCTCGAGGCCCTTCTGGACGCCCGGAATGTACTCCTTCGGCACCGCGCCGCCGACGATGGCGCTCTCGAACAGGAAGCCCTTGCCGGCCTCGTTGGGCTCGACGATGAACTTCACCCGCGCGAACTGGCCGGTGCCGCCGGTCTGCTTCTTGTGGGTGTAGTCCACTTCGGTCTTCTTGGTGATGGTCTCGCGATAGGCCACCTGGGGGGCGCCGATATTGGCGTCCACCTTGTAGGTGCGCTTCAGGATGTCGACCTTGATGTCGAGGTGCAGCTCGCCCATCCCCTTGAGGATGGTCTGGCCGCTCTCGAAGTCGGTCGACACGCGGAACGAGGGGTCCTCGGCCGCGAGCTTGGACAAAGCGATGCCGAGCTTCTCCTGGTCCGCCTTGGACTTGGGCTCGATGGCGATCTCGATGACCGGCTCGGGGAACTCCATCTTCTCGAGGATCACCGGCTTGTCGGTGGCGCACAGCGTGTCGCCGGTGCGCACATCCTTGAGGCCCGCCAGGGCGACGATGTCGCCGGCATAGGCTTCCTTGATGTCCTCGCGGTTGTTGGCGTGCATGAGCAGCATGCGGCCCACGCGCTCGCGCTTGTCGCGGGTGGAGTTCAGGAGACCCATGCCGGTCTCCATCACGCCCGAATAGACGCGGCAGAAGGTGATGGTGCCGACGAAGGGATCGTCCATGATCTTGAACGCGAGGACCGACAGGGGATCGGTGTCGGTCGGCTTGCGGTCGGTCTCTTCCTCGGTCTTGAAGTCGATGCCCTTGATGGCGCCGCGATCGACCGGCGACGGCAGATAGTCCACCACGGCGTCGAGCAGCGGCTGCACGCCCTTGTTCTTGAACGCGGAACCGCAGAACACGGGGTTGAACTTGCGGCCGATCACCGCCTTGCGGATCAGCGACTTCAGGGTCGCCTCGTCGGGCTCGGTGCCGTCCAGATACGCCGCCATGGCGTCGTCGTCGAGCTCGACGGCGGCTTCCACCAGCTTGTTGCGATACTCGGCGGCCTTGTCGGCGAGATCTGCGGGGATCTCCTCGTCATGGTACTTCGCGCCGAGGGCCTCATCCTCCCACACCACCGCCTTCATGCGGACGAGGTCGATGATGCCCTTGAAGTTGTTCTCGGAGCCGATCGGCAGCTGGCAGCACACGGGGTTGCCGGCCACGCGGTCGATGATCATCTCGACGCAGCGGTAAAAGTCGGCGCCGATCTTGTCCATCTTGTTGACGAACACGATGCGCGGCACGTTGTACTTGTCGGCCTGGCGCCACACGGTCTCGGTCTGCGGCTCCACGCCCTGGTTGCCGTCGAGCACGCACACGGCGCCGTCGAGCACGCGCAGCGAGCGCTCCACTTCGATGGTGAAGTCCACATGCCCGGGGGTGTCGATGATGTTCAGGCGCTTGCCGTGCCAGAACGCAGTCGTCGCGGCCGACGTGATGGTGATGCCGCGCTCCTGTTCCTGGGTCATCCAGTCCATGGTGGCGGCGCCATCATGCACTTCGCCGATCTTGTGGCTCTTGCCGGTGTAATAGAGGATCCGCTCCGTGGTCGTCGTCTTGCCCGCATCGATGTGGGCCATGATGCCGAAATTACGGTAGTCCTCGATCGGATGGCTGCGCGGCATGGCTCAGTCCTCGGTTCCGGTCACCAGCGATAATGCGAGAAGGCACGGTTGGCTTCCGCCATCCGGTGCGTGTCCTCGCGCTTCTTCACGGCGTTGCCGCGATTGTTGGCAGCGTCGAGCAGCTCGGCGGAAAGGCGCTCCACCATGGTCTTCTCGTTGCGCGCCCGAGCCGAGGCGATCAGCCAGCGGATCGCCAGGGTCTGGCGGCGCTCGGTGCGCACCTCGACCGGCACCTGGTAGGTGGCGCCACCCACGCGGCGGGAACGAACCTCCACCGCCGGCGCCACGTTCTCGAGCGCCTGGATGAACACGTCCACCGGATCGTGCTTGGCCTTGGTCTCGACCACGTCGAGGGCGCCGTAGACGATGCCTTCGGCGACCGACTTCTTGCCGTCGCGCATGACGGAATTCATGAAGCGCGACAGGATGGTGGAGCCATACTTGGCGTCCGGGATGACTTCGCGGCGCTCGGCCTTGTGACGACGGGACATCGCTCAGATCCTCACTTCGGCCGCTTCGCGCCGTACTTCGAACGGCGCTGCTTGCGGTTCTTGACGCCTTGCGTGTCGAGCACGCCGCGCAGGATGTGGTAGCGCACGCCGGGAAGGTCCTTCACGCGGCCGCCGCGGATCATCACCACGGAGTGCTCCTGAAGGTTGTGGCCCTCGCCGGGGATGTAGCCGATCACTTCGTAGCTGTTGGTGAGCCGCACCTTGGCGACCTTGCGAAGCGCCGAGTTCGGCTTCTTCGGGGTCGTGGTGTAGACACGCGTGCAGACGCCGCGCTTCTGGGGGCTCGCCTGCAGCGCCGGCGCCTTGTCGCGGGCCTTCTGCGCCTCGCGCGGCTTGCGGATCAGCTGGTTGATCGTCGGCATGTACGCCTTCGCCTCGTCCTGCTTGCGGCCTGAGCCGCTTCTTCTTCGGTTCGACGCCCCTTTCGGGCCGCCACGACGGCCGCCCGGAGGCGGCACTGAAAACGCTTCGGCACGGCGGAAGGCCGCCAGCCGCACCACGACGCAAAAGGCGCGGTCCGCCGCCGTAGAACGGGCGGACGCGCCTTGTCGCGACAGAGGATCACGGAGCGCTCACCCGGGGGTGGGCCGGCGCCGCGATCGTGCACCTGATGTTATCGCAGTGCTGTTCCTGGCAGCGTTTCGGCTCCCCTGGTCGGAGCCGTCCGTGCTTCGGGTCGAAGCAGGGAATAAGGAACCGACCGCTCAGACGCCGACCGCCTGCCGCGAAAGTGGGCTGCTTCTAACCGCAGAGTCGCTCTGCGTCAACCCTGCGATGGGCGCAACCCCAAAGAAAGCGCCATTTGGCGCCGCTTTCGGCCGCCGCGACCCCGCCGGCATGGGCGAACCGGCCCAAAGGACCGTTCCGGCCGGCGATCAGGGGGTCACCAGCTTCAGCCCCACGAGGCCCGCCGCGATCATGCCGATGGCGGCGAGCCGGGCGAGATCCGCCGATTCGGAGAAGAAGGCGATGCCCACCAGGGCCGTGCCCACGGTGCCGATCCCGGCCCACACCGCATAGGCGGTGCCGATCGGGATCGCTTTCAGCGAGAGGCTCAGCAGGAACAGGCTCACGGCGATGCTCGCGATCGTGATCGCGCTCGGCCAGAGCCGCGTGAAGCCGTCGGAATATTTCATGCCGATGGCCCAGCCCACTTCCAGGAGGCCGGCGATGAACAGATAGACCCAAGCCATGGGCATGGCGCTCCGCGGCAGGCCGTCCCGCCGGGTTCGAACGGACGGGCGCGGTCGTCCGCCCCCATCTCGCGTAAATAGTGTTGCCTGGGAGGAATGAAAACCCCTCCCCCGCCCTCACACGTCGCGCTCAAACACCAGGGCCGCCCCCAAGGCGGCGCGCGGCGGCACCACCACCATGCCCTCGATCGCCTCCTCCATCATGCGGCGGGCGGCGAGCGCGCGGCGCAGCTCCGGCGCGCCCGAGGTGGCGAAGCGCACGGCGGCGAGGCGCAGGCCCTCCCCGGCCGGCGCGGGCACGCCGTAGCGGTCGGTGTAGAGCGTGCGCGTCATGAGGTCGATCTGGCCGCGCGGGGTCTGGCCGACGAACCAGCCGTCCGAGGCGCGGTTCATCGACACCCCGCTCACGGTGTCGAGGAACGAGATGTGGTCGACCGGGCTGTCGGCCACCAGCACGATGCCGGCGAGCCCCGTCACCCCATTGGCGTGGCGCTGCAGGTCGTTGGACCAGAAGTTCTCGGGCTTGCGCTGGAGGCAGGTGAAGGCGCCGAAATCCGGCGCCGCGGGCGAGGCGGCGAAGGCGAGCGAGAAGGCGACCTCCACATCCTGCCCGTCGAAGCGGCGGGCCTTGCGGGAGAAGTCCACGAGGTCGAAGCCGCCGAAGCCGGCGGCGTCGAACTCGGCCTTGTCGGCGACCGGGTCGCGGCCCTCGAACACCGCCATGGTGAGCCCCTCCCCGTGGCGCTCGAGGAACGCCTTGTTGAAGGCGCCGAACGAGAAGCTCGACGGGGTCGCGGCCGGGATCTTCTCCGGCTCCACCACCTGGAGCAGCTCGATGAAGAAGCCCTCGGTCTGGACGATGCGGTTCTCGGTGCCGAAGGGGTGGCGATTGCGCCCGCCCACCGTGAATCCGAGCAGATCGTAGATCTCCCCCGCTGCATCGAGGTCACGGACGAGATGGACGACATGGTCGAGGCCACGACGCATGGGCAGGTCTCCCTCAGGGTGGGCCGGGCAGGCCGAATCCATCGGAAGACGGAGGGCCGGCGCGGGCTTTCACGGGTGGGACGGCCGAGGAAATCCCCTTGAGGGAAGCCCTCGCCCGGCCCCGGAAGTGCGCGTCGGCGCGAGCGGCACCTTAAGGGGTGCAGGCCCGGATTGGGACAAGAAAATGCGCCGGTTTCGCCGTCATTGGCGGCAATCCCCCGCCCGCGAGCGGAACCGGCTGCATTCTCAAAAGCCTAGGAAGATGATGCCGGCCCGCCCCGCGGCCTCCGGCGTGCCCGGCGCGGGGCGGTCGGCCGCAGCCGGGCACCGTTGCGCGCGGCACCGTCCGGCCGGCGGCTCACACCAGCCGGCTCTGCTCCATGGCCGCGCCGACGAAAGAGGCGAACAGCGGGTGCGGCTCGAACGGGCGCGACTTCAGCTCCGGATGGAACTGCACGCCGATGAACCAGGGGTGGTTGGAATATTCCACGATCTCCGGCAGCAGCCCGTCCGGCGACATGCCCGAAAATTTCAGGCCGTGCTGCTCCAGCCGCTCACGATAGGCGGTGTTCACCTCGTAGCGGTGGCGGTGGCGCTCGAAGATGTCGCGCCGGCCATAGACGCTCTCCACCCGGCTGCCGGGCTCAAGGTGCGCCGGATAGGCGCCGAGCCGCATGGTGCCGCCGAGGTCGCCGGCCGCGTTGCGTCGCTCCAGCTCGTTGCCGCGCATCCATTCGGTGAGCAGGCCCACCACCGGCTCGTTGGTGGCGCCGAACTCGGTGGAGTTCGCCGCCTCGATGCCGGCGAGGTTCCGCGCCGCCTCGATCACCGCCATCTGCATGCCGAAGCAGATGCCGAAATAGGGCACCGCCCGCTCGCGCGCGAACTGCGCCGCGCGGATCTTGCCCTCGGCGCCGCGCTGGCCGAAGCCGCCGGGCACCAGGATGCCGTGGACGTGCTCCAGGAACGGCGCCGGGTCCTCGCGCTCGAAGGTCTCGCTCTCGATCCAGTCGAGATTGACCTTCACCTTGTTGGCGATGCCGCCATGGGCCAAGGCCTCGATCAGCGACTTGTAGGCGTCCTTCAGGCCGGTGTACTTGCCGACGATGGCGATGGTGACCTCGCCCTCGGAATTGCGCACCCGGTCCTCGATGGTGTGCCAGCGCGACAGGTTCGGCGCCGGCGCCGGCTCGATGTGGAAGGCGGCCAGCACCTCCTTGTCAAGCCCCTCGGCATGGTAGGCGGAGGGCACGGCGTAGATGTTGTCCACGTCCCGCGCCTCGATCACCGCGCTCTCGCGCACATTGCAGAACAGCGAGAGCTTGCGGCGCTCCTCGCGCGGGATCTCCCGGTCGGTGCGGCAGAGCAGGATGTCGGGCTGGATGCCGATGGAGCGCAGCTCCTTCACCGAATGCTGGGTCGGCTTGGTCTTCAGCTCGCCGGCGGAGGGGATGTAGGGCAGGAGCGTCAGGTGGATGAAGATCGCGTGGCCGCGCGGCAGCTCGTTCTTGAGCTGGCGGGTGGCCTCGAAGAAGGGCAGGCCCTCGATGTCGCCCACCGTGCCGCCCACCTCGATCAGCACGAAGTCGAACCCCTCATTGCCCTCCAGGACGAAGTCCTTGATGGCGTTGGTGACGTGGGGGATCACCTGGATGGTGGCGCCGAGATAGTCGCCGCGCCGCTCCTTGGTCAGGATGTCCTGATAGATGCGGCCGGTGGTGATGTTGTCCTGCCGGGTCGCCGGATGGCCGGTGAACCGCTCGTAATGCCCGAGGTCGAGGTCGGTCTCCGCCCCGTCGTCGGTGACGAACACCTCGCCGTGCTGATACGGGCTCATGGTGCCCGGATCCACGTTGAGATAGGGGTCGAGCTTGCGCAGGCGGACCGTGTATCCGCGCGCCTGGAGCAGTGCCCCCAGCGCCGCGGAGGCGAGGCCCTTGCCGAGGGAGGACACGACGCCGCCGGTTATGAAGATGTAGCGCGCCATGGGCCCCGACCTTACCTCGTGCAAACGCGATTCGGCGAGGGCGAAGCCGCGACGGCCCCGCCTCGCCTGTGGAGAATGACGACCGCGCCCCTTCTCAGGGGCGCGACGAGGTCACTGGGACTGAGGGACCTGCGGACCCGAGGGCGCCGCCGGGGCCGCCGGAGCGGGCGCAGCTGGAGCCGGCGCCGAAGGCGCGCCGGGCGCCGCGGGCGCGCCGCCCTGCGGGCGAATCTGGTCGAGGATCGAGCCGCCGCTCTGCGGCACCTGCGGCCCCGTGGGCGCCGCCGAAGGCAGGATCGAGCGCGGCGCGCGATGCCAGCCGGCCGATATGGTCAGCGCCAGCGAGGTGATGAAGAACAGCACCGCAAGAATCGAGGTGGCCCGGGTGAGCACGTTGGCGGTGCCGCGGGCGGTGAAGAAGCCGCCGCCACCGCCGCCGCCCCCACCGCCGCCGATGCCCAGCCCGCCGCCCTCGGAACGCTGGATCAGCACCACGCCGATGAGCGCGAGCACCACCATCAGGTGAATGACAATCAGAACCGTCTGCATGGAATCCATCATGTTCGCGCCCGGCACGCCGGGTGCGTCGTCGGAGGGCGTGTTACACGATCCGGCTGCGGGATGGAAGGGTATCGGCGCCCGCACCCGCCCCGGCATCGGCGAACCCGGTCCCCTATTCGAGCACGACCGGCTCGATCGAATGCATGAGACGGGTCTTCAGATGCGGCGCGAAGGCCGGCAGCTCTTCCCGGGCATAGGCCTGCGCCGCGGCGCTGTGATCGAGCACGAGGATGGATTTGGGCGGGGGCTTGCGTTCGCTGAAGGCGTGCACCTCGGTCCCGAGATAGATCACCTCTCCGGCCTCCACCCGCACCGCCTGCTCGGGGGCGACCCTGGCGCCGCCATAGGGCAGCCGGACCCGGTGCGCCAACGTGCCGTCGTGGACCAGAATGATGTTGAGCTTGGCGGGTGAGCCGGCCGAGGCATAGCGGCCGGGCGGCACCACCGCGACCCCCCATCCCCGCTGGTCGAAACTGCCCGACTTGCGCAGGAGCACCACGCGCAGGCGGCCGGTATTGACCTCGCGCAGGGCATAGAAATAGGGGAAGGGGATGTCCTGCCCTTCGGGCAACTTGGCGTAGGCGCGCAGGATCACGAGCGCGCCGCCTTCGGCCTTGAGCCGCTCGGGCGTGACGCCGGTCAGCAGAGCGGGCCAGACTTCGTGCCAGAATTCAGGCTTTCGCTCGGCGATCGTCTTGAGCGCCGCGGCATAAGCGCGCTTTTGGATTTCGGGCGAGGTGTGATCCAGTTTCTCTCCGCCCGGCGGGCGGTCGAGCAGATCGTCCTCCTGCGCCTGTCCGGCGCTGGCCGCGAGGATGAGAACGAGGAGCGCGGCGACGAGGCGGCGCGCCATGGCGCTGAGCGGGCGGCGAATCTCCATGCGATCCATCATGTCCCCTCGCGGTTGAACCACGGCGGCGCGAGCGGACCCATATGACGCCGGGCGCGGCCATCGCCGCCGCCGCGACGATCTCGTCTCAGGGTCTTTGGCCAGCGACGCGCTGCGCCCCAGCGCCGCCGACGTGGCGGGCGCCGGCGGCGCGCGCCCCTCCCCCGCCCAAAAACGCGCTCGGGCGGCTCTGGAGCCGCCCGAGGGTAAAAGATGGAGGGGACGGCGCACGCCGCCCCGCCTCGCCTCAGCCGCCGTGCCCCAGCACCGCGAGGAGCAGAAGGGCGACGATGTTGGTGATCTTGATCATCGGGTTCACGGCGGGGCCCGCCGTGTCCTTGTAGGGATCGCCCACGGTGTCGCCGGTCACCGAGGCCTTGTGCGCCTCCGAGCCCTTCATGTGGCGCACGCCGTCCTTGTCCACGAAGCCGTCCTCGAACGACTTCTTGGCATTGTCCCAGGCGCCGCCGCCCGAGGTCATGGAGATGGCGACGAACAGGCCGGTGACGATCACGCCCAGCAGCATGGCCCCGAGCGCCGAGAAGGCGGCCGACTTGCCCGCCGCCCCGCCGCCCGCCACGAAATAGATGACGAAGTAGCAGACGATGGGCGAGAGCACCGGCAGCAGCGAGGGGACGATCATCTCCTTGATCGCCGCCTTGGTGAGCATGTCCACCGCGCGGGAATAGTCCGGCTTCTCGGTGCCGGCCATGATGCCCGGCTTCTCGCGGAACTGCCGGCGCACTTCCTCGACGATGGCGCCGGCCGCCCGGCCCACCGCCGTCATGCCCATGGCGCCGAACAGGTAGGGCAGAAGGCCGCCGAACAGCAGGCCCACCACCACATAGGGGTTCTCCAGCGAGAAGTTCGGCGCGACCCCGGCGAAATAGCTGCCGGGCGCCGCCTGGGCGACGAAGTATTTGAGGTCCTGGCTGTAGGCCGCGAACAGCACCAGGGCGCCGAGGCCGGCCGAACCGATGGCGTAGCCCTTGGTGACCGCCTTGGTGGTGTTGCCCACCGCGTCGAGCGCGTCGGTGGACTGGCGCACCTCCTTGGGCAGGCCGGCCATCTCGGCGATGCCGCCGGCATTGTCGGTCACCGGCCCGAAGGCGTCGAGCGCGACGATCATGCCGGCGACGCCGAGCATGGTGGTGGCGGCGATGGCGATGCCGAACAGGCCCGCCAGCCCGTAGGCCACGAGGATGCCGGCGATGATGACGATGGTGGGCATCGCGGTCGATTCGAGCGACACCGCGAGGCCCTGGATGATGTTGGTGCCGTGGCCGGTGACCGAGGCCTGGGCGATCGACACCACCGGACGATAGCCGGTGCCGGTATAGTATTCGGTGATCACGACGATGGCGCCCGTCACCACCAGGCCGACGAGGCCGCACAGGAACAGGCTGGTGCCCGTATAGGGCACGCCGGGGATGGTGCCGAAGCCCGGCAGCAGCCAGGTCACCAGCGCCAGCGCCACGACCGAGAAGCCCGCCGTCGCGATGAGGCCCTTATAGAGCGCGCCCATGATCGAGGAGGTCGGCCCCAGCCGCACGAAGAAGGTGCCGGCGATGGAGGTGAGGATGCACGCCCCGCCGATCGCCAGCGGATAGAGGATCATGGTCTCAAGCGCCATCGGCGTCGCCGCGAAGAAGATCGCCGCGAGCACCATGGTGGCGACCACCGTCACCGCATAGGTCTCGAACAGGTCGGCCGCCATGCCGGCGCAGTCGCCGACATTGTCGCCCACATTGTCGGCGATGGTGGCCGGGTTGCGTGGATCGTCCTCCGGGATCCCCGCCTCCACCTTGCCGACCAGGTCGCCGCCCACGTCGGCGCCCTTGGTGAAGATGCCGCCGCCGAGCCGGGCGAAGATGGAGATCAGCGAGGCGCCGAATCCGAGCGCCACCAGCGCGTCCACCACGGTGCGGGAATTGGGGGCGAAGCCGAGGCCCTTGGTGAGCACCGCGTAATAGACCGTGACGCCGAGCAGCGCGAGGCCGGCCACCAGCAGGCCGGTCACCGCGCCCGCCTTGAAGGCGAGGTCGAGGCCGCCGGCGAGCGATTTGGTCGCCGCCTGGGCGGTGCGCACGTTGGCGCGGACCGACACGTTCATGCCGATGAAGCCGGCGAGCGCCGAGAGCACGGCGCCGACCGCGAAGCCGACCGCCACCAGCCAGCCGAGGAAGATGCCGACCAGGATGAAGATGACCACGCCGACGACGCCGATGGTCGTGTATTGGCGCTTGAGATAGGCCTGCGCGCCCTCGGCGATGGCGGCGGCGATCTCCTGCATGCGCGCGGTGCCCGCATCGGCCGCCATGAGGGCCCGCACGGCCCATACGCCGTAGCCGACGGCCAGCAGGCCGCAGACGATAATCAATAGCAAAGCCAGCATTTTCCCACCTTTTGTTTCCAGCCTGTTCTTGTTGGGGCGGGAGTGTGATGGGTGGCGCGCGCGCGCGCAACGGCCTCGATCACTTTTCGACCAGATTGGAGCGATTGGACGCACGCCGCCCCTTGAAGGGCGGGGGCGCCCGCCCCCGCGGGGCTTCAGGCGAGCTCGACCACCCGGCCCTCGCGCAGGGTGACGCGGCGGTCCATGCGCGAGGCGAGCTCGAGATTGTGGGTGGCGATCAGCGCCGCCACCCCGGTGGCGCGCACCAGCTCGGTGAGCGCGCCGAAGACGTGGTCGGAGGTGCGCGGGTCGAGATTGCCGGTGGGCTCGTCCGCCAGCAGCAAACGCGGGGCGTTGGCGAGCGCGCGGGCGATGGCGACGCGCTGCTGCTCGCCGCCCGACAGTTCCGAGGGCCGGTGCGTGAGGCGCGGCCCGAGGCCCAGATAGGACAGAAGCTCGGTTGCCCGGGCGTCCGCCTTCGCCCGGGAGAAGCCGCGGATCATCTGCGGCATGGCGACGTTCTCGAGCGCCGTGAACTCGCTGAGCAGATGGTGGAACTGGTAGATGAAGCCGATGTTGAGGCGCCGCAGGCGGGTGCGCTCGCGGTCGGGAAGGCGCGCCGTGGAGGTGCCGGCGACGAACACCTCGCCCTCGTCGGAATGCTCCAGCAGGCCGGCGATGTGCAGCAACGTGGACTTGCCCGAGCCCGACGGCGCCACCAGCGCCACCGACTGGCCGTGCGCCACCTTCAGGTCCACCCCGCGCAGGATCTCCAGCGACTGGGCGCCCTGGACATAGCGCCGCTTGACGCCGGCGAGCACCAGCGCCGGCTCGCGCTTGGCGCCCCCGCCGGCCGCGCCGCCGGGCGCGGCGGGCTCCGGCCCGCTCGTGTCCACCGGCTTGTCCATCACTCGTACCTCAGGGCTTCCACCGGATCGAGCCGGGCGGCCCGCCAGGAGGGATAGAGCGTGGCGAGCAGCGACAGCACCAGCGCCATGACCACCACCGAGGTCGTCTCCCCAGGGTTCATCTGCGCCGGCAGGCGGCTCAGATAATAGAGCTCGGGCGAGAACAGCTCGGTGGCGGTGAGCCAGGAGATGAACTGGCGGATGCTCTCGATGTTGAGGCACACCACGACGCCGATGACGAAGCCGACGAGGGTGCCGACCACGCCGATGGCCGCCCCGGTGATCAGGAACACCCGCATCACCGCCCCCTGGGTCGCGCCCATGGTGCGCAGAATGGCGATGTCATGGCCCTTGTCCTTCACCAGCATGATGAGGCCGGAGACGATGTTGAGCGCCGCCACCAGCACGATCAGCGTCAGGATCAGGAACATCACGTTGCGCTCCACCTGGAGCGCGTTGAAGAAGGTGGCGTTGCGCCGCCGCCAGTCGACGAGATAGGCCGGGCGCTGCGCCGCCGCCTGGATGGCGCCGCGCAGCTCCTCCACGTCGTCGGGATCGTCGACATAGATCTCCACCGCGCTGACGTCGCCGTTGCGGTTGAAATAGGCCTGGGCCTCCGGCAGCGGCATGAACACGAACGCCGAATCGTATTCCGACATGCCGATCTCGAAGATCGCCGCCACCTTGTAGACCTTGATGCGCGGCGAGGTGCCCATGGGCGTCACCGCCCCGCGCGGCGCCACCAGCGTGATGTTGTCGCCGACCCGCAGGGACAGCTGGTCGGCGAGGCGCTTGCCGATGGCGAGGCCCTGGCCGCGGTCGAAGCCCTCCAGCGTGCCGCCGACGATGTGGCGCGACACCGAGGGCAGCCCGCGCAGGCTCTGCTCGGTCAGCCCGCGCACCAGCACGCCGGAGGCGCCGAACGGCGAGGAGGCGAGCGCCTGGCCCTCCACCAGCGGCACGGCGAGCCGCACGCCGTTGAGCTTGGCGATGCGCTCGGCGACGCCCTGATAGTCGGTGAGCGGGGATTCGAGCGGCTGCAGCAGCACGTGCCCGTTGAGGCCGAGGATCTTGGACAAAAGCTCCTGGCGGAAGCCGTTCATCACCGCCATGACGATGATCAGCGTCGCCACCCCGAGCACGATGCCGAGGAAGGAGAAGCCGGCGATGACCGAGATGAAGCCCTCCTTGCGCCGCGCCCGGAGATAGCGCAGCGAGAGCATCCATTCGAAGGGCGCGAACGGCCGCGTGCCGGTCGGCTCGTCCAGCCCAAGCGTCCCGGCCCGGCTCTCGCTCATGCCTTCAGCCTCTCCACCACGTCGGCCGGCGACAGCAGCTCGCGCGATCCGTCCACCCGGCGCTTCAGCTCGACCTTGCCTTCGGCGAGGCCCTTGGGTCCCACCAGCACCTGCCAGGGCAGGCCGATGAGGTCGGCGGTCGCGAACTTGGCGCCGGCGCGCTCGTCCGTGTCGTCGTAGAGAACCTCGTACCCCTTGCCGGTAAGCGTCGCGTAAAGCGCGGCGCAGGCGGCGTCGGTGGCGCTGTCCCCGGTCTTCAAATTGAGGATGCCCACGTCGAACGGGGCGACGGCGTCGGGCCACACGATGCCCGCCTCGTCATGGGAGGCCTCGATCATGGCCGCCACGAGGCGCGAGGGGCCGATGCCGTAGGAGCCCATGTGCAGCGTGTGCTCGGCGCCGTCCGGCCCCTGCACCTTGGCGCCGAACGGCGCGGAATATTTGGTGCCGAAATAGAAGATGTGACCCACCTCGATGCCGCGCGCCGCCATGCGCCGCGCCTCGGGAACCGCCGCGAACGCTGCCTCGTCGTGCTTCTCCGATGTGGCGGCATAAAGGCTGGTCCAGCGGTCGAAGATCGCCTGCAGGCCCGCCGCGTCGTCGAAGTCGAGGCTGGCGGGCGGCGGCGCCATGTCGAGATAGTCGCCGTGGCAGAACACCTCGCTCTCGCCGGTGGCGGCGAGGATGATGAATTCGTGGGAGAGGTTGCCGCCGATGGGGCCGGTGTCGGCCACCATGGGGATGGCCTTCAGCCCCATGCGCGCGAAGGTGCGCAGATAGGCGACGAACATCTTGTTGTAGGAGTGCCGCGCCCCCGCCTGGTCGAGGTCGAAGGAATAGGCGTCCTTCATCAGGAACTCGCGCGAGCGGTAGACGCCGAAGCGCGGGCGCACCTCGTCGCGGAACTTCCACTGGATGTGGTAGAGGTTCAGCGGCAGCGCCTTGTACGACTTCACATAAGCGCGCACGATCTCGGTGATCATCTCCTCGTTGGTCGGGCCGAAGAGCATGTCGCGCTCGTGGCGGTCCTTGATGCGCAGCATCTCCTTGCCGTAGTCGTCGTAGCGCCCGCTCTCGCGCCACAGGTCCGCCGACTGGATGGTGGGCATCAGCATCTCGATGGCGCCGGCCCGATTCTGCTCCTCGCGGATGATGTTGCACACCTTGTTCAGCACCCGATGGCCGAGCGGCAGCCAGGCATAGATCCCCGCCGCCTCCTGGCGGATCATGCCGGCGCGCAGCATCAGGCGGTGGGAGACGATCTCCGCCTCCTTGGGCACCTCGCGCAGGATGGGCAGGAAATAGCGGGAGAGGCGCATCGGTCGTCCCTGGCGTGCGAGGGGAAGGTGGGGCGGAGAGAAAGCGGAACCGGCTGCGAAACACAAGAGCGATGGCCGCTCCGCGTCACACCTTTCACGGCGTCCGTGCGGCACGGCGCCCCCGCGCGGCGTGCTCCGGGGGGCCGCACGGGCGCCATCCGCGCCCTCGGGACGCCTGCTGGGCGTGTCGTCGGTATCATTCTGTTGTATTGCAGCGCAGCGAACACTTATTGCGTTGCAAGGATGACAAGCGACAGATTCTTGTTCTAACGTGTCGCCGCACAAGAAAGGGGATCGTCACCGCTGCCTTTGGCCGGTGAAATTGGTCCAGGTCTCGGGAGGAATCGACAAAAATCGCCGACCGATGGCCACCTTGCGGGGGCGTAATACGGAATCGGCATCACGGATGGCCGCGGGCGCATCAAGAAGGCTGAAGTCTTTCGGACGTCATCAGGAGCCGTGGACGAAAAAAGGCGAGACCCTGGGGGTCTCGCCTTTGTTTTTTTGCGGTGCGGCTTATTCCGGCGCCGCTCAATAGCCCCTGGTGTCGAACGGCATGGGCAGGTCGTCGAGCGAGACCACGCCGCTGGTGAGCAGATAGATCAGCCCGCCGGTGATCAGCGCCGCCACGAGCGTGGTGGCGATCACCTTCTTCACCAGCAGCGGGCGCACCGGAGCGCCCGGGTCGGTGCCCGGCGTCACCTCCGCGCTCTCCGCCTGCGAGCGCACGCCCCAGGGCAGCACCGCGAACAGCGTCACCCACCAGACGATGAAATAGATGGCGAGGATGGTGAGGATGCTCACGGCCTCACGCCTGCTCCAGCTCGACCAGCGTGCCGTTGAAATCCTTGGGATGCAGGAACAGCACCGGCTTGCCGTGGGCGCCGATCTTCGGCTCGCCGGAGCCGAGCACGCGGGCGCCGTTGGCCTTCAGCTGGTCGCGCGCCTTGAGGATGTCGTCCACCTCGTAGCAGATGTGATGCACGCCGCCTTCGGGATTGCGCTCCAGGAACTTGGCGATGGGCGAATCCGCGCCGAGCGGCTCCAGGAACTCGATCTTGGTGTTGGGCAGGTGGACGAACACGGTGGTGACGCCGTGCTCGTGCTGGGCCACCGCCTCCGACACCTCGGCGCCCAGCGTGTCGCGATACAGGGCCGCGGCGGCGCCGAGATCGCGCACCGCGATGGCCACGTGGTTCAGCCGTCCGATCATTGGTCCCCTCCTCGCGCCCGCGCGGCGCCGCTCGTCAAGACGCCATCACACTTCCAGAACGTGGACGTGGCAAACCGGCTTTTTGCCCCACACCGCGTTCACCGCCGAGCGCACCGCCCGCTCCAGCGTCTCGGCGAGCGCCTCGGGATCGCGCCGGCGCGCCCGCGGCAGGCCGTCGAGGGTGGCGCTCACGGTGTCGAGCACGTGGTCGAGCATGTCGATGCCCCCCTCCCCGCGCTCGGGAATGCCGGTGATCTCCACCGAGGGGTCGCCGGCGATGCCGCCCTGGCGGTCCACCGCCACCGCCACCGAGACCGCGCCGGCGAAGGAGAGCTTGCGCCGCTCGGGAATGGAGCGCGCCGCCTCGGCCACCAGCAGGCGGCCGTCCTTGTAGAGCCGCCCGAACGGCACGTCGTCCACCCGCTCGGCTGGTCCGGGCGCGAGGCGCACCACGTGGCCGTCAAAGCAGGTGACCACCTCCGGCACGCCGAGGCGCTTGGCGAGCTTGGCATGCTCGTGCAGATGCAGCGCCTCGCCGTGCACCGGGATCGCCACCTGCGGGCGCACGAAGGCGTACATCTGCTCGAGCTCGCCGCGCCGCGGATGGCCCGAGACATGGACCAGGCCGTCGCGGTCGGTCATCACCTCGACACCCCGGCGCACCAGAGCGTTGATGATGTGGTTCACCACCTTCTCGTTGCCGGGTATGGTGCGCGACGAGAACACCACCAGGTCGCCGGGCGAGAGCGCGATCTCGGGATGGTCGTCGTCGGCGATGCGGCGCAGCGCGGCGCGCTGCTCGCCCTGGCTGCCGGTGAGGATCGCCACCACGTTGCTGCGCGGCAAATAGCCGAAGGCGTCGGCGCCGCGGAAGGCGGGCACGCCGTCGAGCAGGCCCTCCTCGCGCGCCACGCCGATGACGCGCTCCAGCGCGCGGCCCACCACCACCACCTCGCGCCCATTGGCGCGCGCCGCCTGGGCGATGGCGCGCACCCGCGCCACGTTGGAGGAGAAGGTGGTGAAGGCGACGCGGTGCTTCGCCTTGCCGACGATCTCGGTCAGCGAGGCCGCGACGTCCGCCTCGGAGGGCGAGACGCCGTCGCGGATGGCGTTGGTGGAATCGCAGATCAGCGCGCGCACGCCCTCGTCGCCCAGCGCCTTGAGGCGCGCGGTGTCGGTGGGCGGGCCCACCAGCGGGGTCGGGTCGAGCTTCCAGTCGCCGGTATGGACCACGAGGCCCACGCCGGTGCGGATCGCCAAAGCGTGGCTGTCGGGGATGGAGTGCGCCACCGGCACGAACTCCACCTGGAACGGCCCGATATCGACGGAGGCGCCCGAGCGCACCACCGTCACCGGCAGTGCCGACGGCGCGCCCGGCTCGCCTGAGCGCTTGGCCTCCAGCAGGCCGGCGGTGAAGCGGGTGGTGAAGATCGGGCATTTCAGGCGCGGCCACAGGTCGAGCACCGCGCCCACATGGTCCTCGTGGCCGTGGGTGAGGACGAGGCCGGCGATGTTCTTCTTCTCCGCCTCCAGGAAGCGGATGTCGGGCAGCACCAGGTCAACGCCCGGCGCCTCCGGCCCGGCGAAGCTCATGCCGAGGTCCACGATCAGCCAGGTGCGGGCGCGCCGCGGCCCGTAGCCGTAGAGGGCGAGATTCATGCCGATCTCGCCCACGCCGCCCAAAGGCGCGAATACCAACTCGTCGGGTTGTGCCATGTCGTCCGCCGTTTCCATCCCGCGGCGCCACCGACGCCGCCTTTCCGGCCACTGTCAGTCCGGCTTGATGAGGGAGACGTCGCCCGCCGTGATGATTTCCGCGACGCCGTCCTTGCGCCTCAGCATCAGGGCGCCGCGCGCGTCGATGTTCTCAAAACGGCCCACCACCTCGCGCTCGCCCACCTTGACGCTCACCTGGTCGCCCATGCCGAGGGCGTGCCGCATCCATTCGGCGCGGATCTCGGGGAAGCCCGCGCCCGCATTCCACTGGCTGATGCGGGCCGCCATGGCAATGTCGAGCGCCTCCAGCACCCGGTCGGGCGCCGCCGGCGCGCCGGCGGCCTGGAGGCTGGTGGCCGCATAAGCGAGCCCGTCGGGATGATGCAGGCAGTTGACGCCGAAGCCGATCACCGCCGCCGGGCGGCCATAGGCGTCCGCCCCGCCCTCCACCAGGATGCCGGCGAGCTTGGCGCGGTCGATCAGAAGGTCGTTGGGCCACTTCAGCTTGAGCCGCTCGGGGGCGATGTCGGGGGCGGCGCGCATCACCGCATCCCGCAGCCCGAGGCCGGCGACGAAGCAGAGCTGGGCGAGGTGCGCCGCCGGCGCCGGGTTCGGCAGCACCAGGGTCGCGAACAGGTTGCCGAGCTCCGAGGTCCAGGGCCGGCCGCGCCGGCCGCGCCCCTGGGTCTGCACGTCCGCCACCAGCCACACCGGCATGGTCTCGCCGCGCGCAAGGCGCGCGAGCCCCTCGGCGTTGGTGGAGCCGATCTCGGTGTAGCGGACGATGGGAACCGTGGAACCCTGGAATTCGTATGCGGCCATTCGATCAGAAGAGCGAGCGGGCGGCGGCCCCCGCCGCCTCGATGAGGGGAGCGGGATAGACGAAATAGAAGATGGTGAAAAGCCCGCTCGCCGCCAGCACCGCCTTCAGCTCCGACGGCATGGGGTCGAAGGCGTCCGCCGGCTCGTCGAAATACATCACCTTGACGATGCGCAGATAATAGAAGGCGCCCACCACCGAGGCGAGCACGCCGATCACCGCGAGGCCGTAGAGCCCGGCCTGGATCGCCGCCAGGAACACGTAGTATTTGGCGAGGAAGCCGGCGAGCGGCGGGATCCCGGCGAGCGAGAACATGAGCGCCGCCAGCATCAGCGCCATCAGCGGGTTGCGCGACGCGAGCCCGGCGAGGTCCTCCACCTGCTCCACCGCCTGCCCCTTGCGGCGCATGGCGAGCACGCAGGCGAACGAGCCGAGCGTCATGGCCACATAGATGGCCATGTAGACCAGCACGCCGCGCACCCCCTGCTCGGTGCCGGCGGCGAGGCCCACCAGCGCGAACCCCATGTGGCCGATGGAGGAATAAGCGAGCAGCCGCTTGATGTTGCGCTGGCCGATGGCGGCGAAGGCGCCGAGCACCATGGAGGCGATCGAGACGAAGGCGACGATCTGCTGCCACTGGTGGGTGACGTGCGGGAACGCCTCGATCACCACGCGCACGAAGATCGCCATGGCCGCCGCCTTCGGGGCGGTGGCGAAGAAGGCGGTGACCGGGGTGGGCGCGCCCTCATAGACGTCCGGAGTCCACATGTGGAACGGCACCGCCGAGACCTTGAAGCACAGGCCCGCCAGCAGGAAGACGAGGCCGAACACGAGGCCGATGGAGGGCTCCTTCACCACCGTGGCGATGACCGAGAAGTTCACCGATCCGGTGAAGCCGTAGATCAGCGAGGCGCCGTAGAGCAGCATGCCCGAGGACAGCGCGCCGAGGACGAAATATTTCAGGCCCGCCTCGGTGGAGCGCACCGAATCCCGGTTGATGGCGGCCACCACATAAAGCGAGAGGCTCATCAGCTCGAGGCCGAGATAAAGCGCGATCAGGTCGCCGGCGGACACCAGGATGCACATGCCGAGGGTGGCGAGCAGCACCAGCACCGCATATTCGAACTTCTGCTGCTTCTCCCGGTTCAGCCAGTCCACCGCCATGACCAGCGAGACCGCAGCGCCGGACAAGGCGAGGAACTTCATGAAGCGCGAATAGGTGTCGATCACCATCGCGCCGTTGAAGGCGACCACCTTGCCGCCGGGCGCCAGCAGCACCAGCAGCGCCGCCGCGGCGAGCACCGCGATGGCGAGGCCGGTGACGAGATTGGCCGCGCGCTCCCCGCGGAACGCGCCGATGAGGATCAGCGCGATGGCCGACACGGCGAGCACCAGTTCCGGCAGGACCGCGGCGAGGGGGGGCAGGAGCTGCGACATGAAGGTCATCCGGGCTCAGAAGGGAAGGAGCAGCGCGGTCTTCACCGCATCCGCCACCTGATCGGTGCGCGCGATCACCGTGTTCACGGCGCTCGCCGTCATGTCGAGGATCGGCGCCGGCCACACCCCGAACAGGATGGTGAGGACCACCAGCGGCGCCATGATCGTGATCTCGCGCGGCGAGAGGTCGAGCATGGATTTGAGCTGATCCTTCTCCAGCGGCCCGAAGATCACGCGCAGATAGAGCCACAGCGCATAGGCCGCCGAGAGGATCACGCCGGTGGCGGCGAAGAAGGCGATCCAGGTGTTGCGCTCGAACGCGGCGAGCAGGGTCAGGAACTCGCCGACGAAGCCCGAGGTGCCCGGCAGGCCCACATTGGCCATGGTGAACACCATGAAGGCGGTGGCGTAGAGCGGCATGCGGTGCACCAGGCCGCCATAGGCGGCGATCTGGCGGGTGTGCAGGCGGTCGTAGATCACCCCCACGCACAGGAACAGCGCGCCCGAGACGAAGCCGTGGGAGATCATCAGGAACATCGCGCCCTGAAGCCCGGCCTCGTTCATCGAGAAGATGCCCATGGTCACGAAGCCCATATGGGCGATGGACGAATAGGCGATCAGCTTCTTGATGTCCTCCTGAACCAGGGCCACCAGCGAGGTGTAGATGATCGCCACCACCGAGAGGGTGAACACCAGAGGCGCGAAAGTGTGGCTCGCCTCCGGGAACATGGGCAGCGAGAAGCGGATGAAGCCGTAGCCGCCCATCTTCAGGAGGATGCCGGCGAGGATCACCGAGCCGGCGGTGGGCGCCTCCACATGGGCGTCGGGCAGCCAGGTGTGCACCGGCCACATGGGCATCTTCACCGCGAACGAGGCGAAGAAGGCGAGCCAGAGCCAGATCTGCATGCCGGCCGGGAAGCCGTGCTTCATCAAAGTGGGCACGTCGGTGGTGCCGGCCTGCCAGAACATGGCCATGATGGCGAGCATCATCAGCACCGAGCCGGCGAGCGTGTAGAGGAAGAACTTGAACGCCGCATAGATGCGCCGCTGCCCGCCCCAGACGCCGATGATGAGGAACATCGGGATCAGGCCGCCCTCGAAGAAGAAGTAGAAGAGCACCAAATCGAGGGCGCAGAAGGTGCCGACCATCAGGGTCTCGAGCACCAGGAAGGCGATCATGTATTCCTTCACCCGCTTGTGCACGCTCTCCCACGAGGCGAGGATGCAGAACGGCATCAGGAAGGTGGTGAGGATCACGAACGGCAGCGAGATGCCGTCGACGCCCATGTGGTAGGCGGCGACCTCGCCGAGCCAGGCCTTCTTCTCCACGAACTGGAAGCCGGACGCCGCGGGGTCGAAGCCCGGCAGCAGCAGCAGCGAGACCACGAAGGTGACGAGCGTCGTCCACAGCGCCACCCAGCGGGCGTTGCGCGCGGTGACCTCGCTGTCGCCCCGGACCGCCAGGATGAACAGCGCCCCCACCAGCGGCAGGAAGGTGACGACGGAGAGGATGGGCCAACCGGTCATCGCGTCACACTCCGGCGAACATGAACCAGGTGATGAAGGCCGCGACGCCGATGAGCATCACGAAGGCGTAGTGGTAGAGGTAGCCCGACTGCAGGCGGACCACCCGGCCCGTCACGTCGATGACGCGCGCGGAGATGCCGTCCGGACCGAAGCCGTCGATGATGGTGCCGTCGCCCTGCTTCCACAAAAGCCGGCCGATCCAGAGCGCCGGCCGGACAAACAGGAAGTTGTACGCCTCGTCGAAGTACCACTTGTTGAGCAGAAAGCGATAGAGCGCATCTTGCGATTGGGCGAGCTGCACCGGCACCCGCGGGTCGAGGATGTAGAACCAGTAGGCGATCAGCGTGCCGATCACCATCATGAGCGTCGGCGCCCACACCGCCCAGGCGGGAATCTCGTGCATGGCGTGGAGGATGTGGTTCTCCGCCCCCATGAAGATGGAGCTGCGGAAGAAGTGCTCCACCCCATGGCCGACGAACACGCCGTAGAAGGCGTAGCCCGCGAAGATCGCGCCGAGCGACAGCACCGCCAGCGGGATGGTCATGCTCAGCGGGCTCTCGTGGGCGTGCTCGTAATGGTGGTGGTCGTGCGGCTTGCCGTGGAAGGTCAGGAAGATCAGGCGCCAGGAATAGAAGGCCGTGAGCGCCGCGGCGATCACCGTCATCCAGTAGCCATAGGTCCGGAAGGCGTTGTGGCTGGCATAGGAGGCCTCGATGATGGCGTCCTTGGAATAGTAGCCGGACAGGAACGGGAAGCCGGTGATGGCGAGCGTGCCGATGATCATCACCGCATAGGTGTAGGGGATCTTCTTCCGCAGGCCCCCCATGTGGCGCATGTCCTGCTCGTGGTGCATGGCGTGGATCACCGAGCCGGCGCCGAGGAACAACAGCGCCTTGAAGAAGGCGTGGGTGAGCAAATGGAACATGCCAATGGAATAGGCCCCCGCCCCCATGGCCACGAACATGTAGCCGAGCTGCGAGCAGGTGGAATAGGCGATCACCTTCTTGATGTCGTTCTGCACCAGGCCGACGGTGGCGGCGAAGAAGGCGGTGGTGGCGCCGATCAGCATCACCACGTCGAGCGCGGTGGGCGACAATTCGAAGATCGGCGACATGCGCGCCACCATGAACACGCCGGCGGTCACCATGGTGGCGGCGTGGATGAGGGCGGACACCGGGGTCGGGCCCTCCATGGCGTCGGGCAGCCAGGTGTGCAGCAGGAACTGGGCCGACTTGCCCATGGCGCCGACGAACAGCAGCAGCGCGATCACGGTGGGCGCGTCCCAGGCGTGGCCGAGGAAGGAGATGGTCTTGCCGGCGAGCGCGGGCGCCTGGGCGAAGATGGTCTCGAACGCCACCGAGCCGGTCATCACGAACAGCGCGAAGATGCCGAGCACGAAGCCGAAGTCGCCGATGCGGTTGACCACGAAGGCCTTCATGGCGGCGGCGTTGGCGGACGGCTTCTCGTACCAGAAGCCGATGAGCAGATAGGAGGCGAGGCCCACGCCCTCCCAGCCGAAGAACAGCTGCACCAGATTGTCCGCCGTCACCAGCATCAGCATGGCGAAGGTGAACAGCGAGAGATAGGCGAAGAAGCGCGGCCGGCTCGGGTCCTCGTGCATGTAGCCGATGGAATAAAGGTGCACCAGCGAGGACACGGTGGTGACCACGATCAGCATGATCGCCGTCATGGTGTCGATGCGCAGCGCCCAGTCGACCTTCAGGTCGCCCACATAGATCCAGCGCATCACCTGCACGCGCGCGTCGTGGCCGGAGAAGCCCACGTCGACGAAGGCGATCCAGGCCAGAAGGCAGGCGACGAACAAGAGCGCGGTGGTGACGATCTCGCTGGCGCGGGCGCCGATGGAGCGCCCGAACAGGCCGGCGATGAGGAAGCCGATGAGGGGGAGAAAGACGATCGCCTGATACATGGCCTCAGCCCTTCATGGCGTTGATGTCCTCGACGGCGATCGAACCGCGGTTGCGGTAGAACACCACGAGGATGGCGAGGCCGATGGCCGCCTCGGCCGCGGCGACCGTGAGCACCAGCAGCGCGAACACCTGGCCCGTCAGGTTGCCGAGGAAGGCGGAGAACGCGACCAGGTTGATGTTCACCGCAAGCAGGATGAGCTCGACCGACATCAGGATGACGATCACGTTCTTCCGATTGAGGAAGATGCCGAGCGTGCCCAGCGTGAACAGGATCGCCGCGACGGTGAGGTAGTGCGAGAGACCGATCTCCATTGCCGCCCCCTCAAAGGCCCTGGCCGGGGCGCACCTTGACCACCTCGATGGTGGTCTTGGCGGTGCGCTCCACCTGGGCGGAGATGCTCTGGCGCTTCACGCCCGCCTTGTGGCGCAGCGTCAGCACGATGGCGCCGATCATGGCGACGAGGAGCACGAAGCCCGCCGCCTGGAAGAAGTAGATGTAGTCCGTGTAGAGCACCTGGCCGAGGGCGCGCACGTTGCTCACCGCGGCGGCGCCCGGGGGCGGCACGTTCGCCGCCGCGCTCACCGCCTTGGCGACCCCGGGGCCAGTCACCCAGGCGCCCACCACCAGGATCAGCTCGGCGAGGAAGATGACGCCGACCACCAGGCCGACCGGCAGATATTGCAGGAAACCCTGGCGCAGCTCCACGAAGTCCACGTCGAGCATCATCACGACGAACAGGAACAGCACCGCCACCGCGCCCACATAGACCACCACCAGGATCAGCGCCAGGAATTCCGCCCCGATCAGGATGAACAGGCCCGCCGCATTGACGAAGGCGAGGATCAGGAACAGCACCGAGTGCACGGGATTGCGCGAGGAGATCACCATGAAGGCGGACGCAATCAGCACGAAGGCGAAGAGATAGAAGAACGCTGCCGCGACACTCATGCGCCGAGCCCCCCTGCCCGCGGCGCGCCCGCGCCGGTCATTGCCGGCGCCTTGCGGCGTCCGGTGGATCGATTGCCTTCACGCATCCCAAATGTCCACTGTCGCGATGCCGCGCGGACGCCCGGCACCAATCCCACCCCAAAGGCCGGCCTGCGGCCGGCCCGTCCTCGCGCGCTCAGCGGTACGGCGCATCGAGCGCGATGGCGCGCGCGATCTCGCGCTCCCACCGGTCGCCGTTCGCGAGCAGCTTTTCCTTGTCGTAATAGAGTTCCTCGCGGGTCTCGGTGGCGAACTCGAAGTTCGGCCCCTCGACGATGGCATCCACCGGGCACGCCTCCTGGCAGAAGCCGCAATAGATGCACTTCACCATGTCGATGTCGTAACGGGTGGTGCGGCGCGTGCCGTCGTTGCGGCGCGGGCCGGCCTCGATGGTGATGGCCTGGGCCGGGCAGATCGCCTCGCACAATTTGCACGCGATGCAGCGCTCCTCCCCGTTGGGATAGCGGCGCAGAGCGTGCTCGCCGCGGAAGCGCGGCGAGAGCGGCCCCTTCTCGAACGGGTAGTTCAGCGTCGCCTTCGGCTTGAAGAAATAGCGCATGGCGAGGAAGAAGCCCGAGACGATCTCGGTGAGGAAGATGGCGCGCGCGGCCTGATCGAGCTTCATGGGCGCTCTCCGGTACGGCGGTGCGGTTGGCGGTAAGGGCGGATCATCGCGGCGCCATCCCGGTAAAGTGCAGGACGCCGGCCACCACCACCACGGCGGCGAGCGAGATCGGCAGGAACACCTTCCAGCCGAGCCGCATCAGCTGGTCGTAGCGATAGCGCGGCACCATGGCCTTGGCCATGGCGAACAGGAAGAACATGAAGCACACCTTGAGCACGAACCACACCAGGCCCGGCACCCAGGTGAAGGGGGCGAACGGCAGCGGCGAGAGCCAGCCGCCGAGGAACAGGATGGTGGCCACCGCGCACATGGTCAGGATCGCCACGTACTCGCCCAGCATGAACAGCAGATAGGGCGTCGAGCCATATTCGGTCATGAAGCCGGCCACCAGCTCGCTCTCCGCCTCGACCAGGTCGAAGGGCGGCCGGTTGGTCTCCGCCAGCGCCGAGATGTAGAAGATCACGAACATGGGGAAGAGCGGCAGGAAATACCAGTTCAGCAGCCCCAGCTTGCCGTTCTGCGCTTCCACGATCGCCGACAGGTTCAGCGAGCCGGCGCACATCAGCACGGTGATGATGACGAAGCCGATGGAGACCTCGTAGGACACCATCTGCGCCGCCGAGCGCAGCGCGGCGAGGAACGGATACTTCGAGTTCGACGCCCAGCCGGCCATGATGATGCCGTACACGCCCAGCGACGAGATGGCGAAGATATAGAGCACGCCCACGTTCAAATCGGCGATCACCCAGCCGTCGGCGATCGGCACCACCGCCCAGGCGGCGAGCGCCAGCACGCAGGTCACCAAAGGGGCCAGCAGGAAGATGGTCTTGCTGGCGCCCGCCGGGATGGTGGGCTCCTTCAGCACGAACTTCAGAAGGTCGGCGAAGGATTGCAGCAGGCCGAACGGGCCCACCACGTTGGGTCCGCGCCGCAGCTGCACCGCCGCCCAGATCTTGCGGTCGGCCAACAGGATGTAGGCGATGAAGATCAGCAGCGCGACGAGCAGCGCAAGGCTCTGCCCGAGGATGATGAGCACCTGGATAAGGGTGTCCTGCCAGTTCATGTCCTTGATCCCGTGCTGCTATTCACCCCGGCATCGATCCCCCTCGCCCCGCCGGGGAAAGGGAATTGCGCATTCGCCATCGCGCCCATCGCCTTACTCCGCCGCCTCCGCGGCGGCCTCCAGCCTGAGGGCCGAGCATTCGGCCATGATGGCCGAGGCGCGGGCGATCGGGTTGGTGAGGTAGAAGTCCTCGATCGGCGAGGCGAACGCCGCTTTGTCCGTGGCGCCGCCCTTCTGCGCCAGGGCGGCGATTGCCGCCGGGTCCGCCGCCAGCGCCTCGTCCACATGGCCGAGATGGGGAAAAGCGCCCACCAGAAGCGCGCGCAGCGCCGTCAGGTTGTCGAACGGCAAGGTCTGCTTCAGCACCTCGGAGAGCGCGCGCAGGATCGCCCAGTCCTCGCGCGCCTCGCCGGGCGGGAAGGCGGCGCGGTTGGCGAACTGCACCCGGCCCTCGGTGTTCACATAGAGGCCGCTCTTTTCGGGATAGGCGGCGCCGGGCAGGATCACGTCCGCCCGGTGGGCACCGCGGTCGCCATGGGTGCCGAGATAGACCACGAACGCGCCGGGGGCGACCTCCACCTCGTCCGCGCCCATCAGGAACAGCACGTCGAGCGCGCCCGGCGCGCACATGGCCGCCGCGTCGAGACCGCCCTCCCCCGGCACCGCGCCGAGATCGAGCGCGCCGACCCGGGCGGCGGCGGTGTGGAGCACCGCGAAGCCGTTCCAGCCCTCCTTCACCGCGCCCACGGCGAGCGCCACCTTGGCGGCGAGCGAGAGAACGGCGGCGCCGTCCGGACGGGCGAGCGCGCCCTGGCCGACGATCACCATCGGCCGCTCGGCGGCGCGCAGCGTCTCGGCGAAGGTGCCCGCGCCGGCGAGGTCGGCGAGGCTGTCGGGGCCGGCGCCGAGATATTCATAGGAGTAGGTCAGCTCGGCCTGCGGGCCGACCACGCCCACCTTGAGCCCGCCCATGCGCCAGCGCTTGCGGATGCGGGCATTGATGACGCTCGCCTCGTGGCGCGGGTCGGTGCCCACCAGCAGGATCGCGTCGGCCGCCTCGATGCCGGCGATGCCGGGATTGAACACGTAGCTCGCCCGGCCCGCCGCCGGATCGAGCGCGGCGCCGTCCTGGCGGCAGTCGATGTTCTTCGAGCCGAGCTTGTCCAGGAGCGCCTTGAGGGCGAACACCTCCTCGACGCTGGCGAGGTCGCCGACGATGGCGCCCACCTTGGCCGGGGCCGCCGGCCTCACCTTGGCGGCGATGGCGGCGAAGGCCTCGCTCCAGGAGGCGGGGACCAGCCGGCCGTCCCGGCGCACATAGGGCCGGTCGAGGCGCTGCATCTTCAGGCCGTCCCACACGTAGCGGGTCTTGTCCGAGATCCACTCCTCGTTCACCCATTCGTTGGTGCGCGGCAGGATGCGCATCACCTCGCGGCCGCGGGTGTCGATGCGGATGTTGGAGCCGACCGCGTCCATCACGTCGATGGATTCGGTCTTCACCAGTTCCCACGGGCGGGCGTGGAAGGCGTAGGGCTTGTGGGTCAAGGCGCCGACCGGGCACAGGTCCGCCACGTTGCCCTGCAGCTCCGAGCGCATGGCGTGCTCGAGATAGGTGGTGATCTCCATGTCCTCGCCGCGGCCGATGGCGCCGAGATCGGAGACGCCCGCCACCTCGGTGGTGAAGCGCACGCAGCGGGTGCAGTGGATGCACCGGTTCATGGAGGTGCGCACCAGCGGGCCGATATATTTGTCCTCGACCGCGCGCTTGTTCTCGGCGAAGCGCGAGCTGTCGGCGCCGTAGGCCATGGCCTGGTCCTGGAGGTCGCACTCGCCGCCCTGGTCGCAGATCGGGCAGTCGAGCGGATGGTTGACCAGCAGGAACTCCATCACCCCTTCGCGCGCCTTCTTCACCATCGGGCTCTTGGTGAGCACCACCGGCGGCTCGCCGTTGGGGCCGGGGCGCAGGTCCTTCACCGCCATGGCGCAGGAGGCGGTGGGCTTGGGCGGGCCACCCTTCACTTCCACGAGGCACATGCGGCAATTGCCGGCGATCGACAGGCGCTCATGGAAGCAGAAGCGCGGAATCTCGACGCCCGCCGCCTCGCACGCCTGGAGCAGCGTGAACTCGGCGGGCACATCGACCTCGGTGCCGTCGACGATGATCTTGGCCATCCGCTCACTTCCCCGAACAACTTTCAACCAAAGCGACGGTCAAAACGACCACGCCCCAGATCGTCCCAATCAAGACCGGCGCGCGGCTCTTCTTGGTGTGGAATATCCACCCGAAGGCCGCGGCCAGCAGCGCGAAGGGCGGCATGACCAGCACCGCGGTGCGCCACGCCATCCTGTCATGAACCAGCCACCCGATCGCCCCGACGGTGAATGCGATGCCGCCGAAGGTCACCCCGATCCCCATGCGCTCCCAACGTTCCAGGCTCGGGCCCGGAGGCGGCGGCACATAGGGCTTCATCACGCCGCCCCGGGCTGCCAGCCGGGGATCGGAATGCCGAACCGCAGCAGGTTGCCTTCCGGGTCCCACACATAGAACTCGCGCATGCCCCACGCGCGGTCCTGGACCGCGGAAATCCGCCCGCCCTCCGCCGCGCCCGCCATGGTCGCGTGCAGGGCCTCGATGTCGTCCGCCCGGACATAGACCGAGGTCGCCTCGGCGATGGCCCGGTCGGCGCAGCGCCAGAAATGGATCTCGAACTGCCCGTCGCGGCCGATGATGGCGTAATCGTCCATCGTCCGCTTCACGACGAAGCCCAGCTTGTCCCGGTACCAGGCCGCGGCAGCCGAAGGATCGGCCGCCGGCAAAGTGGGGCAGAGCTGGGTGATGCGGGCCATGGCCACCCCCTACTCCGCCGCCACCGGCACCGGGTCCGGATGCGGGTTGGCCGCATACTGGTCGATGCGCGCTTCGATCACGGGGCGGAAGTGCCGGATCAGCCCCTGCACCGGCCACGCCGCAGCGTCGCCCAGGGCGCAGATGGTGTGGCCCTCGATCTGGGTGGTGACCTCCAGCAGCATGTCGATCTCGCGCTTCTGCGCGCGCCCCTCGGCCATGCGGCTGACCACGCGCCACATCCACCCCGTGCCCTCGCGGCAGGGGGTGCACTGGCCGCAGCTCTCATGCTTGAAGAAGGCGGAGATGCGGGCGATCGCCTTGATGATGTCGGTGGACTTGTCCATCACCAGCACGCCCGCCGTGCCGAAGGACGACTTGGCGGCGCGCGTGCCGTCGAAGTCCATGATCAGATCGGCGCACTGGTCCGCCGGGATCACCGGGCAGGAGGCGCCGCCGGGGATGATGCCGAGCAGATTGTCCCAGCCGCCGCGCACCCCGCCGCCATGCTTGTCCAGAAGCTCGCGGAACGGGATGCTCATGGCCTCCTCGATCACGCACGGCGTGTTCACGTGGCCGGCGAGGGAGAACAGCTTGGTGCCCACATTGTTGGGCCGGCCGATGGCGGCGAACCAGGCCGCGCCGCGGCGCAGGATGGTGGGCGCAACGGCGATGCTCTCCACGTTGTTGACCGTGGTCGGGCAGCCATAAAGACCCATATTGGCCGGGAACGGCGGCTTCAGGCGCGGCATGCCCTTCTTGCCCTCGAGGCTCTCCAGCAGCGCCGTCTCCTCGCCGCAGATATAGGCGCCGGCGCCGTGGTGGAGATAAAGGTCGAAGGGATAATCGTGGACGTTGTCCTTGCCGATCAGGCGCGCCGCATAGGCCTGGTCGATGGCCGCCTGCAGGCGCTTGCGCTCGAAGATGTATTCGCCGCGGATATAGATGTAGGCGGCGTGCGCGCCCATGGCGAAGGAGGCGATCAGGCAGCCCTCGATCAGCGTGTGCGGATCGTTGCGCATGATCTCCCGGTCCTTGCAGGTGCCGGGCTCGGATTCGTCCGCGTTGACCACGAGATAATGCGGCCGCCCGTCGGACTGCTTGGGCATGAAGGACCACTTCATGCCGGTGGAGAAGCCGGCGCCGCCGCGGCCGCGCAGGCCGGACGCCTTCATCTCGTTGATGATCCAGTCGCGCCCCTTCTCCAGGATCGCCTTGGTGCCGTCCCAGTTGCCGCGCGCCAGCGCGCCCTTCAGGCCGAAGTCGTGCAGGCCGTAGATGTTGGTGAAGATGCGGTCCTTGTCGGCGAGCATGGGCCTCACTCCTCCGGATCGCGCACGCCGGTGCCGGTCTTCACCGGCTCACGGTCGGAACCTGTGACGGACGGGCTGGACGCCTGGGCCTCGGCCGCCACCGCCTCGCGCTTGTCGCGGGTGTCGGCGCCGTCGGCCGCCTTCTCCTGCGCCGCCGCGGTGGCGCCGAGAGGATCCGCCGGGCTCGCTTCGGCCGCGCGCGCACGGCCGGCGGAGAGCAGGTCGGGCGTCTCTGTGCCGGTCGCATCGGCGCCGGGAACGGTGGTCGCGAAGGCGTAGAGCGCGGCGTCGGTGAGCACCCGCGCGCCGCCCTCGGGCTCGGCGCCGTGGCGGGAATTCTGCGGCCCCACCTTCACCGGACGGCCCGCGGCGAGATCGTCGAGGAGCTTCTCGAAGGTCTCCGGCGTCAGGTCCTCGTAATAATCGTCGTTGATCTGAACCATGGGCGCGTTGGTGCAGGCGCCGAGGCATTCCACCTCGAGCCAGGAAAAGGTGCCGTCGGCGGTGACCTGGCGCTCGTGGCCGATCTTCTTCTCGCAGACGCGCTTGATGTCTTCCGCGCCGCGCAGCATGCAGGGCGTGGTGCCGCACAGCTGGACGAAATACTTTCCCACCGGCGCGAGGTTGAACATGGTGTAGAAGGTGACGATCTCCAGCACGCGGATATGCCCCATGCCGAGCCGGTCCGCGACCGCGCGGATCGCCGGCTCGGGCAGCCAGCCGCCGGCCGCCTTCTGGGTCTCCCAGAGCAGCGGCACCACGGCGCTCGCCTGGCGCCCCTCGGGGTATTTGGCGATCAGCTGCGCGGCAATCTCCTCCAGCTCCGGCGTGAAGACGAAGCTGTCGGGCTGCTCGGCGGCGAGGCGGCGGACGGACATGTCAGGATCCCAGGCCGGCGATACGGGCATCGGCGCCGCGAAGGCGCCGGAGCGAAGGGCGGAGGCGGGCGGCGCCGGTCACCGGTCCACCTCTCCGAACACGATGTCGAGCGAGCCGAGGATCGCCGAGACGTCGGCCAGCATGTGGCCGCGGCACAGGAAATCCATGGCCTGCAGATGGGCGAAGCCGGGCGCGCGGATCTTGCAGCGATAGGGCTTGTTGGTGCCGTCGGAGACCAGATAGACGCCGAACTCGCCCTTGGGCGCCTCCACCGCGGCGTAGACATCGCCTTCCGGCACGTGGAAGCCCTCGGTGTAGAGCTTGAAGTGGTGGATCAGCGCCTCCATGGAGCGCTTCATCTCGGCGCGCTTGGGCGGCGTGATCTTGTGGTCGGTGGAGTGCACCGGACCGCCTTCCTTCAGCAGGCGCTCGACACACTGCTTCATGATCCTGGTGGACTGGCGCATCTCCTCCATGCGCACCAGGTAGCGGTCGTAGCAGTCGCCGTGGCGGCCCACCGGGATGTCGAAGTCGAGCTCGGAATAGCACTCATAGGGCTGCGCGCGCCTCAGGTCCCAGGCGGCGCCGGAGCCGCGCAGCACCGGCCCGGAAAAGCCCCAGGACAGGGCGTCATCGAGCGAGACGACGCCGATATCCACCGTGCGCTGCTTGAAGATGCGGTTGCCGGAGACGAGGCGGTCCAGATCGTCGACGAATGCCAGGAACGGGTCGCAGAAGGCGCCGATGTCCTCCACCAGCTGGCGCGGCAGGTCCTGGTGCACGCCGCCGGGGCGGAAATAGGCCGCATGCATGCGGCTGCCCGAGGCGCGCTCGTAGAAGATCATCAGCTTCTCGCGCTCCTCGAAGCCCCACAAAGGCGGGGTGAGCGCGCCCACGTCGAGGGCGAAGGTGGTGACGTTGAGCAGGTGCGAGAGCAGGCGGCCGATCTCGCAATACAGCACGCGGACGAGCTGCCCGCGCCGCGGCACCTCGAGCCCCAGGAGCTTCTCGGCCGCGAGGCAGAAGGCGTGCTCCTGGTTCATCGGCGCGCAATAATCGAGCCGGTCGAAATACGGCACCGCCTGGAGGTAGGTCTTGGTCTCGATCAGCTTCTCGGTGCCGCGGTGGAGCAGGCCGATATGCGGGTCGACGCGCTCGACCACCTCGCCGTCGAGCTCCAGCACGAGGCGCAGCACGCCGTGCGCCGCCGGGTGCTGCGGGCCGAAATTGATCTGGAAGTTGCGGACCTTGTCGGCCGGCTTCATGTCGTCGAGGGTCTGTGCCATGGCGTGCTCCCTCACCCGGCCTTAGGCGGCGTGGGCTGGGTCGCCTTCTCGTCGCCCGGCAGGACGTATTCGACGCCCTCCCACGGCGAGAGGAAGTCGAAGTTGCGGAACTCCTGCGGCAGGCGCACCGGCTCGTAAACCACGCGCTTCAGCTCGTCGTCGTAGCGCACCTCCACGAAGCCGGTGGTCGGGAAGTCCTTGCGCAGCGGGTGGCCGTCGAAGCCGTAGTCGGTGAGCAGGCGCCGCAACTCCGGATGGCCGGTGAACAGGATGCCGTAGAGGTCGTAAGCCTCGCGCTCGAACCAGTTGGCGCCCGGGAACACGCCGGTGATGGAGGGCACCGGCGTGTCCTCGTCGGTGGTGACCTTGAGGCGGATGCGCAGGTTCTGCTTCAGCGACAGCAGGTGGTAGACCACGTCGAAGCGCTTCTCGCGCGCCGGATAGTCCACGCCGCACACGTCGATGACGCACTGGAACAGGCAGGCGGTGTCGTCGCGCAGGAAGGTCGCGAGCGCCACGATCCGCCCCGGCTCCACCGCAAGGGTGAGCTCGCCGTGGGCGACCGTCGACGCGATCACCGCGCCCGGAACGGCGCCGGCGACGTGGGCCGCGAGGTCATTCAACGTCTCGTCCATCTCGACACGTCCCGTCCTGGACCGCATGGCGGCTCAGCGTTCGATGGTTCCGATGCGGCGGATCTTCTTCTGCAGCAGCAGGATGCCGTAGACCAGCGCCTCCGCCGTGGGCGGGCAGCCGGGCACGTAGATGTCCACCGGCACGACGCGGTCGCAGCCGCGCACCACCGCGTAGGAGAAGTGGTAGTAGCCGCCGCCATTGGCGCACGAGCCCATGGAGATGACGTAGCGCGGCTCCGGCATCTGGTCGTAGACCTTGCGCAGCGCGGGGGCCATCTTGTTGGTCAGCGTGCCGGCGACGATCATCACGTCCGACTGGCGCGGCGAGGCGCGCGGCGCGAAGCCGAAGCGCTCCACGTCGTAGCGCGGCATGGAGGCCTGCATCATCTCCACCGCGCAGCAGGCGAGGCCGAAAGTCATCCACATCAGCGAACCGGTGCGCGCCCAGGTGATGAGGTCATCCACCGTGGTGACGAGGAAGCCCTTGTCGGCGAGCTCGGCGCTGATCTCCCTGAAGAACGGATCGTCCGCGCCCACCGGGCGGCCGGTGGAGGGGTCGACGATGCCCTGATGGTCGGTCTCGACGTCGGGCACGGTGGCCGAAGGGGTCAGTCCCATTCCAGAGCTCCCTTGCGCCATTCATAGATGAAGCCGACGGTGAGCACGCCGAGGAACATCATCATCGACCAGAAGCCGAGGTCGCCCAGCCCGCCGAACGTCACCGCCCAGGGGAACAGGAAGGCGACCTCGAGGTCGAAGATGATGAACAAGATCGCCACCAGGTAGAACCGCACGTCGAAGGTCATGCGCGCGTCGTCGAAGGCGGGAAAGCCGCATTCGTAGGCGGAGAGCTTCTCGGGGTCCGGATTCTGATAGGCGACGATGAAGGGCGATACCAGCAAGGCAAGCCCAATCACCAGCGCGACGCCGATGAAGATGACCACCGGAAGGTAGTCCATGAGCAATGCGTTCATGTGCCCGCACCTCGGGGCGCGTGGGCGATCCGCTTGAAGCGTTACCGCGCCGGCCTCGGTTGGAGGAATTCGAAACGACGTGGGCAGGCTTATCGCAGCGCCAGATGGGAGGCAAGAGCGCGGTTCGGCCTAGAACCGGAAGCGGCCTCCGGGCCCTCGGCGCCGGCGGCGCCAGGCTTGCGACCCGGCTCCACCACCATCGTGCTGCGGCGCCGCAATCGCCGTGCACGGCACCCCGCTGCCGTCACCCGCGGGCGTCGGGGGCGGCCCGCGCCGAAGGCCCGGGGCGGCACTTGGGCCGCCCACAGGAAAATGGAGGGCGCCGCGTCACGCCCGGCGTCGGGGCGGTGCCGCGCAGCGCGCGCACCGTGCGACACAATGACAGCCGCCGGGCGCCGCGCCGCCGGGAAGGCGCGCCACGCCCGCCACCGACGCGGCCCGCCGCTTCAGCGCCGGCCGCGGACGCCACCGCCGCCGCGCATCACGGCCCCACCGCCGCCCCGGAATTGCGGCGTGGCGCGGAACTGCGCCCCACCCGCGCCGAACGATCGTCCCCGAAACTGCTGGCTCCGGAACTGCTGGTTCCGGAACTGCTGGGTCCGCAACTGCTGTCCCCGAAACTGCTGGTTCCGGAACTGCTGGTTCCGGAACTGCTGGCTCCGGAATTGCTGCGAGCGCAGCTGTTGGGAGCGGAACGGCTGCGTGCGCGATTGCTGCGAGCGGAACTGCTGGCTCCGCAGCTGCTGGGCGCGCAATTGAGTCGGCCCGCGCTTCAGCGCCGGATTGACCACCCCACCGGGCCGCAGGGCGCCGCCGGGAACCCGTCCGGGAAGCGCCGGCCTCACCCCGGGGGCCAGTGGGCCGCCGGGTCGCAGGCCGGGCGCGAAACCGGGCCGGCCTGGACCCCAGACGCCGCCGGGTCCGCCCGGACGGCCGGGGAGCGGCTTGCCCGGCAAAGGCTGCCAGGGCTTCAGGCCGCCACCGGGCCAGGGTCCGGGACGGGGCCCGGGCCAGGGTCCGGGGCCCGGCCACGGACCGGGGCCAGGCCAAGGCGGGCGCGGTCCGATCCACGGGCGCCAGCCGGGATAGCCCGGCCACACCGGCGGATAGACCCAGCCGTTCCACCAGTTCCATGAGCCCCACCAGGCATTGCCCACCACCACGGCGGTGCCGAAGGTCAGCAGCCCCAGCCCGGCGATCGTATAGATGTCGGTGTCATAATACGGCACGTACACCACGTTGGGATCGGCCGAGGTGATGTAGATGGTGTTGCGCCCGTTCTCGCTGCGGGTGGTGACGTTCTGGTGCTTGTTGGTCTTCAGGGCGCCGTTGGCCTCCGCCTTGGCGCGCAGCACCTGGATGGCGACGCTCACGTCCTCCGGCTGGTAGACGAAGGCGCTGCCGATGGCGGTCGTGGCGTCGAGATCCTCGTTGAGCTTGGCGATCACGGTGGGGAAGCGCGCCAGCGCCTTCACCGTCGGGTCCCAGCTCTGGCTGTCCACGCCGGAGAAGTTGCCCTTCTTCACCGCGGCCTTGTTGCGCTCCAGCCAGCGCTGCGCCTGCACCAGCTCGATCGGATAGACGGTGGCCGGCAGCATCTGCGCCAGCAGCGTGTCGGGATAGAGCGCATAGGGCGCCAGCAGCTGCTGAAGCTCGGTCTCCGAATAGGTCTGCTGCTGGCCGGCCGCGGCGGCGCCGGCCGCTGCCGGAGCCGCCCCGGGCGGCGCCTGGGTTGAACCCGCCGGCGCGGCCGGCGCTTGGGCAGCATCGGCCGGTGCGGGCGGCTGCGGAACCTGTGCCGGGACAGGCGGGGCCACCGGCGCGGCGTCGGCACCGGCCGGCGACGGCACGCCCGATGCGGCCGGGTTCGTCTGGGCAGGGGTCTGGTTGGCGGCGTCAGGCGCCGGAGCGGGCGGCGTCGGCGCCGTGGAGGCCGTCCCGGCGGGGACCGAATTGCCGGCCGCCGAGGCGGTGCCGGCGGGCGTCTGCGCCACCGCGGGATACACGCTGGAGGTCCACCCCAGAGCCAGCGCGACCGCAAGCCGGGACCAGGCCGCTGCCCCCCACCGCCCTTGCTGCTTCATGTTCGTCTCCATCGGGAGCGGCGCGAGCGCCTCGTGCCGTCCATGCGCTGCCCAAAGGAAGGCGCATGGAATATCGGCCATTTTCAGACTTGCGCCGGTCGCGCCGGCATAAAATGACATGCCTCAATCGCGCGCCGGCCTTGTGCCGCGGGACCGGCCTTGGTCGAGGGCGGCCGATGGGCCCGGCCGCCGCCCTCCTATGCCTTCAGGGCCTCGCCCACCGCCGCCACCAGCTGCTTCAGGGAGAACGGCTTGGGCAGGAAGGCGAAATGCTCCGACGGCGGCAGGTTGCGCGCGAACGCCTCCTCGGCATAGCCGGAGATGAAGATGATCTTCAGCCGCGGATCGCGCGCGCGCAGCTCCTTCAGCAAGGTCGGCCCGTCCATCTCGGGCATCACCACGTCGGAGACCACGAGGTCGAGCTTGCGCCCGCAGGTGTCCATCACCTCGAGCGCCTCCACCCCGCTCGCGGCGGTGAGGACGTCGTAGCCGCGGCCGATCAGAGCGCGGCTCGCGAAGGCGCGCACCGCGTCCTCATCCTCCACCAGCAGCACCGTGCCCTGGCCGGTGAGGTCGGCCGGCCGCGGCTCGGCGGCGGGCGCCGTCTCGTCCTCGGGGCCGCCCTCGTGGCGCGGCAGCAGCACCCGGAACGTGGTGCCCTGCCCCTCCACGCTGGAGGCGAGGATGGTGCCGCCGGTCTGCTGGACGATGCCGTAGACCGTGGCGAGCCCGAGCCCGGTGCCCTTGCCCACCTCCTTGGTGGAGAAGAACGGCTCGAAGATCTTGTCCATGATGTGCGGCGGGATGCCGGTGCCGGTGTCCTCCACCTCCACCAGCACGTAATCCCCGGCCGGCAGGTCACTGGCGCCGAAGGCGGCGACCGCCTCGGCCGGCACGTTGGCGGTGCGCAGCTTCAGGGTCCCGCCCTCGGGCATGGCGTCGCGCGCGTTCACGGCGAGGTTCACGATCACCTGCTCGAACTGGTTCACGTCCGCCTTCACCGGCCACAGGCCGCGCCCGTGCTCCACCTCGAGCGTGATGCGTCCGCCGAGCAGCCGGCGCAGCAGCTCGGAAATGTCGGCGATCACGTCGGTGAGCTCGATCACCTGCGGGCGCAGGGTCTGGCGCCGCGAGAAGGCGAGCAGCTGGCGCACCAGGCCCGCCGCCCGGTTGGCGTTCTGCTTGATCTGCATGATGTCCGGGAAGGACGGGTCGCTCGGACGGTGCTTGGCCAGCAGCAGGTCGCAATAGCCGATGATGGCGGTGAGCAGGTTGTTGAAGTCGTGCGCCACCCCGCCGGCGAGGTGGCCCACCGCCTGGAGCCGGTGGGACTGGGCGAACTGCGCCTCCAGCGCCTTCTGCTCGGTGGTGTCGATGGCGCACAGCGCGATCTCGCCGCCGCCGAGCGGGGCGGCATAGAGCCGGGCGCTGCGCCCGCTCTCGCCGCGGCGGACCACGTCGCACGGGGTGGTGCGGCCCGCTTGGGCGCCCTCCAGAAGGCCGGCCACGGCCGCGCCGTCGCTTTCCGCCACGAGGTCGGCAAGGCGCGCCTCCGGCGCCGCGCCGGAGCGGCCGAACAGCCGGTCGAAGGCAGCGTTGGCGGAGCGGATGCGCCCCGCTTGGTCCAGCAGCGCCATGGCCAGGGGCGCGTTGAGGAAGAAGCGGTCCTCGCCCCTGGCGCCGCTCTGCTCCTGGGCCGGCGCGCCCACCGCCGGGACCGGCGCCAGGCGGGCGACGCCGGGCAGGATCACCACCGTCGCCTCGCCCGCGGCGTCGGTGGGGCCGAGCGCGACCAGGCCCGGCAGCCGGCCCCCGTTCCGGGTGACCAGGGTCACGGGCAGGACCTCGGGCTCGGCCTCCTTGCGCGCGAGGCGCCCGCGCAGGGCCGCCACGTCGGCCGGCGCGAACACCTCCTCGATCGCCTTGCCGGCGGGCTCCCAGGCGGTGAGCCCGTAGCCCAGCATGCGGCAGAAGGCGGCGCTCGGCGTGCGCACCAGGCGCTGGGACAGCCGCGCGACGCCGGCCGGGGCCTGCTCCCAGGCCTCCACCAGGGCGTCGGCCCGTATCTCTTCGCGCACCGGCACCCGCGCCGAAACGGCCGGCAAGGCCGGCACCAGGGTCGCGGCCGAGGTGGCGGCCGAGGTGGCGGCCGAGGCCGCCGCGGCGCGCGGCGCGGCGGGAACCCTGGCCGGTGCCGCGGCCGGCGCCGCGGGCGCGGCCGGGGCCCCGGTGCGCGCCGGCCAGGACGGCGCCGGTGCGGGCGCCGCCGACGGCGCCGGCTCGGGCGGTAGGCGCAGGGTCCACAGCACGCGCCGATGGCCCTCCAGCGGATGGACCGAAACCTGGAGCCGGCGCGAGGGATCGGCCGCGTCGTAGGGGGTGGACTGCTGGTGCGTCCGCCCGTCGGCCACCGCGTTCAGCAGCTCGCTCGCCAGCGCCTGCGCGCCGGGGATGCGGCCGAGCAGGGCCTCCGGCAGCGGCAGTTCGCCCGCCCCGCTGTGGCTGAGGCGCCGATAGGCGGCGTTGGCCTCCACCACCGTGGAACCGCCGTCCACCACCGCCATGGCGTCGCCGGAAGCGGCGAGCGCCGCGGCGCCCAGGCGGTCGGCCCCGCGCGCCCGGCGCCCGAGCACCCGGCCGATGCCCGCCAGCGCCGCCAGGGCGCCCAGCACGGCGAACATGCCGGCCACCACCGGGGCGAGGCCGCCGCCGCGCATGTCGGAAAACGCCATGGTGGCGAGCAGGCCGCCCACCAGCGCCGCCAGCGCGAGGACGGCGAAGCCGCCCGGCCCCTGCGGCAGCAGTTGGCTGCCCGCGCGTGCCCTCGGGCGGATCGCCCGCCGCGTTCCATCAGCCATCACGGCCCCCTCCCGGCGCCCGGCGCAAGCTGGCTTTGCGCCTAGAGATTCGCGTCCGGTTTAAATCCTGCCATGATTATCAAGAAAACCTTAGGGCATGGGCGCGCAAGATCGCGCATTCCGGACCCACGGTCATCCGTCCGCCCTGACTCCCGTTCCCGCATGCAGCCAGCGGAGGCATGATGTTTCAGCAGATTTTCGGCACCCAGCTCGACTTTCCGGTCCGGCTCGGCGTAGCCCTCCTCGTGATCGCCGTGCTGCTCGGAGCGACGGTCATGCTCATGCGCGCCATCGGCGGGCGCCGCCTTGCGGTGGCCAGGGGCCGTTCCGGCCCGCGTCTGACGGTGGTCGACACGCTGGCTCTCGACGCCCGGCGCCGGCTGATGCTGGTGCGCCGCGACGAGGTCGAGCATCTGATCCTGGTGGGCGGCACCGCCGATCTGGTGGTGGAGGCCGACATCGACAAGCCGGCGGCGGGCCGCCAGCCGGCCCAGATCCGCGAGGCGGCCGCCGCCCAGGTCCAGGCCCAGCCCGGCCACCCGTTGCCGCGCGCCGCGCCGGCGCCCCGGCTCGCCGCGGCGCCCTCCCTCGACGGCCTGCCGCCGGCCGAGGAGCCCCGCGCGGTGCCGGAGCTCGCCGCCCGCGACGCCGACGCGGCGCCCGCCGCAGAGATCCGGCGCCCCATGCCGGCGCGCCGGCCGCTGCTGCGGCCCGACGGCACGCTGTCCGGTCGCCCTGCCGCGCCGGCCCCCGCCGCCCGTCCCAGCCTGCCGCGCGGCGCCCCGCCGGCCATCGGCCGCGGTCCGTCCGGTCCCGTGCCGGCCGAGCCCGCAGGCGATCGCGCCGCGCCGACGGAACGGCGTGCGGCGCTGGAGCGCCCGGTGATCGCGGGCGCCGCCGCCCCCGGCGAGGCGGACGCCGGCATCGCCGACGCGGCCGCGGCCGAGGCGCCGCACCCGGCCCGCGCGCCGGAGCCGGCGCAGCGGGGCGCGCCCGACATCGACGCGATCGCGCAGAATCTCGACCTCGCCCTCGCCGAAACCACGGACGAGACGGCGCCCCATCTCAGCCTCGCCGACCTGCTGGAGGAGGAGCCCGCGTCCGAAGCCGGGCCCGCCCCCGCCATCGGCGAGATCGACCTCGTCTCCGAGCTCGCGGCGGAGCTCGCCCTCGAGGTTCCGCAGACCAGGATCGCGTTCGGCGAGGCCGAGGCCGCCTCGCTTGCGGACGCCCCGGCGGAGGCCAACGACGCCAACGAGGCCGCCGCTGCCGCCGAGGCGCCCAAGGCCGCGCCCGCGGCGCCGGACGTCGAGCCGCGGGGGGCCGAGGCCCCCTCCCCGGCCGCCGTTCCGCCCGTCGCCCCCGCCGAGCGCCCGCGCGAGCGGCTGCGGGACATCCGCCCGGTCCTCGCGCCGGCGGGCGAGCGCCCCGAGCGGCCCCGGATCGAGCCGGCGGCGGCGCGGCTTGAGCCCTCGGCCCGTCCTGAGTTCGCGCCGCGCGCCCCCGCGGGGGCACCGGAGCCGGGCCTGCGCCCGCGCGAGTTCGCCTTGCGCCCCGGCGACGGTTCGGCGCGCCCGTCCCGCGAGGCGCCCCGCCTCGACGCCCCGCGCCGCGCCGCGCCCGAGCCGTCCGAGCGACCGCCGGCGCTCACCCGCCTGCGCGACCAGCCGCGGCGGGAGGGCGAGCTGCGCCGCGATCCCGAGCGCCGGCCCGACGATCTCGGCGCCCGGCCGGCCCCGCCGGCGATCGCGCCGCGCCGTTGGGAGGCTCCGGCCACCCCGCAGGCACCGCGCGCCGAGCTGGAGCCGCAGGTTGTGCCCCACGCCGCGCCGCGCGGCGAGAAGCCGGTGGAGCCGGTGCAGAGCCCCGCCAACGATCCGTTCAACGATCTCGACGCCGAGATGGCGAACCTGCTCGGCCGCAGCTCCGGCCGCTAGATCGGAACGACGCCCTGTCCCAGGGCTTGGACCCAGCGCCCCGGCCCGGGGCCGGGGCCGGGCGCGAAAAGACAAAGGCCGGCGTGGATGGCTCCACGCCGGCCTTTTCCCATTCTGCCGCACGCCGCGGGCCCGGGCGCCGCGGCGTCAGTCGTCGCGGTAGACGCGCTCGCGGCGCTCGTGGCGCTCCTGCGCTTCCACCGAAAGGGTGGCGATCGGACGCGCCTCGAGCCGCTTCAGGGCGATCGGCTCGCCGGTGTCCTCGCAATAGCCGTAGGTGCCGTCCTCGATGCGCAGGAGGGCGGCGTCGATCTTGGCGATGAGCTTGCGCTGGCGGTCGCGGGCGCGCAGCTCGATGGAGCGGTCGGTCTCCGAGGAGGCCCGATCCGCGAGGTCGGGATGGTTCTGGTTCTCGTCCTGAAGGTGCTGCAGGGTCTCGCGCGCCTCCTTGAGGATGTCGTCCTTCCAGCGCAACAGCTTCTGGCGGAAATATTCCCGCTGCCTGTCGTTCATGAAGGGCTCGTCCTCTCGGGGGCGATAGTCCTCGTCGATTTGGATCGACATCAGCCAAGTCCTCGATACAACGTCGCTGATCCCCGTGGCGCAGGCGCTCCCGGCGCCCCCACCCGAAGATGAGCGGCGCACGCAAGACCCCTACCCCATCAACGATCCGGAGCCGTCCGCCCCCTGCGGCGCACGCCGCGCGGGAACATCCGGGAACTCCAAGGTCGCCGCGCTTATATCGACGCCCGCCCGTCGCGACAACCGGTCTTCGAGCGCCATGCCGGCACAGCCGGGACTTGACGCCGCGCCGAAGGGTGCCGACCTTGCCGCAGCCGGAACGGCCGACGACGACGGGGATGAAGCACATGCGGTTCGAGGGAACGGGAAGCTACGTCGCCACCGACGACCTGAAGGTGGCGGTCAACGCGGCCATCGTCCTCGAACGGCCGCTGCTGGTGAAGGGCGAGCCGGGCACCGGCAAGACCGTGCTGGCGCAGGAGGTGGCGAAGGCGCTCGGCGCCGATCTCATCGAGTGGCACATCAAGTCCACCACCAAGGCGCAGCAGGGGCTCTACGAATACGATGCGGTGGCGCGCCTGCGCGACAGCCAGCTCGGCGACCCCAAGGTTCACGACATCGCCAACTACATCCGCAAGGGCAAGCTGTGGACCGCCTTCGCCGCCGACACCCGGCCGGTGCTGCTGATCGACGAGGTCGACAAGGCGGACATCGAGTTCCCCAACGACCTGCTGCAGGAGCTCGACCGCATGGAGTTCCACGTCTACGAGACCGGCGAGCAGGTCAAGGCGCGCCAGCGCCCCGTGGTGCTCATCACCTCCAACAACGAGAAGGAGCTGCCGGACGCGTTCCTGCGCCGCTGCTTCTTCCACTACATCCGCTTTCCCGACGCCGACACCATGCGCGCCATCGTCGACGTGCACTTCCCAGGCATCAAGCCGCGCCTGGTCTCGGAGGCGCTGCGCCTGTTCTACGATTTGCGCGAGGTGCCGGGGCTGAAGAAAAAGCCCTCCACCTCCGAGCTCATCGACTGGCTGAAGCTGCTGGTGGCGGAGGACGTGGACGCGCAGACGCTGCGCGAGAAGGACGTGCGCAAGGCAATCCCCCCGCTCGCCGGCGCCCTGCTCAAGAACGAGCAGGACGTGCACCTGTTCGAGCGCCTCGCTTTCCTCTCGCGGCGCGAGCAGCGCTGAGACCATGGACGCGACACAGATCCTGATCGCTCTGCTCGTGGTCGGCGTGCCGCTGGCGCTGTTCCTCAGCCTGCGCGGCGCGGGCAGGACCGCGCCCGGCGCCCAGGCCAAGCCGGAGGGCGGCAGGCCGGATCGCGCCACCCAGGATCGCGCCATCGACTACGGGCTCGGTCGGGAGGGATCACCGGCCCCCGCCGCATCCGCCGCGAACAGCGCGCCGGACACCGCCGACGCGGCGCGGGCGGCGGGCGCCGCGGCGGCGGCCGGCGGCGCCCTGATCCTCGCCACGGGTTATGCCGCCCACCGCCATTCCGGCGAGGCGGGCGGCGAGTCGCCCGACGTGGGCCACAGCGGCAGCGGCCCCGATTCCGGCGACGCCGGCGGCTCGGGCGACGGGGACGGCGGCGGCGAATAGCTCCCTGCGCCGCGCCGGAGACAAAACTTAGCGAACCAGCGAAGTATCCCTTGCAATGCCGCACGGCGCGCGTATCGTTAGCCACATGGCTAAGCATTATGCCGATCTGTCCCTGCTCTTCCACGCGCTGGCGGATCCGACCCGCCGGTCGATCCTGACGCGCCTCGCCGAAGGACCGGCGGCGGTGACGGATCTTGCCGGCCCCACGGGCCTGCGCCTGCCCACCGTGATGCGGCACCTGTCCGTTCTGGAGGAGGCCGGGCTGATCGCCACCGCCAAGGACGGGCGCGTGCGCACCTGCGCCATCCGCCCCGAGGCGCTGGAGCCGGCGCGCACATGGCTCGACGATCAGCGGGCGATCTGGGAGGCGCGGCTCGACCGGCTGGACGCCTTCGTGACGAACGTGATGAAGGGAGAAACAGGATGACCCCACAGCAGCAGCCCGGCCGCTTCGCCACGCTGACCTTCGCGCGCGACGTCGCCGCGCCGCTTTCGACCCTGTGGCAGGCCTGGACCGCTCCGGCCGCGCGGGCGGTGTGGGCCGCGCCCACCCCCTCGGTCACGGTGGCGTTCCTGGAGGCCGACACACGCGTGGGGGGCCGCGAGGTCTCGCTCTGCAAGGTGGCGGGCCAGCCGGACATGAGGTGCGAATGCGGCTGGCTCGCGCTTGAGCCCGCCGCGCGCAGCGTGAATTACGAGGTGGTCTCGGCCGCGGGCGTCACGCAATCGGCCGCGCTGGTGACAGCGGCTTTTTCAGGCGCCGGCGCAGGCAGCAGGCTGGTCGTGACCGTTCAGCTGTCCGCGCTGGCCGCCGAGATGGAGGACGGATACCGGCAAGGCTTCGACGCCGGACTGAGCAATCTCGCCGGCGCGGCCGAGCGGACCATGGTGCTGGAACGGGTGATAAAGGCCCCCCGATCCGCGGTCTGGGGCGCCTGGATGAACCCCCAGTCGCTGCCGCAATGGTGGGGGCCGGACGGCTTTTCCTGCCGCACGCAGCGGATCGACCTGCGGCAGGGCGGCGAATGGGTCTTCGACATGATCGCGCCCGACGGCACGGTCTTCCCGAACCATCATGTCTATGTGGAGGTCCGGCCCGAGGAGCGGATCGCTTACGGCCTGCTCTGGGGCGAGAACGGGCCGAAGCATGCCGACGCCTGGGCGGCGTTTGACGAGCAAGATGGGGGCACGAAGGTGACGCTGGGCATGGTGTTCAGCACCGCGGCCGAGTATCAGGCGGCAAAAGGCTTCGGCGCCGAGGAACTGGGCCAGCAGACCCTGGGCAAGCTGGAGCGCCGCGTCACGTCCGGCTGAACGTCACGCTCTCACCACCAAGACTTGCCGATGTTGAAGGTGTAGCTGACCGAGAGGCCGGCCATGAACTGGTTGGCGTCGCTGGTGAGCGGCGAGGAGGCCGCATCGCCCAGAAGCCGGCCGTAGCTGGCAAAGACGCCGGTCTCGAAGCCGTTGCGGAAATTGTAGGTGAGCTGCGCGGTCGCCCCGACGAGGTCGAAGCCGGAGCCGGGCGTGTAGACCGGCAGCGGGTTGCCGAGCGCGGTGGCCACCGCCGACTGGGCCGCCGAGACGCCGAAATAGGTCTCCATATAGCCCGAGCCGCCATAGGTGAGGCGCGGGCCGACGGCGAAGCGCCACTGGCCGTAGGGCAGGATCACGTCGGCGCCGAGCAGGCCGCGGATGCCCTCGAAGCCGCCGACGCCGTAGCGCAGCTCGGCGCGGGTGCGCAGCCAGTCGGTGACGTACCACTCGGCGAAGCCGCCCGCCTCGAGCGCCGGATCGACGTCGCCGAGGCCCAAAAGGCGCGAGGAATCGCTCGCGTCCCGCCCCCAGTCGATGCGCCCCACCGCGCCGACGCGGAAATTTCCGGTGTCGAACACCGCCAGCGAGGGATTGTCGTCGATGCTGCGGAAGACGTTCAGCTGGCTCGCCTTGCGGATGGAAAAGATGAGGCCGGGGCGGAAGGCGTAATTGTCGGCCCCGGGATAGCTCGGCTCCGCCGCGCCGGACACGCCGACGGTCATGTACCAGTCCTCGTTGACCGAGGGCGCCACCGGGGTCGGCGGCGGCGGCGAGAACAGGTCGGCCGCGGCCGCGCCGCCGCATGCCCCCGCGCCGAGCAGGGTGGCAAGCAAAAGCGGACGCAGCTTCAAGAACACGGCCATCGGGGAACCTCTGAAACAACCAGCGGCCATCCTGCAGCCGGGCGGATTTAAGAAATGCCAAGCGCGCGGCACACGCGCGCCGCGATCGCCCCGGCGCGGGCGCCGATGCAAGGAGAGGGTTAACCAACGGTTGGGTCAAGGCCGCCTGGCGGATAGCGCCGGGCATGTGGCAGATCGGCCACGCGCGGGCGACGGCGCGGCCGGCCAAGACTCACGCGCCGGGCTCTGCCGATGCGCGCGCGGCGCCGGCCGCTTGGGTCACGGACCGCGCCGGGGCGCGCCACGCCCGCCAGGACGGGGTGCCCCCGAGGGTTGGGGACGCCCCATGACCGCCGGCCGGTCGGCCTCGGCCCGGCGCCCCGGCCTCGGCTTCAGCGGGCGCGGTCCGCGGCCCTGCGCGCCCGCGCCTCTGCCCTCCGCCGGCGCCGCCGCGCGGGCGACGAGGCGCGCGCGCCAGAACGCCACGAAGTCCCGCAGCGGCGCCCAAGCGCGGCGCGGCTCCACGGCCAGGAACGGCTCCAGCAGCGCCAGCCGGTCGTCGCGCCCGGCCATCGCCTCCGCCACCAGCGCCGCGCAGAGCAGGTGCGCGGAGAGCGGCTGCAAACCCAGGCCGGCGATGGCGTAGACGCCCTTCTCGACGCGCCCCGCGAGCGGCATGCCGTGGGGCGCGGCGAGGATGCGCCAGCCGCGGCCCTCGGGCCGGCCGCCCAGCCGGTCGGGCAGAAGGCCGCGCGCATGGCGCGACAGGATGCGCGCCGCGCCCGAGGCGGTGCGCACCGGCAGCGCGGTCGGCACGGCGAGCACGAGGCCGGCCTCATCCACGTGATAGTCGATGCCGAAGCCGCCATATTCGCGCACCCGGCCGCCGAAGGCCGGCGGCGCGCCGGCGAGCGGCACCCGACCGGCGGCGAAATGGGTCGCCTTCAGCCCCGCCGCGAGGTGCGGGACCGCGGACCGCAGGATCTCGGTGCCGCACAGGATCACCTCGAACGCGCGGATGCGCACGCCCGGCGTGTCCACATATTTGCGCAGGCCCTTGAGATCGCAGGCGACCGGGCCGTCGGCGGCGATCTCCTGGATGCCCATGGAGCCGGCCGCCCGCGCCAGCGCCGCGGCCAGCGCGCCGGCCGGGATGCGCACCGCCGGAACGAGGCCGAGGGCGGCGACGAAATCGTCCGTGCCGAGCAGGCCGGCGAGGTCGCCCGCGCCCACCAGCCGCGCGGTGCCGGGGGCGATGCGCGCGAGCAGCGCCTGCTCCTCGGCGAGCCGCCCGGCGGCGGACGCGCGGGCCGCCAGCAGCGCCCCCTTGGGGCCGAATGGAACGCCCAACGCCGCGGCCAGATCGCGGCCCTGGACCGCCGCCTCCCGCGAGAGCGCCCACAGCGCCCCGGCATCGTCCTCGCCGACGCGGTCCACCAGCGCGCGCGCCGACATGGCGAAGCCGGGCGCCAGCACGTCGTCGAGCGGCAGAGCGGGGTCGGCGGCGGCGCCGAGGCGCACCACGTCGCGGCCTGCGCCGGCGAGCCGATGGGCGAGCGCCAGCGCGGCGAGGTCGGAGCCGACGACGCAGACCTCGCAGTCGATCACCCGGCGCCGATCCGCGCCGCGCGCGGCTGCGCCCGACGCTTGCGGGCCCTTGGGGCGTGGCAGAATGCTCGTCATGGGTCCCGTTTCCGGCTGGGAATATGGCCCGATTCGCTACCGGCTTGCCTCCCCATTGCGCATCTTGTGGGGCGCAGCTGTGGCGTTGCCATGACGGGCCGGGCCCGGGCGCGCGGCTTGCGCGGCGCCGCCCGCCGCCATAAGGGAGTGCAGCCGCCCTCCCCTGCCCCGGGAAAGCACCATGCGCCGCCTCATGCTGTTGCGCCACGCCAAGTCCGACTGGCCCGAGGGCGTCGCCGACCCGGAGCGCCCGCTGGGGCCGCGCGGGCGCGCCGACGCCCCCCGCATGGGCGCCTACATGGCGGCGGAGAACCTCATCGCCGACCGCGTCCTGGTCTCCCCCGCCCGGCGCACGCGCGAGACCTGGGAGCTGGTGGGCGCCGCCTTGCCGCAGGTGGTGGAGACGGCGAGCGAGCCGCGGCTCTACGAGGCGAGCGCCGCCCGCCTCGTGGCGGTGCTGCGCGAGCAGCCGCGCACGGCGCACGTGCTGATGCTGGTGGGGCACAATCCCGGCCTGCAGGACCTTGCGGACCTGCTGGTGGCGTCCGGGCCGCTGCGGCCGATCGAGCGCATGGCGGAGAAGTTCCCCACCGGGGCGCTCGCCGTCATCGATCTGCCGGTGGACGACTGGGCGCAGCTGGCGCCCGCCTCGGGGCGGCTCGACCGCTTCGTCAGCCCGCGCGCGCTCGCGCCGGACAAATAAGATGGCCGGCTGGAGCGAGGCCGTCGAAGACGCGCGCATCGCCTTGATGTCGCTCGCCGACCGCATGGAGGGGCTGACCAACCCCACTTTGCGGCTCGGCGTCACCGGCCTGTCGCGGGCGGGCAAGACCATCTTCACCACGGCGCTGATCCACGCCCTCACCAAAGGCGGGCGCCTGCCGGTGTTCGAGGCCTCCGGCCGCATCGCCCGCGCGGCGCTGGAGCCGCAGCCGGACGATGCGGTGGCGCGCTTTGCCTATGAGGATCATCTTGCCACCCTCGCTAAGGCGCGGGCCTGGCCCTCCTCCACCACGCGGGTGAGCGAGCTGCGCCTGCTGGTGCGCTATGCCAGCCCGCGCGGCGCCATGCGCACGCTCACCCTCGACCTCGTCGACTATCCCGGCGAGTGGCTGCTCGATCTGCCCCTGCTCGACATGGGCTTTTCCGATTTCGCGCGGCAGAGCCTGGAGCTCGCCCGCGCGCCCGCCCGCGCCGCGCTCGCCGGCCCGTTCCTCGCCGCGCTCGCCGCCACCGATCCCGCGCGGCCGGCGGACGAGGCCAAGGCGCGCGAGCTCGCCGGCCACTTCACCGCCTATCTCGCCGCCTGCCGCGCCGAGACCGTCGCCATGAGCCTGCTGCCGCCGGGGCGCTTCTTGATGCCGGGCGAGCTCGAGGGCTCGCCCGCCCTCACCTTCGCGCCGCTCGACCCGCGGCCCAAAGGGTTCCCCTCCGGCTCGCTCGGGGCGATGATGGAACGCCGCTTCGAGGCCTATAAGAGCGCCGTGGTGCGGCCCTTCTTCCGCAACCATTTCGCCAGGCTCGACCGGCAGATCGTGCTGGTGGACGCGCTCGCGGCGCTGAATGCCGGCCCGGCGGCGCTCGCCGACCTCGAGCGCGCGCTCGACGGCATCCTCGCCGCCTTTCGCACCGGGCGGAACAGCCTCGTCAGCGCCCTGTTCCGGCCGCGCATCGAGAAGGTGCTGTTCGCCGCCACCAAGGCCGATCACCTGCACCGCACCAGCCATGACCGGCTGGAGGCCATCCTCGCCCGCCTGGTGGAGCGCGCCCGCGGCCGGGCGAAGCAAGGCGGCGCCGCGCTCGACGTGGTGGCGCTCGCCGCCATCCGCGCCACGCGCGAGGCGCGGGTGACGCGCGGCGGCCACGAGCTGAGCGCCATCGTCGGCACCCCCGAGGCAGGCCAGGAGGCGGGCGGACACGTATTCGACGGCGAAGAGGAGGTGGCGGTGTTCCCCGGCGAGCTGCCGACCGATCCGGACGCGCTGTTCGATCCCTCGGGCGCCGGCTTCCGCGGGCTCGCCTCGGCCCATGCGGACGAAGCGGACTTCCGCTTCCTGCGCTTCCGCCCGCCGGCCGGCATTGGCGCCGACAAGCCCATTCCCCATATTCGCCTCGACCGGGCGCTCCAGTTTCTGCTGGGCGACCGGCTGGCGTGAGCCCGGCCAAACGATCGGCGCGGTCGGGCGCCGCGCCGCGGCAAGGATGAGGAAGCCCATGAGCGAGGACCACGGCGCCCGCGCCGGCACGGCGCCCAAGGCGTCCCACGGGGGACAGGCGGGGGGACAGAAACCGCACCGGCGCCACCGCCCGCAGGTGTTCCGGCTTGACGAGGCCGAGGTCACCCTCGCCCCCGAGCCGCTGGAGGCGGAGATCGCCGCGCTCGACGTGCCGCCGGAGGCGCGGCCGCGCCGGCGCAGCATCTCCTGGGCCGGCCTGTTCTGGTCGGCGGTCGGCGGGCTGGCGAGCCTCGGTCTCTATCTGGCGGTGAGCCGGCTGATCGAGGACCTGTTCGCCCGCGCCTCCTGGCTCGGCTATGCCGGCCTCGCTTTGGCCGCGCTGCTGGTGGTCGCGAGCCTCATCATCGTCGCCCGCGAGCTCGCCGGGCTGTCGCGCCTCGCCCGGCTCGACGACATCCGCGCCCGCGCCGCCGCCGCGACGCAGGCGGACGACCTGCCCATGGCCGAGCGGGTGGCCCGCGACATGCTGCGCCTCGCGGCCGAGAAGCCCACTTTGGCCCGCGCCCGCGCCGAATTGGAGGGCCATCTCGGCGGCATCATCGACGGCGCGGACCTGGTGCGGCTCACCGAGCGCTCGCTGCTGCCCGGGCTCGATTCGCGCGCGCGGCAGATGGTGTCGGACGCGGCCCGCAACGTCTCGGTGGTCACCGCGGTCTCGCCGCGGGCGCTGGTGGACCTCGCCTTCGTGCTGTTCACCGCGGTGCGCCTGGTGCGCGCGCTGGCGCTGCTCTATGGCGGGCGGCCCGGCGCCCTCGGCATGGTCCGGCTCGCCGGGCACGTGGTCGGCCATCTCGCCATCACCGGCGGCATGGCGGCGGGCGACACGCTGGTGCAGCAGATCGTCGGCCAGGGGCTGGCCGCGCGGCTGTCCGCCCGGCTCGGCGAAGGGGTGGTGAACGGCCTGCTCACCGCCCGGCTCGGCCTTGCCGCCATCGCCGTGACCCGGCCCATGCCGTTCGTGGCGCTGCCCGCCCCGCGCCTCGCCGATGTCGCCACCGGGCTGGTGCGCAAGGCCGAGGAGGAGGCTGCCTCAGCCCGGTAGCAGGCGCTCGGGCACCGCGCGCGGGCGATAGCGCACCGGGCGGTTGCGGACGATCATCTCCACCGTCGGCCAGGCGACGAAGGCCGAGAGCACGGCGAGGAACGCCGCGAAGCTCCATTGCCGGTCGACCAGCGCGATGCCGAAGATGGCCACCAGCCCGGCGAGCGTCGCAAAGCCCAGCACCGCCACCAGCCACCAGCGCAGCGTCGCGAACCCGCCGCGATAGGTGACGCCCGGCTGGCCGCGGAAGCCGCCCGCGGTCTCGAGATCGGCCAGACGCTCATGGAGCGCGCGCACGAAGGCGGCGTATTCCGGCCCCTGGTCGCGCACGCCGGTGAGCGAGACGCGGGAGACCGAGCCGAGCTTGAGCTTCTCCCCGCCCCAGGTGCGCAGCTCGGTCTCGAAGCTCGAATGGGCGAATTTCGCCGGATGGAAGCGCAGCCGCACCCCCGCCACGTCGCGCAGCGAGAGCCGGCCCTCCCGCGCCCCGACGGCGTACGAGATCGCGTCGCCCGAAAGCGTCGCCCGCGTGCCGGCGCCGCCGAGGCGCGGCTGGTAGGCGTAGCTCGCGTCCTTGCCCCACCAGACACGTTCGGCGGCCTGCGCCGGGGTCGGGCGATCGGTGCGGATGTCCGCGCTCACGTCAGCTCCCGCATGGCGGCGTCGAGGCCCGCGACGGTGAGGGGATACATGCGGCTCTCCATGATGTGGCGCACGAGGCGGATGGATTCGGTGTAGCCCCAATGGGCCTCGGGAACGGGATTGAGCCACACCGCCTTGGGATAGGTGGAGAGCAGCCGGCCGAGCCAGGCCTTGCCGGGCTCGGCGTTGGCATGCTCCACCGAGCCGTTGGCCATGGTGATCTCGTAGGGGCTCATGGAGGCGTCGCCGACGAAGATCAGCTTGTAGTCGGCGCCATAGGTGTGGAGCACCTCGTGCAGCGGCGTGCGCTCGGAGGCGCGGCGGCGATTGTCGCGCCACACCGATTCGTAGACGCAATTGTGGAAGTAATAGTGCTCGAGGTGCTTGAATTCGGTGCGCGCGGCCGAGAACAGTTCCTCGCACTGGGCGATGTGCCAGTCCATGGAGCCGCCCACGTCGAGGAACAGCAGCACCTTCACCGCGTTGCGCCGCTCGGGGCGCAGGCGCACGTCGAGATAGCCCTGGCGCGCGGTCTCGCGGATGGTGCCGTCGAGGTCCAGTTCCTCGGCGGCGCCGATGCGGGCGAATTTGCGCAGGCGGCGCAGCGCGACCTTGATGTTGCGGGTGCCGAGCTCCACCTCGCCGTCGAGGTCGCGGAACTCGCGCTTGTCCCAGACCTTCACGGCGCGGAAGTTGCGGTTGCCGTCCTGGCCGATGCGCACGCCCTCGGGATTGTAGCCATAGGCGCCGAACGGCGAGGTGCCGGCGGTGCCGATCCATTTCGAGCCGCCCTGGTGGCGCCCCTTCTGCTCCTCCAGGCGCTTCTTGAGGGTCTCCAGCAGCTTGTCGAGCCCGCCCAGGGCCTCGATCTGGCGCTTCTCCTCCTCGGTCAAATGCTTCTCGGCGAGCTTCCTCAGCCAGTCCTCGGGGATCGCCTGGCCCTCCTCGCCGAGCGCCGCCTCGAGGCCCTTGAAGCATTGGCCGAACACGCGGTCGAAGCGGTCGAGGTGGCGCTCGTCCTTCACCAGACAGGCGCGGGCGAGGAAATAGAAGGCCTCCACCTGGCGCTCGGCGAGGTCGGCGTCCATCGCTTCCATGAGGGTGAGATATTCACGCACCGAGACCGGCACGCCGGCGGACTTCAGGGCCTCGAAGAAGGCGATGAACATGAGCGGGCGTCCTCGGCGCGCAGGTCCGGCCCAAGGGCGGGGACGAAATACCGCTCATCTTGCCACGGGCGGGCGCGCCGGCTCAATGCCCCGCGGCGAGAGGGCCGATCACGAGGCGGGCGCCGGCGGACCACCGATCGGGCCTCGCCCGGCGCCGGAGCACGCGCAGCACCGTGGCCGGGCAGCACCGTGGGAGCAGCACCGTGGCCGAGCAGCACGGCGCGGTGCGAGACCGCGCCCAGGAGCCCCGCGTCCCGGCCATCCGCGCCGGGCGCCGTGACCCGGCCCGGAGCGGGCGCGCGTTGCGCGACCCCAGAACCGGGACCGGGCGTCAATCCTCGAACAGGATCTGGTGGCTGTTCGTGACTTCGGTGACCGTCGCCGCGGTGAGCGCCACGATGTTGAGGAACTTGGCGAAATCGACGGCACCCGCATTGGCGACGTAGAGAATGTCCTTGTCGCGCATGTAGACCTTCGAGGACAGCAGGAAGCCGGACGGATCGCCGAGATTCACCGTGTAGATGGTGGGGACCTTGCTGTTGTTGGGGGGCACGTCCCGCAAGTCGACGCCCATGCGCCCCAGCGTGTCGCGGGCCTCCATGCGGAACAGGAACACCGACTGGGGATCGGCCTGCTGGTCCACGAGGCCGCCGGCCTTGGCGATCGCCGCACTGAGGGTGACGGTGTCGTCGCCGAACGCGAATTCGCCCTGGGTGCCCGAGGCGCCGAACGCCAGGAACTTGCGCGAGCGGGAATAGACGTAGATCACGTCGCCCGGCTGGAGGTAGACGTTGTTGGCCGGCTCGCGGATCAGCCGGTTGAAGCTGATGGAGCCCTCGCGCCCGTTGCGCTGCAGCGTCACGAAGGTGTCGTAGCCCTTGTTCAACAGCGAACCGGCCTGACCGACGGCGTCCAGAACCCGCTCGCCGGTGGAGCGCAGGGGGAATTTGAGCGAGCCGCTGGTCTCGCCGATCACCGTCACCCACGACGAGCGCTGCTCGTACACGGTGACCACGGCCTGGGGCTCGATGGCGCGGTTGCGCAGCCGCTCGACGATCTCGGCCTCGATCTGCGCCGGCTCGCGCCCGACCGCCCGGATGAGCCCGGCATAGGGCACCGAGATGTTGCCGTTGTTGTCCACCGTCTGCCGGGGGATGTCGACGAAGTTACCGGCGCGGGACGCCGCCTCGGCGGGGATGAACAGGCCGCCCGAGGAGGCTTCGAAGATGCTGATCGCGATCACGTCGCCCATGCCGACCTTCACCCGGGGCGCGGGCTTCTGGTCGTTGCGGAAGGTGCCGATCAGCCCTTCGCGATCGAGCGAGGCGAGCACGCGCACCGCGTCGACGTTCATCGGCACGAGCTTGTACTTGAAGCCGTCCGTGTCTTTCTGGTTGCCGTGGATCTCGGCGGTATAGGGACCCGAGGCCGGAAGAAAGTTGCATGCGGCGAGCATGCCGAGCATAGCCGCGCTCGCCGCCGCGCCGGCACATGCTCGCAATACATCCCGAATGTCGGCCACGGGTCACCCCCTCTGTCGCACGCCAAAGCTAGTATCACGGGTGCCCGAAACTGAACATCTACCGAGGGTTTTCAGGCATCGCCGACCCGCGATTGGCGGCTAGCTGTGCCTGGAATGCCACAGACCGACGCAATTGGGAGTGCCATGGTGCCTCCCCTCTTCCGCGCCGGGCGCCGCTCGGCGGAAAATCTGCCCGCACGGATCGAGAATCGGCCGGAATCAGTCGATCAGCGGCGATTCTTTGCCGCAGAACCATCCCGCCGCCCAAGCGACGCGGGTCCGCGAGTCGCGGATAGGTTGCGCGGCGCGCGAGCCACCAGCCGTGCGCGCGGCCGGTTCAGGTGGAGATGAGGAACCGGTCGACCCCTTCCAGCACCAGGCAGGTCAGGTGCCCGGTGGCATAGGCGCCGGTGTCGATGTTGATCCGGTTGCTGAGCACTTCGGGGCTGGAGATCGGCGTGTGGCCGTGCACCACCAGGTGACCGAAGGAATGGGGATAGTCGAGGAACTCCCTGCGGATCCACAGCAGGTCGTTGCGCTCCTGCGCCGCGAGGCTCAGTCCGGGCCGCAGGCCGGCATGGACGAACAGATAGTCGCCGCACACGTAGGAGGTCTCGAGCTGGGTCAGGAACGCGACGTGGTCGGCCCGCATGCCGGTGCGCCATTCGTTCCAGAGCTGGGACTGGTCGAGGGTGCCGGAGGGCCGCACGTAGGAGAACACGGTCTCCAGGCCGCCGACGCGCAGCCAGTCCGCGAACGCCTCCTGCGAGGTGAGCGCCTGGAGCATGATGTCCTCATGGTTGCCCGTGAGGCATACGGCGTTGCGGGTGCGCATGCGTTCCATCAGCGCATCGATCACGCTGGCGGACTGCGGCCCGCGGTCCACGTAGTCGCCCAGATAGACCTCGATGCACTGGGGTCCGGGATGGAGCTCGGCATCCTCGTCGATGGCTTCGTGCAGCGTCGTCAGCAGATCGAGGCGGCCATGGATGTCGCCTACGGCATAGACCCGCAGATTGTCAGGAATCGTGGGCACGGTCGGATCTCGAAACGGCTCGGCCAGATGGCCGTTGCGGGCTTTCAAGAGAGACATTACCGCCATGCCGCGCTCCCCGGGCCACGAAAATTCATGGGCCGCCTAGAGCAATGGTAACATTGAATCCACGCGCGGCGTCAATGAATTGTTGCATCGCACCATACATAAGCGGCGTTAGGCGGTATTTCCCTCGGGGTCTCACGGCTGTGTGATGCCGACCGCCTGTTTCGCCGCAATCGGTGGTGCTGTCCAGGGGGGAAGGGCATGGCATTCGAGATCGCGGCGCTCGCCATGGTGATCGAGGCGCTGGTGGGATATCCGGCCGGCCTGGTGCGGCGCATCGGTCATCCGGTGGTGTGGATCGGGCGCCTCATCGCTCTGCTCGACCGCGGCCTCAACCGCGAAAGCCTGCCGGCCGAGCGGCGGCGCACCCGGGGCATCCTCGCCATCGGCCTCGTCATCGCGGCGGCGGCGCTGCCGGCGCTGCTGCTGGAGCTGACCTTCGCCGATTCCGCCCTCGGCCTGCTGATCCTCGCGCTCCTGGGCAGCACGCTGATCGCCCAGCGCTCGCTGCACTGGCACGTGGAGCAGGTGGCCGAGGCGCTGGAGCGCGGCGACAGCGCGGGCGCAGGCCTGGAGCAGGCGCGCCAGGCGGTCGGCCAGATCGTCGGACGCGATCCCAACACGCTGGACGCCCACGGCGTGGCCCGCGCCGCCATCGAGAGCCTCGCCGAGAACTTCTCCGACGGCGTGGTCGCCCCGGTGATCTGGATGGCCGTGGGCGGACTGCCCGGCGCGGCCGCCTACAAGGCGGTGAACACCGCCGACAGCATGATCGGCCACCTGACGCCGCGCCATTCCGACTTCGGCCGTGCGGCGGCGCGGCTGGACGATTTCGTCAACCTGCCGGCCTCGCGCCTCGCCGGCTGGCTGCTGATCGCCGCCGCCGCGCTGATGCCCGGCGCCTCGGCGGGCGGGGCTCTCAAAGCCATGCGGCGCGACGCGGCGCGCCACCGCTCGCCCAATGCCGGCTGGCCGGAGGCCGCCATGGCCGGCGCCCTGGGGCTGAAGCTGAACGGCCCGAAGGTCTATGGCGGCGTGCCGACCCAGGACGCCTTCATGGGCGACGGCCGCCGCGAGGCCACCAGCGCGGACCTGCGGCGCGCGCTCTCGCTCTATCGGCGTGCCGACGGGCTGCTCATCGGCCTGATCCTGCTCGGCGCCATCGTCCAGACGCTGCTGTTCAGCTGAGGGCCGGCGCGGCGGCGCAGGCGCGACCGGCGCCCTAGCGGGCGGCAGCAAGCAGCGCGTCGAGGTCGAGATGGGCGCCAAGGTGGGCGGCGAGCGCATCCAGCGTCGCGTCCACGCGCGCCTCGAAGCCCTCCCCGCCCGCGCTCGCGCCGAGCCCCTCGAGGAAAGCGGCGCGGAAGGCATCGGCGGCGAACAGGCCGTGCACATAGGTGCCGGCGATGCGCCCGTCCGGCGAGACCGCCCCCTCCGCCGCCCCGTCGGCGAGCCGGGCGAAGGGACGTTCCGCGTCGGCGCCGGTGGTCACGCCCATGTGCATCTCATAGCCGTGGAACGGCCCGCCCAAAGCCTCGCCGTTCACCTCCACGAGGCGCTTTTCACCCGAGAGCACCGTGTGGACGTCCAGCAGGCCGAGGCCGCGGGCGATGCGCGCCTCGCCCTCCACGCCCTCGGGATCGGCGATGGTGCGCCCCAGCATCTGGTAGCCGCCGCACAGGCCCAGCACCCGCCCGCCGCGCCGGGCGAAGGCGAGGATGTCGTGATGGAGCCCGCCCGCCTTCAGCGCCGCGAGATCGGCGAGGGTGGATTTCGAGCCCAGCAGCACCACGAGATCCGCCTCCGGAGGCAGGCTCTCGTGCGGGCGCAGGCGGCGCACGGCGATGTCGGGCTCGGCATCGAGCGGATCGAGGTCGTCGAAATTGGACACGTTCGGCAGGATCGGCACGCACACGAGCCGCCGCGCGGCGGCCTTGCGCGGCGGCGGCGCGGCGAGCGCCAGCGCGTCCTCGGCCGGCAGCCGCACGGCGTCGGCAAAGTGCGGCACGAGGCCGAAGGCGGGCCAGCCGGTGAGCTGCGCGATGCGCGCCATGCCGTCGGCGAACAGCGCAGGATCGCCGCGGAACTTGTTGACGATGAAGCCGCAGACCAATGCCGCGTCGGCCGCATCGATCACCGCTTTGGTGCCGACGAGGCTGGCGATCACCCCGCCCCGGTCGATGTCGCCGATCAGCACCACCGGCACGTCCGCCGCCCGGGCGAAGCCCATATTGGCGATGTCGTTGGCGCGCAGGTTCACCTCGGAGGCGCTGCCCGCGCCCTCCACCAGGACCAGGTCCGCCTCGGCCTTCAGCCGCGCGAAGCTCGCCAGCACCGCGGGCAGAAGCTGCGCCTTCAGCCCCTGATAAGCGGCGGCCTTGGCGGTGGCGCGCACCCGGCCCTGCACCACGATCTGGGCGCCGGTCTCGCCTTGCGGCTTCAACAGCACCGGGTTCATGTGCACCGAGGGCGGAACCCGCGCCGCGCGCGCCTGCAGCGCCTGGGCGCGGCCGATCTCGCCGCCGTCGGCGGTGACGGCGGCGTTGTTGGACATGTTCTGCGGCTTGAACGGGCGCACGCTCAGGCCCCGGTGCGCGAACGCGCGCGCCAGCCCCGCCACCAGCAGCGACTTGCCGACGTCCGAGCCGGTGCCCTGGAACATGAGCGCGCGCGCGGCCACGGGCTAGAACTCGATGCCGGGCTGCGCCTTCACCCCGGCGGCGAAATGGTGCTTCACGAGGCCCATCTCGGTGACGAGGTCGGCCGCCGCGATCATCTCCGGCTTGGCGTTGCGCCCGGTGACCACCACGTGGAGGCCGCTCCGGCGCGCGGCGAGCGCGGCGAGCACCTCGCCAAGGTCGAGATAGTCGTAGCGCAGCGCGATGTTGAGCTCGTCGAGGATGACGAGCCCGATGCCCGGGTCCGCCATCAGCTCCTTCGCCTTGGCGAAGGCGCGGGCGGCGGCGGCCTTGTCGCGGGCGAGATCCTGGGTCTCCCAGGTGAAGCCCTCGCCCATGGTGTGCCAGGCGACACGGTCGCCGAAGGCGGCGAACGCCGTTTGCTCGCCCGTGGACCAGGCGCCCTTGATGAACTGCACCACCCCCACGCGCCCGCCGCGCCCGAGCGTGCGCAAAGCGAGGCCGAAGGCGGCCGTGCTCTTGCCCTTTCCGGGGCCGGTATGCACCAGGAGCAGCCCCTTCTCCACGGTCTTGCCGGCCACCTCGGCGTCCTGCACGGCCTTGCGTTTTTCCATCTTGGCGCGGTGGCGCGCCGCCTCGGCGTCGGTAAGCGGGCCGGCGGGATCGGGGATGAGATCGCTCATGGGGCGCCTCCCGGCGTCTTGAGGTCGAGCGGCAGGCCGGCCACCACCAGCGTCACCCGGCCGGCGATGCCGGCGATGCGCTGGTTGAGCCGCCCGGCGGCGTCGCGGAAGCGGCGCGCGAGCGCGTTGTCCGGCACGATGCCGAAGCCCACCTCGTTGGCGACGCAGACCGTCAGCCCGGCCCGCCCGGCGAGGGCGGCAAGCAGCCGGTCCGCCTGCGCCTCAAGGTCGTGGTCCGCCAGCAGATGATTGGTGAGCCAGAGCGTGAGGCAGTCCACCAGCGCCGGCCGGCCCGGCGGCAGGCCGGCGAGCGCGCCGGCAAGCTCCAGCGGCGCGTCGACGGTCTGCCACCCCGCGTCCCGGCGGTCGCGATGGAGCGCGATGCGCGCCGCCATCTCGCCGTCGCGCGCCTGGGCGGTGGCGACATAGGTCCAGGGACCCGGTTCGGCCTCCACCAGCGCCTCGGCGAACCGGCTCTTGCCGGAGCGCGCCCCGCCGAGGACCAGGACGAGGCCGCCGGCGGCCGCGGCCGCCGGCGCGTCTTGGCGCAAGCCCGAGGGGGCGGCCACGTCAGCCCGGGATGATCTGTCCGGCGAGCGCGGCGATGCCGACGCCGGCCACGGCGGCACCGGCGAGGCGCGCATTGAGCGACACCGGCGCCTGCTTCACCGAACGGGTGGCGTAGGCGACGCCGACGGCGATCACGCTCTGAATGATCACCAGGCCGGCCAGATAGGCGAGGAGCGGGGTCTGCTCGGCACCGAAGATCGATTCGCCGTAGGCATAGCCGTGGAACAGGCCGGCGATGGCGAACAGAGCGGCCCAGGCGCCGACGGGCACGGCGGCGGCGCGCGCCAGCAGCACGCCCAGAAGCAGCACCGAGGCCGCCACCACCAGTTCGGAGCCCGGCACCGACACGCCCATCACATGGATGGCGACGCCCAGCGCCGAGGCGGCGACGAACAGCACCGGCAGCGCGAGGTTCAGCCCGAACGCGCCCACCACCACGCCGATGCCGACGATGAAGGCGAGGTGATCAATCCCGATCACCGGATGGCCGAGGCCGGAGAGCAGGCCCTGCATGACATTGGACGGCATCTCGCCACCCATCATGTGGTGGGCGTGGGCCGGCGCCGCGGCGAGCAGCGCGAGGCCTGTGGACGCAACGGCGGAAACGGTACGGCGCTTCGACATTTGACCTCCTTGGCCCTCCCACCGAGGGCGCCTTGGACGAGCCCGCGCGCGGGCGATTTGAGGTGGCGGCAGGTCTCCTGGCTCGCGGATCGCCGCCCGCCCCGCGCCTTCCCGGATCGCTCCAGTGGCTCTTGCGGGGGGACTATCCGCCGACAGTTGCGGGGGCAGCTGCGGCATTGGGCTCGACGCCCGCACCGCATTCCCTCTCTCGGCCCGCCGCGAAGCGGGCACCGACACCGCCGCGACTATAGGGACCGCAGCAGGGGCGCGGCAACCGGAGGGTTCGGAAATCGCGCGCGATTTTTGTGCGCCGCCGCACGCGCGGCCGGCCCGTGCCGGCTATAGTCACCGGCCAGAGGCATTCCCGGAGGACGCGATGCCGGCCCCCCTCACCCGCCATTGGCTCGCCCGCCTGGTGGCCTTCGACACCACGAGCCGCAACCCGAACCTGGCGCTGGTGGCCGACGTGGAGGCGTTCCTCGCGGCCAACGGCGTCGCGTTCGTGCGGGTGGAGGATCAGGCCCAGGGCAAAGCGAGCCTGATCGCCACGCTCGGCCCGCGGCAGGAGGCGGGCATCATCCTCTCCGGCCACACCGACACCGTGCCCGTGGACGGCCAGGACTGGACCTCCGACCCGTTCGTCCTCGCCGCGCGCGACGGCCGGCTCTATGGCCGCGGCGCCTGCGACATGAAGGGCTTCCTCGCGGTCTGCCTCGGCCTGCTGCCGGAGATGGCGGCCCGGCCGCTCAAGAAGCCGATCCACCTCGCCTTCTCCTATGACGAGGAGCTCGGCTGCCTCGGCGTGCGCCCGCTCATCGCCCGGTTCCTGGCCGAGGGGCTGAAGGCCGAGGGCTGCATCGTCGGCGAGCCGACTTCGATGGCGGTGGTGACCGCCCACAAGGCCAAGCGCTCCCTGCGTACCATCGTGCGCGGGCGCTCGGGCCATTCCTCCCGCGCGCCGGAGCTGGCGAACGCGGTGGAGGCGGCGGCGCTGATCGCGGCGGCGGTGCACCGGCTCGGCGCCCGGCTCGCCAAGGACGGCCCGCGCGATGGGCTCTACGACGTGCCGTTCTCCACCGCCCATGTGGGCATCCTGAAGGGCGGCACGGCGCTCAACATCGTGCCCGACCACGCGGTGCTCGAATGGGAGGTGCGCGCGCTGCCCGAGGAGGACGTCGACGCCTATGTGCGCGAGATCGAGGATTATGCCCGCGCCGAGGTGCTGCCGGCGCTGAAGGCGCGGGCGCGCGAGGCGGAGATCGTGTTCGAGCTGAAGGCGGCGTTTCCGGGCCTCGCCACCGATCCGGGCGCGCCCATCGCCGTGCTGGCCAAGGCCTGGGCCGGGCGCAACGACCATTGCAAGGTCGCCTACGGCACCGAGGCGGGGCTGTTCGCCGAGATGGGCGGCATCCCCACCATCGTCTGCGGGCCGGGCTCCATCGCCCAGGCGCACCAGGCCGACGAATATGTGGAGGATCGCCAGCTCGCCGCCTGCGAGGCCTTCGTGCGGAAGGTGATCGCCCACTGCGCGTGAGGCCGCGACGCCTCCCGGACGCCACCTCCCCCTTGCGGGCAGGGGTGGGGGTGTCCCCACCGCCCGCGCCATCCGCGCGGCTCCCCGACCCTATCCCTTCGCCTTGGCCACCAGCGCCGAGGTGGAGCGGCCCTCCACCAGCGGCACCAGCGCGACGCGCCCGCCATGGGCCTTCACCACGTCGGCGCCCACCACCTCATCCTCGCGATAGTCGGCGCCCTTCACCAGCACGTCCGGCCTCAGCGTCTCGATGAGGCGCAGCGGCGTGTCCTCGTCGAACAGCACCACCAGATCCACGCAGCGCAGCGCGCCCATGACGCGGGCGCGCGCCGCCTCGTCCTGCACCGGGCGGCCCTCGCCCTTCAGGCGCTTCACCGAGGCGTCGGTGTTGAGCGCCACCACGAGGCGGTCGCCTTCCCGCGCCGCCGCCTCCAGCAGCGCGACGTGGCCGGGATGCAGGAGGTCGAAGCAGCCATTGGTGAACACCACCCGCGCGCCCGCCGCGCGCCATTCGGCGATGACGCGCGCCGCATCGTGCGCCGAAAGCAGCGCGCCGGGCGCCATGCCGGGCGTGCCCGCCTCCTCCAGCGCCGCGAGCAGCTCGGCGCGGGTGACCACCGCGGTGCCGAGCTTGCCCACCGCCACCGCGGCGGCGGCATTGGCGAGGTGGACGCTGGCTTCCAGCGGCTGGCCCGCCGCCAGCGACACCGCCAGAGCGGCGAGCGCCGTGTCGCCGGCGCCGGAGACGTCGAACACCTCGCGCGCCTTGGCCGGCACGTGCAGCACCTGGCCGCCGCGGCGCCACAGCGTCATGCCCTTCTCGGCGCGGGTCACCAGCACGTCGCCGCCGAACTGGGCCGAGGCGGCTTCGGCGGCGCGCGCCGCCTCCGCGTCGGTGGCGTCGGGCAGGCCGGTGGCGGTGGCGAGCTCGCTGCGGTTGGGGGTGACGAGGCTGGCGCCGCGATAGGCCTCGAAGGTGCGCCGCTTGGGATCGACCACCACCGGCACGCCGGCCGCCTGCGCGGCGGCGATGGCGGCGGCGATGACGGTGTCGCTGAGCAGGCCCTTGGCATAGTCGGAGAGCACCAGGACGCGGGCGCCGCGCACCGCCTCGGCCACCGCCGCCAGCAGCGCCTCCAGCAGGCCGGCCTCGGGCGGGGCGATGGTCTCGGCGTCGATGCGCACGATCTGCTGGCGCCCGCTCATGACGCGGGTCTTGGTGATGGTCGGCCGGCCGGCGTCGCGCACCATCAGATCGAGGGCGACGCCGGGATGGGCGGCGAGCGCGGCGCACAGCAGGTCCGCCTCCCGGTCCCGTCCGACGAGGCCCACCAGCCGCACCCGCGCGCCCAAGGCGGCGGCGTTGGCGGCGACGTTGGCGGCGCCGCCGGGCACGATGCGCTCATGGCCGTGTACCAGCACCGGCACCGGCGCCTCGGGCGAGATGCGCGAGACCGAGCCGGTGATGTAGCGGTCCACCATCACGTCGCCGATCACGGCGATGGGGCCGGGCGCGCCGTCAGGCACCATGGCGGATCGTCCCCTGCTTGGCGCGCCGCATCAGACGGCCTCGTTGCGGCGCGAGAGGTGGCCGTTCACGTAGGACGCGACGCCCTCCTCCAGCGAGGTGAAGGGCGCGCTGTAGCCGGCCGCGCGCAGCTTTCCCATGTCGGCCTGGGTAAAATACTGGTAGGCGCCGCGCAGGTGCTGCGGCATGTCCACATAGGCGATGCGCGGCGCCGTGCCGAGCGCCGCGAACACCGCGGTGGCGAGGTCGGCGAAGCTGCGCGCCTGCCCCGTGCCGACATTGAAGATGCCGCTGACCTGCGGGTTCTCCAGCAGCCACTGCACCACCGCCACGCAGTCGCGCACATGGATGAAGTCGCGCAGCTGGCCGCCGTCGCCATAGGCCGGATGGTGCGACTTGAAGAGCGTCACCGCCTCCCCCGCCGCTGCGGCGGGATAGATCTTGTGCACCACCGAGCGCATGTCGCCCTTGTGGGCCTCGCCGGGGCCATAGACGTTGAAGAAGCGAAGCCCCGCATATTGCGGCGGGCGCGGCCGGCCGGCGCGCACGTCGGCCATGATCCGGCGGTCCACGAACAGCTTGGACCAGCCATAGGGATTGAGCGGGGCGAGGCGCGCCAGCGCGCCGGCATCGTCCGCGTCGGCAAAGCCCGAGGAGCCGTCGCCATAGGTGGCGCCGGAGGAGGCGAAGACGAAGGGCAGGCGCTTTGCCGCGCACAGCGCCCACAAATCCAGCGTCGCGCGGATGTTGCGGGCGACGATCTTGTCCGCGTCGCGCTCGGTGGTGGCGGAGATGGCGCCCATGTGGACGATGCCGGCGAGCAGCCCGCCCGCGCGCGCGACGAAGCCCTCCACGGCCTCGGGCCGGATCACGTCCTCGAGCGGGATATCGGCGATGTTGCGCCATTTCGGCCCGTCCTCGAGCCAGTCGGCGACCACCACCCGGCGGCCGTCCGCGGCCAAGGCGCGGGCGATGTTGGAGCCGATGAAGCCCGCCCCGCCGGTCACCAGCATCAGATCGCGGCCGGGGCCGCGCGAAAGCGTCATGTGGCTCAGCACCCTCGCAATGGACCGCCGGTGTGCCACGCCGCCTCCCCGCTTGTCCATAAGCCGGCGCCGGAAGGTGTTGTCTCACGCCGACATCGGCCGCGCCGGACCGGGGGCGGCGCACGGCGCAGGGCACAGCGAAAGGGGCGCGGGCTCCCCTCCCCCTTGTGGGGAGGGGCGAGGGGGTGGGGGTCGCGCCGCCGGGAGCACACCGCGCGCCTGCTTCGGAAGCCTTGCGCCACCCCCTCCCCTGCCCCTCCCCACAAGGGGGAGGGGATGCGCGTCCGAACGCGCGGGCGGCCAAGGCATGAGCCGGACGGGGACTCGCCGTGCAGCAGGACGTGGCTCAGCGCGGGCCGGACAGCGCCGTCAGGGCGCGCCAGACGGCGGCGGCCTCGAAATCGGCGAGGCAAGGCGGACCCGCGACGGTTTCCGGCGCGATGCGGCAGCGGGCCTTCTCGCACGGCGCGCAGTCGCGCCGCGATTTCAGCTCGGCGACCCGCGCGCCGACGAGGCCGGTGAGGCGCGGATCGGTGGGGCCGTAGAGCCCGATCGTGGGCACGCCGAAGGCGGCGGCCAGATGGCCGAGCCCGGTGTCGACGCTCACCACCCCGGCGGACGAGGCGATCAGCGGAATGAGCGTCTCCAGCGGCTGCGGCGGCAGCGGCTCCACCGCCGGGCGGCCCTCGGCGATGGCGCGCGCCCGCGCCTCCTCGGCCGCGCCCTGGGTGAACACCAGGGCATGCATCCCGGCCTTCTCGGCCTCCGCGGCGAGCGCGCGCCAGCCGGCGACGGTCCAGGTCTTGGTGGGCCAGGTGGTGCCGTGGAGGAAGACCAGATGCGGCGCGTCGCCCTGCGGCAGCGGGTCCGGCCTGAGGCCGGTGTCCAGCGGACGGCCCTCCAGCCCATAGCCGAGCGCGGCGGCGAACAGCTTGCGGATGCGCTCGGCCATGTGCTCCACTTCGGGCACATGGTGGCGGACGTGATAGGCAAGGGCGGCGAGCCCCTCGCGCGCGCTCGCGCCGTCGAATCCGTGGCGCCGGCCGTGCGCGAGGAGGGCGACGAGCGCGCTCTTCACCAGGCCCTGGGCGTCGATCACCACGTCGTAGCGCCGGCCGGCGAGCGCGCGGCGGGCGGCCGCCGCCTCGCCGCTGCCGAGCGCGGCCAGCGGGCGCTTCTTCAGCCGCCGCAGCGGCACCGGAATGACCTCGCGCACCGCGGGGTGCAGCCGGGCGATGGGCGCGAACGCCTCCTCCACCGCCCAGTCCACCCGCAGGCCGGGCACCGCGGCCATGGCGTCGGTGAGGGCGGGAAAGGCGTGGACCACGTCGCCGAGCGAGGACAGCTTGACGAGGAGCACCCTCATCGGGCGATGCGCTCGGCCGCGTCGAACACCTCGCGGGCGTCGATGCCTTCGAGGCAGGCGAGCGTGCCGAGCGGGCACTCGCGCTTCATGCACGGCCGGCAGGGCAAGGGCCGCGAGATCACCCGCGCGCCCGGCGCGGTGGGCGGCGTCATCTTCTCGGACGAGGAGCCGAACACCGCCACCACCCGACGGTCGAGGGCGCTCGCCACGTGCATCAGGCCGGAATCGTTGGTCACCACCACGCTGGCGGCGGCCAGCACCGCCGCCGCCTCCATGAGGGTGGTGCGGCCGGTGAGATCCTCGATGCCCGGCGCGGCGGCGGCGATCACGGCGCCGGCGGGGGCCTCCTTGGCCGAGCCGACCACCCGCACGTGCCAGCCGGCGGCCGCCGCGCGGGCCGCCAGCGACGCGAACTTCTCGGCCGGCCAGCGTTTGGACGGGCCGTATTCGGCCCCCGGGCACAGCGCCAGCACCGGCCCCGGGCCGGGCAGCGGGAACTTGCCGGCCGCCAGGTCCGCCATGCCGTCGGGCAGATAGAGGCGCGGGCGCGGCGCCGGCGCGGCCGGCGCCGCCTCGGGCAGGCCGAGCGCCACGAAGCGGTCGATGGTGCGCGCGCTCTTGCGGTCCCGGTCGGCGCGCGCGTCGGTGAGCAGCGGCGAGCGCAGCTCGGCCTTGTAGCCGACGCGCTCGGGAATGCCGGCGGCGAAGGGAATGATGGCGGCCTTGAAGGCGCGCGGCAGGATGATGGCCTTGGAATAGCCCTCCTCCCGCAGCGCGCGGCCGGCGCGCCAGCGGGCCAGGAGGCCGAGCTCGCCATGGCCGAGGCCGAGCGGGATGGTGCGGCGCACGCCGCGGATCATGCGGGCGATGGGCAGCGCGGCGGGCGGTGCGATCACGTCCACCGGGCGTCCCGGATCGCGCAGGCGCAGCACCTCGACCAGGCTCGCGGCCATGACCATGTCGCCCACCCAGGCGGGACCGACGAGAAGCAGCGGCGAGACGGAACCGATGGCGCGCATGTCTTGATCGCCGGGGAGCACCCGGCCTGGAGGAATGAAAGAGCCGTCCATCGCCCGCCCCGGGAGCGCCGCGCGGACCCCTGTTCCGACCCTCGGTGCCGTCCCCGTCGCGGGCGCCATGGCGGCCCGAGCGGCCCGCGAGGCGGGCCGAACGGAACCTGCGCCAGGAGAGCCGGCCGCGTCAAGGGCGCGCCGGCGATGGGGCGCCGGAATGCAAACGCCGGCGCGGGGGCACGCGCCGGCGGTGGAATGGGGAGCCGCGCGCCCTGCGGCGCGCGCAGCCGCCGGGGCCGCGATCAGGCGGCGGGGCGGATGGTCTTCTCGACCGAGGCCTTCATGGGCTCGGTGGAATCCGCGGCCACCTTCTGGGCCAGGGCGGAGAGGTCCTTCGCCTGGCTGGAGACGGTCTCGAACTGCTTGCGCGCGTGGCTGGTGGAAATCTCCACCGCCTCGGCCAGGGTCTTCGAGGCGAGCAGCGCGTTGAAATAGTCGAACGACGAGTTCACGTTGGTCTGCAGCGCCTCGAGCATCTTCACGTTGAACGCGGCGACACCCTTGCTGGCGGTGGTGCAGGTGTCCTCGAAGGCGGCGTTCACCTGCTCGGCCGAAGACTTCATCTTGTCGTAATTGTCGCGGCAGGTGGCGAGGCCCTTTTCGGCGATCTCGCGCACCGCGGGGGGCACCTCGAAGGCAGGCATGCCATTGGCGGAAAAGGCCTTCTTGGCCGCTTCCAACTGGTCCTGATAGGCCTTGATGAAGGTGTCGTTCATAGCATCCTCGGGTCGCTCGGGGGGCGGCTTTGGGAGGACGGGGGCGCATGCGGAACGGGCCCCGCTGGCGACCGTCCGGCAACGCGAAAGGCTCCACGCGACACGGTTCCAGGCGCTGGCCCTGACCCCACGTTGTTATAGCCGAGGGCACCGTGCGGCGCAAAATCATTTTTGCGCCGCACAACAAATAGGTAGTCTGAAACCGCGTCAGCCCGGCCGGTTGGGGTCGATGGCCTGGTCGGTCGCGGTCTTGGCGTCGCGCATGGCGGTCTCGCCCATCACCTTGAGATCCTGGGCCGCGGCCTGGGCGTTCTGGGCGGCGGTGGCGCTCAGCGTCTTGACGCGCTCGGCGAGGGCGCGGGCGTGCTCGTCGAGGGTGCGCACGGTGCTCTCGCCCAGCGCCTTGGCCTCGGCGCCGAGGCTTTTCGCCTGCTCGGCCACCGCCTGCATCTGGCTGGAGAGGAACTCGGCCTGCAGGCTCATCATCTCCTGCGGGCTCTTGGCGGTCACCAGCTTGTGCAGGAAGTCAAAGCTCGCCGCGACGTTGGCCTCCATCAGGCCGATGGTCTTCTGACGCAGATCCTTCATCGAGGTGCGCATCTCCTCGAACCGCCCCTCGCCGTCGCCCACCGCGTCGCGCGCACTCTTGAACAGGGTCTCGAAGGCCTGGCGCGCCTGGGCCACGTTCTTCTCCGCGATGGCGCGCATCTCCGCGGGCAACTCCAGGTCGGGACCGATCTTCGTCATGGGCGTCACTCCTCGGGTTGGGGCCTGCGGCCGGCGGCCGCGCACCCACACGATCTTAGTATGCCCGGCCCTGTCCTCGGCAATATGAAAGAGGTCAAATTCCGACGATTGCCGCGGCGTTAATCATTGCGCGCCACTATAGCCGGCCAAGCGAATCTGGCGCCCGGGCGATTGTCGAAGGTATTCGCGGACAACACGGAATGACGGAGACGAAATCACGTCCCCTTGACCTGTCCGGGCCGCGCCCGGACGCGCGCGCCGCGCGCGCGCCTGCCGCCTTCCTCGTGGACGCGCAGGGCGAGCGGGTGCTCGAGGCGAACCCGGCGGCGGTCCAGCTCGGGCTCGCGCCCGGCGCCGGCGTGCCGCCCGCGCTCGCCCCGCTGCTGCGCGCGCTGGCGCGCGGCGGCCAGCGCCGGGCGGGCGCCGGGCCGGGGCGGCCCGACGCCACCCTGGCGCGCCTGCGTCCGCCCGCGGCGCGCGGCGCCCTCACCTTCCGCGTCGCCCGCACCGGCGGCGGCTTCGTGGTGACCGGCCTCGACGGCGCCGCCCCGCCGCCGCCCGCCCCCCGTCCCGAGCCGGCCCCGGTGAGCGCCGACGCGGCGCCGCTGCGCTTCACCTTCCAGGCCGACGCGGCGGGACGCATCCTCGCGGTCTCGGAGGCGCTCGCCGACGCCCTCGGCCCCATGGCCGGGCGCCTGATCGGCGCGACCTTCGGCGAGCTCGAGGCGCAGGATCTCGCGCGCGGCGGCGCGACCGCCGCGGCGGCGCTCGCGCGCGGCGCGAGCTTCACCGGCGCGCGCGTCGTCGTCGCCGGCGACCCGCCGCTGGAGCTGGAGCTGGGCGCCGCGCCGATCCTCGGCCCCAGCCTCGCGCGCGGCGAGATGCGCGGCTTCGGCCTCGCGCGCCGCCGCCCCCGCCTGCATCTGCCGCCGCCCGAGGCGCCGGCGCCCGACCCCGCGCGCGTCAAGGTCGTGCCGCTGCGCGGAGCGGCCGCGCTCACGCCCACCGAGCGCTCGGCCTTCCAGGAGATCGCCCGCACCCTTGCCGCCGCGGTGGAGGACTGGCCCAGGGGCGAGGAGCGCCCGGCCGCGCCGGCCGCCGACCCGCTCCGGGCCGGCGCCATCGAGCCGGGACCCGAGGCGCCGGGCGCCGGCGCGGCGGCCGAGGCGCTGCTCGACCGGCTGCCGGTGGCGCTGCTGGTGGAGCAGGACGGCGCCGCCATCCATGCCAACCGCACGTTCCTGAAATGGAGCGGCCATGCCGATCTTGCGGCGTTCCGGGCCGCCGGCGGCCTCGCCGCCGCCCTCGAGCGCGGCGCCGACGGCGCGCTGCGCCTCGTCACCGCCACCGCCGACCGGGTGCCGGTGGAGGTGCGCCTCCTGGCGGCCCCCTATGACGGCCGCAACGCGCTGGTCTATGTGGCGCGCCGGATCGATGCCGAGGCGCCGGCGGCGGACGCGCGCGCCGAGGCGCTGAGCCAAGCCCGGCGCGAGGCGCTCGACCTCGTGCCCTGGCCGGTGCTGCTGCTCGAGGAGGACGGCCTGGTGCTGTTCGCCAACGCCGCCGCGCGGCGCCTGCTGGCGCGGACCGCGCGCGAACTGGTGGGCGCGCCCTTCCTGCCCCTGATCGCCCCCGCCGACCGAAACGCCGCGGCGCAGGCGCTCGGCGCCGCTTTGGCGGCGGAGGGGGACGCCACCACGGTGATCGACCTTCAGATCCGCGCCGGCGCGGACGATCTCGTCCCGGCGCGCGGCGCCCTGGCGCGGGGCGGGCACGAGGACCGGCTGGTCTGCGTGGTGCTGGCGCCGCGCCCTGCGGAAACGGCGGCCCAAAGTCCCGCGGCCGGTCGCGCCGAAAGTCCCGCCGAAGCTCCTGCCGGCACGCCCGCCGCGACGGCGCCGGCGCCGGACCCGCATGACGCCCCTGCCCCGCCGGCGGTGCCGGCCGAAGCGCCGGATCCCCGTCCGGCCCGGCTCGCCGCTTTGGCGCGGCTGGTGCGCGCACGCCTCGGGCCGGCGCTCGAAACCCTGCTGCCCGGCGACGCCGCCGCCCGGGAAGCCCCCGCCGTCGGCCTCGACGGGCGCACCCGCGCGGCGCTCACGGCGCTGCGCGGCGACCTCGATGATCTCTGCGGCCTCGCCGAAGCCGAGCCGGCGCCCGCCGCGTCGTGCGATCTCGCGGCGCTGGCGCGGGACGCGCTGGCGCTGCTTGAGCCTTCCGCCCGTCGGCGCGGGGTGCGGCTGCGCGCCGAATTGCCGCCGGCCGACCCGCCGTCCGCGGCGGTGGCGGCCGACGGGCCGCGCCTCGCCCGGCTGCTGCGGCTGATGCTGGAGGATGCGCTCGCCGCGAGCCCGCAGGGCGCGAGCATCGCCCTCGCCGTCCTGCCGGCGCCCGACGATCCCGGCGCGCTGGTGCTCGAGATCGCCGATGGCGGGGCGCCGGTCGACGAGGTGGACTGGGCGCGCGCGCTCGATCCGCTGACGCCGGCCCGCACGGCGGACCCGATGCCCCGGAGGCCGGGCGGTCCGCTGCGCCTCGCCCGCCTCGCCCACGAGGCCGAGGCGCTGGGGGGCACATTCGGCCTGCGGCGTGGCCTGGCCGCGGGCGTGGTGGCGCACCTGCGCCTGCCCCGCGCGGCAATCGGGCCGGCCGCGCCCTAGCCGGTGATGGACGGCGCGCGCCCGGCGCCGCCCCCCGCCTTTGGATCGCCGCCCGTCCCAGGCCGCGCTGGCCTTGAGGCCAGCGGCCTCCGGCAAGGCAAAGCACCCGCCCGCCGCCAGAATGGAATTGCTTAAAAGTAGAAGCCGCCGCTCTTTTCAAGGCGGGGCGCGACCACCATGTCGCATTTCTACGGAGTTGACGCCAAGCCTGCCGCTCTGCGAACTTGATGCAAGTAGAATGGCCTTTTTGGAATTGCTCTAAGCAAGCTGATCTGGATCAAACCATGATCGTATGTTCGTGCAACGTCTTTTCAGACCATCAGGTCCGCGATGCCTGCGCCAATTTCGGCGGCGTGCGGACACCCGGCGAGATCTATCGCTGCCTCGGCTGCTCCCCCCAATGTGGGCGCTGCGCGCGCACCATCCGCGCGATCCTGGACCAGGTGCAGGCGCATTCCTGCGCCAGCTGCGCCGAGGAATGCCCCGTCGCCTCCCTGGCCGGCCTGGTCGCCGCGGAATAGCAAACGCGACGATCTGGCGGTTCCAGGGCGTTGCACGCACCTTAGAGTTTATCTAAAAGTAATTCGAGACAACGAAAGCCGCGGTCGTCGGCAGCAGGAGTGAGCCATGAAGGGTGATCCGAAGGTCATCGAATATCTCAACCGGGGATTGCGCTCGGAGCTCACCGCCATCAATCAGTACTGGCTGCATTACCGCATGCTGGACAATTGGGGCTACAAGGCGCTGGCCAAGAAGTGGCGCGCCGAATCCATCGAAGAGATGGTGCACGCCGACAAGTTCACCGACCGCATCCTGTTCCTCGACGGCTTCCCGAACATGCAGGTGCTGGACCCGCTGCGCATCGGCCAGGACGTGAAGGAAATCCTCGAGGCCGACCTCGCCGCCGAGCTCGATGCCCGCGCGCTCTACCAGGAGGCGGCCACCTACTGCCACTCGGTGAAGGACTATCCGAGCCGCGATCTGTTCGAGGAGCTGATGGCGGACGAGGAAGGCCACATCGACTTCCTGGAGACCCAGCTCGACCTCGTCTCCAAGCTCGGCCTGCAGCTCTACGCGCAGCACCATATCGGCGAGCTCGACGAGGACTGACCGGCGCCCAGCGCCCGATTCGCGACCCCGGCCCGGCCCTCCAGCCGGGCCTTTTTTGTGCCCGCGCCCCCGCCGGGAACCGCTCAAAAGATCACCAGTTGGAATGATCCTAATTTAGATCGTCTCAAAGGTATTTCTTGGATGAACTCTAATGTTCTTGACTCGCATCTTTGTTTATTGACGCTGCGTTATCGAGAAGGCTAGCGGAACCTAGGCGATTGATCCGCCGGACACTGACTGACGAGCAGTGCTGCCTAGAGGACGCCATGACCCATCTGATTTCCGCGCGTGCCGCGCGTCTTGCCCCCTGCGTTTTTGCAACCGCGCTTCTTGCCACCGCCGGTCTCGCCGGCGCCGCCGCGCCGGCTGGAGCCCAGCAGGTGGTGAACGTCTACACCACCCGCGAGCCCGGTCTCGCCGCGCCGCTGTTCGAAGCCTTCACCAGGGCCACCGGCATCGAGGTGAGGAGCGTCTTCATCAAGGACGGCCTCGCCGAGCGCGTGAAGGCCGAGGGCGCGAGCTCGCCCGCCGACGTCCTCATGACGGTGGACGTGGGCAATCTGCTCGACGTGGTGGACGCCGGCGTGACCCAGCCGGTGGACAGCGCCGCGCTGAAGGCGGCGATCCCAGCCAACCTGCGCGATCCGGACGGCAACTGGTTCTCGCTCTCGCTGCGCGCGCGCCTGGTCTATACCGCCAAGGACCAGGTGAAGCTCGACGCCATCACCTATGAGAGCCTCGCCGACCCCAAGTGGAAGGGCAAGGTCTGCATCCGCTCGGGCCAGCACCCCTACAACGTGGCGCTGGCCGCCGCCTACATCGTCCATCACGGCGAGGCGAAGACCGAGGACTGGCTGCGCGGCCTGAAGGCCAACCTCGCCAGGAAGCCCGCCGGCGGCGACCGCGAGGGCGCGCGCGACATCCTCGGCGGCATCTGCGATCTGGCGCTGGGCAATTCCTATTATGTCGGCCTGATGCGCTCCGGCAAGGGCGGCGCCGAGCAGCAGAAGTGGGGCGACGGCATCGGCGTTCTGCTGCCCATCTTCGAGGGCGGCGGCACCCATGTGAACGTGTCCGGCGCGGCGGTGGCCAAGAACGCCCCGCACAAGGACGCCGCCATCACGTTCCTGGAATTCGCGGTGTCCCCGGCCATGCAGTCGGTCTACGCCAAGATGAACTACGAGTATCCGGTGATCACCGGCGCCGAGACCGACCCGATCATCGCCGGCCTCGGCCCGCTGAAGGTCGATCCCATCTCGCTGGTCGCCATCGCCAAGGCGCGCAAGGCCGCGAGCGCGCTGATCGACAAGGTCGGCTTCAACAACTGAGGCCGACACGCGTGACCCAGCCCCTGGTCCAGCCCGCGGCCCACGCCGCGCTGCCGGCGCGCCGCCGCTCCGGACGCCTCCTGCCCGCCATCGGGCGGGAGGCGGCGTCGGTCTGGGTGTGGGGCGCGGCCGCGGTGGCGCTCGCGGTGCTGCTGCCGCTGGCGGCGCTCGCCGCCATCGCCGCCGAGGGATCGGGCGACCTGTGGCCCCATCTTCTCGCCCACGTGCTGCCGAGCGCCCTGACGCAGACCTTCCTGCTGCTCGTCGGCGTCGGCACGCTCTCCTGCCTCATCGCCCTGCCCTGCGCCTGGCTGGTGGCGCGCTGCGACTTCCCCGGCCGCGGCCTGTTCGAATGGGCGCTGCTGATGCCGCTCGCCGTGCCGGGCTACATCGTCGCTTATTCCTATCTCGACGTGCTGCACCCGCTCGGGCCGGTGCAGGAGGCGCTGAGGGCGCTGCTCGGCATCGCCTCGCCGCGCGACTTCCGGCTGCCCGACGTGCGCTCGCTCGGCGGCTGTGTGTTCGTGCTCTCGTGCGTGCTCTACCCGTACGTCTATCTCTCGGCGCGGGCGAGCTTCCTGGTGCAGTCGGCCGCCGCGCTGGAGGTGGCGCGCACGCTCGGCGCCAGCCCGGCCAGAGCGTTCCTCAAGGTGGGCCTGCCGCTCGCCCGGCCCGCCGTGGTGGCGGGCCTGACCCTGGTGCTGCTGGAGACCCTGGGCGACATCGGCGCCTCCGAATTCCTCGGCTTGCGCACTTTGACGGTCTCCATCTACACCACCTGGGTCAACCGCTCGAACCTGCCCGGCGCGGCGCAGATCGCCCTCGTCATGCTCGCCCTCGTGCTGGCGCTGATCCTCGCCGAGCGGGCGGCGCGCGCGGCGCGCCGCTTCGTCGCCAGCGGCACCGCGCGGCCGGCGCCGCCGGCGCGGCTGTCCGGCCTGGCCGGCGCCGCGGCCGCCGGGCTGTGCGCCGTGCCGGTGGTGCTCGGCTTCGCCGTGCCGGTGCTCCACCTTGGCGTCGCCGCCGCCCGCCGGGTGGCCGAGGCCGGCCTGTCCGCCACCTTGCCCGGCGAGGCGGCGACCACCGCCGTCATCGCTTTCGCCGCCACGCTGCTGACGCTGGGCGCCGGGCTGGTGGTGGCGCTCGCTTACCGGCTCGCCCCCTCGCGTCTGTCGGGCGCCATCGCCCGGCTGGCGGGCCTCGGCTATGCGGTGCCGGGCACGGTGCTCGCCATCGGCCTGCTGAGCCCGCTCGCCGGCTTCGACAATGCGGTCGACGCCGCCATGCGCCAGACCTTCGGCCTCTCCACCGGCCTCCTGATCTCGGGCTCAGGGGCGGCGCTGGTGCTGGCGCTCGCCATCCGCTTCCTGGCCATCCCGGTGGGCGGCATCGAGGCCGGCTTCGCCAAGCTCTCGCCGCATCTCGACATGGCGGCGCGCAGCCTCGGCTCGAGCCGCGGCGCGACCGTGGCGCGCATCCACCTGCCGCTGCTGCGCCCGGCGCTCCTGACCGCCGCTTTGCTGGTGTTCGTGGACGCCATGAAGGAGCTGCCGGCGACCCTGCTGCTGCGCCCGCTCGGCCTCGAGACGCTGGCCACCCACGTCTATGCCGAGGCGGCGCGCGGCACCTACGAGGACGGCGCGCTCGCCGCCCTCGTGATCGTGATGGTGGGGCTCGGCCCGGTGATCCTCCTGGCGCGCCTGTCCGCCGCCGCCGCCCGCGCCGCGGGCTCGGCCCGCTCCGCCCCGGCGCGCTCGCCCGGATCGTGAGCACGGCCGCCCCTTGGGCGGTCTTCCAAGCCATGAAAGGGACACAGAGGGGAGGAATCGTGCCGCCGCCGTCCGATGTCCCGGAGCGGCCCTCCGCCGCCCCCGGCCCACGCGCCGCCCGCGACGCACGACCCGTTCTGATCGATCGAAAGAGGCGATGCTGAAACTCGGCCGGCCCACGCGACGAACTCTTCTCATCACCCTCGCGGCCTGCTGCGGAACGGCGGCCGTGGTCCTGGTCGCCGCGGTCGCGCTGCCGCTGGTGATCCCGTCGGACGAGCTGCGCCGCGCCGCCAGCCAGGCCATCACCGGCACCACGGGCCAGAAGGTGCGCATGTCGGGCGATCCGGTGCTGCGCCTGCTGCCCTATCCGCGCCTCAGCCTCGGCAAGGCCGAATTCCCGCTGCCGCAGGGCCAGTCGCTGGACGCCGAGAGCGTCGACGCGCGGCTCCAGCTCTGGCCGCTGCTGTTCGGCCAGGTGGAGGTGGCGGACGTCACCCTCAACCGGCCGACGCTGGTCCTCACCGGGCGCAGCGCGGTGCCCGCAGCCGCGCTCGCACCGCTGCTCGGCGACAAGGACCTTCCCGAATTGCGCATCCTGCGCGGCACCATCGCTCTGCGCGACGACGACGGGCTGACGCGCGAGCTCGTGAACAACATCTCGGGCAGCCTCGACCGCATCCTGGAGGGCAAGGGTATCGCCGTCGCCCTCGACTTCGACTGGCGCGACAAGTCGGTCTCCACCAAGCTGCTGATGGAGGACACGCCGGCCTTCATGGCCGGCCGGCCGACCGCCACCCGCGTGGCGGTCTCGGCGCGCGCCGCCCGCGTCAGCTTCCGCGGCGAGACCGCGCTGCTGCGCGAGAGCCTCGCCGCCGAGGGCAATCTCAGCGTCCAGGCCAGCGGCCTGCGCGAGGTCTTGGCCTGGCTCGGCATCGCCGCGCCGACCTCCGGCGGCTTCGGCGAGTTCGGCCTCAGCGGCCGGCTGAAGACCGACGGCCCGCAGATCGACCTCACCAATGCGGTGCTGGACCTCGACGGCAACCGCTCGGAAGGCGCGCTGCTGGTCAAGCTCACGGGCGAGCGCCCGCTGATCCAGGGCACGCTCGCGGCCGAGAGCCTCGATCTGTCGCCCTATGGCCGCCTGCGCTTCACCTCGCCCGACGGGCGCGAATGGGACCGGCGCACCATCGACCTCACGGCGCTGGAGCGGTTCGACCTCGATCTGCGCCTGTCGGCCGCGGCGGTGACGGCGGAGAATACCCGCCTCACCACCCTCGCCGCCAGCGCCGTGCTGACCGGCGGCCGGCTTGCCCTCACGGTCGGCCAGGCCCGCGTCTGGGGCGGGCGCATCCGCGCCTCCGCCGTGCTGGCGCCGCGCCCCGCCACCCTGGCCGCGGACCGGTCCGGCGCGGTGGTCCGCATCGAGGCCGACTGCGCCGACGTCGCGCTCGAGCCGGCGCTGGACGACATCGCCGGCTTCCGGCGGCTGGAGGGGACCGGCGACATCGCGCTCAGCCTGGAGGGCACGGGCCGCAGCATCCAGGACATCGCCCAGGGCATTTCCGGCGCCTTCTCGCTCACCGGCGCCGACGGCGCGCTGGTGGGGTTCGACGTGGTGCAGGTGCTCCACCGCATCGAGCGCCGCCCGCTCTCCGGCGGCGGCGACCCGCGCGGCGGCCGCACCCAGTTCGCCACCCTCGACGGCAAGATCACCCTCAAGGACGGCAAAGCCGACGTCGAGGCCGTGAGCTTCGAGGGCAAAAGGGTGCGCCTGACGCTGGCCGGCACCGCCGCCGTCGGCGCGCGGGACCTGGACCTCAAGGGCACCGCCGCTCTGGTCGCCCCGGCGGCCCAGGGCGCCGGGGACCAGCCGCCGCTCGACCTGCCCTTCATCGTCCAGGGTCCCTGGGACAGCCCGCTGGTGATCGCCGATCCGCAGAGCCTGCTGCAGCGCTCCGGCGCCGCCCAGCCGCTGATCGAGGCGGTGCGCAGCCGCGCCGGCGCCGCCGCGGTACGCGACATCATCGAGAGCCTCTCGCGCACGCCGGGCGCGCTGCCGGCCGCCAACACCCCGGCCAACTGAGCCGCCCGCCGGGATCGGCCCAGCGGCCGCCCCGCCGCCGGCCGGGCCGTACAGGCCTATTGGGCCGCCCGCGACGGCGCCTCGCGCACGGCGCCGGAGGCGATGGGATCGCGCCGCAGCCGCGCGAACAGCAGGTGGTCCTCCCACACGCCGTTGATGCACAGATACTCGCGCGAATAGCCCTCGCGCACGAAGCCGCAGCGCTCCAGCAGGCGCACGGAGGGCGCGTTGGTGGGCATGCAGGCGGCCTCGATGCGCCGCAGCTGGAGGTGCTCGTGGGCCACCGGCAGGAGCGCAGCCAGGGCCGCCCGCATGTGGCCTTTGCCCGCGAACGGCTCGCCCATCCAGTAGCCGAGGCTCGCCGCCTGGCACACGCCGCGCCGCACGTTGGACAAGGTGAGCCCGCCGAGCAGCGCGTCGTCGCCGCTGCGGAACACGAACATGGGATAGGCCTGGTCGGAGAGCATGTCGCGGGCATAGCGGCGCAGCCGCCGGGCATAGGCGCCCCGGGTGAGGTCGTCCGCCGGCCAGAGCGGCTCCCAGGGCGTGAGGAAGGCCCGGCTGCGCGCCCTCAGGTCGCGCCATTGGGCGAAATCCGCGGTCTGCGGCACACGCAGATAGACCCCCTCCCCCGCGATCGCGGGCAAGGGATCGGTGGAAAAGAGCGCGGTCAGCGGCCACATGCGCGCGCTCCCGCCGGTCCTGCGGCGGCGCCGCCGCAGGCCGATCCGCATGCCGGCCGCCCACCGCCGGCGCGCGCGAGGAAAGACGGGGCGCCCGGTGCCCGCCGGATCGGGGAAACGAGACCATCCGGCGCATCCCCGCGCTGCGCCGGGACGCCATTCAGATCCAAGGACGAAACGCCGTCCGCCATGCTCGCCCGGCCTCCGATGGGAGACCGCCTCCTCGACCCGCCCGCGCCGCGTCCGCCCGAAACGATGGCGAAGGCCCGGTCCATTGCCCGGGCGCGATCCCATCGGATCGCGCCGTCCGACGCCTCCATCCCGCCGGCGCGCCGCCCTGCGGCCTGGCGCGGAGCGGCGGTGGCGCCGCACAAGGTGACCCGCCCCTGGCGATTCACCGGGGCGGACCCACCCTACCCCGCCAGACGTTCCACGATCCGCGCGGCCGGTTCAAGGCCCGCGCCGGGACCGATGGCCGCAAGCGTCGGCCGCGCGCCCTGGATCAGCCGTCGCGCCGCCGCGCGCACCTTGGCGACGTCCACCGCATCCACCTTGGCGACGATCTCCTCCACCGGGATCACGCGCCCGAAGCCGAGCATCTGGCGCGCGAGCTGGTCCGCCCGCGCGCCCGAGCCCTCGAGCGCGGCAAGCAGGCCCACCTTCATCTGCGCCTTGGCGCGCGCCACCTCCTCCGCGGTCACGGTGTCCCCGGTCTCGAGGATCTGGTCGATCACCGCGGCGGTGAGCTCGCTGACGTCGCCCTCGTCGGTGCCGGCATAGACGCCGAACAGCCCGGTGTCGGCATAGCTCCAGTGGAACGCATAGATGGCGTAGCACAGGCCGCGCTCCTCGCGCACGTCCTGGAACAGGCGCGAGGACATGCCGCCGCCCAGCACGTTCGAGAGCACCTGCACGGCGTGATACTCCTCGTCCTTGAAGGAGCAGCCCTCGATGCCGATCAGCAGGTGCACCTGCTCCAGCTCGCGCGGGGCGAGATGGATGCCTCCGGCATAGCTGGCCGGCATCTGCACCGCCGGCTGATCGCCGGAGATCGAGGCGAGGCGCGCGCCGGCCTCGGCGACGAGGTGCTCGTGGTCCACCGCGCCCGCCGCCGCCACCACCATGCGCGGCCCGCGATAGTGGCGCAGCAGATAGGTGGCGAGCTGGCCGCGGCTGAACGCGCGCACGGTCTGCGGCGTGCCGAGGATCGAGCGGCCCACCGCCTGTTCGGGGAAGGCGCGCTCCTGGAAATGGTCGAACACCAGGTCGTCGGGGGTGTCGAGCACCGCGCCGATCTCCTGGACGATGACGTTCTTCTCCCGTTCCAGCTCGTCGGCGGCGAACGCCGGCTCGGTGAGGATGTCGGCGAGGATGTCGACGCCGAGGCCGACGTCCTCCCCCAGCACCCGCACATTGTAGGAGGTCTGCTCCACCGAGGTGGCGGCGTTGATGTCGCCGCCCACCTGCTCGATCTCCTCGGCGATGCGGCGGGCGGTGCGGCGCTTCGTGCCCTTGAAGGCCATGTGCTCCAGGAGATGGGAGATGCCGTGCTCGTCCTGCGCCTCGTCGCGGGCGCCGGCGCCCACCCAGATGCCGAGCGATGCGGTGCCCAGATGGGGCATGTCGTCGGAGACGACGGTGATGCCGTTCGGCAGCGTCGAGACCTTCACGCTCATGCGGCGGCGCCCGCGCCCATGCGGGCGGTGCGGGAGATGAAGGCCTCCACGGCGGACAGATCGTTGGGCAGCACGGTGACGTGCTCCTTGCGGGTCATGAGTTCGGCCATGTGGGGCGGGAGCGCCGGGCGGATGCCGGTCGCCGCCTGCACCGCGTCGGGAAACTTGGCGGGATGGGCGGTGGAGAGCACCACCTGCGGCACCGCGGCGGAATGCTCCACCTTGTCGGCCACCGCGAGGGCGACCGCCGTGTGGGGATCGGCCAGATAGCCGGCTTCGGCGAAATAGCGGGCGATGGTGGCGGCGGTCTCCGGCTCGTCGGCGCGGCCGGCGGTGAAGTCGGCGGCGATCGCCGCCTGCGCCGCGCGCGGCAGGCTGAAGGCGCCGGACTGGGCGAGCGAGGCCATCAGCTGGCGCAGGGTCGGCGCGTCGCGCTCCAGCGCCTCGAACAGCACCCGCTCGAAATTGGACGAAACCTGGATGTCCATCGACGGCGAGGAGGAGGGCTTCACCCCCTTCACCTCGTAGCGGCCGGTTTCCAGCGTGCGCGCCAGGATGTCGTTGACGTTGGTGGCGATCGACAGGCCGGCGATGGGCAGGCCCATCTTCTTGGCCACCCAGCCGGCGAGGATGTCGCCGAAATTGCCGGTGGGCACCACGAACGTCACCGCCCGGTGCGGCGCCCCGAGCGCCGCGGCGGCATAGAAATAATAGACCACCTGGGCGACGATGCGGGCCCAGTTGATGGAGTTCACGCCGGCGAGCGCGAGCCGGTCGCGGAAGGCGTGGTGGTTGAACATGGCCTTCACCATGGCCTGGCAATCGTCGAACGTGCCCTCGACCGCGATGGCGTGCACGTTGGCCGAGGCGACCGTGGTCATCTGGCGCCGCTGCACCTCGGAGACCCGCTTGTGCGGGTAGAGGATGAACACGTCCACCGCGTCCGAATGGCGGAACGCCTCGATGGCGGCGCTGCCGGTGTCGCCCGAGGTGGCACCGACGATGGTCGCCCGCGATCCCCGGCTGGCGAGCACGTGGTCCATCATCCGCGCGAGCAGCTGCATCGCCACGTCCTTGAACGCCAGGGTCGGCCCGTGAAACAGCTCCAGCACGAAGCGGTTGGGCGCCACCTGCACCAGCGGCGCCACCGCCGGATGGCGGAACGCGGCGTAGGCGTCGTCGATCATCAGGTCGAGCGCCCGGCGCGGGATCGAATCCGCCACGAACGGCGTGATCACCGCCTTGGCCACCTCCGCATAGGGCTTGCCGGCGAGCGCGGCGATCTCGGCTTTCGAAAGCGTCGGCCAGGTCTCGGGCACATAGAGCCCGCCGTCGCGGGCGAGGCCGGCGAGCAGGGCGTCGGAGAAGGACAAGACGGGGGCCTCGCCCCGGGTGGACACGTAACGCAAAGGGCCCTCTGAATCTGGCATGCCGGTGGGTACGCCGCGCCAGACTAGACGCATAGGGCGCCCGGCGAAAGCGGGCACGGGCTTCGGCGGCATCGCGGGGGCGCGGCGGCGCCATCCTGTCGTACCTCAAGCGGGCGCGGCGGGCCCGGCCGGCTGCGCCGGCGCGCGAAACCGCGCGAAGGAGGCGGCGAACAGGCGGACCTTGCCGCGCCGCTACTCACGGCGGCCGCGATCTGCTAGATCGCCCGCTTGACTGTGGAAGGAACCGACACCCCCATGATCCCCCGCTACAGCCGCCCGGAAATGGCCGCCATCTGGACCCCGGAGCAGCGCTTCCGCATCTGGTTCGAGATCGAAGCCCACGCCGCCGACGCCATGGCCGAGCTCGGCATCGTCCCCAAGGCGGCGGCCGCCAAGATCTGGGAGCTGGGCGGTCCGGCCGCGTTCGACATCGACCGCATCGACGCCATCGAGCGTGAGGTCAAGCACGACGTCATCGCCTTCCTCACCCATCTCGCCGAGTTCGTCGGCCCCGACGCCCGCTTCGTGCACCAGGGCATGACCTCGTCCGACGTGCTGGACACCTGCCTCTCGGTGCAGCTCAAGCGCGCCGCCGACCTTTTGATCGCCGACCTCGACAAGCTGCTGGAGGTGCTGGAACGGCGCGCCTTCGAGCACAAGATGACGCCGACCGTCGGCCGCTCCCACGGCATCCATGCCGAGCCCACCACCTTCGGCGTCAAGCTCGCCATCGCCGCGGCCGAGTTCCAGCGCAACCGCGCCCGCCTCGTCGCCGCGCGCGAGGAGATCGCCACCTGCGCCATATCGGGCGCGGTCGGCACCTTCGCCCACGTCGACCCCCGCGTGGAGGCGCACGTGGCCGCCAAGATGGGGCTCAAGGTGGAGACCGTCTCCACCCAGGTGATCCCGCGCGACCGCCACGCCATGTTCTTCGCCACCCTCGGCGTCGTCGCCGCCTCGGTGGAGCGGCTCGCCACCGAGGTGCGCCACCTGCAGCGTACGGAAGTGCTCGAGGCGGAGGAGTATTTCTCGCCCGAGCAGAAGGGCTCCTCGGCCATGCCGCACAAGCGCAACCCGGTGCTGACCGAGAACCTCACCGGCCTCGCCCGCATGGTCCGCGCCTATGTGACCCCGGCGCTGGAGAACGTGGCGCTGTGGCACGAGCGCGACATCTCCCACTCCTCGGTGGAGCGCATGATCGGCCCCGACGCCACGGTGACGCTGGACTTCGCCCTCGCCCGGCTGACCGGCGTCATGGACAAGCTCGTGGTCCATGCCGACAACATGCAGAAGAACATGGACAAGCTCGGGGGCCTCATCCACTCCCAGCGGGTATTGCTGGCGCTGACCCAGAAGGGGGCGAGCCGCGAGGACAGCTATCGCCTGGTCCAGCGCAACGCCATGAAGGTCTGGCGCGGCGAAGGCGACTTCCGCAGCTTCCTCCTGGGCGACCCGGACGTGCGCAAATACCTCTCGGAAGAGGACATCAACGAGAAGTTCGACCTCGGCTACCACTTGAAGCACGTGGATACCATCTTCAAGCGGGTGTTCGGTCACGCCTGAGCGCCGGCGCGGGAATAAAAAAGGCCCGCCGGAGCGGGCCTTTTTCTTGATCAAAACGGGATCGGCTCAGCGCGCCACCACGGCGCCGACGAGGATCGCCAGCGGCGGCAGCCAGACCATGGCGAGCGCCAGATCGCGCCGCCCGCGCCGCCACATGAGGAGGCCGAACAGCGGCGAGAGCAGGCACACCGCAAGGCTCATGCCCCAGCCCGCCACCGCGGACGCCTCGCCCCGCGCCCCCTCCGGTCCGCCGAAGACGAAGCCGGAAATGGCGATCAGCAGCACCACCAATCCGGCGTCGGCCAGCAGCCCAAGCACTATCGCGACTTTGAGCGCCAGTGTCGGCGCCGGGGATGCCTCAGCCAACGGCACGATCCCCGGGGACCACGCCCTTCTCCTCCAGGAACGGGACCAGCTCGCCGGCCTGGAACATCTCGCGGATGATGTCGCAGCCGCCCACGAACTCGCCCTTCACGTAGAGCTGCGGGATGGTCGGCCAGTTGGCGTATTCCTTGATGCCCTGGCGCAGTTCGTCCGACTGGAGCACGTTGATGCCCTTGAAGGGCACGCCCACGTGGTCGAGGATCTGCACCACCTGGCCCGAGAAGCCGCACTGCGGGAACTGGGGGGTGCCCTTCATGAAGAGCACCACGTCGGAGCTCTTGACTTCCTGGTCGATGAAATCGTGCGCGCTCATGATCTCGCTTCCGAAAATTCGGGGCCGCCGGGCGGCAACCTTCGGTGTAAAGATCGGCCGCCCGGGGGGAAAGTGCAAGATGGCGCCGTTCCTGCCGCCCGGACCCCGGGCTGCCGAAAATATCAGCAGCGCTTCAGCTCCTGAGCCCCGGCGCTACTTCTTCGGCGGCGCGTAGAAGGTGCCCTCCACTTCAACGATGTCATCCTGGTTGAGGCGATCCACCTCGATGATGGTGCGCGGCGGGTAAGGCGGCTTGCCCCACAATTCCTCCTGCACCTTGTTCACGATGGGACGGTAGCGAAACATGTCGGTGACGTAGACCACGAGCCGGGTCGCATCCTGCAACGTCGCCCCGCCCGATTCGGCGATCGTCTTCATGTTCAGGAAGGCCTGGCGCACGCGCGCCTCATCGCCGGCAACGAGTTGGTTGGTGGCGGGATCGATGCCGCGCATGCCGGCCACGAACACGAAATCGCCAGCCTTTGTGCCGAGATTCCAGGTGCCCGTCGGCTTGATGGCGCCCGGCGGCGAAAGCGTCACCACCCCATTGGGCGACTGGGCTGCGGCGGCACCCGATGCGAGGGTTGCGATCAGGGCGAAGGCAAGGAAGCGCGCGGAACCCATGGATGTTTCCTTCGGCTGGTGAACGAACGGCCAGCCGAGGGTCGATCAGTGCAGGAGCGCGGTCACGTCCAAATTGAATGCAGGAGCGCCGCCGATCTGCCTGCGCACAGGTCAGGGCGTCTCCGGCACGCTGGTCTGCAGCGCCAGAGCGTGCAGCACCCCGCCCATATTGCCCTTCAGCGCCGCATAGACCATCTGGTGCTGCTGCACCCGGCTCTTGCCGCGGAATGCCTCCGAGACGATGCGGGCGGCATAGTGGTCGCCGTCCCCGGCGAGGTCCTCGATCACCACGGTGGCGTCGGGGAGCGCCTCCTTGATGAGCTGCTCGATCTCTCGCGGGTGCATCGGCATGGCGGCGTCCTCGAATGGTCCGGCCTCAGGAGGCGCCCATATAGATGGGGAGCCAGGTCTCGTGCCGGTCGCGCAGGGATTCGACGATGATGGCCCGGTCGTCGGGGATTGCAAGCTTGTCGCCGCCGGTCTTGCCGATCTTGGCGAGCGGCACCCCCAACGCCTCCGCCTTGCGCGCGACCTCCGCGGTCTGGCCGCTTGGCACGGTAACCAGATAGCGCGCCTGGTCCTCGCCGAACCACCAGGCGAGGGCGTCCATGCCCGCCGGCGGCGCCTCGAGGGAGGCGCCGATGCGGCCGGCCATGGCCATCTCGGCGAGCGCCACCAGCAGGCCGCCGTCGGAGATGTCGTGCACGGCGGTGGCGATGCCCTCCTGGATCAGCGCGCGCACGAAGTCGCCGTTGCGCTTTTCCGCGACCAGATCGACCGGCGGCGGCGCCCCGTCCTCGCGCTCGCAGATGGCGGCCAGGAACTTGCTGGCGCCGAGCCACCCCTGGGTCTTGCCGATCAGCAGGATCGGCTCGCCGGCGCCCTTGAAGCCGAGCGTCGCGGTCTTGGCGAGATCCTCGATCAGGCCCACGCCGCCGATGGTCGGGGTGGGCAGGATCGCCTGCCCGTTGGTCTCGTTGTAAAGGCTGACATTGCCCGACACGACCGGGAAATCGAGCGCCTCGCAGGCCGCGCCGATGCCTTTCACGCAGCCCACGAACTGGCCCATGATCTCGGGCTTCTCGGGGTTGCCGAAGTTCAGATTGTCGGTGACCGCGATCGGCGTCGCGCCGACCGCCGTCAGGTTGCGCCAGGCTTCCGCCACCGCCTGCTTGCCGCCCTCGAAGGGGTCGGCCTCGCAATAGCGCGGCGTGACGTCGGTGGTGAAGGCGAGCGCCTTGGGGCCGTCCTCCACCCGCACCACGCCGGCGTCGCCGCCCGGGCGCTGCACGGTATTGCCGAGGATCAGGTGGTCGTACTGCTCCCAAACCCAGCGCTTGGAGCACAGGTCCGGCGAGGCGATGAGCCGCTCCAGCGCATCCGACACCGAGGCGGAGCTGCGCACGTCCGCGGGTCCGATCACCGGCCGCGGCTGCGGCTCCTGATAGGGCCGGCGATATTCGGGGGCCTCGTCGCCGAGCTCCTTGATGGGCAGGTCCGCCTCCACCAGCCCCTTGTGCTTCACCACGAAGCGCAACGTGTCGGTGGTGTGGCCGACGATGGCGAAGTCGAGCCCCCACTTCTTGAAGATCGCCTCGGCCTCGGCCTCCTTGCCGTCGGCGATGACCATGAGCATGCGCTCCTGGCTCTCCGAGAGCATCATCTCGTAGGCGCTCATGCCGGTCTCGCGGCACGGCACCTTGTCGAGGTCGAGCTCGACGCCGAGATTGCCCTTGGCGCCCATCTCCACCGCCGAGCAGGTGAGGCCGGCGGCGCCCATGTCCTGGATCGCCACCACGCAGCCCGCCTTCATGATCTCGAGGCAGGCTTCGAGCAGCAGCTTCTCGGCGAACGGGTCGCCCACCTGCACCGTGGGGCGCTTCTCCTCGGCGTCGGCGCCGAATTCGTTGGACGCCATGGTGGCGCCGTGGATGCCGTCGCGCCCGGTCTTGGAGCCGAGATAGACGATGGCGCGCCCGACCCCGGTCGCCGCCGCGTAGAAGATCTCGTCGGTCTTGGCGAGGCCCACCGCCATGGCGTTGACGAGGATGTTGCCGTTGTAGCGCTTGTGGAAGCCCACCGAGCCGCCCACGGTGGGCACGCCGAAGGAATTGCCGTAGCCGCCGACGCCGGCCACCACGCCCGCCAGCAGGCGGCGGGTCTTGGGATGGTGGCAGTCGCCGAAGCGCAGGAAGTCGAGCGCCGCGATCGGCCGCGCGCCCATGGTGAACACGTCGCGCAGGATACCGCCGACCCCGGTCGCCGCGCCCTGATAGGGCTCGATGAAGGAGGGGTGGTTGTGGCTCTCCATCTTGAACACCACGGCGAGGCCGTCGCCGATGTCCACCACGCCGGCATTCTCGCCCGGCCCCTGGATCACCCGCTTGCCCTTGGTGGGCAGCGTGCGCAGCCAGACCTTCGACGACTTGTAGGAGCAGTGCTCGTTCCACATGGCCGAGACGATGCCGAGCTCGGTGATCGACGGCTCGCGCCCGATCAGCTTGACGAAGTGCTCGTATTCCTCGGGCTTCAGGCCGTGCTCGGCCACGAGCTCCGGAGTGATGCGGGGCGTATTGGGGATCAGGTTCACGATGTTCGTTTCCCGGCCGTGTCGCTGCGGTGAGGCATCACGAGGCCTCACTTGGCGCGATGGGCGTCATAATAAGCGCGCAGGATGGCATTCATGCGCGTGAGATGGCCCTTTCCCTGGGCCTTGAACCAGTCGAGCACGTCGCTGTCCACCCGGAGGTGGACCGAGGTCTTGCCGGGCGCCTCGGGGAACACCACGCGGGCGTTCTCCCAGAAGCTGTCGGGCAATTCGTAGGTGGGCGCGTCGGGGGCGGTCGGAAACAGCTCTCCGGCCTGCTCCATGCGCTCGATCTCATCCAGGGAAGCGCTCCTGATACGCGGCCCGGGCGCGCGCTCCTGCCCTCCAGGCCGTGATGAGACGGATTCTTTGGCCGCGGTGCGTGAAGGTGACGACGAAGGACTCGCCGCCCGCTTCACCGATCGCGATGTAGCGATCTTCTCCATAGTCCCTCCGGCGATCCGCCTCGACGAGGACGCGCCCGCGAAAGATGCGCGCTGCCCGCACGAGATCGATGCCTCTCTCGCGGAAAACCCGGGCCCGCTTCGCCTCGTCCCACTCGAACTCCATAGGTACACATACGTGTACACATTTTCAAGCCGAAGGGTCACGCCGCCCTGAGGGCGCCGGCGAGGCTCTCGAACAGGCCGCGCCCGTCGGTCGGGCCGATCTCCGGCTCGATATAGTTCTCGGGGTGGGGCATCATGCCGAGCACGTTGAACTTCTCGGAATAGATGCCGGCGATGCCGTTGATCGCGCCGTTGGGCCCGTCGGTCTCGTCGATCTGGCCGTCGCGGCGCGCATAGCGGAAGGCGACGCGGCCGTCGTGCTCCAACCGGGCGATGGTGGCCTCGTCGGCGGTGTAGTTGCCCTCGCCGTGGGCGACCGGGATGCGGATCAGGTCGCCCTTGCGATAGGCCTTGGTGAACGGCGTGTCCGCGCGCTCGACGCGCAGCAGCACCTCCCGGCAGACGAAGCGCAGGCGCGCGTTGCGCACCAGCACGCCCGGCAGCAGCCCCGCCTCGCACAGGATCTGGAAGCCGTTGCAGATGCCGAGCACCAGCCCGCCCTTGGCGGCGTGGGCGCGCACCGCGTCCATGATGTTGGCGCGCGCCGCGATGGCGCCACAGCGCAGATAGTCGCCGTAGGAGAAGCCGCCGGGCAGCACCACGAGGTCGGTGCCCTGGGGCAGTTCGTGGTCGGCATGCCAGACCACCTGCGGCTTGGCGCCGCCGACGAGCTTGAGCGCCCGCACGGCGTCCTGCTCGCGGTTGGAGCCGGGGAAGAGGATGACGGCTGGTTTCATGGTCTCTCAGTGGGCGGCGGCGGGGTCGAGCCGGCGTTCGAGGCGATCGAGGTGCGCGGCGTGCCGCGCGAGGATTGCGTAGATATTGTTCACGTCCTGCGGGATGGCGTGCATGGGGCTGCGCTGGGCGATCATCTCTTCGCGGGCCTGCGCCTGTCCCTCGCGCGGAAGGGAGGCCCCCGCTGGATCGACTTCAGAACCTCATAAAGAAGCTCGTTCGTGACCTCGGCCATCGCACCCTCTCGGCGGCCCTGCCGAGGCCACATGGCGCAATGATATCACATCACTCCGCGAACTCGACCTTGTAGGTCTCGATCACGGTGTTGGCGAGAAGCTTGTCGCAGGCCTCCTTCAGGGCGCCCTCGGCGGAAGCGCGGTCGTTGCCCGCCAGCTCCACGTCGAACACCTTGCCCTGCCGCACACTCTGCACGCCGGCGACGCCGAGGGAGCGCAGGGCGCCCTCGATGGCCTTGCCCTGCGGGTCGAGCACCGCCGACTTCAGGGTGACGATCACTCGGGCCTTCATGGAAACCTCGCCTTCATGGCACCTGCCGCTCGCGGCCAATCCCACGGAATGCTGCAATGCAAAACGGGGGCCTCGCCGGCCCCCGTGCTGATCGAACTACGGGCCGTCGCGGCTTCGGCCTAGCACTTTTCAGGTGCGCGGCTCAACCTTCGCGGCATCCTACTTGACGAGCACCGGGCCCTTGCCCGGGGTCGGATCGTTCTCCATCAGGATGCCGAGCCGGCGCGCCACCTCGCTATAGGCCTCCACGAGGCCGCCCATGTCGCGGCGGAAGCGGTCCTTGTCCATCTTGTCGTTGGACTTCATGTCCCAGAGCCGGCACGAATCGGGGCTGATCTCGTCCGCCACCACGATCCGCATCATGTCGTTCTCCCACAGGCGGCCGCACTCCATCTTGAAGTCGACGAGACGGATGCCGACACCGAGGAAGAGGCCGGAGAGGAAGTCGTTGACGCGGATCGCCAGCGCGATGATGTCGTCGATCTCCTGGGTGGTGGCCCAGCCGAAGGCGGTGATGTGCTCTTCCGAGACCAGCGGATCGTTCAGCGCGTCGTTCTTGTAATAGAACTCGATGATCGAGCGCGGCAACGGGGTTCCCTCCTCGATGCCGAGGCGGGTGGAGAGCGAGCCGGCGGCCACGTTGCGGATCACGATTTCGAGGGGAATGATCTCCACCTCGCGGATCAGCTGCTCGCGCATGTTCATGCGGCGGATGAAGTGGGTCGGCACGCCGATGTCGTTCAACCGGGAGAAGATGTACTCCGAGATCCGGTTGTTGAGCACGCCCTTGCCGTCGATGACCTCGTGCTTCTTGGCGTTGAAGGCCGTGGCATCGTCCTTGAAGTGCTGGATCAGGGTGCCGGGCTCGGGGCCTTCATAGAGGACCTTCGCCTTGCCTTCGTAGATTCGGCGGCGGCGGCTCATGGGAGTATACCGTGACTTGAGGAAATCCATTGTTGCCAAGGCTCCGTTCGGGTGACGTTCCTCGGCGGGGCGTGGAAGGCTGACGCGCACCACACCCCGCTGGACACTAGCCGATCGCGCGCCGCGATACAACGCGGCCGCTCGGCCCGCGCTTCGGCACAGCCCGGCGGCGGATGCCGGCGCCCGGCGCGGCCGCGGCGGGGCGGCGCCGTCGGCTTGCGGCATGCCGCAGCGTCTTCGCCCGTTGATCTCGGCCGTGCCCCGCACTATGCAGGAGCCGCCGCGCCGCGTGCGCCGCACGAGCCGAATTCAGGTCACGCAAACGTCAGGAAGAGGACTGCCATGACCACGTTCGACAAGCGCGAGGAAGGTTTCGAGAAGCGCTTCGCGATGGACGAGGAGTCCCGCTTCAAGGCGCTCGCCCGACGCAACAAGAAGCTCGGCCTGTGGGCCGCCGAGAAGCTCGGCCTCGCCGGCGAGGCGGCCGACGCCTACGCCAAGGAGGTCGTGGTCGTCGACCTCGAGGAAGCCGGCGACGACGACGTGTTCCGCAAGCTGCGCGCCGATTTCGACGCCAAGGGCGTCGACGTCTCCGACCACCAGATCCGCCGCAACATGGACGAGTTCCTCGCCGCCGCCGTGGCCGAGGTGAAGTCCGCCGGCTGAGGCTTGCGGTCGGCCGCGCGGCGCCGGTCGCGGCGCCGGTCGCGCCGCTCCTGGCCGCTGCCCTGTGGCCGGACAACGAAAAAGGCCGCCCTGAACGGGCGGCCTTCTCGATTCCAGGATGGCGAACCGGTCAGCGCGAGTAGTACTCGACCACCAGGTTCGGCTCCATCTGCACCGGATAAGGCACCTCGTTCAGCTCCGGGATGCGGGCGAACTTGGCGGCCAGCTTGTGGGTGTCGAGCTCGATATAGTCCGGCACGTCGCGCTCGGCGAGCTGCTGGGCCTCGAGCACCAGGAGCATCTGGCGGGAGGCTTCCTTCACCTCCACCACGTCGCCCACCTTCACGAGGTAAGACGGGATGTTCACGCGCTTGCCGTTCACCTTCACGTGGCCGTGGGAGACGAACTGGCGGGCGGCGAAGATGGTGGGCACGAACTTGGCGCGGTAGACCACCGCGTCGAGCCGGCGCTCCAGGAGGCCGATCAGGTTGGCGCCGGTGTCGCCCTTCAGGCGCGCGGCCTCCACATAGACCTTGTGGAACTGCTTCTCGCCGATCGAGCCGTAATAGCCCTTGAGCTTCTGCTTGGCGCGCAGCTGCACGCCGAAGTCGGAGAGCTTGCCCTTGCGGCGCTGGCCATGCTGGCCGGGGCCGTATTCGCGGCGGTTCACGGGGCTCTTCGGGCGGCCCCAGATATTCTCACCCATGCGGCGGTCGATCTTGTGCTTGGCCGCAATGCGCTTGCTCATGTAACGCGGATCCTTGATGTTCTTCAGTGGGTTTGGATCGCGCCCCTCCTCTGCGGACCGGGATCAGGGCCGTGCGGCCCGTCCCCGTCCCGCCGACAGGCTCGCCTGGCGCGCTGCCATGCGTAGCCACGGGTGCGTGAAACGCCGAACGGGCCGATGGCGGCCCGCAAGGTGGGCGGCTTGATAGTCGCCCCTTGGCCCAAAGTCAATTCCGAAGCCTTATCCGGCAAGAAAGCCGGTGCCGAGACCCCTGCCCGCTTGCGGCAGGCAGCTGCGAACTTCTATTGTTGATTAAATAAATTGATCGAAGAGAAAACCTCTTGCGGGTCACTGCCGCGCTGCGGCAAGATCCCGGCCAGCCTTACCACCCCCTGACATCTGGAGCACGCCTTGCGGGTCCTCGTCTTCCAGCACGTCGCCGCCGAGCATCCCGGCAGCTTCCGCGACCTCATGCGCGCCGACGGCGTGATCTGGGACGCGGTGGAGCTGGACGAAGGCGCGGCGATCCCGCCCCTCGACGGCTATGCCGCGCTCATGGTGTTCGGCGGCCCCATGGACGTGTGGCAGGAGCAGGAGCACCCCTGGCTGGCGGCGGAGAAGCAGGCGATCCGCCAATGGATCGCCTCCGGCCGCCCCTATCTCGGGGTCTGCCTCGGCCACCAGCTGCTCGCCGATGCGCTCGGCGGCAAGGTGGGCCTGATGGCGAAGCCCGAAGTGGGCGTGACCGAGGTGAGCCTGACGCCCGAGGGGCGCGCCTCGCCGCTGTTCCAGGGGCTGGGCGAGACCTTCCCGACGCTGCAATGGCACGGGGCCGCGGTGCTGGAGCTACCGGACGGCGCCAAGACCTTGGCGCAGAACGCCCATTGCCCGATCCAGGCGCTCCAGGTGGGGGCCCGCGCCTTCGGCATCCAGTACCATGTGGAGCTGACCGAGGCGACGGTGCCGGAATGGGGCGCGATCACCGAATATCGCTGCGCGCTGGAAGCCATCACCGGCCCGGACGGCCAGAAGGTGCTGGAGGCCGCGACACGGGAGAAGATGCCGGTGTTCCGCGCGGCCGCCGGCACGCTCTACCGGAACTTCCGGGCCACCTGGGGATGAGATGCAAGGCGCGGACAGGGCTCCGCGCGGTCTCCCGGTGCCTCGCCGCGCGCGCGTCGGGCCGGCGCTTGACGGCCGGGTCGGACGATCGGCTCAAATGCCCTTGCGCAACGTGTTGAGAACCAGAAGGCCGGCATAGCCGTCGGCCGGCGCGATGCCGGCTTTCTCCTGGAAGGCGCGCACCGCCCGCATGGTGACGGTGCCGACGCGGCCATCGGTGCCGCCGGTGTCGAAGCCGAGCGCGGTCAGGCGGCGCTGGATCTCCTGGATTTCCGCCAGGGTCAGCGCCCGCTCCCCGCCGGGCCAGGGGGTGCGGAAGGTCTCATAGCCCATCACCCGGTCGCCCAGATGCACCACGGCGAGGGCATAATTGGACGACGGGTTGTAGGAGCGCACGGCGTAGAAGTTCGGCAGCAGCAGCAGCGCCGGCCCGCCGGGGCCGCCGGGCAGCCACAGGCGCGCCGGGTCCGACAGGCCGGCGATGGACTGGCCGTCGATGGAGGCAAGCCCCATGTCGCCCCATTCGCTCAGCGCGCGCCGGGTCTTGTTGTCCGCCAGATTGGTGTTGAAGCCCGCCGGCAGGCGCGCCTCGAAGCCCCAGGGCTCGCCGCGCCGGTACTTGCCGCGCTTCACCAGATAATTGGCGGTGCCGGCCAGCGCGTCGTCGGGCGGGCCGAACGGCGAGATTCGGCCATCGCCATCATAGTCGACGCCCATGTTCAACCACACCTCGGGCATCCATTGGGTGTGCCCCATGGCGCCCGCCCAGGAGCCGTTCATCTGCGTCGGCGCGCCCCAGCCACGCTGGACGATCACCAGGGCATTGAGCAGTTCGGTCTCCCAGTATTTGCGCCGGCGCGGCTCGCCCCAGGCGAGCGCCGCGAGGCTCGGGAAGACCGGGGGCATGGCATTCACGTTGGAGAGAATGTCGCCATAGGCGCTTTCCATGCCCCAGTAGCCGAGCATGATGGAGCGCTCGACGCCGAAGTCGCGCTCGATGCGATCGAACAGGCTGGAATATTCCTTGAGCCGCTGGCGGCCGCGCTCGATGCGCCAGTCGGAGACGCGGCGGTTGAGATACTGCCAGACCTCCTCGGTGAATTCCGGCTGCGCCCGGTCTTGGGCATAGACCCGGGTGTCGGGCTTCAGGCCGTCGAACACCTGGTCGTAGACGTCGTCGGAGATGCCGCGCTCCTTGGCGCGGCCGCGGAAGCGCCGCACCCAGGCGTCGAACGGCTGGGACGCCGACTGGGCATGGGCCGGCGACGGCGCCAGCGCGGACGGCATCGCCCCTGCGCAGAGGCCGGCGCCCATCAGGCCGAGGGTGAAGGCGCGCCGGCTCGGCGCGAGGGCGGCGCGGGACGCAGGATGCGATGGGTGGTGCGCCATGGCTTCCCCGTTTCAGCTGACCAGGACCGGCGGCGTCGCCAGGAGGTCCGGCGCCGCGACGGGACGGGCGATGATGGCGCCGATCCGGCCCGGCTCCAGCGGCCGGCCGGTGGAGACGAGGCGCACCGGCTCGGGCTCCGCCAAGTCCTGCGGCGCCGGACCGATGAGCGAGACCACCCGGCGGGCGATCGCCGGCGCCGGGTCGATCCACGCCACCGGCCAAAGGGCGAGGCGCGCCAGCCGGTCGGCGATCAGCGGATAGTGGGTGCAGGCGAGCACCACCGTGTCGGTGGCGCGTCCGCCTTGGGAGACGAAGCAGGGCGCGATCTCGGCGGCGATCTCGCCGTCGTCGACGCTCTGCCCCGACAGCACCGCCTCGGCGAGCGCCGCGAGGCGCGGGCTCGGCACGAGGTCGACGGTGCAGCCGTCGGCGAAGGCGCGCACCAGTTCGGACGTGTAGTCGCGCCGCACCGTCCCGGGCGTGGCGAGAATGCTCACGCGGCGCGAGCGGGAGGCGGCGCAGGCCGGCTTCACCGCCGGCACCGTGCCGACGAAGGGCATGGCATGGCGCGCGCGCAGGCTCGGCAGCGCGGCGGTGGAGGCGGTGTTGCAGGCGATCACCACCAGATCGGGACGGACGGCGTCGATCAGCAGGTCCATCACCTCGCCCACGCGCGCCACCAAGGCATGCTCGGACAGGTCGCCATAAGGAAATCCGGCGTCGTCGGCCGCGTAGACGAAGCTGGCGTCCGGCCGGGCGCGCGCGATCTCGCGGAACACGGACAGCCCGCCCAGCCCGGAATCGAAGACGAGGATGGTCGGCGGCTTCGCGGGGCCGGGCATCACGGCAAGAGGTCTCTCGGCAAGGTCAGTGACGGTCGCCATAGCTTATCCTAACCGGCCCCGGCGAGAATGTGACGCCGTACCGGTAAAGGAACCCTGACCGCTGCCCCCGGGGAGAGGCGTTCCGCCCGCTCAGCCCTGGCGTTCCGGCAGGCGCAGCACCAGGCCGTCGAGCGCCGCGGTGAGCTTGATCTGGCACGAGAGCCGCGAATTGGGCGCGACCTCCGAGGCGAAATCGAGCATGTCCTCCTCCATCGGCGAGGGCTCGCCCACCTTCGCGCGCCAGGCCTCGTCCACATAGACGTGGCAGGTGGCGCAGGCGCAGGCGCCGCCGCATTCGGCGTCGATGCCCGGCACGCCGTTGCGCACTGCCGCCTCCATGGCGGTGGAGCCCTCCTGGGCCTCCACCTGGTGGGCCGTTCCGCTGAATTCGACGAATGTGATGGCGACCATGCCTAGCCCTGTGCCTGCCTGCGGGGCGCCGCGCTCGGGGGCGCTGGCGCGGCCGCGGTGGGAAAGAGCGCCCTATAGCCGCCCGCGCCGGCCCGCGCCAGTGCTCGCGCCGGCCCGTTAACGATATCTTCATATTCGTGGCGGGGCCGGTTCAATCCCCACCGAGGTGCGGCTAAGATAAGGCATGGTAAACCAATTTCCGCGTCCTCCGGCTCGCTGGGGACGAACGGGACCGGACATCGGCGGCGGGGCGGAAAATAGTATGCCCGTACCCCTCACGGCGGCAGAGGCGACAGCGACATGAAGAACCCCAAGAAGATCCAGGATCCGACGGAGGCGGCGCTCTCGGCGATCCAGGAGGCTCTGACGCTGGAGTTGGACGCGGCCGAGCAGCCGTCCGGGCACGCGGAACACAGCCAGCCCGAGCCGCCGCAGGCGATCGAGCGGCGGAGCGAGCCGGTGGCCATGGAGCGCCCCGCGGAGCGCCCCGACCGCGCCTCGGAACGCCCCTTGGAGCGTGCCGGTCCGCCCGGCCGGGATGGCCGTCCCCGTCGCCTCGTGCGCGGCGACGAGGCCGCGCGCGGCGAGCCCCGCCCCGAGCCGACGGACGGCCGGCCCGATCCGCGCCGGCCGGAGAGCCGCCAGGGTCCGGGACGCCCCCGCCTCGACGTGGCCGAGCGCCGTGCCGCCAACGACGACCGCCAGACGGTCGGCCAGCTGGTGAGCCAGCTTCAGCGTCGGTCCTCGGCGACGCCCTATTGGTGGGCCGGCGGCGCCTCGCTCGCCTGGATCGCCCTCGGCGCGGCCTTCGCCCTGGTCTATCACCGCGGGCTGATGGCGAGCTCGGGCGGCGTGCAGTCGCTGGGCACCTCGCCGGCGCTGCTCGCCATCTTCGCCAGCATCCTCCTGCCGCCCATCGCCTTCTTCGCCATGGCGAGCGTCATCCGCCGCTCGCGCGATCTCCAGGGCATCGCCCGCTCCATGACCGAGGTGGCGCTGCGCCTCGCCCAGCCGGAGGCCATCGCCACGGAGTCCGTGGTCACGGTCGGCCAGGCGGTGCGGCGCGAGGTTGCCGCCATGGGCGACGGCATCGAGCGCGCGGTGGCCCGCGCCACCGAGCTCGAGACCATGGTGCGCGCCGAGGTGTCCATCCTGGAGCGCGCCTACGAGCAGAACGAGGTCCGCATCCGCGGCCTGATCGAGGAGCTGCAGTCCGAGCGCCTGAGCATCAAGGAGCAGACCGAGCACCTGCGCGAGAACATCGCCGCCGCCGAGTCGGTTCTCTCGAACGAGGTCAAGGACGTGGCGGAGCGCATCAACTCCACCATGATGGAGGCCACCGAGCGCGTCACCGACATCCTCGGCCAGAAGGGCGAGCACATCACCGCCGCCCTCGCCCGCGTGGGCGACAACATGATCGACAGCCTGACCGCCAAGGGCAGCGAGCTGATCGACCGCCTGCAGATCACCGGCACCGACATCCGCCAGGATCTCGGCCAGTCCGGCGACGACCTGATCCGCCTGCTCAAGGAGCGCACCGACGACGTCGCCAACAACCTGCTCGGCACCACCACCGACGTGGCGGCGCTGATCTCCACCTGGGGCGATGACGTCAACGCCAATATCGACCGCCTCAAGCTCGGCATCTCCGACACCCTCAACGACCACACCGCCCGCCTCGCCGACGACATCAACGAGCGGGTGGCGGACGTGAACGCGACCATGCGCGAGGTGGGCGAGACCCTGGTGCTCGACTTCTCCAACCGCGGCGGCGACATGGTGCGCAAGCTCGCGGAGACCGGCGAGCGCGTGGCCGAGACGCTGGCGGTCAACGGCTCCGACCTCGCCGACCGCATCGAGACCACCGGCAACCGCATCTACGAGGCGGTGGCGGTGCGCGGCGAGTCGCTCCAGCAGCGCCTCCAGGACACCGGCGAGAAGATCGCCGCCTCGCTCGACCGCTCGGGCAGCCAGGTAACCTCGGCGCTGATGGAGAAGGGCGACGAGATCGCGAGCTCGCTCACCAATGCGGGCACCGACATGACCGAGCGCCTGTCGCTCGTCGCCGGCGAGGTGACGAAGGCGATCGGCGCGCGCGGCTCCAAGGTGACGGACGCCTTCCGCGAGACCGCCGACATGCTGGTGGCCACCATCGGCAACAAGGGCGACGCCATCAAGGAGATGCTCACCTCGCGCCTGAAGGCGATGGAGGAGACCATCACGGTGCGCGGCAACGAGCTCGCCGACCGCATCCACCACGACGGCTCGAACCTCGCCCGCGCCATGCAGGAGGGCATCAAGAGCTTCGACACCACGGTGCGCGTCCACGCCCCCGAGCTGGTCGACCAGATCACCCACCGGGTGAACTCGGTGAACGAGAATCTGCGCGTGGCCGTGTCCACCCTCGACGAGCGGCTGTCCACCACCACCTCCACGGTGGCGAGCACCATGGACCAGCGCATCGCCCGCATCGAGCAGACCCTGGACCAGCGCGCCCAGAGCCTCACCGAGACGCTCGCCACCCGCACGGTGACGTTCTCGCGCACCATTTCCGACGGCACGCGCGGCGCCACCGAGGCGGTGGACAAGTCGCTGGAGCAGCTGGAGACCTTCTTCGCCACGCGCGGCAAGGCGCTGGGCGAGGTGCTCATGGACCGCGCCGAGAGCGTGCACCGCTCCATCGGCAGCCGCGCCCAGGAGATCGCCTCGGTGCTGGACGGCCGCGTCAACCGCATCGAGGAGCTGGTGCTCGGCCGCCTCGAGGGGGTCGCGACCTCCATCGAGGTGCGCGGCACCGCCATGGCGGACGTGCTGACCACGCGCATCGAGGGCGTCACCACCCAGTTGCGCGGCGAGGCCGTGCAGGTGGAACGCTCGCTGTCGCAGCTCTCCGAAAATGTGGGCCAGTCGCTCACCACCCACGCCGAGAAGGTGGCCGAGGCGCTCGGCACCCGGCTCACCGAGATTGCGCACCTGATCGACGACAAGAACGGCACCTTCCTGCTGGCGCTGGAGCGCACCAGCCAGCGCGCCGTCGCCGAGATCACCGCCACCAACACGGCGCTCAAGGGCGACGTCCAGTCCATCATCGAGCGCCTGGGCGAGGCCAACTCCACGTTCCAGAACGCGATGTCGAGCGCGGTCGGCAATCTCGGCCACTTCTCGACCACCTTCTCGAAGCAGGTGGAGGCGTTCAACACCACCGTGTCCGGCATCGGCCAGGCCGCCGAGCTCACCGCCTCGCGCTTCGACGGCCAGGTGCGCTCGCTGAAGGAGCTCTCCCAGGGCGCCCTGTCCGAGATCGCCGGCCTCACCGACCGCTTCGAGCAGCAGAGCCGCTTCATGGCCGAGGCGTCCCAGGCGCTCGGATCGACCCACGACCGCATCGACGCCACCCTCAATGCCCGCCGCTCGGCCATCGAGGAGGTGTCCACCACCATCGCCCGGCGCATCGCCGACATCGACGGCCGCCTGCAGAATTTCCACACCATGCTGGAGGAGACCTTCCGCAACGCCCAGGAGCGCGCGCGCCAGATCACCGGCCTGGTGTCGGAATCGGCCAGCGGCTCGGCGCGCAGCATCGAGACCCAGTTCGAGCTGGTGCGCGAGAGCGCCGAGGCGGAGCGCGAGCGTACCTCCGCCGCCTTGCGCGAGGTCTATAGCGGGGCGCTGGCCGACGTGAACCGCCTGTTCGCCGAGAGCGGCGGGCGCTTCACCGCGGTCGCCGCCGACCTGAAGAAGGCCGCGGAGGACGTCCAGCAGGCGATCGAGCTCGCCCGCGAGGAGATGAAGCGCGGCATCCTCGAGCTGCCCTCCGAGACCGAGGCGAGCGCCGCGACCATGCGCCGCGCCGTGTCCGAGCAGATCAAGGCTTTGGCCGAGCTCAACGAGATCGTCGCCCGCCAGGGCCAGGCGCTCGACGTGGTGGAGCAGGATGCGCGCAACGCGGTCCAGGGCATCGCCCGCAGCACCGCCGCCCGGGACGCCGTGGCCCGCCCGCGCGACGCCGAGCCGGCACGCCGCCCGGCCGCGCCCGCGCGCCGGCCGGAAGGCCCGGACCGTACGGCCCAGCGCCCCGCCGCGCGCGGCGAGGAAACCGAGGGGCGCGAAGGCTGGCTCAACGAGCTGCTGGTCCGCGCCACCGACGACCTCGACGCGGACACGGGGCCGGCCCAGCGCCCCGGCGCCGCCCGCGGCCAGCGCCCCGAGCGCGGCGCCCCGTCCATGAGTTCCCTCGACGGCCTGTCGGCGGACATCGCCCGGATGGTGGACCACCGGGCGGCCGCCGAGGCCTGGGAGCGCCAGCAGCGCGGCGAGCGCGGCTCGTTCACGCGCCGGCTGTACACCGCCCAGGGGCAGCAGACCTTCGAGGAGCTGCGCCGCAAATATCGCGCCGACGCCGAGTTCCGCGGCGCGGTCGACCGCTATGTGAGCGAGTTCGAGCGCGTGCTCGATCAGGTGTCCGAGGACGACCGGGGCCTGGTGCTCACCAAGACCTACCTGACCTCCGACACCGGCAAGGTCTACACCATGCTCGCCCACCTCTCGGGCCGGCTGGACTGACGGGGCGCCCGCCTCGACCCGCTCCGCGCGGTCCCGCCGGCACGGCTGCCGTGCGGGACGTGCGAAGCGGGCGGCCCGGCGGGATACCGGGCCCGAAGCGCCGCGGGCCGGGACCTGCGGATGTTGACTTTTTCAGCCGCCTCGTCTGTGGTCTGACGCTACCGCCGGGCGCGCCGGCGGTCCCCTCATGTCCGGCCCAGCGGGAGCCCCGCCCACATGAAAACCTATATCTGCGCCGCCTATGCCGGCGGTCAGGGTAAGACGACCCTCGCCCAGATGGTCTATTCCGCGCTCCGCAAGCGCGAGCTCGCCTACAAGCTCGTCGCCGCCGACTTCACCGACGGCACGGGCCATTCCAAGATCGGCAAGTTCTTCCCCTCCCGCGTGCTGGAGCTGGGCATCGGCTCCTCCCTCGCCTCCAGCAAGACCGAGAACGACGCCAACGCGCCGCTGCGCTACTGGGACCGCTTCGGGGGCCTGCTGCTCACCGGCGGGGCGGTGCTGGACATGGGCGCCAACGTGGTGCCGCAGCTGGTGCAGTGGGCGCACCACAGGCGCGTCGCCTACATCATGCAGCAGCGCAATTCGCCCGAGATCGACCTGCTGGTGATCACCAAGCCCGAGACCCATTCCATCGAGAACGTCGCGACCTTGATCGAGGACGTGGTGGTGGGCGGGGCGCTGCCGGTGGCCAACCTGATCATCGTGCAGAACGAGGTGGGCGGAACCTTCGAGGGCCAACCCATGGCCCGCATCCAGAAGGCGGCGTCGGGGCGCAACCTGCATTTCATCACCATCCCGCGCTGCTCCTCGGAGCTCTGGCCGCACCTCGAGCGCACCTTCACGCCGGTGGAGGAGGCGCTCTCGGCCACCGAGACCGAGCTGGCCGAGAAGTTCGGCATCGAGATCTGGTCCGCTTATGCCGGCCTGATGGACCTGCGCACCTGGACCGAAGAGGTCTACGCCCAGCTCGCCAAGGTGGGCATCTGAGGCAGCGCGGCGCCGGCCCGCCGCGCGCCGCGTCCCCGCGTCCGGCCAAGGGCGCGGGGGCCTTGGTCTGAAACGCCGGGCGATTCGCGCCATCGCGGAACGGTGGCGCAGATCCCCTTCGCCCTTCGGGGAGGAGCTTACCCCCGTCCCGGCCCGCGGCAGCGGCGCGGCAGGAGAGCCGCGGCCCGGCGCCAGGAATGCGCGCAGCGAGCGACGGCCGAGGCGCAGAGCGGAAAAATCCGGCGGAGCCGCTGTCTTGGCCGCCTTTGCGCCTTCGCGTCCCCGTGCGTCGGCCCCGGCGCGCACTTCCACGCCGCTTCGTGGCGCTCCAGGCGTGCGGGGCGCGCCCCGCTCAGAAGCGGCGCGAGGCCCAGCGCACCAGCGCCACCAGCACCTGGTCGGTGGCCTGGTCGAGGGCCTGGGTCGCCGCCTCGCCCGACGTGCCGGCGGACGGCACCCGGGCCTTGAACACCTCCGCGGCCAGGATCCGGCCGGACTGGTTGCCGATCAGCTTGGCGGAGAGCTCGACCACCGCCATGGGCCCCTCGGGCGTGATGCGCAGGCCGAAGACGCGGATGTCGGTGACGAGCTGGTAGTCGGCATTCACCCCGTCGCCCGGGCGCGCCACGCGGCGCAGCTTGCTGCCGTTCTCGAACGCCTGGATGGTGCGCGCCTGGAGCAGCGCCGGCAGGCGGTCGCTCCACTGGGCGTCGCCCAGATAGGCCACCTGCCCCCCGCCCGGCTCCACCACGATCTTGTCGGTGTCGAGCACCGCGAGCGCGGTCGGCACCACCACCACCAATTGGCCGCTGCCGCCGCCGGCGGCCTGGAAATTGCCCGGCGCGGTCAGGTTGTAGGTGGGCAACGGCGTCGCGCCGCAGGCGGCAAGGCCGAGAGCGAGCAGGCCCGCGAGTGCGAGGCGGGCCACGCGCACCGTGCGGCCGGTGGGTCTCGTCAACGTAAGCAAAGTCATGCGCCGCTCACCGCCTGTACTGTGGAACGGCGCCGCTGCCGCCGCCATAGAGGAGCCGCTGGGGATTGCGCTCCAGGCTCTTCAGCACGCGGTCGATCTCGGCGAGGGTGCGCCGGCCGTCGGTGGCGAGCGCCTCGTACTGGCGCAGCCCCGGGCCGGTGAAGCGGCTGATCTCCTGGGTGAGCAGCGCCGTGCGCTGGTCCAGATTGTCGGCGAGCCGGCGCACCGAGGTGGCCGCGTCGGTGGCCTGGACCAGCAGGCCGTCCTTGTCCTCGGTGGCGCGCTGGAGGTTCACCACCACTGTGTCCACCTTGCCGGCGATGTCGTTGAGCTGCTTGGACAAAGCGTTGGCCTGCTCGATCAGGCTCGCCACGTCCCCGGACTTCTCCGCCAGCATCTTGGAGAAGGCGTCGACGCTGGCGATGATGGAGCGGACCTGCTCGATATTGATGGCGTCGATCACCGTCTCGATCTTCCTGATCGCGCCCTGGGCGGTGTTGATGAGCCCGCTCATGCCGGCGCCGCCGTCGGCGATGATGAGCGGATAGCCGTCCTTGGCGATGGGCAGAGGCGGGGCATCGGGCCGGCCGCCGCGGATGGAGACGGCGACGATGCCGGTCAGACCCTGGGATTCAAGGCCGGCGCGGGCGTCGGCGAGCACCGGCACGTCATTGCGGATGCCGACCCGCACCTTCACCTGGCCCGGTTGGCCGGGCACCAGGTCGAGGAACGTCACCTGGCCCACGGGGATACCGTTGAACAGCACCGAATTGCCCTGCCGCAGGCCGGCGACCGAACCATCGAAGATGATCTCGTACTGCTTGCGGGCGATGGAATCCTGGGGCCCGGCGAACCAATATACGAAGCCGAACGCTGCCGTGATGACGGCCAGCGTGAAGGCTCCGATTGTCGTGTAGTTCGCACGCGTCTCCATGTAGTCCCTTCCGCCCGCCCCGCTCCCGTGACCTATCCGTGCGCCTGCTGCACCGCCCGCGCCCGCGCCCGTGTGCCGTGGAAATACTGCTTCAGCCAGGGATGCGTGGCGGCCATCATGGTCTCGATGGTGCCCGCGGCGATCACCTTGCCCTCGGCCAGCGCCGCGATGCGGTCGCAGACCGTGTGCAGGCTGTCGAGATCGTGCGTTACCATGAAAACCGTCAGGCCCAAAGTCTGCTGCAGGGTGCGGATGAGTTCGTCAAAGTCGCCCGCGCCGATGGGATCGAGACCCGAAGTGGGTTCATCCAAAAAGAGAATTTCCGGATCGAGCGCGAGCGAGCGGGCCAGCGCCGCGCGCTTGATCATGCCGCCGGAAAGTTCAGATGGAAGCTTTTCAGCCACATCGCATTTAAGGCCAACCATTTCGATCTTGGTATAGGCGATCTCGTCCAGGAGACGCTGCGAGAGATGCAGGCTCTCTCGCAGAGGAAACTGAATGTTCTGCCGGACCGTCAGCGACGAGAACAGCGCCCCCTGCTGGAACAGCACGCCCCATCGCCGCTCCAAAGCGGAGCGCTGGGCCTCGTTGAGGTCGTCGAGGTTTTCGCCGAATACCTCCACGGTGCCGGAGATCTTGGGCACCAGGCCGAGAATGGTGCGCGTGAGCACCGACTTGCCGCCGCCGGAGGTGCCGACGAAGCCGAGGATCTCGCCGCGATAGACGTCGAGATTGAGGTGGTTGAGGATGATCTTCTCGCCGAAGCCCACGACCAGGTCGCGCACCTTGATGATGGCATCCTTCACCGGGGCCTGATCGTCCATGCGCGCGTCCATGCCGCCTCACATGTCGATCGCGGCGAAGAACATGGCGAACACGCCGTCCATCACGATCACGAGGAAGATCGCCTTCACCACGGACGCGGTGGTGTGCTCGCCGAGGGATTCCGCGCTGCCGCCCACCCGCATGCCCTCCATGCAGGCGACGAGGCCGATGGTGGCGGCCATGAAGGGGGCCTTGTACATGCCGACCTTGAACTGGTCGAGGTCGATGGCCTGCTTGAGCCGGTCGAGGAACACGTCGGGCGCGATGCCGCCATAGCCCCACGAGACCAGCCCGGCGCCGAAGATCGCCGCCATGGAGCCGATGAAGGTGAGCAGCGGCAAGGCGATGATGAGCGCCAGCATGCGCGGCACCACCAGCACCTCGATGGGGTCGAACCCCATCACCCGGAGCGCGTCGATCTCCTCGCGCATGCGCATCGAACCGAGCTCGGCGGTATAGGCCGAGCCGGAGCGGCCGGCGATCATGATGGCGACGATGAGCACGCCGAGCTCGCGCAGCACCAGCACGCCCACCATGTCCACCACGTAGATGTCGGCGCCGAAGCGGCGGAAGTTGAAGATGCCCTGCTGCGCCAGGATGCAGCCGATGAGGAAGGTGATGAGCAGGATGATGGGCACCGCGCGGAAGCCGACCCGGTCCAGTTGGTTCACCATGGAGGTGAAGCGGAAGGTGTGGGGCCGCAGCGCCACGCGCCCCGTGGCGGCCACCGTGGCGCCGACGAAGTTGAGCAGTTCCAGGGCATCGTGGCCGATATGAACCACTTCGCGGCCGAGCCGCTCCAGCAGCCCGTCGTGCCGGCGGATCGGCGGCGGCGGTTCGTGGCCGGTGCGCTCGATCTCCTTCATGAGCACGGCGTAGCGCGGCGACAGGCCGACCACGCGCGGCTCGACGCCGGACTTGGTCCAGGTGCGCTTCAGGCGCTCCAGCAACAGGGCGCCGAAGGTGTCCATGCGCTCGACGCCGGCGAGGTCGATCTCGACCATGCCCTTGGGCGCGCGGTGCGCATGTACCGTCTGATCCACGGCAAACTCGAGGTCGTCCGCGTGATCGAAGGTCCACGCGCCGCGGCCGGCCACCGTGAGGCGATCGTCCTGGCTGCGCACCGAGATCAGACTGGCATTGGGCAAGTAGCCACTCCCAAGGTCGCCTCGCGCTTGAGCAAGCCCCCGTCCTTAGCACATACTCGGCTCGCTGCGCCGCGTCGAGACGCGCGGCGACGATCGCTTCCCTCCCCGGCCGCGCAAGGCCCGGAAATCGCCCATATGATTAACACCCGAGCGAAGCTCCGCGTGCGCGTCGAGCGCTTCCCCATCCGCGGCAGCTTCACCATCGCACGCGGCTCGAAGACCGAGGCCGTGGTGGTGGTGGCCGAGGTCGCCGCCGCGGGCCATGTGGGGCGCGGGGAATGCGTGCCCTATGCCCGCTACGGGGAGAGCGTGGACGGCGTTGCCGCGCGCATCGCCGGGCTCGAAGGGGAGATCGCGGCCGGCCTCGACCGCGCCCGGCTCCAGGAGCGCCTGCCCGCGGGCGCGGCGCGCAACGCGCTCGACTGCGCGCTGTGGGACCTCGAGGCCAAGACCACCGGCCGCCCGGTCCACGCTTTGCTCGGCCTTCCCGCGCCGGAGCCGCGCCTCACCTGCTACACGCTGAGCCTCGACGCGCCCGAGGCCATGGCCCGCGCCGCCGCGGCCGCCGGGCGCCCACTGCTCAAGCTGAAGCTCGGCGCGCCGGGCGATGCCGAGCGCCTCGCCGCCATCCGCGCCGCCGTGCCGCAGGCGCGCCTCGTGGTGGACGCCAACGAGGGCTGGAGCGCCGAAGTCCTGCCGCGGATGATGGCCGCGTGCGCGCAGGCGCGGGTCGAGCTGATCGAGCAGCCGCTGCCCGCGGCCGACGACGGCGCTCTCGCCTCGATCCCCCGCCCCGTGCCGGTCTGCGCCGACGAGAGCGTGCACGACCGCGCCGGCCTCGCCGCCTTGCGGGACCGCTACGACGCCATCAACATCAAGCTCGACAAGGCCGGCGGGCTCACCGAGGCGCTGGCGCTGGCGGACGCCGCGGAGCGGCAGGGCTTCTTCCTCATGGTGGGGTGCATGCTGGCGACCTCGCTCGCCATGGCGCCGGCCATGCTGGTGGCGCAGCGGGCGCGCATCGTCGACCTCGACGGCCCGCTGCTGCTCGCCCATGACCGCGAGCCGGGGCTGCGCTACGAGGGCGCCCTCGCCTTCCCGCCCGCCCCCGAATTGTGGGGCTGAACGCGCGCGGCGAACGCCACCAGCGCGCCGAGGAGGCCGAGCCCGGCGGACATCAGGAAGGCGAGCGGCCCGAACGCTGCCCAGAGCGGCCCGGCGGCAAGGCTCGCGCCCGACATGGCGAGGCTGACCGCCCAGGAGGCGAGCGCCTGCCCCGAGCCGGACCGGTGCTCGCCCACCGTGCGGGCGATGAGCTCCACCATGCCGAGATAGGTGGCGCCGAAGGTGAGCCCGTGCAGCAGCTGGAGGGCGAACAGCGCCGCCTGCGGCGGGTCGAAGGCGAGCGCGCCGAACCGGGCCACCGCGGCGACGCCGCCCGCGGCGATCAGCAGATGCGGGCCGCACCGGTTCATCAGCACGGTGCCCCAGCGGAACACGAAGATCTCCGCGATCACCCCCAGGGCCCACAGGAGGCCGATGGTGGTGGTGGCAAGGCCGGCCTCGCGCCAGTGCACCGAGCCGAACACGTAGAGGACGCAGTGGCTCGCCTGCACCAGCGCCACCGCGACGATGGCAGCGACGAGGCGCCAGGGCACCCCCGAGACGCCGGCCAGCCCGGGAGCCGGCGCCGGAGCCGGCGCCAACGGCGGCAGGCGGGCGCTCGCCGCCAGATAGATCAGCTGGCCGGCGAGCATCATCAGCACGATGCCGCCACTGCCCGTGGCGCCGATCACCGCACCGCCCGCCAGATTGGCGACGATGAAGGACGCCGAGCCCCATTGCCGGGCGCGCCCATAGTCCGCCCGCCCCGCCCGGGCGAGGCGGGTGGCGTAGGAATCGAGCAAGGCGAAGCTCGGGTTCCAGAACAGCGCCGTGGCGCCGAGCACGAGGGCGATCAGCAGGAAATCCCGGCTCAGCGCCAGCAGCACCATGCCCGCGCAGGTGGCGAGCGCCAGCGTCACCAGCACCGCTTTGGGCCGGCCGAGGCGGTCCGAGAGGAAGCCGATGAGCGGGGTCGCGAACAGGCGCGCCACCAAGGGCGCGGCGACGACGACGCCGATCTCCTGCGGCGTCAGCCCGCGCTGCGTGAGCCAGAGCGGCAGGAACGGCAATTGGATGCCCACCGCCAGATAGAAGGCGGCATAGGCCGCGCCGATGGCGACCACGTCGGCGCGGGAGCGCCCGCTGTGCGCGGTCAAGTCCGGGCGCCGGCGCGCGACCGGCGCAAAGGCAAAGCGGCGGTCGGCGCGGCGGACAGGGCGGCCCCCATGGCGCGCGTCAGCCTTCGAGGCAGGCGATGAAGGTCTCGCGGTCCACATTGCCGCCGGAGAGCACCACGACCACGAGGTCGCCGGGAGCGCCGAGGCGGCCCTCCAGCAGCGCCGCGAGCGCCACCGCGCCGCCGGGCTCCACCACCAGCTTCAGCTCCTGGAAGGCGAACGCCACCGCCCGCGCCACTTCCCGGTCGCTGGCCGAGGCGGCGTGGCCCACCAGGGGGCGGGTGATCTCGAAGGTGATGCGCCCCGGCATGGGGGCGAGCAGCGCATCGCAGAACGAGCCGGTGGCGGCGACGTTGCGCTCGCGCCTTCCCGAGCCGAAGGAGCGGGCATGGTCATCGAAGCCCGCCGGCTCGCAGGCCACCACCGTGGCGCCGGGGGCGCGCGCCTTGACCGCGAGGGCCATGCCGGCGATCAGCCCGCCGCCGGAGGTGTTGGCCGCCACCACGTCCGGCGCGAGGCCGAGGGCGGCGAGGTCCTCCATGATCTCGCGGCCCACCGTGCCCTGCCCGGCGATCACGTCCGGATCGTCATAGGGCGGCACCAGGGTCGCGCCGCGTTCGGCGGCGATGGCGGCGGCGATGGCGTCGCGGTCCTCGCCGGCGCGGTCGTAGCCCACCACCTGCGCGCCCAGCGCCAGGGTGCGCGCGCGCTTCAGGGCCGGCGCGTCGTGCGGCATGACGATCACCGCCGGCATGCCCAGCAGCCGGGCCGCCGCCGCCACGCCCTGGGCGTGATTGCCGGAGGAGCAGGCGACCACCCCCGCCGGGCGCGCGCCCTCCGGGATCTGGACCATGCGGTTGTAGGCGCCGCGGAACTTGAAGGAGCCGGTGCGCTGGAGCGTCTCCGGCTTCAGGAACACGCGCCGGCCGGTGGTCTCGCACAGGACCGGAGAGGCGAGCAGCGGCGTGCGCACCGCCACGCCTTTCAGGCGCAGGGCGGCGGCATCGACGTCGGCGGCGGTGGGAAGGGCGGGTATCGGGGCGTTCATGCCCCGGAAACTACCCGAGCGCGGCGCCGGAGGCGATAGCGCCGGGCGATGGGGCCGATATCGTGGGCGATCAGCACGTTGTCGAGGAACTGCCGGGCGCTCTCGCGCCACGAATGGCGCAAGGCGAAGCGGCGCGCCGCGTCCTTGGAGAGTTCCAGCGCCTTGAGGCAGCCTACGCGCAGGTCCTCGTCCAGCACGCCCACGGGCTCGGTGGCGTCCGCCAGCACGTCCTTCGGCCCGGTGACGGGATAGGCGGCCACCGGCAGCCCGCTCGCCAGCGCCTCCAGCAGCACGATGCCGAACGTGTCGGTGCGCGAGGGGAAGCAGAACACGTCGCTGGCGGCATAGACCTGCGCCAGGTCCTCGCCCTCCTTGGGACCGAGGAAATGGGTCTCGGGGAAGCGCTGCCGCAGGCTCGCCAGCGCCGGGCCGCCGCCCACCACCACCTTGGAGCCGGGCAGGTCGAGGCCGAGGAAGGCCTCGATGTTCTTCTCCACCGCCACGCGGCCGACGAATAGGAAGATCGGGCGCGGCAAATTGAGCGTCGCCTCGGGCCGCGGGCGGAACAGATCCGCGTCCACGCCGCGCGACCAGCGCATGAGGCGCTTGAAGCCGCGCGCCTCGAGATCGCGCTCCAGCGTCGCCGTGGAGACCATGACGCCGCCGCCCGCATTGTGGAACGAGCGCAGCCAGGCGTAAGTGAGCCGCTCCGGCACCGGCGCGCGGGCGGAGAGATATTCGGGAAATTTGGTGTGGTAGGAGGTGGTGAAGGTGCGCCGCGAGGCGATGCAGGCGCGCCGCACCAGGATGCCGATGGGCCCCTCGGTGGCGATGTGCACGAAGTCCGGCCGCACCTTCTCGATGCGGCGCATGATCATGCGCGGGGTGGCGAGCGCGAGGCGGATCTCGTTGTAGGATGGCAGCGGCACGGTCCTGAACCCCTGGGGGGTCAGGAACTCCATCTCGGCACCGAGGTTCTCGGCCTCGGCGGCGGTGTGCTCCAGCGAGCGCACCACGCCGTTGATCTGCGGATGCCACGCATCGGTGGCGACGAGGACGCGCATCAGGCGGCGGCGCGAGCCCCCTCGACCACGTCGTCGGAACCCTCCTGCACGGCCTCGGGCCGGCGGGTCCAGCGGATGATCTCCATGCGGCCGTCATCGTGCTCGGCGACCGCGGTGCAGCTCTCCACCCAGTCGCCGCAGTTGATGTAGCGCACGCCGAACTGATCGTGGATGGCGGCGTGGTGGATGTGACCGCAGATCACCCCGTCCACGTTGTGGCGCTTCGCCTCCTCGGCCACCGCCTCCTCGAACTTGCCGATATAGTTCACGGCGTTCTTCACCTTGAGCTTGGCCCACTGGCTCAGCGACCAGTAGGTCAGCCCGAGCCTGCGGCGCGCGAGGTTCACGTAGGTGTTCACCCCGAGCGCGGCAGTGTAGGCCCAGTCTCCCAGGAAGGCGAGCCACTTGGCGTGGCGGACCACGACGTCGAACACGTCGCCGTGGATAACGAGGTAGCGCTTGCCGTCCGCCGCCTCGTGGATGATGGTTTCCACCACGTCGATGCCGCCGAAATGGGTGCCGTAATAGTCGCGCAGGAACTCGTCGTGGTTGCCCGGCAGATAGACCATGCGCGCGCCCTTGCGGCCCTTGCGCAGCAGCTTCTGAACCACGTCGTTGTGCTTCTGCGGCCAGTACCAGGACACCCGCAGCCGCCAGCCGTCGACGATGTCGCCCACCAGATAGACCGTATCGGCGTCGTGATACTTCAGGAAGTCGAGCAGCAGCTCCGCCTGGCACCCCTTGGTGCCGAGATGGACGTCCGAGATGAAAAGGGCGCGGTAGCGGCGCGCTTCGGGATTGTCGCTCACGCTTTGGCTCCCCCGCAATTGGCCTCGCCGATGCTGGCCTCGCCCGGATACCTGCCCGTGAAAGCAGCGCCTGGACTTAGCCGGAGTCGTGTATCTATTTTATGACGAGGCTGGGGAAGATGAAAGGCAAAAGTGCCCAAGCGCTACGCTTGCCTAGACAATCAGCAGTATATGCAGAACTCCTTCGAAGGCGGCTAATATTCGTCGCCCGTTCCATTCGCGTTTTTCTGCAAGGCGGCAAAGGATCATGGCGCCGGCGCCGGCGCCTGCGGCGATGCACAACAACGGTGGCCCGCGAAGGACTTGCCGCCGCCCGCGCGGCGGCGGCCGCGACCGGGCTGTGGCGCCCGCCGCCGCAGGCACGGAATTCTCGGCGCGCCATTGACCGGGGCGCGTGAACGCGCCAGCGTGTCGCGCCTTCGGGGCATCTCCACATCCCACCGCCCCCGCGGCATCAAGTCCAATCCCAGGGAGTTCACCGATGAAGCTTGTCCGCTTCGGCGCCAAAGGTCAGGAGAAGCCGGGTCTAATCGATTTGAGCGGACAGGTCCGCGACCTGTCCGGGATCATCCCGGACCTCGCCGGCGACGCCCTCCTGCCGGAGAGCCTCGCCCGCGTCGCCGCCCTCGATCCGGCCGCCCTGCCCCTCGCCCCCGCCGGCGCGCGCCTCGGCTCCTGTGTCGCCCGCCCGGGCAATTTCGTCGCGGTGGGCCTCAATTTCGCGGACCATGCGGCCGAGACCGGAAATCCCATTCCCGAGGAGCCGGTGCTCTTCAACAAAGCCCCCAATTGCATCGCCGGCCCGAACGACGACGTGATGATCCCCAAGGGCTCGCTCAAGCTCGACTGGGAGGTGGAGTTCGCCTTCGTCATCGGCAAGCGCGCGCGCTACGTTGAGGAGCAGGACGCGCTCGCCCACGTCGCCGGCTATTGCATCTGCAACGACGTCTCCGAGCGCCACTTCCAGATCGAGCGTTCCGGCCAGTGGACCAAGGGCAAGGGCTGCGAGACCTTCGGCCCGCTGGGTCCCTGGCTGGTGACGCCGGACGAGCTCGCCGACACCGCGGACCTTGCCATGTGGCTCGAGGTGAACGGTGAGACGATGCAGAACGGCTCCACCAAGACCATGATCTTCCGGGTGCCGTTCCTGGTGCATTACATCAGCCAGTTCATGGTGCTCGATCCCGGCGACGTGGTGACCACTGGCACCCCGCCCGGCGTCGGCCTCGGCATGAAGCCGCCGCGTTTCCTGAAGGCGGGCGACGAGATGCGCCTCGGCATCGCCGGCCTCGGCGAGCAGCGCCAGAGGGTCGTGCCGTTCACGCAGTGACCGTGGTCGGGAGGAGGCCGCGGCCTCCTCCCTCACTGCACGGTGGCATGGGCGAGCCAGGCCTGGACCGCCTTGAGCGCCTCGCCCCGGTTGCCGGTGCGGTGCTGGGCCTCCTGGAATACCGCGAGCTGGACGTCGGCGCTGGTGCCCGCCTCGGCGATGGTGCGCGCGTGCAGCAGCGCATCGAGGCAGCCGAGCGCCTCGGCATCTTCCGCCACCAGGTTTACCAGCCCCTCCACCGCATCGCGCACCGACAGCGCGCGGCGCTGGGCGAGGTCGACGAACGAGCCGTGGACGCCGTAGCGCTGGGCGCGCCATTTGTTCTCGTCGGCGATGGCCCGGTCCACCGCGCCCACCTCGCGGTTGTGGTGCGGGTTGCGCACCAGGAAGCGCGCCAGCGCGCGATAGAGCGCGGCGATGGCAACCGAATCCTCCAGGCGCGTGCAGCTGTCGGGCGCCCGCAGTTCGAGCGTCGGCAGCTTGCGCGAGGGCCGGATGGTCCACCACAGATAGCTCGAATCGGCGATCGCCCGCGCATCCACCAGCGCCTCCACATAGCGCTCATAATCGGCGTTGCTCTCGAACATGTGCGGCAGGCCGGTGCGCGGCAGCTCGTCATAGGCGGCGAGGCGATAACCCATGAGGCCGGTCTGCCGCGACTGCCAGAACGGCGAGGAGGTGGAAAGCGCCACGAAGTGCGGGATGTAGGGCACCATGCGGCGCATGACGTCCACCCGCTGGTCGGGATCGGGCAGCTCCACGTGCACATGCAGCCCGCACACCATGTTGCGCTCGCCGATCATCTTCAGATCGTTCATCATCCCGTCGTAGCGGTTGGACTGGGTCTGGCGGCCGCCCTCCCATGTGGCGGTGGGATGGGTGCCCGAGGCGATCAGGCCCAGCCCGTGCTCCGCCGCCACCTTCGCGGCAGCGTGCCGCAACTGGCGCAGCTCGACCAGGGCGCTGCCGGTGCCGGTGGCGGGATGGGTGGCGATCTCCAGCTGGGACTGGAGCAGTTCGACGCTGACCTGCTCGCCCAGCACCCCCCGAAGTTCCTCGAACATGCCGGCAGGCATGCGGCGCGCGGCCGATTTGGTCTGCGCGTCGACGACGAAGAACTCCTCCTCGATGCCGAATCGGTAGTGCGACATCGCTCCTTCTCCTGTGCGCGGGAGCCGGGCCCGCGGGAAATGCGGGTCCGGGAGGTTTGCACCGCGGCACAGCGCCGGGGCGGCGCCTGCCGAGGGGCCGAAGGCCCGGTGTTTCGCGGAAGCGGTCTCGACGGACCCGCGCCTGGAGCGAGCAACGCCGATCCGGACACTAGGTTTCGCACACACTGGCGTCAATTCGGACAAAAATTTGACGTCCGCGTCGGCGTCTAACCGACTGCAACGCTTTCAATAACTTACCGCATCGCAAGATGCGCGGCGCCCGCCGACGGGCCGGCCGCGAAGAAAAACAAAAAGAATACAAGATCTTCTTTGGAACAATTCCGTGAAAGGCGCATTGAAACGTGCTTGCGCGCATTTAATGCGCCTGATTGCACCCCGCGCGATCGCGCCCTTTATCTCATGCGTGCGCCGGGATGTGGCGTCCGCGCACCGCTTCCACCAGCGCCAAAGCGGCGACGGCGGCGGTGTCGGCCCTCAGGATGCGCGGGCCCAGCGACAGGATCACCGCGCGCGGCGCAAGCAGGGCCCGCTCGTCCGGCGCGAAGCCGCCCTCCGGGCCGATCAGCACGCTCACCGCCGCGCCGGGGCGCGTGCGCAGCGGCGCCAGCGCATCGGCGACCGGCGCCGCCTCGTCGCAGAACACCAGCAGGCGGTCCTGCGGCAAGTCGGCGAGCCAGCGCGCCAGCGGCACCGGCTCGCGCACCTCGGGGATGGAGAGGATGCCGCACTGCTCCGCCGCCTCGACGGCGTTGGCGCGCATGCGCTCGCCATTGACGCGCGTCACCTGGGTGTGGCGGGTGACCACCGGGCTCAGGATCCCGGCGCCCATCTCGACCGCCTTCTGGACCATGTAGTCGAGGCGCGCGTGCTTTAAGGGGGCGAAGGCATACTCGACCTCGCCCGGCGCGGTCTGAGGCCGGGTCGCGGCCTCCACTTCCAGCGTCACGTCGCGCTTGCCGCCGGCGGTGCGGCGGGCGCGCCATTCCCCGTCCCGGCCGTTGAACAGGAGGATGGTCTCTCCCACCGCGAGGCGGATGACGTTGGACACGTAGTGGGCCTGCTCGGCGGGCATGCGCACGAGCGCGCCGGCGGCGAGGTCGGCGTCGACGAACAGGCGCTGGGAACGGAAATCGTGTTCGGGCATCGGGCATCCTCGGCTCGCGCGCGAGGCTGTCCCGCACGCCGCCTCGATGCAAGCCCGCCGCGCGCGGAGCCGAGGGCCGGCGGGCCCGGCGGGCGAACGCACCGGAGGCGGTGCCCCCGAGGGAGGCACCGCCCTGAAGGCCCCAAAGGCGCCTTCATTCGCCTGACCGGCGCAAGGCGATCAACTGACACATTTCGCCGCGGACGCCACCCTCCGTTTAGGGTAAGGGGGTGCCATTCCGTTCACTACTTCTTGTTGCCCTCGAGATCGAACTGGGCGAGGTAGGCGATGAGGTCGGCCCGCTCGGCCTCGTTCTTGATCCCCGCGAAGGCCATTTTTCCCTTCGGCGCCAGCGACTTGGGATTTGTGAGATAGGCGTTGAGGGTGGCATCGTCCCAGACCTTGCCGGCGGCGGCGCCGTCCTTGATGTCCTGGGAATAGGCGTAGCCCTCGAAGTGCGCCCATTTGGCGCCGACGATGCCGTTCAGCGGCGGGCCGACCTTGGCCTTGGCGCCCGGACCGATGGCGTGGCAGGCCAGGCACTTCTTGAAGGCAGTCTCGCCCTTCGCCACGTCGGGCGCACGCGCCTCCGCGGCGGCGGGCGCGGCGGCGGCAGGAGCGGAGTCGCTCTTCGGCGCCTCCTGGGCGAGCGCTGTGCCCGTGACGGCGATGGCGGCGAGCGTGGCCAGAAGCAGACGCATTCCTCGTTTCCTCTCTTGGCGCGGCGGGCGTTCTATGACCCTTCCCATTGCGGTTCGATCGCCAGAATGTGCGAACGCGGTCCGATGGGGAAGAGCCGGCGCGCGGGCGCGCGGTGCCGACAGGCGCGACCGCTTAGCATGGTTCCAGACTGACCAAGGATGCGACCTGTGAGCCCGATGCGCTCCCCTCCCGTCATCGTGAAACTGGGCGGCAGCCTCCTGTCGGGACCGCCGCCACGCCCGTTGCTGCAACGGCTTGCCCGGCAACGGGGGGCGATTCTGGTACCCGGTGGTGGAAGTTTTGCCGACGCGGTCCGCGACGCTCAGCCGCGCCTGGGACTCTCCGAGGGTGCCTGCCACGCCATGGCGATCCTCGCCATGGAGCAGACCGCTTACGCGTTGGCAGACCTCTGCCCTGCCCTCGCCCGTTGCCACAGCCAAGCGGATCTCGCCGCGCCGCGATCCGGCGCGGCGCTCTGGTTCCCCGCGGCGATGCTGCTTGGCGCGGCGGACATCCCGGCGAGCTGGGACGTGACCTCCGACAGCCTCGCCCTTTGGCTTGCCGCCAGGCTCGGCGCCCGCCGGCTGGTGCTGGTGAAGGCGCCGGGCGCCGCCGTTCCGCGGGCGCCGGCGGTCGCCGACCTTGCGACGCTGGCGCAAGCAGGGCTCGTCGACCGCGCATTTCCGCAGATGGCACGCGGCTTTGCGGGCACTATTGTCCTGGTGAACGCGGACGATTCCGCGCGGCTCGAAGCGGCGCTCGGCTCCGGCGCCGAAATGGACCCTTGATGACCGACCCCTCCTTCGCCCCGCGCTGGGCCTGGGCCCTGTCCGGCTCCGGCCATTTCTTCACCGAGTGCCTCGAGATCATCGGCGGCCTCGGCGCGGTGGACCTGTTCGTCTCCGCCGCCGCCGAGGAGGTGCTGCGCATGTACAAGCAGAAGCTGCCCGAGGGCACGGGCCTCTTCCGCGACCGCACCGCCTCCGCCGCGCCCGTGGGCCGCTTCTATGAGGGCCGCTACCACACCCTGGTGGTGGCGCCCGCCTCCTCCAACACCGTGGCGAAGGCGGTGCTGGGCATCTCCGACACTTTGGTCACCAACTGCTTCGCCCAGGCCGGCAAGTGCCGGGTGCCGGCCATCGTCTTCGCCTGCGACACCGCGCCGGAGATGCTCTCCATGGCGCCGGGGGGACTGGTGAAGGTCTTCCCCCGCCGCATCGACCTGGAGCACACGGAAAAGCTCAGGACGTTCGAGGCCACCACGGTGGCCGATTCCCTCGTGGACCTCGAAGCCGCCGTCGCCCGCCGCAAGGCGGAGCTGGCGCAGACCCCGGCGTGATGGAGATGGCGCAGCGCGTGGTCCTCCTCACCGGCTCGCTCGCCGAGCCGCGCCTCGCGCGCATCGCCGACGCCATCGCCGACGCCGCGCTCCAGCCGGTGGTGGTCAATATCGGCGTCAAGGTGGCGGCGCTGATGACGACGCAGATCGTCGAGCGCCGCCTGGCGCTGCCGGCCGGCACCGACCGGGTGCTGATGCCGGGCCGCTTCCGGGGCGACCTCGACCGGCTCGCGGCGCGCTTCGGCGTGCCGTTCGAGCGCGGCCCGGAGGAGGCGGCCGACATCCCCGGCTTCTTCGGCCGCGGCGGCAAGGCACCGGACCTCTCGCGCCAGGAGGTGGCGATCTTCGCCGAGATCGTCGACGCGCCGCGCCTGCCCGTCGCCGAGATCCTCGCCCGCGCCCTCGCGCTTGCCGCCGACGGCGCCGACGTGATCGACCTCGGCGCGCTGCCGGACGCGCCGTTCCCGCACCTCGAAGAGGCCATCGCCGCGCTCAAGGGAACGGGGCTGAAGGTCAGCGTCGACAGCTTCTCGCCCGAGGACCTCGTCCGCGCCAACCAAGCCGGCGCCGACTACCTGCTCAGCCTCGACGAGACCACCCTCGACGTGCTTGAGGCGGGTCCGGCGGTGCCGGTGCTGGTGCCGGCCGAGCCGGGCGACCTCGCCTCGCTGGTGCGCGCGGTGGACGCCTGCGCCGCCATGGGCCGCGCCTGCCTCGCCGACCCGATCCTCGATCCCATCCATTTCGGCTTCACCGCCGCGCTGCTGCGCTATGCGGAGCTGCGCCGCCTGAAGCCCGACATCCCCATCCTCATGGGCATCGGCAACGTCACCGAGCTCACCGACGCCGACACCACCGGCGTCAACGCCATCCTCATGGGCATCATCTCCGAGCTGCGCCTCAATGCCGTCCTGGCGGTGCAGGTGAGCCCCCATTGCCGCACGGCGGTGAAGGAGTTCGACCGGGCCCGGCGCGAGTTCTTCGCCGCGCGCGAGGCCGGCGCCCTGCCCCAGGGCTTCGGCGGCGGGCTGATGGCGCTGCGCGACCGCGCGCCCGTCACCACCACCGCGAGCGAGGTGGCGCGCCTCGCCGCCGCGGTGCACGACAAGGCCTTCCGCATCGAGGTGAGCGAACGCGGCATCCACGCTTACAACCGCGACGGCCACCATGTGGGCGAGGACCCGTTCGCGTTGTTCCCGCATTTGCAGGTGGAAGGCGACGGGGCGCACGCTTTCTATCTCGGGGTCGAGACCGCGCGGGCGGAGATCGCCTACCGGCTCGGCAAGAGGTATGCGCAGGACGCCCCGCTCGCCTGGGGGGTGGCCGCCACCACCGGATCGGGCGCCGAGACCGCCCACCGATTGACTTTCGACGAGGCGGGACCGACCCTTCCCGAGCGCAAGCAAAGCAACGCGGAGGACGGCACCGAGTGATCCGCGAGACCATCGTCACCACGCTCTCGCCCGCCGGCGAGCCGCACGTGGCGCCCATGGGGGCGAGCGTGGTGGAGGGCGGCTACCTGCTGCAGCCGTTCCGGCCCTCGCGCACCCTCGACAATCTGCTTGCGGCGCAAGCGGGGGTCGTGAACCTCACGGACGACGCGCGCATCTTCGCCGGCTGCATCACCGGCCGCCATCGCTCCTGGCCCACCGTGCCCACGCGCCACATTGCCGGCGCGCGGCTGGAAGCGGTGCTCGCCCACGAGGAGTTCGTGGTGACGCGGATCGAGGAGGACACGGTGCGGCCGCGCTTCTTCTGCCGGGTGGTGCACCGGGAGAGCCACGGACCGTTCCTCGGCCTCAACCGCGCCGTGGCGGCGGTGATCGAGGGCTCGATCCTGGTCTCGCGCCTGCATCTGCTCGACCCGGAGCGGGTGGATCGCGAGATGAACTATCTCTCCGTGGTGGTGGACAAGACCGCCGGCCCGGCCGAGCGGGAGGCCTGGGACTGGCTGTGCGAGACGGTCGCCGACCACCGCGCGCGGGCGGCCTCGTGAGCCGTTCTTTAGCGCAGGCGGCGCCGGGCCTGCTGGCGAGCGTCGCGACCCTTACCGAGATGGCGCAGGCGATCGCCGGCGGCGCCGACATCGTCGACCTGAAGGACCCCGCCCGGGGCGCGCTCGGCGCCTGGCGGACGGCCGACCTCGCCGCCGCCGTGGTTCGCTGGCGCGCCTTGCCGCCCGGCGCGCCGCCGCTCAGCGCCACGGTGGGCGACCAGCCGCTGGAGCCGGGCGCGCTCGCGGCGGCGGCGGCGCGGGTGGCGGCCACCGGCGTGCCGCTGGTGAAGATCGGCTTCGCCCTCGGCCCCGAGACCGGCGCCGAGGCGCTCGCCGCCTGCCTGGCGGCGCTGGCCCCGCTGGCGCGCGCGCACCGGCTGGTCGGCGTCCTGTTCGCGGACCTGCGGCCCGATCTCGCGCTGGTGCCGCGCTTCGCGCAGGCGGGCTTTGCCGGGATCATGCTCGACACCGCGGACAAGACGGCGGGCAGCCTGCGCCGGCATCTCGACGACCGCGCGCTCGCCGGCTTCCTGTCCGCCGCCCGCGCCCACGGGCTGATGAGCGGCCTCGCCGGATCGCTGACGCGCGCCGATGCGGCCCCGCTCGCGGCGCTCGGCCCGCACTATCTGGGCTTTCGCGGCGCCCTGTGCGCCACCGGCCGCACCGGCGCGCTCGATCCGGCGCGCCTTGCCGCCGTGCGCGCCGCGCTGCGGCGCGCGGCCGCCGCCTGAGGCTCAGGCGGAGAGGCTCAGGCGGAGTGGCTCAGGCGGAGTGGCTCAGGCTGACTTGCGGAACACCACCGTGAGGTTGTTGGCCGGCATCTCCACCACGCGCTCCAGCGCGAGGCCGTGCTTTTCCGCCGCCGCCGCCACGTCCTTGAGGCGCCGCAGGCCCCAGGCGGGATCGCGCCGGCGCAGGCTCTCGTCGAAGGCCCGGTTGCCCGGCGCGGTCTCGACCCCGTCGCGCAGATACGGCCCGTAGAGCACCAGCGGCCCGCCCACGGGCAGGCGCGCGCCGGCCCCGGCCATCAGGCCGAGCGTCGAGGGCCAGGGCGAGATGTGGATCATGTTGATGCACACGATGGCGGCCGCCGGCCCCACCGGCCAGTCGGCGACGGCGGCATCGAGGGCGAGCGGCGCGCGGACATTGGCGAGCCCCTCCGCCGCCACATGGGCCGCGACCGAGGCGCGCGCCTCCGCCGCGGGATCGCTGGGCTGGAAGGCGAGGTGCGGCAGATGCCGCGCGAAATGGGTCACGTGCTCGCCCGAGCCGCTGGCGATCTCCAGCACCAGCCCGGCGGGCGGCAGGACGGCCGCGAGCACGTCGAGGATCGGGTCCCGATTGCGCAGAGCGGAGGGGGCGGACAGGCGGGCATCGGACGAAATGGACACGGCGGCGGCATCTCCATCGGGCGGCGCACCATAGACCAAAGCCGCGCGCCGGCACGCCCCGACGTTAACCGTTGGCGCGCCGGTCGGAGGCGCATGGCTTCCTGCTCAGCCCAATCGCCGGACCGCTCCCGATGCCCCTGTCCGACCTCTTCTCCCCTCTCGGCGAATGGCTGCGCTTCGTGTCAACCGCGTCGCGCTGCGCGCGGCAGGTGCGCGCGGTTTCTCCTGCGCCGATTCCTCACTCATATTTCACATAGGCGAACCGCAAATCCCCCTGCGGCGTGCCTTCCAGCGCCCCGCCTGGCTCCAGGCCGGGCTGCCACTGCACCACCTCCTCGATCTTCTTCGCCAAGGCGAAGTCGCGCTCCGTAATTCCCTTGGCGTCGTGCGACATGAGCCGCACCTCGACCCAGGCATAGGAGGCGGTGAGGTCGGGGTGGTGCCAGGCCGCCTCGGCGAGGTGGCCGACCGCGTTGATGACCATCAGCGTGCCCTTCCAGCTGCTGGTCTTATAGGTGCGGCGGATCCAGCCGTCCTCGTAGCGCCAGCGGGGCAGCTCGGCGCCAAGGCGCGCGGTGATCTCCTCCGGCGTGAAGGTGTGCTTGCGGTCGACGGCCATGGCGTCCTCCCTCCGATGCGCGGGAAACGCGGCCGCGGCCGTGTCCGTTCCCCGGGATGCCGGCCTCAGGCGATGCCGGCCTGGCGCTTCGCCGCGGTGAGCGTGTTGGCCAGCAGGCAGGCGATGGTCATGGGGCCGACGCCGCCCGGCACCGGCGTGATCAGACCGGCAATTCCTTGAGCCTCCGCGAAGGCGACGTCGCCCACGAGGCGCGTCTTGCCGTCGTCCTTGGGCACGCGGTTGATGCCCACGTCGATCACCGTGGCGCCGGGCTTGATCCAGTCGCCCTTGATCATCTGCGGCCGGCCCACGGCGGCGATCAGGATGTCCGCCTGGCGGCATTCGCCGGGCAGGTCGCGGGTGCGCGAATGGGCGATGGTCACCGTGCAGTCCTCCTTCAGGAGCAGCTGCGCCACCGGCTTGCCGACGATGTTGGAGCGCCCCACCACCACCGCCTTCAGGCCGGCGAGGCTGCCGAGATGGTGCTTCAGCAGCATCACGCAGCCGAGCGGCGTGCACGGCACCAGCGCATCGAGCCCCACCGCCAGGCGGCCGGCATTGATGACGTGGAAGCCGTCCACGTCCTTCTCGGGGTCGATGGCGGCCAGCACCTTCATGGCGTCGATCTGCGCCGGTAGCGGCAGCTGCACCAGGATGCCGTTGACCGCCGGATCGGCATTGAGCGTGGCGACCAGCGCCAGCAGGTCCTCCTCGGGGGTGTCGGCGGGCAGCTTGTGCTCGAAGGAGGCCATGCCGGCCTCCACCGTCTGCGCCGCCTTGTTGCGCACATAGACCTCGCTCGCCGGATCGGCGCCCACCAGAACCACCGCGAGGCCGGGTCTGATGTCATGGCTTGCGGCGAGGGTCGCCACCTCGGCGCCGATGCGCGCCCGCAGCTCCGCGGCGAAGGCCTTTCCATCGATGAGCTTGGTCTCGATCACGCGCATCACCCTTCCTGCGGACACGCGAAGGGCGTGCCGTCCGTGCCGGCCCGTCTTGCGCCAGCCGCCCCGGCAAACGCAACCGCCGAAGCACGGGCCATGCGGATCCGCGGCAAAATTCTCTTACTGAGATAGAAATTTTCTTTCAAGGAATGAGGCCGCGCCGGGCCATCTGCACGGCGGGCCGTTGCGCGGCCCGCCGTTCATTTGGGCGCCCCCTCTCCGCCGCCGCGCTGGGCGCGCTGGCTGTCGGCGTCCGCCTGGCGCTTCAGCAGCGCCGCCGCGGCGGCGACCGGCAAGGGCGGGGAGAACAGATAACCCTGCGCCTGGTGGGCGCCGAAGGCGCGCAGGAAGCGCAGCTGCTCGCGCGTCTCCACCCCCTCGGCGGTCAGCGTAATGCCGAGCGAGCGGCCGAGCCGGACCACATATTCCACGATCGAGGCGGCGTCGCGCTGCACCCCGAGATTGAGGATGAAGGACTTGTCGATCTTGATCTTGGTGATGGGAAAGCGCCGCACATGCACCAGCGAGGCATGGCCGGTGCCGAAATCGTCGAGCGCGAGGCGCACCCCCATCCCACGCAGCCGCGCGAGCGCCTCCTGGCCCTCGGTGCTGGCGTCCAGGATCGCGCTCTCGGTGATCTCGATCTCCAGCCGGTGCGGGTCGAATCCGGTCTGGCGCAGGGTGGCGATGATGTTGTCCACCATCCCAGCATGGCGCATGTTGAGCGGCGACATGTTGACCGAGATGGTGACGCCCGGCAGTTCCCTGGCCTGCTCGCAGGCCGAGCGCAGGACGTAGGCGTCCAGCCGGCTGATGAGGCGCGAGCCCTCGGCCACCGGGATGAACGCGCCGGGCAGGATCCGCCCGCGGGTCGGATGGTCCCAGCGCACCAGCGCCTCGAAGCCGACGATGCGCTCGCTCTCCACGTCCACCTGCGGCTGGAACACCAGCTTCAGCTCGCCCTTGTCGAGCGCCGCGGCAAGCTCGGCCTCGGTCCGCCGGCGCTCCAGGCGCTCGCGCTCGAAACGCGACTCGAACAGGCGGAAGGTGCCGCGCCCCTCGATCTTGGCGCGATAGAGCGCCACGTCGGCGAGGCTCAGCAGCTCGCCGGCGGTGCGCGCATCGTGCGGCGCCCGCGCCGCGCCCATGGAGGCGCTGATGGCGAGCTCGTTCCCGGCCACGCTGATGGGGATGTCCAGCACCCCGAAGAGCGACGCCACCAGGCTCGCCAGTTCCGCCTCCTCCCGATAGAGGACGAACAGCACGAACTCGTCGCCGCCGAAGCGCGCCGCAAGGCCGCGCTCGCCCACGCAGCCCCGCAGGCGGCGGGCCACCACGGCCAGGAGCTCGTCGCCGCCGGCATGGCCCATGCTGTCGTTGATCTCCTTGAAGCCATCGAGATCGACGAACAGCAAGGCGATGAGGCTCGCCGAATCGCGCGCCGCGAGCGCGGCCTCGAGCTCGGTGATGAAATGCCCGCGGTTGGCGAGGCCCGTGAGGCCATCGCGCTGCGCCAGCTGGCGCGCCCGCGCCTCGCTGATGGCGAGGTCCGCGGCGGTGCGGCGGGCCCGGATCATGAGGCCCAGAAAGACAAGGCACAGCACCACCGCCGCGAGCGCGATCACCGGCGCGGTCGCCGCCAGCAGCCCGGGGGCCGGGTCGGGATCCGCGTCGCTCCAGACAAAGCTCGCGCGCGGCCCCTCCGCAAGGTTGGTCACGGAGACCGCGTTCTCCGCCGCGCCGGGTCCGCTCCGCGCCAGGCGCACGGGCGGAAGATCCAGCGCGCCGAACACCTCGGCGAGGAAAGCGTCGTCCACCACGTCGACGCTGACGATGGTCAAGGGCCGCCGCGTCGCCGCGCCGTCGTCGGGCATCGCGAGGGGACGGGTCGCGACCAGGCCCGCCTCGCCGTCGGTGACCGCGAGGCCGGAGGTCGGAACCTCCCGCCATGGTCCCGCCCGATCGAGGACGGGGTGGACCCAGCGCAGCGCATCGGCGACGTCGCGGCGTCCGTATTCGGAGGCGTAGAGGACGCGGCCGTCGGCGTCGAGCACATAGGTCATCTCGAAGCCGAACTGCTCCTTGAGCGCCTTGCCGAGCCGCTCGTGGAGCGCGTCGAGACCGATCTGGCCGCCCTGCAGGGCGCGCGCGATCTCGGCCTCGCGGGCTCTCGTCATCCCGCCGAGCACGTGGTCCATGTGCTCCCGACGGGCGGCCAGGGCGGCGAACACCGCATGCCGCTCGCGCGCACGCACACGCTCATCATTACGTTGGGTTGCAAGCAAGAGCGCCACGACGACACCCCCCAGCAGGACGAGGAGGGCAAGCAATCCCGTGAGCGCGAGGGCACGGGAATCTACTCCTGATCGACGCGGTATGGCCGCCCCCAACTGCCGGTACAGGGCCAGAACCCGAGACAGGCTCGCACGAGCCGGCCGGCGCACGTCGAAATTTGTCCGACATTCTGGAGGGCTACGCAAGCTTGAGCGGTACTGGGGGCAAAATTTTTCAGGTAAGCGAAAACCACCAAGTGGCGAGGCCGAGAAAGGCGGAAAAGCCCACCGCATCGGTCACCATGGTGACGAAAACGCCCGAGGCCACGGCGGGATCGAGCTTCAGCCGCGCGATCGCGATGGGAATCAGGATGCCGAACAATCCGGCCGCCAGCATGTTCAGCACCAGCGCCGAGGAGATCACCGCGCCGAGCTGGACGCTGGAGAACCAGAAGGCCGCGATGGCGCCGAGCAGGGTCGCGAGGAGGAGGCCGTTGAGCAGCCCCACCAGCACCTCGCGCGAGATCACGCGCCGCGCGTTGTGGCTGCCGAGGTCCTTGGTGGCCAGCGCCCGCACCGCGACCGTCATGGTTTGGTTGCCGGCATTGCCACCCATGGAGGCGACGATCGGCATCAGCACCGCAAGCGCCACCATCTTCTCGATGGTGGTCTCGAACAGGCCGATGATGGAGGCGGAGATGAAAGCGGTGCCGAGGTTCACCACCAGCCACGGCAGGCGGCTCTTGGCGATGTAGCCCACCGTGTCGGACAGTTCCTCGTCGCTGCCGACGCCGGCGAGGGCGCGCAAATCCTCGTCCGCCTCCTCCTGGATCACGTCCACCACGTCGTCGATGGTGACCACGCCCACCAGGCGTCCGGCGTCGTCCACCACCGGGGCGGAGACGAGGTTGTAGTGCTCGAACATGCGGGCCACCTCCTCCTGGTCCTCGGAGGCCTTCACCACGTGGAGCTGCTCCTTCTTCACCGCCGTCATCAGCACCGGGCGCTTGGCGCGCAGCAGCCGGTCGAGCGCCACGGCGCCGATGAGCCGGTAGCCCGGATCCACCACGAACACCTCGTAGAAGGTGTCCGGCAGGTCGGCGGTCTCGCGCAGATAGTCGATGGTGCGCCCGACGGTCCAGAACGGCGGCACGGCGATGAACTCGGTCTGCATGCGCCGGCCGGCGCTCTCCTCGGGATAGTCGAGGGAGCGCAGCAGCGCGACCCGCTCGGGCGCCGGAAGATGCTCGAGAATCGCCGCCTTGTGGTCCTCGTCCAGGTCCTCGAGGATGTAGACCGCGTCGTCGGATTCGAGCTCGGCGATGCCGCGCGCGGCGATGCGCGGAGAGATGGCGTGCAGGATCTGCACGCGCACCGTCTCGTCGAGCTCGGTCAGCGCGGTGAAGTCGAAAGCCGGTCCCAGAAGCTCGATCAGGCGGCGCCGCTCGTCGGCGTCGAGCGCCTCCAGGAGATCGCCCATGTCGGCTTCGTGGAGCCCGACCGTGAGCGCCTTCAGGCGCTCCACGTCCCGGCTCTGCAGCGCCGCCTCGACCGCGTTGCGGAATGCCTCGGAGATCGCGCCGCCCTCCTCGCGCACGGCGAGGGCCTCCTCGGCGCGCGGGTCCATGGTGTCTTGATCCTCGCGCATGGGACCTCCGGCGGAACGGGTGCGACGTGAAACCGGGATTGGAGGCGCTGCCTGCCGCCGCGGACCAGGCGAAGAATCGCCATTTTCCCGCGTGCCGGTCGGCACCCCCGAGCCATTGATCCCTTCTGCCTGGAATCGCAAGGCTAAACGGCGCGATTCCCCACCCCGGCGCGGCTCTTTCGCCGGGCGTTGCGGCGCTGCGACACCGCGTGCGCGCCCGCGCGTCCGCCTCCCCTCCCCGCCCGGCCGGCACTGTGGGACAATGGAGCAGCCGCACCGGCGGCGGGATGGAGATGCGGACCATGGCGGACAGGCCAGCGAAGCGCCGGCGCAGTGCGATGCGCGGCCGGCTCACGACGGGCGCGGCGGCGCTCCTGCTCGCGCTCGGCGCCGCCGGGCCGCTGCGCGCCGCCGACTGCCCGGGACGGCCCGATGCCATCGGCACCGCGCGGGTGATGGAGATCGACCCGACCGGCCTGCGCGTCGGCACCAAGTCGTTCCCGCGCACGCTGGCGCTGGCGCCGCGCGAGGTGGTGCTCACCTTCGACGACGGGCCCTGGCCAGCGACTACCGCCGCCATCCTCGACGCCCTGAAGGCGGAGTGCGTCAAGGCCACCTTCTTCCTCATCGGCCAGAATGCGCGGCTGCGGCCGGAACTGGTGAAGCGCACCCTCGCGGAGGGGCACACGGTGGCGCATCATTCCATGACCCACCCCGCGGCGACGCTGGCGAAGATCCCGTTCGAGGCGGCGATCCGGGAGATCGAGCAGGGCATCGCTGCGGACGAGAAGGCCGCCTATGGCGCCGCCGGCGCCGCGCCACACGTGCCGTTCTTCCGCTTTCCAGGCTTCGCCTCGACGCCCGAACTGCTGGACTATCTGGACCGGAAGGGCATCGGCGTGTTCGGCGCCGACCTGTGGGCGAGCGATTGGAACGTCCAGGCGCCGCAGGCGCAGCTCGACCTCGTGCTCAAGCGGCTCGACGCGGCGGGCGGCGGCATCGTGCTGTTCCACGACACGAAAGCGCAGACCGTCGCCATGATCCCCGCTTTCCTCAAGGCGCTCGCGGCGCACGGCTACACCGTGGTGCACATCGTGCCGAAGCCGCGGCCGGGGGCGAACGGATGATGATGCCGCCCGAGGCCAAGCGGGATGCGGGACGACAAGGGTCCCGGGCCGCGCGGATGGGCCGAAAAGCAAAAAGGCGGCCTCGGGGCCGCCTCGCGTGCTCGCGCGGATCCGGCCGCACGCCCCGGCAGGGATTTCCTGCCTCCATCTCTGGTGCGGACGAGAGGACTCGAACCTCCACGGGTCTCCCCACTAGCACCTCAAGCTAGCGCGTCTACCAATTCCGCCACGACCGCAGTCAGGGATGGCTCCGGGACAGCGCCCCTAAAGGGGCCGGCCGCCGCCGGGGGCCATCGTCTAACAGATCGATACCGGCGCCACAAGAGGCGATCCGCGGCGCTCCCGTGCGCGCGGAGCGGCGCCCGAGGAGGCCACGGACGGGGCGCCCGCGCCTGCCCTTTACCAGCCGCGCGGATGGGATAAGCATGGCGCCATGATCTCCCGCGCCAGCAGCCCAGAGACGGGCACGCAAGCCCGCGCCCCCGGCGCCGCCAGTCACCCGGTCCCGCGCGACCGCCTGATCGCCAGCTTCCGCCCACGGGAGGCCGCAGCGCCCCCGGTGGCGTGGGCGGTGAGCAAGCGCCTGGTCCCGTTCGAGGCCGCCGCCGCCGCCATGGAGGCGCGCGCCGCCGCCATCGCCGAAGGCAGCGCCGAGGAATGCGTCTGGCTGCTGGAGCATCCCCCGCTCTACACCGCCGGCACCAGCGCCCGCCCCGAGGATCTGGTGGAGGCGCGCTTTCCGGTGTTCCAGACCGGGCGCGGCGGCCAGTTCACCTATCACGGGCCGGGCCAGCGGGTGGCCTATGTGATGCTGGATCTCAAGCGCCGGGACCCGGACGTGCGGCGCTATGTGAGCGCGCTGGAAGCGTGGATCATCGCCACGCTGTCGGCCTTCAACGTCACCGGCGAGCGGCGCGAGGACCGGGTCGGCGTGTGGGTGCCGCGCTTTTCCGGCGAGGACAAGATCGCCGCCATCGGCATCCGCGTGCGCCGCTGGGTGACCTTCCACGGCATCTCGCTGAACGTGGAGCCGGATTTGTCCCACTTCTCCGGCATCGTGCCCTGCGGCGTGCGCGAGCACGGCGTGACCAGCCTCGCCGACCTCGGCCTGCCGGTGAGCATGGCCGAGGTGGACGCGGTGCTGAAGGTGGCGTTCGAGGAGGTGTTCGGGCCGACCGCGCCGGGCGCGGCGCCTGCCTGACGGAGGGCGACCGAGGCGGGCCCGCCGGCCGGATCGCGGGGCGACCCGGCCGGGCGGGCCAGCGGCCGGGTGGGCAGCATGCCCCCCGGCAGGCCTCAGTTCTTCTTCACCAGCGGGCAGACGCTCTGGGAGAGCGGGCGGAAGGCATCGTCGCCGCGGATGGTGGCGAGCTGCTTGTAATAGTCCCAGGGCCGCTTGCTCTCCTTCGGCGCCTTCACCTGGAAGAGATAGAGATCGTGGATCAGCAGGCCGTCCTCGCGCACGTAGGCGTTGCGGGCGAACACGTCGTCGATGGGCATTTTCTTGAGCGTTGCCATCACGCTCTCGGCGTTGTCGGTGCCGGCTTTCTCGATCGCCTTCAGATAGTTGAGCACCACCGAATAGTTCGCCGCGTGGGTCATGGTGGGCATGCGGCCCGTGCGCTTGAAGAAGCGCTCGCCGAAGGCGCGGGTGCGGTCGTCCATGTCCCAGTAGAAGTCCGATTCCAGCACCAGGCCCTGCACCTTCTCAAGGCCGATGGAGTGCACGTCGGAGAGGAACACCAGCAGGCCGGTGATGCGCTGCTTGCCGGACACGGTGAGGCCGAAGTCGGAGGCCGACTTCACCGCATTCACCATGTCGCCGCCGGCATTGGCGAAGGCGACGATCTCGGCGCCCGAGGTCTGGCCGGCGAGCACGAACGAGGAGAAGTCCGGGGTCCCCACGGGATGGAACACCTTGCCCACCACCTTGCCGCCGGACTCGTTCAGCACGTCGGTCAGATCGCGCGCGAAGGAATGGCCGAGGGCGTAGTCCGCGGCGACGATGAACCAGGTCTTGCCGCCCTGGGAGAGGATGCCCTTGGCGGTGCTGCGCGCCATGGCGTAGGTGTCGCTGCGCCACTGCACCGAATAGGGCGTGCATTTGGCACCGTTCAGCTCGGCGGTGGCGCCGTTGCTGATGAGGGCGATGCGCTTGCGCTCATTGGCGACGAAGGTCACGGCCAGCGAGCTGGCCGAGCCCACCACGTCGGCGATGGCGTCGACCTTCTCCGAATCGTACCAGCGGCGCGCGACGGAGGAGGCGATGTCCGGCTTGTTCTGATGGTCGGCGTAGACGATCTCCACCGGCTTGCCGAGCACCTTGCCGCCGTAGTCCTCCACGGCCATCTTCGCCGCTTCCACGGAGCCGGTGCCGGACACGTCGGAATAAAGACCCGACATGTCGCCCAGGACCCCGATCTTCACCACGTCGTCGGAGATGCCCGCGGGCGCGGGCTGGGCCCAGGCGGCGCCCGCGGCGGCGCTGAGCAGCGCGCCGAGAAGGATGGCCGGCGTCTTCATCGTTTCCTCCAGGTCTATTCTTGATACTGCTGTTGTTGAAACGTCGAACTCTGTTGTTCTTGGAGTTTTCGGCGCCCGGGCTGGCAGCGCCGTCAGTGATTTCGTCCCCGGCCCGGCCTTCCAGGCAGTGCGCGCGCGCCGGCCCGGCGTTCGAAGGCGGGGCATCGCTGCCATCGTGAAACGGGCCGCGCCGATCCACCGGCCCGCGCCGGTTCCCGGCAAGAGCGCCCTCAACGTATGCGCGTCATATTGTACGACAAACGAATTTTGCTGCTGACCTCATGAGCGATTTTGATGAGGTGCGCGGGCGTTGCGGCGTGCCGCAAGGCACGCTCGGCCCGGCGCGGATGCGCCGGGCGAAAGGCCGCGCGTGCAGGCGCGGTCCGCTTCAGGGACAAGACACCGGACGCAAACTATGGCCGGCCGGGGCGCCGGCGGCGACGACCGCCTCCGCGGCGCACGCCGGAATTGCGGCCCTTCCGGGCGAGGCCGGACGACGCCCCTCAGATCCCCAGCTTCGCCTTCAGGATCTCGTTGAGCGCCTGGGGATTGGCCTTGCCGCCGGAGGCCTTCATGGCCTGGCCGACGAACCAGCCCAGCATGGTGGGCTTGGCCAGAACTTGGGCCACCTTGTCGGGATTGGCGGCGATGATCTCGTCCACCACCTTCTCGATGGCCCCGGTATCGGTCACCTGCCTCATGCCGCGCGCCTCCACCAGATCGCGCGGATCGCCCTCATACTTCTCGCCCAGAATGATGCCCATCACGTCCTTGGCGATCTTGCCGGAGATGGTGCCGTCGGCGATGAGGTCGACGATCCCGGCCACCTGCGCCGCCGAGACCGGGGTCTGGGCGATGGAGACGCCCGCCGTGTTCGCGTAGGCGGCGATGTCGCCCATGATCCAGTTGGCCACCAGCTTGGCGTTGCGCGCGACGCCGCCGGACTTCACCGCGGTCTCGAAATAGTCCGCCGTCTCCTTCTCCGCCACCAGGACGCTCGCGTCGTAGGGGGAGAGGCCGTACGCGGCGATGAAGCGCGCCTTCTTCTCGTCCGGCAGCTCGGGCAGATGCTGTTTCAGCTCCGCCACGAAGTCCTCCTTGAGCACCAGCGGCAAGAGGTCCGGATCGGGGAAATAGCGGTAGTCGTGCGCCTCTTCCTTCGAGCGCATGGAGCGCGTCTCGCCCTTGTTCGGGTCGAACAGGCGCGTTTCCTGGTCGATGGCGCCGCCATCCTCCAGGATCTCGATCTGGCGCCGCGCCTCCACCTCGATGGCCTGGCCGATGAAGCGGATGGAATTGACGTTCTTGATCTCGCACCTGGTGCCGAGCGGCGCACCCGGCCGGCGCACGGAGACGTTCACGTCGGCGCGCAGATTGCCCTTCTCCATGTCGCCGTCGCAGGTGCCGAGATAGCGCAGGATGGTGCGCAGCTTGGTGACGTAGGCCTTCGCCTCGTCCGAGGAGCGCAGGTCCGGGCGCGAGACGATCTCCATCAGCGCGACGCCGGAGCGGTTGAGGTCCACGAAGGAGAGATTGGGCGACAGATCGTGGATCGACTTGCCCGCGTCCTGCTCCAGGTGCAGCCGCTCGATGCCCACCGTGATGCTCTCGCCGTCGGCGAGGTCCACCACCACGAAGCCCTCGCCGACGATGGGGCTCTTGTACTGGCTGATCTGATAGCCCTGCGGCAGGTCGGGATAGAAGTAGTTCTTCCGGTCGAAGGTGGAGGCGAGGTTGATCTCAGCCTTCAGCCCGAGGCCGGTGCGCACCGCCTGGGCGACGCATTCCTTGTTGATGACCGGCAGCATGCCCGGCATCGCCGCATCCACCAGCGAGACATGGTCGTTGGGCGGCCCGCCGAAGGCGGTGGAGGCACCGGAGAACAGCTTGGCGTTGGAGGAGACCTGGGCGTGCACCTCCATGCCGATCACCACCTCCCAGTCGCCGGTGGCGCCGGCAATGAGCTTCTTGGCTTCCGCGGGGCGGGTATGGAGGGTCATGGTCGTCCTGCCGTGATCGAAGGGGCGCGCGCCGCGCGCCAAATTGGGCTCACCTAACCCCTGCCGGAGCGCTCTGGCAACTCGGAGCGTTGCCGCGGAAGGTCCGCGGGCGGCGCCCCTCAGGCGCCCTTGCCCAGATGCGCGTTCTCGTAGTCGATGGTCTGGGCGATGAGGGTGCGCCACAGCGCCCCGGCGATGCCGGGGGGCAGGCCCTTGTCGGCGGCGAGCGCCTCCACCTGCGCCACCACCTCTTCCACCCGGTCGGGCAGCAGCGCGGGAATGCCGTTCGCCTGCTTGATCTTCACCACCTCCTCGACCACCGCGATGCGCTCGGCCAGCAGGTCCACCATGCGCGCGTCGATGCCGTCGATGGCGCGCCGCGCCGCGGCGAGGGCCGCCGGCACCGGCCCGCTTTGGCCGACGGCGCCGCTCACTTGCGCCACCACAGCTTCTCCACCGGGAAGCGGCCGGCCGCCTCCTCGATCACCTCGGCGAGGGAGAACAGCGTCTCCTCCTCGAACGGGCGGCCGATGAGCTGGAGGCCGAGCGGCAGCCCGTCCGCCGACAGGCCGGCGGGCACCGAGATGCCGGGCAGCCCGGCCATGTTCACGGTCACGGTGAAGACGTCGTTGAGATACATCTCCACCGGGTCCGCCTTCACCTTCTCGCCGATGCCGAAGGCGGGCGAGGGCGTGGCGGGGGTCAAAACCGCGTCCACCCCTTGCGCGAACACGTGGTCGAAGTCGCTCTTGATGAGCGATCGCACCCGCTGGGCGCGCAGGTAATAGGCGTCGTAATAGCCGGCCGAGAGCACGTAGGTGCCGATCATGACGCGCCGACGCACCTCCGGTCCGAAGCCGGCGGCGCGGGTGTTCTCGTACATCTCCACCACGTCGCGGCCGGGCACGCGCAGGCCGTAGCGCACGCCGTCATAGCGCGCGAGGTTGGAGGAGGCCTCCGCCGGCGCGACGATGTAATAGGCCGGCAGCGCATATTTGGTGTGCGGCAGGGAGATGTCGACGATCTCGGCGCCGGCATCCTTCAGCCAGGCCGCGCCGTCGTTCCAGAGCGTGTCGATCTCGTCGGCCATGCCGTCCACGCGGTATTCGCGCGGGATGCCGATGCGCTTGCCCTTGATGGAGGCGCCCACCGCCTCCTCATAGTCCGGCACCGGCCGGTTCACGCAGGTGGAATCCTTCGGGTCGTAGCCGGCCATGGAGCGCAGCAGCAGCGCCACGTCGTTCACCGTGCGGCCGAACGGGCCGGCCTGGTCGAGCGAGGAGGCGAACGCCACGATGCCCCAGCGCGAGCAGCGCCCGTAGGTGGGCTTGATGCCCACCGTGCCGGTGAAGGCCGCCGGCTGGCGGATCGAGCCGCCGGTGTCGGTGCCGGTCGCGCCGGCGCATAGGAACGCCGCCACCGCCGCCGCCGAGCCGCCGGAGGAACCGCCGGGCACGATCGGCGTCTCGTCGCCGTCGCGGCGCCAGGGGGAGACCACGGGGCCGAACGCGGAGGTCTCGTTGGACGAGCCCATGGCGAACTCGTCATTGTTGAGCTTGCCGAGCAGCACCGCGCCATCGCGCCACAGATTGGCGGTGACGCTGGATTCGTATTGCGGCACGAAGCCGTCGAGGATCCTGGAGCAGGCGGTGGTGCGCACGCCCCGGGTGCAGAACATGTCCTTGATGCCGAGCGGGATGCCCTCCAGATGCCCGGTATCGCCGGAGGCGATGCGCGCGTCGCTCTCCTTCGCCATGTCGAGGGCGATCTCCGGCGTCTCGAGCACGTAGGCGTTGAGCGCCCGCGCCTCGTCCATGGCCCGCAGATAGGCCTCGGTGAGCTCGACCGCGGTGAACTCGCCCGTGGCGAGGCCCTCCCGCGCCTGGGTCAGGGTCAGCTGGGTGAGCTTGGTCATTCCACCACCTTCGGCACGGTGAAGAAGCCGCCCTCGGCCTCGGGGGCATTGGCCAGCACCTTGTCCGGACAGTGGCCGTCGGTCACCACGTCCTCGCGCATGGGCAGGTCCACGGGAACCACGCTGGTCAGCGGATCGACGCCGGAGACATCAAGATCCGCGAGCTGCTCCACGAATTCGAGGATGGCGTTGAGCTCCTGGCTCAGAGGGTCGAGTTCGTCCTCGCGGACCGCGATGCGCGCAAGATGCGCCACGCGGCGGACGGTCGCCTGATCGACGGACATGCTGTGCTCCCGAAAGCCGACCTGCGCTATAGCAAGGGGGGGTTCCAGGATGCAATGGCGGGTGTGGTTCGGGATCCGCTGCCGCAGGGCGGCGGGGCGCGCCCTGCCCTCACCCCACGGGCGGCAGGTCCCCCCGCGCCCAGCCGTCCTTGGTCTCGGCGAGGTAGTCGCCAAAGCGCCCGGCGGCGATGGCGGCGCGGGCGCCGGCCATGAGCTGTTCGTAATAGTGGATGTTGGCCCAGGAGATCAGCATCGCCCCCAGCATCTCCTCGCAGCGCACGAGATGGTGCAGGTAGGCGCGCGAATAGTCGCGCAGCGCCGGGCAGCCGCTCTCTTCGTCCAACGGGCGCGGGTCCTCGGCGTGGCGGGCGTTCTTCAGGTTGATGCGGCCGAAGCGGGTGAAGGCGAGGGCGTGGCGGCCCGAGCGGGTCGGCATCACGCAGTCGAACATGTCGATGCCGCGCCCGATCGCCTCGAGGAGATCGTCCGGCGTGCCCACCCCCATGAGGTAGCGCGGCTTTTGTGCCGGCAGATGGGGCTCGACCGTCTCGATCATGGCCAGCATCACGGCCTGCGGCTCGCCCACCGCGAGACCGCCCACCGCATAGCCAGAAAATTCCATGTCGGCCAGTGCCTTGGCCGATTCGACGCGGAGCGCGGGCACGGCGCCGCCCTGGACGATGCCGAACAGCGCGCGGCCCTTCGGCTGGCTCTCGAACGCGCGCTTCGAGCGCTCCGCCCAGCGCAGAGACAGGCGCATGGCGCGCTCCGCCTCGGCGTCCTCGCAGGGCAGGCGGACGCATTCGTCGAGCTGCATCTGGATGTCGGCGCCGAGCAGGCCCTGGATCGCGATGGAGCGCTCGGGCGTCATCTCGTAGGGCGTGCCGTCCACATGGGAGCGGAAGGTCACGCTAGTCTCGGTCACCTTCCGCAATGAGGACAGGCTCATCACCTGGAAGCCGCCCGAGTCGGTGAGGATCGGACCATCCCAGCCCATGAAGCGGTGCAGGCCGCCGAGCTTGGCCACCCGCTCGGCGCCCGGGCGCAGCATGAGATGGTAGGTGTTGGCGAGCACGATGTCGGCGCCCGCCTGCCGCACCTGATCGAAATAGAGCCCCTTCACCGTCGCCGCCGTCCCCACCGGCATGAAGGCAGGGGTGCGGATGTCCCCGCGCGGCGTCGCGATGACGCCGGTGCGGGCGGCGCCGCAGGTGGCGGCGAGCGTGAAGGCGAAAGTGTCGGCGGCGGACGGGGCACAGGTCATGCGCCGCCTTCTGGCAGAAGCAGGCAAGCATCGCCATAGGAATAGAAGCGGTAGCCTTCCGCGATGGCATGGGCATAGGCCCGCTTCTGCGTCTCGTGGCCGACCAGCGCCGCCACCAGCATCACCAGGGTCGAGCGCGGCAGATGGAAATTGGTGAGCATGCCGTCGACCGCCTTGAAGCGGTAGCCGGGGGTGATGAAGATGTCGGTCTCCCCCACGAACGGGCGGATGATCCCGTCCGCGCCCGCCGCGCTCTCGATCAGCCGGGTGGAGGTCGACCCCACGGTGAGGATGCGCCCGCCCCCGGCCTTCACCGCATTCAGCGCGTCGGCGGTGGCGCGCGTCACCTCGCCCCATTCGGCGTGCATGCGGTGGTCGCTCGTGTCCTCCGCCTTCACCGGCAGGAAGGTGCCCGGCCCCACATGGAGCGTCACCGTATGCCGCCCGGCCCCGGCCGCCGCGATGCGGGCCAACAGATCGGGCGTGAAGTGCAGGCTCGCGGTGGGCGCGGCCACCGAGCCGGACACCCGGGCGAACAGGGTCTGGTAGTCCTCCCGGTCGCGCGCGTCCTCGTGCCGGCGGGCGGCGATGTAAGGCGGGATCGGCATGTGCCCGATCTGGTCGAGCGCCTCATCGAGCGCCGGGCCGGAAAAATCGAAGGCGAGGTCGACGGCGCCGTCCTCCCCCTTGCCCGCCACCGTGGCGTCCAGCGTGCCCAGGAGACAGGTCGCCCCCGCCTCCCCGCCGAAGCGGATGCGGTCACCCGCGCTCAGGCGCTTGCCGGGCCGGGCGAAGGCGCGCCAGAGCGCCGGGCCGAGGCGCTTCACCAAATTCGCCTCGACGCGCACCGCCGCCCCGCCGGCGCGCTCCCGCACCCCTTCGAGCGCGGCGGGGATGACCCGGGTGTCGTTCACCACCAGCGCATCGCCCGGCTTGAGGAAGCCCGGCAAATCGCGCACGCCCCGGTCCTGGAGCTCGGGCGATGCCCCCGGACGCACCACCAGCATGCGCGCCGCGTCGCGCGGCGCGGCGGGACGCAGCGCGATGCGCTCTTCGGGAAGCTCGAAATCAAAGGCGTCGACGCGCATGGGAAGAGGCGGCTCAGAAGATGGCGATGGCGCCTTGATAGATGAGCCAGCTCATCGCCGCAGTGGCCATCAGGCCGAGAACGGTCGCCACGAAGCCGAGGATGATGACGAGGCCGTCCCGCTCCACCAGGCCGAGGCCGAACACGCAGACGGCGATGCCCGGTGGCAGATTGCCGAAGAACGGGATGGGCAGGAGCAGGACGATGCCGAGCAGCACCACCGTCGCGCCCACGGCGCGACGCGCGGTGGGGCCGGCGAACTGCTCGTAGCGGGGCCGGCTGATCCGCTCGAACCGCTCGATATAGGGGCGCGACCGGGTGACGATGGTCTCCAGCAGAGCGCGGGAGAAGGTGCGCCGGGCGATCTTCTCGGGCAGCCACAATTCCTGCCGGCCCAAAGCCAGCTGCGCGCCGATGAGCGCGAGGATGATGCCGAGGATCACCGGCAGCCCCGGCGGCGCGGGGATGCAATTGGGAATGCCGAAGATCAGGAACAGGATGCCGAAGGCGCGGTTGCGCAGGGCGTTCACGAGATCGCCGATGGCCACCTGGTCCTCGGTATGGGCGGCGAGGACGGCGGCGAGCAGCTCGGACGTTCTGGGCGTGCGGTGGTCCAAGGCGACCTTTCCTCCTGATCGCCCATCCATAGCATCGAGAAAGCGGCGGCGTCAGGGCATGATCGCGGTCGCGGCGATCGGAACGGCGTGGCGCGGCCCTGCCGGCGGCCCCGATTCCCCGGCGCGACGGCGCGAAAGACCTTCCGGGAAAGGGATTGGCGCCGAGACCGCGGCGCAAAAACAGCGCGGCTCAGGGCCGGCCCGCGCCGCAACGGTCGGCGCGGATGCGGAGCGGGGGCGGAAGCGGCATGCGCGTGAACCCCCGCAGACGCGCATGCCAGCCTGCCGCCCGCGGTCAAGCTAGCGCATCCCCTGTTCCTTTGGGAGAGCCAACGCCCCAAGAGAGAATCAAATCCTCAATGGAGCAGGAACATACCGTCAACGGGCGTCAGCTCCGCCGGCTTGATCAGCCCGCAATGCGCCACCCGGACGGAATGCAGCCGCCCCTCGATCTCCTTCTGCCAGAAGGCGAGGAAGCGGTTGAGTTCCGGAAAGGCGGGGCACAGGTCGTATTCCTGCCATACGAAGCTCTGCAGCAGCCGGGGATGGTCGGGAAGGCGATAGAGGATCTCGGCCGTGGCGAGGCCGTAGCCCTCGATCTGACGAACAAAGTCGCGCGACACCGAAGAGACCATGTCCTGAAACCTCCTCTGCCTGAGCCGGCCCTGCGCCGGAAATGCATTGTCGGCTTCAAAGTTTCCCGCCGCCAAGGCTAAAATTTGGTTTCCTTAAGCAAAAACAATGGACTAGCAGCGATGAAGCGGGACTGCTGACAGCGGCGCCCCCAATGCCGCCGCAAAGCGATGGCAGGTGCGCGGCTTCGGGCCGGATGAGAAAAGCCGAGAGGCGGCAAGGATTTCCCGCCGCTGGCACTCACTTTATGAGAGTGCTAATTTTTTTGCGCCACCCCCTTGAAGCCGGCGCAGGCCGCCCTTAGATCGCGGCCGGAGCCGGACGACATCGCGTCCGGCGCCCCGAAAAATGGCATTCCAACCGGAGGTTTCCCCGATGGGTTTCCGTCCCCTGCACGATCGCGTGGTGGTCAAGCGCATCGACGCCGAAGAGAAGACCGCCGGCGGCATCATCATCCCCGACACCGCCAAGGAGAAGCCCCAGCAGGGCGAGGTGGTGGCGGTCGGTCCCGGCGCCCGCAACGAGAAGGGCGACCTGGTGGCGCTCGACGTGAAGGCGGGTGATCGCGTGCTGTTCGGCAAGTGGTCCGGCACCGAGGTCAAGATCGACGGCCAGGACCTGCTCATCATGAAGGAGAGCGACATCCTCGGCATCGTCGAGGAAAGCGCCTCCGCCAAGAAGGCCGCCTGAGGCCTTCAAAGGCCAGGACGAAGGCCCTGGGGCCTTCGCAGGCAATGCGGAAGGCCGCGCCGGTCCAGCCTCGAAGGCGAGACGGCCGGTCCTCCGAGAAGTCCATTTCGTCCCAAGCTGAAGGAGCAAGGCACATGGCTGCCAAGGACGTGAAATTCTCCGTGGACGCGCGCGACAAGGTTCTGCGCGGCGTCGACATCCTCGCCAATGCGGTGAAGGTGACCCTCGGCCCCAAGGGCCGCAACGTCGTCATCGAGAAGAGCTTCGGCGCCCCCCGCATCACCAAGGACGGTGTGACGGTGGCCAAGGAGATCGAGCTCGAGGACAAGTTCGAAAACCTCGGCGCCCAGCTGGTGCGCGAGGTGGCCTCCAAGACCAACGACCTCGCCGGCGACGGCACCACCACCGCCACCGTGCTGGCCCAGGCCATCGTCCGCGAGGGCGCCAAGGCGGTGGCGGCCGGCATGAACCCGATGGACCTCAAGCGCGGCATCGACCTCGCGGTGGACGCCATCGTCAAGGATCTCGCCGCCAACTCCAAGAAGGTGACCTCCAACGAGGAGATCGCCCAGGTCGGCACCATTTCCGCCAACGGCGACGCCGAGGTCGGCAAGTTCCTCGCCGAGGCCATGAAGAAGGTCGGCAATGAGGGCGTGATCACGGTGGAGGAGGCGAAGTCCTTCGAGACCGAGCTCGACGTGGTCGAGGGCATGCAGTTCGACCGCGGCTATCTCTCGCCCTATTTCGTCACCAACGCCGAGAAGATGCGCGTCGAGTTCGAGGACCCCTACATCCTCATCCACGAGAAGAAGCTCTCCGGCCTCCAGGAGCTGCTGCCCGTGCTCGAGGCGGTGGTCCAGTCGTCGAAGCCGCTCGTGATCATCGCCGAGGACGTGGAGGGCGAAGCCCTCGCCACTCTCGTGGTGAACAAGCTGCGCGGCGGCCTGAAGGTGGCGGCCGTGAAGGCTCCGGGCTTCGGCGACCGCCGCAAGGCCATGCTGCAGGACATCGCCATCCTGACCGGCGGTCAGGCGATCTCCGAGGACCTCGGCATCAAGCTCGAGAACGTCAACCTCTCCATGCTCGGCCGCGCCAAGAAGGTGGTGATCGAGAAGGAGAACACCACGATTGTGGACGGCGCCGGCGAGAAGGCCGACATCACCGCCCGCATCCAGCAGATCAAGGCGCAGATCGAGGAGACCACCTCGGACTATGACCGCGAGAAGCTGCAGGAGCGCCTCGCCAAGCTCGCCGGCGGCGTGGCCGTAGTGCGCGTCGGCGGCGCCACCGAGGTCGAGGTGAAGGAGAAGAAGGATCGCGTGGACGACGCGCTCCACGCGACCCGCGCCGCGGTGGAGGAAGGCGTGCTGCCCGGCGGCGGCGTCGCGCTCCTGCGCTCGGTGAAGGTGCTGGAAGGCATCAAGGTCGACAATCCCGACCAGCGCACCGGCATCGAGATCGTCCGCAAGGCGGTCCAGGCCCCGGCGCGTCAGATCGCCCAGAACGCCGGCGACGACGGCTCCGTGGTGGTGGGCAAGATCCTCGAGAGCAAGGACTACACCTTCGGCTACAACGCCCAGACGGGCGAATATGTGGACATGGTGAAGACCGGCATCATCGACCCCACCAAGGTGGTGCGCACCGCGCTCCAGGACGCGGCCTCCGTGTCCGGCCTGCTCATCACCACCGAGGCGCTGATCGCCGAGCTGCCGAAGAAGAACGCCCCCGCAGCCCCGGCCATGCCGGGCGGCGGCATGGACTTCTGAGGTCGGGCAACGTCTGGCGCCGCCCGGCTCTCATGAGGACCGCAAGCCGGCAACAGCCGGCTTGCGCGGGCGGCGGCATGGACTTCTGAGGTCGCGCAACGTCTGGCGCCGCCCGGCTCTCATGAGGACCGCAAGCCGGCAACAGCCGGCTTGCGCGGGCGGCGGCATGGACTTCTGAGGTCGGGCAACGTCTGGCGCCGCCCGGCGCATACAGAGGGTGGGCGGCAGATAAGAAAGAGGCGGCCGGAACATCGTTCCGGCCGCCTTTTCATTTGGGCACACTCTTCCACCGGACGCGGCTCCCCTCCCCCCTTGCGGCGAGGGTGAAGCGGCGGCCGGGGCCTGTGGCAGCAGGAATCCGCGGCCGCGCAGAGACCCCTACCCTGCCCCTCCCCACAAGGGGGAGGGGAAACCCCAACTCACTCCGGCTTCAGCAGCACGTGCTTCTTCTTGCCGAGCGAGAGCTTGATGACGCCCTCGGGGGTGAGGCTGCCCAGCGAGAGCGATGCCTTCTCGTCGGTCACCGCGGCGTCGTTCACCCTAAGGCCGCCGCCCTTGATCTGGCGGCGCGCCTCGCTGGTGGAGGCCACGAGGCCCGCGTCCACGAAGGCGTTGGCGACCGCCAGGCCGGCCTCCAGCTTGGCGTGCGCCACGTTGACGGTTGGCAGGTCCACCGCCAGCGCGCCTTCCTCGAAGGTCGTGCGGGCGGTCTCCTTCGCCCTTTCGGCGGCCTCGCGGCCGTGCAGCAGCGCGGTCGCCTCGGTGGCGAGCACCTCTTTGGCGAGGTTGATCTCCTGGCCCTGAAGCGCGGCAAGGCGAGCGATCTCGCCGAGCGGCAGCTCGGTGAAAAGCTTCAGGAAGCGCTCCACATCCGCGTCGCCGGTATTGCGCCAGTACTGCCAATACTCATACGGCGACAGCAGATCGGCATCGAGCCACACGGCGGCGCCGGCGGTCTTGCCCATCTTGGCGCCGGACGAGGTGGTGAGCAAAGGCGTCGTCAGCGCGAACAGCTCGGCGCCGCGCATGCGCCGGCCCAATTCCATGCCGTTGACGATGTTGCCCCACTGGTCCGAGCCGCCCATCTGCAGGATGCAGCCGTGGCGCTTGTTGAGCTCCACGAAGTCGTAGGCCTGCAGAATCATGTAGTTGAATTCGAGGAAGGTGAGCGGCTGCTCGCGCTCCAGGCGCAGCTTCACCGAATCGAAGGTGAGCATGCGGTTGATGGTGAAGTGGGGCCCCACCTCGCGCAGCAGCGGGATGTATTTCAGCTCGTCGAGCCAGACCGCGTTATTCTCCATCACCGCCCCGGCGCCAAAATCCAGGAACCGCGCGAACACCCTGCGGATGGAGGCGATGTTGTGGTCGATCTGCTGGTCGCTCAGCATCTTGCGCGCCTCGTCCTTGCCGGACGGGTCGCCGATCTTGGTGGTGCCGCCGCCCATGAGCGCGATCGGCCGGTGGCCGGTGCGCTGCAGGGTGCGCAGCATCATGATGGAGAGCAGATGGCCCGCATGCAGGCTCGATGCGGTGGCGTCAAAGCCGATATAAGCGGTGATGGGACCTTCCGCCGCCTTGGCGTCGAGGCGCTCGAGGTCCGAGCACTGGTGGATGTAGCCGCGCTCGGAGAGCGTGTTGAGGAAGTCGGAGCGGAAGGCGGGGCTGGTCATGGCAATTCTGTCGGTCTGGCGGAAAGCGGACGGGCGGAAGGAGCGGGGTGTATCAGGTCCGCGCCCGGTTTGCGACCGGGGGCGGCGGCGGAGGGGGAGGCGGGAAAGACGCATGCATGCCATCGGGCTCATGAGCGGCACCTCCATGGACGGGGTGGACGTGGCGCTGGTCCAGACCGACGGCGAGGCGGTCTTCTGGCGCGGCCCGGCGCTCACCTTCCCGTTCTGCTCCGCGACCCGCGCGCTCCTCGCCGGCGCGGTCGAGGATGCGCGCGGCGTCAATGCCCGCACCGACCGGCCGGGCCGGCTCGCCGCGGCGGAGGCGCGCATCACCGAACTCAATGCCCAGGCGGTGGAGGCGCTGATCGCCAGCCTGCGGCTCGCGCCTTCCGACATCGCCGTGGTGGGCTTCCACGGCCAGACCGTGATCCACCGCCCCGACGCCCGGCTGACGGTGCAGCTCGGCCTCGGCGAACGCCTGGCCAGGCGGCTCGGCATCCCGGTGGTGGCCGACATGCGGGCGGCGGACGTGGCGGCGGGCGGCCAGGGCGCGCCGCTGGTGCCGGTCTATCATCGCGCGCTGGCGGCCGGCCTCGATGGCCCGCGCCCGCTGGCGGTGCTGAATGTGGGCGGCGTCGCCAACGTCACCTTCCTCGACGGCGAGGCCGACCCCGTCGCTTGCGACACCGGGCCGGGCAACGCGCTGCTCGACGACTTCCTCTTTGCCCGCGCCGGCCTCGCCTTCGACGATTGCGGCGCCATCGCCCGGCGCGGCACGGCGGACGAAGCGGCGCTCGCGCGGGTGCTGGCCCATCCCTTCTTCGCCGCGCCGCCGCCCAAGTCACTGGACCGAAACGAATTTCGCGAGGTCGCCAAGGCCCGGCTCGGGCTCGATGGCCTCAGCCTGGAGGACGGCGCCGCGACGCTTACCGCGCTCACCGCCGCGAGCGTCGCCGCCGTCGTCCCGTTGCTCCCGGCCACGCCGAGGCGCTGGATCGTCGCCGGCGGCGGGGCGCGCAACGGGACGCTGCTGGCGCTGCTGGAGCGGCAGCTCGGCGTCCCGGTGATGACGGCGGACGCGGTCGGCTGGTCGGTGGACGCGCTGGAGGCGGAGGCCTTCGCCTTCCTGGCGGTGCGCGCGCTGAGGGGGCTGCCTTTGACCTTCCCCGCCACCACCGGCTGCCCCGCACCCCTGACCGGCGGCGTCGTGTTCCGCCCCTGAAGGGCCTCAGGCGGTGGCGGCGGCGAGCACGAGCCCGCCGAGGATGGCGAGGTTGGACTGGATCTGCCGGACCTTGCCGTCGCGCTCGGGCCCGCTGGAATTCCAGAAGTCGAGCATCAGCACGCTGGCGATCACCGTGAAGCCGGCCAGGCCCAGGGCAGCGGGCACGACGAGGATGCCGGCCATGAGGCAGGCGGCGGCCAGCACCTGGAAGACGCTGGCCGCCGCGAGGAGAAGGCGCGCGTGCCGGATGCCGTTCGCCTCCATCATCTTCGCCACCTGATCGAAGATGAAGGCGTGGTGGATGCCGCCGATCAGGAACAGGCTGCCCAGCAGCACCCGGCCGGCGACCACGCCCCAGCCTGCGAGATCCAAGGCTCCCTCCATCCCCATCCCCTCCCCGGCGCTTCGGGGCGCAATCCTTAGCGCCAAGCTGGCGCCCGTCCAATGGCATCGGGAGCCGTCGGCGGATCGAGGCGCGGCCGGTACCGCCCGCCGAAGGCGGCCTCACCCGGCGGCGCACGCGGGGGAAAATACACTATGACACCGCAAACTTAGACGAAAGTTGATGCACGGCGCCGCCGCGCCTCCTAGGGTAGGCTGACGGTGGCGCGTCGGGGGCACCCATGGGCAAGTTGCACCGCGAGATCGGCCTCATCGGTCTCACCTTCGTCGCCGTCAGCGGCATCATCGGCTCGGGCTGGCTGTTCGCGCCCCTCCTCGCGGCCCAGCATGCCGGGCCTGCGGCGCTTGTCGCCTGGGTGCTCGGCGGCATCGCCATGCTGCTTCTGGCGCTCACCTTCGCGGAGATTTCCGCCATGCTGCCGGTGGCCGGCGGCATCGCCCGCGTCCCCCAGTTCAGCCACGGCAACGTGGTCTCCATGGCCATGGGGTGGAGCGGCTGGGTGGGCTATTCCACCACCGCGCCCATCGAGGTGGAGGCCATGCTGCGCTATCTGGCGCCGCATCTGGACTGGCTCTACACGGCGCCGGGCAGCGGCGTCCTCTCCTGGGGCGGCGTCGGGCTCGCCGGCTGCCTGCTCGCGCTGTTCACCGTGATCAACGCTTTCGGCGTGAAGTTCTTCGCCTATGTGAACACCACCATCACCTGGGCCAAGCTCGCCATCCCGATGCTGGTGATCGCCTTGTTCGTCGCCTCGCGCTTCGAGACCGCGAACTTCACGGCGCAGGGCGGGTTCGCCCCCATGGGCCTTGCCGGCATCCTCGGCGCCATCTCCTCGGGTGGCGTGGTCTTCTCTTATATCGGCTTCCGCCACGCCATCGACATGGCGGGGGAAGTGAAGAATCCCGGCCGCACCATCCCGCTAGCGCTGGTCCTGTCGGTGCTCATCTGCCTCCTGATCTATGGCGGGCTGCAGTTCGCCTTCACCGGCGCGCTTCGCCCCGCCGACCTCGCCAACGGTTGGGGCGCGCTCGCCCTGCCCGGCGATCTCGGCCCGCTCAGCGCGATCGCCGCCGCCCTGGGCCTGCTCTGGCTGGTCAGCCTGCTCAATTTCGGCGCGGTGATCGGCCCCTTCGGCGGCGGCCTCGTGGCGGTCGGCTCGAACGCCCGCCTCGCCTTCGCTCTGGCCGAGAACGGCTTCTTCCCCAAGGTCTTCGCCACCATCTCCGCGCGCGGCGTGCCGCTCGCGGCGCTGCTGCTCAACCTCGCATTCGCGGTGCTCGCCTTCGTGCTGCTGCCGTTCGACGAGGTGGTGCAGCTCAACTCGGCGGCGATCATCCTGTCGTTCGCGGTGGGGCCGGTGGCGGTGGTGGCGCTGCGCTCGCTTCTGCCCGAGGCGCACCGGCCGCTGCGCATCCCCGGCGTCTTCTGGGTGGCGCTCGCGGCCTTCGTAGTGGCCACCCTCATCATCTATTGGAGCGGCTGGAACACGGTGTGGCGCCTCGGCATCTGCCTCGCGATCGGGCTCGCGCTGTTCCTGGTCAATGCCCGTGCCCGCATGACGCGCGACCTCGACGTGGCGGAGGCGCTGTGGCTCGTGCCCTATCTCCTGGGCATCGCCATCGTGTCCTATCTCGGCGCCTTCGGCGGGCGCGGGCTCATTCCGTTCGGGGTCGACATGGCGATCCTGGCGCTGCTCGCCGCGCTGGTGTTCGTCTATGCGCTGAAGTCGCGCCTGCCGCGGGACAAGTTCGACCGCTACATGCTGGAGGAGCAGGTGATGGAGCAGCTCTCCGCCGACGCGCCCATCGACCCGCTCGCGACCTCGGGCCAGGTGCACGTCTGAGCGGCCCGCACCGCGGCGCGCGCCCCCATTGCGGCGCGCTCACGCCGGGCTCGGCGCGTCCTCCCTGAGATCCGGGGCGACATCGCGGGGCAAATCGTGGCCGCGGCTGACGGCGACGAATTCCTCCTCGGCCGCGCGCACCTTCTCGCGCGCGCTCTCCGCCTCCCGCTGGCGGTTCCACAGGGCGGCATAAAGACCGCCGCGTGCCAGCAGCTGGGCATGGCTGCCGCGCTCGGCCACCTGGCCCTCGGCCAGCACCAGGATCTCGTCCGCCCCCACCACGGTGGACAGCCGGTGGGCGATCACCAACGTGGTGCGCCCTTCCGAGACCCGGTCGAGCGCATCCTGGATCTCCTTCTCCGTATGGCTGTCGAGCGCGCTCGTCGCCTCGTCCAGCACCAATATGGGCGGGGCCTTCAGGATGGTGCGGGCGATGGCGACGCGCTGCTTCTCGCCGCCCGAGAGCTTGAGGCCGCGCTCGCCCACCTCGGTCTTGTAGCCCTGGGGCGCGGCGCGGATGAAGCCGTCGATCTGGGCGAGGCGCGCGGCCTCCTCCACCTCGGCGTCGCCGGCGTCGGGGCGGCCGTAGCGGATGTTGTAGGCGATGGTGTCGTTGAACAGCACGGTGTCCTGGGGGACCATGCCGATGGCCGCCCTCAGGCTGTCCTGCGTCACCGTCCGGATGTCCTGCCCGTCGATGGTTATGCGCCCGCCGGAGACATCGTAGAAGCGGAACAGCAGGCGCGAGAGCGTCGACTTGCCCGCCCCCGAGGGGCCGACGATGGCCACCGTGCGCCCAGCCGGCACCTCGAAGGAGATGCCCTTGAGGATCGGCCGGTCGCCCTCATAGGAGAAGTGCACGTCCTCGAAGCGCACCGCGCCGCCGGAGACGACGAGATCGGGCGCCCCCGGCGCATCCTTGATCTCGGGGTCGCGGGCGAGCACGGCGAACATGGCCTCGATGTCCACCATGGCCTGCTTGATCTCGCGATAGATCATGCCGAGGAAGTTCAACGGCACGTAGAACTGGATCATCAGGGCGTTGACCATGACGAACGAGCCGACGCTCTGGCGCCCGGCGCGGATGTCGAGCACGCACAGCGCCATCAGCGCCGTGAGGCCCAGGGTGAAGATCAGCGCCTGCCCGGCATTGAGCCAGGCGAGCGAGGTGAAGGTGTTCACCGTCGCCTTCTCGTAGCGCGCCACCGAACGGTCGTAGCGGGCCGCCTCCCACCTTTCGGCGCCGAAATACTTCACCGTCTCGTAATTGAGCAGGCTGTCCACCGCCTTGGAGGAGGCATCCGTGTCGCTGTCGTTCATCTCGCGGCGGATGGCGATGCGCCATTCGCTCGCTTTGTAGGTGAAGGCGGTATAGAGCGCGACCGTCACCGCCACCACCGCCGCATAGCGCCAATCGAAGGCGAAGTAGAGCACGCCCAGCACCATCGCCAGCTCGACGAGGGTGGGGGCGAGCTGGAGCATCAGCATGCGCACGATGGTCTCGATGCCGTCGCGCGCCCGCTCCAGGACCCGCGTCAGCCCGCCGGTCTTGCGCTCCAGATGGAAGCGCAGCGAGAGCTGGTGCATGTGGCGGAAGGTGACCATGGCGAGCTTGCGCACCGCATGCAGCGCCACCCGCGCGAACAGGCCGTCGCGCAATTGGGTGATGCCGGCCATGGTGATGCGGGCCAAACCGTAGGCCAGCGTCAGCAGGATCGGCGCGCCGAGGATATAGGCGATGGTCGCGCCATCCCCCTGCCCGTCCGCCTCGGCGGCGAGCGCATCGGTGGCCCATTTGAAGACGAACGGCACCACCATGGTGGCGCCCTTGGCGGCGAACAGCAGCACGAAGGTGACGAGGACGCGGCGCTTCAGGTCCGGCCGGTCGGCGGGCCACAGATAGGGCCACAGCGCGCGCACCGTGGCGGCGAGCCCCAGACCGGGGACCGGGGCCGGCGCGCGCGGCGCTGGCGAAACGGGGGGGGTCGGGGTCGGGGACATGATGTTCCTAGTTGCCCTCCCCGCCGTCGGCGGGCGCGAGGAGCAGACGGTCGAGAAAGCCATCGAGCGCGGCTTTCAGGCGGCGCACCTCCTCGAGGTCGATCTGGTAGCGGGTGCGCGGGCCGTCGGGCCGGGCCGCCACCAGGCCGGCGGCGACCAGGACCTTGAGATGCTCGGACACGGTGGACTGGGCGAGCGGCAGCGCGCGCACCACGTCGCCGCACGGGCAGCATTGGCGCCGCGCCAGCGTGCGCAAGGCCGCGAGCCGCGCCGGGTGGCCGAGGGCGCGCAGGCCGGCGGCGAGGCGCTCGGCCTCCGCGTCCGACAGCGGCGCGGGACAGGCCGGGTGGGCCTGGGTGAGATCATCCATCGTCCATCGCCGATAGCCGATGAAACGTGCTTTTTGATGGCGGCTGAAACAATTGGCGGCGCGTCACGATTTCGTCGCGGCGGGTGCGGATGGTGGCGGCACAACGATTCGTGTCTAATCTGGCCATGGCACATATCCAAAGCGTCTGCGTCTATTGCGGATCCTCCGCCGGCTCCGAGCCGCTGTTCGCCGAGGAGGCGCGCCGGTTCGGCCAGCTCCTGGCGCAGCACGAGGTGCGCCTCGTCTATGGCGGCGGCGGCATCGGCCTCATGGGCGAGGTGGCGAGCGCCGCCGCGCTGGCGGGCGGCACGGTCACCGGCATCATCCCCGGCTTCCTGGTGCGGCGGGAGCGCGCCTTCGCCCATGACGCCGAGATGCTGGTGGTGGGCGACATGCACGAGCGCAAGCGGCTCATGTTCGAGCGCGCCGATGCGTTCGTCGCTCTGCCGGGCGGGGTCGGCACCCTGGAGGAATTGGTGGAGCAGCTCACCTGGGCCCAGCTCGGCCAGCATCGCAAGCCGATCCTCATCGCCAACATCGCCGGCTTCTGGGACCCGTTCCTGAAGCTGCTCGACCACATGCGCGCCACCGGCTTCATCCGCCAGGAGATCGCGGTCGACGTGCTGGTGGCCGAGAGCGTGGACGAGATCCTGCCCATGCTCCAGGCCGCCGCCGCGCGGGTACCTGACGACACCTTGCGCCACGGCGCCGAGGCGCTGACGGAGAAGATGTGAGGGCGGCGCGGCCCCGATCGCGCCTTAAGGCCGGGCGCCTTCCTTCAGCAGCTTCCAGGTGATGGAATCGATCAGCGCCTGGAACGAGGCGTCGATGATGTTGGGCGACACGCCCACCGTGGTCCAGCGGTCGCCGGTCTCGTCCACGCTCTCGATCAGCACGCGGGTGATCGCCTCGGTGCCGCCGTCGAGGATGCGCACCCGGTAGTCGGTGAGCTTGAGGCCGCCGATCAGCGGCTGGTACTTGCCGAGATCCTTGCGCAGCGCCACGTCGAGCGCGTTCACTGGGCCGTTGCCCTCGGCGGCGGAGATCAGCACCTCGCCATCCACCTCCACCTTCACGATCGCCTCGGCGACGGTGGTCATCTCGCCCTTGGCGTTGAAGCGCCGCTCCACCTTCACGCTGAAGCGCTCGACGGTGAAAAAGTCCGGCACCGAGCCCAGCATGCGCTTGGCCAGCAAGGCGAAGGAGGCGTCCGCCGCCTCATAGGCATAGCCGAGGGCCTCGCGGCTCTTCACCTCGTCGAGCAGGCGAGCGACGCGCGGGTCGCCCTTGTCGACCGGGACGCCGAGGCGCTCCAGCTCGGACAGCACGTTGGAGCGGCCCGCCTGGTCGGACACCATCACCCGGCGGCGGTTGCCCACCAGTTCCGGCGGCACGTGCTCGTAGGTGGCGGGGTCTTTGAGGATCGCCGAGGCATGGATGCCGGCCTTGGTGGCGAACGCGCTGTCGCCCACATAGGGCGCGTGGCGGTTCGGCGCCCGGTTCAGCATCTCGTCGAGGGTGCGCGAGACCTGGGCGAGATGGGCGAGGCGGGCGCGGTCGACGCCGATCTCGAAGCGGTCGGCAAAGTCCGCCTTCAGCAGCAAGGTCGGGATGAGCGAGACGAGATTGGCATTGCCGCAGCGCTCGCCGAGGCCATTCAGCGTGCCCTGGATCTGGCGCGCGCCGGCGCGCACGGCGGCGAGCGAGTTCGCCACCGCCTGCTCGGTGTCGTTATGGGCGTGGATGCCCACATGGTCGCCGGGCACCACCTCGGTCACCTGGCCGATGATCGCCTCCACCTCATGGGGCAGCGTGCCGCCATTGGTGTCGCACAGCACCACCCAGCGCGCGCCGGCCTCATAAGCGGTGCGGGCGCAGGCGAGGGCGAAGTCCGGATCCTCCTTGTAGCCGTCGAAGAAGTGCTCGCAATCCACCAGCGCCTCGCGCCCGGCCGCGATCGCGGCCTTCACGCTCTCGTCGATCGAGGCGAGGTTGTCCTCCTTGGAGCATTCGAGCGCCACCCGCACCTGGTAGGCGGAGGCCTTGGCGACGAAGCAGATGTCGTCCGCCTTGGCGTCGATGAGGGCGGCGACGCCGGGATCGTTGGCCGCCGAACGTCCGGGCCGCTTGGTCATGCCGAAGGCGGTGACGCGGGCCTTGGCCGGGTGGCGTTCCGCGAACAGCTGGGTGTCGGTGGGGTTGGCGCCGGGATAGCCGGCCTCGATGTAGTCCACCCCGAGGCCGTCGAGCAGGCCCATCACCTTCAGCTTGTCGGCGACGGTGAAGTCCACCCCGTTGGTCTGCGCGCCGTCGCGCAGCGTGGTGTCGAAGAGATAGAGGCGTTCCTTGGCCATGGGGTCTTGCTCTTTCTGACCCTGGTCGCCGGAGTCGGTGCCGGCCGCGAGGTCGTGGCGTTCGTCCAACATTATCTGCCCTCCCCCAGCGTCTTCTTCATGCTGGTGTTGCCGAGCCAGGTGTCGGCGCGGGGCACCATGTTGCGGCGCTGGGCCTCGTAGCCGCGGTGCTGGAAGAAGCCGAGCGCGGTGTCGCTGGCGTCCACCGTCAGGGCCCGCTTGCCCCGCGCCTTGGCGAGCGCCTCCACGGCGCCGGCGAGCGCGGCGCCGACGCCGGTGCCGGCGGCATCCGGGCGCACATAGAGGAACTCGATGTGCTCGTCGCCCTTGAGGGAGACGAAGCCCACCGGCTCCCCCTCGCTCAGCGCCACCACGGTGAGCAGGCCGGCGAGGCGCGCGGCGAACGCGTCCTCGTCGTCGGCGGCGGCGATCCACGCCTCCTGCTGCTCCTCGTCATAATCCTCGCCGGTGAGCTCGGCGATGGCGGCGCGGAACAAGGCGGCGAGCACCGGGCCGTCGGCCGCAAGCATGGGCCGCAGGGCGATCTTGGCAGGGTCCTTCCCGGCAGCTCCGCTCATCGCGCGATCTCCCAGCTGGTGGTGCCGTCCTTGTTGTCCATGAGCACGATGCCGCCCGCCGCCAGCTCCTCCCGGATCTGGTCGGCGCGCTTGAAGTCCTTGGCCTTGCGGGCGGCGAGGCGCTCGGCGATGAGGCCCTCGATCACCTGCTCGTCCACGGCAATGGCCGCCTTCGCCCGGGCGCGCCACCCGGTTTCGGTGTCGGAAAGCAGGCCGAGAAGGTTGCCCGCGCCCTTGAACAGCATCGCCGAGCCCGCGTCGGTCTCCGCCACCTCGGCAAGCTGGTGCAGGTGGGCGATGGCGGCGGGCGTGTTGAGGTCGTCGCCGAGACGCTCTGCGATCTCGCTCTCGAACGGATTGGAAGGCCCCGTCTCGGCCGCCCCGTCGCCCACCACGCGATACCATTTGTCCAGGGTCTTGGCCGCAAGGCCCAGGCCCTGGCGGGTCCAGTTGATGGGCTGGCGGTAGTGGGTGGAAAGCATGGCGAGGCGCAGCACCTCGCCCGGCCATTCGCCGAGCAGCTCGCGGATGGTGACGAAGTTGCCGAGCGACTTCGACATCTTCTCGCCTTCCAGCATCAGGAAGCCGTTGTGCATCCACACCTGCGCCATCACGCCGGTGTGGAAGGCGCAGCGCGACTGGGCGATCTCGTTCTCGTGGTGCGGGAAGACGAGGTCGATGCCGCCGCCATGGATATCGAAGGTCTCGCCCAGATGCTTCCACGACATGGCCGAGCACTCGATGTGCCAGCCCGGCCGCCCGGGGGTGGCGATGCCGCACGGCGAGGGCCAGCCGGGGGCGCCCGCAAAGCTCGGCTTCCACAGCACGAAGTCCATGGCGTCGCGCTTGTAGGGGGCGACGTCGACGCGCGCGCCGGCGATCATCTCGTCCAGCGGGCGGCGCGAGAGCTGGCCGTAATCGGGCATGGAGGGCACGGAGAACAGCACGTGCTCCTCGGCCACATAGGCATGGCCCGAGGCGACCAGGCGCTCGATGAGGGCGTGCATCTCGGCGATGTGCTCGGTGGCGCGCGGCTCGACGCTGGGCCGAAGGCAGCCGAGCGCCGCCACGTCCTCACGGAACCAGGCATAGGTCTCCTCCGTCAGATCGCGGATGGAGATGCCGCGCTCTGCAGCCCGGGCGTTGATCTTGTCGTCCACGTCGGTGATGTTGCGCACATAGGTCACGGCGCTCTCGCCATAGAGCCGGCGCAGCAGCCGGAACAGCACGTCGAACACGATGACCGGGCGCGCATTGCCGATATGCGCATGGTCGTAGACGGTCGGACCGCACACATACATGCGCACCCGCGCCGGATCGATCGGGCGGAACGGGTCCTTCGACCGCGTCAAAGTGTTGTAGAGCCTAAGCTCCATGGATCGCTCCGCTCCGCGTTTCGGCGCGTGCTCGCGCCTACCGCCGGCCGGGCGTCCTGATCCTCAAGGCATCAAGGAGATGAGCAAGGGACGGCCACGGCCAGCGAGAGGGCTAGCCGCAAATAATCGGCAGAAGGATGCCGACGCTGGTGAAAGGACCTTGCATGGCGCGGGACAATGGTTCGGCGCGGCCTGATCGTCAAGGGTTTTCATCGCTCCGACGGCGCCGCGCCGGGTGGCCGCAAAGGGTGTGGGAGCGCGGAACGGCAGCACCCGCCGGGCGGCTTTCCGGCCCGCGACCGGTTGACCCGCGGCAAGGGGCGCGCCGGGGCGCCCGCCACGACCCGTGCCGGGCGGCGGGCGCGATCCGGTGCGCCCGCAGCCCAAGCGCGGTCACACAGGCGATGTCACTCACCGGCGATGTCTCTCAGGCGATGTCACACGAACGATGCCACACAATGGCTGGAATCGGCGCGCCAGCGTGGCGCCGCTCTTCGGAACGATCCAGACCCGCCGGCCAGAACCGCCAAAAGGCCAAGACCCCGCCCATGCCGTTGTCCCGCCTCCTCGCCCTCGTCCTCGTTGCCGTCCTCGGCGCCACGATCCCGGCCCGCGCCGACACGCGCATCTTCCTGATCGACAGTTCGGACGGCTACCGGGTGGACGCCTGCCTTGCCACCGGCGCGCCCTGCGGCGAGCGCATCGCCACCGCCTGGTGCCGCGCCCACGATTTCGACCATGCCATCGATTTCGGCCAGGTGGCCAACGACGCCATGACGCCGATTTCTTCGGGCTCGTTCACGGGCGCCGCCTGCCACGGCCCGCTCTGCCCGCCGGTGGTGGCGATCACCTGCTCGCGGTAGGACCCCTCACCATCCCTTGGTGAGGAAGTCGGCGCATTTCGGCACCTCGCCCTGCCCACCCCACGGCATGATGGGAACGCTGGAGGTCGAATTCTTCGGGCTGCCGTCGATCAGCTTGTCGGAATAGACCAGGTAGACCAGGACGTTGCGCTTGGCGTCGCAGCCCCGCACGATCTGCATCTTCTTGAAGAAGAACGACCGGCTCTCGCGGAACACGACGTCGCCCTGCTCGAACTTGGCCTTGAAGGCGATGGGGCCGATCTGCCGGCAGGCGAGCGAGATGTCCGAGGTCTGCTCGGCCACGCCGAACATGCCGGAGACGCCGCCTTTCTCGGGCGTCGTGTAGTGGCAGGCGACCCCGTCCACCACCGGATCGTCGATGCCGTAGACCGCGAGCTTGTCGTCGGGGGTCAGGAACTTCCACACCGTCGACTTCCTGAAGATGAGGTTCGGCTCCTGGGCCGGCGCCGGCGCCGCCGCGGCGAGCAGGAGGCCGGCGGCGACCGCGGCACGGCAGGCCAGGCTTGAAATCCGCGTCATCGTCTCACCCTCGCTCCCCTGGTCCGAAGCCCGCCCGCGCGCGGACCCGATCGGCGCCGGATATGGGGTTGCGGCGGCCAAAGGGGAAGATGCCCGCGCGCGGGGCGATTGACGGCGCGCGCGCGCCGTGACACCGGTCCCGCCACAAGCGCCGCCGGCGAACGGCGGCCGACCCAAGGTCGCTTCAGGAGAGACGCCATGGTCCCCTCGCGCCGCGCCTTCGTGGGCGCCTCCGCCGCCACCCTCGCCACCGGCGGCCTCGCCGCGCCGGCGATCGCCCAGTCCCAGCCGCAGGTGAAGTGGCGCCTCACCTCCTCGTTCCCGCGCTCGCTGGACACCATCTACGGCACCGCCCAGACCTTCGCGCGCTTCGTCGCCGAGGCCACCGACGGCCAGTTCCAGATCCAGACCTTCCCGGCGGGCGAGATCGTGCCCGGCCTCCAGGCGCTCGATTCGGTCTCCACGGGCGCGGTCGACTGCGCCCAGACCGCCACCTATTTCTATTCCGGCAAGGACCCGACGCTGGCCTTCGGCACCGGCGTGCCGTTCGGCTTCAACTCGCGCCAGCAGCATTCCTGGTGGTTCTTCGGCGGCGGCGAGCAGATCATCAACGGCGTGCTCGCCAAGTACAACGTCACCTCCATTCCCATGGGCAATTCGGGGTGCCAGATGGGCGGCTTCTTCCGCAAGGAGCTGAACGACGTGGCCGACCTCAAGGGCCTGAAGTTCCGCATCGGCGGCATCGGCGGCCAGGTGCTGGCGAAGCTCGGCGTGGTGCCGCAGCAGATCGCCCCCGGCGACGTGTTCCCGGCGCTGGAGCGCGGCTCCATCGACGCCGCCGAGTTCGTCGGCCCCTATGACGACGAGAAGCTCGGCCTCGTGAAGGTGGCGAAATACTACTACTATCCCGGCTGGTGGGAGGGCGGCGCCATGCTGCACCTCGTGGTCAACGCCCAGAAGTGGGAGGCGCTGCCCAAGCACTACCAGGCCATCGTGCGCAACGCCGCCGAGGCCGCCAACAATTGGATGCTGGCGAAATACGATTCGGTGAACCCGCCGGCGCTGCGCCGGCTGGTGCAGCAGGGGGTGGAATTGCGCCCGTTCCCGGCGCCGATCATGGAGGCCGGCTACAAGGCGGCGCAGGAGCTCTATGGCGAGCTCGCCGCCTCCAATGCCCCGTTCAAGCAGGCGCTCGATTCCATGAACGCCATCCGCGCCGACCAGTTGGTGTGGTGGCAGATCGCCGAATACGCCTTCGACGGCTTCAACATCCGCACGCGCGGCAAGACCTGACGGCGCGACGAGCTGATCGGGCGGCCGCCGGGGCAATCGCATGCCCCTTCGCGGGCTGTGCAATTCCATAGTTTGGTCACCATTGGGCAAGGCCGCCGCGCTATAGATTAAGATCGTGCGCCGCACCGTCGGCCGCGGGCGGCGGGGGCCGGCGGATAAAAGAGACTTCGGACATGGGCTCAGCGGGGAAGGTGGTGGTTCGGCTCGGGGCCCTGGCGCGCGGCGCGGGCCTTGCTCTGCTGCTGGCGAGCGGGGCGGTGGCACCGGCGCTGGCGCAGAACCCGATCTGCCCGCAGCTCGAGGCCCAGCTGGGCGCGCTCGACCGGGGGGTCGGTGCCCGCGCCCAGCAGCAGAACCAGGCGGCGCGCATCCGCTCCGACCTCGACCGCCTCACCAGCCAGGCCAACGGCATGGGCTGCGACGCGCCTCGCGGCTTCCTGATCTTCCAGGGCCCGCCGCGCCCGCCCCAGTGCGACCAGATCTCGGACCAGATCTCGCGCCTGCGCTCGGCGCTCGCCGCGGCCGAGCGCTCCGGCGGCGACGACCAGGGCCAGCGCCGCGCGCTCATCATCGCCCTCGCCCAGAACAATTGCGGCCCGCAATACGCCGCCGCCGTGCGCCAGGTGCCGCAGCAGCCGCAGCGCCCGCGCAACTTCTTCGAGGCGCTGTTCGGCGGACCGATCCAGTCGGGCGAAACCTCGCCCGACCTCGAGGTGCTGCCGCTCGAGCCGGCCCGGCCGTCGAGCTACAAGACCGTGTGCGTGCGCACCTGCGACGGCTTCTTCTTCCCGATGGCGAACTATTCCTCGCCCGGCCGCTTCGCCCAGGACGAGGCGCTGTGCAAGCGCCTGTGCCCCGCCGCCGAGACCCAGCTGTTCACCATACCCGGCGACGACATCCGCAACGCCACCAACGTCGCCGGCGTGTCCTACATGTCGATGCCCAACGCCCTGCGCTACCGCAAGGAGCTGGTCCCGTCCTGCACCTGCCGCGCGCCCGGCCAGTCATGGGCGCAGGCGCTGTCCGGCCTCGAGGACAAGACCACGCTGCGCAAGGGCGACATCATCGTGACCGAGGAGCAGGCGCGCGAGATGTCGCAGCCGCGCTTCAGCGACGGCAAGACCCGGGGCGGCGCCCCGGCTCCCGCCGCCCCGGCGGAAGCCCAGCCGGGCGCGCCCTCGCTTGCGGCCACCGCCTCGGCGCCGCTGGCGCCGGCGTCCGAGCAGCCCGGCCAGCGCCAGGTGCGGGTAATCCCGCTGCCGCCGTCCCAACCGGTGCAGCCGAAGCCGACCGCCGCCGAATCCGCCGAGATCGGCGCCAAGTCGGTGCCGCTGCAGCAATAGCGCGAGCTCCCCGGCCGAGCGACGGCGCAGCCGGAGCGCCGCGCCGGGCCCAGCGCGAAGCTCCTGCGCCGCAGCCGATGCCCGGACACAGCGCCTGCGGCGCAAGATGCCGCCTGCGGCGACCTTCTTGCGCTGGGTCCCGGCTCTCCCTGCGCCGACGCTCCGGTCCGCCGAGACACGAGGGCGGGTCCCGCTGGCGGCCGCGCGGCATCTCGCGCCCTGCGCCGTCCACCGGTGCGCGCGCCCGCGGCCTTGCTACCAGGGCGCCATGGGGCTATGGCTCCGGCCTGCCATGACGTCCGCCCCGTTCTCCTCCGCCTTCACCCTCTCGGGCCGCGACCTGCTCGGCATCGAGGGGCTGTCCGCCCCGGAGATCGTCGGCCTGCTCGACCTCGCCGAGGAGTTCATCCTCCTCAACCGGCAGATCGAGAAGAAGCGTTCGACGCTGCGCGGGCGCACCCAGATCAACCTCTTCTTCGAGGCCTCCACCCGCACCCAGTCCTCGTTCGAGATCGCCGGCAAGCGGCTCGGCGCGGACGTGATGAACATGTCGGTCTCCGCCTCCTCGGTGAAGAAGGGCGAGACGCTGATCGACACCGCCATCACCCTCAACGCCATGAACCCGGACATCTTGGTGGTGCGCCACCATGCCTCCGGCGCGGTCGCGCTGCTCGCCCGCAAGGTCGATTGCTGCGTGGTGAACGCCGGCGACGGCGCCCACGAGCACCCGACCCAGGCGCTGCTCGACGCCCTCACCATCCGCCGCAACAAGGGCCGCATCGAAGGGCTCACCGTCGCCATCTGCGGCGACGTGCTGCATTCGCGCGTGGCGCGCTCCAACATGCTGCTGCTCGGCGCGCTGGGCGCCCGGGTGAAGGTCGTGGCGCCCTCCACGCTGCTGCCGGCGGGGATCGAGAATTTCGGCGTCGAGGTCCACCGCACCATGGCGAGCGGGCTCCAGGGCGCGGACATCGTCATGATGCTGCGCCTGCAGCGCGAGCGCATGACCGGCTCCTTCATCCCCTCGGTGAAGGAGTATTTCCACTTCTTCGGCCTCGACGAGCAGAAGCTGAGATACGCCAAGCCGGACGCGCTGGTGATGCATCCCGGCCCCATGAACCGGGGCGTGGAGATCGATTCCGGCGTCGCCGACGGCCCGCAATCCCTGATCCGCGAACAGGTGGAGATGGGCGTCGCCGTGCGCATGGCGGTGCTCGACGCCCTCGCCCGGAAGCTGCCCAATGCGTGACCCCGCGCGCCACGCCAATGGCGACCCCCGCCCGCTGCTGCTCGCCAATGCCCGGGTGGTGGACCCCTCGCGCGGCGCCGACTTCCACGGCGACGTCTTCCTCGCCGACGGGCTGGTGAAGGACGCCGCCTTCGGCATCGCCGCCGCCGGCACGCCGGACGGCGCCGAGGTGGTGGACTGCAAGGGCGCGGTGGTCGCGCCGGGCCTCGTCGACATGCGCGCGTTCGCCGGCGAACCCGGCGCGGAACCGCGCGAGACCCTGGCGAGCGCCTCGCTCGCCGCCGCGGCGGGCGGCGTGACCACCCTCATCTGCCAGCCCGACACCGATCCGGTGGTGGACGAGCCGGCCATCGTCGACTTCATCCTGCGCCGCGCCCGCGACACCGCGGTGGTGCGCGTGCACCCCATGGCCGCCATCACCAAGGGCCTCTCCGGCGAGGAGATGACCGAGATCGGCCTGCTGAAGGCGGCCGGGGCGGTCGCCTTCACGGACGGCCACAAATCGGTGGCGAGCGCGCAGGTGCTGCGCCGCGCGCTGACCTATGGGCGCGACTTCGACGCTTTGATCGTCCACCACACCGAGGACGCCACCATGTCCGGCGGCGCCATGAACCAAGGCGAGTTCGCCTCGCGCCTCGGTCTCTCGGGCATTCCCAAGGCGGCCGAGACCATCGTCCTGGAGCGCGACGTGCGGCTCGTGGGCGAGGCGCGCGCGCGCTATCACGCGGCAGCGGTGACCTGCGCGGATTCGCTCGCGGTGCTGGCGCGCGCCAAGGAGGCCGGGCTGCCGGTGACCGCCTCCGCCTCCATCAACCATCTGACCTTCAACGAGCTCGACATCGGCTCCTACCGCACCTTCTTCAAAGTGCGCCCGCCGCTGCGCGCCGAGGAGGACCGCAAGGCGCTGATCCGCGCGCTGGCGAGCGGGCTGATCGACGTGGTGGTCTCCGACCATCTGCCCCAGGACGTGGAGGGCAAGCGCCTGCCGTTCTCGGAGGCGGAGCCGGGCGCGCTCGGCCTCGAGACCCTGCTCGCCGCCGCCTTGCGCCTCGTCCATGCGGACGAGGTGGACCTCGTGAACCTGCTCCACGCGCTCTCCACCCGTCCGGCGCAGATCCTCGGCCTCAAGGGCGGCACGCTGAAGAGCGGCGCGCCCGCCGACGTGATCGTGTTCGATCCCCACCTGGCCTATGTGCTCGACAAGGCGGACCTGAAGTCGCGCTCGCGCAACACGCCGTTCGATGAAGCGCGGCTCGACGGACGGGTGCTGCGTACCATCGTTGCCGGGCAGACCGTCTACGAATACGTTTGAGCGTCCTTCCACATTCGGATGCCCATGCTGTCCTCGTCGCTATCCTGGTCCCTGCCCGCGGCGCCGACGCTGCTCGCCCTCGCCATCGGCTATCTGCTCGGCTCGATCCCGTTCGGGCTGCTGCTGACCCGGCTCGGCGGGACGCGCGACATCCGCACCATCGGCTCGGGCAATATCGGCGCCACCAACGTCCTGCGCACCGGGCGCAAGGACCTTGCCGCGCTCACGCTCCTGGGCGACGCGCTGAAGGGCACGGCGGCGGTGCTGGCCGCCGGTCACCTGTTCGGCGCCGACGGCGCGCTGGCGGCGGGCCTTGCCGCCTTCCTCGGCCACGTCTTCCCGGTCTGGCTCGGCTTCCGCGGCGGCAAGGGGGTGGCGACCTTCCTCGGCGTCACGCTGGCGCTCGCCTGGCCGGCGGCGCTGGTCTTCGCCGCCGTCTGGCTCTTGGTGGCGTGGCTGTCGCGCTATTCCTCGCTCGCCGCGCTCGCCGCCGCCCTCGCCACCCCGCTCGCGGCGCTGGGCTTCGGCGAGACGCGCGCCGCGCTGCTGCTCGCCGTTCTGGCCATGGTCCTCTGGGCCAAGCACCACGAGAACATCGCGCGGCTTCTCGCCGGAACCGAAGGCAAGATCGGCGCGAAGGGCTGATCCATGGCTCCCCGCGGCGCGCCCCCCTCCCCGCCGCCGCCGGATGCCGGTCGTGATTTGCTTTCCCCCGAACAGCGGCTCGACTGGCTGCGGCTGATCCGCGCCGAGAATGTCGGCCCGCGCACCTTCCGCGTGCTCATCAACCAGTTCGGCGGCGCCGCGGCGGCGCTTCAGGCGCTGCCCGGCCTCGCCCGGCGCGGCGGGCGCCTGATGCCGCCGAAGGTGCCGAGCCGCGCCGAGGCGCAGGCGGAGATGGAGGGCCTCGCGCGCCTCGGCGCGCGCCTCGTGGCGCTGGGCGAAGGCGACTATCCCGCCACCCTGCGGGCGCTGGACGACGCCCCGCCGCTGCTCGCCGTCAGGGGACGGGGCGAAATCCTGCGCCTGCCGAAGGTCGCCATCGTCGGCGCGCGCAACGCCTCGGGCGCCGGGCGCAGCTTCGCCGCCCGCCTCGCGCGCGACCTCGGCGCGGCCGGCTGGGTGGTGGTGTCGGGCCTGGCCCGCGGCATCGACGCCGCCGCCCACGAGGCGAGCCTCGATGCCGGCACGGTCGGCGTGTTCGCGGGCGGGCTGGCGCGCCCCTACCCGCCGGAAAATCTCGACCTGATCGAGACCATCGCCGAGCGCGGCGCGCTGGTCTCCGAGATGCCGCTCGCCTGGGAGCCGCGGGCGCGGGACTTCCCGCGCCGCAACCGTCTGGTCTCGGGCCTTGCCTTGGGCGTGGTGGTGGTGGAGGCGGCGGAGCGCTCCGGCTCGCTCATCACCGCCCGGCTCGCCGGCGAGCAGGGGCGCGAGGTGTTCGCGGTGCCCGGCTCGCCGCTCGATCCGCGGGCGGGCGGCACCAACCGCCTGCTGAAGCAGGGCGCGACGCTGGTCACCGAGGCGGCGGACGTTGTCGGCGTGCTGGCGCCGATGCTCGGCCGCCAGGCGACCGACCAGGACCTCGCCGCGCCGGCCCCCGCGGCGCCGCCGCCGGCGCCGGACGACGACGTGCGCGCCCGCATCCTGGAGCTGCTTTCCCCGGTGCCGATGCCGGTGGACGAGATCATCCGCCTGTCGGGGGCGGGCGCCGCCGAGGTGCAGATCGTGCTCCTGGAGCTGGAGCTCGCGGGCCGGCTCGAGCGGCCCGGCACCGGCCGCGTGGCGCTGAGATAGGCCGCCGGCCGCGCGCCCACCGTCCTGCGCCCGCGGGCGATCAGGGCTGGCGCGGGCGCCGGGTCACCGCCTCGCCGGGGCTCTGCGAGAGCACCACGTTGCGCGCCTCGAGGCGCGCCATGTCCAGCAGATAGGCGAGCGTCGTCAGGTTGTGGCCGCGCGAGAGGCGCGCCAGCTCCGCGGCGAGCGCCTCCACATATGCCGCCACGTCCCGCGATGCGGGCGCGCCCTGAGAGGACGGGATGTCCGCCATGAATCGGTCCTGAGATCCGTGAGGTGAGCGAGCCGTTGTTACCCTCATAAAGGGAACCATGGACAAATAAACTTACTCAGGGTTGTATTGCGCGCCCCTTGGCCTGCCCGGCCCGATCACGGCGTGCGATTTGACACGGCGCGCTCCGCTGCCCATGTTGCGGCCACCTCCGCTCGCGGCTGCCGCACGGGGCGGCCGTGCCAGCGGCCCGCCCTCGGAAGGACGCGGCGGGGCTAGGCGGGGGCGGGAGGAACCATCGGCGCGGGTCCGCAAGGGCTGTCGCGGCGCACCGGTTCTTATTCCCGGGCTCATGGAAAGACACGGGACACCCATGCAGGTCGTCATCGTCGAATCGCCTGCGAAGGCGAAGACGATCAACAAATATCTCGGCCCCGGCTACGAGGTCATCGCCTCCTACGGACACGTGCGCGACCTTCCTTCCAAGGACGGCTCGGTGGATCCGGAGCAGGACTTCCGCATGCTCTGGGAGGTCGATCCCAAGGCGCAGAAGCGGCTCAACGAGATCGCCAGCGCGGTCAAGGGCGCCGACGCCCTGATCCTCGCCACCGACCCGGACCGCGAGGGCGAGGCGATCTCCTGGCACGTGCTGGAGGTGCTGCGGCACAAGAAGGCGCTCAAGGACCAGAAGGTCGAGCGCGTGGTGTTCAACGCCATCACCAAGCAGGCGGTGCTGGACGCCATGAAGGCGCCGCGCGCCATCGACGTGGCGCTGGTGGATGCCTATCTGGCGCGCCGGGCGCTCGATTATCTGGTGGGATTCACGCTCTCGCCGGTGCTGTGGCGCAAGCTGCCGGGCGCCCGCTCGGCCGGGCGGGTGCAGTCGGTGGCGCTGCGCCTCGTGTGCGACCGCGAGCGCGAGATCGAGACCTTCGTCGCCCGCGAGTACTGGTCCATCGTCGCCCGCCTCGCGACACCGCGGCACGAGGAGTTCGAGGCGCGGCTCGCCGGTGCCGACGGCAAGAAGATCACCCGCCTCTCGGTGGGCACGGCGGAGGAGGCGAAGGCCTTCCGCGCGGCGCTGGAGAGCGCCGCCTTCCGCGTGCGTTCGGTTGAGGCCAAGCCGCTCAAGCGGCACCCGCAGCCGCCTTTCACCACCTCCACCCTGCAGCAGGAGGCGAGCCGCAAGCTCGGCCTCGCCCCGGCCCGCACCATGCAGATCGCCCAGCGCCTCTATGAGGGCGTGGACGTGGGCGGCGAGACGGTCGGCCTCATCACCTACATGCGCACCGACGGCGTCGACATGGCGCCGGAGGCGGTGGCCGCCACCCGCAGCGCCATCGCCAAGCAGTTCGGCCCGAAATACCTGCCCGGCGTGCCGCGCAAATACACCACCAAGGCCAAGAACGCGCAGGAGGCCCACGAGGCCATCCGCCCGACCGATCCCGCGCGCCATCCCCGCGAGGCGGCGCGCCATCTCGATGGCGAACAGGCCAAGCTCTACGAGCTGATCTGGACCCGCACGGTGGCGAGCCAGATGGAATCCGCCGAGCTGGAGCGCACCACCGCCGACATCGAGGCGAAAGCCGGCGCCCGCGTGCTCGACCTCACCGCCACCGGCACGGTGGTGAAGTTCGACGGCTTCCTCACCCTCTATCGCGAGGGCAAGGACGACGAGGACGACGACGAGGAGAGCCGCCGCCTGCCCGCCATGAATGCCGGCGAGCCGCTCGACAAGCGCGAGATCACCACCACCCAGCACTTCACCGAGCCGCCGCCGCGCTATTCGGAGGCTTCGCTCGTCAAGCGCATGGAAGAGCTCGGCATCGGCCGGCCCTCCACCTATGCCGCCGTGCTCGCGGTGCTGCGCGACCGCGAATATGTGAAGCTCGAGAAGAAGCGCCTCGTGCCCGAGGACAAGGGCCGGCTCGTCACCGCGTTCCTGGAGAGCTTCTTCAAGCGCTACGTGGAATACGACTTCACCGCCGACCTCGAAGAGAAGCTCGACGAGGTGTCCGCCGCCGAGCTCGACTGGAAGGAGGTGCTGCGCGCCTTCTGGCAGGACTTCTCCGCCGCCGTCGAGGCCACCAAGGACCTGCGCGTCTCCCAGGTGCTCGACGCGCTCGACGAGATGCTCACCGCGCACATCTTCCCGCCCAAGGAGGACGGCACCGACCCGCGTCTGTGCCCGACCTGCGGCACCGGGCGGCTGTCTTTGAAGATGGGCAAGTTCGGCGCCTTCATCGGCTGCTCCAACTATCCCGACTGCCGCCACACCCGCCCGCTCACCGGCGGCGAGAACGCGCCCGAGGGCGACGGCAAGCGCCTGATCGGCCTCGACCCGGAGAGCGGCGAGGAGGTCACCGTGCGCTCCGGTCGCTTCGGCACCTATCTCCAGCTGGGCGAGGGCAAGGACGGGGAGAAGCCCAGGCGCTCCTCCCTGCCCAAGGGCCTCGCGGCCGCGGACGTGGACCTGGAGACCGCGCTCAAGCTGCTCGCGCTGCCGCGCGAGGTGGGCAAGCATCCCGACGACGGCGAGCCGATCCTGGCCGGCATCGGCCGCTACGGGCCCTACGTCCAGCACGGGCGCACCTACGCCAATCTCGAAGACGCGGACGACGTGCTCGCCGTCGGCCTCAACCGCGCGGTGGCGCTGATCGCCGACAAGACCTCGCGCGGGCGCGGCGGACGCGGCGCGGCCGCGCCCGGCCGCACGCTCGGCGACCATCCCACCCATGGCGGCGCCATCACCGTGCGTCCCGGCCGGTTCGGGCCTTATGTGAACCACGGCAAGGTCAACGCCACCTTGCCCAAGTCGACCGACCCGGAGGCGCTCACCTTGGCCGAGGCGGTGGCGCTGATCGACGCCAAGGCCGCATCGAGCCCGGCGAAGCCGGCGCGCGGCGGGCGCAAGGCGCCGGCAAAGGCGAGCGCCGATGCGGACGGCGCTCCGAAGCAGGCCGCCAAGAAGGCTGCGCCGAAGAAGACCACGACCAAGAAGGCCGGAGCCAAGAAGGCGTCGGCCAGGAAGCCCGGCGCCAAGGCCGCCGAGTGACGGCCGCCGCGTGACCGCGGTTCGATGAGGGCGCCGCGCCCGGAGCGCCGGGGCGAGGCCGCCGCCGGCTATTCGCCGATGCCGGCCGCTTCCTCCGCCGCCGCGCGCACGCTGGTGCGCAGGGGCCGCTCCTCCATGGCGACGAGGAAGCCGAGCCCGGCGAGAAGGACCAGCGCCGCGGTGCCGAACACGTAGGCAAAGCCGCCGGTGAGCGCGTCCGCCGAGGCGTGGCGCGCCAACTCCCCCACGTCGTGGCCCGCGGCGCTGCCGGCAAAGCCCAGCAGCACCGCGCCGAGCACCGCCACCACCATCGCCCCGCCCAGCTGGCGGAAGAAGTTCATGAGGCCGGTGGCGGTGCCCATGCGATGCGGCACCACCGCGTTCTGGATCGAGATGGTGGTCATGGGCAGCACGGTGCCGATGCCCATGCCGACCACCGCCAGCCCCGCCACCAGCAGCGGCAGCGGCAGCGGCAGCGGCACCGGCGACAGCGCGAAGGCGGCCAGCAGCAGCGCCGACACGGCATTGCCGATCACCCCCGGCCGCTTGTAGTGGGTCAGGCGCGCCAGAAGCCGGCCCGAGGTCACCGCGCCGCAGACGATGCCGCCCATGAGCGGGATCAGCGCGAGCCCGGACTGGCTGGCGCTGAGCCCCCGCACGGTCTCGAAATAGAGCGGCACGAAGATCGAGAGACCGACCATGGTGCCGGCCGCCGCGAACGCGGCGGGAATGGCCCGGCCCACCACCGGGTCGGTGAGCATGTCGAGCGAGATGAAGGGCTCGGGCGCGGTGCGGATGCGCCAGACGAACAGCCCGGCCAGCACGAGGCTCGCGGCGATCAGGCCGACGATCTGCGGCGAGCCCCAGGCGAAGCGCACCCCGCCCCAATTGAGCGCCAGCAGAAGCGCCAGCGCGGCGAACGCCATCAAGGCGGCGCCCGGGCCGTCGAGGTCGTGGCGCCGATCGTGGCGCGGCAGGCGGCGCAGGGTGCGGTCGGTCATGAGATAGGCCGCCGCCCCCATGGGCAGGTTGATCCAGAAGATCAGCGTCCAGTCCAGATGCTGGGCGAAGAAGCCGCCCAGCACTGGCCCGAGGATGCTGGCGGCGGCGAACACGGCGGCGATCTGCGCCTGGTAGCGCGGCCGCTCGCGCGGCGCCACCACGTCGGCGATGATGGTCTGGGCGAGCGAGATCAGCCCGCCGCCGCCGAGCCCCTGCACCGCGCGGGCGAGGATCAGCATCAGCAGGTTGGGCGCCAGCGCGCAGGCGAGCGAGGCGAGCGAGAACACCGCCACCGAGATCAGCAGCATCACCCGCCGCCCGCGGATGTCCGACAGCTTGCCGTAGAGCGGCGTCGCCACCGTCGCGGCCAGAAGATAGGCGGTGACCACCCAGGGCAGGTTGGCGAAGTCGTTGAACTGCGCGCCGATGGTGGGCAGCGCCGTGGCGACGATGGTCTGATCGAGCGCGCCGAGGAACATCGCCAGCATGATGCCGAGGATGATGCGGCGCACCTGCGGATGGGTGAGCTCGGATGGCGGATGCTTCACGGGCGGGCTCTCGGCTCCCGGCGCTCGGCGTTCGGCACGTGCACGCGCGTCCCGGGACAGGGTGCGGACTGCCGGAGATAGGCCGAAACGCGCGCAGGAACAACGCCCTGCGGCGGGCGGCCGGCGCTCGAGCCATGCGACCGGCGCGGCCCGGGGCACCGCCAGGGGACCCGCGCGGCGTCCCGCGGGACCGCGCGGCCCCTTGAAAAAGCGAAAGGGGCGCTCGCGCGCCCCTCAAGGTTTCCGTCGAAGGGCGCGCGCGGCGCCCGCTCGGCTCACGCCTGCGTGACGAGCTTGGCCGAGACGATCTTGTCGGGGTCCTTCACCGGCTCGCCGCGCTTGATCTGGTCGACATTCTCCATGCCGGCGAGCACCTCGCCCCACACCGTGTACTGGCCATTGAGGAACGGGGCGTCGGCGAAGCAGATGAAGAACTGGCTGTCGCCGGAATCGGGATTCTGGGCCCGCGCCATGGAGACCGTGCCGCGCTTGTGGAGCGTCTTGTTGAACTCCTGGGTCAGCTTCTTGCCGGAGCCGCCCATGCCGGTGCCGGTGGGATCGCCGGTCTGGGCCATGAAGCCCTCGATCACCCGGTGGAACGGCACGCCGTCATAAAAGCCGGTGGAGACCAGCTCCTTGATGCGCGCCACGTGGCCGGGCGCGACCTCGGGCAGGAACTTGATGGTCACCGGTCCCTTGGTGGTCTCCAGAAGCAGCACTTCCTCGCTCATGTCCTGTCCTTTCCTTGCCGGAGGCGGGCGCCGCGCGCCCCCTCCCCTGCGGCCGGCCCTGCGGCGCGGCCATGGCCTTCTCGCGCGCGGGGCGCTGCGCCCCGCCGCATCGCGCTGGCGCCTTACTTGGGCTTGGCGTCCGCCGCCACCGTCATCTTCACGATCTTGTCGGGATTGCTCACCGTGCCGCCCTGACCGGTGCCCTTCTTGATCTTGTCCACGAACTCCATGCCCGACACCACCTCGCCCACCACGGTGTACTTGCCGTTCAGGCTCGGCGTCTCGTCGAACATGATGAAGAACTGGGAATCGGCGCTGTCGGGCGAGGAGGACCGCGCCATGCCGACGACGCCGCGCTTGAACGGCTGGTTGGAGAATTCCGCCGGCAGCTTCACCCCGGAGCCGCCCGTGCCGGTGCCGGTGGGATCGCCGGTCTGTGCCATGAAGCCGGGGATCACCCGGTGGAACGGCACGCCGTTATAGAAGTTCGCGCGGGTCAATTCCTTCAGACGCGCGGCATGCTTGGGCGCGAGGTCGGGGCGCAGCCTGATCACCACGCGGCCATAGGCCGTGTCGAGATAGAGCGTGTTTTCGAGATCGGGCTTGCCCTGGGCGGCGGCAGGCAGTGCCGTGGCCAGCGCCAGAGTGAGGGCGACCGCCAGAGCGGCGCCGAGGCGGCCGAGAACGCTTCGCATGAACAACTCCTCTCAAGAGCCTTCCGGAATCCGGAGAGGCGGATGGCGGATCGCGCTCTAGCGCGGGAACTTGTCCTTCAGCCGCGCCAGCACCGCTGGCGGCACGAAGGGGGCGACGTCCCCGCCCATGGAGGCGATCTGCCTGACGAGCGTGGCGGTGATGGGGCGCACGCGCGGCGAGGCCGGCAGGAACACGGTCTGGATGTCCGGCGCCAGGGTGCCGTTCATGCCCGCCATCTGCATCTCGTAGTCGAGGTCGGTGCCGTCCCTGAGGCCGCGGATGAGCAGGCTCGCCCCGACCCGCTGCGCCGCAGTGACGATGAGGTTGTCGAAGGTGATGGCCTCGAGGCGCGCATTTTCCTCGGCGGCGATGGGGGCGCAGACCTCCTCCAGCATGGCGAGGCGCTCGGAAGGCGTGAAGAGCGGCGCCTTGCCCGGATGCACGCCCACCGCCAGCACCAGGCGATCGGCGAGCCGGCAGGCCGAGCGCACCACGTCCAGATGGCCGTTGGTCAGCGGATCGAACGAGCCGCCATAGATGGCGGTGCGGAGGGTGTGGTTGGGCGCGCTCATGGCGAACCGTTAGCGGCGGCCGGCGGCGGACGCAACGCGGCGATCGCGGAAATCCGGGACCGCGGCATCAATGCCCCCAGGATCGGCACCCGCCGACGCGCACCGCGGCCCAGATGATGTTGCGCCGCAGCCAGCCCACGCCCCGATTCTCCAGCGCGTCGCGCAGGATCCAGTCCGCCTCGGCGCGGCTGTAGGGTGTCGCGCGCGTGTGCGAGGATGGCTGGTTCCAAATGATGCCCGTCCCGCGGGTCCGGTAGAGATAATCGTGGACCACCGCCGCCTTCACCCAGGGGCCGTCGGGCGGGATGAGCATCCAGGCGAGGCGCGGCACGGAGGTGAGGTCGGTGACCGAGCCCTTGCGCACCGTGATGACGTCGTCGCCGTTGCTGGGCCGATAGGACAGGTCGTCGCGCAGCGCCCACAGGCTGCGGCCATTGCGGATCGAGGGCGCATACTTGTTGTCGAGCAGGACCAGAACGAGCTTGCCGCCGAAGCGGTTGACCCAGCCCGGCGGGGCTCCCGGCAAGGAGGCGCCGAGCGGAATCTGCTGCATAGCCTGGTCGAGAAGCTCGAACTGCGCCATGTCCCCGCCCCCTGCCCAAGCCGGTCCCGCGGGCAGCCAGTCTAGCGCGCGGCCGATGCGGCGAGAACCGGTTTCAGCGCCGGCCCGCCGCCAGCAGGATGGCGGCGCCACCCACGAGGATGCCGGCGGAGACCCGGTCGGCGAGGCGGGTGAACCGCCCCTTCAGCGCGCTGCGGGCGCGGTCCGCCACCACCGCCCACAGAGTGTCGGAGGCGAGCGCGATGGCCGCGAACACCGCCGCCAGCAGCGCGATCTGCGGCACCGGGTGCTGCACGTCGGTGACGAACTGGGGCAGGAAGGCGGCGTGGAACAGCAGCGTCTTGGGATTGGCGAAGGCCACCGCCAGGCCGCGCCCGAAGGCGGCGCGCGCCGAGGGCGCCGGCACGTCCGCGCCTTCCCCGGCATGGCGCCACTGCTGCACGGCGAGGAAGATCAGATAGGCGGCGCCGGCATAGCGCACCAGGTCGAAATGGCGCGAAAACGCCTCCACCACATAAGCGAGGCCCGCCGCCACCAGCGCCAGCTGGACGATGACGCCCACATTCACGCCCATGGCGGTGAGGATGCCCGCGCGCCGGCCGTGCTTGAGGCTGGTGCCGACGATGAGCGCCACGTTGGGCCCCGGCGTCGCGGCGAGCGCCAGCGAGGCCAGCACGAAGATCAGCAGGCTCTCGGCCGAGATGATCACGCCGCGCCTCCCTCGCCCCCGGCCTCGCCGGCGTCCTCGCCCACGGCCTCCGAACCGTCGTCGCTGATGTGCTCGACCGAGACCACGCGCTCGCCCTCGGCGGTGTCGAAGACGATGACGCCCTGGCTGCCGCGGCCGACGATGCGGATGCCCTCCACCGGGCAGCGGATCAGCTGGCCGCCGTCGGTCACCAGCATGATCTGATCCTGGTCCTTGACCGGGAAGGAGGCGACGAGGCGGCCGTTGCGCTCGTTTACCGCCATGGCGACGATGCCCTTGCCGCCGCGCCCGGTAACCCGGTATTCGTAGGACGAGGTGCGCTTGCCGTAGCCGTTCTCGGACACGGTGAGGATGAACTGCTCGGCCGCGCTCATGTCGCTGTACTTCTGGCCGAGCGGCGTGTCGCCGACCGCGCCCTCCTCCGCCTCAAGCTCGCCCGGCTCCTGGCCCTCGCCGCGCACCGCGCGGCTCATCTTGATGTAAGCGAGGCGCTCGTCGGCGCTCGCCTCCACATGGTTGATGATGGCCATGGAGATGATGCGGTCGCCGTCCTCCAGCCGGATGCCGCGCACGCCCACGCTGTCGCGCCCCTTGAACACCCGCACCTCGGTGACCGGGAAGCGGATGCAGGCACCCGCCGCGGTGGTGAGCAGCACGTCCTCGTCCTCGCTGCACAAGGCCACGTCGGCGATCGCCTCGCCCTCGACGAGTTTCATGGCGATCTTGCCGTTGCGGTTCACCTGGGCGAAGTCAGCAAGCGCGTTGCGCCGCACGGTGCCGCCGGTGGTGGCGAACATGATCTGGCGGCGCCCATTCTCCGCCTCGTCCTCGGGCAGCAGCACCACCGAGGTGATGCGCTCGTCCTGCTCCAGCGGCAGGATGTTCACCAGCGCCTTGCCACGCGCCTGGGGCGCCGCCAGCGGCAGACGCCAGACCTTCAATTTGTAGACCTGCCCCTTGGACGAGAAGAACAGCACCGGGGCGTGGGTGGAGGCCACAAACAGCCGGGTGACGAAATCCTCCTCGCGCGTCTGCATGGCCGAGCGGCCCTTGCCGCCGCGCCGCTGCGCGCGGTACGCCGACAGCGGCACCCGCTTGACGTAGCCGGCATGGGAGACGGTGACCACCATCTCCTCGCGCTGGATCAGGTCCTCGTCCTCGAGGTCGCCGAAGCCCTCGACGATCTCGGTGCGCCGCGGCGTGCCGAACTCGGTCTTGATGGCGATGAGCTCGTCGCGGATGATCGCCCGCATGCGCGGCCGCGAGGCGAGGATCTCGAGATAGTCGGCGATCTCGGTCGCGAGCTTGTCCAATTCCTCGGCGATCTCGTCCCGGCCGAGCGCGGTGAGGCGCTGGAGCCGCAGGTCGAGGATCGCCCGCGCCTGCACTTCCGACAGGCGATAGGTCCCCTCCGCGCTCAGCGCGTGGCGCGGATCGGCGATCAGGGCGATCAGCGGCGCCATGTCCTTAGCCGGCCAATCACGCTCCATGAGGGAGTCGCGGGCGCTCGCCGGATCCGGCGCCGTGCGGATCAGCCGGATCACTTCGTCGATGTTGGCGACGGCGATGGCGAGACCGACCAGCACATGGGCGCGGTCACGGGCCTTCTTGAGCAGGAATTTGGTTCGCCGGCTTACCACCTCCTCGCGGAAGGCGATGAAGGCGGTGAGGATATCGTGCAGCGCCAGCACGCCGGGCCGCCCGCCGGACAGCGCCACCATGTTCACGCCGAACGAGGTCTGCAGCAGCGTCTGGCGGTAGAGGTTGTTGAGCACCACGTCCGCCTGGGCGTCGCGCTTGATCTCGAACACCACGCGCATGCCGTCCCGGTCGCTCTCGTCGCGGATCTCGGAGATGCCGTCGAGACGCTTCTCCCGCACCAGCTCAGCCACCTTCTCCACCATGGTGGCCTTGTTCACCTGGTAGGGGATATCGGTGATGACGATCGCTTCGCGATCCTTGCGCAGGCTCTCGATGGTGGCGCGGGCGCGCATCAGCACCGAGCCGCGGCCGGTCAGATAGGCCTGGCGGATGCCCGTGCGGCCCAGGATGAGGCCGCCGGTGGGGAAGTCCGGCCCCGGCAGGATGTCAAGCAGCGCCTCCGGCTCCAGCGCCGGGTCGTCGAGCAGCGCGATGGTGACGTCGATCACCTCGCCGAGATTGTGGGGCGGGATGTTGGTGGCCATGCCGACGGCGATGCCGCCGGCGCCGTTCACGAGGATGTTGGGAAACTTGGCCGGGAGGACGCCGGGCTCCCGCTCGGTGTTGTCGTAATTTTCCTGGTAGTCGACGGTATCCTTGTCGAGGTCGTCGAGCAGCGAGCCTGTCACCTTCTCGAGGCGGACCTCGGTGTAGCGCATGGCTGCCGGGGCATCGCCGTCCACCGAGCCGAAATTGCCCTGCCCGTCCACCAGCGGCAGCCGCATGGCGAAGGTCTGCGCCATGCGCACCAGCGCGTCATAGACCGACTGGTCGCCGTGGGGATGGTATTTACCGATCACGTCGCCGACCACGCGGGCCGACTTGCGGTACTGCTTGTTCCACTCGTACCCGTTCTCGTGCATGGAGAACAGGATCCGGCGGTGCACCGGCTTCAGCCCGTCGCGCACGTCCGGCAGCGCGCGGGAGACGATCACGCTCATGGCGTAATCGAGATAGGACCGCGACAGCTCGTCCGTGATGGATACGGGCCTGATGTCGGACGGCAGCTCGCCGCCGCTCTTCGGCGTCTCGGGATCGGCCAAAAGGGAGCACTCGCTTCAATTCGTAAGGTGCCGGACTTCTAGCCGATTCATCGTCCGAACGCCAGCGAAACAGCGCTGGAATCGCTCCATTTTTTCGTTGAATTACATGGACTTACAAACAGCCAACCCGGCCCTGACCGGCAATCTTGACCCTTTTGCGTCAAAGTGCCCCCAAAATCGCCCGCGCCATGCCGGCGACGGCCCGCGCGCACGCCGGCCCGGGGCGCCCTTGGCCGCCCGACCTGCGGTCCGGCTTGCGCGCGCCCCTGCGCTCAGAAGGGGATCTCGTCGTCCAGATCGCTGCTCGCCGGACGCCCGCCGCCCGCGCCGCCGCCGGACCCGCCGCCCGACGGACCGGAGCGCCGCCCACCGCCGCCGCCGAAGCCGCCCCCGCCGCCACCCATGGGGCCCGACGAACCGAAATCGGAGCCGCCGCTATAGTCGTCCGACCCCGCGCCGGCGCCGCCGCCCTCGCCGCGCCCGTCGAGCAGGGTCAACTCGCCGCGATACGGGCGCAGCACCACCTCGGTGGTGTAGACGTCGCGCCCGTCCTTCTCGTACTTGCGCGTCTCCAGCTGGCCTTCAATGTAGACCTTGGAGCCCTTCTTGAGGAACCGCTCTGCCACGCCGATCAGGTTCTCGTTATAGATCGAGATCTGGTGCCACTCGGTCCGCTCCTTGCGCTCGCCCGAGGCCTTGTCGCGCCAGCTCTCCGAGGTGGCGATGCGCAGGTTGCAGACCCGGCCGCCGCTCTGGAACGCGCGCACCTCGGGGTCGCGGCCCAGGTTGCCGATCAGGATCACCTTGTTGACGCTGCCGGCCATCGGCGGGCCTCCCTGTCTCGCGAAAATCTCGCGCGCACCCTGCCCCCGCGCGGCGGCCCGCGCGAGCCAAAATACGCCGCTGTCCACCGCTCCGCGCACCGCAACCCGCTTCGGCAAGGGCCGAGGGCGCGCAGAGGCGCGATGTTCTTGTTGTGTTCTATCGCCTCTCCGGCGTTCACGCAACCCCCTCCGCAGCGGCACGCTCGTCAGATTTTGGCTGGAGCGGCGGCAAAGTTCCTGATATGTTCCCTACCGCATTGCACACCGGCCATTACATTCGAGCCATGACCATGCGCGCGTTCGAACCTTCCGGCGTCATCCACCCTGCCGCCTCGGCCGTATCCGCCGCGATCCGTGCCGGCGCCTGCGGCGACCGCGCCTTGCCGACGCCGCCGCTGCGCTGATCCCCGCCCCTTCTTTCGGCCCCCGGGCCGCTCCGGACGTTCATGAAGAGCAAGACATCCCCCGCGCGGGACGAGCCCGCCGCCAGTCCCGCCCGCCGCGATGCGCGCACCCTGTCCATCAGGGGGGCGCGCGAGCACAATCTGAAGAATGTGGATCTCGACATCCCGCGCGACAGTCTGGTGGTGTTCACCGGCCTCTCCGGCTCCGGCAAGAGCTCGCTCGCCTTCGACACCATCTATGCCGAGGGCCAGCGCCGCTATGTGGAGAGCCTCTCCGCCTATGCGCGCCAGTTCCTGGAGATGATGCAGAAGCCGGACGTGGACCAGATCGACGGCCTCTCGCCCGCCATCTCCATCGAGCAGAAGACCACCTCCAAGAACCCCCGATCCACGGTCGGCACCGTCACCGAGATCTACGACTACATGCGCCTGATGTGGGCGCGCACGGGGGTGCCCTACTCGCCCGCCACCGGCCTGCCGATCGAGAGCCAGACGGTCTCGCAGATGGTGGACCGCACGCTGGCGCTGCCGGAGGGCACGCGGCTCTACATCCTGGCGCCCGTGGTGCGCGGGCGCAAAGGGGAGTTCCGCAAGGAGCTCGCCGACTGGATGAAGAAGGGCTTCCAGCGGGTCAAGGTCAACGGCGCTTTCCACGAGATCGCCGATGCCCCCGCGCTCGACAAGAAGTTCAAGCACGACATCGACGTGGTGGTGGACCGCATCGTCGTGCGCGCCGACCTCTCCGCCCGCCTCGCCGACAGCTTCGAGACCGCCCTCGCCCTCGCCGACGGCATCGCGGTGGCCGAGTATGCCGACGAGAAGGATGAGCAGGGCGCGCCGCGCCGCATCATGTTCTCCGAGAAGTTCGCCTGCCCGGTCTCCGGCTTCACCATCGCAGAGATCGAGCCGCGCCTGTTCTCGTTCAACAACCCGTTCGGCGCCTGCCCGGCCTGCGACGGCCTCGGCGTCGAGCAGACCATCGATCCCGAGCTGGTGGTGCCGGACAAGGCGCGCTCGCTGAAGCACGGCGCCATCGCCCCCTGGGCGAAGTCCACCTCGCCTTATTACGGGCAGACCCTGGACGCGCTGGCCAAGCATTACGGCTTCAAACTCACCGTGCCGTGGGCCGACCTGCCGGAGAAGGCCAAGGACGTCATCCTCTACGGTTCCAAGGGCGAGAAGATCGCCTTCGCCTATGACGACGGCCTGCGCGCCTACGAGACGCACAAGACGTTCGAGGGCGTGGTGGTGAACCTCGACCGGCGCTGGAAGGAGACCGAAAGCGATTGGGCACGGGAGGAGATCTCGAAATACTTCTCCACCGTGCCCTGCGCCGTCTGCACCGGTTATCGGCTGAAGCCGGAGGCGCTGGCGGTGAAGGTGGCGGGCCGGCACATCGGCGAGGTGGGCACCCTTTCGGTGAAGGCGGCCGCCCGCTGGTTCGAGGACCTGCCGGCGCAGCTCACCGACAAGCAGAACGAGATCGCCGGGCGCATCCTGAAGGAGATCCGCGAGCGGCTGCGGTTCCTGCTGGACGTGGGGCTCGAATATCTCACCCTCGCCCGCGCCTCCGGGACGCTGTCCGGCGGCGAGAGCCAGCGCATCCGCCTTGCCTCGCAGATCGGTTCCGGCCTCACCGGCGTGCTCTACGTGCTGGACGAGCCCTCCATCGGCCTGCACCAGCGCGACAACGAACGCCTGCTGGTGACGCTGAAGCACCTGCGCGACCTCGGCAACACGGTGATCGTGGTGGAGCACGACGAGGACGCGATCCTCGCCGCCGACTATGTGGTAGACGTGGGACCGGGCGCCGGCATCCATGGCGGGCAGATCGTCGCCCAGGGCACGCCGGCGCAGATCCTCGCCAATCCGAAGTCGCTCACCGGGCAATATCTCACCGGCGCGCTTTCGGTGGGCGTGCCGGCGCGGCGCAAGCCCAACCCGCGGCGCATGCTGAAGCTCTCGGGCGCGCGGGGCAACAATCTGAAGGACGTCACGGCGGAGATCCCGCTCGGCCTGTTCACCTGCATCACCGGGGTCTCGGGCGGCGGCAAGTCGACCCTGCTCGTCGACACGCTCTACAAGGCGGTGGCGCGGCGCCTCAACGGCGCGAGCGAGGCCCCAGCCCCGTTCGACAAGCTCGAGGGCCTGGAGCACCTCGACAAGGTGATCGACATCGACCAGTCGCCCATCGGCCGCACGCCCCGCTCGAACCCCGCCACCTATACGGGGGCCTTCACGCCGATCCGGGACTGGTTCGCCGGCCTGCCGGAGGCCAAGGCGCGCGGCTACGGCCCCGGGCGCTTCTCCTTCAACGTGAAGGGCGGGCGCTGCGAGGCCTGCCAGGGCGACGGAGTCATCAAGATCGAGATGCACTTCCTGCCCGACGTCTACGTCACCTGCGACGTGTGCAAGGGCAAGCGCTACAATCGCGAGACGCTGGAGGTGATGTTCAAGAACAAGTCCATCGCCGACGTGCTGGACATGACGGTGGAGGAAGGCGCTGCCTTCTTCAAGGCGGTGCCGTCGGTGCGCGAGAAGCTGGAGACGCTCCACCGCGTGGGCCTCGACTACATCAAGGTGGGCCAGCAGGCGACCACGCTCTCCGGCGGCGAAGCTCAGCGCGTGAAGCTCTCCAAGGAGCTGTCGAAGCGCGCCACCGGCCGCACGCTCTATATCCTCGACGAGCCCACCACGGGCCTGCACTTCCACGACGTGAAGAAGCTCTTGGAGGTGCTCCACGAACTGGTGGACCAGGGCAATACCGTGGTCGTGATCGAGCACAATCTCGAGGTCATCAAGACCGCCGACTGGGTCCTGGACCTCGGCCCGGAAGGCGGCGACGGGGGCGGCGAGATCGTCGCCGCCGGCCCGCCGGAGGCGGTGGCCAAAGAGAAGCGCTCGCACACCGGGCGCTTCCTGGCCGAGGTTCTGGCGCGCCGGCCGATGGCGATGGCGCCCCCGGCCGAGGGGGCGGCGGCGCCGGCGCGCCGCTCGGCCCGCCGCCGCGCCGCGGAATAGGCGCGATCCCTCGGAGCCCCGGGCGGCCGATCGCTTGCGGCCGGACGCCTTCCTGCCGTGCGCGGCGGCTCAGGGCGCGACCGAGCGCTCGCTGAACTTCGACCGTGTCCGGCGCATCAGGCGGCCCGGACCGTAGGTCCACATGAGCTCGAAGCGTCCGCGCGCGCTCAGACGGATGCCCGCGTCGTGGGGCACGAACCAGCTATTGTGCCCGGTTCGGCGCACCAGGCGGTAGCGGTTGCGCGCCATCACCCGGCGCGTCTCGGCGAACCGCTCCCGATCATCGATCAGGATCAGCTTCGGCCGATGGCGGGCAAAGTCGAAGCCGCGCAGCACGTCGGGCTCGGACCCTTCCACGTCGATGCTGAGGAAATCCACGCGCTCGATTCCCGCATCTTTCAGAACTTGGTCGAGGGTCAGACACTTGACGTCGACGACCGAGCCGGGTTCCGCATTCCGTTCGTGGAAGCGAAGGCTGCTGAGGCCGCGGCGCGAGAGCAGACGCGCGAACCCCCCCGCCACTTCCGGTCCCGCGCACGCCACCTCGAACACGGGGGCGCGCCGCGACTTTCGCAGATGTTCAGCCTGGCTCGGCTCGGGCTCGATCAGCACGCCCTGCCAGCCGACGATTTCCAAATGATAGGTCTGGCTCTGAAACACGGGGTCGAACGCCCCGACCTCGACGAAGATGCCGTCCCGGCTGTCGAAAAACAGCGACACCAGGTTCCGCTCCACCTCTGCGGTGAATACCGCCTGATCGAGCTTACGCGCAACCACCATAGCCAACCCCCCCAGATCGGTGATCCGAAGATCGTACCTCCAACGTCACCATAACACCTCCAAGAAAACACGCCAAAGTGTTCGAACTTGGTCGGACCGGGTTTATTATCATACCGTTTTGTAACCGTCTGTTGCTCCCACCTGGCGATTTTTGGCCGCATCTGCGGTCTTTGCATTGCTGCAATGCAGCACCCCCTCTTCTCGTGTGGTGTCAGGCTCATTAGCTTCCGGCCGGACTGCGGAGCTCGGTTCAGTGAGCATCCGCAATATTGGAGGCATCGATGATCATTTGGGGTTTCCTGGCGCGCAGGTTGCGTGAATGGCGGTTGTACCGCCTAACGGTTGCCGAACTGTCCGAGCTCGACGACCGCTCGCTCGCCGACATCAACGTCAGTCGCAGCGATATCCACTCGGTCGCCCGGCGCGCCGCCATCGGCGCCTGAGCAGTGCACCTGCGCCGCCCGGCGGCCCGGCGGTCGGAATATCCGGGCCGGCGGCCTGGCCTTCGGGCGCCGGGGCGCGCAGCGCGGCCTCCGGCCATATTCGCTTGCTGCCGCCACCCCTGCTGTGGCACAGAGCCCTCCCTTCGCGGCGTCCGGCAAGCGGGCGTCCGAGCGGGAGAACCGATCCTTGAGCGCAGCCCCGCGGCCCGATGAGACGCAGCAGCCCCAGCAGGCGCCGGTCCACGTGATCGGCGGCGGCCTCGCCGGCAGCGAGGCGGCATGGCAGGTGGCGCGCGCGGGGGTGCCGGTGGTGCTGCACGAGATGCGTCCGCTGCGCACCACGGAAGCCCACCTCACCGACGGCCTCGCCGAGCTGGTGTGCTCCAATTCCTTCCGCTCGGACGATGCCGCCACCAATGCGGTGGGCGTGCTGCACGCCGAGATGCGACGCGCCGGGTCGCTCATCCTCGCCTGCGCCGACGCCAACCAGGTGCCCGCTGGCGGCGCGCTGGCGGTGGACCGCCTTGGCTTCTCCCAGGCGGTGGGCGCCGCGCTCGAAGCCCATCCTTTGGTCGAGATCCGCCGCGCGGAGGTCGCCGGCCTGCCGCCGGACGACTGGGACAGTGTGATCGTCGCCACCGGCCCGCTCACCTCGCCGGCACTGGCCGAAGCCGTGCGCGCCGTGACCGGCGAGGCCGCGCTCGCCTTCTTCGACGCCATCGCGCCGATCGTGCACTTCGACAGCATCGACCTCGGCAAGGCCTGGTTCCAGTCGCGCTACGACAAGCCCGGGCCGGGCGGCACCGGCGCGGACTATATCAACTGCCCGCTGGACGAGGCGCAGTACCACGCCTTCGTGGACGCCCTGATCGCCGGCGAGAAGGCGCCGCTGCGCGACTTCGAGGCCAAGACGCCCTATTTCGACGGCTGCCTGCCGATCGAGGTGATGGCTGAGCGCGGCCGCGAGACCTTGCGCTTCGGCCCCATGAAGCCGGTGGGCCTCACCAATCCCCACGCCCCCGACGTCAAGCCCTATGCGGTGGTCCAGCTGCGCCAGGACAACAAGCTCGGCACGCTCTACAACATGGTGGGATTCCAGACCAAATTGCGCCACGGCGAGCAGGTGCGCATCTTCCGCTCCATCCCCGGCCTCGAGGGCGCGGAATTTGCCCGCCTCGGCGGGCTCCACCGCAACACCTACCTCAATTCGCCCCGGCTGCTGGACCCGACCCTTCGGCTCAAGGCTTTGCCGCGGCTGCGCTTTGCCGGGCAGATCACGGGCTGCGAGGGCTATGTGGAAAGCGCCGCCGTGGGCCTCATGGCCGGGCGCTTCGCCGCCGCCGAGCGGCACGGCGCGGCGCCGTCCCTGCCGCCGGTCACCAGCGCCCACGGGGCCTTGCTGGCGCATATTACGGGCGGGCATCTGGAGGCGCCGGAGGGCGAGGGGCCGCGCGCCTTCCAGCCCATGAACGTGAATTTCGGCCTGTTCCCGCCCCTCGCCGAGGCGCCGAAATCCAGCGATGGCAAGCGTTTGCGGGGAACCGAAAAGACCCTGGCGAAAAAGCGGGCGCTCAGCGCCCGGGCGCTGGCGGATTTCGCCCGCTGGCTCGACACGGCCGGAAAGGCCGCTTAGAAAAGCCCGATGCCGCGCCGCGAAAATCCAGACGTCGCAATCGAGTACGGGGCCGATCCGGGGGCCTTCCGGGTCGACACGGTGCTCAAGCGCGACGTGTTCTCCACCGTCGAGCGCGGCACCTATGTGACGCGCGACGGGCGGGAACTTGCGGCTGTTCGCCGTCGATGGGACGCGGTTTCGCTCTGGCTCGCGCCGCTCGCCGCGCGGCTCGCCGCATTCGAGCGCGCGGCGCTGGAAAAGGTCACCCGCACCGGCGTCACCACCCCCCTCATTGCGGTGGGCGCGCGCTTCCTGGTGCGCGGCTGGATCGAGGGCGTCCCGCTCCACATCGCCCGGCCCGCGGGCGACCGCCACTTCTTCCACTCCGCCCGCGCGGCGCTGCGCCAGCTGCACCGCGCCGGCTACGTCCACAACGACCTCGCCAAGCAGCAGAACTGGCTGCGCGGGGCGGACGGCGAGGCCTGGCTCATGGACTTCCAGCTGGCGCTGCCCATCAGCCGGCGCTGGAAGCTCGGCCGGGTGCTCGCCTACGAGGACCTGCGCCACCTTTTGAAGCACAAGCGCACCTATTGCCCGCAGGACCTCACGGCGCGCGAGCGCCGGATGCTGGCCACCAAGAGCGTCATCACCCGTGTGTGGATGGCCACCGGCAAGAAGCTCTACCGCTTCGTCACCCGCCGGCTCATGTCATATTCCGATACCGAGGGCCGTGGGCCGCGGGTGACGCAGGTGGGCCCGCGCATCGCCGCGGCGCTGGCCGGCCACCCCGCGGTCGCGGCGGTGCACATGGCGGACTTCCAGACGCTCGGCGGCAAGGTGGGGCTCTATGCCTTCGTCGCGCCGGCGGCGGGGGCCGAGCTCTCGGTCGAGGCGCTGCGCGCGCATCTCGACGCGGCTTTGCCCGAGCGGCCCCATCTCGACCATGTCCAGCTCGTGCCGCGCCTGCCGCTCGGGCCGGACGGGGCGGTGCGCGACGATCTGCTGCTGCTGGTGGCGCGCAACCAGATCGAGATGGTGGAGACCCTCTCCGGCACCGAGGAGGTGCGCGCCCTCATGGCCGACATCGCCCGCGCCCGCCTCAATCTGACGGACCGCATCACCCGCGCGGCGGCGTGAGGGGGCGGGAGGAGGAGGGAGGAGAAGGGCCGTAAATGGCAACTTTTCTCGAAAGCTCCTGCGCTTAACCAATATTTCCAAAAATAATCTTGGCCAAGAACAAATATATCAAGCAAATAGACACAAACCCAACCAGCATAAGTAATATGATAAGATTTTGCTGTTTTATAATTTTAACAGCTGAATCATGATTTTTTACGCCAAGGCGCATCCATCGATTAATGTGAGATTGCCCAAATTGGCCTATGGTGAAAAAGAAAATAACAGAGCATTTATCGTCCCATTCATCGAAATTTTTTCTTGCTACTCTGAGAGAGATTTTCAATATATAATATATGTATACTACCACTGTTGCTGTTGCAAATATGCCAAATACCAGGCGCACAATATCTTCTGTCATAATCCATTCCCCTCGCGATCGATTTCGAACCGACACGCGATCAACCTTCGCTGCCCCCTCCTGATCTCCGCCGTCACCGCCATCCCCGCCGCGATCGGCCGGACCCCCTGCCCGGTCCCGATCCCCCGTCTCCTGCACGGACATGCGCGCCACATAGGCCCGCCGACGCGCCCGACGGTCCGCGCCATCCTCGGCCGCATTCCCCTTCACGCTACCATCGGTGGTGCCACCCCGTAAGAGCCATCGCCGCCCGCGCCAGCCCCTTTAGGACCCGCGCAGCCCTCCCGCGCCGTGGATGCTCCGGTCAAGCCGGAGCATGACGCGCCTGGGAGGGCGCCCCGGAGCGCGAACTGGCGGGCCTCCGGCCTGTCCGACGTCGCCCGTCCCGTTTGGCCGAACACCGGCACGCCGGCGCCCCCGGGCAAGCGCCTGCGCCGCGCCCCTGTCCCCCCGCCGGCAACAGAACCGCCGTGAAATGCTATGCTGCCCGCCCTTCACCCCGGCGGGAGCGCTTATGCCCGACCTCATCTTCGGCCTCGCCACCGCGCTCGCCATCGGCCTCGTGGTGGGCGTCGAGCGCGGCTGGCGCGAGCGGCGGGCGCCGGCGGGCAGCCGCACCGCGGGGGTGCGCACCTTCGCGCTGTGCGGCCTGCTCGGCGGGGTCGCCGCCGCTCTGTCCCGCGTCCTGGAGAGCCCGGCGCTCCTGCTGGTGGCGATGGCCGCCTACACCGCCGTGTTCGCCGCGTTCAAGTACCGCGAGATGGCGCAGGAGGACGATTACAGCATCACCTCGGTCATCGCCGCCATGCTGGTGTTCGCGCTCGGCGCGCTCGCCGTGGCCGGCGAGCCCCAGGCGGCGGGCGCCGCCGCCATCGCCGCCACCGGCATCCTCGCCGGGCGCGAGGTGCTGCACCGCCTGGTGCGCAACCTCACCTGGCCGGAGCTGCGCTCGGCCTTGGTGCTGCTCGCCATGACGGTCATCGTGCTGCCGCTGCTGCCGGACGAGACCGTCGACCCGTTCGACAGCATCAATCCGCGCCAGATCTGGACCTTCATGGTGCTCACCGCCACCATCTCCTTCGCCGGCTACCTGGCGGTGAAGGCGGCGGGGACGCAGAAGGGCATCCTCATCAGCGCGCTCGCCGGGGCGCTGGTGTCCTCCACCGCCGTCACGCTCGCCTTCGCCCGCCGCGCGACGGCCGGCGAGCCGGCCGGCCTGCTGGCGGGCGGCGCGTCGCTCGCCGCCATGGTGTCGGTACTGCGGGTGATGGTGATCTGCGCCATCGTCCAGCCGGGCCTGCTGCCGACGCTGGTGCCGCCGGCGATCGCGGGCGCCGCCGCCTTCGGCGCCGCCGGCCTGTTCCTGATGCGCCGGCACGAGGCGGACACCGGCGAAGTCGAGGCGCCGGGCAACCCGTTCGACATCGGCCCGCTCGCCGCCTTCGCCGGGCTGTTCGCGCTGGTCTCGGCGGTGAGCGGCGTGCTGCTGAAGGTGGTGGGGCCGAGCAGCATCTATGCGGTCAACGCGGTGGCCGGCATCGTCGACGTGGACGTGCCCTCGCTGAACGCCGCGCGCCTCGCCGGCTCCGGCCTGACCATGGAAAGCGCGGCGCTCGCCATCCTCATCGCGCTCGGCATGAACGCGCTCGGCCGGGTGGGCTTCGCCGCCGCCGCCGGAACCGCGCCGTTCAGCCTCAGGCTGCTCGCCGCCAGCGCCGCGGCCGTGGCGGCGGCGGGAGCGGTGTTCCTCGCCCTCGCGGCCGGCTGAAAGCAAGCGCCGCCCTCGACGGCGGGCGACGCCTCTGTCTTGATGGCCCGGTGACCATTGCGCTGACGAATCGCCCCTTCCTCGATGTCGCCGCCTCCGCCACAGGCCGCGCCTGGCGCGACCGGCTGGACGTGCGCACCTCCCAGCTCGCCCTCGCCATGGCCCAGCGGCTCGGCATCGGCGACCTGCTGGCGCGGGTTCTGGCCGGGCGCGGGGTCAGCCTGGAGGGCGCCGAGGCCCATCTCGATCCCACCATACGCGGCCTGCTGCCGGACCCCGACACCCTCACCGACATGGGCGCGGCGGTGGCGCGGCTGGTGCGCGCGGTGGCCAAGGGCGAGCAGGTGGCCGTGTTCGGCGACTATGACGTCGACGGCGCCTGCGCCACCGCGCTCCTGGTGAGCGTGCTGCGCGCCGCCGGGCTCGACCCTTTGTTCCACATCCCCGACCGCATCTTCGAGGGCTACGGGCCCAATGCCGGCGCCATCGCGCAATTGGCCGAAAAGGGCGTGACGCTGCTGGTGACGGTGGATTGCGGCACCACCTCCGCCGCCGCCCTCGACGCGGCCAAGGGGATGGGCCTGGACACGGTGGTGATCGACCACCACCAGGCCGGCGAGGCGCTGCCCGCGGCGGCGGCGATCGTCAACCCGAACCGGGAGGACGACCTCTCCGGCCTCGGCCATCTGTGCGCGGCGGGCCTGGTCTTCGTCACCTGCGTCGGCCTCATCCGGGCGCTGCGCCAGGCGGGGCATTTTTCCACCGCGCGCCCGGCGCCGGACCTCTTGATGGCGCTCGACCTCGTGGCGCTCGCCACGGTGGCCGACGTGGTGCCGCTCATCGGCCTCAACCGCGCCTTCGTCACCAAGGGGCTGATCGCGCTCAAGCGGCGCGAGCGCGTCGGCCTCACCGCGCTGATGGACGCCGCCCGGCTCGACGGGCCGCCGCGCCCGTTCCATCTCGGCTTCCTGCTGGGCCCGCGCATCAATGCCGGCGGGCGCATCGGCGACGCGGCGCTCGGCACCCGGCTGCTGCTCACCGACGATCCCATGGAGGCGAAGGCCATCGCCGCCGAATTGGACCGGCTCAACACCGAGCGCCAGGAGGTGGAGCGCGCCATCCTCGCCACCGCCGAGGCGGAGGCGGACGCGGCCATGGGCCTCGGCGGCGACGGCGCCTGCGTCATCGTCACCGGCGACGGCTGGCATCCCGGCGTGGTGGGCCTGGTGGCGGCGCGCCTGAAGGAGCGATTCCAGCGCCCCGCCTTCGCCATCGCCTTCAATGGCGAGACCGGCACCGGCTCCGGCCGCTCGCTGCCCGGCGTCGACCTCGGCCGCGCGGTGCGCGAGGCGGTGGAGCTGGGGCTGCTGGTGAAGGGCGGCGGCCACGCCATGGCGGCCGGCCTCACGGTGGCGCGCGGCAAGCTCGGCGCGCTGCGCGCCCATCTGGAAAACCGGCTCGCCGCCGACGTCGCCCGCGCCCGGGCGGAGGGCGCGCTCACCCTCGACGGCGCGCTCACCGCCGGCTCGGCGACCCCGTCCCTGGTGGAGGCGATCGCCCGCGCCGGACCGTTCGGCGCCGGCAATCCCGAGCCGGTGTTCGCCTTCCCGGCGCACCGCGTGACCTATGCGGAGACGTTCGGGGCGGGCCATGTGCGCGCGCGCATCACGGCGGCAGGCGGCGAGAGCCTGCGCGCTACTGCCTTCCGCTGCGCCGAGGAGCCGCTCGGCCGGGCGCTGCTCGCCGCGCGCGGGCGGCCCATGCACGTGGCCGGCAGCCTCGATCTCGACACCTGGCAGGGCGAGACCCGCGTCGCCCTGCGCCTGAAGGACATCGCCGATCCCGTCCGCGGCCCTTGACGGAGCCGCGCCGCCTGGCTCAATCGAAAACGGGTCCCACAAGCGCGGACGTCACATGGCGGTCGCCGCGCCCTGGGCATGGATCGGCGTCCGGCGCAAGGCTGGGGCTCCGGCCGGGATTGGGGGGAGGTTCCATGTTCGCGACGGTTTTGGCTGAGATCGCCCAGAAATTCGGCCTCGCGCCGCAGCAGGCGGAGGCGGTGGTGCGCGCCGTGCTCGCCTTCGTCGCCGGGCCGGCCCACGGGGTCGCCGGCGCCGTCGCGGCGCTGAAGGGCGCGGGCCTGGCCGGGGAGCCCTCCGGCTGGAGCGGCGACCATGCCGTGAGCCTCGATGCCGCCAAGCTCACCCCGCTGCTCGGCGCGGGGGCGGTGAAGGCGCTCGCCGCCGACCTCCACGCCAGCGAGGCGCAGGCCGCCGGCATGCTCGGCTTCGCCTTGCCGCGCGTGGTCGGCCTCCTTGGCGCCAAGGGCGCAGGCGCCGGCCTGCCGGCGGAGGCGGAACGCTTCCTCAAGGGCGAGGCGCTGCCGGCGGGCCTGCCCGCCGACCACCTGGTGCGCTCGCCGCTGGGCGACTGGCTGCTGCGCGGCGCGATCTTCGCCGCCGCGCTCGCGCTCTTGTGGTGGCTGACCGGACCGCCCGGCGCCAATGCGCCCGTCATCGGCGGCACGGGAGCGCCCGCCGCCGCCGCGCCCGCCGCGCCTGCGGGAGGCCACGGCGCCGCCGCCGGCCATGCCCCGGCCGCCCAGCCCCACGCCGCGGCGCCGGCCGCTCCCCCGGCGCCGGTGGCCCAGGCTCCGGCTTCTCCGGTGCCGGCCGCGCCCGCCCAGGCCGCGCCGGCCTCCCCCGCCGCGCCGGCGGCTCAAGCACCAGCTGCTGCTCCTGCTCCTGCCCCTGCCCCCGCGCCCCAAGCCGCTGCCCCTGCCCCCGCGCCCCAGGCGGCGGCGCCCGCCGCCGCCTCCGCGCCCCAAGCCGCGGCCCCCGCCGCGGCGGCTCCGGCCGCGCCCGCCGTCAACCCGACGGCCGCCCCGCTTGCGGCCCCCGCCGACGCCGCGCGCCTGCGGCTGCGCGAGGTGCGCGGCGCGCTGGTCTATAGCGGCCGGGTGCCGGACGCGGCCACCGCCGATGCGATCAAGAGCGCGCTCGCCGGCGCGTTCGGCGCCGACCAGGTGCGCGGCGACCTCACCCTCGATCCGAACCTCGCCGCGCCCGACTGGGTCGGCAAGCTGCCCCAGCTCCTGGCGGCGCTGAAGGGCGCCGGCTTCAACCTCGCCATCGAGGGGGCGCGGCTCGATCTGAAGGCGCTCGCCCCGAGCCTCGACCGCGACCAGATCGCCGCGACGCTCGCCGGCCTGCTGCCCGGCCTGACCGTCGCGCTGCCCGACACCGGCGGCCAGAGGCTCGGCGCGGACGCCGCGCTCTCCGCCTTCGAGCAGCTCCAGGCGGGCTACAAGGCCGGCGACGTGCTGGGCACCCTCAACGCCGTGGCGATCGAGTTCGACACCGGCAGCGCCAAGGTCTCGGACGCGAGCCGCGCCGTCCTGCTGAAGGCGGCGGCCCTCATCAAGGCGCTGCCCGGCGGCGCCCAGGTGGCGATCGAGGGCTATACCGACAATGTGGGCGACGACGCCGTGAACGAGGCTTTGTCCCAGCAGCGCGCCGAGGCGGTGAAGGCGATCATGGTGGAGGCCGGGCTCGACCCGGCGGACGTGAGCGCCACCGGCTTCGGCGCGGCCAACCCCATCGCCGCCAACGACACCCCCGAGGGCCGCTCCAGGAACCGCCGCATCACCTATGAGGTGCGCAGGAACTGAAGGGCAGCGGCGGCGCGCGGGTCAGCGGCGCCGTCCGCGGGACGAGGCCGCCGCCTTGGGCTCCGCAGGGCTGGCGCCGGCGGCGCGCCGGCCACCGCCGGCCGGCGCCGGCGGCGGCGTGCCGGGCAGATGGGATTCGGCGAAGGCGCTCGTCTGCTCCATGAGGCCCTTGGCGGGCGCCTTGCGGGCGGCGCGCTTTGGCGCCGGTGTCTCCGGCTCCATCTCGCCCGACGCCAGTTTGACCAGATGCGCGCGCAGCGAAGCGGGCTCGATGGACGGCGCCCGCACCTTGTCGAGCGCCTTGACGAGTGCCGCAACTTCCTTGTCGTTCAGCACGTCCGCCATGTGGACGGTCGCCTCGCGACCGATGGCCGACGCGACCGCCCGCAGCATGCCCACGCCCTTGCACTTTTTCACCTGCTTCACGAGCAGCTTCTGAACCATGGTGGCAATATCGGCCTTCAAGTCTGGAAATGCGGCCGGATGGCCGGCGATCGCCACCAGCACGCCCTGGCTGTCAAGATGCGTCGGCATGAAGCATCATCTCCGGTTGGGAATTCAGTTCTTTCATGATCTCGGCGGTGAGCTCTTCGAGAAGAACGCTGTTTGCGGCCCCGTATTTGCCCAGATAGGTCGCGCCGACCTTCTCGGAACAGATGCTGCCAAGCGTCGTATTGGCCTGCGGTATGATCGTTTTCAGCAGGCGATAGGGTGGATTGCGGCGGCTGCTGTCAATTTCCATGGCATCGAGCTTTTCCTGGTGCTGCCTGATGCGCTGGCGCCGGGTTGCCAAGACGCGCGGCAGGCGCTTCGGCCGGGGCAGGCTGGAGCCCGCGGCAAGGGTGCCATGCCAGATCGAGCGGCAAAACGCGGACAGACCCAAGGTCGACAGCGAATCGGGAATCGTCGGGACGATGACAAGATCGACCGAGCGGATGGCCGCCTCGTTCAGTGGCGAAACACCGGGCGCACAGTCAAACAACACGATGTCATACGCGGCCTGCAATGCGGGCAGTTCTTTTTCGATTCTCCGGAAGATCTGGCCCTCGATCGCGTTCAGCCCGTAGCCCTTCTCCGTCAGTGCGACAATGAGTTCGCGCTCGATCAGCCTCAAGGACGGATCGGATGCAATCAAGGAGATGTCGAGCAGGGTGCCCCCGCGGGTCGTGTCGCTCACCCCGCCGCGCACGAAGGAACTCAGTGCGCGCCGCCTGCGGTTGACCAGCGTGTCCTCCAGATAGGCCCCGATGGTGCGATCCTCACGGATCAGGACGCTCAGCAGATCATTGCCCGCCAGGCAGAAGGACACGTTCGCCTGCGCGTCGAGATCGATCACCAACACCCTGCTGCCCCTGGCGGCGAATGCGTCCGCCAGCATGACAACGGTTGTGGTCTTGCCGACGCCCCCCTTCATGTTCGCGACCGCGATCGTGCGCCCTTGCGTCATCAATTGTCCCTCCCCAGGGCTCGCGCCAGCAATGCGCGGTTCTCAAACGTGAGGCGGCTTTCAAGAAAACCATCGACCACCTTGGGCGAGGTGGACTTGCGCTGCGGCTCAAGGCGCACCTCGAACCCGCCCCGGCCGTCGGCTTGGGTCGCAAGGATGAGGCCGATGCCATGCTCGTCGCACTGCGCTTCCACCTCGGGAAGGCGCGCGCGGGCCCGGGAGTCCAAAGGCAGATGCCAGACGAGGTGGCCGAAATGGGTGAAACGGGTCTGCGCCAGCGCCTCATGCACGGCCAGCACCGAGCCGCCATTCTCCGCCTTCAGCTCGAAGGAATGAACGTCGACCTGGAGGCCTGGCAGAAACTGAAACCGCATCACGCTGACCAGCGTGAAGTCGGGCCGCATCCACTGCCCGGAGACCGGGCCGATGCGCGATATGTCCTGCACGATCGTGACGGACCCGGACGGCAGGTCCATGTCGCGCGTGAACGCCCCCGCCAGGAACTGCCCCAGGGCCGGCATCAGATGCGCCTCTGATACGGCCTCCGCAGCGGCCGACGCGGTGCCGGTGCCCTCGCCCGCGGGCGCCGCGAGCAGGAACAGTTTTCCCCCCTGGCCCCGCTCGCGCCCCACGCGCCCCTGCCGCAGCAGGGTGTCGCGCGCCGTGAAATAGTCCTCCGAGGACAGCACATAACCGAGCCGCCGCGAGACCATGGCGCGCATGATCCGGTTCAGCACCGGCGTGCCGTCCGCGGGAAGCAGATCGAGGATCTGCTCTAAGACCTTATCCTGCGCTGCCCCAGCCAATGCCCGAACCCGTCGTTTCCCGCTTGAACTCAAGCCGTGTTCCGACGGGAAATCAACTCAAACAGGTGAAACGGGCGCCTGCAATCTATTTGCCGGCAAATGGCACCTGCCCCTCAATACAACCCGGTGAGATAATAAAAGCCGATCACGAAGAACACCGCCGCGGTCTTCACCAGGGTGATGGCGAAGATGTCGCCGTAGGACTGGCGGTGGGTCAGCCCGGTCACCGCCAGCAGCGTGATGACGGCGCCGTTATGGGGCAACGTGTCCATGCCGCCGGAGGCCATGGAGGCGATGCGGTGCATCACCTCCAGCGGGATGCCGGCGGCCTGGGCATTGGCGATGAACTGGTTCGCCATGGCGCCGAGCGCGATCGACAATCCGCCCGAGGCCGAGCCGGTCACGCCCGCGAGCGTGGTCACCGTGATGGCCTCGTTGATCAGCGGGTTCGGGATCGCCGCGAGCGCGCTCTTGATGACGAGGAAGCCGGGCAGCGCCGCGATCACCGCGCCGAAGCCGTATTCCGAGGCCGTGTTGAGGCCCGCGAGCAGGGCGCCGGAGACCGCGTCCTTGGAGCCGCCGGCGAACTTTCCGGCGATCGCGCGGAAGCCGAACGCCAGCACCGCGAGGATGCCGAGCAGCAGCGCCGCCTGCACCGCCCAGATGGCGGCCCACACATTGGTGGGGATGGCCACCGCATGGTCGCCCGGCACCAGGCTCGCCGACGCGGTCTCGCCGAACCAGCCGGGAATGAGCTGGGCGAACACCAGATTGGCGAGGCCCACCACCACCAGCGGCAGCAGCGCGATCAGGGGCGACACCGTGGGAACGCTGTCGTCCAGCGTCACCTCGTTGAGGTGGCCGGTGCCGTAGCCCTCGCCCGCTTTGCGCGCCTGGCGGCGGCGGAATTCGAGATAGGACAGGCCCGCGGCCAGGATGAAGGCGGTGCCGACGAGGCCGAGGATCGGCGCGGCATAGGCGGTGGTGTGGAAGAAGGTGGTGGGGATGATGTTCTGGATCTGCGGCGTGCCCGGCAGCGTGTCCATGGTGAAGGAGAACGCGCCCAGCGCCACCACCGCGGGCAGCAGCCGCTTGGGGATGCCCACCTGGCGGAACATCTCGGCGCCGAACGGATAGACCGCGAACACCACCACGAACAGCGACACGCCGCCATAGGTGAGCAGCGCGCCGACTAGGACGATGGAGATGATGGCGCGCCCCGGCCCCAGCAGCGTGACGACGGACGCGACGATGGAGCGCGAGAAGCCGGAGAGCTCGATCAGTTTGCCGAACACCGCGCCGAGCAGGAAGACGGGGAAGTAGAGCTTGATGAAGCCCACCATCTTTTCCATGAACAGGCCGGAGAAGATGACGGGCACCGCGCCGGGATCGGTGACCAGCACCGCGCCCAGCGCCGCCACCGGGGCGAACAGGATCACGCTGAAGCCGCGATAGGCGACGAACATCAGGAAGCAGAGCGCGGCGAGGCAGACGAGGAAGCTCATCGCGGAGATCCTTGGCTGGTGCGGGGCTCGCGCCCCGGGGATGGCGGACGGCGCCGGAAACGGGGTCCGGACGCGGGGCGGCGGGACGCCCGAGGCGGGATCATCGGTGGGATGGTTGACGGCGGGAACGGTCGGCGAACGCTGATCGGGTGAGCCTGCCTCGCAATGTGAGACGGGCGCGCCGCCCGGTCTTGCCGCGACGCAGGCCGATCGCGCCAACTCTAGCGCGATCGCCCGACGGTTGCGCGACACCTGCCGGCCGCTCCGCAGCGCCGGGCGGACCCGCGGGCGCGGCGGAGGCGGCGGCGGCGCCTACCAGCCCCCCGAGGCGCCGCCGCCGCCGGACGAGCCGCCCCCACCCCCCGACCAGCCGCCGCCGCTGCCGCTGCCGCTGGACCAGCCGCCGGAGCCGCTGTTCCAGTCCCAGGTGCTGATCGGCCCGCCCGCCATGGCGTCGCGGCCCCGGCGCCCGCGGGCCGCCGGGCCGCCCGGCCCGCCGCCGCGCGTCGCGCGCCAGAAGATGTAGCCCCAGAAGGCGAGCATCACGAGCAGCAGGAAGAGGTTCTCGACATCCTCCTCGCTCCAGTCGGGCTCGGCCGCGCGCCGGGCGCGCACGCGCGCCTCCTCGGGGTCGAGATTGAGGATCTCCAGGATCGCGTCGGCGCCCTTGACGATGCCGCCCGCCATGTCGCCGGCCTTGAAGGCGGGGACGATGGCGTTGCGGATGATGGCCGAGGCCACGGCGTCGGTGAGGATGCCCTCGAGCCCGTAGCCCGCCTCGATGCGCACCTTGCGCTCATTGGGGGCGACCAGCAGCAGCACGCCGTTGTTCTTCTTCTCCTGGCCGAGCCTCCAGGCGCGGAACAGGCGGTTGGCATAGTCCTCGATGGAGGTGTCCTGGAGCGAGGGGACGGTCGCCACCACGAACTGGTCGGTGGCCTTCTCCTCCTGCGCGGCGAGCTTGGCGTCGAGCGCCGCGCGGGTCGCCGGATCGAGCACGCGGGCGGCGTCCACCACCCGCCCGGTGAGCGGCGGGAAGGTCAGCTCGGCCCGCGCCGGCGCCGCGCCGGCGACCAGCAGCGCCGCGAGCAGCGGCATGGCGAGCGCCCGCAAGACGCGCGCCTGGACACCGCGTGTCTGGACGACGGGCGCCCGCGGGCGGCGCGCCAGGGCCATGGCCGCCGCCTCCTACTTGCCGAAATTGACCTTCGGCACCTGCATCTGCTGCTCGGCGATGGTGAAGGTCTCCATGGGCTTGTAGGAGCGGTAGAGGGTCGAGGCCCACAGGATGCCGGGGAAGGTCTTCAGCTCGGTGTTGTAGACCCGGACCGCCTCGATATAGTCGCGCCGCGCCACCGCGATGCGGTTCTCGGTGCCCTCGATCTGCGATTGGAGCGCCAGGAAGTTCTGGTTGGACTTCAGGTCCGGATAGGCCTCCGAGACCGCGATCAGCCGGCCGAGGGCGCTCGAGAGCCCCGCCTGCGCGTCCTGGAACTGCTTGAACTGCTCGGGATTGGTGATGGTGGAGGCGTCCACCCGGATCGAGGTCGCCTTGGCGCGGGCCTCGACCACCGAGGTGAGCACGTCCTTCTCCTGGGCCGCGTAGCCCTTCACCGTCTCCACCAGATTGGGGATCAGGTCGGAGCGGCGCTGGTACTGGTTGAGCACCTCGCTCCAGGCCGCCTTGGCCTTCTCCTCGTTGGTGGGGATGACGTTGACCCCGCATCCCGAAAGCACCAGCGCGGCCAGCACCGCGAGGAGAGGCGCCCTGAAGCGGCCGAGCGACTGGACGAGCGCAGACATGCCTTCTTCTCCCGAATCCGCGGCACCGCCGCGCCGATGGCGCGCCTTATAGCACGCTGCCCGCGGCATTGCGCGGCCCGGCAAAGCCGCAGGGCGGCCGGACGCGACGAGGTCGCGGACCTCCGAACACCCCGCGGCCGAGGCCGCGGACGGGCGCGATGCCATCTCCTCAGCTCCAAATTCCGATGGTAGCGTGAAGGGGAATGCAGCCGAGGATGGCGGGGATCGCCAGGGGCAGCAGCCGACCTATGTGGCGCGCGTGTCCGTGCGGGAGACGGGGATCGAGACGAAGCTAAGGGTTCCGGCCGATCGAGGCGGGGATGGCGGTGACGGCGGAGATCAAGACAAGGCAGCGGCGGCTGATCGAGTATCTACTCTCGCCGATCCTGAGGTATCGGCATGAGGCGGGGAGGGAGAGATAGCGCCACTTTTTATTTGCGGTCTATTTTAACGCGACGAGCACACTACATGCCGGCGCTCAACGAATAAGGCCTAAATAAATGATTCAAAAAATACTTACAACGATTACCCATTCGCCGCTTTCAATTGCGAAGGCAATATCAGGTATATTACTTTTTAATTCTTCTATTTTATTTTTTACAGTTTTCTTAACATCTGGGTTCAATGTCATATCAATTGCGCTTTTAGTTCTATGTTTATGCTCATTTTTCACATTTATATTTATGACAAATAATTACATAACAATAAGAATAAAGTTTATTTCATATATACCAATATTTATATTGATGTACACAAATTATTCTCTTGCAAACAAGAATAACATTAATATTGTTGAGTACTTTTTTTCATTTGAATGGATGTTTATGCTCGCTGCACTTATAACAATAGAAGTATATTTTTTCAGAAAATTAAAGTTACTATAAGTAATACGATACCTATACAAAGCGTTAGATCGCAAACATAAACATTGAGGGTGAGCTATGTCGGAAAAGATTTAATCTGGGCATGTGCCTTCTTTGCCGTCACGCAGGTCCAGCCCCTGCCCCAGCCGCGCCGCCACCGGGCGCAGACGCGCCCCAAGGCCCGCCCCGCACACCGCCCGCCTCACGCCATGAGCAAAGTGTGGAGCACCTCGGGCGCGCCGGCGGCGACCTTGAAGGCCTCCTTCAGATCGGCGCGGCGGTGGGCGTCGAGCCGGCGCGGGTCCACCTTGTTGGAGGCGGGAAGGCCCACCGCCAGGTCCTCCAGCTGCTGGTCGAGCACGGCGGAGAGCAGCACGCCATGCGCCTGCGCCATGGCTTCGAGGTCCGCGCTCGCGCCGATTCCCTTCGCGCGCAGCCCGTCGAGCCGCGCGCGGGTCGAGCGCGCCTCGATGCCGTGGGCGATGGCCAGCACGCGGGCCGTGCAGACGATGGGGAACAGGCCGTGGGCCTTCGCGTCCACTCGCCCGTTCTCGGTGCGCAGGCCGCCCATGAGGGTGAGCGCCGAGCGCACCGGCCCGCCGGCATCGGCCAATTGCTTGAGGAAGGCATACTGCCCCGCCGCCGCGCCATAGGCGTCCGCGGCGAGCCGGTCGGCGATGGCGCCGACCCCGCAGGCGGGGGCGAGATCGAAGAAGATGTCCACGCTCAGCAGGTCGTCGGGCCGTGAGCGCGAGATCCAGGCGGCGACCCGCGCCTGCCAGGTGGCGGCGTCGCCGCGCCACTGGGGCGAGCGGGCCATGACGTTGCCCGGGCAATAGGGCACGCCCACCTCGTGCAGCAGGTCCGCGAGGCGGGCGCCGAAGCGGGCGAACCAGGCGTCGGCCCCCGCCGCCGGCTCGGCCCAGACCACCGCATTGTCCTGGTCCATGGCGAGCAGGCTCTCGCCGCGCCCCGCCGAGCCCAGCACCAGCACCGCATAGGGGGCGGGCGGCGGCCCTTCCGCCGCCTCCGCCAGGGCCGCGGCGCGGGCGGTGAGCGCGGCCAGCTCGCTGGAGATCACCGCCGCCACGTCGCGCGCCGAAACGCCGTCGGCCGTGAGCGCGCGCGCCACCGCCGGCAGCCGCGCCCAGGCGCGGGCGAGCTCGCCGGCGTCCGCGCCGCCGACCAAAGCGTCGTCGAGGGCGAAGGTGTCGGCGGCGCGCGAGCGCAACAGGTCGCGCACCGAGAGCGCGCCGCAGACCACGCCGTTCCGGTCGGTCACCGCCAGGTGGCGCGACTTCAGGCGCTGCATGCGCCCGGCGGCGCGGTAGAGGAAGGCGTCGTCGGGCACCGCCAGCAGCGGATAAGAGGCGAAATCCCCCACCGGGCGCGCCAGGCAGTCCGCTCCCGGCGCCGTTCCCTGCCCCGTCCCCTGCCCCGCCACCGCCCGCAGCGCGTCGCGCTCGGTGAAGATGCCGGCATCCTCGAGCCGAAGCGGCCCCTCCCCGCCCTTCAGCCGCACGAACAGCGAGCCCACCTGGCGGCGCACCATCTCGCCCATCGCCGCGCCCAGCGGCAGCGCCGCCGGCACCACCAGCGGCGGGCTCATGAGATCGCCCACCCGGTGGCGATAGAGGCTGGTGTCGATGCGCGCCAGCGCCCGGTCCGCCCGCGCCTCGGCGAGCGGCACCGTCGGGTCGGCATAGCCGGCACGAAAATGGGCGTCGAGCACCTCGGTGAGCTGGCGGCACGCCGCCTCGGCCTCGGCCAAGGTGCGGATGCCGCCCTCGCGCAGGCGCGGCACCAGCGCGCCGAACACGCGCCCGGCGGTCTCGGCGTCGCCCAAGGCGGTGTGGCGCGGGCCCGCCTCCACCTCGAGGAAGGCGGCGAGCGCGTCGAGCGAGAAGGCGGCAAGGTCGGGGCGCACCAGCTGCGCCAGCAGGCGCACGTCGAGCCGGCGCGGCGGCTTGAAGGCGATGCCGGCGGCGGCGCATTCGCGCGTCAGGATGGCGAGGTCGTAGCCGAGCGTGTGGCCGATCAGCACCCGGCCGTCCAGGAGCGGGGCGACGGCGGCCCAGGCGGCGGAAAAGTCGCCGACCCCGGCCAAGGCCGCGGCGTCGATGCCGTGGATGCGGGTCGCCGCCGCGGGCACCGGCACGCCCGGATCGGTGCGCACCGACAGGCCGCCGGCCGCGTCCGGCGCGGCGCCGCGCCCGGGCAGCACGCCGATTTCCAGCACCCGCGCGGTCTTGGGATCGAGGCCGGTGGTCTCGGTGTCGAGCGCGAGCCAGTCGAGGCCGACGAGGGGGGTCGCATCCAGCACCTCGGCCATGGCGCCCCGCTACGCGTCGACGGGCGCCGGCGCGACGACGAGGGCGGCGAGGCGCTCGGGGGAGACGCGCTTCTCCAGCTCCGCGTGCATGGCGCAGAGGTTGGAGCGCAGATGATTGCGCACCACCTCCGAATCACCCTCGCGGCGGTTCTCGTGGATCGGCATGTTGGCGAACACCCGCTCCCAATAAGCGAGCGGCATGTCCTTCACCGGCTTCGGCGCCCGGCCCGAGAGGCGCTCCAGCGTCTCGACCATTTCGGCGCGGGCGGCGGCCCAGGTCGCCGGCTCCAGCTCCTGGGCGTGCGTATGCCGGTCCATGGCCTCGGCGGCGACCTGGGCGACGCCCTGGGCGCTGCGCACCGGATCGGCGCCGCCGGCGCGCACGAAGGCGTCGAGCATCTCGCCCACCAGAGTGAGGCCGACGGGATAAAGCGTCCACCGCGAGACGGCGACCGCCTGGCGGAACGGCTCCTCCTTGAGCAGGGAGGTGAAGAACGGCCCCGACCGGGCGCGCGCATAGTCCATGATGGACTTCTGCACGAGGAAGGCGGCGCGGCTCTCGACGAAGTCCACGAGCCCCGCGCGATCGGTGATCGGGGCCGGGCCGCGCAGGAAGGAGAGGGCGTGAGAGAGCATGGACCACTCTAACCTAGCGGCAGCGCCCATGTCATTGCGCGCCGCAGCAGGACGGCGCCGGGCGCGCGAAAAAATACCTCCGCCTACGACGAAGGTCGAATACGGTCGTCTTCCCTTGGGTGATAGGTTTGCTTTGATCCGAAATCTTTAAAAATGCCACGGATCGGCACGAGGGAACGCCACCCGTCTGTCAGCCGTATTGCGGGTTCGCGTTGCCCTTTTGAGAAATGGGTCCAAGGACCCGCGGGAAACGCACTCCAAGGGAGGCTGGCGGTCATGCAAACACCCGACGACACCTATTGGCCACGCACGCGCACGCTGATGTTCACGATGCTCGGGCTGTGGTTCTTTTTTTCCTTCTTCATCAACTTCTTCGTCACGGCGCTGAACAAGATCGTGATCTTGGGCTTTCCGCTGGGCTTCTACATGGCCGCCCAGGGATCGTTGATCGCCTTCGTGGTGATGCTGTTCTGGTTCGCGAAAGCCCAGGACAAGATCGACCGCGAGTGCGGCGTCGCGGAAGACGAGTGAGGAGGGCGGCATGTCTGCGGAAACCAGCACTGCCTCCAAGGGGGGCGACTTCGTATCCAATCTCGGCAAGGTCTACGCCATCTACACGGGCGGCTTCCTCGCCTTCGTGATCCTGCTGGCGATCCTCGAGCAGATGGGTGTTCCCAACCGGATCATCGGCTATCTGTTCGTGTTCTTCACGCTGGCGGTCTACGCGCTGATCGGCGTCATGTCCCGCACCATGCAGGTGTCGGAATATTATGTCGCCGGGCGGCGCGTCCCGGCGATCTACAACGGCATGGCCACCGGCGCCGACTGGATGTCGGCGGCGTCCTTCATCGGCATGGCGGGCTCGCTCTATCTGCTCGGCTATGACGGCCTCGCCTTCGTTCTGGGCTGGACCGGCGGCTACGTGCTGGTGGCGATCCTGGTGGCGCCCTTCCTGCGCAAGTTCGGCGCCTATACCGTGCCCGACTTCATGTCGGCGCGGTTCGGCGGCAACCTCGCCCGGTTCCTCGCCATCATCGTGCTCCTGTGCTGCTCCTTCACCTATGTGGTGGCGCAGATCTATGGCACCGGCATCATCGCCTCGCGCTTCCTCGGCATGAGCTTCGAGGTGGCGGTGTATGTGGGCCTCGCGGGCATCCTCGTGTGCTCCATGCTCGGCGGCATGCGCGCGGTGACCTGGACCCAGGTGGCGCAGTACATCGTGCTGATCGTCGCCTATCTGACGCCGGTGGTGATCCTGTCGGCCCAGAAGTTCGGCCTGCCGATCCCGCAGCTCACCTACGGCATGGCGCTGCAGGAGATCGGCAACCTCGAGCAGTCCATGCGCGCGAGCGGGCTCGCCCCCGCCAACATGAAGGAGCACGTGGCCGCGTTCACGAGCTACAGCCCCCTCAACTTCTTCGCGCTGATCCTGTGCCTCATGGTGGGCACCGCCTCCCTCCCCCACGTGCTGATGCGCTACTTCACCACCCCCTCGGTGCGTGAGGCGCGCAACTCGGTGGCGTGGTCGCTGCTGTTCATCTTCCTCCTCTACTTCACGGCGCCGGCCTATGCGGCGTTCTCGAAGCTCGAGGTGTATCAGAACGTCATCGGCCAGCCGCTCGCGAACCTGCCGAACTGGATCTTCACCTACGGCAAGCTCGAGCTCGTGAAGGTGTGTGGCGCCAACGCCGTCGACGTGCAGTCGATCATCGCCGCCTGCGGCAAGATCGCCGGCCAGGGCGGCATGCTGCGGCTCCAGGACCTCGCCATCAACACGGACACCATCGTGATCTCGACCCCCGAGATCGCCGGCCTGCCGTACGTGATCGCGGGCCTGGTGGCGGCGGGCGGCCTCGCCGCGGCGCTCTCCACCGCCGACGGCCTGCTTTTGGCCATCGCCAACGCGCTCAGCCACGACATCTACTACAAGATGATCGATCCGAACGCGCCCACGGCGCGCCGGCTCACGGTGGCCCGCGGCCTGCTTCTGGTGGTGGCGGTGCTCGCCGCCTTCACCGCCTCGACCAAGCCCGCCGACATCCTCGCCATGGTGTCCTGGGCCTTCTCGCTGGCGGCGGCGGGCAACTTCCCGGCATTGGTGCTCGGGGTGTGGTGGAAACGCGCCAATTCCTACGGCGCGGTGGCGGGCATGATCGCCGGCTTCGGCATCACCCTGTTCTACCTGGTGGTGTCGCGCTACTACCCGGCGCTCGGTGCGTCCAGCTTCGGCATGACCGCACTGCTCAACCCGATCACCGGCGCGCCGGTGGTCGACATCGCCAAGGCCCTCGCCGATCCGGCGACGGCGGACGTGGTGCTCGCCTCCAAGGTGGGCTGGTTCAACATCAACAACATCTCCTCGGCCATGTTCGGCATGCCGGTGGGATTTGCGGTGATGATCATCGTCAGCCTCATGACCCCTGCCCCCTCGCGGCAGATGCAGCAGATGGTGGAAGAGATCCGCCGTCCGCGCGGCGGGACGATGATGCAGGAGAAGACCGCCTGACGGTCGTGCTCCACGCAACCGGGAGGGCGGGGCCGCGCGGCCCCGCCCTTTCCTTTGATGCGCGGTCCCCGGCGCCCTTTGGCCGCCATTCCGCGCCCCCCGGACAGATCGACCGTCCGCCGCGCCGCGGGGCCGGGTTCGACCGTCCCTCGGCAAGAACGCATCGATCGTCCGAGCCCGAGCCTTCGGGCGGGCGCGCCCGCCCCGCGAATTCCCCTTCCACCGCCGGTGCCACTGGGGCACCCTTCTTCCCGCCGCCCGGCGCCACCGGCACCGCGCGGAGCGCAATCCGCGCCATGACGGAGACCTGACCCGATGTCGGCCAGCTGGGCCTATCATCTGCCCAACTTCGCGCTCGCGGCGCTCATGTACACCTTGGTCGGGCGTCTGCTGCTGTCGCTGATCTTCGCGCCAACCTCCACCAACTACATCTATCGCGCCTTCGTGCGCCTCACCGACCCGGTGATCGGCGCGGCGCGCCTCGTGACGCCGCAGATCGCGCCGACGCTGGTGGCGGGCGTGTTCGCCTTCATCTGGCTCCTGATCCTGCGCGTGATGCTGCTCGCCGCCTTCGCCCTTTCGGGCGCCCTGCCCGTAGCCGGGGGCGGCGCATCATGAGCGCCCCGGTCCAGCCCTACATCTTCGCCATCCTCGCCATCGCCGCGGTCAACGGCATCTTCTCGCCGTTCGTGCTGCCGGTGGCGATCCTGGTGGCGCCGTTCCTGCCGGCCTTCTTCGCGCAGAGCGTGGCGGTGCTGTTCTTCGCCACCTCGCTTTTGGTCTCCACCGGCACCATCATGCTGGCGGGCGTGCCGGCGGCGCTCTACGAGCGGCTCTCCGGCACCAAGGCCACCACCGAGGTCTCGCTGTGGATCTGGCTGGCCGGCACCGCCCTTCTCTCGATACCGGCAGTGACGCGCTTCTTCGAAGTGGGTTTCTGATTCGCCCGCGGCGGCGCCCTCCGGCGCCGCGGAAACGCCGGAATCGTCCGCCCTCCTGTCGCTTCCGCCTGCGGATGCGGCCCATCGCCTCGCGCCTGCTGGCACGATCCATGCTTGTCGATGGGTGCCGTCCCAGGGAGTGGCAGATGGAAGAAATCCGGCGCCTGGCATTCGAATCGGTCGCGCGCGCGTGCGCCTTCACCTTCCTCGCGGTCGTCTGCATGATGATCGGGCTGAGCTACGCGCCGGGCCAGTCGTTCCGGGTCGGCGGCATCGCCACCTTGCTGCTGTGCGCGACGCTGCTGCAGCGGGCCGGCACCGCGCTGGCGCGCGACCACAAGCGCACCGAGGTCTGGCTCTATCTCGACAAGTCCGCGCGGCCGCACGAGCCGGCGGCGCGGCGCCTGGTGGGCGAGGCGCTGCGCGAGGCCTACCTCACCTTCGCGCGCCACACCGCCGCCTGCGCCGCCGCCCTGTTGTCCGGGTCGCTGCTGCTCGACCTCCTCGCCGCCTGAGGGCCTCAGTCGGCACCGAGATAGCCGGGCAGGTCCTGCGCCTCGTCCAGACGGGCGAGCTTGACCGCCAGCTCCTCGGCGAGGTCGAGGTCGGTCTCCAGCAGCCGGGTCGACATGAAGGAGCGGAAGTAGTTGCCCCACATGAATTCCTGGAACGGCGTGTCCTCGTTGGAATAGGCCTTGCCGCGCACGCCGCGGGCGAGCGTGCGCCAGGGATTGTCGGTGAGCGCCTCGACCCCGTCCGGGATCTTCACGCACGGCCGGCGGTTGCCCTCCATGTCGATGGGCCAGCAATATTGCGCCGCCTCCATCTTCCGCCAGAACGGCCCGAGCTCCAGCGACGACCAGTCCGCCAGCCGCGCGCCCAGATAGGCCCAGTCGTGGTCGATGCGCAGCAGCGCCCGGCACAGATGGTGGTGGTCCACCATATAGAGCCGGCCCTTCGGACCGATCACGTGGGGCACCGGGCGGGCCTTGAGCAGCGCCTTGAGGTCGGCTTTGGAAAGGCCATCCATCTGCCGGGCGCGCCGCTTCACCTCGGACAGGCCGAGGGTCAATTGGGTGGGATGGAGCGCGGCGATGTCGATGCGCCCGTTCTTGTCGTCGTCGTCCGCCACCGTGTCCCCTCCCCGTTGCCCGAAGGGGCGGCGCGCGCGGGCGTCGCCCCTTCGCTCGCAGCGCCGTTTCAGCCCGGCGAGATCATGTTCTCGGGGCGCACCACGGCGTCGAACTCCTCGTTCGTCACGTAGCCGCCGCCCACCGCCTCCTCGCGCAAGGTGGTGCCGTTCTTATGGGCAGTCTTGGCGATCTTGGCGGCATTGTCGTAGCCGATCTTCGGGGCGAGCGCGGTGACGAGCATGAGCGAGCGCTCGAGCGCCGCCTTGATGTTGTCCTCGCGCGGCGCGATGCCGACCACGCAATTGTCGGTGAAGCTCACCGCCGCGTCCGCCATCAGCCGCACCGACTGGAGGAAATTGTACGCCATCACCGGGTTGTAGACGTTGAGCTCGAAATGCCCCTGGCTGCCGGCGAACGAGAGCGCGGCATTGTTGCCGAAGATCTGCACGCAGACCTGGGTCAACGCCTCGCACTGGGTGGGGTTCACCTTGCCCGGCATGATCGAGGAGCCGGGCTCGTTCTCCGGCAGCGACAATTCGCCGAGCCCCGAGCGCGGGCCCGAGCCCAGGAGGCGGATGTCGTTGGCGATCTTGAACAACGAGGCCGCCACCGTGTTGATGGCGCCGTGCGAGAACACCATGGCGTCGTGCGCCGCGAGCGCCTCGAACTTGTTGGGCGCCGAGGTGAAGGGCAGGCCGGTGAGCGCGGCGATCTTGGCCGCCACCTGCTCGGCGAAGCCCACCGGCGCATTCAGCCCGGTGCCGACCGCGGTGCCGCCCTGGGCGAGCTCCATCAGGCCCGGCAGCGTCATTTCGATGCGCTTGATGCCGTTCTCCACCTGCTGCGCGTAGCCGGAGAATTCCTGGCCGAGCGTCAGCGGCGTGGCGTCCTGGGTGTGGGTGCGGCCGATCTTGATGATGTGGGCCCACGCCTCGGCCTTCGCCTTCAGCGCCGCATGGAGGTGGCGCAGCGCCGGCAGCAGACGGTGCGCGATCTCCTCGGCGCAGGCGATGTGCATGGCGGTGGGATAGGTGTCGTTGGACGACTGGCTCATATTGACGTGGTCGTTGGGATGCACCGGCTTCTTGGAGCCCATCACCCCGCCCAGCATCTCGATGGCGCGGTTCGAGATCACTTCGTTGGCATTCATGTTGGACTGGGTGCCCGAGCCGGTCTGCCACACCGCCAGGGGAAAGTGGGCGTCGAGCTTGCCGTCGATCACCTCCTGCGCGGCGGCGACGATGGCGTCGGCGAGCTTGGCGTCGAGCCGGCCGAGGTCGCGGTTCACCTCCGCCGCGGCGCGCTTGACGATGCCGAGCGCGCGCACCACCGGCAGCGGCTGCTTCTCCCAGCCGATCTTGAAATTGCCGAGCGAGCGCTGGGCCTGGGCGCCCCAATAGCGATCCGAGGCCACCTCGATGGGGCCAAACGTGTCGGTCTCGGTGCGGGTTGTCATGCAATAGCCCTTCTTCGATGTGATCCTACCGCGCGACGCGCCGCGCGCGGGCATCCTCATAGCGCAAACGCCGGCGGCGCACGAACCACAACCGCCGCCTCGCGCGCCGCGGGCGGGCGCAAGAGGGGGACGAGAGCGAAACAGTCGCACCCCGGAAACACCTGTGATTTCACCTTTGTCTAACTCAAAATTCTTCCGAAGAGGTAGCGGGCGGAGGCGTTAAGCAAAGATTTTGACCATATCTTTCAACGCTCTGAGCTATAAGCTCAGTGCAGGAGGAATGGATGGTCCCAAGCCGGCGTTCGTCCGTAATGTAGTGTGGTGGCCGACCTTTCGGGGGAGGGGCGGGCCGAAGTTTTGAGGTTAAGTTTGGGCAACCTTGTCAATCTTCATCGGGAACGCAAGGCGCGCGCCCGCAAGAAGGAAGCAGTGGCCGCCGAGGAGAACCGGATTCGGTTCGGACGTGCCAAGGCGGAGCGCACCGCATCGCGCGACACAATCGAGCGGACGCGGAAATTCCTTGACGGACATGCCCTGACCGAGAGGGACGAAAATGAAAAGCCCCGTGGTTAAGAGATCCATTGTGATTGCCGGCCACAAGACCAGCGTCAGCTTGGAGGATGCGTTCTGGGAAGCGTTGAAGGAAATCGCGACCAGCCGCCGCCTCACCTTGTCCGACCTCGTCGCGTCCATCGATTCGTCCCGCACGCAGGGCAACTTGTCCTCCGCCATCCGCCTGTTCGTGCTAGACCACTACCGAGGCGCGGCCGGCAGCGCGCCCGGCCACGGCACCGGTGATCGCACGGGTGCGGCACCTACTTCCGTTGCGTAAGCGAAGCAGCGACCTTATCTGATATGCCTGCCGGGGCGGACGCCGCGTTGAAAGGTGGCGTCCGCTTTCCTATAACCGCACGGCTTGGCGCGCATGCCGGGGGACGTTCTTCCCTGGGTGCTGGCCTTTTTCGCCCGGTGGCGGCGCGGGGGCAGGACACGCAGTGACGCGGGGCGCCGTTTGGCGGCACCGCCGACGGGAGACGCGGATGTCGTGGAAGAATCAGAGTGGCGGCCCCTGGGGTAGCGGGCCGCGCGGTCCCTGGGGCTCGGGGCCGTCGTCATCGGGACCGACGCCGCCGGACATCGAGGACCTCATCCGCCGCAGCCAGGATCGCCTGCGCACCCTGATGCCCGGTTCGCTCGGCGGCAAGGGCATCATCCTCATCGTGGCGCTGCTGGTGGGCGGCTGGCTGCTGTCCGGCTTCTACCGGGTGCAGCCCGACGAGCAGGGCGTGGTGCTGCGCTTCGGCAAGTACGTCTACACGACCCAGCCGGGCCTCAATTATCACTGGCCCTACCCGATCGAGAGCGTGCTCACCCCCAAGGTGACCACCATCAACACCATCTCGGTCGGCATGCGCATGGGCGAGGACGCCCGCCGCGGCACCGCCGTGATGCGCGACGTGCCCGAGGAGAGCCTGATGCTCACCGGCGACGAGAACATCGTCGACGTGGACTTCTCGGTGTTCTGGCGCATCGCCAACGCCGAGCAGTATCTGTTCAACGTGCAGAACCCCGAGGGCACCATCAAGGCGGTGGCCGAGAGCGCCATGCGCGAGGTCATCGGCCGCACCAACATCCAGCCCATCCTCACCGGCGCGCGCCAGGGCATCGAGACCGGGGTGCAGGACCTGATGCAGCGCACCCTCGATTCCTACAAGGCCGGCGTCCAGATCACCCAGGTGCAGATGCAGAAGGTCGACCCGCCGAGCCAGGTCATCGACGCCTTCCGCGACGTGCAGGCGGCCCGCGCCGACGCCGAACGCGCCCAGAACGAGGCCCAGACCTACGCCAACCGGGTGCTGCCCGAGGCGCGCGGCGAGGCGGCGCGCATCGACAACGCCGCCCAGGCCTATCGCGAGCGCACCGTGGTGGAGGCCCGCGGCCAGGCGGCGCGCTTTCTCAAGGTGTTCGACGAGTACCAGAAGGCGAAGGACGTGACGCGCGAGCGCATGTATCTCGAAACCATGGAGCGCGTGCTCGGCGCCGTCGACAAGGTGCTGGTGGATCCGGGCGCGACCTCGTCCCAGGGCCAGGGCGTGGTGCCCGTGCTGCCCCTTGCCGACACGTTCCGACGACCGCCCGCGCAGGGCACCCAGCCGCAGGGAGGCACGCGATGAGAAACCCCGTCATCGGAGGGGTGCTCGCCGTCCTCGGCGTCGTCATCCTCCTCGCCGTCTATTCGTCGGCCTTCGTCGTCTACCAGACCCAGCAGGCTTTGGTGCTGCGCCTCGGCGAGCCGCTCGAGCCCATCACCCGCCCGGGCCTGCACTGGAAGGTGCCGTTCATCGACAGCGTGGTCTATCTGGACAACCGGATCCTCGACCTCGAGAACCCCTCCCAGGAGGTGATCGCCTCCGACCAGAAGCGCCTCGTGGTGGACGCGTTCGCGCGTTATCGCATCACCAATCCGCTGCGCTTCTACCAGTCGGTCGGCACGGTGCAGGGCGCGAACCAGCGCCTGTCCACGGTGCTCAACTCGTCGCTGCGCCGCGTTTTGGGCGAGAACGCCTTCATCACCGTGGTGCGCGACGAGCGCGAGAGCCTCATGCACCAGATCGGCGAGCAGGTGAACCGCGAGGCCCGCAACTTCGGCATCGACGTGGTGGACGTGCGCATCCGCCGCGCCGATCTGCCCGAGGCCAACAGCCAGGCGGTGTTCCAGCGCATGCAGACCGAGCGCCAGCGGGAGGCGGCCGAGATCCGCGCCCAGGGCAACGAGGCGGCGCAGCGCACCCGGGCCCGGGCCGAGCGCGAGGCGACCATCGTCGTCGCCGAGGCCACCTCCAAGGGCGAGCAGCTGCGCGGCGAAGGCGACGGTGAACGCAACCGCATCTTCGCCGACGCCTTCGGCCGCGATCCGGACTTCTTCGCCTTCTACCGCTCCATGCAGGCCTATGAGGCGAGCATGAAGGCGGGCGACACGCGGATGCTGATGAGCCCCGATTCGTCCTTCTTCCGCTATTTCCGCGACCCGGCGGGCGCCGCCTCGCCAGCGCCGGCCCCGGCCCGCCCCGCGCCCATTCCGGCGCCCGCGGCGGCGAACTGACGCGGTCCGATCCGGGGGCGGCATGACGGACTTTCTTGCCGCCCTTGGATTGATGCTGGCGTTCGAAGGGCTCGTCCTCGCCGCCTTCCCGGCGGCGTGGCGCCGCGCCATGGAGGCGGTGCTCGCCGCCCCGGCGGGCCCGATGCGCGTCACCGGCCTCGCCGTGGGCGCGCTCGGCGTGCTCCTGGTGTATCTGGTGCGCGCGTGAGGCGGTGCGCCCCCAAGGCCTGGCGGTAGCGGCGGTGGCGGTGGCGGTGGCGACGTTTTTGCGATCGTGATCGCCGGCCGGCGCCGCCGGTCGCGCTTTGGCCTCAAAGCTCCCCAAACCTCGGGCGCAGGGCGCGTTCTCACGCGCCTGTTTGCGCGCCGGACACGCTTTGGCCTTGCGCCCGGCAGGGCTTAGGGCGCAGCCTCCGATCGACGCCTTCGAGGAGAGCCATGTCCGCCCATCCCGTCCGCCGCCGCCCGCTCGCCATCGCTCTCGCGCTCGCCACGCTCCTCGCCTTGCCCGGCGCGCACATCGCCCGCGCGGCGCCCGGCAAGGGCCCCGATTCCGTCGCCGACGTCGCCGCCCGCGTCATGGACGCGGTGGTGAACATCTCCACCGCGCAGACCGTGTCCGGCGCGCGCGGCGTGCAGGTGCCCCAATTGCCGCCCGGCTCACCGTTCGAGGACTTCTTCGACGAGTTCTTCAAGCGCCGGCAGGACGACGACGACCAGAACCGCTCGCGTCGCGTCTCCTCGCTCGGCTCCGGCTTCGTCATCACCCCGTCCGGCTACATCGTCACCAACAACCACGTGATCGCCGACGCGGACGAGATCTACGCCAACTTCAACGACGGCTCCAAGCTGAAGGCGGAGCTGATCGGCCGCGACTCCAAGACCGACCTCGCTCTGCTCAAGGTGGAGCCGCCGAAGCCGCTCACTGCCGTCAAGTTCGGCAATTCCGACGTGCTGCGGGTGGGCGACTGGGTGATGGCGATCGGCAATCCGTTCGGCCTCGGCGGCACGCTCACGGTGGGCGTGGTCTCGGCCCGCAACCGCGACATCAATTCCGGCCCCTACGACAATTTCATCCAGACCGACGCCGCCATCAACCGCGGCAATTCGGGCGGCCCGCTGTTCAACATGGAGGGCGAGGTGGTGGGCATCAACACCGCCATCATCTCCCCCTCGGGGGGCTCCATCGGCATCGGCTTCTCGGTGCCCTCCGCCACCGCCCAGCCCATCATCGCCCAGCTCGAGCAGTTCAAGGAGGTGCGGCGCGGCTGGATCGGCGTGCGCATCCAGTCGGTCACCGACGACCTCGCCGAGAGCCTCGGCATCGGCAAGGCGCGCGGCGCGCTGGTGGGCGTCATCACCGAGAACAGCCCGGCGGCGCGCGCCGGCCTCAAGGCGGGCGACGTGATCGTCAGCTTCGACGGCCGGGAGGTGAAGGAGGTGCGCGACCTCACGCGCGTGGTGGCCGACACCATGGTCGACCGCGAGGTGGACGTGGTGGTGATCCGCAACGGCAAGGAGGAGACCCTGCGCCTCAAGGTCGCCCGCATGCCGGAGGAGGACAAGCCGGACACCGACCAGCCCAAGACCTCCGATAGCCAGAAGGTGCAGCCCAAGCGCGCCCTCGGCATGGATCTTTCGCCGATCACCGAGGAGCTGCGCCGGCGCTACCGCATCAAGTCGGAGATCACCGGCGCGGTGATCACCAACGTGGACCGCGGCACGCCGGCCGACGACAAGGGCCTGAAGGCCGGGCAGGTCATCGTCCAGGTGGGCCAGGAGGCGATCGCCAGCCCCGCGGACGTGGAGAAGCAGCTCGCCGAGCTGCGCAAGCAGGGCAAGAAATCGGCCCTGCTGCTGATCTCCGACGGCGACGGCCAGCAGCAGTTCATCACCTTGCCGCTGAACTGAGCGGACCGGCCCGGGCGGCGCGCGCCGCCCGGCGTTTTCCCAGCGCCTATCCGGCGGCGAGCGCGCGGCTGATGACCATGCGCTGCACGTCGCTGGTGCCCTCGTAGATCTGGCAGATGCGCGCGTCGCGATAGAGCCGCTCCATGGGGAAGTCGGCGAGGTAGCCGTAGCCGCCGAAGGTCTGGAGCGCCTGCGAGCACACCCGCTCCACCATTTCCGAGGCGAACAGCTTCGCCATGGAGGATTCCTTGTGGAACGGCCGGCCGGCGTCGCACAGCCGCGCGGCGTGGTAGGTCAGCTGCCGGGCCGCCTCCAGCTCGGTCGCCATGGAGGCGAGGCGGAAGCCCACCGCCTGATGATCGATGATCGGCTGGCCGAACGAGCGGCGCTCCTTGGCATAGGCCACCGCCGCATCGAGCGCGGCCTGGGCGATGCCCACCGCCTGGGCAGCGATGCCGAGCCGGCTCTTGGCCAAAGCGGCGAGCAGGATCTTGTAGCCCTTCCCCGGCGCGCCGAGCACGTGCTCCTCGCCGAGTTCCATGTCTTCCAGGATCAGCTGCGCGGTGCCCGAGGAGCGGATGCCGAGCTTCTCCTCCCTCCGCCCGACGCCGAAGCCCGGGGTGTCGGTCGGAACGATGAAGCAGGTGAGCCCGTTCGGCCCGAGAGCGGGGTCGGTGCTCGCCAGCAGGATCACCAGGTCGGCATGGGCGCCGGCGGTGATGAACTGCTTGGCGCCGTTGAGCACGTAGCCCGAGCCCCGGCGCTCGGCGCGGGTGCGCACGTCGGCGGCGTTCGAGCCCGCCTGAGGCTCGGTGATGGCCACCGCCCCCAGCTTCTCGCCGGTGGCGAGCGGGCGCAGGAACATCTCCTTCTGCGCCTGGGTGCCGTGCTGGGAGATCGGCATGCAGGCGAGCGAATTGTGGGTGGACATGACCACGGCGACCGAGGCATCGGCCGCGGCGAGCGCCTCCACCGCCAGGGTCAGGGCGAGATAGCTCGCCCCTGCCCCGCCCCAGTCCGGCGGCACGGTGACGGCGAGCATGCCGAGCGCCCCGAGCGCCCTGAGCTCGGCGGCGGGAAAGCGCGAGGTGCGGTCCCGCTCCGCCGCTCCGGGTGCCAGCTCGGCCTGCGCGAACCGGCGCGCGGTGTCGCGGATCATCTCCTCGTCCGGGGTCATGGACGTCCTCTCCTTCTCGTTGTTGCTTGTTGTCCTTGTCGCCCAGGGGTGCCGGGCGGCGGCACGACCGCGGGCGGCGCAGCGGCGAGGCCGGGGGGCCGCGACCGGCTGCCGGGCGAAATCGCGCCCCGGCCCGCCCCGGGGGGAGCGCCGGTCAGGCGCGAGGGCGGCGCACGGCGCGGGAGCCCCATCGCGGGCGTGGCATGCCCCCGGCCCGCACCCGACGCGACGGCAAGCCGCTCCCCGCACGAGCCCCCACCCCTTTCCCACCGGGCATCGGCGCGCCGGCTTCCGCCTTCTTGTGGGGGTGCAGCCTTCCATTGCGAATTTTGGTCGTCAATAACGAAAATAGGAGCTGCCGGCGGAGACACGCCGATCCCCGCCCCTCGCCGATCCGGGGCCGCCCCTTGACATAACGTCAAGCGGCCGCTTCAGTCCGGGCCATGACCTTCGCCGCGCGCCATCGCCGCCCCTGCCCCGTCGCAGGAAACTGACCCCGCGCTCGGCCCTTGCGCCCCGGGCGCCGGGGTAGCCTTCGCCCGTCGCCGCCTGGCCGGCGGGCCGCCATGGCGCAACTCACCCCATTCCATTGGCAGTGCCCCCCCCCTGGGGCCGTGCGCCGCCGCCCCGTGGCGCGCAAATGCGAGATCCCCCATGACCAGAACCACCGGATCGGGCCGCCGGCCCGCCCTCGTGCTCGGCCGCGAGGACCATGAACGCCTCACCGGGCTGGCGAGCGCCGCCCTCGACCGCTTTCCCGACGTGGCCGAAGAGCTGCTCGGCGAGCTCGAGCGGGCGCGCCTCGTCGCCGCGTCGCGCCTGCCCTCCTCGGCGGTGCGCATGGGCTCGCGGGTGACCTACGCCGCCGCCGGCGTCGCGCGCACGGTGACGCTGGTCTATCCGCGGGACGCCGACATCGCCGCCGGGCGGATCTCGGTCCTGACCCCCATCGGCACCGCGCTGATCGGGCTGTCGCAGGGCCAGTCCATCGCCTGGACCGCCCGCGACGGGCGGCGCCAGACGCTCACCGTGGTCTCCGTCGAGCCGCCCGCCGGGCATGGGCAGACCGGCCGCCCGGACGCTCCGTTCCGCACCGCGTGACGGCGCCTGGCCATCCGCCGGATCAAGCGGCGGCGGATGGCCGCGGGCCTACGGGCCGACCGCGTCCTTCACGCATTTGGTGGTGAAGCTGGTCTTTGCGGCGCCGGAGAGCTTCTTGTCGGCCGCCTGGGTGTCGCAGCTGGCCTGCGCATCCTTCTGGCACTTGGTGAGGAAGCTGGTCCGCGCGGCGCCGGCGAGCTTCTTCGCGTCCGCCGAGGCGGTGCAGCTGTCGGCGAGCGCGCCGGTGGCGGCGAGCGAGACGAGCGCGAACGCGAGCACGAGCGACTTCATTCTTGTTCTCCCGTCGGCCCCACGACCGGCCACGATCCCGACAGACGGCACGGGACCATCGTGGGGCAGGTGTTGCGCCGAGACGATCGCCGTGACGGGCTGCGATCCCGCATTCCTCGGGACTGGGACCTGCCCATGTGAATCGCTTCGGACGAATCATTATGGGCAGCGAATCCGTCTCCGTTCAACGGTTGGAGCCAGAGCAGGGCAAACCGGATCGGCCCGCTCCGCCCGCCCCCTCGCCTCCCATGGAGGCGCACGATCGACGGAACGAAGCACCAGACCGTCGTCCAAGACTTGCTGCAGCGCGTCGGCGCCAAGCCCGCCATCGATCGGCACAAGGCCGATCCGGAACTAGGAAGCGGGCGGGTCCACGCGCGCAGGCCCGGCATCCGCGTCGATCTGCCGGGGAAAGCGCTGCAGCGCGGCCATCGGCGGCCGGTCGCGGCCCTGCCCCGCCGCGCGCACGATGTCGGCGATGTGCTCGAACTGGCCGGCCAGCGGGTTGGTCTTGCGCCACACCATGCCGATGGTACGCGAGGGCCGCGGCGCGGCGAGGCGCGCCACCGCGACCGCCGCCGAGCGGGTCTCGATCGGCACCGCCATCTGCGGGATCAGCGTCACGCCGATGCCCGCCCCCACCATCTGCACCAGCGTGGTCAGCGAGCTGCCCTCCATCAGATCGCGCGGCACGCTGGATGCGAGGTTGCAGAACGACAGCGCCTGCGCGCGGAAGCAATGGCCCTCCTCCAGCAGCAGCAGCCGCATCTCGCGCAGCACCTCCGGCTTGGGCACCGGCTTGTCCGCGTCCTCGAGCGGGCGCACCAGGACGAACTCCTCGTCGAACAGCGGATATTCGTTCAGGGCCGGCTCGGAGACCGGCAGCGCGACGATGGCGGTGTCGAGCCTTCCCTCCACCAGATCCTCCACCAGGCGCTGGGTCACCGCCTCGCGCGGGCGCAGATCAAGGCCCGGAAAGCGCTCGCCGACGCGCTGGATCACCCGCGGCAGCAGATAGGGCGCGACCGTCGGGATCACGCCGATGCGCAGCCGGCCCGCCAGAGGCGTGTGGGAGGAGCGCGCGAGATCGTCGAGCTCGTCCACCGCGCGCAGGATGTCGCGCACCCGCAGCGCGAATTCCTCGCCGAGGCCGGTGAGGCGGATCTGGCGCATGCCGCGCTCCACCAGCGGCGCCCCCAGGGTGTCTTCCAGCTCCTTGATCTGGAGGGACAAGGCCGGCTGGGAGATGGCGCAGGCCGCGGCGGCGCGCCCGAAATGACCATGCTGCGCCAGCGCATCGAAATAGCGAAGCTGCTTCATGGAGATGCCAATCATAAGCTGAACATATCGGGACGATTAGAAAATGCAAATTTTCATTATCAAAACTCTGGACTAGAACTCCACGGTTGAGCGCAGGGCGCGCAGCCCGGGCGTCCCGCTCCGCCGCCGTCGGCATGATCGCGGAGCGGGGCGGCGCCGGCGGCGCTGCGGATTGCGGATTTTTGGTTCATCTTGGGAGGTCGCAATGGGTGGAACCGACACGAAACCGGCCGGCAAATGCCCGGTCATGCACGGCGCGAACACCGAAGCCCGGATGTCCAACACGGACTGGTGGCCGAACGCGCTGAACCTCGACATCCTCCACCAGCACGACACGAAGACCGACCCCATGGGCAAGGACTTCGACTATCGCGAAGCGGTCAAGACGCTCGATTTCGCGGCGCTCAAGGCGGACATGACCGCGCTCATGACGCAGAGCCAGGACTGGTGGCCGGCGGACTGGGGCCACTATGGCGGACTGATGATCCGCATGTCCTGGCACGCGGCCGGCTCGTACCGCATCGCCGACGGCCGCGGCGGCGGCGGCACCGGCAACCAGCGCTTCGCCCCGCTCAATTCCTGGCCGGACAATGTGAGCCTCGACAAGGCCCGGCGCCTTCTGTGGCCGATCAAGAAGAAGTACGGCAACAAGGTCAGCTGGGCCGACCTCATCGTGCTGGCCGGCACCATCGCCTATGAATCCATGGGCCTGAAGACCTTCGGCTTCGGCTTCGGCCGCCCGGACATCTGGCATCCCGAGAAGGACACCTATTGGGGCGCCGAGAAGCAGTGGCTCGCCCCCTCCGACGCGCGCTACGAGAACGTCGACGATCCCAAGACCATGGAGAACCCGCTCGCCGCCGTGCAGATGGGCCTCATCTACGTCAATCCGGAAGGCGTCAACGGCAAGCCGGACCCGATGAAGACCGCCGCCCAGGTGCGCGAGACCTTCGCCCGCATGGCGATGAACGACGAGGAGACCGCCGCGCTCACCGCCGGCGGCCACACCGTGGGCAAGACCCACGGCAATGGCGACGCCGCCGCTCTCGGTCCCGATCCCGAGGCAGCCGACGTGGTCGAGCAGGGGCTCGGCTGGGCCAATCCCAGCCAGCACGGTCTCGCCAGCCGGGCCGTGACCTCGGGCCTCGAAGGGGCGTGGACCACGCATCCGACCACCTTCGACATGGGCTTCTTCGACATGCTGTTCGGCCACGACTGGGAGCTGCGCAAGAGCCCAGCGGGGGCCTGGCAGTGGGAGCCGGTCCACATCAAGGAAGAGGACAAGCCGGTCGACGCCAGCGACCCCTCGATCCGCCACAACCCGATGATGACCGACGCCGACATGGCGATGAAGGTGGACCCGGTCTACAACGCCATCTGCCGCAAGTTCATGGCGGACCCGGCCTATTTCCAGGACACCTTCGCCCGCGCCTGGTTCAAGCTGACCCATCGCGACATGGGCCCGAAGGTGCGCTATGTGGGCCCGGACGTGCCGAAGGAAGACCTGATCTGGCAGGATCCGGTGCCGGCCGGCCGCACCGACTATGACGTGGTCGCGGTCAAGGCGAAGATCATCACCAGCGGCCTTTCCACCGCCGAGATGATCGCCACCGCCTGGGACAGCGCCCGCACCTTCCGCGGCTCCGACATGCGCGGCGGCGCCAACGGCGCGCGCATCCGCCTCGCGCCGCAGAAGGACTGGGTCGGCAACGAGCCGGCCCGCCTCGCCAAGGTGCTCGCCGTCCTGGAGCCCATCGCCGCCGAGATCGGGGCGAGCCTCGCCGACGTGATCGTGCTCGCCGGCAATGTGGGCGTCGAGCAGGCGGCCAAGGCCGCCGGCGTCGACGTCACGGTGCCGTTCGCCCCGGGCCGGGGCGATGCCACGGACGCGCAGACCGACGCGGATTCCTTCGCCCCGCTGGAGCCGATCCATGACGGCTACCGCAACTGGCTGAAGCAGGACTACGTGGTCAGCGCCGAGGAGCTGATGCTCGACCGCACCCAGCTCATGGGCCTCACCGCCAACGAGATGACGGTCCTGGTCGGCGGCCTGCGCGTGCTCGGCGCCAATTACGGCGGCTCCAAGCATGGCGTGTTCACCGACCGGGAAGGCGCGCTGACCACCGACTTCTTCGTCAACCTGACCGACATGGCCAACGCCTGGAAGGCGGCCGAAGGCGGCGTCTACGAGGTCCGCGACCGCAAGACCGACGCGCTCAAGTGGACCGCGACCCGCATCGACCTCGTGTTCGGCTCGAACGCGGTGCTGCGCGCTTACGCCGAGGTCTACGCCCAGGACGACAACAAGGAGAAGTTCGTGAAGGACTTCGTCGCCGCCTGGACGAAGGTGATGAACGCCGACCGCTTCGACCTGAAGCCGTGAGCCTTCCACCCCCCGGCCGCGCGGCGCGGCCGGGGGGTGGATCCCGTTCCGCGCCTACCGCAACTCTGCGCCGCGCCCGCCCTTCGACCTACCGCCCTGCGGCGGCCGGAGGGCCGAGCCGGTAGACATAGAAGCGCCAGGAGGCCCCCGCACCCTGCGCGACGCCGAGTTTCGTCAGGCCCAGCTGGCCCGCATTGGCGATGGACGAGACCGAGATCAGCGCGTCGATATGCAGCGCGGCGAGAGCCGCCGCGTCATAGTCGAGGGTGATGGAGGCCGGCGCACGGTCGGCGAGGCAGCTTGACTTGCACCCCTTGCCGCCCTTGTACAGCTCGGCCGAATAGAGATAGACGCGGTTGCCCCACTCGCCAAAATAGCGCGCCAGCGCCCTGTCTTTCGTTAGCTCCGCGCGGATCACGTCGTGCACCCGCGCGTGGTTGGACAATGGCACCAGCTGGAAGTAGCCGTCGGTGGTCTGGAACCCGTTGAGGTTGGCGATGAAAGGATCGGCGCCGACGGTCGCCAGCCGGGTCTCGCCGCGCGGTCGTCCGATCAGCTGCTCCACCGCGTCAAAAATCTGCGGCGCATAATACTCATCATAGGTCACTCCGATGCGATCTTCCGCATAGAGCTTGCGCAAGCCCGCCGTCACCAGGGACGGCACGCCCGTCAGCGTGCCGTGCCGCGCCTCCGAGGCGAGCCGCGCCAGCAGACGCGAGCCGGGATCGCTCAGCAGCAGCAGGACGAGGATTTGCGGCAGCACGAGAAACGCCGCGACGGCCGCCGCCGGGATGCGGGTGTTGCGGGCGAGCAGGGCGGCGAGCCGCACCACCGCGAGGCCGAAGGCGAGATAATAGAACGGCGGAGCAAGCCACAGCCAGCGCCTGAAATCAAACTCGTGCACCACCGACGGAATGGGCAGCACGCGCTGGAGCAGATAGGGCAGGACCGCGAGCAGGCCGAGCGCCAGAATGCCGACAAGGCACGCCGTGATGGGATGGCGCGCCACCGTCCCGCCGCCTCGCGCGGGCGTCCCGCGTGCCGCCGGCAGCCATTCGGTCGCGGCGCCCGCGAGCGCCACGAGCACAGCCCAGGGCGCCACGGCGGGATTGGCGTGGAACACCCCGGTGAAAAACGTCCGCAGGACGCCGCGGAGAGCAGGCGCCGGCGAAACATCGCGCACAGCGCGCAGCGATCGCTGCGTCTCGAACGCGCCGGTGAGCTTGAGGGCGAAGAGACCATAGTCGGAGACAACGTATCCGGCGGCGAGCACGATGCCGGCGAGCAGGAGCCGCACCCCCGCCACCCATCGCGCCCGCGCGAACAGGACGAGGGCCGCCAGCCCGACCAGCGCGATCGCGAACACGCCTACGAGCGCCAGCGAGCTCGCGAACGGGAACACGGCGATGTAGGCGAAATCCACCGGCGAGGCCGTGCGCCGGGCGATGGCGATGAGCGCGACGGCGAGCATCGGCAAGCCGATGACGCTCAGGAATGCGCCCGGCATGTAGTTGAACAGGCTGAAGCATGTGGCGGCCACGACGGCGATGGCGACGCGGTCGTCGCGGGTGGCGAACAGCTCGTGCGCCACCAGCCGGTACATTCCCCAAAAGCCGATCGCGCGGGCGATGATCTCGGCCACCACCGTCACCCAGTACGGCGGCAGAACGAGATAGAGCAGGCTCTGCGCCGAAAACTGGGCGCCGAGGCCCACGCGCGGCACGCCGGTGTCGAACACCGTCGGCACCTGACTGCTCCAGGACGCGAACAGCATGCCCGTGCGCGCCAGGATCACATTCCAGGCGTGGAAGGAATCGAGATAGTCCCAGGGATGGACCAGCGAGCCGCTGCCGAGCACGATCTTGGGCAGCAGCAGAAGTGCCAGGGCGACACCCCAGGCCGAAAGCGCCACGATCAACAGCGGGCGCTGCGAGAACGGTCGCGTCTGCGGCATCGAACGAATTCCCCCAAACCCATTGCCCAGCATCAGCCGGCTCGTGCCATCCGCCGCCACGCCACGGGGCGACGCCTCGCTCACCGCAATTCTACACCGTCCCCGCCCTGCCCCGGCGGATTGGAAGGCGCGCCGCGCCGGTGGGAGATGAAGATGAGGAAATGCATGGCGAGGAAGCTGGTGACCGGCATCAGCACTACGCCAAGGAGCAGGCCGATCCAGTAGCCGAGGTCACCGAGCGGCTCGGTGACGTAGACGGCGAGCAGCACCACCGCGACGTTGACCACCTGCAGCAGCGCGAACCGCACCACCTGCCCGCCCCACTGGCCGTCGTCGCGGAACGTCACCCGCTTGTGGCCGAGGAAGGAGACCGGGATCGCCACGACGTAGGCCAGGAAGGAGGCGACGAACTTCTCGCACCCGAACGCGCGGTGCAGCACCGCCGCGACGATCAGATAGGTGAGGCTCGCGGCCGCCCCAACGAGCACAAATCGGGCCGCGCGGAACAGCGGCGACGAGCTACGCCAGGCCTCGCCCAGACGCGTCATCCCGCCGCCCGCGCCGTCATCTCGTGCTGGGCTCCGAACGGCAGGCCTGCGAACAGCTTGTCGAGGCGGGCGATGGTCGGCGAGACGGGCGGAAGGGTGAAGATGCTGCGGCTGCGCACGTCCTTGAAGCCCGCCCCCTCCATCAGCTTGCGCAGAGTGCCCGGCGACAACAGCACCGCGTCCTCGTCGAACTCGCAGCGCGAGACCACAAGCCGCGTCAAAGGGTTGTAAGGATTGTGCTCGAATACCACGGCAAGGCCTCCCGGCCGCAGCATCCGATGCATCTCCGCCGCGAAAGCGGGCCAGTTCTCCGGCGGCACGTGGTGGATCACGCAGGCGGCGAAGATCAGGTCGAAGGTCCCGCTCTCGTAGGGCGCGACCGAGCCGTCATAGACCGCATAGGTGCATGCAGGATTGGCGGCCCGCGCGAGGTCGATGCTGGAGGCCGAGACGTCGAGGCCGTGCAGCGCGCGGAAGGCGCCATCGAGATGGCGGTGAAACGTGCCAACACCGCAGCCGAGGTCGAGCACGGTGAGCTTCGCCGGGTCGCCGAGTTCGGCCCGCGCCAGCTCTATCAGTCGGTCGGCCTTGGCCTTGGCGAAGCGATCGACGTCGAGGCCCGAGAAGGCCATAGCACTGTTGATTTCCTTGGCATAAGCGGCGCTGACATCGTCGAAAGTCGCGGCTACGGTATCCGATTTGGCCTGCCCGCTCACCCTGCCCTCCCCGCCGATACCACGCCCTGCCGACACCAGCCGACTGCCGCCATCACGCTCACGTCCAAACCATCCACGGCGCGCGTGACAAAACAAATCGCGGCGGATGCCTCAACGTTGTGACGGCAAACACCTTCAATTGACAGAATTCGAGATGACCGATTCATGACGACTGCACGACCAAGCGGAGCCATGACCCCGGAAACGACTCGAAACGCCGGCCGCAGAAGCAAATAAGTCTTTTCCGCGTTGCAGCATAGTGCTATTTGGCTGGACTCGCAAGGGGAGGCGCCGATGGCGGCATTCGAGGGCGACCTGCGTGGCGCGCGCATACTCGTCACCGGGCATTCCGGCTTTACCGGAGGGTGGGCGAGCCTCTGGCTTTCGCGGATCGGCGCCGAGGTGCACGGCCTGTCCTTGCCCCCCGAGACCACCCCGAGCCTGTTCGCCGCCGCCGGTGTCGAAGCCGCCTGCGCCTCCAGCACCTTTGCCGACATCCGCGAGGCCGAGGCGGTGCGCGCGGTGTTCGCGCGCGTGCGCCCGGACCTGGTGCTGCACCTCGCCGCCCAGCCGCTGGTGCGCCGCTCCTACCGCCTGCCGATCGAGACCTATGCCGCCAACCTCATGGGCACGGTGCACGTGCTCGAGGCCGCCCGCCACCAGGCGCAGGTGAAGGGCGCGGTGTGCATCACCACCGACAAGGTCTACGCCAACCGCGAGAGCGACTACGCCTACCACGAGGGCGACCGGCTCGGCGGCCACGATCCCTACAGCGCCTCCAAGGCGTGCGCCGAGATCGCCATCGAAAGCTATCGCAGCTCCCTGCCCTCCTGGGGCCAGGCCATGCTGATCGCCAGCGCGCGCGGCGGCAACATCATCGGCGGCGGCGACTGGTCGGAGGACCGGCTGGTCCCCGACTTCGCCCGCGCCGCCGCCAAGAACGAGGCGCTGGTGATCCGCAATCCGAAGGCGGTGCGCCCCTGGCAGCACGTGCTCTGCCTGTGCCACGGCTATCTGACGCTGCTCGCCGAGATCACCCGCGGCAATCCGGCGGTCTCCGACGCCTGGAACTTCGGCCCCGACCGCGCCGACTGCGTGAGCGTGGAGGAGATGCTGAAGCGCATGGCCCAGCACTGGTCGTCGCTCCAGGTGGAGGTGGTGCCCTCGATCCAGCACGAGGCCAAACTGCTGATGCTCGACAGCGCCAAAGCGCGGTCTCAGATCGGCTGGCAGCCGGCCTGGACGCTGCAGGAGACGCTCGCTGCGACCGCCGGCTGGTACCGCGGCTATTGCGAGGATCCCGCCTCGGCCCGCGCCATCACCATCGGCCAGACCGACGCCTATCGCGCCCGCATCGCCGCCCCGGTCGAGGCCACCGGTGCGGCGCATGCCTGAGAGTGTCCTGATCGCGGGCGCATCCGGCCAGCTCGGGCCGGCGGTGGCGCGCGCCTTCGCGGAGGCCGGATGGCGCGTCCACACGCTCCAGCGCCGCTTGGGCGCGCCGGCCGGCGCCGACGCGATCGTGCTGCCACAGGACTGGACCGCCGCGGCGCTCGCCGCCGCCGCCGGGGGCCTCACGGTCGACGTGGTGGTCAATCTCGTCGGCGCCGGCGTCGACCCCGGCACGCGCCAGCCGGAGCGGCTCGAGGCGGTGAATGTCGACCTTGCCGAGCGCCTCGCCGGGTTCGCCGGCGGCCTCGGCGCGCGCGCCTTCGTCAATCTCGGCAGCGGCTCCGAATACCTGCCCTCCGAGGCCTCGGCGCTCGACGAGGCGGCCGCCGAGAACGCCGCGGAGGCCTATGCCCGCACCAAGGCGGAGGGCGGGCGCCGCGCGCTCGCCACCTGCGCGCGCCTCGGCATCGTCGGCGCCCATGTGCGGCTGTTCGGCATGTATGGCGAGAGCGAGCGCGGCCACCGCCTGCTGCCCACCATCGTGCGCGCCCACCGGGAAGGCGGCCGCGCCAAGCTGTCCGCCGGCTTCCAGGTGCGCGACTGGCTCTACGAGCGCGATGTCGGCGAAGCGACGGCGCGGCTCGCCGGGGCGCTGGTCGCCGGGAGCGCGCCCTCGGGGGTGTACAATCTCGGCGCCGGCGCCGGCAACACGGTGCGCCGCTTCGCCCAGCTCGCGGCGGAGCTGCTGGGCGGCGCGCCCGATCTGCTGGAGTTCGGCGCCGTCGGCCTGCGGGACGGCGAGGGCAACCGCCTCGTCGCCGACATTTCAAAGCTGCGCGCGGCGACCGGCTGGATGCCGCGCGACGACCTGCGCTCCGGCCTCGCGCGCGCGATCGCGCAGATGCAGACCTGAACCACCGGGAACGGATCCATGAGCACGCGCAAGCTGATTACGTTCTGCATTCCCGTCTACAACGAATCCGAGAACGTCGATCGCCTGATCTCCCGGCTCCAGAGCACCGCCGCCGCGCTCGCGGAGCGGTACGATTTCGAGTTCCTGTTCACGGACAACTGCTCCGAGGACGACACGGCCGAAAAGCTGAAGGCGGCCGCGACGCGTGAGCCGCGCATCCGCCTGATCCGCCTGTCGCGCAATTTCGGCTTCCAGAAGTCGATCCTCACCAATTACCTGAACGCCCGCGGCGACGCGCTGATCCAGCTCGACGCCGACCTCCAGGACCCGCCGGAGATGGCGGCCGACTTCCTCGCCTTGTGGGAGCGCGGCTACAAGGTGGTCTACGGCATCCGGCGCAAGCGCCTGGAGAGCCGGCTCATGCAGCGCATCCGCAAGGCGGGCTATGCCTTCATCAGCAACCTCTCCGACGAGCCGATCCCGCTCGACGCCGGCGATTTCCGGCTCATCGACCGGGTGATCGTCGAGGCGCTCCAGGAATACAATGACTATGCCCCCTATCTGCGCGGCGCCATCGCCACGCTCGGCTATCCGCAGGTGGGCATCGAGTATGACCGCGCCCAGCGCGAGGCCGGCAAGAGCAATTTCGGCATCCGCGAGGTGATCAAGCTCGGCATGGACGGGCTGTTCAGCACCTCGATGGTGCCTCTGCGCCTCGCCACTTGGGTCGGCGTCATCGCGCTGGTGGTCAGCGTGCTGGCGATCCCGGTCTACATCATCGCGCGCTACGCCAACCCAAGTTTCCCGGCAGGTTTCGCGAGCATCTACATCTTCATCCTGATCTCCATGGGCGTGAACGCGCTGCTGCTCGGCGTGTTCGGCGAGTATATCGGGCGCATCTTCCGCAACACGCGCGGCGGCCCCATCACCATTATCCAGGAGCGGTTCGACGGCAGCTCCGACCAAGTCCCGCCGCGGCCCGCGCGGGTCGAGGCGCTTTCTTCAGAAGAACGGGGGTCATGATGAAGGCAGTCATTCTGGCGGGCGGCTTCGGCACGCGCCTCGCCGAAGAAACCCAGCTCAAGCCCAAGCCGATGATCGAGATCGGCGGCCGGCCGCTGCTGTGGCACATCATGAAGCTCTACAGCTTTCACGGCGTGACTGACTTCGTCATCTGCCTCGGCTACAAGGCCGAGGTCATCAAGGAATATTTCTGCAACTATTACATGCACTCCTCGGACCTCTCGGTCGACCTCTCCGACGGGTCCGTGAAGGTGCTGGAGACGGTGGCCGAGCCCTGGAAGGTCACGCTGGTGGATACCGGCCTCAATTCCATGACCGGCGGACGCATCCGCCGCGTGCGCAAGCATATCGGCGAGGCGCCCTTCTGCCTGACCTATGGCGACGGCGTCGCCGACATCGACATCGCCCGCCTGATCGCCCACCACACGGCGTCGGGCCTCAAGGCGACGGTGACGGCGGTGCAGCCGCCCGGCCGCTTCGGCGTGCTGCAGTTCGACGGCGCCGGCGACAAGATCACCGCCTTCACCGAGAAGCCGCGCGACGAGATCGGCTGGATCAATGGCGGCTTCTTCGTGCTGGAGCCCTCGGTCATCGACCTGATTGACAGCGACGCCAGCGTGTGGGAGCAGGCGCCGATGCAAACGCTGGCGAACACCGGCGAGCTTTCGGCGTTCAAGCACACCGGCTTCTGGCAGGCCTGCGACACGCTGCGGGACAAGCAGCAGCTCGAATCGCTCTGGGCCGGGGGCGACGCTCCCTGGTGCGTCTGGAACCGCTAGCGCCAGACAACGTGGCTGGACCAGCTGGCGCGCCGCCATCGGCACGCCAGTCTCCGGCGGAGCGCAAGACGTTGCCCGCGCGGCGCGAGATCGAGGATCCGCGGGCACCGGCGCAGGCCTTGGCCGCGCCATGCGGGCATGCGATCCCATATGTGCGATGCTGTGTTTCGGTTCGCTGGAGCCGGAGCTGCCCGTGGTGAGTCGCCATGGGCGCTCCAAGGTGCTTCCATCCGGCCGGGTCGCCCTCTAGCGTTCGCCAAACGGATCCGATCCTTGCCCAAGCCTCCCACCAAGCCTCCCGCCAAGCGCCCCGCGAAGGGCACCACCCGCCCGGACAAGCCGCGCGCTGGCCGGACGCGGGCGGCGCGCAAAGACGCCGCCGCCGGGCACGCCCGTGCCGAGGCGCTGGTGATCGCGCCGCGCGCCACCGGCGCCATGCCCTCGAAGCAGGAGGTGCTGGCCTTCATCGCCTCCCAGGGCGGCAAGGTGGGCAAGCGTGAGATCGCCCGCGCCTTCGGCCTCGACGCCGCCCAGAAGGTGGAGCTGAAGGGCCTGCTGCGGGATCTGGCCGACGCGGGCACGGTGGAGCGCCAGCGCCGCCGGCTCCACGTGCCCGGCGCCCTGCCCGGCGTCGTGCTCGCCGACATCGTCGCCCGCGACGCCGACGGCGAGCTGGTGGCGGTGCCGGTGGAATGGGACGGCGAGGCCCATGGCGAGGCGCCGCGCATCCTGGTCCTGCCCCAGCGGCAGAATTATCGCGGCGCCCGCTCCGGCGGCGCCCCGCGCGGCGCGGCGGCGGGCCTGTCCGACCGGGTGCTGCTGCGCATCTCGGACCCGGGCGACAGCGAGACGCCGGCCACCGGGCGCGTCATCAAGGTGCTGGAGAAGGCGCGCCGGCAGCAGCTCGGCATCTTCCGCGCCGCCCCGCACGGCGGCGGGCGCATCATCCCGATCGACAAGAAGGCGCTCGGACGCGAATTGCAGGTGCCGCCCGGCGCCGAGCAGGATGCCGAGGACGGCGACCTCGTGGCGGTGGAGCTGACCCGCAGCCGCGTGTTCGGCCTGCCCACGGCGCGGGTGAAGGAGCGGCTCGGCTCGCTCAAGTCCGAGAAGGCGGTGAGCCTCATCGCCATCCACGCCCACGGCATCCCCAACGCCTTCCCCGACGCGGTGATGAAGGAGGCCGAGGCGGCGCCCAAGGCGAGCCTGCGCGGCCGCGAGGATTGGCGCGACCTTCAGCTCGTCACCATCGACCCGGCCGACGCCAAGGACCATGACGACGCGGTCCATGCGGTTGTCGACGACGACGTGGACAATGAAGGCGGCTTCGTCGTCACGGTCGCCATCGCCGACGTCTCAGCCTATGTGCGCCCCGGCGCGCCGCTCGACCGCGAGGCGCTGCTGCGCGGCAATTCGGTCTATTTCCCCGACCGCGTCGTGCCCATGCTGCCCGAGCGCATCTCCAACGATCTGTGCTCCCTGCGCCCGCTCGAGGACCGCCCGGCGCTCGCGGTGCGCATGGTGATCGGCCGCGACGGGCGCAAGCGCGCCCACAGCTTCCACCGCATCATGATGCGCTCGGCGGCCAAGCTCGCTTACGCCCAGGCCCAGGATGCCGTCGAGGGCCGCACCGACGCCGTCACCGAGCCGATCGTCGGCGCCGTGCTCGCCCCGCTCTATGCCGCCTATGCCTGCGTGAAGGCGGCGCGGGACGAGCGCCAGCCGCTCGACCTCGATCTGCCGGAGCGCAAGATCCTGCTCAAGGAGGACGGCACGGTGGACAAGGTGGTGGTGCCGCGCCGGCTCGACGCGCACCGCCTGATCGAGGAGTTCATGATCCTCGCCAACGTCGCCGCCGCCGAGACCCTGGAGGAGCGGCGCACGCCGCTGATCTACCGGGTCCACGACGCGCCCTCGCTGGAGAAGGTCTCCGCGCTCAGGGACTTCCTGAAGACCATCGACATCGCCTTGCCGAAGGCCGAGCAGGTGCGCCCCGCCCAGTTCAACCGCATCCTCGCCCAGGTGGTGGGCACCGAGGTCGCGCCGCTGGTGAACCAGGTGATCCTGCGCAGCCAGTCCCAGGCCGAGTATGCCTCGGAAAATTACGGCCATTTCGGCCTCAATCTGCGCCGCTACGCGCATTTCACCTCGCCGATCCGGCGCTATGCCGATCTGATCGTCCACCGCGCTCTGGTGCGCGCCCTCGGGCTCGGCCGCGACGGCCTGCCGGAGGACGCCACCGCCGAGACGCTCGCTGAGGTGGCCGCCGCCATCTCCGTCACCGAGCGGCGCGCCATGGCGGCCGAGCGCGAGACCGTGGACCGGCTGATCGCCCATCATCTGGCCGACCGGATCGGCGCCACCTTCACCGGCCGCGTCACCGGCGCCACCCGGGCGGGACTATTCGTCGCGCTCGACGACACCGGGGCCGACGGCTTCGTCCCCGCCGCCACCCTCGGGGCCGACTATTACCGCTTCGACGAGACGCGCCAGGCGCTGGTGGGCGAACGCACCGGCGAGATGCACCGCATCGGCGACCGGGTGGAGGTCAAGCTGGTGGAGGCGGCGCCGGTGGCCGGCGCGCTCCGATTTGAGCTTCTGAGCGAAGGGACCTATGTAGGACGGTCGCAGGGCCGCGCGCGCGGGCTCAAGTCCCTGCCGGCCAAGGGCGCATCGCGCGCGGCATTCGCAGCCGGGACGGGGCGCGGCAAGGCCGGCAAGGGATCCGGCAACACCCCCGGCCGGGGGACCGACGACGGTTCCGGCGCGGGGCGGAGCAAGCCGCGCGGCAAGGCGCCCCCCAAAGGGCGCAGATGAAAGGATCGGCCGCGGCCATGAGCATGACAGTCACCACCCGGCGCGCCGCCCTGGGGGAGGACAGCGCGGTCGCGGATCCCGCGCTGCCCCCGGCGCAACCGCCGGCGCCGCGCTCGGTGCCGCAGGCGCTGCTGCGCGGCGCCATGGGATGCTGCCCGGCCTGCGGCGCCCGCGGCCTGTTCCCGCGCTATCTCAAGGTGACCCCGGCCTGCGCCGCGTGCGGCGAGGAGCTCTACCACCACCGCGCGGACGATGCCCCGCCTTACGCCACCATCCTGGTGGTGGGCCATGTGGTGGTGCCGCTGATGGTGCTGGTGGAGGAGATGTTCCGGCCGCCGCTCGGCGTCCACCTGGCGCTCTGGCTGCCGCTGACGCTGGTGATGTGCCTCGCGCTGCTGCCGCTTTTGAAGGGCATGCTGGTGAACCTGCAATGGGCGCTGCGCATGCACGGCTTCGACCGCACCAGCGACGAATGGGAGCCGATGCCGGCCGATGCCGCCGCGCGCCGGGAGGCTGCGGCGCGTCCATGAGCGGCAGCAAGAGACAGGCGGCGCAGGGGGCGCCGACCGCGGGCGGCAGCCCGCAGGCGGCGGTCGCGGCCGACGGCGCGGCGAGCGCCCCCGGGGCGGAGGTCCTGGTGAAGCTGAACGCCGCCGAGCGGCGCATGGACTGGCCCAATTGCCGGCCCAAGGACGCGGCGACCATCATCCTGCTCGACCGCAAGGGCAAGACGCCGCGCATGCTCATGGGCCTGCGCCACGGCGGCCACCGTTTCCTGCCCAACCTCTACGTCTTCCCCGGCGGCCGGCTGGAGGCCGCCGACGCGCGCATGCCGGTGCGCGGCGTGGTGGACGCGGAGAGCCAGCGCCGGCTGATGGAGCGCGTGCAGCGCCCCACCTTCGCCCGCGCGCGCGGTCTTGCCGCCGCGGCGATCCGCGAGCTTTACGAGGAGACCGGCCTGCTGCTCGGCACCCGCGACCTCGGCGCGCCCAAGGCGCCGTCCCAGGACTGGGACACCTTCGAGCGCGAGGGCGTGTTCCCGAACCTCGAGGCGCTGACCTATGTCGCCCGCGCCATCACCCCGCCGCGCCGGCCCAAGCGCTTCGACACCCGCTTCTTCTGCGCCGACGCCGACGCAGTGTGCGGCGAGGTGCCCGGCATCGTCGGTCCCGACGCCGAGCTCACCGAGCTGCGCTGGCTCTCGTTCCGCGAGACCGAATCCATCGAGCTGCCCGCCATCACCCGCGCGATTTTGTGGGAGATCGAGACCCGCATCGCGGCCGGCTTCGCGCCGCGCCTGCCGGTGCCGTTCTTTTTCTGGCGCGGCGGGCGCTTCCAGCGCGAATACATGCCCTGATCGTGCCCGCCTTGCCCCTTCCCGCCTCGGTCTCCCCGTTCTGATGCACGCACCCGCCGGGCCGCACGCCCCCATGAGCCAGAGCAGCCGCACGGCCTCCATCACCGCCGCCATCTCGGCCATCACGGTGGTCGGGGTCGGCATCTCCCTGTCGATCCCGCTCTTGGCGCTGGAGCTGGAATCGCGCGGCATCTCGCGCACCCTCATCGGCGTCAACACGGCGGTGGCGGGCGTCGCCACCATCGTCACCGCGCCGTTCGTGCCGCTGCTGGTGCGCAAGCTCGGCGTGCGCGCGCTGCTCACGCTCGCCATCGCGGCGAGCGCCCTGAGCCTGATCGGCTTCAAGGCGGCCGGCTCGTTTCTGCTCTGGTTCCCGCTGCGCTTCGTCTTCGGCGCGGCGCTCTGCGTGCTGTTCGCGGTCAGCGAGTTCTGGATCAACGCGGTCGCCCCGCCGCACCGGCGCGGGCTGGTGATGGGCATCTACGCCACCGCGCTCTCGATGGGCGCGGCGCTCGGGCCCGCCATCCTCAGCCTGCTCGGCGCCTCCGGCTGGGAGCCCTATGTCGCCGGCGCCGTGGTGCTGCTCGCCGGCGCCATCCCGATCGTGCTGGCGAACGGCATGACGCCGCGCATCCACGACGACGACCATCACGGCGTCATCGCCTTCCTGCGCCACTCGCCCACCGCGCTGCTGGCGGCGCTGGTGTTCGGCGCCATCGAGACCGCGGTGATGAGCTTCCTGCCGCTCTACGGCCTGCGGCTCGGGCTCGGCGAGGGGCAGGCCTCGCTGCTGCTCACCGTGGCGGTGCTCGGCAACGTCGCGTTCCAGATTCCCCTCGGCCTCGTCAGCGACAGGGTGGACCGGCGCCTGCTGCTGCTCGCCTGCGCTTTGGTGGGCACCGTCGGCGCGCTGATGCTGCCGCTGATGCGGGTGGACGGCGCCGGCTTCCTGGTCACGGTGTTCGTCGCCACCGGGGTGGTGGGCTCGCTCTATACCGTGGGCCTGGCCCATCTCGGCGCGCGCTTCCACGGGGCGAATCTCGCCGCCGCCAATGCGGCGTTCGTGATGCTCTATTCGGTGGGGCTGATCGCCGGCCCGCCGGCGGTGGGGCTGGGCATGGACTTCGCCGACCCCTACGGCTTCGCCTACGTGATCGCCGCGACGCTGGGCGCCTATGCGCTGATGGTGGCGAGCCGCCTCGCCTTCAAGCGTCCGGCCGCCGGGCCTTGACATCGCCCGCTTCCTGAGCGAGTTTCCGCGCCCACGAGCCGCCTCATGGGCAGCGCGACTGCCGAGCTTTTCTCGTTCGCGACGCATCGCGCGCTGAAAGCGGCACCCAGGGATCAAGACATGGCCAAGGCTGCAACCATCAAGATCAAGCTCCTGTCCAGCGCGGACACGGGCGTGTTCTACGTGACCAAGAAGAACTCGCGCACCAAGACCGACAAGCTCGTGCTCAAGAAGTACGATCCGGTGGCGCGCAAGCACGTGGAATTCCGCGAGACCAAGATCAAGTGAGTCCGGCCGGCGCCTTGGCGCCGTGGGTTCGCCGTCACGCTTCGTGACTGACAGGGCGCCGCAAGGCGCCCTTTTCCTTTCGGGCCGCGCGCGTTGCGGCGCGCCCCGGACGCGGGGCTCATTCGCCGGGATTGAGCCTGCCGGCTTCGCGCTCGTTGAGGCGCATGGCGGCATACCCCATCGCCACGACGGCGACCGGCAGCACCACATAAGCGAAGATCCAAAGCCCGGTCATCGAAGGCTCCTGAGGGTTCTCCTCGCCATAGAGTGTAGCAAACTTGCGGCTGCCAACCAAAGCAAGGCCCCGAAGGCGATCCAGCCGCCCGCTGCCGCGCCCAGCCCATAGAGCGCCGCCGCGCTCGGACCCAGAACCCCCACGGTGAGACAGGCGGTGGAGGCGCGGTCGAGCGCGTTGGCGGTGAGCTTGGTCTGCTCGTTATGGACGAGGCTCATTGCGGGAAGCTGTGGCGAGGGGGTGGATGGCCGGTGGGGAGCGGACGGGGAGGCCTCCCGAAGACGCTCACCCACCGGCCAAACCCCACGGACCCAGGAGATGCGGCGGACCTGAGCACTCCGCAGGGTATCTCGCGCGCCGGCGCGGCGCCGGCCCGCATGAGGGTCAAGGGCGATAGCGCCGCGCGGAGCCAACCTCTGCGCGCGTCCGTCTGCCCCCGACCTTCAGGAGACCTCAACAGTAGCGCAATAAGGGGCGCAGGAAAAGCAGCCGATTCGCCCCCCGACGCGGCGCGCCCTAGCCGCCGGCATACTGGCGCACGGTGGACAGGAACTGCACCACCGAGATCGGCTTCGACAGATAGGCCTCGCAGCCGCCCGCGCGGATGCGCTCCTCGTCGCCCTTCATGGCGAAGGCGGTCACCGCCACCACCGGAATGGCGCGCAGCTCGGGGTCCGCCTTCAGCTTGCGGGTGACGTCGAGCCCGGAAATCTCCGGCAATTGGATGTCCATGATGATGAGGTCCGGCCGGTGGGCGCGGGCGAGCTCCACCGCCTCGACCCCCGAGCGGGTCTCCACCGTGCGGTAGCCGTGCGCCTCGAGAAGGTCGTGGAAGAGCTTCATGTTGAGCTCGTTGTCCTCGACGATCATCACCGTCTTCGCCATCGCGCCTCGTCCCCCGCCGCGTCCCCCTGCCGAATTCCGGCCTCTTCTGCCCGCTTCGCAGCACCGCGCGGACGTGGTGGAATGGCCACAGCTAGACCCCATTCCTTGCGGAAGAGCAAATGGCACTCAAGGACACATCGAACGCGGCGCCGAAAGGCCTCATGGCGCAGCGCGCCGCCGCCGAGGAGGTTGCCGCCGCCGCCCTCGGCTTCATCGCCGGCGACGGCGAACGCTTGGTGCGCTTCCTGAGCGAGACCGGCCTCACCCCCGCCAATCTGCGGCAGGCGGCGGGGCGGCGCGACTTCGGCGCCGGCGTGCTGGCCTTCCTGATCGCCGACGAGAGCCTGCTGCTGGCCTTCGCCGCCCAGCAGCAGCTCGATCCGCGGCACGTCGTGGGCGCCCACGACATCCTCGCCCCGCCCGTCGACCCGGACGCCACCGTCCGGCGCACCTGAGGACGCCGTGAGCGCCGCCGTGCCGGGCTTCTGCCGCGACTGCCTCAGCGAGGCAGGCGAGGGGCCGCGCTGCGCCGCCTGCGGCAGCCCGCGCCTCGTGCGCCATGCGGAGATCCACCGGCTCACGGTGGCGCACGTGGACTGCGACGCCTTCTTCGCCGCGGTGGAGAAGCGCGACGACCCCTCCCTCGCCCACCTGCCGCTGATCATCGGCGGCGGCAAGCGCGGGGTGGTGTCCACCTGCTGCTACATCGCCCGCATCAGCGGCGTGCGCTCGGCCATGCCCATGTTCAAGGCCAAGGCGCTGTGCCCCGAAGCGGTGATCTTGAAGCCGAACATGGAGAAATACCGCACCGCCGGCCGGCAGGTGCGCGCGCTGATGCAGGCGCTGACCCCGCTGGTGGAGCCGCTCTCCATCGACGAGGCGTTCCTCGACCTCGCGGGCACCGAGGCGCTGCACAAAGCGAGCCCGGCGCTCACCCTCGCCCGCTTCGCGCTGGAGGTGGAGCGGCAGGTGGGCATCACCGTCTCGGTCGGGCTCGCGGCCAACAAGTTCCTGGCCAAGATCGCCTCCGACCTCGACAAGCCGCGCGGCTTCTCGGTGCTGGGCATGGCGGAGGCGGCGCAATTCCTCGCGCCGCGCCCGGTCACCTTCATCTGGGGCGTGGGGGCCGCCTTCGGCGCCAAGCTCGCCAAGGACGGGTTTTCGACCATCGCCGATCTGCAGCGTGCGGCGTCCTCCGACCTGGCGCGCCGCTACGGCGCGGAGGGCCTGCGGCTCTCGCGCCTCGCCTTCGGCATCGACACCCGCACCGTCGACCCGGACCGGGAGGCGAAAAGCGTCTCGGCCGAGACCACCTTCGATGCCGACATCGCCGCGCTGCGGCCGCTCGAGCAGGCGCTCTACGGCCTTGCCGAGGAGGTGAGCGCAAGGCTCAAGAAATCCGCGCTGTCCGGCCGGACGGTGACGCTGAAGCTGAAGACCGCCGACTTTCGCCTGCGCACCCGCGCGCGCACGCTGGAGAGCCACACCATGCTCGCCGGCCGCATCTATGCCGCCGCCCATGACATGCTGGCGAAGGAGGCGGACGGCACGCGCTTCCGCCTGATCGGCGTCGGCGTCTCCGACCTCGGCGCCGCCGCGGACGCCGACCCCTCCGACCTGGTGGACACGAGCGCCGCCCGCATGAAGGCGGCGGAGGGCGCCATGGACCGGCTGAAGGAGAAGTTCGGCCGCGACGCGGTGACCCGCGGCATCCTCATGGACGCGGACGTCCGGAGCCGGCGCAAGGGGCGCTGACACGGGGGCGCTGACACGGGGGCGCTGATCGCCGGCGCCCCCTGCCCTCCTTCCCCCGGCTCAGGCCGGCACCGCCTCCCAGGCCGGGAACGGGTCGGGCAAATGCTTCAGCTTCTCGGCGTCGAAGCGCAGCGGATCGGCCGGGCCGACGAGGCACGCATCGAGCGCGGCGCGCATGGCCGCCTCGTCGAGCCCCATGCCGATGAACACCAGCTCCTGCCGCCGGTCGCCGTAGCCCGGCACCCAGTGGGCGCGCAGCCAGGAGCGCCAGTCGGGCTGGGTCGGCCAATGCTCCTGCGGCACGCTCGCCCACCAGCGGCCGATGGTGCCGGTCTGGCAGATGGCGCCGGCAAGGCTCATCTCCCCCACGCGCTGGGGCCGCGTGGCGAGCCAGAACAGGCCCTTGGCGCGCACCAGCCCGGGCCAGGTGCGCGCCAGGAAGGCGTTGAAGCGCTCGGGATGGAGCGGCCGCCGGGCGCGGTAGACGAAGCTTCCGACGCCGTATTCCTGCGTCTCCGGCACATGGTCCTTGAAGCCGTTCAGCTCCTTGAACCACAGCGGATGGGTGCTGGCGCGCGCGAAGTCGAAGCGGCCGGTGCCGAGCACCTCCTTCAGCGGCACGCGGGCATAGTCGGTCTCGATCAGGCGGGCATCGGGATTGAGCGCCTTCACCACGCCGCGCACCAGCGCGCGCTTGTCGGCGTCGACGCCGGAGATCTTGTTGAGCACGATCACGTCGGCGAACTCGATCTGGTCGGTGAGCAGATCCACCAGCGTGCGCCCATCCTCCTCCCCCGCGGTCGCGCCGCGATCGCGCAGGAAGTCCCGGGAGCTAAAATCCTTCAGCAGGTTGGCCGCGTCCACCACGGTCACCATGGTGTCGAGGCGAGCGACGTCGGAGAGCGAGCGGCCATCCTCGTCGCGGAAGTCGAAGGTGGCGGCCACCGGCAGCGGCTCGGCGATGCCGGTGGATTCGATCAGCAGATGGTCGAACCGGCCCTCGGCCGCGAGGCGGCGCACCTCGGTGAGCAGATCGTCGCGCAGGGTGCAGCAGATGCAGCCATTGGTCATCTCCACCAGCTTCTCCTGGGTGTGGGAGAGGTTGGCGCCGCCCGCGCGCACCAGCTCGGCGTCGATGTTCACCTCGCTCATGTCGTTGACGATCACCGCCACCTTCAGCCCCGCGCGGTTGGCGAGGACGTGGTTGAGCAGGGTGGTCTTTCCCGATCCGAGGAAGCCGGACAGGACGGTCACCGGCAGGCGGGCTTCAGGCATGGATTGCGTGCTCCGTTTGGGCCCGGCCCGGGAGGAACCGCACGCCTCCGGGCGGTTCGGGCCATCAAATGATATATTATATCATTAAAGAGGACGCGGCGGCCATGCAAGGGGTCGGCGCGCATGCCGGGCGGCCGGCCAGGCGGGCGCACGCCGCCGCGCCGGCGTGGGGGAGCATCCACCCGGCCGGGCGGCACGCGGCGGGCGAGGTTCACGGGCTTCAATCACGCCGCGGGGCGCGCGGGCGTCGGCTCGGGTGGGGCCGGTACCGGTGGCGAGGGCGACGGGGAGCCGGCAGGCGACGGGTAGGAGGAAGGGCGGCGGCACATGGCACGGGAAGCGGGGGATGGGCCGCGCCCCGCTTTGCTCCGGCCGGCTCTTGCGCATTGCCCGGCCCGGCTGGGCCGCCCCCTGCCCGCGCCGACGCGCCTCAGGAGCGGGCGCGCACGTAGCGGCCCGGGGCGTCCTCGATGGGCTGGAGGCGGCCGCCGCCCACCGCGCGGGCGTCCACCTCGTCGGGATGGAGCGCCGAGAACCATTGCAGCCAGTCGGGCCACCAGGAGCCCTTGTGCTCCCGCGCGCCCTCCAGCCAGGCGTCGTAGCTCGCGCCCGCCGGGCCGTCCGCCCAGTATTGGTACTTCATCTTGGCCGGCGGGTTGACCACGCCGGCGATGTGGCCCGAGCCTGCGAGCACGTAGCGCACCGGGCCGGAGAGCATGTGGGCGCCGATATAGACCGAGTTCGGCGGCGCGATGTGGTCTTCCCGCGTCGCCAGCGAATAGACCGGGACCTGCACCTTGTGGACGTCGATGCGCACGCCGGACAAATCGGCGAGGCCGCGGGCGATGTTGTTGGTGAGGTAGCAGTTGCGCAGATAATAGGAATGGTTCGCCGCCGGCATGCGGGTGGAATCGGCGTTCCAATAGAGCAGGTCGAACGGGAACGGCGCCTTGCCCTTCATGTAGTTGTTCACCACGTAGGGCCAGATCAGATCGTTGGAGCGCAGCATGTTGAAGGCGGAGGCCATCTTCGAGCCTTCGAGATAGCCCATCTCCTTCATCTTGCGCTCCAGCACGGCGAGCTGGCTCTCGTCGACGAACACCTTCAGGTCGCCCGCATGGGTGAAGTCGATCTGGGTGGTGAGGAAGGTGGTGCTGGCGATGCGGTCGTCGCCGGTCGCCCCCATGTAAGCGAGCGTCACGGCGAGCAGCGTGCCGCCGACGCAATAGCCCATCGTGTGCACGCGCCGCTCGCCCGAGGCGATCGCCACCTGGTCGAGCGCGGCCATGATGCCGTCGCGCATATAGTCGTCGAACCCCTTGGCGGCGAGGCGCGCGTCCGGGTTCACCCAGGAGATGGTGAACACGGTCAGGCCCTGGTCCACCAGCCACTTGATCATCGACTTCTCGGGCGTGAGGTCGAGGATGTAGAACTTGTTGATCCACGGCGGCACGATCAGCACCGGCGTCTTCTTCACCTGCGCGGTGACCGGCGCGTACTGGATGAGCTGCATCAGCTCGTTCTCGTAGATCACCTTGCCGGGGGTGGTGGCGAGGTTGCGCCCCACCTCGAACGCGTTCATGTCGGTCTGGCGGATCTTGAGCGAGCCCTTGCCCTCGATCAGGTCCTCGGTGAGGTTCTGCATGCCCTTCACGAGGTTCTCGCCGGAGGAGGACAGCGTCTCGCGGATGATCTCCGGATTGGTGATAACGAAGTTCGAGGGCGAGATGGCGTTGGCCAGCTGGCGCACCAGGAACTCGGCCTTGTGCTTGGTGTGGGCGTCGAGGCCCTCGGCCTCCTCCACCATGTGCTCGGCCCATTGCGAGGTGACGAGATAGGTCTGCTTCAAGGCGTCGAAGATCGGGCTCTGGCTCCAGCCGGCGTCTTTGAAGCGGGCGTCCTTGGGGTCGGGCGCCACCACCGGGGGCACGTCCTCCCCGGCGAGGCGCTTCATGGTGTTCGCCCACACCGAGAGATAGCCGCCCATGAGGCGGCTCTGGGCCTCCAGCGTGCGCTGGGGATCGGCCATCCAGTATTCCGCCACCTGCCCCACGGTCCTGACCGCATCGGCGATGTCGTCGGCCATGTCGTCGTTCCGGCCGGCCTCGCGCGGGCCGAGATAGGCGGCCATGGCCTTGCCGCCCTCCTCCACCAGGCGGGCGAGGTTGCGGGAGAAGGCCTCGACGTCGAGCCCGGCGGGACCCGGCTCCGCCGCGCCGACCCCGGCCTTGCCTGATGCAGGCTTCGTCTCGGCGGGCTTCGTCTCGGCACTCTTCGCCTCGGCGGGCTTTTCCTGGGCGGGCTTTTCCTGGGGCTTTTCCTGGGGCGGCGCGGCATCGGCCGGCGCGACTGCTGGCGCTGGCGCGGCCGGTTGAGCCGCGACCGCGGCGAGCGCCTCCTGGACCAGGGCGAAGGGTTGGGCGACCTGCACGACCGGCGGCTCCGCCGGCGCATCGTCCGGCGCGACCGGGAGCGGAACCAGCGGCGGCAGGTCCATGGGCGGGCTGGCGAAGGGGGCGAGCACCGCGGCGGCCACCTCCTTCATGAGCTCGGCGGGGCTCGCCTCCGGCCCGGCGCCGCCGGAGGCCATGAAGGGGGGCCGGATGAAGGGGTCGCCGAGCAGGCCCGGATCGGCGGGCGCAGCACCGTCGGCCGGCGCGCCGCCGGCGGAAGGCGGCACGGCCGAGGCGAGCGCGGCGGCGGCGGGCGGGGCCGACGGCGGGTGGTTGGCGGGCGCGGCATCCGCCGGCCCAGCGGCATCATGATCCTCGGCGGCCTGCCCGATCCGCAGCTCGGCGTGTCCGGATGTTTCCTCGGCAGCGGACATCCGCTCTCCCCTCGATGCGGGCGGTGCCGGATCGCACCCGCTTGGTCGTCGTTGACTGTTCTAAGTCTTGTTTCCAGCTTCCGCCATATTAGCGGGTGAATGTGCCCTTATCGAGCCTCCCGGACGACGGCGGGCCGAATGGGGACAATGTCTGAGCCGTGATTTTTCTTTGCCGACGCCAGATATCCGCGCGCCACACCCCCGGGCGGCCCTCGGCGCGGGGCGGGCGCGCCTGCGCCGCCGCTTTGCTGCTCGCGCTCGCCGGGTGCGCCGGCGACGGGCCGCTCGCCTCGCTGACCCCGCCCAATCCCGAGGTGCCCAAGGTGGAGGCCGACAATTTCCCCTCCATCGGCACTACCGTCGTCGCCGGCCGGCCGGCGCCGCTCACCGCCGAGGAGCGCGCCAAGCTGCAGTCCGATCTCGAGGCGCTCGCCAAGGATCGCGAGGCGAAGCTGAAGCAGTCCCTCGGCGCCGGCAACTGACGGCGGCGATGCCGCGATGCGGCGCGAACTTTCCCTAGGGAAGGCGCAATCATTGCTTTTTCATTCACCGAACGGTGCTAAAAAGCCCGACTGCCGCGCCGGGAGCTGAGGACGCGCGGCGTGACGAACGGCCGCGTGGCGGCCCTGGAGCTATGAAGATGACCACCGATTTTCACCGCATTCGCCGGCTGCCGCCCTACGTGTTCGAGCAAGTGAACCGTGTGAAGGCCGCCGCCCGCAATGCCGGGGTGGACATCATCGACCTCGGCATGGGCAATCCCGACCTCGACGCGCCGGCGCACGTGATCGAGAAGCTGAAAGAGACCATCGGCAAGCCGAGGACCGACCGCTATTCCGCCTCCAAGGGCATTCCCGGCCTGCGCCGCGCCCAGGCGGGCTATTACGAGCGCCGCTTCGGCGTGAAGCTCAATCCCGACACCCAGATCGTCGCCACGCTGGGCTCGAAGGAGGGCTTCGCCAACATGGCGCAGGCCATCACCGCCCCCGGCGACGTGATCCTGACCCCCAATCCCTCCTACCCGATCCACGCCTTCGGCTTCCTGATGGCCGGCGGCGTCATCCGCTCGGTGCCGGTGGAGCCGGGGCCGGAATTCTTCCACGCCATGGAACGGGCGGTGAAGCATTCCATCCCCAAGCCCATCGCCGTGGTGCTGTGCTATCCCTCGAACCCCACGGCCTGCGTGGCGGATCTCGAATTCTACCGGGACGTGGTGGCGTTCGCGAAGAAGAACGACCTGATCGTGCTCTCCGACCTCGCTTACGCCGAGCTCTATTACGACGACGTGCCGCCGCCCTCCGTGCTGCAGGTGCCGGGCGCCATGGACGTGACGGTGGAATTCACCTCCATGTCCAAGACCTATTCCATGCCCGGCTGGCGCATGGGCTTCGCGGTCGGCAACGAGCGCCTCATCGCCGCGCTCTCGCGGGTGAAGTCCTATCTCGACTACGGCGCCTACACCCCGATCCAGGTGGCGGCCGCGGCGGCGCTCAACGGCCCGCAGGAATGCATCGCCGAGATGCGCGAGACCTACAAGAAGCGCCGCGACGCCTTGGTGGACAGCTTCGGCCGCGCCGGCTTCCCCGTGCCCTCCCCGCGCGCCTCCATGTTCGCCTGGGCGCCGATCCCGGAGCCGTTCCGCGCCATGGGCTCGGTGGAATTCTCGAAGCTGCTGATCGAGAAGGCCGAGGTGGCGGTGGCGCCGGGCGTCGGCTTCGGCGAGCACGGCGACGATTATGTGCGCATCGCCGTGGTGGAGAACGAGCAGCGCATCCGCCAGGCGGCGCGCAACATCCGCCGCTTCTTCGACCAGGCCGGCACCACGCTCCACAACGTCGTGCCGCTCAGCGCGGCGCGCTGAGCCGAGAGCCCGTCCACGCCGCGCGCCGGCCGGGCGGTCTCTTTCCTTCAGTCGGAGACGGAACCGCCCCCGGGCTCGCCCGGGCCGGCCGGTCCGGCTCCAGCCCGCCGCGGCCCCTTGGGCGCAGCGGCCCTCCGACGCACAGAGAACCGGTTCGATCATGAGCGACTTGAAAGTGGGCCTTGCGGGCCTCGGCACCGTCGGGGCCGCCGTGCTGCGCATGCTGGAGCGGCAGGAGGCGGAGATCGCCGCCCGCACCGGCCGCCGCATCAAGGTGGTGGCGGTGGCCGCCCGCGACCGCGCCAAGGAGCGCGGCCTCGATCTGTCGCAGGTCGCCTGGTTCGACGATCCGGTGGCGCTCGCCCGCGAGGCCGACATCGACGTGTTCGTCGAGCTGATGGGCGGCGAGGGCGACCCCGCCAAAGCGGCAGTGGCCGCCGCCCTCGATGCCGGACGTTCGGTGGTCACCGCCAACAAGGCCCTGCTCGCCCATTGCGGCGTCGCGCTCGCCCGCCGCGCCGAGGCCACCGGGGCGGCGCTGCTGTTCGAGGCGGCGGTGGCGGGCGGCATCCCGGTGGTCAAGACCCTGCGCGAGGCCATGGAGGGCAACCGGCTGGTGCGCGTCTCCGGCATCCTCAACGGCACCTGCAACTACATCCTGACCCGCATGGCGGGCGAGAAGCTCTCCTTCGCCGTGTGCCTGAGCGAGGCCCAGCGCCTCGGCTATGCGGAGGCCGACCCGAGCTTCGACATCGACGGCCACGACACCGCCCACAAGCTCGCTCTGCTCACCGCCCTCGCCTTCGGCACAAGGGTGGACGCGGAGGCGATCTATGTGGAAGGCATCCGCGAGCTCACGCTCGAGGACCTCGAGGCGGCGGACGACCTCGGCTACAAGGTGAAGCTGCTGGGGGTCGCGGTGCGCACCGAGGCCGGCATCGAGCAGCGGGTGCATCCCACCATGGTGCCCAAGCACTGGCCGCTGGCCCAGGTCTCCGGCGTCACCAACGCGGTGGCGCTCGACGGCGACGCGGTGGACCTGACGCTGGTGGGCCCCGGCGCCGGCGGCGAGGCCACCGCCTCGGCGGTGGTGGCGGACCTCGCCGAGGTGGCGCGCGGCGCCCGCCCGTTCGCCTTCGGCATGCCCGCCGAGCTGCTGCTGCCGGCCGAGCGCGCCCCCATGCAGCGCCACGAGGGCGGCTATTACATCCGCCTCGCGGTGCTGAACCGGCCGGGCACCGCGGCGATCATCGCCGGGCGCATGGCGGACCAGGCGATCTCGCTGGAATCCATCGTCCAGCGCCGCCCGGAAGGGCTGAAGGCCGAGCCCGAGACCGCCAACGTCATCCTCATCACCTACGCCACCACGGAGGAGGCGGTGCGCCGGGCCATCGCCGCCATCGAGGCGGAAGGCGTGGTCGCCTCGCTGCCCCAGGTGATCCGCATCGAGAAGGATTGAGGCCATGGGAGCGAAGCCATGGGAGCGAGGCCATGAGAGACAGGCCATGAGCACGGCGCGCATACCGCAGGCGCTCGACCGACGCCTGGCTTTGGAGATGGCGCAGATCACCGAGCGCGCGGCGGTGGCCGCGGCCCGGCTGCGCGGCCGCGGCGACGAGCAGGCCGCTGATCTCGCCGCCATGGCGCGCGCCCATCGCGAGCTCTCGCGCATGCCGATCGCCGGCACCGTGGTGATCGGCGAGGGCGACGCGGGCGAGGTGCAGCACTTCTTCGTCGGCGAGACGCTCGGCGCCGGCACCGACGCGGTGGACGTGGCGGTGGACGCGCTCGAGGGCTCCACCCTGTGCGCCAAGAACATGGAGGGCTCCATCTCGGTGCTGGCGCTGGCCGAGCCGGGCTCGCTGCTGAAGGTGCCGCCGGCCTACATGGAAAAGCTCGCCATCGGGCCCGGCTATCCGGAGGGCATCGTCTCGCTCACCCAGTCGCCCCAGGACAACATCGCCGCGCTCGCCGAGGCCAAGGGCGTGCCGCCGACCGAGATCACCGCCCTCATCCTCGACCGGCCGCGCCACGCGCCGCTGGTGGAGGCGGTGCGCAAGGCCGGCGCCGCCATCAAGCTGATCAGCGACGGCGACGTGGCGGGGGTGATCCACACCACCAATCCCGACGAGAGCGGCATCGACATCTATCTCGGCCTCGGCGGGGCGGCGGAGGGCGTGCTGGCGGCGGCGGCGCTGCGCTGCATCGGCGGCCAGATGCAGGGCCGCCTCGTGCTCGACACCGAGAAGAAGCGGGCCCAGGCCAAGCGCCTCGGCATCGGCGACCCGGCCAAGATCTACCGCCTGGAGGACATGGTGCGGGGCGACTGCCTGGTGGCCGCCACCGGCGTCACCGACGGGGCGCTGCTGAAGGGCGTGCGCTTCTCCCGCCAGGTGATCTGGACCGACACCGTGGTCATGCGCTCCGCCACCGGCACGGTGCGCCGCATCGCCGCCGAGCACCGGGACTTCTCGAAGTTCGACTGAAGGCGAGCGGACGGCCGCCGAGATTGTCGGCCGCCGCGCCCGAAACTCACGGTCCGCCCCCTCACCCTGCCCTCTCCCCGCCGGGGCGAGCGTTCGCCCCTATTCACAACGCGGCTCCCCAAGCCGTACCGGTGCGACCCTCTTAAGGGCGTGCGCACTCTCCCATGCGCAACGGGGCCGCGCTCCCGGAGGGAGAGGGGGGTGAGGGGTTCAACGCCAGGATGACCGGAGCGCGACGCGGAAACTCTGCCCCGCCTGCGCGCGGGGCCGATCGTCCGGGGCCGCCGGACGCGCGCGTCTCAGCCGGCGAGCGCGGCCGCGATGGCGGCAAGCGCGTCGGCCGCCTTGGCGCCGTCCGGGCCGCCTGCCTGGGCCATGTCGGGACGCCCGCCGCCGCCTTTGCCGCCCAGCGCCTCGGCGCCGAGCCGCACCAGGGCGACCGCATCGAAGCGGCCGGCGAGATCCGCCGTCACGCCGACGACGATGCCGGCCTTGCCGTCCTCGGTCACGCCGACGATCGCCACCACGCCCGAGCCGAGCTGCTTCTTGCCCTCGTCCACCAGCGCCTTGAGATCCTTGATCTCGATGCCGGAGACCGCGCGCGCCATGAGCTTCACGTCGCCCACCGTGCGCACCTCCTCGCCGCCGCCCGCGCCGCCACCCATGGCGAGCTTCTTGCGGGCCTCGGCGAGGTCGCGCTCGAGCTTGCGGCGCTCCTCCACCAGAGCGGTGAGGCGCGCCTCCACCTCGGCGACCGGCGCCTTGAAGGTGGCGGCGGCGGCCTGGAGCGCCGCGTTCGCGCCGTTGAGATGGTGGCGCGCGGCATCGCCGGTGATCGCCTCGATGCGGCGCACGCCGGAGGCGACCGCCCCCTCGGACACCAGCGAGATGAGGCCGATGTCGCCGGTGCGCCGCACATGGGTGCCGCCGCACAGCTCCACCGAATAGGGCGCGCCATTGCCCTCGTCGGTGCCCATGGAGACCACGCGCACCTCGTCGCCGTATTTCTCGCCGAACAGCGCGCGGGCGCCGGAGGTGATGGCGTCGTCCACCGCCATGATGCGGGTCACCACCGGCTCGTTGCGCAGCACGAAGCGGTTGGCGATGTCCTCCACCTCGGCGCGCTCGGCCTCGCTGAGGGGCTTGGGATGGGAGAAGTCGAAGCGCAGGCGGTCGGGGGCCACCAGCGAGCCCTTCTGGGCCACGTGGTCGCCGAGCACCCGGCGCAGCGCCTCGTGCAGCAAATGGGTGGCGGAATGGTTGGCGCGCACCGCGGCGCGGCGCCGATGGTCCACCTCCAGCGCCACCGGGGCGCCGCGCGCGAGCACGCCCGCGTCCACGCTCACGTCGTGGACGAACAGGTCGCCGAGCTTCTTCTGGGTGCCGTGGACGGTGGCGGCGAGCCCCCCCTCCCCGGCGATGCGGCCGGTGTCGCCCACCTGGCCGCCCGATTCGCCGTAGAACGGCGTCTGGTTGAGGATGACGAGGCCGCGTTCGCCGGCCGCCAGGCGCTCCACCGGCGCGCCCTCGCGCACGATGGCGGCGACGACGCCCTCGGCCTTCTCGGTGTCGTAGCCGAGGAATTCGCTCGCCCCCACCTCGTCGCGCAGCGCGAACCACACCGTGTCGGTGGCCGCCTCGCCCGAGCCCGCCCAGCTCGCGCGCGCCTCCGCCTTCTGGCGCGCCATGGCGGCGTCGAAGGCCGGCAGGTCGACGCCGATGCCGCGGGCGCGCAGGGCGTCCTGGGTGAGGTCGAGGGGAAAGCCGAAGGTGTCGTAGAGCTTGAACGCCACCTCGCCGGAGAAGTTCGCGCCCGCGGTCAGATGCGCGGTCTCCTCCTCGAGGATGGAGAGGCCGCGCTCCAGGGTGCGGCGGAAGCGCGTCTCCTCGCTGAGCAGGGTCTCGGTGGCGAGCGGCTCGGCGCGCACGATCTCCGGATAGGCGCGGCCCATCTCGCGCACCAGGACCGGCACCAGACGCCACATCAGCGGGTCCCTGGCGCCGAGCAGCTGGGCGTGGCGCATGGCGCGCCGCATGATGCGGCGCAGGACGTAGCCGCGGCCCTCATTGGAGGGCAGCACGCCGTCGGCGGTGAGGAACACCGCGGCCCGCAGGTGGTCGGCGATCACCCGGTGGCTCGCCTTCTGCGGGCCGGCGGGGTCGACGCCGGTGAGATCGGCGACCTCGGCGATGATCGCCCGCATGAGGTCGGTCTCGTAATTGTCGTGGGTGCCCTGGAGCACCGCCGAGATGCGCTCGAGGCCCATGCCGGTGTCGATGGACGGGCGCGGCAGCTCCAGCCGCTCGCCGCCGGCGAGCTGCTCGAACTGCATGAAGACCAGGTTCCAGATCTCGATGAAGCGGTCGCCGTCCGCATCAAGCGAGCCGGGCGGGCCGCCGGCAATGTGCGGGCCGTGGTCGAAGAAGATCTCGGAGCACGGACCGCACGGGCCGGTGTCGCCCATGGACCAGAAATTGTCCGCGGTGGAGATGCGGATGATCTTGTCGTCGGAAAGCCCGGCGATGGACTTCCAGAGGCGGTGCGCCTCCTCGTCCTCGCTGTACACGGTGACCAGCAGGCGGTCCTTCGGCAGCTCGAACTCGCGCGTGACGAGGGTCCAGGCGAGCTCGATGGCGCGGTCCTTGAAATAGTCCCCGAACGAGAAGTTGCCGAGCATCTCGAAGAAGGTGTGGTGCCGCGCGGTGTAGCCCACATTGTCGAGGTCGTTGTGCTTGCCGCCGGCGCGCACGCACTTCTGGGAGGTGACCGCGCGGGCATAGGGCCGCTTCTCCACGCCGGTGAAGACGTTCTTGAACTGCACCATCCCCGCATTGGTGAACATGAGGGTCGGGTCGTTGTGCGGCACGAGGGGCGAGGATGGAACCGCCTCGTGCCCCTGCTTGACGAAGTAGTCGATGAAGCTCGACCGGATCTCGTTCACGCCGCTCATGTGCCGGCCATCGTCCCCTCGGGGCCGGCGCGCGGGGCGCGTCCGGCGGTGGTGGTCTCCACGCGAGCGCGCGCCGGAACGGCCGCATCGCGGTTCCGGCCGCCGCGCGCGCGGGCGCCGGCCGGAACCGGGTTCGTTTAGCGAGGGGGCTAGCTCTTGTCCAGGAAGCCGTTCCCGCGCGCCTGCCCGGATCCCCTTCGGACGGGGACCGACGGACGGGATCGACGGACGGGATCCGACCCAGGCGATCCAAGCGGCGGGGGCGCAAGCATGGCCCATTGGCGATGCGCAGACTGGACCGGCGGCCCGGGAACGTCCCGGCCCCGGCCCGAGGCGCCAACCTCAGGCGTCGCCCTCCTCCTCGCCCTCCGCCCCGTCCTCCGGCGTGCCGGCGAGGATCTTCTCGGCGATCAGGCCGGCATTCTGGCGGATCGCCGCCTCGATGCGCCCCGCCGCCTCCGCGTTCTGCTTCAGGAAGGTCTTGGCGTTCTCGCGCCCCTGGCCGAGACGCTGGCTGTCGAAGGAGAACCAGGCGCCGGACTTCTCCACCACCCCGGCCTTGACGCCGAGATCCAGCAGCTCGCCGGTCTTGGAGACGCCCTCGCCATACATGATGTCGAACTCCACCTGCTTGAAGGGCGGAGCGAGCTTGTTCTTCACCACCTTCACGCGGGTCTGGTTGCCCACCACCTCGTCGCGCTCCTTGATCATGCCGATGCGTCGGATGTCGAGGCGCACCGAGGCGTAGAATTTGAGCGCGTTGCCGCCGGTCGTGGTCTCGGGCGAGCCGTACATCACGCCGATCTTCATGCGGATCTGGTTGATGAAGATCACCATGGTGTTGGACTTCGAGATCGAGGCGGTGAGCTTGCGCAGCGCCTGGCTCATGAGGCGCGCCTGCATGCCGGGCTGGCTGTCGCCCATCTCGCCCTCGAGCTCGGCGCGCGGGGTGAGGGCCGCCACCGAATCCACCACCAGCACGTCGATGGCGCCGGAGCGCACCAGCGTGTCGGCGATCTCCAGCGCCTGCTCGCCGGCGTCGGGCTGGGAGATCAGGAGCTCGTCGAGGTTCACGCCCAGCTTGCGCGCATAGATCGGGTCGAGCGCGTGCTCGGCGTCGATGAAGGCGCAGGTGCCGCCCTTCTTCTGCGCCTCGGCCACCGTGTGGAGCGCCAGCGTGGTCTTGCCCGAGGATTCGGGGCCGAAGATCTCGACCACGCGCCCCTTGGGCAGCCCGCCGATGCCGAGCGCGATGTCGAGGCCGAGCGAGCCCGAGGGAATGCTCTCGATCTCGAGCGCCTTGCCGCCCTTGCCGAGCCGCATGATCGAGCCCTTGCCGAAATGGCGCTCGATCTGAGAGAGCGCAGCGTCAAGCGCCTTGGTCTTGTCCATTGAGGAACCTTCGACGAGTCGGAGTGTCGCCTGAGTCATTGCCGCGCTCCGGGGCTGGCGCAAGGAAAAACGAGAACTCAGATTCTGTACTCTTTTTGTTCCAGGTTCGCAATATGTTCTCCCGCCTCAGTTGTGGAGAAGAATGCAAGATCGGCGACTTAGCCGTTCATGCAGCGTGGGTCGACGTAGTACAGGAGCGGGCAACCCATGATTGCGGTCTCGGCGCGGCGTCGGGCCGCTGTCGCAAGAAGGACTCCATCGATGCGGGCGCGGCGGGAAACGGCGAGGATCGCAGGCGGTCGGGGCCTGGCGCCACGGTGCTTGACGGCGCAGGGCGTCCGCGCCCCTGCCGCGGGGACGCCGCCGCCCGGACTGCGGGCGCGGCCATGGCCGCTCGGGTGGCGCAGGACGGGCGGAACGCCGCGTCCGTCCTGCCATCGGCCGCACCGCATCCGGATGATCGCCGGCTGCGCCGATATCCCCGTCGGCGCGACGATGGGCCCGCCTCGGCCGGGCGCGCACGCGCAGGCCGCCCGACGCGAAGGCATGTTCCCGACGGCCGCTGCCGTGTTAGGAGCAGCATCAGCCTCGGCGGGGGCCGACGGTCTTCAATTCCGGATCATCTGATGCGCCGTTCCGAACACTTCATGGATCGCTACCGCGAGTTCGAGGACCTCTACCGCGGCAGCCTCGAACTGATCCGTGCGCGCCAAAGCGTCTATCTTCCTATCGTCGGCAAGATCGAGCCGGGCGGCGCCGGCCGCTGCGCGCTCGACATCGGCTGCGGCCGCGGCGAATGGGTGAAGCTGCTGGTCGAGCAGGGATGGCAGGCGGTCGGCGTCGATTCCAATCCGTCGATGGTCGCCATCGCCGCGTCGCAGGGCCTGCCGGTCCTGAACCGGGACGCCTTCGACCATCTCCGCGGCTGCGGCACATCGTCCATCGGCCTCGTCACCGCCTTCCACGTGGTCGAGCACATGGACACACAGGCGCTCGCGGATCTCCTGGCGGAGATCGAGCGCGTCCTCATGCCGGGCGGCGTCGTCATCCTGGAGACGCCCAACCCGGAAAACCTTTCGGTCGCGTCCTGGTCCTTCCGCTTGGATCCGACGCACGAGGTGCCCTTGCCGCCGCCCCTGCTCCAATTCTTCGTGCAGACGGCGGGGTTTCAGCGTCCGACGATCCTGAGGCTGAACAGCCAGTCGACCTCGGCCGAGGGCGCGCCGGTCGGCTCGGCCGTGGTGGGGCTCTTCATGAATTCCCCCGATTACAGCGTGATCGCCAGCAAGCCCGGGGCGAACGATGGCATTGCCGATGCGATCGCGCAGCTGGTGGCGGAACGGACCGAGCCCTCGCCGGCGGACATCTTCGCGCTCGCCGCGGAGATCCAGTCGTTCGCGGCGGCGGCCGCCAAGACCGACGCGCTGGCCAGCGCGTCCGAGCATCTGTTGACCGTCACCCAGACGCTTTCCGCGCAGGTGGCGCAGCTGCACCAGGCGAAGGAGCAGCTGCACGCCGACGTCGCCGCCTTGGGCAAGGACGTCTCGGCCGCGCGCGAGGGGCTCTCGGCGGTCGACAGCCTCAGCCACCATTTCGACGCGCTGCACCGCGCCAAGGACAATATTGCCGCCAATGTCGAGGCGCTCGCCGCGCGACTTACGGAGGTGGAAGGCCTGCGGGCCGATGTGTCCGAGCTTTGGAAGAGCGGCGTTCAGCTGCGGGACCACCTCGATGCTCAGGCCAACAGGCTGGCCACGGTGGCTGAAGATCTCGCCGGCCTGAACCGCCAGATCGCCACCGCGATCGGCGCGCTCGACCAGAAGACGCGCCAGCACGCGGACGCCTTGGAGCAGCGCCTGAACCACCAGGTCGCCATCGGCTTGGCCAAGCTCGAGCAACGCCAGGATGCGGCGCAAGCCGATCTCCTGGCGATGCGCGTCCAGCTCAAGGAGGTGAGAAACCTCGCGCTGCTGAAACTGCTCGTGAAAGCGCGCAGGGCCCGCAAGTCGGCGAAACGGAAGATCAAGGAAGCGTTTCAGCGCCAGTCGCCGCTGCGGGCGACCCTGCGGCGCATCGACCGCGTGATCTCCGCGCCGTTCCGGCATGTGAGAAACCGCATCTGGCCGCGACGCCGCACGGCGCTTGTGGCGCCGGCGCTGCTCGCGGACAATCCATCCGGGGCTGTGCCGGCCATTCTGACCCAAAGCAGCGGCGAGCGGCTCGCGGTCCAGCGCCTGTCTTATGCGCTGGAGCTTGCACGAGCGCCGCGGGAGGCCGACCGGCCCGCCGGGGCCAAGCCGCGGCTGGCCTTCGTCTCGCCCCTGCCGCCGGAGCGGAGCGGCATCGCCGACTACAGCGCCCAGATTCTGCCGGAGCTAGCGAAGTATTACGATATTGATGCCATTGTCGCACAGGAGACCGTCGCCGACAATGTGGCGCAGACGTGTCTCGCCATCCGATCCGTCGAATGGTTCGAGGCGAACGCAAACCAATACGATCGCATCTTATATCATTTTGGTAACTCCCCCTTCCATTCTCATATGTTTTCATTGTTGTATAAAATTCCAGGCATTGTCGTTCTTCACGATTTTTATCTTTCGGATATCATCTGTCACCTGGAGATGTCGGGCGAGAAGCGGCACTTCTGGACCAACGCGCTCGTGACGTCGCATGGCTATTCGGCGGTAAAGGACCGTTTTTACAACGGCGACATCCGGGACACCATTCGAAAATACCCAGTGAATTTCGACGTCCTGACACAATCGCAAGGGGTGATCGTTCACAGCAACTACCCTCGCGAGCTCGCGGTGCGCTTCTATCCGAAAGCTGACATTCGCACCTGGCGGGTCATCCCCCTTGTGAGATATTCAGAATCCATTGGGACGAAGGCCGAGGCGCGACGTGCCCTCGGTCTGTCGGACGACGACATCGTCGTGTGCTCCTTCGGCTTCGTTCACGAAAGCAAGCTCAGCCATCGACTGCTCGATGCCTGGCTGCAGTCCGACATCGGGCGCGACGGGAGGTGCCGCCTCTTTCTCGTTGGCGAGCTCTTGCACGAACACTATGCGGACGAGATCCGCAGGCGCGTCGACGCGCTTAGGGAGGATGGGCGCGTTCGGGCGACCGGCTTCGTCTCCGGCGAGGATTATCGCCTCTACCTGCGGGCGGCCGATATCGGCGTCCAGTTGCGGGCGGCCTCGCGGGGCGAGACGTCAGCGGCGGCGCTCGACTGCCTGACTTATGGCCTCGCGACGATCGTCAACGCGAACGGCTCCATGGCGGAACTGCCGGACAGCTGCACAGTTAAGCTGGAGAATACGTTTGACACGTCCGAGCTCGCAGCCGTGCTGACACGCCTGTGCACCGACGCCGTCGAACGCGCGAGGCTGGGCAGATTGGCGGCGGAGCACATTGCCGATCACCACAATTCGGCGCTTGTTGCGCAGCGCTATCACGAGGCGATCGAGAGGTTTTCCAGCGCCGCGCCGATCCTGCAGAGCCTGCCGGCGCTCATGCATGAAGCCCGGCAAATGGCGACCCATCCAACCTTCGACGATGCTGCGGTCTATCGCCGGGCCGAGCGTCTTTGTGCCGAGGCCCGCCTGCAGCGGCCGTGCCGACGCCTCTTTGTCGACGTTTCCGTGCTGGCGGTCGCAGACATTCGCACCGGCATCCAACGGGTGGTGCGCGCACTGCTCCTCGAACTCCTTAGGGCCCCGCCGGAAGGCTATCGCATCGAGCCAGTGCACCTGAGCGATGTCAGCGCTCGCTGGCGCTATTATTACGCAAGACGCTACATGGAGCAGGTGTTCACCGGAACGCCCGAGATTTTGACCGACGAGCCAATCGAGGTCGCGGAGGGCGACGTCTTCCTGGGGGCGGACTTCCACTCCGGAGGAATCGTCGAGGCCAATATCGCCGGCATCTTCAGGGAATGGCGCGAGCGGGGCGTGCGTATCGGCTTTGTCGTCTATGATATTCTTCCTCTGACGCTGCCCCAGTGCTTCCCGTCCTTTGCCGAGACCGGGCATCGCAGGTGGATCCAGACCATTGCCGAGATTGCCGACGATCTGGTCTGCATCTCGGCGTCCGTGGCCTATGAGACGAGGCGCTGGCTTGCCACGCAGGCCAACACGCGAGGCCGGCTGCCAGCGATCCACTCTTGGACCCTGGGCGCGGACATCGACGCCTCTCATCCTTCCAAAGGAATTCCGGCCGACGCGGAAGCCTTGATCGAACGGATGCGGAGCACCGACTGCTTCCTGATGGTCGGCACCATCGAGCCGCGCAAGGGCCACCTGCAGGCGCTCGACGCGTTCGATCTCCTGTGGGCGCGCGGGAGCCAGTCGCTTCTCATCATCGTCGGCAATGAAGGTTGGCGCGGCGTTGCACGCGACCAGGCGCAGAATCTGCCGGACATTCTTGACCGGCTGTCGAGCCACCCGGAACGCGGCCGCCGCCTGATCTGGATTCAGGGCGCGAGCGACGAGTTTCTCGACCGCATCTACCAGGAGGCCGACTGCCTCATCGCCGCCTCGCTCGACGAAGGCTTTGGCCTGCCCTTGATCGAGGCGGCCCGGCACGGCGTCCCCGTTCTCGCCCGCGACATCCCGGTGTTCCGCGAGGTGGCGGGCGAGGCGGCGGCGTATTTCTCGGGCAGCGACCGCGCTGCCCTGGCGCAGGCCATCGAGGATTGGCTTGAGGCCTTCCGCGCGGACCGGCATCCCAAATCGTCGGCGATGAAATGGCGGACCTGGGCGGAAAGCACGGCGCTGCTGAAGGAGATTTTGTTTGCTGGTTCCTGACGCATTCACCTTCCGGACGACCGGGAATTCAGCCCGAATTGCCGAAAACACAGATGGGTACGTTTAGGCTACCTCGAGCATTGAGCCAAGTTCATATCTGCAGTCACGGAGAGATCAAATGAGCTTGACAATTTACGCAGTCCGAACATAATGTTAACATCGAATATACGTATGGATGATAAAATGGAACAAGCTGCGCAATTGTCTTCTGCCGCCGGGGTTTACTCTCGGCTCAGAATTGCAGTTCTAATTCCATGCTATAATGAAGCTGCTACGGTCGGAAAAGTGATTGCGGACTTCCGCACGTTTCTACCAGCTGCGGAGATCTATGTATACGACAACAATTCGACCGACTATACATCAAAAATCGCAACTGCGGCTGGCGCGATCGTCCGCAAGGAACTTCGACAGGGAAAAGGTTACGTCGTACGCCGCATGTTCTCTGATATCGATGCCGATATCTATCTACTCGTCGACGGTGACGCAACCTATGACGCAAGCGCCGCCCCAAAGCTCATCGAGACAATGCTCGATGGGCCTTTCGACAAAGTAAATGGCGTTCGGGTCCCATCTGGGAGAGCAGCTTTCCGCAAAGGACACGTACTCGGAAATGTAATGTTGACGACCTTAGTTGCATACGTTTTTGACACAAGCAGTAAAGACATGCTGTCTGGATACAAGGTTCTTTCGCGCCGTTTTGTAAAAACATTTCCAAGTTCAAGCTCTGGTTTCGAGATAGAAACAGAGCTTCTGGTGCACGCGCTTGAGCTTGATATATCGATGGCAGACGTGGATACGCCGTACTATGAACGGCCGGCCGGCTCGGTCAGCAAGTTATCAACATTTCGCGATGGCTGGCGCATCCTATGGATGATTGTTCATCTTATTCGAGATTTCTTGCCCTTTAGATTTTTTCTTGGCGTCGCTGCCCTATTTTTTATCCTGTCCCTTGCATTTGGAACTCCAGTTTTATTCGAATATTTCGAAACCGGCCTTGTCCCCCGCCTGCCGACGGCCGTGGGCGCGCTGGGTTTGATGATACTGGCCTTTCTGTCTTTGTTCGCGGGTCTCATCCTCGATAGCGTAGCTCGCGGTCGTCGAGAAATGAAATTGCTTGCCTTTCTTCAATTCCCGACCGTTCATTTGCCTTAACTGCATTTCAGTTCCAGTCGCCGTCCTCACACATTTGTACGATTTTGTTGGAAAGATGCGTTCGGATCCCGCCCGGAATGCGATAGAGGTGATGAGATGCCCGATAATATTGACTCGATCTATTACAAGGACGGTGTGAACAACTCCTTCGCAATGTCATTACTGACAATTGCGCGCCGACGGATGCTGCATTTGTTTATGGAGCGGATGCGGCCAAATGAAAACACCACAATTCTCGACATCGGTGTTTCCGACGATGAAAATGAAGGCGCGAATTTCTTGGAAAAACATTATCCGTGGAAAAACCGGATTACCTGCGCCGGGATCGGAAATGGGGATCAGGTAAGGCGATTTTATCCAGAAAGCACTTTTGTTCGAATCTCTCCCAACGAGAAACTTCCTTTTGGTGACAGAACGTTCGATATCGCGTGTTCGAACGCGGTAATAGAGCATGTTGGCGGCCCCACCCAGCGACGCGCTTTTCTTTCCGAGCACCTACGCGTGGGACGTTCCGTTTTTTTAACTGTTCCAAATCGTTGGTTTTTCGTTGAACATCACACCAGCATCCCGTTCTTACACTACGTTCCAAGCCTTTTTAGGGGGATACTTGCAAAGACACGCCTCGAATATTGGACTCATCCAAGTCATATGGATTTCGTCAGCCGATCGACCCTAATGACGGATTGGCCCTTGGAAACGAAGCCCGATTTCGTCATGACCGGATTGCCTCTTGGTCCATTTAGCTCGAACATTGCACTCATTTTCGATCCGAGAAAAGGTCTCAAGACAGATAATCTCATTCGCACATGACAGGCGATAGCCTCCTCACCCCCCTATGGCCATCAAGGTATTTCTCAAATGTCTACCCCACGATCCCCGTCAAATTGGCTATTCTACCCTATCGTTGTTGGCTTTTGTCTGGCTGCTGGCACGATCTTGGCCCTCAATACGGGAGCTGACGCAAATTTTGACCTCAGAAACTATCATTTGTACAATGCATTTTCGTTTTCTAATTCGAGACTTGATATTGATTTTCTGCCCGTTGGGATACATTCATATATCAATCCACTGATTGATCTTCCATTTTACATCGTATATCAAACATATGGCGTTTTCGCAGCTCACATTTTACTTATATTTTATTTTTCCGTGTTTATTTTTATTACATTTCTATTCAATATGCGCGTCTTTGATGCCATAAAGCAGCAATATGCCCCTTATTATTTATTTAGTTTTAATTTCTTGCCTGTCTGCGCAACTCTTATTTCCATTTCGGGGGCTGCAGCCATCGGCCAAGCCATCACGACAATGAACGAGATCCAAACTGCAACCCTTGTCACTTCGTCCCTTCTATTTATCTTGCCGACCAATGACCCCCATAGGCAGCGACTACTCGCTCTGATGCTGGGCGGATATCTGCTTGGTTTTGCGGTCGGACTGAAATTGACCGCCATGATCTACGCTATTGGTGCAGTATTCACTCTTTTTCCCTGGCGGGGGACTCTTGCAGGGATATGGCGGTGGATGGCATTCTGCCTCGGTTTGGGCATAGGCGCAGTGTCATCCGGTGGATATTGGAGCTGGACCATTTACAAGAAGTTCGGCAATCCCATCTACCCATTCTATGATGGGGTATTTAAATCGCCGCTCGGCGATGGCGTTAACGGCGGCGACCTTAGGTTTATTCCGACTACGATGTTGGATTATCTCATTTACCCCCTGCATTGGGCGTTCCAATCCGGTACGCAGGCGTCCGAGTTGGCCGTTCGCGATCCACGCCTGTTATTGCTTCTTATTTCCTCTATAGTTTTGATTTCGGTTCATTTTTTCATTCGCCCTATTGCGCGTACGCTGTTGTTTTTGATTGTGTTTGGCATCGCATCGTATGTTGTCTGGCTTCTTCGTTTTTCTATTTTGCGGTATGCGGTCGTTCTTGAAGTTATCTCAGGTACTTTAATTGTATCAAGTATTGCAATTATTGCATTTTTACTCGGATTACGGCGTTCTATACTTTATTTTCTGTCAGGTCTGCTTGCGTTTGTTCTTATTAGTTTTACAGACCGTCCAAATTGGGGACGCGTTCCCTTTCCAGATGCCTATTCTCTTTCTATGGAGCCCGTTCCCGACGGCTCGATCGTCCTTCTTGTTGGAAGACCAGTTGCTTTTCTCGCAGCCCTGATTCCCGGACGAGACATCAAGTATGTCGGTATCGATGAATGGACGACGCAGCCTGGCCCTCGATTGAAGGTCATTTCTGAAATGCTTAGCCGGAACGATCATAAATTATTCGCATTATTTCGTCTAGGAGATGATCAGATTGCAGCTATTGGCAGCCTGGGCTTGACGTTGGAATCGCGTGAGTGCTCGCCTGTACACATTGCAATTGATCCGGGTGGTCTCGTGTTTTGTCCCATACGATAGAATTCGGCCAATTGGTGTTGTCTTCTGATTGGCCAGAGAGCAAGCGTGGGCCCTTCACTCCTGCTTTCTCTACTAAGGCGCGGCACTCGTCGCGCACGCGCACAAAGACGCCATCGTGGATCTTGCTCGATGACTCGGCGCCGAACCCGGCGAACTTCTCCACGAGCTCGGCCCGGCGGGCGCCCTCTTCCCGCGCCGCGGAGGCTCCAGTCGGTTCTTACTCCCGCGGCACCTCGAGCGTGGTGTTGAACACCACGAGGTCGCCGCGGTACTGGCCGATGCCGAGATAGAGCACCACGCCGTCCTGGTCGGTGATGACGCGCCGCACCTCGCCCACCGGCGCGCCGACCGGCAGATCGAGCCAGCGCGCCACCGTGAGGTCCGCCGCCATGATGCGGAACGACTGGGCCATCTTCTGCAGCTTCGGCCCGCACACCTGGCCGAGCAGGGGGATCACCATCTGGCTATCGAACGCCTGCGGCGCGAGCCGGTAGACGTGCTGCGCCAGATAGACGTCGATGACGCAATAAGGCTGGGCGCTCGCCCGGTGCACGCGGCGCATGTAGCGGTAGCGCTGCGCCGGCGCGCCCTCGTTCGGCGCGAGCCGCGGCGGCGCGCAGTCGGGGTCCACCACCAGCGGCTCGGGCAGGTTGCCGTCCAGCATCTTCAGGAAATTGTGCCAGTCGGAATCGAGCTGGATGATCTTGCGCTCCGGCGCGCCGCTGGCGACGAAGGTGCCCTTGCCCTGCACCCGCTCGATGAGGCCGTCGTCGGCCAGCACCCCGAGCGCCTGGCGCGCGGTGACGCGGGCGACGCCATAGAGCTCCGACAGGCGCTCCAGGGTCGGCAGCTGCGCCCCCACGGCCCAGCGGCCGGCTTCGATCTCTGCCCGCAGAAGGTTCGAGAGTGCCACATAAAGCGGCACCGCCGAGGTGCGCAGGCGCTTCTTCAGCTCCGTCGCGTCCGCGGCGGTCGCGGCGCTGCCGGCTGCCGTATCAAGGGGTGCGTCCACGAGCCGTCCGCGCTCCAAAGTCCAGTCCCCTACCGGTTTAGATGAAAAGCCCGCTGCCGATCAAATGAGCTTGTGTGATGGTTGACCATACCATAGGCTTTTATGGTCTCACAGGGGAGACGACCGGAAACGGCGCCCCCTCGGCGCCGGGTCCGGCGCCGCGCTCCAACCAGAGGAGTCGTCGATGTCCCTTCCCATTCGCCTTCGCCAGATGACCCGCGCCGCGACGCTCGCGGCCGCCGCCTTCGTCCTCGCCACAGCGCCCGTCAAAGCCGAGATGTCGGCCGTGAAGGTCGCCACCCAGATCGGCCTGCCCTATCTGCCGCTCATCGTCATGCAGCACGACAAGCTGTGGGAGCAGGCGGCGAAGGCAAGAGGCCTCGACCTGACGGTGGAATATGCCCGCCTCGGCGGCGGCGGCCCGCTCAACGACGCGCTCTTGTCCGACACCGTGCAGATCGCCTCCGCCGGCCTCGCCCCGCTGCTCACGCTGTGGGACAAGACCTCGAAGAATTACGGCGTCAAGGCGCTCTCGGCCATCAACGCCTCGCCGATGTATCTTTTGACCAACAAGGACAGCATCAAGTCGATCAAGGATTTCGGCCCCGAGGACCGGATCGCGCTGCCGTCCATCAAGGTCTCGATCCAGGCCATCGTGCTGGCCATGGGGGTGGAGAAGGCGTTCGGCGCCGGCAAGTGGGGCGAGCTCGACAACATCCAGGTCTCCATGGCCCATCCGGAAGCCTTCGCCGCGCTCACCAGCCGGGCCGGCGGCATCACCGGCTACATGGCGAGCTCGCCGTTCCAGGAGCGCGCGCTGAAGGTGCCCGGCATCCGCAAGGTGGCCGATTCCTTCTCGATCCAGGGCGGCCCGGCGACGCTGAGCGTGATTTACGCCAAGAACGATTTCGTGAAGAACAATCCGAAGCTGGTCGAGGCCTTCATGGAGGCCCAGAAGAAGGCGGTCGCCCTCATCAAGTCCGACCTCAAGGGCGCCATCGACAAATACTATGCGGTGACGGGCGACAAGACCGACCGCGCCATCGTCGAGCAGATCCTCGCCTCGCCGGAATACGACTTCGACATCTTTCCGAAGGAAAGCATGAAGATCGCCGAGTTCATGTACAAGACCGGCGCGCTCAAGCAGAAGCCGGCCTCCTGGAAGGACTACTTCTTCGAGACCGTGCATTCCGAAAAGGGCAGCTGAGCCCCGGCGCCCGCCGCGCGCGGGCGCCGCCTCCCCTTTTCCCGCCAGATCCAGACCCCCGAAAGCCTTCGAGTCCGTGATGCCCCGTCCCGAGACACGCCTGTTCACGTTCGCCGTCGTGGGCGACACCCATGTGAAGCCCGAGAGCGGCGACCAGTCCGCCCCGTGGAAGGTGAACGAGCGCGCCACCGGCCGCGCCCGCTTCATCGCCCGCGAGATCGCCCGCTACGACCCGCAGTTCGTGATCCATCTCGGCGACCTGGTGCATCCGGTGCCGGAGCTGCCGACCTTCGAGGAGGCCGTCGCCCTCACCCAGGAGGTGTTCCGCCAGCACCACAACCGCATGCACGTGCTGCCCGGCAACCACGACATCGGTGACAAGCCCAACCCGGCGATGCCGGCCAAAAGCGTGCGCGAGAGCTGGATCGCCATCCACGAGAAGACCTACGGGCCGAGCTACCGGGTGTTCGACCACGACGCCATCCGCGTCATCACCCTCAACACGCCGGTGATGAATTCGGGCCTGCCCATGGAGGCGGCCCAGCGGGCATGGCTGGAGGAGACGCTCGCCGCCGCGCAGGGCAAGCGGGTGTTCGTGTTCATGCACTATCCGCTGTTCGTGCTCGCCCCCGACGAGCCCTCGACCTACGACAATGTGGACGAGCCGGCCCGCTCGGACCTGCTTTCGCTGTTCGCGCGGCATCAGGTGGAGGCGGTGTTCGCGGGACACGTGCACAACATCTTCTACCACCGCCTTGCCGGCGCCGAATATTACGTGATGCCCGCCACGTCCTTCGTGCGGCAGGATTATTCCGAGATGTTCCGGATCGAGGCGGCGGCCGAGAACGGGCGCGACGATGCCGAGAAGCTCGGCTTCGCCTTGGTGGACGTGCATGCGGACGGCCATGTGGTGCGCTACGTGTCGAGCTATGGGCGCGAGCTGAGCGCGTCCGAGGCGGCGTTGCCCGTCGCCCCGCGCCTCGCGCTCAAGAGCGCGCATCCGAAGCTGCCCGGCGGCGCGCCGCTCGGCGTGTTCATGCGCCACCCCTGGGCGGAGATCGTGGCGCTGCCGCAGAACGGGCCCATGGACGAGTTCGTGCGCAAGCGCGCCCGCAACGACTATCCGCTGGCCGCCCTGTGGCGGCTCGGCACGCGGCGCCTCAGGGTGCCGCTCGACGACCTCCTCGATCCCTATGCCCGCGCCCGCATGGCGGACCTTGCCGCCGGCGGCTTCCGCTTCACCGTCACCGGCTTCGGCGTGCCCAAGGGCGCGGCGCGCGAGACGCTGCTCGCCCACCGCGATCTCGTCGACCGCTTCGAGTGCGTGCTGCCGTTCGATCAGATCGCGCCCGCCAAGGACGCGCTTTCCGCCTTCCGCGCCGCGCTCGGCCGGCCGGTGCTTCTGGCGCGCGTCGCCACCTCGGCCGACGACGTGAAGGTGGGCTCGAAGATCGAGCTGTTCGTCTCCCACGGCTTCCGGCCGGACCAATTGCCGGAGGTGGAGCGCCTGCTCGACCTGCCGGTGGACGGCTTCGTCATCCGCGCTGGGCTCGGCGCCGACCTCGTTTCGCTTTCGGCCGAGCTCGACGCCTTCGCCACCCGCACCGGCGCGCTCCTCGACCTGCATCTGCGCGTCGCCGCCAACAATCCGGCGGCCAACGTCACCGACGATCGCGCCATCCTCGCCGCCGCCGCGGAGCTATACGCCTGCGCGCTGGCGCACCCCGCGGTCTCCATGTTCCTCGACCCGTTCATGGACCTCGACCGGGGCTATTTCGTCCGCCACGGTTTGGTGGACCGGCGCTGCAACCTGCGCATTGCAGGCCTCGCGGTGGAGGCGCTCGCGGCCTTCCTGCCCGAAGGCGGGCCGGTGCCCGCGCTCACGGCCGCCGACGGCCCCGAAGGCCGCACGCTGGCGCTGACGGGCACCGGCCTCGACGCCCTGATCCTGCTGCCGAAGCCCGGCGCCACGCTCGCGCTCGGCCGCGCGGCCGATCCGGCGCACGTGGTGCCGCTCGATGCGCCCTTCGCCATCGACGGGGCGATCTGCGATGCGCCGTCGGCGGCCCTTCCCACCGCCGTGGACCGGCCGACGCTCATCCTCGCCGCCGACGCGAAAGCCTGAAGGACGCTTCCATGACGGCCACCTCGCCGCACGCCTCCACCGCCGCCGGCCGGGACCCCTCGGTCCCCGTGCTCACCGCGGACGCCGTCTCGCTCCAATACACCACGCGCGAGCGCATGGTGACCGCCACCTGGCGCGTGTCCTTCAAGGTCCATAAGAGCGACCGCTTCGTGCTGCTCGGCCCGTCCGGCTGCGGCAAGTCCTCGCTCCTGAAGTCGGTGGCGGGATTCCTGCCGCCGGTGGAGGGACGCATCCGCCTCAACGGCCGCGACATCAAGGGGCCCGGGCCGGACCGCATGATGGTGTTCCAGGAGTTCGACCAGCTCCTGCCCTGGAAGAGCGTGTTCGAGAACGTCGCCTATCCCATGCGCGTCAATGCCCGCTTCCCCAAGGCCGAGATCGAGCAGCGGGTGCACGGCTATCTCGACAAGATCGGCCTCACGCGGTTCGCGAACGCCCATCCCCACACGCTCTCGGGCGGCATGAAGCAGCGCGTCGCCATCGCCCGCGCCATGGCCATGGAGCCCGAGGTGCTGCTGATGGACGAGCCGTTCGCGGCGCTCGACGCCCTCACCCGGCGCACCATGCAGGCGGAGCTGCTGCGCCTGTGGGAGGACACGCGCTTCACCATCCTGTTCGTCACCCATTCCATCGAGGAGGCGCTGATCATCGGCACCCGCATCCTCGTGCTCTCGCCCCATCCGGGCCAGGTGCGCGCGGAGCTCGACGCCTCCGGGCTCGGCTTCGACAGCATCGGCACCCCGCGCTTTGCCGAGCTGCAGGCGCGCATCGAGCACATGCTGTTCGCCGGCCGCCCCGGCCACACCGAGGAGGCCCATCCATGACCCCCGCCCCCCTCCCCGCGAGCGAGCCGCCGCCGCGCCCGGACTACGAGCGCCAGGTGGAGGCCGCCGACGCCATCGGCGACATCGCCCGCAAGCTCACCTGGCGCGAAAAGCTGGTGCAGAACGCCACGTTCCGGCGCGTCGTCATCCTGGTGGTGCTGGGCCTCGCCTGGCAGATCTATGCCACCATCCTCGACAACGAGCTGATGCTGCCCAAGCTCTCGGTGACGCTGGTGGCGCTGTGGGACGCCTTCGCGCACGGGCCGCTGCTGGAGCGCACCTTGTTCTCGCTGGAGGTGCTGCTCATCGGCTACGTCATCGGCGTGGCGCTGGCGGCGGCGCTGGTCTCGGTGTCCGCCACCACCCAGGTGGGCAACGATCTGCTCTCGACCCTGACCGCCATGTTCAACCCTTTGCCCGCCATCGCGCTGCTGCCGCTGGCGCTGTTGTGGTTCGGGCTCGGCATGGGCTCGATCGTGTTCGTGATCGTCCATTCGGTGCTGTGGGCGGTGGCGCTCAACACCCATTCGGGCTTCCAGTCGGTGAGCGAGACCATGCGCATGGCGGGCCAGACCTTCGGCCTGAAGGGCCTGCGCTACATCTTCGGCATCCTGGTGCCGGCGGCGCTGCCCTCCATCGTCTCGGGGCTGAAGATCGGTTGGGCCTTCGCCTGGCGCACGCTGATCGCGGCGGAGCTGGTGTTCGGCGCCTCCTCGCGCTCGGGCGGGCTCGGCTGGTTCATCTTCGAGAACCGGATGTCGCTGGAGACCCCTTACGTCTTCGCCGGCCTGCTCACCGTGATCCTGATCGGCCTCGCCATCGAGAGCCTGGTGTTCCGGACCCTGGAAACCCACACCCTCAGAAAGTGGGGCATGCAGCGATGACCGCCATTCCTTCCGCCGCCCCCGGCCCCGTGCGGGCACGGGCGAACTGGGTGCCGCAGCCGCCCTCCATCGCGCCGGAGCTTTCCGGCCGGGTCGACATCTCGCCGCCCGGGCCGTTCCCGGCGGGCTCGATGCAGCACATCACCCTGACCTATACGGCGGGGCGCTACGGCATCGACGACACCGGCACGGTGCGGGTGTGCTTCCGCTTCGCCACCGACCAGGGCCAGCCCCAGTTCGACGACCCGAAGGCGGCCAATTTCGTCAGCGTCGAGGCCTCGAACGGCGCCGTGCTCGACGCCCGCTACGACTACAAGCTCAATGTCCGCCCGTTCGACCGCACGCTCGTGATCCGCGTGGTGAAGGGCTATCTGAAGGAAGGCGAGACCATCACGGTGCGCTTCGGCGACCCGCGCGGCGGCTCGCCCGGCCTGCGGCTCCAGACCTTCGCCGACCCGTTCCACGAATTCCAGGTGCTGGTGGACCCCATCGCCTGCGGCCATTATGTGCGGGTTCCCGACCAGCCGACCTTCGCCATCGTCGCCGGGCCGGTGGCCTCCTTCACCGCCGTGATGCCGACCCGCCGGGCGCCGGGCGAAGAGGCCTTCCTCGGCATCCGCGCCGAGGACCGCTGGGGCAATCCCGCCGACGTCGGCGGGCGCGCCGTGCGCCTCAAGGGGATCGGGCCGCTCGCGGGCCTGCCCGAGACCGCCACCTTCCCGGCCGGCGCCCCGTCTTTGCGCATCGACGGGCTCACCGCCGAGGCGCAGGGCACCGCCCGCGTCGAGGTGTTCGGCGCGGACGGGACGCGGCTTGCCACCTCCAACCCGCTGGTGGTGGCGCCCCCGGACGGGCTGATGCGCCTGTGGGGCGACCTCCATGCCCAGAGCGGGGAGACCATCGGCTCCTCTTCCGCCCACGATTACATGGGCTTTGCCCGCGACGTCGCGTTCATCGACGCGGTCGGCCACCAGGGCAACGACTTCCAGATCACCGGCGAGTTCTGGGCCGAGCTGAACGCCCTGATGGCGGCCTTCGACGCGCCCGGCCGCTTCATCACCGTGCCGGGCTATGAATGGTCGGGCAACACCGGGCTCGGCGGCGACCGCAACGTGTTCTTCGGCACGGAAGCCGGCACCATCCGCCGCTCCTCCCACGCGCTGGTGCCCGACCGCTCGGACGAGGCCACCGACTGCGTCGACGCCCGCGCGCTGTTCGCCGCGCTGAAGACTTCCGGCGACGACGTGATCTGCTGGGCCCATTGCGGCGGGCGCTATGCCGACATCGCCTTCGCCCACGACGTCGATTTGGAACGGGCGGTGGAGGTGCATTCCAGCTGGGGCACGTTCGAGTGGCTGCTGGCGGACGCCTTCGCCCTCGGCTACCGGGTGGGCGTGGTGTGCAATTCCGACGGCCACAAGGGCCGGCCCGGCGCCGAGGCGCCCGGCGCCTCCATGTTCGGCGCGCTCGGCGGCCTCACCTGCTTCCTCACCGAGCGGTTCGACCGGGCGAGCCTGTTCGACGCCATGCGCGAACGCCACCATTACGGCACCACCGGCTGCCGCCTCGATCTGGACCTGACGGCGGCGCTGCCCGACGGCGCGCAGGTGTTCCGCGACGACCCGGCCCTGCCGGGCGCCGCCGGCCGCCCGGCCGCGCAGGCGATCATGGGCGACATCGTCCGCCTGCCCGCCGGCAAGGTGGCGCTCAGCGTCAAGGTGACGGCCGCCAGCCCCATCGTCGCCTTGGAGCTGCGCGACGGCACCGCGGTGATCGAGACGATCCGCCCCGCCGCCGCCGCGCCGCGGGGCCGGCGCATCGTCGTCGCCTGGTCGGGGGCGGAGTATCGCGGCCGGTTCCGCCAGGTGGTCTGGGACGGCGACTTGACGGTATCTGGAAACCAGATTGCCGGGGTGCGGGAGATCAACTTCTTCAACCCCGACAAACCCGCGCGAAGAGAGGGCGAATCCGTCGCGTGGACGTCGGTAACAACCGGAAATTTCTGCGCCGTCGAGCTCACTCTGGCCGATGCGGAGGCGGGCGAGATTGCGGTGGAGACTAAGGTCGGCCGGCTCCAATGCGCCATCCGCGACCTCGGCCCGGAGCCGCTGGAAATCGACTGCGGCAAGCTCGAGCGCAAGCTCTCCGCCTGGCGCCTCGCCGACGAGGGCACCGTCTACAGCATTGACATCACGCGCGAAATCGAGGTCGCGGCGGCGGAGCGCCGGATCCTCGTGGCGCTCACGCTGGAGGACGGGCACCGCGCCTGGTCGAGCCCGATCTATCTGATCCCGGAGGGTCCATGACGCCGTTCGCCTTCGTCCCCGCCGCCGCCGGCCGGAGCTTAAAAAAACCCCGCAGGACCGGCCTCACCATGATGATCGACCAAGGTCTCGGCCTCAATGCCGCGGCCGATATCGTGGGCGTTGCCGGACCTTATGTGGATCTGGTGAAGATCAAGACCGGCACCGCGCGGCTCTATGACGAGGGTTACCTCAAGGAAAAACTGTCGCTCTACATCGCTGGCGGAATCCGGCCGTTCATCGGCGGGCAATTCCACGAATACGTCTTCGCGACGCTTGGAACAGACGCGCTGCCGCGCTTCTATGCGGAGGCGCTCAAGATCGGCTTTTCCACCATCGAGATCTCCGACAACGTGGTCCCGCTCTCCGACCCGGAGCGCGCCGCCCAGATCCGCGGCGCCCGCGCGGCCGGCCTCTCGGTGTTCGCCGAGGTCGGCGCGAAGGACCGCCGCACGAGCGCGGAAGAGATGATATCGCAAGGGCTTATCTGCCTCGACGCGGGGGCGGACCTGGTGCTGGTGGAGGCGGCGGAGCTGGTGGTGGACGGGGTCGCGGACCAGGCGATGCTCGCCGCGCTGAATGCCGGCCTTGCCCCCGACAAGCTCATGTTCGAATTGCCCGGCCCCTGGATCAAGGACGTGCGGACCTGCGACATCGAGGCGCTCAAGAAGCTGCTGGTGAAAAGCTTCGGCCCCGACGTGAACGTCGCCAACGTCGCCCCGGACACGGTGCTGGACTTCGAGGCCTCGCGCCAGGGCCTGGGCGTCGCCGGGCCGCCGTCCCACTGGTGAAAGGGTTCGAAACGCCAAGCCTTTTCGCAGGGGCGGAGGATCGCCCCGCTCGCGCCCCGGTCAGCGGCGCTGGCGGGAGAGCCAGGTCTCGAGATAGCTCAGCGCCTGGGCGCGCTCGTCGGCGGTCGCCTCGGCGAAGGCCACCTCGTGCAGGTCCACCACCCACTTGTCTTCCGGGCGGGCCGCCGCCTCGCGGGCGATGGTGAGCCACATCAGGCCCCTGGCGCCCTGGCGCGGCACGCCGTCGTCGCCCTTGAACAGCAGTTCGCCGAGCAGCGCCTGCGCCTTGTACTGGCCCTTCTGCGAAGCAAGGCTCAGCCAGCGCCCGGCGTTGCGCGCGTCCCGCTGCATGCCGACGCCGTCAAGATACATCTTGCCGAGCAGGAACTGCGCGTCCGCATCGCCGAAATAGGAGGCGGCGTAGGCGAACATGTCCTTGGCGCGCGAGGGATCGCGCTTCACGCCCGCCGTCGGGATGCCGACGAGGTAATACGAGCCCAACGCCACGAAGGCATTGGCCACGAACCGCGACTGCGCCGTGCCGGGATAGTCCTCGGCATGGGTGTTGGCGATCTTGCTGTAGTATTCGAATGCCTTGGCGTCGTCGCGCTTGACGCCGTCGCCGTCCGCATACATGCGGGCGAGCTTCCACTGCGCCATGGGATGGCCCTGGGCGGCGGCATAGCCGAGCGCGTCCAGGCCCTTGGCGGTCTGGCCGGAGGCCAGCGCCCGGGCACCGGAGCGGAACGCCTCGTCCACCGGACGCATCGGCGGGGCGAGCGGCACGTCGGCGGGCGGCGTCAGCGGACGGGCGGAGACCGGCGGCGCGGAATTGTCCGGACTGCCGTCAAAGGCCGCCACCGGCGCCTGGGACAGGAATGCCACGGCGCACACCGCCACGCCCACGCGCAAAGTGCGCGTGACGGCGCGCGGCATCCGCTTGCGCTCGGAAGTACGCTCGACCGACATCATGGGCAAATCCTGCCCCGGCCGGGCGGCAATATCGGGGCCGCGGAAAGGCCGCGCTGCGGCTGCCGCGCGGCGGGACCCGTTCATTTCGGCCCTCGAAGCAGGCCGTCTCGCCTTGATGATCACGCCGCCCATACGGACCCACCATGAGCGCGGCGGCCGGAAGCACTTCCGGGTTACACACACCGCCGCGCGTTGCTGATTGGTTTCACGGCGTTTTGTGGCGGCTTCGCGGCGCATGAGGCGGCGGCCCAGCCGCAGGCGGTGAATGCGCACGGCTGTGTCTTTGCCGTCACACGCTTGTGACGGGCGGTCCGGCCGAGCGGGCCGGTGCGGGCGCTCAGGATGCGTCGGACAACTGGGCGATGGCGGCGCGGACCTTCTCCTTCCGCAGGAGATACTCCTCGCGCTTCTCGCGCTCGGCCTCCACCACCTCCTCGGGGGCACGGGCGACGAAGCTCTCATTGGAGAGCTTGCCGTCGATACGGGCCACCTCCTGGTCGAGCTTGCCTTCTTCCTTGCGCAGGCGGACCAGCTCGGCCGACAAATCGACGACGCCGGCGAGCGGCAGGGCCGCCACCTCGCCGCGCACCACCATCTGGACCGACTCCGGCGGCACCTCTGCGGAGACCGTGATCTGCGAGATCCGGGCGAGCCGGCGGATGGCATCACTCCATTCCCCGGCGCGGATTTCGGTCGCGGCGTGGGGCGCCACCAGCACGAGCGGGATCTGGGCACCGGCCGGCACGTTCATCTCGGCGCGCACCGAGCGGATCTCGGTGACGAGGTCCACCACCCAGCCCACCTCGGCCTCCGCCTCCGGGGCCTCGAGGCCGGAAAGGTCGGGCCAGGGGGCGAGCGCCAGCAGGCTGGCGCGGGCGGGACCTTCCTTGCCGGTCTCGGCCCACAGCTCCTCCGTGAGGAACGGCATGAAGGGATGAAGCAGCGCCATGGCGACGTCGAGCACATAAGCGGTGGCCGCCCGCGTCTCGTCCTTGGCGGCGCCGTCGGGGCCGGAGAGCACGGGCTTGGCGAGCTCCAGGTGCCAGTCGCAGACCACGTTCCAGAGGAAGCGGTAGACCGCGCCCGCCGCCTCGTTGAAGCGATAAGCGAGGATCGCCTCGGACACCTCGCGCACGGCCCGCGCCGCCTCGCCGATGATCCAGCGGTTGAGGGAGCCTTCCACCTTGGCCGGATCGAAGCCCTCGGCGCGCACGCAGCCGTTCATCTGCGCGAACCGCACCGCGTTCCAGAGCTTGGTCGCGAAGTTGCGGTAGCCCTCGACGCGCGAGGTGGCGAGCTTGATGTCGCGGCCCTGGGCCGCCATGGCGGCGAGGGTGAAGCGCAGCGCGTCGGCGCCGTATTCGTCCACGAGGTCGAGCGGGTCGATGACGTTGCCCTTGGACTTCGACATCTTCGCCCCCTTCTCGTCACGGACGAGGGCGTGGATGTAGACATCCTTGAACGGCACTTCGCCGTCCATGAAGTGCATCCCCATCATCATCATCCGGGCGACCCAGAAGAAGATGATGTCGAAGCCCGTCACCAGCACCGAGGTGGGGTAGAACTTCTTCAGCTCGTCCGTCGCGTCGGGCCAGCCCATGGTGGAGAACGGCCACAGCGCGGACGAGAACCAGGTGTCGAGCACGTCCTCGTCGCGGGTGAGGAACTGGGCGCGCTTGCCGGCATCCTCAATCAGCGCCTCGGCCTCCTCCGGCGAGAGCGTCTCGTTGCCCACATTGTGGGCCAGCGCCTGCTCGAAGGCCTCGTCCTCGTCCTCGGCGACGAAGACGTTGCCGAGCGGGTCGTACCAGGCGGGGATCTGGTGGCCCCACCACAGCTGGCGCGAGATGCACCAGGGCTGGATGTTCTCCAGCCACTCGAAATAGGTCTTCTCCCAATTCTTCGGCACGAAGATGGTGCGCCCCTCGCGCACCGCGGCGAGCGCCGGCTGGGCCAGCGTCTTGGCGTCCACATACCACTGGTCGGTGAGCCAGGGCTCGATCACCACGTTCGAGCGGTCGCCGTGCGGCACCATATGGGTGTGGGGCTCGATGGTCTCCACCAGCTCCAGCGCGGTGAGCAGCTCGACGATCTGCTTGCGGGCGGCGAACCGGTCGAGACCCTGGAACTGGGTCAGGAGGCCGGCGGCGTCCGGGGCGTCCACATAGGCCTCGGGACGCTCGGCGTGATCGTCGCGGATGCCGGTGGCGTCGATGCGGGCCTCCGCATCGAGCACGTTGATCATCCGCAGATGGTGCCGCCTGCCCACCTCGAAGTCGTTGAAGTCGTGCGCCGGCGTGATCTTCACCGCGCCCGAGCCCTTCTCCGGGTCGGAATATTCGTCCGCCACGATCGGGATGCGCCGGCCCACCAGCGGCAGGATCACATGCTTGCCGACGAGGTCGCGGTAACGCTCGTCGTCCGGGTGCACCGCCACAGCGGTGTCCCCCAGCATGGTCTCGGGGCGGGTGGTGGCCACCACGATGAAGCGGCCCTTCTCCCCCTCCACCGGATAGCGCAGGTGCCACAGATTGCCCTTCACCTCCACCTGCTGGACCTCGAGGTCCGAAATGGCGGTCACGAGCTTGGGGTCCCAGTTGACGAGCCGCTTGTCCTTGTAGATCAGCCCCTCGCGATAGAGCTGCACGAACACCTTGAGCACCGCGCGGGAGAGCCCCTCGTCCATGGTGAAGCGCTCGCGCGACCAGTCGCACGAGGCGCCGAGCCGCTTCAATTGGCCGACGATGGTGCCGCCCGATTCCGCCTTCCAAGCCCACACCTTCTCGATGAAGGCGGCGCGGCCCAGGTCGCGCCGGCCGGGAAGCTGCTGCGCCATCAGCTGGCGCTCCACCACCATCTGCGTGGCGATGCCCGCATGGTCGGTGCCCGGCTGCCAGAGCACGTCCTTGCCGCGCATGCGCTCGAACCGCGCCAGCACATCCTGCAGCGTGTTGTTGAGCGCGTGGCCCATATGGAGCGAGCCGGTGACGTTGGGCGGCGGGATGACGATGGAGAAGCCGGGCTTGTCCTTGCGGTCTGGACGGCCGCAGCGGAACGCGCCTTCGTCCTCCCAGGCCCTGGCGATGCGCGCCTCCACGGAGGCGGGATCGAAGATCTTCTCGAGCATGGACGGGCTCCGGAACTGAAGGCGGGCAAAAGCGCGGCGGCGCGCCGCCCGAAGCGGGATGGGTCGTGCGCCGGGTTAAAGCCGGAGGTCGGGGGCGCCGTCAACCACGCCCGCAGCCGGCGGGCAGACGGGTGGCCTGAGCCGGAACCGGTCGCGGGCCATGGCCGGACGCCGCAGCAGGGCCTTCGAGCGATGGACGGAGCGGTGCGCGGGGGCTTCATTGCGTGGACCCGCGGGCCGCGCCCGCGTGCGTGGAGCGAAGGCCAGGGAGGGGACGTGGGGCGACTTCTTCGCGGCGCTGGTTGGCGGCACCGCGGCGCTGCTGGGCCCTCGCGGCGGCCATGGTGATCTCGATCGTGAAAGCCACGACCGACGCCTGGGTGCTGCGGGTGGAGATCAAGCGCTGAGCCCGCGGCGGCCTAGGCTTGCGCAAGCCGCGGAAGCCGCAGGCTGCGGAAGGCCCGGCCGCCGGCACACGGACTCTGGCGCGGGAATGACGGTGCGGGGGGAAGGCAGCCCGGGAAGCAGGCGGCGCGGCGGAAGTGAAATCGGCGCCCGGTGCTCAGCGGCCGGAGCGCACCACGCGCTCGATCTCCGCGCGCACCAGACGCTCCACCAGATCGGGCAGATTCTCGTCCAGCCAATCCTTGAGCATGGGGCGCAGGATCTCCTTCACCAGGTCCTCCACCGTGCGGTCGCGCTGCGGCAGGACCAGATCGCCCAGAGCGTTCATGGCCGAGGCGACGGCGGCGTCGGCGGCGGGGGACAGGAGATCCCTGCGGCGGCCGCCCGGCGCGGACGGCTCCGGCTCGCTCCCGCGGGGCACGGCGGAGAGCGAAGGCCGCTGGGGCGCCGGACCCGCGACGCGGGCCAGGTTCTCGCGCACCTCCCGCCGGTCGGCACCGCGCCGCGGCGCGCGCTCCGCCTCGCCGTCGCGCGGGAAGGCCCGCGGCTCACGGCGCTCCTCGAATCTCGGGACGGCCTCGACCGGCGGCCGCCGGCCCTCGGCCCCCTCGGGGGAGCGCGGCGGCGCGGACCGCGGCGGACGGCCCTCGGCGCGGCGCTCGGCCGCGCGTTCCTCGGACGCGCGCAGGTCGGCGAGATGGGCGTCCAGCTCCTGGAGCGCATCCAGGCCGTCAAAGTCGGCGAACGGCTGCGGCCGGCCGCGCAGCTCGCGGCCGTGCAGTTCGCGGCCGTTCATCTCATGGGCATCCAGCTCCCGAGGATGCACCTCGCGGCCATGCCGCTCGCGGTCGGCCGGCTCGCGGTCGTGCGGCTCGCGGTCGTGCGGCTCCTGGGCGCGCATCTCCTGGGCCCGCATCTCCTGCGCGCGCGCCTCCTGAAAGCGCGTGTCGGGGGCCCGGCCCTCCTCGCGCCGCGATCCCTGCGGCCGGCGCTCGGCGCGCGGCTCCCAGCGCCGCGCGTCGGCCGCTGGCGCCTCGTCCTCCTCGTAGCGGCGCGACGGCGCGCCAGCCCCCTCCCCCGACCCGCGCCGCGGCGCCGACGTCAGCTCGTCGTCGGCGATGATGCGGCGGATGGAGGCGAGGATCTCGTCCATGGACGGTTCTTGGAGCTTGGGGCTTGCAGACATGTCTCGACACCTCGGCCGGAAACGTCCTTCGACCCTCGCACCCGCGACGGATCCGGTCGGATGGCCTCGGCCCGCCCGGTATCCGTCTCTAAGGTGCTGCCAGAGATCGCGCATCCGACCAGCTTGCGGCTCAAGCCGACCAGCGCGTCGTCTGGTCCACGAGACCGGACGCTAGAATCAGTATTTCTTTGTGAAGTATGGCATCCGGAATACTAGTCGCAACCCGCCCTGGGGTCATTTCTCCGGCTTTATTTGCCGTCGGGGGTACGAATTCCGGCCCAGCTGTCGCGGACCTGATGGTAGTGCACCGTCGGATTGTAGACGTTCACCCGCAGCCGCAGCGACACCGCGTCGAGCTTGCCGATGATGGAGACCAGCGAATACGCCGCCACCACACGGTCGCGCTGGGCCGTCACCAGCGCCGAGCGGCTGTTGGTGAGGTCGCGCTGCGCGTTCAGCACGTCGGTGGTGGTGCGCTGGCCCACGCGCCACTCCTCGCGCACGCCTTCCAGGGCCAGCGTGTTGGCCGCCACCGCCGACTGGGCCGCCTCGATCTGCGCCTTGGAGGCCTCGAGCGCGCCCCAATACTGCACCGCCTGGGCGCGGATGGCGTCGCGGTTGACGTCCACCTCGATCCGCGCCTGGGTGAGCAGTTCCTTGTTCTGGCGGATGTTCGCGTATTCGACGCCGCCCTGATAGATCGGCACCGAGAGGTTCAGCGTCACCTCGGCGGCGCGTGCGCTGTCGACCGTGGCCGAGCTGTCATAGGTCTGATAGAGCTGGCCTTGGACGTTGAGGTTGGGCATCAGCGCGCCCTCAGCCACTTTCACCTGGAACATGGCCGCGTCGACCGCGAACTGCGACGCCTTGACCGCCGGGTGGTGGTCGAGGCCGGCGGTGACCACCTGACCGAGATTCTTCGGCAGCATGGCCTCGATCACCGCGCCGGGCGACACCAGCCGCCCCGGCTCGACGCCGATCACCTGCCGGTAGACCGCCTTGGCGGAGGACAGGTTGGCCACCGCCTGGCTCACGCCGTATTGGGCGTCGGCCACGCGCGCCTCGGCCTGAGCCACGTCGGTGCGGGTCACCTCGCCCACGTTGAAGCGATCGCGCGTGGCACGCAGCTCCTGCTGCAGCGCGGCGAGGTTCTGGTTCTGCAAGTCGAGCAGCGCGATCGCCTGGATCACGTTCATATAGGCGGTGGCCGCATTCAGCAGCACCGACTGCTCGGTGTTGCGCAGCGTCTCGCGCGAGCCGCGCACCTGCGATTCGGCGCTCTGGGTGGAATTGGCCGTGATGAAGCCATTGAAGATCGTCTGGGTGGCGGTGAGCGCGAACTGGCGCGGCCACAGAGTCCCCGAGGTCGAGACCCCCTGGGACTTCGCCCGCGCGGCCTCGACGCCCGCCGAGGCGGTGGCGAACAAGGTGGGACGGTAGCCCGACAGCGCCTGGGGCACGGTCTCGTCCACCGCCCGCGTTCCCGCCCGCTGCGAGTTGAGGGTCGGATTGTTCACATAGGCCTGGGCCAGCGCCTGATCGAGCGTCTGTGCCGCCGCCTCCCGCACGGGAAGGACCAGCGCCGGGAGGGCCAGCGCCAGGTAGGCCAGGGCGAGGGCCAGGGCCGGTCGGCGCATGCTGGTCGCAAACGACATCGAATTCTCCTGGTCCGACACGGCGCGCAGCTGTCCCCGTCGGGGGCGTGCCGTGCGGTAACTTTTTGGAAAGATATCCTCACGTTGCCGCTGACGAAACCGATCGGTTCGATCACGTGGCGCTTTTCGCAGCACCGCGGCAATCGCGCCACAGGTGACGTCAGAAAACGAAGCGTGGCGCGGCTTCGAAGCCCGGAAGCGGGGGCACTGCGGCGTTGAAGGCGATGCGCTCGCTGGGCTGTCCGGCCACCTTCGTGAAGACGCTGGCGCGGCCCGCTCCGCCCCGGCCCACCACCGTGATCAGCCGTCCACCCGCCTTCAGCTGGGCGAACAGCGCCGCCGGCACGGCGTCCACCGCGCCGTTGAGCAGGATGCAGTCGTAGGGCGCCTCGGGCGCCCAGCCGGCCGAGAGCGGCCCCTGCATCACCGCCACGTTGTCCACGCCGAGATCGGCGAGGGTGGCGGTGGCCGCGGCGGCGAGGTCGGGGTCCTCCTCCAGCGCCACCACCTGCTGGGCGAGGCGCGAGAGCAGCGCCGACGAGTAGCCGGTGCCCGCGCCCACGTCGAGCACATGCTCGCCAGGCTCGATGTCGGCGAGCTGGACCAGGCGCGCCAGAATCATCGGCTCCACCAGATAGCGCGGCGCGGCGCCCGCCCCGGCGGCGCGGATCTGCAGGTCGTCGTCGATATAAGCGAGCGACTTCAGGTTCGCCGGCACGAAGCGCTCGCGCGGGATTTCGAGCATGGCGGCGATGATGCGGTGGTCGGTCACGTCGTTGGTGCGCACCTGTCCGTCCACCATGCCGCGGCGAAGCTCTGCGAAATCGATCATGTCCTGCCTCCGGCACGGGCGCGGACCGACCGCCGCGCCATCACCACGGGCCCCGTCCCCGCGCCGCGAGGGCCGAGCCTCGCGCTCAAGAGCCATATTGCCGCCGCTTTTGCAAGGCGCCCCGCGGCCGCGCCCGGCGCCGATTTGACATGGCGCATTGCGCGCCGCGCGCCGCCCCCCGTAGAAGGCGCGCGGTGCAGCCTTGCCGAAGGCGTGGACCGGCAGAATGCGCGGAGCGAAGCGAAGGTGGGTGCCATGAGCGAGCGCACGATTTCCCCCCGGCCCGCCGCGCGGTCGCTGCTTGCCGATGCCGGTGCCACCCTCACCGAGGAGAACATCCACCGGCTGGTGCACGACTTCTACGATCGGGTACGGGGGGACGACCTCGTCGGCCCGGTGTTCGGCCGCGAGATCGCGCCCGACCAATGGCCCGCGCATCTTGCCAAGATGTGCGACTTCTGGTCCTCGGTGCTGCTGCGCACCAGCCGCTATGACGGCCGCCCGCTGCCCCCGCATCTGCGCATGCCGGACCTCACGGATGCCCATTTCGCGCGGTGGCTCGCTTTGTTCCGCCACACCGCGGACGCCGTCTTCGCTCCGGCCGACGCCAACCGGGTGATCGCCCTGGCGGAGCGGATCGGCACCAGCTTTCGCCTGGCCATCGCGCTCCACCGGGGCGAAGACACCACCAAGGTCGGCGCCCTGCCCCGGCCCTGATCCGGCTTTGCCGGGCACTCAGCTGCGCGCGGGCGCGGCGAGCGCCGCCGCGACGCGTGGCAGAGCCAGCAGCCGCGCGGCCTGCGCGAACACCATGCTCGGCTCCACGACCGGCGTGCTGGCGAGGTCCTCCACCACCCGGGCCGGACGCGGGGAGAGCACGACGATCCGGTCCGCGATGCGCACCGCCTCCGTGATATCGTGGGTGACGAACAGCACGGCGATGCCGGCGCGCTCGACCTCGCCGCGCACCTGCCCCTGCAGCTCGGCCCGCAGCCCCACGTCGAGCGCGGAGAAGGGCTCGTCCATCAGCAGCAGGTCCGGCTCCACCGCCAGCGCCCGGGCGACGGCGACGCGCTGGCGCATGCCGCCGGAGAGCGCCGCCGGCCGCTTGCCGAGATCCCGCGGCACGAGGCCGAGGCGCAACAGGATGTCCTGCGCCCGCGCGCGCCGCGCGGCCCGGCCCACGCCGAGGGCCTTAAGGCCGAAGGCGGCGTTGTCGAGCGCGCCGGCCCAGGGCAACAGGCGCGGCTCCTGGAACACCATGGCGGTGCGCGCGAACCCGTTCTCCACCGCGCCCGCCTCGGGCCGCGCGGCGCCGGCGGCAACGCCGAGCAGCGTGGTCTTGCCGCAGCCGGACGGTCCGATCAGCGCCACCAGCCGGCCCTTCGGCACGCATAGGTCGATGCCGTCCAGCACCGGACCGTCGGCGAAGGAGAGGCGCACCCCGCTGAGGCTCAGCATGGCTCACACAGCCGCCGCGGGCGCCGTGCCGTTGGCCGCGAGCCAGCCGCGCAGGGGCGCAAAGAGGGCCGCGTCGGTCGCCAGGAGGAACGCCACCACCAGCACGATCCAGGCCATGGTCTGCGGCAGGTCCAGATGGGCTCGCGCGGTGGCGATGGCCCCGCCCACCCCGTCGGCGCCGCTCAGCACTTCCGCCATCACCGAGACCTTGAAGGAGAAGGCGAGCGCGGTGGCGAAGGCGGGCGCCAGAAATTGCGCGAGCCGCGGCAGCAAGAGATCGGTCAGGCGCAGGAGCGCCGGCGCGCGGTAGACCGTCGCCATCTCGGACAGGCGCGGGTCGCGGGCGCGCACGCCCTGGAGCGCCGCCAGGAACACGATCGGCGCCGCAGTGACCGCAACCGTGAATGTCGGCGCGCCGCCGCCCGGCCCGAACCACAGCAGCGCCAGCACCACCCAGGCGATGGGGGGCGTGCCGAGGATCGCAGTGAGCACCGGCCGAACCGCCGCGCCCACCGGCACGAAGACACCGCCGAGCAGGCCAAGCGCGAGTCCGGCCGAGGCCCCAGCGAGAAAGCCTCCCAGCGAATGGGCGGCCGTCTCGGTGAGCGGGCGAAGCGCCGCCCCGCCGGCGACGAGGCCGGCGAGCGCGGCACCCGTCTCGGCCAGCGACGGCAGCACGAATGGGCCGAAAGCCCAGTTCCCCGCCTGCCAGGCGAGCGCCAGGGCCAGGAGGCCGAAGGCCCCCCACCCCACCCGCGCCAGGTGGACGCCGCCGCCGCTCACAGGTCGAGGTAGAAGGTGTTCGGTGGCAGCTTGCCGCCGAGCGCATCGGGGGCGAGCTGAAGGATCGCCTCGTAGAAGGCGACCAGCGCCCCCTGCATGGGCTTGGCGCCCACAGCCACCACGTGGAAATGATCGAACGAGGCGGAGAACATCTGCGCCTTCATCTGCATCTTCTCCTCGGCCAGCGCGGCGGCGGCGGCGCGGTCCTGGAGCACCCAGTCCTTGGCCGGAACCATGCCCTGCCGCAGCGCCGCCATCAGCCCCGGGCTTTCGGCGAGCAGCGACTCATGCACGGCGACGCCGGCCATGGGGATGCCGTCGCCGCCATAGAGGCGCTTCCATTCCGCCTGGAGGCTGATCGCCCGGCGCAGGGCGCGGCCTTCCTTCCGCGCCATCATGATGGCGGCGGTGGCGGGCGGCTCGGAGAGCACCGCCGTGGTGGCGCGGCCCGCCGCGAGCAGTTGCGCCGCCTCCATGGGCGTCTGCACGTAGGTCAGCGTCATGTCCTTGTCCGGATCCATGCCCTCGCGCCTGGCGATGGCGCGGAACACCAGGTCCGGCATGTCGTTGCGGAAGAAGCCGAGCACCGGCTTGCCGGCGAGGTCCTTGAATGACGTGATGCTCTCGTCCGCCGTGACGACGGACAGGTGGCCCATGGAGAGCAGGCAGAGCAGCTTCAGCGGCAGCCCGCGATTGGCGAGGTTCGCCGGCACGTGGGTTGGCGTGGTGAAGAGCTTGGTGCGGCCGGAGACGATGCCGGCGCGCAGATCGTCCGTGTCGCGCCACAGGCGGAATGAGGCGCCGGGCGCAGCCGCCGCAAAGGATTCGGTCTGCATCAGGCGGACCAGGACGATGGTGGAGGCATTAGGCGCCCCGAGAACTTCGAGGCCGGACTGAGGCGCCGCGCGCAGCAGACGCGGGCAAAGAGCGAGCGATCCGCCGAGGGCGGCCATGCCGGCAAGCAGATGGCGGCGGGAGAGCAATGACTGCATGAAAGGGTCCTCGCAATGGCGCTCCGCCGGATTCCGCAGCGGTGTGGCGACAGCCCTTCTTATATCCATTTGGATATAGCGTGAAGCCTCCGGATTCCTACGCAGGCACCTTGCGGGATGCCGGAGCCGGCGGACGGCCGCGCCTGGCCTTCGGCCGCGCGCCGCAACATGCTAGAAGAGGTCAAAAGGCGTGCTGCCGGCGCGCGCGGCGGCGTGTTACCAAAGGTTGGGGGAATTGCCATGACCGGGAACCTGGGGCGCGCGATCTTGTGCGCGGCGGCGTTGACGTTGGCGGGACCGGTTGCGCCCGCTTTTGCCCAGACGCTGGAGCGCGTGGCCGAGACCCAGACCTTCCGCATCGGCTACCGCCATTTCGCCCCGCCTTATTCCTACGCCGCCCCCAACGGCCAGGCCGCCGGCTACATCGTCGACCTGTGCCGGGAAGTGGCGGGTGCGGTGAAGACCCATCTCAAGCTGCCGAGCCTGAAGATCGATTATGTGATGATCACCGCCGAAAACCGGTTCGAGGCGGTGAAAGACGGGCGCATCGACATCCTCTGCGACCCCACCTCCATGACCATGTCGCGACGGGCGCTGGTGGACTTCTCCCTGCCCACCTTCCTCGACGGCGCCAGCGTGGTGACGCGCGGGACGCCGGTGAAGGGCCTCGAGGACCTCAAGGGCAGGAAGGTCGGGGTGCTGAAGGGCACCACCACCGAGGAGACCCTGCGCTCCACCCTGGCGCAGATGCGGGTGCCGGCCGAGATCGTTCTGGTGAACGACCACCCGCAGGGCCTCGATCTGCTGGCGGACGGCAAGCTCGACGCCTATTTCGGCGACCGCGGCATCCTCGCTTATCTCATCCGCACCCGGGCGAAGGGCGGCAACCTGACCCTGTCCGAGCAGTACTTCACCTTCGAGACCTATGCGCTCGCCATGCCGCGCGGCGACCAGACCTTCCGCCTGCTGGTGGACGCCACCCTCGCCAACCTCTACCGCACCGAGAGCATCCGCCAGATCTATGCGCGCTCGTTCGGCTCGTTCCCGCCGGACCAGTTCCTCGACGCGCTGTTCGTGATCAACGGCGTGCCGAAATAGAGAACCTCACGGCCGCGGGACGCGGTATTCGGCCGGCGCGCCGCCGTCGACACCGTCGAACAGCACCAGCAGCCGGTAGTCCTCGCCGGCGGTGTCGGCGAGCACCAGCAGGCCCTCCGCCTTGGCCGCCGGATGGGCGCTGGCGAGCACCGCCAGCGGGCGCGTCGCCTCGCCGGCGCCGTCCCAGAAATGGATCAGGCTCGGATAGGTGAGGCCCGGGCGCTCGCTGACGTCGAGGCCGGCGAGGATGAGGAAGCCGCCCTCCACCGCGACCAGATCGCGAATGCCGAACGCCGGGCCGAGCCGCGCCTTCAGCAGCGCCGGCTTCAGCGCCGCCGCCGCAGGCTCGAACAGGCCCTGTGCCGGCAGCCGGAGCACGAAGGCGCGGCCGTCCGCGGTCGGCGCGCGCAGGCCGAAATAGAGGTCGCCGTCCTTGGCGGCGAGGCCTTCGACATTGACGCCACCCGCCTCCAGCCCGGCGCAGGGGCCGGCGCGCACGCAGGCCTTGGGGGCGAGCTCCGGCACCGCGGCGATCAGCGCCTCGAGCACGCCGGTGCGCTGAACCTCCGGCGACGGCCGGCTCCCGTCGAAATCGGCCACGGCAGGCAGGCCGGTCTGCGAATCCACGGCAATGCGGAACAGGCCGAACCGCGCGGCCTGATAGCCGCCGCTGCCGCGCGAGGCGCCGTGCGAGCCGGTGACGTAGTAGAAGCCTTGCCCGCCCAAGCGCACAAAGGCGGCGCCTTCCGCGTCCACCTCCTTGGCGCGCACCCCGTCCGCGTCCTTCGGCGCGAGCGTGATCGTGCGGCCGAGGACGATGGCGTCCGGCGCCAGCGTCGCGAGCCGCGCGTGGCGGACGCCGTCGCTGACCAGTAGACAGGCGCGCAGCGCGGCGCCCGGCGGGGCGGCGCAGGCCATGGCGCTGAGGTCCTTCGCCTCGTCCTTGCCCGAGAAACGGCCTTGCACCTCCAGCAGGCGCGCGGGGGCGACGAGGGCAGGCGGCGCCGGCGGGGCGCCTTCGGGACCGTGGGCCAAAGCGAGGAGACCGCCGCAGACGGTCAGGACCAGTCCAGCGGCGACCGCGCTCAGCCGGCGCGCGCTGCGGCGCACCGCGGACGACGATACGGCGGGTCCCGAAGCCATGTCCGCTCCCAGGCCGCGAGGGCGGCGTGGCACTGTGACGATTTCCCCCGGCAAGGCCAAGCCTGTCGTGCCGCGCTTACTCGAAGGCGGCGCCGGAAAGGAGCGCCACGAGGTCCGCCTGGCGGCCGACGCCGACCTTGGCGAGCACCCGCTTCAGCTGGAAGCGGACGGTCTCGCGCGAGATCCCGGCGGCCGCGGCGGCACTGTCCACGGTCTCGCCCTGGGCAATCGCGCGGGCCGGCCGCAGCCTCGGCGGCCGTGAGGTCGAACAGCGCGGCAAGCACTTCAGCGCTGGGCACAGCTTTTGGTTCCGCCGCAGGTGCAGGCGCCCGGCGCCGCGGCATGGACGCGCCGCGATTCCAGCCAGGGGAGACGGGAGACACGCGCTCCGCACAGGGGGAGCCGCTCCCGGCGCCCTCAGTACAGGCCGCCGGTGCCGCTGCGCACCGCGCGGTCCGCCTCGGGCGTCACCGTGCCGTTCGAATAGACCACGTTATAGCCGTCGGGCGGGGCGGTGCCGGGCTTGAAGGCCTCCAGGATGGCGTTGCCGTCGCCGGCGCTCGTGCGCTGGCCGCTCTTGCGGTCGATGCGCACCAGCTTGATGCCGGCGGGCACCCGGAACGGAATGGCGGGCCGGTCGGCGATGGCGGTGCGCAGGAACTCGCGCACCACCGGCGCGGCGAGGATGCCGCCGGTGGAGCCCTTGCCCATGGCGCGCGGCTTGTCGTAGCCGAGATAGACGCCCACCACGATCTCCGGCGTGAAGCCGAGGAACCAGGCGTCGCGCTCGTCATTGGTGGTGCCGGTCTTGCCGGCGATGGGCTTGCCCAGCTCCTTCAGCGCCGTGCCGGTGCCGCGTTGGACCACGCCCTCCATCATGGACGTGATCTGATAGGCGGTCATGGGATCGAGCACCACCGGGCGGCGGTCGATCAGCGTGGGCTCGGGCTGGTTGTCCCACTTCGCGGCGTCGCAGCCGCGGCACTCGCGCTCGTCGTGGCGGTAGATGGTGTGGCCGTAGCGGTCCTGGATGCGGTCGATGAGCGAGGGCGTCACCTTGCGCCCGCCATTGGCCAGCATCGCGTAGGCGCCGGTCATGCGCAGCAGCGTCGTCTCGCCCGAGCCCAGCGCCATGGCGAGGTAGGGCGGCATGTCGTCATAGATGCCGAAGCGCTTGGCATATTCGGCGATGATCGGCATGCCCACATCGTTGGCGAGGCGCACCGTCATCACGTTGCGCGACTGTTCCAGGCCGAAGCGCAGGGTCTGGGGGCCGTAGAACTTGCCGGAATAGTTTTCCGGTCGCCAGGTGTCCTGGCCCTTCTGCTCCAGCTCGAACGGCGCGTCCACGACGATGGTGGAAGGCGTGTAGCCATTGTCGAGCGCGGCGGAATAGACGAACGGCTTGAACGAGGAGCCCGGCTGGCGCATGGCCTGGGTGGCGCGGTTGAACTGGCTCTCGTCGTAGGAGAAGCCGCCGGTGAGCGCGAGCACCCGCCCGGTGGTCGGCTCCATCACCACGATCGCGCCCTCGACGCCCGGGAACTGGCGCAGGCGGTACTGGCCCGGCCGGTTGGCGAACGGCTCCACATAGATCACGTCGCCGGGCTTCACCACCTGGAGAAGCGCCTTGCGGGTCCACTTGACGCCATCGGCCGGCAGCAGTTCGACCACGCGCTCGTTGGAGCGCTGGCCGGATTTCTCGCGCCGCGGCTGGAGGCCGATGCGGGCATTGTCCTTGTTCACGTCCAGCACCACGGCGATGCGCCAGGGCACGTCGCTGTATTCCTTGACCTCGGCGAGCTTGACGCCCCAATCGACGCCGGCGAGCTCCATATGGGAGATGGGGCCGCGCCAGCCGCGCGCCTCGTCATACTTCACCATGCCTTCGGTCAGCGCCTTGCGCGCCGCCACCTGGAGATCGGTGCGCAGCGGCGTGCGCACGGACAGGCCGCCGGCATAGAGCTTGTTCTCGCCGTAGCGCTCATAGATCTGCCGGCGCACCTCTTCGGCATAATATTCGGCCGCCTCGGCCTGGGCGCCGGTGGCGCGCGGCGTCACCGTGAGGGGCGCCTTCTTGGCCGCCTCCCCGTTGGCGGCCGCGACAAAGCCGTTCTCGACCATGCGGTCGATGACCCAGTTGCGCCGGTCGACGGCGCGGTCCCGGTCGCGGAACGGATTGTAGGTGGACGGCGCCTTGGGCAGCGCGGCGAGATAGGCCACCTCCTGCACGTTCAGCTGGTCCACCGACTTGTCGAAATAGACCAAAGCGGCGGCGGCGATGCCGTAGGCGCCCATGCCGAGATAGATCTCGTTGAGGTAGAGCTCGAGGATGCGGTCCTTGGAATAGGCGCGCTCGATGCGCAGCGCCAGGAGCGCCTCCTTGATCTTGCGGTCGACGGACACCTCGTTGGTGAGAAGGAAGTTCTTCGCCACCTGCTGGGTGATGGTGGAGGCGCCCTGGGGCCGGACGTTCTTGCCGTAGTTCTGCAGGAAGAAGCTGGCGGCCCTGAAGATACCGGTGGGATCGAGGCCGCCGTGCTCGTAGAAGTTCTTGTCTTCGGCGGACAGGAACGCCTCGATCACCAGTTTCGGCACAGATTGGATCGGGATATAGAGGCGCCGCTCCCGGGCATATTCGGCCACCAGCGCGCCGTCGGAGGCGTGCACGCGCGTCATCACCGGCGGCTCGTAATTCTGAAGCTGAGAATAGTCAGGCAGGTCCTGGGAATACTTCCAGACGAAATAGGTTGCGCCCGCCGCCCCGACCAGGAGCACCAGGGTGCCGAGCGCGAACACGAACCCGAAGAACCGCAGCAGCACCCGCATGTTCCCGCTATCCTCCTCACGGGCCGACCCCGCCGACCGAACCTGGGCCCCAAACCGGCGACCCGAACCCGCGCCGGGCCGAACCTGCACCGCCATAGCGCGAGTTTGCCGCGCTGCGAAGGGCAAAATCCAAGGCCGGTTCCGAGCGGGCGTCGCGCGCCGTCACATCGGCGCGAGCGCCGGCACACCCGGCCGCGGACGGCGGGTCCGCCGCGACAGATATGCTGGCCAAACGTGGCTGCTTCGCGACAGCGGCGGGCGAGGCCTGCAGTCTGGCGCCAGTCCGCTGCTCAGGGCACCGGCCCGGCCGTCCGCTGCGCCGTCCCCGCCAGCTGCGGCGCAAAGAACGCGTCGATGGCCTGCATTATGGCATCGGTGACCCGCTCGCGCCATGCGTCCGACGTCAGCAGCTTGAGGTCCGCCGGCGTGGACATGTAGCCGAGCTCCACCAGCACCGAAGGCACGTCGTGGGCGCCGAGCACCTTGAAGCCGGCGGCGCGCAGCGGCGTCCGGTGCGTGCGCACCGCGCCCTTGAAGCGGGCCACCAGGGCGCGGGCGAACACGGCGGAGAAGTTGTGCGTCTCCCGCCGCGCCAGGTCCACCAGGATGCCGGCCACCTCGTCGCTCTCGTCGGAGAGGTCGACGCCGGCGATCAGGTCCGCCTTGTTCTCCTTCTCGGCGAGGCTCGCGGCGTCGGCGTCGCTCGCGGTGTCGGAGGCGGTGTAGACGCTCGCCCCGCGCGCCTGCCCGTCGCCGGCCGCCAGCGCGTCGGCATGCAGCGAGACGAACAATGCGGCGCGATTGGCCCGGGCGATCCGCACCCGCTCCCCGAGCGGAATGAACACGTCCTCGGTGCGCGTCATCACCACCCGGTAGAGGCCCGTCTTCTCGAGCTTGTCGCGCAAGGCCAAGGCGGTCTCCAGGACGATGGTCTTCTCGGCGAAGGCGCTGCGGCCGGTGGTCCCGGTGTCGATGCCGCCATGGCCGGGGTCGAGCACGATCACCGGGCGCGTATCGCCCGAATCGGCGGACGGCGGGGCGGCGGGCGAAGCGGCCGGCGGAGGGGCGGGTGGGCGGGCGGCGGCGCTCGCCTGCGCGAAGCTTGCCGGGTCGGTGGGCACCAGGTCGACCACCATGCGCGCGGGCTCGCCGTCCACGGCATCGAGCACGAACGCCCTGTCGATCGCCACCGGCCCGGTCGCCTCCAGCACCATGCGCGCCTTGCCCGGCGCCAGCGCGCCGAATCGCCAGGCGGAGACCAGGCCGCGCCGCATCCGGTCGGGGCCTGGGCTGAAGCGGAAGCTGACGCCGGACAGATCGAGGATGACCCGGTAGGGATTGCCGAGGGTGAAGGCGCGAAACGGAACCGCGTGGTCGAGATCTACCACCAGGCGGGTGCGCTGCCCGTCGCCGGCGAGCCGGGCGTCCCGCGCCGCCGCCTCGACCGGCCGCGCGGCACGGTCGGCGCCGGCCGCCATCACCAGGGGAGGCGGCGGCTCGGCGCGCGCGCCACCGGCGGCGCCGAGGACCAAGGCGCAGGCCAGCGCCGCCGCGGCGCCTGCATGCAGGCGCCTGTGCGGGCAAGGGTCCCGGGGGCCGCCCTTGGTCGCTCCTGGTGCCGGACAGCCGGCGTCGGCGCTCGCAGTCATGGGCCTTCACGCTCCGCAGGCACCACGGTGCCGCGGCCGAAGCCGCGCCGCTGGTGCGCGATGGATCCCGAGGCGGCCGGGCCGCAGCACGCCCGCCCGGCGATCGAAGCCGGGCGGCGGCGTGCCGCGGCGCTCCGCTGTTCAAGCGTTAAGAGGCAGCGCGTTAAGCGTTGGTTTACGCCCGGGGGCGGCGAACGGGGCCATCGCGGCCCGATGGTACCGCAGCCGACACGGGATGGCCGTGCGGCGGTGCGCAAGAAACTTGCCAAGCAGGAAGCGGGCCGGGTAAGAAAAGACGGTACACGGTTCGCGTTCCGGCCAGGGCCCTTCGGCCTCAGGCGGCCGCGGCTGCCGCGGGCGATGTCCCGGTGTGCGGCTGTGCTCCGATGGGGCCGGCCGCGCGGGATATGGCCTTGGTCCGCCTCCCGCCCTTTCCGGGCGGCGCGCGGGCCACGGGCGTCTTGACGATGCCTGGGCGGTCGGCCCACTCGCCGCCTTCGACCATCGGCCCTTCGGTTCGATCTGGGGAATCGCGCGGACGTGTACGATGGCCGCATGGGGGTCTCGCCCCTGTGTCCGGCCGGACCCGTCATCGAGGAACGAGTAGCCGAGGGCATGGATCTTTCTCCGCACGACCGGCGCGCCCGTCGCGCCTCCGTGTGCCCCGACGCCGAGGGTGTTCACACCACGCCCGGGCGCGTTCGTTCCTCTGCCTCCTTCCGTCATCACATCCGGCGTTCCAGCGGCGTACGGGCGGGCCTGATTGCGGCTGCGCCCCTGCGACCGTTCCGGAGCAAGGCCTCCGGCGCCGCGAAGAGAGAATTCCATGGCCAACAAGATGCTCATCGATGCCACCCACCCGGAGGAGACCCGGGTGGTGGTCGTGCGCGGCAACCGGGTCGAAGAGTTCGACTATGAGTCCGCCTCCCGCAAGCAGCTGCGGGGCAACATCTACCTCGCCAAGGTGACGCGGGTCGAACCCTCCCTCCAGGCGGCGTTCGTGGAATATGGCGGCAACCGCCACGGCTTCCTCGCCTTCAGCGAGATCCACCCCGATTACTACCAGATCCCGGTCGCCGACCGGCTCGCCCTGATCGAGGAGGAGGAGCGCGCCGCGCGCCTCGCCGAGGACGAGCAGGACATGCGCGACCGGCGCCGCGAGCGCGGCCGCCCGCGCAGGTCGGCGCCCGATGCCGCCGTCACCGAGGAGGTGGAGGAGGCCGAGATCGTCGTCGACGGCGCCCCCGCCGCCGAGGGCGAGGAGGCGCCGGCCGCCGTCGCCTCGGAAGCACCCGCTGCCCCGGCCGCGGTGGAGTCCGAGGACGGGTTCGAGGCGCCGCGCGCGTCCGGCGAGGTGCACGACCATCCGGGCTCCATGGCCGATCTGGTGGCGCCCGCCGAAGTGGCGGAGGCGCGCGAGGCCCTGATCGAGCAGACCGTGGAGGCCGAAATGGGCGGCCCCCTGCCCGCCCCCGCCGAGCAGAGCCACGCCGCCGACGAGGACGAGCTGCGCCGCGAGGCGGCCGAAGGCGAGAGCCACCCGGCCCCGATCCTGCCGGAGGACGACGCGCCGGTCGCCGCCGCACGTTCCGATGACGAGGCCCGCGCGCCCGCCGACGAGGACGAGGACGACGAGGACAGCGACGTCGACCAGATCGACGAGGAAGAGGAGATCGAGAACCTCGGCGCCGACGAGGACGCTCTCGAAGAGGTGCCCGAGCGCGCGCCGCAGCGCCGCGCCCGCTCCTACAAGATCCAGGAGGTGATCCGCCGGCGCCAGGTGATGCTGGTGCAGGTGGTCAAGGAGGAGCGCGGCAACAAGGGGGCGGCCCTCACCACCTACCTCTCGCTCGCCGGCCGCTACAGCGTGCTGATGCCCAACACCGCCCGCGGCGGCGGCATCTCCCGCAAGATCACCAATGCGGTGGACCGCAAGCGCCTCAAGGAAGTGGTGCAGGACCTGGAGGTGCCGGAGGGGATGGGCATCATCCTGCGCACCGCCGGCGCCAACCGCAACAAGGTCGAGATCAAGCGCGACTTCGAATACCTGCTGCGGCTGTGGGAGACGGTGCGCGAACTCACCTTGTCCTCGTCCGCGCCGAGCCTGGTCTACGAGGAGGGCTCGCTCATCAAGCGCGCCATCCGCGACCTCTACAACAAGGACATCGACGACATCCAGGTGGCCGGCGAGGACGGCTACAAGGAGGCGAAGGACTTCATGCGCATGCTCATGCCGAGCCATGCCAAGAGCGTCATTCCCTACCGCGAGAACCAGCCCATCTTCGCCCGCTACGGGGTCGAGCAGCAGCTCGACGCCATGTTCTCGCCCGTGGTGCAGCTGAAGAGCGGCGGCTACATCGTCATCAACCCCACCGAGGCCCTGGTCTCGATCGACGTGAATTCGGGCCGCGCCACGCGCGAGCACCACATCGAGGACACCGCGCTCAAGACCAACGTGGAGGCCGCCGAGGAGATCGCGCGCCAGCTCCGGCTGCGCGACCTCGCTGGCCTGATCGTCATCGACTTCATCGACATGGAGGAGAAGCGCAACAACCGGTCGGTGGAGCGCAAGCTCAAGGACTGCCTGAAGAACGACCGGGCGCGCATCCAGATCGGCCGGATCTCCCATTTCGGCCTGCTGGAAATGTCGCGCCAGCGCATCCGCACCGGCGTCCTGGAGAGCTCCATCGAGGTGTGCCCGCACTGCGGCGGCACCGGCCACGTGCGCTCGGCGGCCTCGGTGGCGCTGCAGCTGCTGCGGGCGCTGGAGGAGCAGCTTCTGCGCTCCACCACCCACAATCTGGTGGCGCGCACCCGCACCGAGGTGGCGCTCTACGTGCTCAACCAGAAGCGCGCCCACCTGCGCGACCTCGAGGAACGCTTCTCGGTCACCCTTTCCATCTCCGCCGACGACAGCGTCACCGGCCACCAGCCCTTCATGATCGAGAAGGGCGAGCCGGCGGCGCCCGCTCCGGCGGCGCCGCGGCCCTCGAGCGTGGTGCAGCCCGATTCGATCCTGCCGGACGAGGACTATCTCGAGGACGAGGACGAGGAGGCGCCGGAAGAGGCCGCCGAGGCCGAGCCCGCCGAAGCGTCCGACGAGCGCACGGACGACGGCGCGCGGCGCAAGCGCCGCCGGCGCCGGCGGCGGCGTGGCGAGCGTGACGAGACGCGCGAGGCCCGCGACGGCGAGACCCGCGATGGCGAGGCCGACGGCGATGAAGACGACGAGGACGCGGTGGCCGAAGGCGAGGACGCCGAGGGCGACGAGCGTGCCGGCGAGGACCAGGCCGAGGGCGCCGAGGCAGGCGAGGCCGAAGGCCGCGACGACGAGAATGGCGAGCGGCGCCGGCGCCGGCGCGGCCGGCGCGGCGGCCGCCGCAACCGGCGCGACGGCCGCGAGGGTGGCGAGGAGACCGCCGGGGAAGCCGGCGAGGGCGAGCTCGGCGAGGAGGACGCGGCCGCCGAAGCCGGCGCCCCTGAGCCTGTGGCCAGCCCCCATGAGGCCGAGGCTCCGCTCGAGGTTCGCGCCGGGTCTGCGGCGGAGACCGGGTTCGTGACGCCCCATTGGGCGCCGCCATTGGCGGCTGCGCCCGCCGAGGCCGTGACCGAGGCGCCCGCCCGTCCGGCGCCGTCCGCCCCGGCGGCATCCTGGGCCGCCGAGGCGCCGGTGGCCGAGGAGGCCGAGGCCGCCGGCAAGCCGCGCCGCCGCTCGACGGTGCGCGAGAAGGCGCCGATCGTGCTCGCCGGCGCCGTGGCCGAAGCCGCAACCACCGCGCCGGCGCCCACCGCGCCCGCACAAGCCATCGCCCCGGATACGGCCGCCACCGATGCCGCGTCGGAGCCGGAGGCCGCAGCGCCCGCGGCCGAAGACCCGCGCGAAGCATCGCCTGCGGCGCCAAGCGAGCCGTCGAAGCCCCGCTCCGGCTGGTGGCAGCGCAAGCTGTTCGGCGACTGAGCGTTTCAGGCCCGCCGCGAGCTTCAGGAACAAGCCCCCCGGAATCGCTTCCGGGGGGCTTGTTCGTTTGGGGGCGGAGCGCCGCGCGGGCAGCGGCGCGAGGGCAGCCGGGACGGCGGCCGGCGCCGCGCGTCATATTCCCCTGTGCGCCCCCTTGCCGGTTCGAGCTTCCATAGTACCATGCAGCCGCGGCGGGGCCGTGTGCGCCCTCAAATCAAAACGATTTAAGTGGGCGCCGCGGGACCCTCGGCCGCAGGAGCACGCGGACACAGACGCCGCGACCCATATGTGGGAGGAACAGGATGATCCGTCTTCGTCGCGGCCTTGCGGCCGCCACCTTCGTTGGCGCCGCCGCGTTCGCCGCCGCTGTGCTCGCCGGCCCCGCGAGCGCCCAGACCAAGCTCAAGTGGGCCCATGTCTACGAGCCGGCAGAGCCGTTCCACACCGCCTCGGTCTGGGCCGCGGGCGAGATCGCCAAGCGCACCAACGGGCGCTACCAGATCGATGTCTATCCCTCTTCGCAGCTGGGCAAGGAGAGCGACATCAACCAGGGCCTCACCTTGGGCACGGTCGACATGATCATCTCCGGGTCGAGCTTCGCCGGAAAGGCCTATCCGCCCATCGGCGTGACCTATTATCCCTACACCTTCCGCGACGCGAGCCACCTTCTGGCCTACGCCAAGAGCGACGTCTTCAAGGACCTCGCCAAGGGCTATGAGGACAAGACCGGCAACCATATCGTCGCGGTGACCTATTACGGCGTGCGCCAGGCCACCTCCAACAAGCCGTTCAAGAGCTGCGCCGAGATGAAGGGCCTCAAGATCCGCGTGCCCGACGCCCCGGCCTACCTCGCCATGCCCAAGGCCTGCGGCGCCAACATCACGCCCATCGCCTTCGCCGAGGTCTATCTGGCGCTCCAGAACGGCACCGTGGACGCCCAGGAGAATCCGCTGACCACCATCGAGGCGAAGAAGTTCTACGAGGTGCAGAAGAACATCATCCTCACCGGCCACATCGTCGACCACCTCAACACCATCATCTCCGCCAAGCTCTGGAACGCCCTCTCGCCGGAGGACCGCAAGATCTTCACCGAGGTGGCGCTGGAAGCCGCCGCGCGGGCGACCAAGGAGGTGGCGGCGCGCGAGAAGGAACTGCTCGACGTGTTCAAGCAGAAGGGCCTCAACGTGGTCGTGGTGGACACCGGCGAGTTCCGCGACACGGTGATGAAGAACATCACCTTCGAGAGCTTCGGCTACCGCAAGGCGGATTGGGACCGCATCCAGGCGCTCAAGAGCGACACCATGTGAGGGTGGGCCGTCAGGGGACGAGGAGCGGGCGCCTCGGCGCCCGTTCCTCGGCCCAGCGACGGCGCAGCCGGAGCGGTTCCCCGGCCAAGCGACAGCGCAGCTGGAGCGCCGAGCCGGGGTCCAGCGCAAGACTCCCGCGCAGCGGGCGAAAGCTCGGGGCGCAACAAACCATGCGCCTGCGGCGGGTTTTTGCGCTGGATCCCGGCTCTCCTTCCACTGCGCTGCGCTCCGTTCCAGTCGGCCGGGATGCGAGGACGTGCGCCGCGCGGCCGATCATCCCTCTCTTTCAGCACCGGACCCCCATGGCCCACGAAACCCACACCCGCGTCACCGGCGAGGAGCTGGCCCATACCTTCGACGTGCAGGAGGCGGTGGATCTTTCCTCCTACCGCGTCGAGGACTGGATCACGCTTGCCGCCTTCTGGATCATGGCGGGGCTGGTGTTCACCCAGTTCTTCACCCGCTACGTGCTGAACGACAGCTTCGCCTGGACCGAGGAGATCGCCAGCTACTTCCTGGTGGTGGTGGTGTTCATCGGCGCGTCCATGTGCGTGCGCCTGTCGCGCCACATCCAGGTGGACCTCATCTACCGCTTCCTGCCGGCGGGCGCGGCGCGGGTCCTGGCGCTCGGCGTCGACCTGGTGCGCACCGGCTTCATCGCCTACGCCGTGTGGCTGATGGTGCGCTACATCGCCTTGGTGGGCGACGAGCCGATGGTGATGGTCGATGCGCCCAAGAGCTACCTCTATTACGCGGTGCTGTTCGGCTTCGTGATGATGCTGCTGCGCTCGGTCCAGGTCGCCTTCGGCAACCTCAAGCGCGGCTATTCCATCCTGGAGCGGCCCGAGGCCTTCGAGGGCTCCCCCTTCGCGCACAAGGGAGACTGAGCCATGTGGCTGCTCATCGGCGCCTTCCTCGCGCTTCTGATCTGCGGCGTGCCGGTGGCGATCGCCCTCGCCGGCTCCTCGCTCATCTACATCCTGGTCTCCGGCACGGTGCCGGACGTGGTGATCGCCCAGCGCATGATCGCCGGCGTCGAGAGCTTCCCGCTGCTGGCGGTGCCGTTCTTCATCCTCGCCGGCAACCTGATGAACATCGCCGGCGTCACCGGGCGCATCTATGCCTTCGCGGTGGCGCTGGTGGGCTGGATGCGCGGCGGCCTCGGCCAGGTGAACATCATCGGCTCGGTGATCTTCTCCGGCATGTCGGGCACCGCCATCGCCGACGCCGCCGGGCTCGGCACCATCGAGATCAAGGCCATGAAGGACCATGGCTATTCCACCGAGTTCGCGGTCGGCGTCACCGCCGCCTCCGCCACCCTCGGCCCGATCATCCCGCCGAGCCTGCCGTTCGTGATCTACGGCATGCTGGCGAACGTCTCCATCGGCGCGCTGTTTCTCGGCGGGGTGGTGCCGGGCGCGGTGATGACGCTCTTGATGATGATCACGGTCGCCTATTTCGCGCGCCGCAACAATTGGGGCTCGGACGCCGCCTTCTCCTGGCGCCAGCTGGCGTCGGCCGGCGTCGAAATCGTCGTGGTGCTCGCCTTCCCGCTGGCGGTCTATCTCATGATCGCGCTCGGGCTCTCCACCAACCAGGCGGTCCTGATCGCGCTCGCCGCCCTCGTCGCCCTCGACTGGTATTTCGACTTCTCCGCCGTGATGGCGCTGATGACGCCGGTGATCCTGATCGGCGGCATGACGCTCGGCTGGTTCACCCCCACCGAGGCGGCGGTGGCGGCGGTGATCTGGTCGCTGTTCCTCGGCCTCGTGCGCTACCGCTCCATGACGCTGCGCACGCTGGCCAAGGCGACGTTCGACACCATCGAGACCACCGCCTCGGTGCTGTTCATCGTCACCGCCGCCTCGATCTTCGCCTGGCTGCTCACCGCCAGCCAGGCGGCGCAGATGCTCTCCGAGGCGATCCTCGGCTTCACCCAGAACAAATGGGTGTTCCTGTTGCTGGCGAACCTGCTGATCCTGTTCGTCGGCTGCTTCATCGACACCATCGCCGCCATCACCATCCTGGTGCCGATCCTGCTGCCGATCGTGCTCAAGCTCGGCATCGATCCGATCCATTTCGGACTCATCATGGTGCTGAACCTGATGATCGGCCTGCTGCACCCGCCGCTCGGCATGGTGCTGTTCGTGCTGGCGCGGGTGGCGAAGCTGTCGGTGGAGCGCACCACCATCGCCATCCTGCCGTGGCTGGTGCCGCTGCTGCTGGCGCTGATCGCCATCACCTATATCCCGGCGCTCACGCTCTGGCTGCCCAACGCCATGGGGCTCGGCCGGTGAGGGCGGCCCGGCGCCCGCGGCGCGCCGGTTCGGGCCGTCAGCGCGCCAGCAGCGCGGCCAAGCGGTCGAAGGCGGCGGCGAGCCCATGATCCATGGGCGAGCGCAGAACCTGCGTGCGCGCCGTAAAGCTCTCATAGCCGAGCGTGAGGAGCGCCACGGTCTCCCCCGCCGCCTCGCGCAGCTCCAGCGCGAGGCGCGTCTCGCCCGGATACCAGGCGGGATCGGACCACTCGGTGGCGCGCAGGGCGCGGCCCGGCTCCACCGCGGTGAAGGTGCCGCCCCAGCTCATGACGCGGCCCTGCCGGTCACCGAGGACATAACGGTAGGCGCCGCCCGGCACCGGGTCCACCGCCGCCTCCAGGATGGCAAAGTCCGGCCCGCCGAGCCACTGGCGCGCCACCGCGGCGTCGGTCCAGGCGCGGAACAGCGCCGTGGCCGGTGCCGCGAACGCCCGCGCGATCAGGATCTCCTGGTCGCCGCGTGGCGCCAGGCGCAGGGTGCCGGGCCGGGCGCGGGCCTCGGCCGCCATCTCGTCCAGGCTCGGGCGATCCGCGGGGATCCGGCTGCGGGTCTTGCTGGTCCAGGCTTCGCCGGACCCTGCCTTGACGGACATTTCGTGCCTTCCTGCGGCGTTCTGGGAGGGTGGGCCGCTCACCCGCCGATCGGCTGGTTCATGGCCCACAGCACGCCGAAGCGGTCGCGCAGCTGGCCGTAGCGGGCGCCCCAGAACATCTCCTGCACCGGCATCACCTCCTCGAAGCCGGCGGCGCGGGCGCGCACCCACCAGGCGTCGATGTCGGTGACCTGGAGCACCAGCGAGTAGCCCTGCGCCTTCTCCAGCGCGTGGCCGCATTCGGGATAGGGGTCGCTCATCATGACCGACGAGCCGTTGATGTAGAGGTGCACGTGCATGGTGCGCCCCTTGTCGTCGGGCGGGATCAGGGCCACGGTCTGCGCGTCCAGCGCGCGGCCGTAGAGTTCGGCTGCCGCCACGGCGCCGTCGATCTGCAGATAGGGCACCACGCCGCCCTTCACCGGCGCCGCGCCGGCCTTGAGGTTCTGCGCCGTCTCGTCCATGGCTCGTTCTCCTCGATCGCGCGCCGGGGGGGGCGGGCTCCTGACAATGACGTGCGGCCGGCGCCCGCGCCGACAGCCCGCTCAGTTTTTTTCAGGCTGGCACGCATGGGCGATGAAATCGAGATGGCGGCGGATGGCTGAGGCCTCCGCGGTGGTGCCCGCGAGGCTGATGGCCGTGTCGAAGGCGACTTTCGCCTCCGCTTTGCGGCCGAGCTGGAGCAGGAAGGCGCCCTTGGTGCCGAAGAAGTGGAAATAGCCGGACAGCTGGTTTCCCAGCGGCTCGATCATGGCGAGGGCCGCCTGCGGCCCCTTCACCTTGCTCACCGCCACCGCGCGGTTGAGCGTCACCACCGGCGAGGGCCGCATATATTCCAGCACCGCATAAAGGGCGTCGATCTGGTTCCAATCGGTGTCCGCCGCCCGCGCGGCGCGGGAATGGACCGCGGCGATGGCGGCCTGGATCTGGTAGGGTCCGGGCGCGCGGTGACGCATGGCCTTGTCCACCAGCGCGAGGCCTTCATTGATGCGCTCGCGGTCCCACAAGGCGCGGTCCTGCTCCTCCAGCAGCACCGGCTCGCCCGCCGCGTCGAAGCGGGCACGGGCGCGGGCGTGCTGGAGCAGGAGCAAGGCGAGCAGGCCCATGATCTCCGGCTCGGAGGGGAACAGGCGCAGCAGCAGCCGCGCGAGGCGGATCGCGTCCTCGCTCAGCCCGGCGCGCTCCGGATCGCCGGCCGCCGAATAGCCCTCGTTGAAGACCAGATAGATCATGGCCGCCACCGTCTGGAACCGCTCCGCCCGCTCCACCGCGCCGGGCGCCTCGAACGGCACCTCGGCCTTGGCGATGCGCGCCTTGGCCCGCGTGATGCGCTGCTCCATGGCCGCCTCGCTCACCAGGAAGGCGCGGGCGATCTGCTTCACCGACAGGCCCGAGACCACCCGCAGCGCGAGCGCGATCTGCTGGGTGTGGGGCAGTTCGGGGTGGCAGCAGATGAACAGCAGGCGCAGCACGTCGTCGCGGTAATGCGCGCTGTCGAGCCGCTCGGCCATGGGCACTTCCATGTCCTCAAGATCGGAGATCGCCTCGTCCGGCGGCAAGGGCGCGTCGCGCGCCGCACGGCGCTTGCCGTCGAGCGCGGCGTTGCGCCCGACCAGGATCAGCCACGCCACCGGATCGCGCGGCGGCCCCTTCTGGGGCCAGGATTTCAAGGCCCGCAGGCAGGCCTCCTGATAGGCCTCCTCGGCAGTGTCGAGGTCGCGGAAATAGCGCAGCAGCGCCCCCATCACCTGCGGTCGCGCGGCGGTGAGCGCGCCATGGACGAAGGCGGCGTCGGTCATCGGGGCTTCTCCTCCGGCGCGCCGCTCACGCCGTCGCGCCCACTCGCAGATCGGGCAGGAACAGGCCCACGGGCCGGATCTCCAGCGCCCCGCCGGGATTGGCCTCGCCCAAGGCGCGGGCGATCTCCAGCACCTCGTCGAGGTCGGCGGCGTCCACCAGATAGAAGCCGAGCAGCTGCTCCTTGGTTTCGGCGAACGGCCCGTCGATGACGAGGGGCGGCTCCTGGGTCTTGCGCAGAGTGGTGGCGGCGGAGGTGGGCAGAAGGCGCAGCGAGGCGCCCATCTTGCCCTCCTTCACGAGCCGCTCCTGGACCACGGCGAGCCGCGCCATCACGGCGTCATCCTGCTCCTTGGTCCAGGCGCAGACCACGTCTTCCTCGTGGTAGCAGAGAATGGCGTACATCATGGGCGGCGTGCTCCTTTTGGTCCGAAGGACGCGGGACTATGCCCAATGCCGACAGGCTGCGGCAAAAAGTGGGGGCGCGATTGGGCCGTTTGAAGACGGCCCGCAGCCTCCCGTCGGCCCGGCCGGGGCATGGAGGCGCCCGTCGGTGGTGGACCGACGCGCCACCGACCGAAGACCTCAAGACGGCGCCCCGGCTCAGTCTTCGTCGTGGTGGTGGTGATGGCCCGGCCCGTGGCCGTGCCCGTGGCCCCCAGGATCCGCGGCGGGGCCGCCGGCGCGCGCCTCCACCGGCACCAGAACCAGCCGGCCGTGGCGCACGCCGCGCTCGGCGATGAGGTGCTCGGAGAAGTGCCGCAGGCTGCGCGTCGGCCCGCGCAGCAGCGCCACCTCCAGGCACTGGGCGTCGTCGAGATGCATGTGCAGCGTGCACACCGACAGGTCGTGATGGCGGTGGTGCGCCTCGGTGAGGCGCTTCGACATGTTCCGCGCCTCGTGGTCGTAGAGGTAGACAAGGGCGCCCACCGCGTCCTCCCCCTCCCCGGCCGCCTCCGCCGCCTGGCGCAGGCCCGAGCGGGCGAGGTCGCGCACCGCCTCCGAGCGGTTCTGGTAGCCGCGGCTCTCGATGAAGCGGTCGAGCTCGGCGATGAGGTCCTCGTCGAGGGTCACCGTCACCCGCTGCATGGCGTCTCCTCCTGCGGGGCCTGGGCTGGTCCGCCCCTGGCAACGAGGTAGGCCGCCGGCGCGGCCGCGTCCAGCGCCTCAGAAGCGCTTGTGCCGGTGGCCGGCATCGAGGCCGTGGATATGGACCTCCTCCTGCGTCACCCGGTGGCGGTGGATGATTGCCGCCTCGAGCCTGCCGTCCTTCAGCAGCACGGCGCGGGTGGCGAGGCGCTCCAGGAAGGCGCGGTCGTGGGAAACGATCAGCAGCGCCGCATCGAGCCCGGCGAGGATGTCGATCATGCGCGCGCGGTTGTGGTCGTCGAGGTCGTTGGTGGGCTCGTCCAGCAGCAGCACGTCCGGCGCCATGGCGATGAGCGCGGCGAGGCAGACGAGCCGCTTCTCCCCGCCCGACAGCCGGTGCGTGACCCGGTCCGCCAGAGCGAGCAGACCGAGGCGATCCAGCACCGCGCGCGCCTGCGCGAACGCCGCCTCCCGGCTGCGCCCGAGATTGAGCGGGCCGAAGGCCACGTCGTCGATCACGGTGGGGCAGAACAATTGGTCGTCGGGGTCCTGGAACATCAGCTGGGCGCGGGCGCGCACGGCGCGGAAGTCCTTCTCCCCGGCGCGCGCCCGGCCGAAGGCGCAGACCTGGCCCGCCGTCACCCGCTCCAGGCCGACCAGGGTGCGCAGCAGCGTGGTCTTGCCCGACCCGTTGGCGCCGACGAGCGCGAGCCGCTCGCCCGGATAAAGCGCCAGGTCGGCGCCGGCGAGCACGCTGCGCCCGCCGCGCGCCACGCCGACGCCTTCGAGCGCCAGAAGCGGGCTCACCGCAGGTGCTCGGCGGCGAAGGCGGCAAGGATCGCGGCGCCGAGCAGGCCGGCGAAGGCGAGATCGACGGCGCCGAAGCCCAGCTGCCCGGAGGGCGGCGGCAGGCGGCCGCCATAGCCGCGGCAGCGCATGGCCTCGGAGACCCGTTCCGCCCGCTCCAGCGCCCGCACCAGCACCATGCCGAGCATGTGGCCGTAGGTGCGCCAGGTGTGGAGCGAGGAGCGCGGCACGAAGGCGCGCGCCCGCATGGCCTCCTGGAGCCGGGCCGCCTCGGCGCGCAGCACCCCGGCATAGCGCACCACCATGAGGAACAGCTGCACCAGCCGCTCCGGCACTTTGAGCGCCAGCGCCGCGCCGCCGAGGCGCACCGGCTCGAGCCCGGCGAGGAGCGCGAACACGAGGAAGCCGCAGGCATTGACCTTGAGCAGGATCGCCAGCGCGCGGGCAAGGCCTTCCGCGCTCGCCACCAGCGGCGGCGCGCCGAACAGCGGCGTGCCGGGAACCGTGAACGGCAGGACGGCCAGCAGCACCAGCATGAAGCCCTCCAGATGGAGCAGCCGGCGCGCGAGCGCCGGGCGCCCCGGCCCGCAGGCGAGCGCCGCCGCGAGCGCGCCGAGCGTCACCGCCGCCAGCACGGCGAGACCGGAGAGCAGCGCCACCGCCGCCACCGCGGCGACCGCGCCGAGGAGGCGGGTGCGCGGATCGAGCGCGGCGATGCCGAAGGCGACGGGCGCGGGCGCGGCGCGCGGGGCGGCCGGCATCGCTAGGCCGGCGCTTGCGGGCCGCGCGGGGCGCGGCGGGATGAGGCCCACAGCGCCGCGCCGGCGAGGCCGACAATCATGCCGATGCCGCCCATCACGTCGTTGAAGCGCACCCGGCCCTCGGCCTCGGCCTCGGCCTCCAGCAGCGGGCGGATCTGGCGCGCCACCGCGACGTCCACCAGCGCGGCGAGCGCGGCGGGATCGCAGGCGGCGGGCAAAGCGGGCGCGGCGGCGTCCGGCGCATCGGCGGGCGCGGGGCCATTCGCCCGGCGGGCGACGGACGATGACGCCCCGGGCGCAGGGCCGGCCGCCATCGGGATGGACGACATACCGGCCGATGGTCCGACGCCGGGGGCAGCGGAGGGGCCCGCGCCGCCGGCAAAGCGGTCCGCGGTCACGCGCGCCTCGGCCGCGTGGCCGTCGCCGGCGTCCACCACCACGGTGATGGTTTCGCTGCGCTCCGGGGTGAAGGCGAAGGCGCCGTCCGCGTCGGTCGTGGCGGTGCCGAGCGTGCGCCCCGACGCGTCGCGGAAGGCGACGGGGGCGCCGTTCGGCCGGCCGCCGCCGATGAAGAAGGCATAGCCGGAGACGCGGTCTCCCTCCACGGTCACGAACAGCTTGAGCCGGTGCGCCGCGGCCGGCGCCGGCGCCAAAGCGAGAACCAGGCCGGCGAGCAGCGGGACGGCGAACGCCGGCCGGGCAAGATGCGAGCCCCGGCGCCTCACGGCCGCTCCCCCGCGAACGCGCCGGCCACGCCCGATGCCACGGGGGCGGCAGCCCCATGAGCGGCGAAGGCCTCCGGCCGCACCTTGGCGAGGAACGCCACCGCAAAGCCGGTCACCAGCGCCTCGCCCACGGCGAGCGGCAGGTAAGTGAGCAGGATGATGCGCGCGGAGGGCACGAATTCGGAGGCCGAGAGCGCCAGCGCGCCCGCCACCATGCCGCCGGTCAGGAGCACGCAAGCCGCGCCGGCGACGGCGCCGACCACTCCCGCCCTGGCGGGCGCCGCGCCGCGCAGCAGCAGCCCGAGCAGGACCCCGCAGGCGAGACCCGGCAATGCGATGGTCACGGTGTTGACGCCGAGCGTGGTGAGCCCGCCGAAGCCGAACATGAGCGCCTGCAGCACCAGCCCGACGAACACGGCGGGAAACACCGCCGGCCCGACCATCAGCCCCATCAGCCCCGACAGCAGCAGATGCACGCTCGACGGCCCGACCGGGATGGCGACGAGGCTGACCGCGAAGAAGGCGCACGCGAGGATCGCGACCTTCGGGATATCCTCCTCGCCGATCCGCCGCAGGCCATAGCCGATGCCCGCCACCGCGAGCACGGCGCCGCCGGCCAGCACCGGCACCGAGAGCACGCCGTCGGGGATGTGCGCCATCGCGCCCTCACTTCGCCTTGCCGGCGCCGGCGACCGGCGCCGGCACCATGTCGGTGGCCTTCACCCAGATCAGGGCGCCGAGCTCCACCGGCACCTTCTTGCCGTCGGGGGCGGTCATCGGCGCGTCGGCCTCCATCAGAGCGGCAAAGCCCCACCAGCCGGCGCGCGGCATGGCATAGGCGAACACCCCCTCCCTATCGGCCTTGATGACCTGGGTGATGAAGGCCTCGTTGGGCGCCTTCACCGTGCCGTCGTTCACGTATTCCACCTCGATCTCGGCGAACGGCACCGGCTTTCCGGCCTTGCGCACGATGCCGCGGAAGAGGTTGCCGGTCCAAAGGCCGGTGGGGCGGGCGAGCGGCTCGATCTCCACCGGCAGGCCGACCATGGCGTCCCAGCCCTCGCCGGAGGCGAAGCCGTCCACCACCACCTTGGCGTAATGGACGATGAACTTGCCCTCGGCGGGCTCGAAATAAGGCTGCGGCTCGACGAAGAATACGGCGGCGCCGGGCTGCTTGAGGTCGGCGCCGGCGCGCCAGGCGCCCTTGCCGTCCACCGGCGCGGCGGCGAGGCTCGCGGTCAGGTCGCTCACCTTGCCCCCCGCCTTCACGCCGAAGCGCTTGGGCTTCTTCATGTCCATCACCGGCCCGTTTTCCATGGGGTGGGTGAAGACGAGGTCCAGCGTCACCGCCCCGCCGTCCGGCAGCACGTCGGCGGAGGGCAGGATCTCCTGGAAATGGGCGGCGGCCGGGCTGGCGACGAGCAGAGGTGCCAGGGCGACGATTGGGATCGCGCGGCGCAAATGATCGAGCATGTCAGCCTCCCCTCCCCAGCCATCGCGCGGACCCGGCCCCGCGGGGCGGGTTCGTTTGATCATACTTTCTTAAAAAATCGTCATACGTCAACTGAAATGGAGCGCGCCGATGAAAATGCGCCAGTGGCGTCCGGCGGCGACAAAAAGCCGCCCGCGCGGGGGCGCGGGCGGCGGGTCGATAAACCGGCGAACGGAAATGGCGTCAGGCGGTGAGCGGAAACGGGCGGCCGTTGCGCAGCACGGCGCGGGCGATGTTGGTCTGCTGGATCTGCGAGGTGCCCTCGAAGATGCGGAACAGCCGCACGTCGCGATAGAGCCGCGCCACCGCGCGCTGCTCCAGATAGCCCTGCCCGCCCAGCATCTGCACCACCCGGTCCGCCACCTTCGACACCATCTCGGAGGCGAACAGCTTGGCGCAGGCGATCTCGACGATGGGGATCGGCGGCCCGCGGTCGAAGCCGCGCGCCGCCTCCAGCACCAGGGCGCGGGCGGCGAGCACCTCGGACTGGCTCTCGCCGAGGAGCACCTGCATGGCCTGGAACTCGCCGATGGGCTTGCCGAACTGCTGGCGCTCCAGCAGGTAGGCCGTCCCCTCGTCCAGCAGCCGCAGCGCCTGGCCGACGCAGGTGGCGCCCACATGGGTGCGGGCGTGGTTGATGCCGCGCAGCGCCTTCTTGAGCCCGTTGCCCTCCGCCCCGCCCACCAGGGCGGAGACCGGCACGCGGCACTCGGCGAAATGAACCTCGCCCACGTGCGAGCCGCGCTGGCCCATCATGCGGTCGTGCGGCGGGGTCGAGAGTCCCGGCGTGCCGCGCTCCACCAGCAGGCAGGAGAGCGCATCCGCGCCCTCCCCTTCCCCGGTGCGCGCCACCACCATGAAGACGTCGGCATCCGGCGCGTTGGTGATGTAGCGCTTGGTGCCGGTGATGACATAGGCGTCGCCATCACGCACCGCGCGGGTCTCCACCGCCCCCGCGTCGGAGCCGGCCGCCTCCTCGGTGAGGCAGAAGGCGCCGGTCATGGCGCCCGACGCCATGGCCGGCAGATAGCGCTTGCGCTGAGCGTCCGTGCCGTAGTCGAGGATGACCTGGGAGGTCAGCCCGATGGTGGTGGAGAACCGCGAGCGGTAGACCGCCGAGGCCTGGGTGAATTCCATGGTCAGCAGCGCCTGCTGCTCCATGGTCCAGCCCAGCCCGCCATATTCGTGCGGCAGCGTGATCGCGAACAGGCCGATGCGCCGCATAGCGTCGACGATGTCCGCGGGGATCGCGTCCTCGCGCTCGACGGTCTCTTCCGCCGGGCGCAGCACCTCCCGGGTGAAGGTCCTGATTTCCTCGAGATAGTCTTGGAACGAGACGTTCCGGGCAGATGCCGCGCCGTGCATGTCATTGCACCGTGATGCCGGCGGACTTGATCACCTGCGCCCACTGGTCGCGGTCCTTCACCATGAAGGCGCCGAGCTCGGCCGGCGTGGAGGGGGCGATCACCACGCTGAGCGGCTTCAGGCGCTCGATCACGCTCGGCTTGGCAAGGCCCGCCACCAGCGCGGCATTGAGGCATTTCACGGTCTTCTCCGGCGTGCCGGTGGGGGCGAGGACGGCGAGATAGGTCACCACGTTGAAGCCGGGGGCCACGGTCTCCGCCACGGTGGGCACGTCGGGCAGCGCCGCTGAGCGCTTGTCGGAGGTGATGGCGAGCGCCTTCAGCTTGCCGTCCTTCACCAGCGGCAGCGCGAGCGTCATGGTCAGCGCCATCGCCTGGATGCGGTTGGTGATGAGGTCCTGCGTCGCCTGCGGCTGGCCCTGGTAGGGCACGTGCTGCATGTCGATGCCGGCCTTGCTCTTGAGCATCTCCATGGCGAGATGGGGCGAGGAGCCGGACCCGGCGGAGCCGAAATTCAGCTTGCCGGGATTGGCCTTGGCATAGGCGACCAACTCGGCCATGGAATTGACCGGCACCTCGGGGTTGACGACGATGAGGTTGGGCACGGAGCCGACCATGCCCACCGGCGCGAAGTCCTTGATGGGGTCGAAGGCCTGCTTGGTGTAGAGGCTCGGATTGATGGTGTGCGCGGCGCTCGCGAGAATCAGCGTGCGCCCGTCCGGCGCGGCGCGGGCGACAGCGGCGGTGCCGATATTGCTGCCGGCGCCGGCCTTGTTCTCCACCACCACGTTCTGGCCGATGCTGGAGCGCAGCTCGTCGGCCACCACGCGGCCGACGAGATCCACCACGCCGCCGGGGGCATAGGGAACGACGAAGGTGACGACATCGCTGGTGCAGGCTTCGGACGCCAGAGCGGCGCCCGGCGCGACGGCGAGGCCGAGCGCGAGCGCGAGACCCGCGCGGCGCAGGCTTCGCAGGATGACGGGGGCAGTGGACATAGGGTTCCTCCCAGGACAGCACACGGCCCGTGCTGATGCGGGCCTTCGATGACGCTGGCAAGATTAATTCAAGTGATTTAAACTGGCAAGCCTGGGCGGGCCGGGGAGACGAAGAATGGACGAGCCGAGGCCCGAGAAGCGCCGGGGACGCCCGCCGGGCAGTGGCCGCGCGCGGCCCGCGCCGCCAGCGCAAGCCGCTGGCGAGAAGACCACCCGCGCGCATCTGATCGCGGTGGCCGAGCGCCTGTTTGCCTCCCACGGCATCGACGCCACCTCCATGCGCGAGATCAACCGCGCGGCGGACCAGCAGAACGCCTCGGCGATCCACTATTATTTCGGCTCGAAGGAAGCGCTGATCACGGCCATCCTGGACCTGCGCATGTCGGCGGTGAACACCGCGCGCCTCGCCGAACTGAAGGCGCTTCAGGAGGCGGGGCTCGCCGGGGACCTCAGGGCGCTGGCGCGGGTGTTCATCCTGCCGCTCGCCGCCCAGCTCAACGACGGCAGCGGCTCCAACCACTACATCCGCTTCCTGGCGCAGTTCTACGCCAGCCAGCAATTCGACATCTGGGCCATCGCCAAGGACCGCAACGACGCCAGCCTCTCGCGGGTGGTGAGCCTGCTGCACGCCATCCTGCCCCATCTGCCGCGCGCGCTGGTGCGCGACCGGGTCTCGATCGCGCTGCGCCAGGCGATCTACGCTCTGGCCGACTGGGAGCGCGACAAAGCGGCCGGCCGGCTCAATCTGGGGCTGGAGAAAGAGGCGTTCGTCGCCAATCTGGTGGACATGACCGAAGGGGCGCTCGCCGCGGCCCTTTCCCCCGCCACCGCCGCCGCCCTCGCGCGCCAAAGCGACCCGGGCTGAGGGGCCATCGCCGGGCGCGCGACCGCCCCGGCGTACCGCCCACTCACCCTACTCTCTCCCCACGGGGGAGAGGGTTCCTTTTGCGCACCGCGGCTCCCTCCCGGGAAACACGTCTCCCAAAGGCGCGCCGGCCTCCCTCTCCCTGAGGGAGAGGGTGGGGGTGAGAGGTTCCCCGCGCAGGGCGGAAGCGCGCCATCGGCCGCTGCCCGCCTGCCCTCTCCCGCCGGAAGAGAGGGTCTCCCCCACCACGCAGCGCCGTCAGCCCTTGCTGGCGTGCTGCGGCTTTCCCTTGCGCGGGGTGGAGGCCATCTTGTCGAGCTCCTTCTCGCTCATGCTCTCCGCCATCGAGCGCGAGGCGCCCTTCAGCTCGGACTTGGGCATGTCGCCGCGCTTGGCGGCCAAGGCGGCACCCGCCGCCTTCTGCTGGGCTTGGGATTTCGCCGGCATCGCCTGGTCTCCTTGAAAGTGGGGCGGATCAGGCGGACGGGCCGCCCTTCAGAACCTGGAGCTCGGCCTGCTCCCAGAACTCGCGGTCGCGGCCCTGGGGCGAGCCGGCTTCGCGCCACAGCCCGTGAGCCCGGCGCTTGATGCGGTCCCGCTCGGTCTCGGTCAGGCCGCCCGTGGCCTGCGGATCGCCGGCGGGCGTCGCCGCGTGGGTCCTCGTGGATGCGCTCTTTTCGGTTGCGCTCTTCTCGGGTGCCTTGCCTGCGCTTGCGCCGGACGTGGTCATGGCAGCCTCCGTTGGTCACAGATCGCCCCTTCCCCGGCGCGGTAACGCCCCTGGAGAAGGCCGGTTCCGCGCGCGGCGGCGGCGCGCCGGCCTCCGGCGCGGCCCGGTTCAGCGCGGCAGGAGGCCGGAGGCGATGAGATCGCAATAGAAGTCGGCCACGTCCTCCGCCGCCATGGCACCGCCGGGGCGATACCAGCGCGCCATCCAGGAGAGCAGCGAGAGCACGGCGCGCCCCGTCATGGCGACGTCCATGGCGCGGAACGAGCCGTCGGCGACGCCCTGGGCGATGATGGCGCGCAGCTGGCCCTCGTGGGCATCGCGCAAGCGCAGGGCCTCGTCCTTCAGCGCCGCGTTCGCCATGCCGGAATAGCCCACCAGCATGGTGACGAAGCTGTCGTAATTGTCCGCCAGATAGCGCGCATGGCCGATCATGAAGAGGCGCAGCCGCGCGTGCGGGCTCCCGCCCTCGGCCACCGCCGCCGCGGCCGCCTGGTTGAGCCCGTCCAGGGTGCGGATGATGATGGCGTCGTAGATCTCCTGCTTGGTGGCGAAATAGTTGTAGATCGCACCCTTGGAGTAATTGAGCGTCGCCGCCACCTCGGCCAGCGAGGAAGCGCCATATCCCTTCTGGGCGAACAGTTTCGCGGCCTGGCGCAGGATCTCCTCGCGCGGATCGCTGACCAGCGGCGGCCGGCCGAGCCGCTTCTCCTCCCCCTCCTCCCCGGGCGCGCCCGGGGCCATGCGCGGCCGTCCGCGCGCCGGACCGGTCGCAGGGGCGGCGGGGGGACGCGGCTTGTGATCGTTGCTGGCCAGGGTTGGGCCTCCCATCTCGACTCCGCGCGCGGCTTGCGCTATATCGCACGCATTATATTCCGACTGGTCGGTATGTAAATCGCCGACCGCGCCGAAACCAGGGAGCATCGCCATGGCCGCGCCGTCCTCGTCCAAGCCCGTGTTCGATTGGACCGATCCCTTCGGCCTCGACGGCCAGCTCGCCGACGAGGAGCGCATGGTGCGCGACACCGCGCGCGACTATGCGCAGGACAAGCTCCTGCCGCGCGTCACCTCGGCCTATCTGGAGGAGCGGTTCGACCGCGAGATCATGAACGAGATGGGCGCCCTCGGCCTGCTCGGCCCCACCGTGCCGGCGGAATATGGCGGCGCCGGCCTCAATTATGTCTCCTACGGCCTCGCCGCCCGCGAGGTGGAGCGCGTGGATTCGGGCTACCGTTCGGCCATGAGCGTGCAGTCCTCGCTGGTCATGCACCCCATCAACGCCTACGGCTCCGAGGCGCAGAAGCAGAAATACCTGCCCAAACTCGCCACCGGCGCGTGGGTGGGCTGCTTCGGCCTCACCGAGCCGGATGCCGGCTCCGATCCCGGCGGCATGCGCACCCGCGCCGAGAAGGTGGCGGACGGCTACCGCATCACCGGCTCGAAGATGTGGATCACCAACGCCCCCATCGCCGATCTCGCCGTGGTGTGGGCGAAGTCGGCGGCGCACGACAATGCCATCCGCGGCTTCATCGTCGAGCGCGGCATGGCGGGCTTCTCCACGCCGAAGATCGAGGGCAAGCTCTCGCTGCGCGCGTCCATCACCGGCGAAGTGGTGCTCGACGGCGTGGTGGTGCCGGAGGAGAACCTGCTGCCGAATGCCACCGGCCTCGCCGGTCCGTTCGGCTGCCTCAACCGCGCCCGCTTCGGCATCGGCTGGGGCGCCATGGGCGCCGCCGAGGCGTGCTATGCCGCCGCGCGGCAATACACGCTCGACCGCAAGCAGTTCGGCCGGCCGCTCGCCGCCACCCAATTGGTGCAGAAGAAGCTCGCCGACATGGCGACCGAGATCGCCCTCGGCCTCCAGGCCTGCCTGCAGGCGGGCCGGCTCATGGATGCGGGACGTTTGCCGCCGGAAACCATTTCTTTCATCAAGCGAAACAATTGCGGCAAGGCGCTGGAAATCGCCCGCATCGCCAGGGACATGCACGGCGGCAATGGCATTTCGGCGGACTACCATGTGATGCGGCACGCGGCGAACCTCGAGACCGTGAACACCTATGAGGGCACCCACGACATCCACGCCCTCATCATCGGCCGCGCCATCACCGGCATCCAGGCCTTCTTCTGAGGCGCCAAGCGGAGCGGATCAAAGGATCCGCTCCGCCCGTCAGGCGCGCCCGACGCTCTGATAGGCGAAGCCCAGGGCCGCCATCTCGTCGGGCCGGTAGATGTTGCGCAGGTCCACCACCACGGGCGAGCGCATCAGCGTGTGGATGCGCTTGAGATCGAGGGCGCGGAAGGCGTCCCACTCGGTGATGATGACCAGGGCGTCGGCCCCCTCCGCCGCCGCATAGGGGGTCTCCACATAACCGACCTCCTCCAGCACCAGCTTGGCCTGCTCCACCCCCTCGGGATCGTGCGCCTTGACCACCGCGCCCGCATCCTGGAGCGCGGTGATGATGGAGATGGAGGGGGCGTCGCGCATGTCGTCGGTGTTGGGCTTGAAGGTGAGGCCGAGCACGCCGATGGTCTTACCCCGCACCGTGCCGCCGAGCGCGTGGATCACCTTGCGCGCCATGGCCCGCTTGCGCTGGTCGTTGACGGAGACCACCGTCTCCACGATCCGGATCGGCGCGTTGTAGTCCTGCGCGGTCTTGATGAGCGCCAGCGTGTCCTTGGGGAAGCACGAGCCGCCATAGCCCGGCCCCGCATGCAGGAACTTGGCGCCGATGCGGTTGTCGAGGCCGATGCCGCGCGCCACGTCCTGCACGTTGGCGCCCACCTGCTCGCACAGATCGGCGATCTCGTTGATGAAGGTGATCTTGGTGGCGAGGAAGGCGTTGGCCGCGTACTTGGTGAGCTCGGCGGTGCGGCGCGCGGTGAACAGCAGCGGCGCCTGGTTGAGATAGAGCGGCCGGTAGAGCTCGGCCATCACCTGCTTGGCGCGCTCGTCCTCGGTGCCGAGGACGATGCGGTCGGGCCGCTTGAAGTCGGTGATGGCCGCGCCCTCGCGCAGGAATTCAGGGTTCGAGACCACCGCGAATTCGGCGTCGGGCCGGGTCTCGCGGATGATGCGCTCCACCTCGTCGCCGGTGCCCACCGGAACCGTCGACTTGGTCACCACCACCGTGTAGCGCGAGATGCCGCGGGCGATGTCGCGCGCCGCCTGGTAGACGTAGGACAGGTCCGCATGGCCGTCGCCGCGCCGCGAGGGCGTGCCGACGGCGATGAACACCGCCTCCGCCTTCGCCAGGCCCTCGGCAAGGCTGGCGGTGAAGAACAGGCGCTCGGCCTTCATGTTGGCGGCGACGAGGTCGGCGAGGCCGGGCTCGAAGATGGGGATCTCGCCGCGCTTCAGCGCCGCGATCTTGCCCTCATGAGTATCGACGCAGGTGACGGTGTGGCCGAAATCGGCGAAGCACGCCCCGGAAACCAGCCCCACATAGCCTGCGCCGATCATCGTCACGTGCATTGTCGCTCGTCCACTTGTCCGCTCGGGCCGGATGCGGTCGGACCACGGCGGTCCGCTCCATGCCGGCTCCCGTTCCCCGATCGAGACCGCCGGGCCGCGCCGCGTTGCGGGCAGACCGGTGCGGGCTCGTGCGGCGGACATCCGCTCATCCGATTGTCGGCAGCGGATAATCCACCAACTGTGACTTCCCGATGTCTGCCTTTTGCGCCCTCGCGCGATGGAGGGGAAGGGGCAAAGCGGCGCGGGCCGTCGACCCGGCGCCCGAAGGCGCGGGGCGACGGCCCGCCGCATGACCCGCAATGGCTCAGACGCGTTGGTAGATGTCCTCCAGGCGGACGATGTCGTCCTCGCCCAGATAGGAGCCGGTCTGCACCTCGATCAGCTCCAGTGGAATGCGGCCGGGATTGGCCAGCCGGTGCACGCTGCCCATGGGAATGTAGATCGACTCGTTCTCGTTCAAGGTGACCACCTTCTCGCCCACGGTCACCTCGGCGGTGCCGCGCACCACCACCCAGTGCTCGGCCCGGTGATGGTGCTTCTGGAGCGAAAGGGTGCCGGAGGGCTCCACCACGATCTTCTTCACCTGGAATCGCTCGCCGCGGCACACGCTCTCATAGCTGCCCCAGGGCCGGTAGACCTTGTTGTGGCTCTCCACCTCGTTGCGGCGGGCGCTCTTCAGCGCCCCCACCAGCGCCTTGACGTCCTGGCTGCGGTTCGTCGGCATCACCAGCACCGCGTCCTCGGTGGCGATCACCGCCAGGTTCTCGATGCCGATGCCGGCCACCAGAGGTCCGTCGCTACGCACATAATTGCCGTCGCTGTCGAGCAGCGTCACCGGGCCCTTGGTGACGTTGCCGGCGTCGTCGGCGGTGCCGATCTCATAGACCGCATCCCACGCGCCGACGTCGGACCAGGTGAAGTCGCCTTTGACCACCGCCGCCTTGGTGGTGCGCTCCATGACCGCGAAGTCGATGGACTTGGCCGGCGCCGCCTCGAACGCGGCCTGGTCGAGCTTGAGGAAGCCGATGTCCACCTTGGCCTGCTCCACCGCGCTGATGGCGCAGCGGGCGATCTCCGGCTCGAAGGCCTCGGCTTCCGACAGCATGACGTTGGCGGGGAAGACGAAGTTGCCGGAATTCCAGAGGTAGCCGGCATCCATGTATTTCTGGGCGGTGGCGGCGTCGGGCTTCTCGACGAAGGCGCGCACCTTGAAGGCCCCTGGGACGGCGAGCGGCTCGCCCACATCGATATAGCCGTAGCTGGTGCGGGGGCGATCCGGGGCGATGCCGAAGGTGACGATGTTGCCGAGCGCAGCCGCCCGCGCCGCCACCGAGACCGCGGCGCGGAACTTGTCGGTCTCCAGCACCACGTGGTCGGAGGCCAGAACGAGCACCAGCGCTTCGGGGCAATGCTGCGCCGCAACATAGGCGGTCGCCGCGATCACCGCCGGGGCGCTGTCGCGGCGGGCGGGCTCCAGGAGCACGGTGGGCGTGATGCCGATCTCCTGCGCCTGCCGCTGCGCGTAGAAGCGATAGTCGTGGCTGGTTATCACCACCGGATCCGCAAACTCGGCTCCCGGCGCGGCGCGCAGCAGCGTCTCCTGGAACAAGCTGAAATTCGAGTTGAGCGGAAGGAATTGCTTGGGAAGACTGTTGCGCGACAGCGGCCAGAGGCGGGTTCCTGTGCCACCCGCCAAGATTACAGGCACGATCTTCATCTTTGCCTCTTCCGTCGATCCGACCGTCGCGGTCCCCCGGGACGTAGGGCCCTAGCTTTGACACAGGCCCTACCGCCCGTCCAGCACCCCGCAGTGCAATATGAGGAGCGATTTTGTGCCCGATGGACCGTCCGCGACGGCGCGGGAAGGCCCCGCCGGCGCGGGTCTGCGGGGGAATCGGCAATCAGGGCCGCCCTTTCGGCGCCGACCACAGCGCCGCATTGCACAGCAACTTGGCGCAGTGTATCTACACCTCCCTTGTCTTCGTGCACGGTGCGGACGCATTGCGTGCATGATCTGCGGCTTCAGGGGCGGTAATTTACAACGAATTCTGTAGAATACACTCCGCAGCAAAGCCGAAGGACGATGCGAGAGATCTTTTTCTTCCTCCGACAGCCGGAACTTGCGGGCACGCGTGGCGGGTTCGGCCGCGCCGCGCGGCGACGCAACCTCATGGTGAAGGCTCAACATTCAAGGTGGCAACCGTGTCCCAAGATCGCCTGACGCACCTCAAGCGGCTGGAATCCGAATCCATCCACATCATGCGCGAAGTGGCCGCCGAGCTGAGCAATCCGGTGATGCTCTATTCCATCGGCAAGGACTCGGCGGTGATGCTGCATCTGGCGGTGAAGGCATTCCATCCCTCGAAGCCGCCGTTTCCGCTGATGCACATCGACACCACCTGGAAGTTCAGGCAGATGATCGCGTTCCGGGACGAGACGGCGCGCCGGCTCGGCTTCGACCTCATCGTCCACACCAATGAGGACGGCCTCGCCCAGGGCATCAACCCGTTCGACCACGGCTCCTCGCTCTACACCCAGGTGATGAAGACCGAGGCGCTGAAGGCCGCGCTCGACAAACACGGCTTCAACGCGGCCTTTGGCGGCGCGCGCCGCGACGAGGAGAAGAGCCGCGCCAAGGAGCGCATCTTCTCCTTCCGCTCCGCCAACCACGTCTGGGACCCGAAGAACCAGCGCCCGGAACTGTGGAACCTCTACAACGCGCGCATCCGGCAGGGCGAATCCCTGCGCGTGTTCCCGCTGTCGAACTGGACCGAGCTCGACATCTGGCAATATATCCTGCTGGAGCGGATCCCGATCGTGCCGCTTTATTTCGCCGCCGAGCGCCCGGTGGTGTGGCGCGGCGGACAGATGATCATGGTCGACGACGCCCGGCTGCCGCTGGAACCGGGCGAGACCCCGCAGATGCGCCAGGTGCGCTTCCGCACGCTCGGCTGCTATCCGCTGACCGCCGCCATCGACAGCGACGCCACCACGCTCGAGGCGATCGTGCGCGAGATGCTGATCGCCCGCACCTCCGAGCGCGCCGGCCGCCTGATCGATCACGACGAGGCCGCCTCCATGGAGAAGAAGAAGCGCGAGGGCTATTTCTGATGGACCAGACCCTGAGCCCCGGCGCCGCCGCGGACTATATCGCCGCCCAGGAGAATAAGAGCCTGCTGCGCTTCCTCACCTGCGGCAGCGTGGACGACGGCAAGTCCACCTTGATCGGCCGCCTGCTCTACGACACCAAGCTTCTGTTCGAGGACCAGCTGGCGACGCTGGAGAACGATTCGCGCAAGCACGGCACCACCGGCGCCGACCTCGATTTCGCGCTGCTGGTGGACGGCCTCGCCGCCGAGCGCGAGCAGGGCATCACCATCGACGTCGCCTACCGCTTCTTCGCCACCGACACGCGCAAGTTCATCGTCGCCGACACCCCCGGCCACGAGCAGTACACCCGCAACATGGCGACCGGGGCCTCCAACTCCGACCTCGCGGTGATCCTGGTGGACGCCCGCAAGGGCATCCTGACCCAGACCCGGCGGCACTCCTACATCGTCTCGCTGCTGGGCATCCGCCACGTCGTGCTGGCGATCAACAAGATCGACCTCGTGGACTTCTCGCAAAGCGTGTTCGAGGAGATCGTCGCCGCCTACCGGTCGTTCGCGCACGATTTCGGCTTCGAGACCCTGGTCGCGATCCCGCTCTCGGCGCGCTTCGGCGACAACGTGATCGAGCGCAGCCCGCACACACCGTGGTACCATGGCCCGGTGCTGCTGGAGCACCTGGAGGCGGTGGAGGTGGTGCGCGCGGCCGCCTCGCGCCCGTTCCGCCTGCCGGTGCAATGGGTGAACCGGCCGAACCTCGACTTCCGCGGCTTCTCGGGCACCATCGCCTCGGGCGTGGTGCGCACCGGCGACCCGGTGGTGGTGGCGAGCTCGGGCGTCACGACGCGGGTGAAGTCCATCGTCACCGGCGACGGCGAGCGCCCCGAGGCGGAGGCCGGCGAGGCCGTCACCCTCACCCTCGCCGACGAAGTGGACGCCTCGCGCGGCGACGTGATCGCGGCGGCCGCCGCGCGCCCGGATTTCTCCGACCAGTTCGCGGCGCACCTCATCTGGATGCACGAGGAGCCGTTGCTCCCGGGTCGTTCCTATCTGGTCAAGATCGGCACCCGCACGGTCGGCGCCTCGGTCACCGAGATCAAGCACAAGGTGGACGTGAACAGCTTCCAGCGGCTCGCGGCCAAGACGCTGGCGCTGAACGAGGTCGGCGTGGTCAATTTCGCCACCCTGGCGCCGGTCGCCTTCGACCCGTTCGCCGCGGTGCCGCAGACCGGGTCCTTCATCGTCATCGACCGCATATCGAACCTCACGGTCGGCGCCGGCATGATCGATTTCGGCCTGCGGCGCGCCACCAACGTGCACTGGCAGGCACTGGAGGTGACCAGGCAGAGCCGCGCGGCGATGAAGGGCCAGCAGCCGGTGGTGCTGTGGTTCACCGGCCTGTCGGGCGCCGGCAAGTCCACCATCGCCAACATCGTCGAGAAGAAGCTGCACCAGCTCGGCCGCCACACCACCATGCTGGACGGCGACAATGTGCGCCACGGGCTCAACAAGGACCTCGGCTTCACCTCCTCCGACCGGGTCGAGAACATCCGCCGCGTGGCCGAGGTCTCGCGCCTGTTCGTGGACGCCGGGCTGATCGTTCTGGTGTCCTTCATCTCACCGTTCCGCGCCGAGCGGGCCATGGCGCGCGAGCTTTTGGGGCCGGGCGAGTTCGTCGAGATCTTCGTCGACACGCCGCTGGCGGTGGCCGAGAGCCGGGACGCCAAGGGCCTCTACAAGCGCGCGCGGGCGGGCGAGATCCGCAACTTCACCGGCATCGACAGCCCCTATGAGCGCCCCGAGGCGCCGGAGATCGTGCTGGAGGGCGGCACCACGTCGCCCGAAGCCTTGGCGGATGAGGTCGTAGAATACCTTCAGAGCCGCGGCTACTTCTGATCCTGGCCGCGCCGGACCCTCGCCCGAGGCTTGATTCCCGAGCCCCGGGCAGATAGCCAATGCGGCGCTCCTCGCGTCCGCCGCGCATGCGCGGAGGGATCGCGGCGCGAGAGCCGGCCCGCTGCGGACCGTGCGCACAAAGACGAGCCCCTCCATGCGTTTTCTCATCACGGGTACCGCCGGCTTCATTGGCTTCCACTTGGCGCGGCGGCTGCTGGACGAGGGCCATTTCGTCGTCGGCTACGACGGCATGACCGATTATTACGACCCGGCCCTGAAGCGCGCCCGGCACCATCTGCTCGGCCGCTCCAACGGCTTCCGCGCGGTGGAGGCGCGGCTCGAGGACATGGCGGCGCTCACCGCCGCGACCGAGACCGCCGAGCCGGACGTGATCGTCCACCTCGCCGCCCAGGCGGGGGTGCGCTACTCCATCGAGCATCCGCGCACCTATGTGGATTCCAACCTGGTGGGCTCCTACAACCTGCTGGAGGCGGCGCGCGCGGCGAAGCCGAAGCATCTGCTGATGGCCTCCACCAGTTCGGTCTATGGCGGCAACGCCAAGATGCCGTTCGCCGAGACCGATCGGGCGGACTTTCCCATCACCCTCTATGCCGCCACCAAGAAGGCCATGGAAGCCATGGCCCATTCCTATGCCCACCTGTGGGGCCTGCCGACCACATCGTTCCGTTTCTTCACCGTCTACGGGCCTTGGGGGCGGCCCGACATGGCGCTGTTCAAATTCGTCGACGCGATCCTGTCGGGCCGGCCGATCGAGATCTACGGCATGGGTCAGATGCGGCGCGACTTCACTTATGTGGACGACATCGTCGAGGCGGTGGTGCGACTCGCCGGCGTTCCGCCGGTGGTGGGCCAGCCGGCGGCGGCGCAAGGCGTGGAGGACAGCCTCTCTCCCGTGGCGCCGTGGCGGGCGGTGAACATTGGCGGCGGCCAGCCGGTGGGCTTGCTCGACTTCGTCGAGGCCATCGAGGCGGCGCTCGGGCGGCCGGCGGAAAAGCTCCTGCTGCCCATGCAGCCGGGCGACGTGCGCGAGACCTTCGCCGACCCGCGCCTGCTGGAGGCGCTCACCGGCTACCGGCCGCAGACGCCGCTCGCCGTCGGCGTGCCCGCATTCGTCGCCTGGTACCGGGAGCACTACGGAAAATAGCGCCGGAGCGGCCACCCTGCGGCGCAGCGCACAGTCCTCACGCTGCGCGCTCGCGCAGGTCGTGCCCCGCCGCGCCGCTCACGGGCGGCTGACCGCGACCGGCGCGCCCCGGGCATCCGTATTGCCGGCCGCCGAAATCTGCGCGCCATTGTCCAGCGACCGGTCGATGATGAGGGGGACCTTGTTGTCGGCGATGACGAATTGCGGCTGGCCTGCCGCTGTCGGCGTGCCCGTAACGGCGATTGCGGCCGCGGCACCGTCCCCGGGACGCTGGCGCACCTCGTTGTTCCGGATCACGGTCCGGCCGGGACCGGACTGAACCGCGCCGATCGCCACCGTCCCGGCATCGGCTGCAGCATCGATGACGACGACGTTGTCGACGATGCGGGATTCCTGCGCCCCCGTGGCGCCGCCGAGGCCCACCAGCACCTCGTTGCCGGACACCAGCCGGTCGAAAAAGAACGCATTCTTCTCCAGCCTCACGGTGTGCACTTGTGGGTAACTGAAATTACACCGAACATTCAGGAATTTGTTGCTGTCGAAAGTGACGGATGAACTGTAACTTGGCGCAACTTTGCCGAGGCCGTCGCCGCCGGTATACGCAAAAATATTGCCCGTGCACGCGATCACCACCTTGTCCGGACCGGAAAACCCGGCGCTGCGCAGCGCAAACAATATGCGCCCGGTGGGCTTGCCGGGCAGCTTCGCCGAAAGGCGCTCGATCACCGTTGCTCCCTTTCCGGTCTGCACCCCCACATTGCCTTCGAAGCGAATGTTCTGCGCTGCATAGAATGTTGAATAGCAGAAATTTCCGGCATCGATGGCGATGTTCCGCCGTGCGACACAATCGACGCAGCCCTCGAAATCGATCGCTGTATCAGTGATGTCGTGCGCCAGATTGTCCTCGATGAGAACGTTCTGACCGTTGTTGCCATAGAATGCGCCGTTCGCCCCATGCATCTCGTTTCCAACGATGGCGACGTCGCGCACCCTCCGCAGAAATTGAAGCTGCCCGCCTTGGGACAACTTCGCCCCGCCGCCCCACCAGCTGATGTTGGCGAACCGCCCCTTGTTGTAGGCGGCGACGACGCGCCTGCCGAAATCCACCCGCAACGCCTGAACCATGAAGGCCTGGCCATCGATCTCGTTGTCGATGAAGAGGATGTCCTCGTTCAGATCGGTCGGCGCATCGGGCAGGAAGCCGGCGATGACGGCCGGATCCAGGTCGGCGCTCGGGTGCGGCTTCTTGGGCTGATAGGCCCTTTCCTTGGCATGGCCGACCCTCATGCCGCCCAGGCCCGTCGTCCGGCACCGCGTGAAGCGGATGTCGCGCACATTGACGCCGACCACGGCATGACGTTTCACCGCCGGTGCCGGAACCGAGAAGATCAGGCGATCGAACCACAGGCCGCGGATGAACGCATCGGGCGCGGCGGCCTCGTCCTCGACGAGCAGCACGGCCCCCGCGCGTGATTCCGAGTGGATCTTGGCCCCGCCCTCGCCGCCCAGCAGCGCAACCGGCCTGCGAATTCGTACCGTTCGTGTGAGTCGCAATGTGCCGTTCGAGGGCAAGCGTATGACGCCGGCACCCGAATTCACGGCCCGCTGAACCGCCTCAGTATCGTCCGCTTGGCCGTCGAGCACGGCTCCAAACGATCGGATGTCAACGGCATCCCGGGCGACCCACCGTTGCCCGGCCTCCTTGTAGAGCGCCGGGAGATCGACCGATCCGACCACACTCCTGCGGCGGACGCGCCCGAGCTCCGCAAGCCGGTCGCGCAGCACCGCCGGGGGATCACGCAGGAACTGGTCCCGCAGATCGCCGGCCTGGCCGAACGCTGTCGAAGGCTGGGCGATGATTCCAAGTGTCGCCAGCAGATAATCGCGTCGACTAAGCTGGAACGGTCCCGTGCTTTTCATCGCGCTTGTCCTCGGCGCCCGAGAAACCCCTGCACCGCCCGGCCTCCATGAGGGAGCCGATGCCTCACGGCCGATGGTGACAGGCGAATGTGGTATCAATCGGCAGGCGCCGGCTTTCCACATCGCTCGGCGGCGGACCGGGGCGAGAATGGGTCGCCGCCTGCGAGTGCCATCCGACGGCGCGCGATTTATCCAAGCGCGGTGACCAGCATGTCTTCACAGCGCTTGCGATGGCGTTGGATATGACCTCGCACGCCATCCGCGAGCGCCGTGTCGGAGATCGTCGCCGCCATACGATCGGCCCGGCTTTTGGCGCGAAGCATGTTGGTGATCGAGCCCAGCTCCACGTAGAAGGGATTAGCTCCGATCATCTGATAGAGAATGTCTTTCTTCTTGTCGTTCAACATGGCGGAGGGCTTGTTCTCCGACGACCCGATGCAGATCGCGGGAATGCCCATGCGCCATGCATTGATGGTGAGATGGTAGGTGTCCGTGATGATGAACTTGCACGTGCGGAGGTAGGAAAAGACGGACCCCGGCAGGCTGTCCGAGCCCGCGGACCTCACGCCGATCATTCCCGCGACGCGTTGCCGAGACCTCGTTTCGAGCCACGGAACCCAGGCCAGCGGCATCTTCAGCCGATGGCCGATCATATGCGAGAACAACATCAGGGCATCGAAACGCTGCGTGCGTCCGAAGAAGATGCCGATGTGATTTTTGGTCGAGGTCGGCATGTAGCCGGGGCAGATGGCAAGATCATCATCGTGCAGCAGGAATGCGCCATCGATGCCCAGGCAACGCGATTCCGGCTGGAAGGCACTTCCATGCGACGCGGAGATGGGATCGCGAAAGCCACAAGCCCGGCTTTTGCCTACAATCCGTTCGAGGGCCGCGACATAGCGCGGATTCTGAAGGTCCTTGGGCCCGATATTGTAGATAGTCGTCCCGAAGGAGACCGTCTTCTCGAGAAGTGCGGCATCTTCGTGCTCCAGAGAGTGAAGGCGATAGACCAGGTCTCGCGCCTCCTGCTCGCTTCCACTGATACCGTGCTGCAATGCGCGGGGGATCAGCGCCTCTTCCCAATATCGAATGTTATGAAGAAAATCGCCCCAGTACAAAATTCGATCGGCCTCACGAAGATCTTGAAAATTTTCCTGCAAGGAGACATGGCGATAGCCGAGGCTACCTGAGTCGTACGCGGATAAATCCGCCTTTCCGAATGAATAAAGAGTAAGCTCTGCCTCAGGAAAATGACGACGAATAAATCCGATAACGGACATATCAACAGTGAGCATCCCACTGTTCTTGTGCGTATAAAATGCTGCAACGACGGCTATCTTCATCGCATTTCCTTATAACAAGAATAACCACCGTTGGGATTTCGACCCAGTCTGGAGCTGCCAAGATCGAGACGCTGTATTGATTGCGCACTTAAGTGCCACAGAATATAAATCGGTCGAATGCCTGGATCTGAGAAAGCCGGACGTTATGATCGGCTTCGCGCTCCTTGTGACTTCGGGCTCTTAATAAATCTACTTTTTGACTCCATACAGACTACCGCGCCATGGCCTCGAAATCCGCGTCGGTGCGGCGCAGGTCCTCGAACCTCCCGCTGGCGTGCACCGAGCCGTCCTTGAGCATGTAGATCACGTGGCAATTGACCACCGTGCTCAGGCGATGGGCAATCATGATGAAGGTTCGCCCTTCCTTGGCCTGGTCCAGCGCCTCCATGAGCCGGCGTTCCGTGACGTTGTCGACCGCTGCCGTGGCCTCGTCCATCACCAGCACCGAGGGGTCATGATAGAGCGCGCGCGCGATGCCGATGCGCTGGCGCTGGCCGCCCGACAGTCGTACCCCGCGCTCGCCGACAACCGTGTGAAGGCCGGCGGGAAGCGTGCTGACGAGCTCGTCGAGCTGGGCCGTGCGCACCGCCCGCGCCACCGCCCCGTCGTCGATATCTTCGTCCGGGATGCCGAAGGCGATGTTCCGGCGGATGGTGTCGTCGATCAGGAAGATGGACTGGGGGATATAGCCGATCTGGCGCTGCCAGCCCACCATGTCCGCCCTGATGTCCTTGCCATCCACGAGGACCTTGCCGGACGACGGCTCGAGCAGCCCCAGCATGAGATCGACCGCCGTGGTCTTTCCGGCACCGGTCGGCCCCACGAACCCGACGGAGGTGCCCGCCTTGATCTCGAACGAAAGATCCTTGATCACCCGGCCGGCCGCGTTGGGATAGGAGAACGAGACGTTCTCCACGCGGATCGAACCGGAGAACTTGCCGATCTTGACCTTTGGGATGCCGCCGTCGCGCGCCGGCGCGCCCGCCATGGCCTCCAGGTCCCTCACCTCGGCGTAGAGCGTGTCGACGGTCGCCGCGTTGGTGCGCAGCTGCACCAGCGCCTGCGTCAGTTGGTTGAGCGCCGGCAGCATGCGGATCATCGCCGCCGCCAGAAGGGCGAGCATGGGCAGAATATCGGTCAGCGACGCGCCGCGCCAGACCAGGAACAGCGGCACGAGCACCAGGCCGAGGGCGCCCACCGTCTCGACCATGGGCCGTGTGCTCTCGATGAGGAATTGCTGCATGTGCCAGGAATGCCCCCGCTCGTGCAGCAGGCGGCTGAGGCGCGCGTTCATGAAGCCCGAAAGGCCGCGCAGCCGCATGTCCTTGAACGCGCCGAGCCCCTCCTGAAGCGCCTGCAGCAAGGTACCGTTGACGACCGTGAGCAACTGGCCGTGACGCGTGGCGGTGCTCCTGATGCCCCGCAGGAAGAAGAACACCGAGCCTCCACCCAGTACGAGCACCAGAATCGACAGGACCGGTTCGTAAAGAACAAGAATTGAAAGGATGGCGATGATCATCACCGCGCTGAGGATGAGGATGAGCGCGGCCTTCATGACCTGCTGGCCGATCCGCTGCGTCTCGATATGGATGTTGCGGATCAGCGACGAGGAATTGTTGACCAGATGGAACACGTAGGGAGCGGCGATGTAGCCCGCGAAGAGCCGCTCGCCGATATGGGCCGTGACCTCGCCGGCAAAGCTCGATTTGAGGAAGTTCAGGCTGATGAGATAGAGGCCGCGGACCACATAGAACACCGCGATCAATCCGCCGCCGACGAAGAGGATGGTCTCCCGCGGGGTATCGACCCACTGCTGGGCGGCCGTGCCGAGGAACGGCAGGCGGGCGAGCCGCGAGGGTTCCGCAAGCACCGCAATGAACAGGGGGATGATGCCGATGCCCACCGCTTCCAGGACCGCGGCGACGAGCATCAATGCGAGCAGGCCCCAGAACTGAATTCGTAGCTTGGAGTCGAGGAGATACCAGAGCTTCTTGGTTATGCTCGTCAACATTGAGGATCCTCGACGCCACCGTATTCCCAAATGGTCATCATCTGCAAACGCCCAGCCCACCAAAACCCGCCGCGCAGGATGCGCCGACTGGATCGCCCTCTGCCCACGCCGTTTGCACGAATTGGGCCATTTTTTTGTGGCGGATGTTCAAACGGCTTCACGCGATCCGTCGACACAAGGCGCGAATGCCGGGTAGTTGGCGACCGTCGTATCGAACGGGCTCTTCATTCGCTCGCCGATGAGACGATAATTTTGCGGCCCGAGCAGCCGACAGACGAGCCGATTGGGAGCATAGGCGATCATCACGTCGGACCTGCCCCGCACCCTCCCCACATGGACGGCGCAACCCGGTTTGTGCCGCACTTCCGCATTGCTCTTCCTGGCCCAAGAGTGATGCTGCCGACCGGCATGCAACGTCGCCGGCTGATTGCGCGCGATAAGACCCAACCGCCCGATCTTAGAAAGGTTCATAGCCGCTTTCCGTTACCGTTACCCGATGGGCGCCTTCGCCGGTTGCTGATCAAAATCCTAACACGCCCCCTTCACACCGGACACTCTTAATGGGACAGGCCAAAGGTGCGCTTAAGCCACTGCTTATTCATTCCATGCTTTCGCCGCCAGCGGCGCCACAACCTGCGTGGCCCCGTCACGACCCAGAAGAACGGCACGTGGACGCGCGGAAGATCGCCATATGCGCCCAGCTTCCGACTATAGTGTTCTTGAAATTTTGTTCTTCCATGAAGAACCATTACATTATAATAGCCGCCAATGAATCCAGGCAATGTATGCCTGAAGTTAAATTCAGGCGGCAATATGTAAAATCGCAGGTCGCTTTCCCAGAGCGCCAACCTGAATGACGGCTGATCAACCTTTACCGGAGGATCCGTCTTGTCATGCAGCTCGCGGTGCTTCTCGCGCCAGCTTTGAAAGAATGCCCTGACCTGCGCATTGTTTCGAAATCCGATCACGCCGGTATTGCACTCCGGAAACGACCGCGGCGCGCCCCAATCCAGCAGCGTGCGGAAGGCGGCATCGGTCGTGAAGCGCGTCGGCTCATGCGCCACCACCATGTCGAACCGCTCGAGCAGCTCGAACACCGAATCCAGCGGCTTGATGACGTAGGCGTCGCTATCCAGGAACAACGCCCGATCATAGGTATCGGGCAGGTCGATCCGCGCCTTGTCGATATAGGAGCGGGCGGGATTCTCGATGACGAACGACCGGGTGAAGAGGCCGCTGCCGTCGTACACCTTGCAGCCTTCGGCATCGGCGAACCCGACGATGTCGATTCCCGGCATCACCGCTTTGACCTGCCGCGCCGCATCCACGGCTTCGGCGGCGTAGCGCACGCCCGAGCAGGCGAAGACGATGCAGTCGCGCCCGGTTCGAGACCGATCCTGTTGGGAGACTTCCGCCATCGTCATCGACCACTTTTCACGTGCGAGGAAGACCGGCCGGACGACGCCGTCATCGGCCACATCCTCCGGGACCGAGAGACCTTGGTATCGCGACGGCGCTGCTTCCGGATGGTCCAACGCCTCACCGCACGCGCTCCCTATATCCGATTTGCTGAAGCGGATATGACATCCGCGACCATCCGGGACGCCTGCCCCTGAATCTGGCCGATCTCGTCGCGCAGCTTGCTGGCCGAGATGGCCGGTCGCTGAGTGAGGCTTGCGACCAGTGCATCGGCGAGCCCCTGGGCGTCGATGGCGGTCGGCACGCCAATGCCGGTGATCACGTCCTGCTTCGCGCCTTCCGCCGGTTCGGAAAAGGCCTCCTTGGGCAGGCGGACGCAGACGGCGGGCACGTCGCACGCCAGCGCCTCGAGGATCGCGCTCGAATAGAAGCCGACCACCAGATCGAACTCGGGAAGAACGCTCGGAAACGGCGCGGTCGCGTTCTGGATCTCGTACGGCGTGGCCAGGGCATCGACGAGCGGCGCCAAATCCTCTCGATTTCCACGCGGATGGGCGCGCACCACCAGGTCGAAGGCGGTCGAGGCAGCAGCGCGGTTGAAGGCCTCGGCAAGGTCGCGCATCCGCGCGTGGGCGGCCGCCGCGCTGACCTTGCCGTGTCGGGCGAAAGGCTGGGCCAGGAAGCAGACGCGAGGCACCCCGCCGGGGCGCGGCTCCTTCGCGGCGATGTCGTGCCTGATGCGGGCGAGAGAATCGTATCGCGGGATTCCGGTGACGGCCATGTGGTCGGGCTCGATTCCCGATCGGACCCACTGCGCCGCATAGGCCTCGGACGCCGCGCAGATCCGCGCATGCCCGGCATGCCCGTAGTCCGGCATGGCCGGCAGCAGACCGATCTTGTGCGCCAGCGGGGCGAAGAGATACTTGATTTTCAAATTCACGCTGTTGGCCGTGCCGTACCCGATGACGCAGAAGGGGCCTTCCTGGATCAAGACGGTGGGAATGCCCATCTCCTGGGCAGCCCGCACGAAGGCCAGCTCACTATAAAGGCGGTCGTGGCACAGCACCACGACGTCCGGCTTGGCGGCCGCGTAGGTCGCGCGGGCCTTGTCCACGATCCGGCGAAATGCGGCAGCTCCCCCGCTCAGAAGCAGATTGATGCTGCTGCTCTTGAACTTCGTGTTGATGCCGCAGTCCGCCGGCCCGATCCGGATGATCTCGGCCTCACGGGGATAGGCAATCTGTCCCGGGCTGCGCAGATGGAACATCAGCAGGTCGACGATCGTCAGCGCCACCGGCCCGTTCGCCTCCAATGCCGCGTGGACCGTCGAAATCGTCTCGGCGGTCGAGCCGCCCATCAGCACCGCGCAGACCCTGATTGGCTTGTCGCCCCCTGCCTGCATGTACCCTCGCTCGGCGACCAAATTCAACGCGTGATGCAGCATCTCGTCGAGATTGGCGCGACCGCATCCGCGAGCGAAAATATACCAACACCCAACGTCGATCCACCCCACAGACTTGATTATTATCTAGGCATTTCTTTTGCCGGCACCTTGAGTTGTCCCCGCGCCAAATAAACGCCGCTACAGACGAGTGGAGCGAAAGAAGAGTTCAGGCGGCGGCCGGACCCCCTCGGGCACCGTGAGACAGGCGCGGCGCGGAGCATGTTTGCCCCCGTGCCGACCCGGCAATGCGACATTCGACCGCCCCGTGTTCTCGTCATAGTTGTATTGTTGCGTCCGACACAATCTTATCCTCCGGCGCTGGCCGGGCTGGCCGAACCGGCCCCGGCGCATCAGCCGGGATGCCCCGCGGGGCGAGTCCGGCTGTTGCGCCCAACCCTCGGGCGATGCATGCTTTCCAGCGTTGCATCCTGGGCGCCGCGAGCGCGATTCCCCGCCCGTGCGCCACGGCGGAAATCGGGCGGAGCACCCTCGTAGCACTTGCGCCTCGGGACATATTTGTGCAATGCAAGATGACATTGCCGATGTCAGCGGTCGAACCACAGCGGAGTAGGCAGGCATGCTCATCGACCGTAACGTGCTCCGGTTCGTCGTCCTCAACGATGATCCCGTCCTGGCCGCGCTCAACAAGATCAGCTCGAACAAATCGGGCTTCGTCCTCGCGGTGAGCGAGAACGGCCAGCTCGAGGGCATGCTCACGGACGGCGATTTCCGCCGCTGGCTGACCTCCGCCCCGGAGATCAATCTCGAAGCGCCGATCTCCTCGGTGGCCAACACCAAGTGCCAGACCGCGCGCATCGACATGCCGCCGGAGGCCATCGCGGCGCTGTTTTCCGACCGCATCCGCGCGGTGCCGCTGCTCGACGACTATTCGCGCGTGGTGGCCATCGCCTTCCCGTCCAAGGCGGAGATGTCCATCGCCGGCCGGCTCATCGGCAAGGGCCAGCCCGCTTACGTGATCGCCGAAATCGGCAACAACCACCAAGGCGACGTGGACCTCGCCAAGCGCCTGGTGGACCTCGCCAGGGAGGCGGGCGCCGACTGCGTCAAGTTCCAGATGCGCGATCTGTCCTCGCTCTATGGCGGCGGCAAGAGCTCGGACGCCAACCAGGACCTCGGCGCGCAATACACGCTGGATCTTCTCGCCCGCTTCAATCTGAAGGCGGACGACATGTTCCGGGTGTTCGACCACGCCCGCGAAGCGGGCATCGAGCCGCTGTGCACGCCGTGGGACCTGCCGAGCCTGGAGGCGCTGGAGCGCTACGGCATCGCCGGCTACAAGGTGGCCTCGGCCGACCTCACCAACCACGATCTGCTCACCGCGCTCGCCGACACCCACAAGCCGCTTCTGTGCTCCACCGGCATGTCGCAGGAATCGGAGATCCGCGAGAGCGTGGCGCTGCTGAAGTCCCGCGGCGCGCCCTTCGTGCTGCTGCACGTGAACTCCACCTATCCCACCCCCTACAAGGACGTGCAGCTGCGCTACATGGACCGCCTCGCGGAGATCGCCGGCGGTCCGGTGGGCTATTCCGGCCACGAGCGCGGCTGGGTGGTGCCGGTGGCCGCCGTGGCGCGCGGCGCCTGCGTGGTGGAGAAGCACTTCACCATCGATCGGGGCCTGGAAGGCAACGACCACAAGGTGTCGCTGCTGCCTGGCGAGTTCGCCGACATGATGGCCGCCATCCGCGCCGTGGAGGAATCCATGGGCGCGTCGGGCGAGCGCGCCATGACCCAGGGCGAGATGATGAACCGCGAGATCCTCGCGAAAAGCCTGAAGGCGGCGCAGGACATCGCGGAAGGCACCCTCATCACCGACGACATGATCGTGGTGCAGAGCCCCGGCCAGGGTCTCCAGCCGAACCAGCGCGGCGCCCTCGTCGGCCGCAAGGCGCGCCGCGCCATCGAGGCGGGCACGCCCTTCTTCCCGTCCGACCTGCTGGACGAGGTGGCGCAGGCCCGGCCGTTCCGCTTTCCGCGCTCGTGGGGCATCCCGGTGCGTTGGCACGATTACCGCGCCATGATCGAGAAGACCAACCTCACCTTGCTGGAATACCACCTGTCCTACAAAGACATGGAGGTGAAGCTCGAGGACTGGTTCAGCGAGCCGCTGGACATCGATTACGTGGTCCACGCCCCGGAGCTGTTCAAGGGCGACCACATCCTCGACCTCGCCTCGCCGGACGAGGCCTATCGCCAGCAGTCCATCGGCGAGCTGCAGCGGGTGATCGACGTCACAAGGGCGCTCAAGAAGTGGCACAAGAAGGCGAGCGTGCCGCTCATCATCGTCAATATGGGCGGCTTCTCCACCTCCCGCGCCTTCCCCGCGGCCGCCCGGCCGGCACTCTATGCCCGCATGGAGGAAAGCCTCGCCGCCATCGACCGCACGGGCGTGGAGCTGATCCCGCAGACCATGCCGCCCTTCCCCTGGCATTTCGGCGGCCAGAGCTACCACAACCTGTTCATGGACCCGGACGAGATCGCCGCCTTCTGCGCCGCGAACAAGATGCGGGTGTGCTTCGACGTCTCCCACTCGCAGCTCGCCTGCAACCATTTCGGCTGGTCCATGCGCGAATTCTGCCAGAAGGTGGGGCCCTATACGGCGCATCTTCACATCGTCGACGCCAAGGGCGTGGACGGCGAAGGCCTACAGATCGGCGACGGCGCCATGGACTTCGCGGCGCTCGCCAGCGCGTTGGAGGAGAGCTGCCCCAATGCCTCCTTCGTGCCGGAGATCTGGCAGGGCCACAAGGACGGCGGCGCCGGTTTCTGGTATGCTCTCGACAAGCTGGAAGGCTGGATGGGCACCAAGGCGACGGGGCGCAACCCCCACGGGGCCGGCCTGCGGCTCGCTCAGGGCAATTGAGGCGTTGGCGCGAGTGAGACATTCGCGCAGGATCATCTGAACCCCGGCGGCCGAGGCCAGAGGCCTTGTGGCGCGGCGGTCGAAGCGGAAATCGGGCACGGAGCGTTCATGTCGTCCGGTGGTGTCTATGCCCTGGTGCTCGCGCGTGGCGGCTCCAAGGGCCTGAAGGGCAAGAATGTGCGGCCGCTGGGGGGGCATCCCCTGGTGGCGTGGTCCGTGGCGGCGGCGAAGGCATCGAAGGCGGTGGACCGGGTCATCTGCTCCACCGATTCCGAGGAGATCGCCGCGGTCGCCCGCGCCTATGGGGCGGAGACACCCTTCATGCGCCCGGCCGAGCTGGCGGGCGACTTCTCCACCGATCTGGACGTGTTCGGGCATGCGGTGCGGTGGCTCGCGGACCATGGCGAGCATCCCGATCTGATGGTGCAGTTGCGTCCGACGACGCCGTTCCGCGATCCCGAATGGATCGATCGGTCGGTGGCCATGATGCGCGCCAACCCGGCCATCACCTGCGTGCGATCGGTGACGGTGGCGGAACGGACGCCCTACAAGATGTGGTGCAAGGCGGACGACGGAAAGCTCGCGCCGCTGCTGCGCCTGGAGGGCGTGCCCGAGCCCTTCAACATGCCGCGCCAGAAGCTGCCGCCGGTCTATTGGCACACCGGCCAGCTGGACGTGATCCGTTCCGACGTGATCCGCGCCGGCTCGATGACGGGCGACGCCATTTTCGCCATCGAGGTGGACCCGGACAGCGCTGTGGACATCGACGGCATCCGCGACTTCCAGATGGCCGAACTGGTGCTGGAGGAGGCCATGCCCAAGGCGGTGCGCGATGCGATCGCGGTGGCGGGGCCCGCAGATGCGGCCGTGCCTCACCTCTCCTTGAACTGAGACGGAGCAGAAAGATGCGGCGCCGGCGCACCCTTTCGACGACGCTCCGGACGTCCGCTCCGGGAGTGCTGCCGCCGCGTGGCTTTGGCCGCCAGGTTGCTCCCCGCGCGATGCCGCAGGGAGGCTACGAGGCGCAGCGGTCAGCCGCACCGACGACGACCTTCTTCTTCATGTTGCTCGTGACCTTCCTGATCGCCTTTCCCAAAGGCGGGATGAAGATGGGCAATTTTCCGCTCACGATCGGGTATTTGACGCTGGGCCTGGTCACGTTCATTGCGTTGCCGCGATTTCTCATGAGTCTCAACAAATTGCCGCAGAATGCGCTGACCGCGTGGCTGCTGACCACCCCCTTTTATTTTATACTGATCGCGACTTACCTGTATTCTGGAGTACAGAAGGACAGCGCTGCGTTGCTCCTTATGATATTCGCCTCCTTTGTCTTCATGCCAGCGGCATTTCTGCTGATTCTTGCCCCCTCCGCAAAGGCTCTGGAACCAGACAAGATCAAATGGGCACTGGTCTTCGCCATTCGCTTCATCTGCATTTTCGGCATTGTTTTATTTACGGTCAAAACATTCACCGGATACACCATCGAGGTGCCGTTCTTGACTGTAAATCTTGATGACACGGACGTTCTCGGTTCAAAAAACAATACTCGAGGTGAATTGTTTAAGCTTATTTCAACATACAATAACGGGAATATATTTGGCGTCTGCCTCGGCATTATGTTGCCACTGTATTACTTCTTGGAAAAAAAGAGAATATTTTTTATTATTGCAGTGGTATGCATGGTTCTCACATTGTCCCGCACGGCCTGGATCGCCCTTGTCCTGATCCTCATGGCGATCGCGTGGATCGAGGGGCTGAAGCCGGCGCGCATCGCTGGGCTGGGCATCCTCGCATTGGTTTTCATCGCCGCCTTGCCGCTTCTCGTCGAGGCGATGGGGCGGGACAGCAGCTCTTTTCTTTTTGACACCAGCCTCGGCAATCGCAGTTCACAATTGGAGCGGTTCTCCGACTTTCACCTTGAGCCACGGGCGCCCATCTCGAACATAAATGAGATGGTGTACGCGAGCATCTATTCCAATTACGGTCTATTCGGCTTGATATCATTTTTGCTTTTTCTCGGCGGACCGGTTCTCGTGACGATGACCAAGCGCAAGCAGAGCGTCCTCAATCGAGCGGCTGCAGCGGGATTGCTGATATATATGATCGTTGCGATGTCGGATGGAGCCATTCTGTTGATTCCGGTGACGGCGATCTATTTTTTTATCGCTCTCTTCGCGCTGGAGATGGAGGACGACGATCCGGGCCTACCCGACGTCCCGCCGCCCAGTCAGCTGCCGGCACAGGACCGCGGCTTTCGGCGATCCCGATTTCAGGCTGGCCGATAGGCCCCCATAGCGCCGACCGCGGCCGGACCGCTTCTGGAACCGCACCATGAGCCAGCGAGCGCCATGCCTGATCTGACCTCGTTCACAGGACCCGGATTGGAACGGCTGGCCCGCGCGCTTGCCGAGCGTCGGCCGGTCCGGGCCGCGCTGCCGCGTAGCACGCTCCACATCAAGCTGCTCGAGGACAATGACGCCTCGGTCGACCTCTGCCTCATCCGCGATGATCACATGCTCGGCCCCGCCGTCGCCGCGTTTGGCGACGCGGTCGTCCATCTGGGCCGCGAGACGCGAATTGGTGGCGGCAACCTCAACCTTCCGGCCATCCGCGGCGCCAACCGCTGCTACTATCGCAACCTCGCCTCCCTCATCGACGCGATCCGCTTCGAGCGGCTGATCATCTTCCTCGCCACGGAGCCGCTGGAGGAATTCATCGTGCCGCGGCTCCCACCCGCGGCGGTGGAGATCTGGGAAGAAGGCCTCATGCATTATGTGGACATGGAGGGCACCGTCTTTCGCGTGCGCCGTCGGCTGGTGCAGAAGCTCTGCGGCTTTCACGTCCGCCGCCTGTCCGGCACGAGCCTCGACAGGGGCGCCTACCCGCTCCGAGACCGGTTCCGCGAAGGCTCACTGCGCCTGCACCGGCCGCTCCGCGCGCAGGCCCCGCGCGAAGAGATCCTTTATCTCGGCCAGCCACTGGTGGGCGACGGCATGATCGATCTGAGATCCTATGCCGCCGGCCTCGGGGCACTGGCGCGCGCGCTGCCGGCACCGCTGCGCTATTTGCCCCATCCGCGCGAGAGCGCCGACGCGGTGGAAGCGCTGCGGGCCGCGGTCGGCCCCGGCGGGCTCACGGTCGAGACCGACCGGCGCGGTGTCATCGAGCATTGCGCAGACTGGTCCTATGTCGCCTATCTCTCTCCCTTCTCCACCGCTTTGCTCGATCTGGGAGAGACCGGGCGCTCCTTCTGGGTCGCGGGCCTCGTGGGCCTGAAGGCACGCGGGAAACGGCTGCGCGGCTTTAGGGACTCGCCCGTCGCCATGCCGGAGGCGCTCGACGAGCTCGCGGCCGCGCTGTCGCGCCTCGCGCCGGCGGCAGCCGCGCGCCCCCACCGGCCGTGACCGGCGGTCCGCCGGCGTGGCAAATGGCGAAGGCTCTTGCATCCCGGGGACCGGAGACCGCCCGATGACCGCCGCGCCGATTCGCGTCCTTCACGTCGCCGAGACCCTGCCTGGCGGCATCGCCAGCTATCTCGAGGAATTGTGGGCGTTCCAGCGCACCCAGTTCGGCGAGGGCCAGGTCCGCTTCCTGCTGCCCGCCGAGCAGGTCGGCCATGCGGGGCAGATCCCCGCCGCCGCGGTGACGCGCTGGTCGCGCGCGGGCCGCGACCCCGCCTCCTTGCTCCGCCTCGGCCGGGCGCTGGGGCGCGAGGTCTCGGCCTTCCGGCCGCATGTGGTCCATATCCACAGCACCTTCGCCGGCGTCGTCGGCCGCGCGGTGCTTGGCGTCCGCCCGAAGCGGCCGAAGATCGTCTATTGCGCCCATGGCTGGTCCTTCGCCATGGAGGTCTCGCCGCTGAAGCAGACGCTCTATTCCAACCTGGAGCGCGGGCTGGCGCTCGGCTGCGACGCCATCGTCACCATCTCCGAGGACGAGCGCCGCCTCGCCCTCGCCGCCGGGCTGCCGGCCGCCAAGCTGGTCACGGTCTGGAACGGCATCGCCGAGGCGCCGCGGGGCGCGGGCGCCGCCGCCCGTCCGCAGGACGGTCCCATCCGCCTGCTCTTCGCCGGCCGCCACGACCGGCAGAAGGGCCTCGACATCCTGCTCGACGCCATGGAGCGGCTCGACGGCGTGCCGGTGGAACTGGACGTGCTCGGCGAGCCCCTGGGTGAGGACGGGCGGCCCCTGAGGGCGGGCGCCACCCCGCCGCCGCGGGCCGGCGCGAAGGTCAATTATATTGGCTGGGTGCCGCGGGAGGCGGTGGCGCAGCGCATGGCGGCGGCGGACGCCCTCGTGATGCCCTCGCGCTGGGAGGGATTTGGCCTCGTGGCGGTCGAGGCCATGCGGGAGGGAACCCCGGTGCTCGCCTCGGACCGCGGCGCCCTGCCGGAAATCGTCGATCACGGGCGCTCCGGGCTCATCTACCCGCTCGATGCGCAGGCCATCGCCGGCTGCCTCAGGAGCCTCACGCGGTCGCGGCTCCAAGCCATGGGCACCGAGGCCCGGCGCGACTTCGAGACACGCTTCACGGCGCAGCGGATGAGCGCGGAGATTCTCCGCCTCTACGGCACGCTGGTCGGCGCACCTGCCCGCAGCGCCTGACCGGCCGCCTCGCTTATTTGGCGGGGAACATGGGATGGGCCACCTTGTCGCCCGGCGCGATGCCGAGGCGGCGGGAGGCGCCCCCGTCGATCTCCAGCACCGCCCGCACCGGCTCGCCGGAGGAAATGGTCTGCTCGGACAGCGGGGTGGTCATGGCGGCGATCCGCGCGATCGTGCCGTCGGCGCGGATGAACAGCATGTCGAGCGGGATGAGGGTGTTCTTCATCCACATGGCGACCAGCTGATCGGTCTTGAAGTCGAACAGCATGCCGCGCCGCTCGCCGAGCTCCCTTCGGAACATCAGCCCCTTGGCGCGCTGGGATTCGGTGTTGGCGAGCTCGACCTCGAACACCAGGACCCCCTTGGCCGTGGCGATCTCGAGCGCCCCCCGGCCGACGGCCGTCGCCGGGGCGGGCGCGGTCTCGGCGTGCAGGGCGCCGAACGGCGCAACGAGCCCCAGCACGAGGAAGACGAGTGCGGCGCGGATGCCAAACATCATGGATAACCTTTGGCGGAGCCGGAGCGCCGAAAGCCGGCGCGGCGCCACCTCATATGCCCTGGCGAGGGCGGCCGCAACATGGCTGCCAGCGGCACGGCGCGCGGCGTCTGCGCGCCCGCCCGCGCGGCGGAGGATGCCGCTGCGCGAGGTCCGGGTCTGCTTCCGCATCGGGCCGGCGCCGCGCCTCTGCCCCCCGGAAACCGAAACGCCGCCCCTCCGGTCCCGCCTCAGTGGCTGCCCGAGCCGTCGCCGTCCGCCTTCACCTCGGCGGCCATGAGGCCCTTGGAGCCGTCGCCGTAGCGCACCAGCACGCTCTGGCCGGGCCTGAGCTCGGTGAGGCCGTGGCGGCGCAAGGTCTCCATGTGGACGAAGATGTCCGGCGTGCCCTCGCCCTGGGTGAGGAAGCCGAAGCCGCGCAGGCGGTTGAACCACTTCACGGTGGCGCGCTCGAACCCGCCTTTGGGTTCGACCGCGACGCGCACCCGGCTCGGCGGCGGCGCGGCCTGCACCGCTGTGGACAAGTCGAGCGACAGCACGCGGAAGGCCTGGAAGCCCTTGGCGCGGCGCACCGCCTCGCACACCACGCGGGCGCCCTCGATCGCGGTCTGGAAGCCGTCACGCCGGAGGCAGGTCACGTGGACGAGCACGTCCGGCCCGCCGTCGTCGGGCACGATGAAGCCGTACCCCTTCGACGCGTCGAACCACTTGATGGCGCCGGCAATTTCGACGAGACCCACCGGGGTCTCCGTGCCGTCGTCGGTGGAGCCGTCGATGAGCGGTCCCACCCCCAGTCCGTCAGACCCCATATCCACCCCGACCTAACGCGCGCGATCGCTCGATTCCGCGACAGGGACCCACGATAGCAAGTCGGCAGCGGTTCGCACACCCTCTTCACGCATGGGCAGCGAACGGCGCGAGCACGTCGCCGATCTCGGAACGCGTGACCATGTCTGCGATGGCGTCGAAATCGGTGGGCTCGCGGTTGAGGATGGCGAGCTTCGCACCCGCGCGCTTGGCCTCGAGCGGGAAACCGGCGGCCGGATACACCACCAGCGAGGAGCCGATGACGATGAACAGGTCGGCGGCGCGGGTGAGCGCGGCGGCGCGCGCCATCTCCCGTTCCGGCATGGCCTGGCCGAAGGAGATGGTGGCCGACTTCACCGGTCCGCCGCAGGCCGCGCAATCGGGCGCGATCCCGCCGGAGGCCTCGAAGCGCTCGCGCACCCAGGCGAGTTCGTAGTGCTGCCCGCATTCGAGGCAGGTGGCGTAGGTGCCGTTGCCGTGCAGCTCCACCAGCTTGTCGCCGGGCACGCCGGAGGCCTGGTGCAGGCCGTCGATGTTCTGGGTGATGACGCCGGCGAGCCGCCCGGACGACAGGAGCCGGGCGAGCGCCCTGTGGCCGCGGCCGGGCTGGGCGCCGCCGAACGCCTCCTCCATGGCGAACCGGCGCCGCCAGGCCTCGTTGCGCGCCGCCTTGTGGGCCACGAACACGTCGTAGGGGATCGGCTTGTTCTGGGTCCACAGCCCGCCGGGGGAGCGAAAGTCCGGAATGCCGCATTCGGTGGAGATGCCGGCCCCGGTGAAGGCGACGGCGCTGCGCGCCGCGTCGAGAAGTTCGGCAAGGCGCGCATGGGCGCCCTTGAGATCGCGCTCGAAGATCATACGTTCGCTCCGCCGGCGCTCCCGCCGGCCTCCCGACTTGCCCACAGCGAAGAGGCTCGCCATGCGCTTTCTGCACACCATGGTCCGCGTGACCGACGTCGACAAATCGCTGGACTTCTACTGCAACAAGCTGGGGCTGAAGGAGGTCCGCCGCAAGGACGTGCCGCAGGGCCGCTACACGCTGATCTTCCTCGCCCCGCCCGGCCAGGAGGACGTGGCCGAGATCGAATTGACCCACAATTGGGACCCGGAGCCCTATGGGGAAGGCCGCAATTTCGGCCATCTCGCCTTCGAGGTGGAGGACATCTACGCCACCTGCGAGCGCCTGATGGCCGGGGGCGTCACCATCAACCGCCCGCCGCGCGACGGCTACATGGCGTTCGTGCGCTCGCCGGACAACATCTCGGTGGAGCTTCTGAACAAAGGCGGCCCCAAGCCGCCGGCCGAGCCCTGGTCCTCCATGCCGAACACCGGCAAGTGGTGAAATCGGGCGCCACCGGCGCTTGAGGCGGCCGGAGCGCCCCGCCATCTTGTCGGGGAACGGCGCGCCGGGATTTGGACGGCACGAGGCGGTGGGGCGAACCTGCCGCAGGAGCCGCCGCGCGAAATTCCCTCTCCCCGCCGGGGAGAGGGTTGCGGCACGGCCCTTGGCCGGGCGGAAGGACAGAACGCCCTTGGCCGGGCGGAGGCGGGAAAGGACGGGTTTTCCCCCGGTTCCGCGCGCCGGCGCCCACGCCCCCTTGCCGCCCCCTCCTGACGCCCCTATAAGGGCCGGCGCCGCTGCGCCCTTCGTCTATCGGTTAGGACGCCACCCTTTCACGGTGGAGAGAGGGGTTCGACTCCCCTAGGGCGCGCCAAAAAACCTCTGCCAAAATTCTGATAGAATTTTAGGTGGTTCCCACCCCTTCTTCGGCTATGGCACCCCCATCGGGACCCAAATCAAGCCGACTTACGGGTGGTACCCACCGAAGCTCCAAGCTGCGACGACAAGCCCGTGAGTGCGGGAAGTTCACTGATCACGACGTCGACCGACGCCGGCAGCGGAATGCGCATCACTTCGCTCGGACGCGCACCTACGAACAGATCGCTCCCATCACGGTTGATGAAGAAGCGAATCGGAGTCTCGGCCTCCCGTCCCCACGCTCGGAGAGTAGCGAGGTTCGCAGGGCTCAAGCACCTCCTGCGTTCGGCTAATTCCGCCAGCAACTCCCTCCCCTTCTGAAAACACTGATCAAGGGTCTTAGCCGCCTTGGCTCGCTCCGCATCCGACAGCGCTGACAGCGCGGCTTCCACATCGTCGTAGTCGATGTCGTAGAGGCTCTCGATGACCTTCGTGAACTTCCTCGACAACGGCCGGGAGTCGGGATCAAAGAGCGCGACCGAGACGCTCCCGTACCGAACAGTCACTTCGACCGGTCGAAGGTGAAGCTCGCCGTCGCGCCGACGATAAACCTCTTTTTCTGAGCGGTGCAGGCTGAGAACCCCCTTACCGATATGGTGCCAGATCTTAGGTGCGCAGATGCTCAGGCGCGAATGCAAGGTGTCTTGCAATTCATCAAAGTCGTCTGCAATGAGCCTCGCATCTTCGAGCAGAGCCACGGCATCGACAACTTTTGTAAGATTACCAAGCAGGAACACTTTGTCTCGCCACTCCTTTTGTTCTTTAGCGAGATTGGCAACGGCAATGTCGTGCCCCTCTGGATTGAGGGCTCTGAAGCAATCCGGCCCCATAAGGCGGATCACTTGCTCGTCGGGAAACCACGCTACTTTGCCCGGCTCCCGGCCATACTTGGGATCACGGGGGCAGCAGCAGGGACACGCTGCCCATCGCTTTGCCTTCACACGGGCAGCGGGCAGGTAGACCTCCCCAATATAGACTGGCATCGCCAACGGCGGCGGGGGGCTGTGCGTGTGTCCGCGCCACAGGTGAGGCTCATTACCTTCAGCAACCCAGGCTCGGATCTCGTCCAAAACAGCGTTGGCGTCGGTCCTCGTGACGTACCAAGCCTTCGGCTCGAACGCCTCAGGAGGGACGTCGAACTGGTGCTCCTTCGACATAGCGTGCAGCCCTCAGCGAATCAGTGAGAACATACTGAGAACACGTTACGTCAGGAGCGACTAATTGTACAGATTCGCTCTGACACCCCCAACATATGGAAAAAATAGATCAGGAAGGACACGACCGGACGTCCAGGGCCTCGGCACGGCTGCCGGCCTTCTCGCGGTTCACGGCACGGGCGTGAGCGGCATCCTCGGCGTTGGCGTCATGGCCGCGGAACCCGCCGCGCTTGACGCCGCAGGCGGAACGCCCCCCTCACCCCAGCCCATACCTTGACGTGATCACCTCCACCGCCTTCGCCGCCCCCGCCCAGTCATAGGTGCGGAAGCTGTGGCCGCGGGTGACGTATTGCGCGCCGGCGTAGAACATCTCGTATTGCTGGTGGCGCGAGGCGAATTCCGAGCCCACCGCGTCCCAGGTGAGCTTCAGCAGCTTCACCCGGTCCTCGCCGCTGACGGCGGGGGAGATCTGCGTCAGGCGGATGATGCGGGCAAGGTCGGCGTTGGAGAAGTCCTCCACCGAGGAGGGCAGCATCAACAGCGCGCCGCCGGCGAGCTCGCGGACGGTGCCGATGACCTGGGGATAGATCTCCTGCGAATGCACCTGGGCGGCGTAGAGCAGATGCCGGTCGGGCAGGAAATAGCGCCCGCGCTGATAGCCCGCCGCCTCCATGCCGTAGACCAGGCCCTCGATCATCGCCGCCTGGGCGGCGAGCTTGCCGAGCGTGTCGCGCACCTGGGGGAAGTTCGACGTGCCGATGATCTCGGTCAGCGCGCGGGCAAGGCCCACCAGGAATTTCAGCTTCACCGAGAGGCGGATCTGCGCCTGGTAGTTTTGATAGACGTGGCCCGGCGTGTCGTGGAACTGGGCGCGGCACATGTCGGTGTCGCGATAGGTGAAGACGCGCTCCCACGGCACCTTCACGTCGTCGAAGAACACCAAGGCGTCGTTCTCGTCGTAGCGGGCGGCGAGCGGGTTGTCGAACTCGCTCACCGCATGGGCCTCGAACGACTTGCGCGACAACAGCATCAGGCCCGGCGCGTCCATGGGCAAGGCGCAGGAGAAAGCGAGGTGCTCCTCGCCCGGCACCAGCGGCTGGCCGGAGCTGACATAGATCTCGTTCGCCATGATCGAGGAGGTGGCGAACAGCTTGGCGCCGCGGATGGTGATGCCCTCGTGGTCCTCGTCGACGATGCGGGCCACCATGTCCTCGGCCCCCTCCTGCTGGCTGCCGAAGGCCTTGGAGCGGTCGCCCTGCACGTTGTTGATGACATAGGTGAGGAACACGTCGCGCCGGCGCACGTCCTCGAACCAGTCGCGGAACGCGGCGGCGCGCTTGGCGTCGTGCCGCTCGAACACCTCGAAGCCCATATACTGGCCGCACACCGAGGAGGCCACATGGTCCGGCGAGCGGCCGAGGAAGCCGCCGGTCAGCTGCGCCTGCGCCACCAGCGCCTGGCGGCGGACGACCAGGTCCTGGTAGGTTTCGGGCAGCTGCCAGGCCCTCCCGACACGATGACCGGGGCTGAGCTCGAACGTCATCTTCTCCAGGTTCTCGGGCGCCGCCTGGTAGTCGTAGAGCATGCCGGCCGAAGCGACGGCGTTGCGGAAGGCGGGGTGGGTGGTCACGTCCCCCACCCGCTTGCCGTCCAGATAGACGGCGCGCCCGTCATTGACGCTGGCGACGTGCTGGGCGCCGTCCTTGACCTGCGCTTGGACCGGGCCTTGGGCCGGGCCTTGGGCCGGGCCTTGGGCCGGGGCTTGGGAAAGGCCGGGGGCTGCGTTCATGTGGGGCGTGCTCCTCTGGTGTCGGCTGGTCGAGCGAAGGCGCACCCCCGCCGATCCGGCCCGCTTTTTGTCGGCGGGCACTCCGTGGCGGCTAAATGCTAGCATTATTAGCTTTTTTTACAAGTGTTTTGGCGGCATCCTCGGCTTGGATCGGGCCCGCCGGCGGGCTAAAGGCAGGGGAGCCGGGCGGCGCGCGCCGGCAGCCGGGGCCGAGGAGTTGCAGACGTGTCCGATGCGAGAAAGACCCGGGCCGCAAACGGGGCGCCGAAGAGAGCGGCTCCGGCTGAGCGGGCGCCGCTTCAGGCCGCGCCGCTCACGGTGTCCCGCCCCGAGCTGCTGGCGGACGGCAGCGACCGGGAGTTCCGCCAGCTGGTCCACGCCTTGTTCGGCTTCCTGGCGCGTCACGAGGCGGTGCGCGCCGGCCACGCCGCGCGCATCGGCCTCGCCGGGGTGGAATATTCCGTGCTCATCTCCATCGGCCACCTGGACGCCGAGGAGCGCAGCGTGAGCGTCAACAGGCTCGCCACCCATCTCCATCTCAGCGGCGCCTTCATCACCACCCTCACCAACAAGCTGGAACGCCTCGGCCTGGTGAGCAAGGAGCCGGACGACGCGGACCGCCGGCGCGTGAAGCTGCGCATCACCGCGGAAGGCTGGCGCCGCCTCAGCGCGCTGGCGCCGGTGCAGCGCCAGGTGAACGACGTGCAGTTCGGCCCGCTCACGGCCGGGGAGTTCCGCCTGCTCAACGACATCATGGGCCGGCTGATCGACAGCAGCGAGCGGGCGCTGAAGCTGCAGGCGTTCCTGGCAGACCCACCGGCGTCGGAGCAGGCGCCGGCGCCGCTGCCCGCCGCCACCGCCGGCAAGCGGAAGGGCTGACCGGCCTCAGCCTCCGGCCCGCGCCACGAGCGTGCGCAGGCCGGGGCTCTCGGGGTCGGTCAGCTGCGCGAGCACGGTGAGGTGGTTCGCGCCGGCAACCTGCGCCCCGCTCGCTTGGACCCCGCTTTTGCCCCAGGCGCGGACGATCTCGTCCGCCTGCGCGAGATAGACCTCGCTCTCCAGCGCCCCGACGAGGACGTCGAGGATGCCGCTGTCCGGCGCCGGCTGGAGCAGCGGGCTGAGCGCCACCGCGCGCGCCTCGTCGAGCTTCAGAGCCCCGTTGATGGTGGTGCCGATCACCGGCCGCAGATCATAGATGCCGGAGATGGAGAAGGCGGAGCGCACGAAGTCCCCGGGGAGTCCGTGCCTGGTCCAGTCCTCGGCCAGCATGCGGGCGGCGAAGTTGCCCCCCGCCGAATGGCCGGCGATCACCACCGGGCGCCGCCAGCGTTCATAAGCGCGCACCATGACGGTGCACATCTCGCGGTAGATGTCCTCGATCCGGACTTCCGGCGCCAAAGTGTAGTTGGGCATCATCACGTCGACGCCGTGCCGGTTCAGCCCCGACGCCAGGTGGCTGAAGGCGCGGCAGTCATAGCGCTGCCAGTAGCCGCCGTGGATCAGCACCACCGGGGCGAGGCTGCCGCCGCCGCCGTCCCCGTGGAAGACGTCGACATACTGCCGCGCGCCGGGACCGTAGGGGATGCCGAGCTCGGCCCGCGCCTCCTGCCGGTAGGCCTCGGCGTCGCGGTGCCAGCCCTCGATGACGGTCTCGCGATCGGGGATGCGCAGCGCGATGTTGATCTGGGTCTCGTAGTCCACGGCCTCGATCTCCATGGCTTGGCCTCGCAGCGGGCGGGGTATTCGATGTGGATGGCGTCAGCCGCGCCTGTCCGGGGCATTGACGCAGCCGATTGCCCCGCGCCGCAAGCCCGTTCGCGCACCGGGCCCGACGTGATCCCCGGACCGCCGGGGGATGACGGCGCGCGCAACGGGCGGGCCCGAGCTCTCCTTTGGAGACCGGCCGCTCCGGCGCTAGCGGAATTTCGGCGGGCGCTTCTCCAGGAACGCCTTCACACCCTCGCGCGATTCCTCGGTCTGGTAGAACAGGCTGAGCGCCTGCATGCCCATGGCGGAGATGGCGCGGATGTTCTCGCTGTCGAGGTTGAACGACTTCTTGGCGATGGCGATGGCGGTGGGGCTCAGCGCATGGATCTCCATGCACCAGCGCTCCACTTCCGCGTCGAGCTCGTCGGGCGGCACCACCGCGTTGACGAGGCCCATCTCCAGCGCCTGCTGGGCGCTGTAGCGCCGGCACAGCATCCAGATCTCGCGCGCCTTCTTCTCGCCGACGCCGCGCGCCAGCAGCGCCGTGCCGAAGCCGGGGTCCACCGAGCCCACCTTGGGTCCGACCTGGCCGAACACCGCGGTCGAAGCGGCGATGGCGAGGTCGCAGCAGGTGACGAGCACGTTGCCGCCGCCGATGGCATAGCCGTTGACGCGGGCGATGACCGGCTTCGGCACGTCGCGGATCAGGCTCTGCAATTCCTCCACCGGCAGGCCGATGGTGCCGCGCCCGTCATAGGCGCCGTCATGGGCCGACTGGTCGCCGCCGGTGCAAAACGCCTTCTGCCCGGCGCCGGTGAGCACGATGGCGGCGATGGACTTGTCCCAGCCCGCCTTGCCGATGGCGTGGATCAGCTCCTCGCAGGTGATGCCGCGGAAGGCGTTGTACTTCTCCGGCCGGTTGATGGTGACCCAGGCCGCCGGCCCGCGCACCTTGTAGGAAATGTCCTGGTAGTCCATCGCTCGTCCCTATCCGTGCATGGTCAGGCCGCCAGACACGCTGATGACCTGGCCGGTGATGAAATCGGCGTCGGCGCTCGCGAGGAAGGCGATGATGCCGGGCAGGTCGTCCGGCTCGCCCAGGCGCTTCAGCGGGATCGCCTTGCGCAGGCCGTCATAGATCTTCTGCCCGAACTCCCCCTCCCCCACGAACGAGCGCAGAAGCGGCGTGTCGGTGGGGCCGGGGCACACCACATTGACCCGCACATTGTCGCGCGCGCACTCGCGGGCGATGGTCTTCGAGAATGCGATCAGCCCGCCCTTGCAGGCGGAATAGACCGATTCCCCGGAGGAGCCGACCCGTCCGGCGTCGGAGGCGATGTTGACGATCTTGCCGCCGCCGCCGGCGATCAGCGCCGGCAGCACCGCCTTGTGCAGGTTCAGCGGCCCGCGCAGGTTGATGGCGATGATCTTGTCCCACAGCTCCGGATCGGTCTCCACGAACGGCTTGGCGATGTCCCAGCCGGCATTGTTGACGAGGATGTCGAGCCGCCCGAACTCGGCCTGCGCCCGCGCCACCGCCGCCGCCACGTCCTCGAAGCTTGTGATGTCGAAGGCGAGCGGGAGCACCGCGCCGCCACCCGCCCGCAGCTCCTCGGCGAGGGCCTCGAGGCCGGCCGCGTTCACGTCGGCGGCGGCGAGCTTGATCCCCTCGGCGACGAAGCGCCGGCAGATCGCCTGGCCGATCCCGCCGGCCGCCCCGGTGACGATGGCGACGCGGTCCTTCAGGCCTCTCATGTCTTTGTCCCCTATCGTTCAGGCGCCGTCATGCCCCGGCTTGTCCGGGCCATCCACCTCGCCCTTTGCCCTGCGCCTCACGCCGGATCGCGGGGCCGGCCACAGAGTGGATCCCCCGGACCAGCCGTGGGATGACGCCGCCGGTAAGGCGTCCGAGCCGGAGACGCGGAATCCGTGGCCCATGACAGCCTTATTCGCCTTGGTCCTGGATCAGGCTGCGCAGCTTGAACTTCTGCACCTTGCCGGTCGCGGTGCGCTCGATCGGCCCGAAGATCACCCGGTCGGGGACCTTGAACTTGGCGAGCCGGGCGCGGCAGAAATCGAGCAGCTCCTCCGCGGTGAGCACGCCGTCCGCCCCCCCTTTCAGCTCCACGAAGGCGCAGGGCCGCTCGCCCCAATGGTCGTGCTTCATGGCGATCACCGCCACCGAGGCCACGGCGGGGTGCTGGTAGAGCACCTCCTCCACCTCGATGGAGGAGATGTTCTCGCCGCCCGAGATGATGATGTCCTTGGAGCGGTCCTTGATGTCGATGTAGCCGTTGGGATGGACCACCGCGAGGTCGCCGGTGTGGTACCAGCCGCCGGCGAAGGCCGCCTCCGTGGCGGCCGGGTTCTTGAGGTAGCCCTTCATGCCCATGTTGCCGCGGAACAGCACCTCGCCCATGGCCTGGCCGTCGCGCGGCACCGGCTGGAGGGTGAGCGGATCGGCGACCATCATCTGGTCCGTCACCACGGTGCGCACCCCCTGGCGGGCCATCATCCTGGAGCGTTCCTCGCCGGGCAGCGCGTCCCATTCGCCGTGCCAATCGCAGAGCGAGACCACGCCGTGCATCTCCGTCGTCCCGTAGACGTGGCGCACCACGAAGCCGAGGTCCTCGGCGGCCTTGAGCACCGGCGCCGGCGGCGCCGAGCCGGCGGTCATCACCGCCACCGGCGCATGGAGGCGGCGCCCCGCGCGGGCGGCGCCCTCCACCAGCATGCCGAGCACCGTCGGCGCGCCGCACAGATGGGTGGCACCGGTCGCGTCGATGACGTCGAACACCTGTTCGGCCAGCATCTTGCGCAGGCAGACATGGGTTCCGCCCACGGCCGCCACCGCCCAGGTGAAGCACCAGCCGTTGCAGTGGAACATGGGCAGGGTCCACAGATAGACCGAGCTCGGGTCCATCCGGTGGTGGATCACCTGGCCGAGCGCGTTCAGATAGGCGCCGCGGTGGTGATAGAGCGCCCCCTTGGGGTTGCCGGTGGTGCCGGACGTGTAGTTGAGCGAGATGGTCTCGAACTCGTCTTCGGGCCACACCACCGGATCTTCCGCGCTGCCGGTGGCGAGCAGTTCTTCATAGGTCAGGGCGCCGACGCGCCCGCCGCCCTCCGCCATGTCGTCCTCGATGTCGACCACCAGGGGCTTGCTGGACGACAGAGCGAGCGCCTCCGCGGCGATGGCGCTCCACTGCCGGTCCACCAGCAGCACCTTCGCTTCGCCGTGGTCGAGGATGAAGGCGATCGCCGCCGCATCGAGCCGGATGTTGATGGTGTTGAGGATCGCGCCCGCCAGCGGAACGCCGAAATGCGCTTCGAGCACCGCCGGGATGTTGGGCGCGAGCACCGCCACCACGTCGCCCTTCTGGACGCCCGCTTGCCTCAGGGCCGAGGCGAGCTTGAGACATCGGTGCGCATAGTCGCGCCAGGTCAGGCGCTCGGCGCCATAGATCACGGCGGTGCGCTCGGGGAACACGTCGGCGGCGCGGAACAGGAAGTTCAGCGGCGTCAGCGGCTGGTAATTGGCATCCCGTCTCTGGAGAAATGGGGCATCGAGGTTCAGCGTCACGACTTCCCTCCCTAAGCGCCCGCCGTCTTGTTTCGGAGCTGCCATGGCCCCCTGCGACGGACGTCGAACTCACCGCGCCATCAGATGCGGTTGCCCACCATGGCCCCCTCCAGGATCGCCCGCTTGGCGTCGAGCTCTCCCGCAAGCCGCGCGCCGCCGACCACGTGGACGCTCTGGCCGCGCGCCTCCAGCTCGTCGGCGAGGCTGCGGTCGCTGTCCTGGCCGGCGCAGACGACGATGGTGTCCGCGGGGAGCACCTCCATTGTGTCGCCGACCGCGATGTGCAGCCCCGCCGCGTCGATCTTCAAATAGCGCGCCTCGGCGATCTGGCGCACGCCGAGGTCCTTCAGCTCCTGCCGCAGGATCCAGCCCGTGCTCTTGCCCAGCGTCTTGCCAAAGCCGCCGGGCGAGCGCTTCACCATGGTGACCTGCCGGCGCGCGCTCGGCGCCCGGCGCGCTCCGGCGATGCCCCAGCGCTGCTCGAACTCCGCCACCGACTGGCGCTCGCCCGCCTCGCCCAGGGCGAGGAACAGCGCCACGTCATGGCCGATGCCGCCGGCGCCGATCACCACCACCCGCGCGCCGGCCGCCACCTTGCCGTCGAGGATGTCGGTGTAGCCCACCACCCGCGGATCGTCGGCACCGGGAATGTCGATCGGGCGCGCGGTGACGCCGGTGGAGATGATCACTTCGTCGTAATTGTTGCGCCCCAGCGCCTCGATGCTCACGCGGGCGCCGGTGCGCACCTGCACGCCGGCGTGTTCGAGCTGGCGCGTGAAGCTGTCGACGGCGAGGCCGTAATCCTCCTTGCCGGGCACCTGCGCGGCGAGGGTGAACTGTCCGCCGATCTCGGGGGCCGCCTCGTAGAGCGTGGTGTGGTGGCCGCGCCGGCCCGCCTCCAGCGCCGCCGAAATGCCGGCGACGCCGCCGCCCACCACCGCGACGCGCTTGGCGCGCGCGGCCGGTGCATCGGAGAATTCGCCCTCGCGCAGCGCGCGCGGATTGACCAGGCAGGAAATCACCTGGCCGGTGAAATAATGGTCGAGGCAGGCCTGGTTGCAGGCGATGCACACATTGATGAGGTCGCCGCGGCCGTCGCGCACCTTGTTGACGAAGGCGGCGTCGGCGAGGAACGGCCGGGCCATGGAGATCAGGTCGGCGGAACCGTCCTCGATCAGGCGCGCGCCGTCTTCCGGCAGGTTGATGCGGTTGCTGGCGGTGACCGGGATCGACACCGCCGCCTTGATGCGGCGCGTCGGCGCCGCGAACGCGGCGTGGGGCACCGTGCCGGCGATGGTGGGGACGGTGGATTCGTGCCAGCCGATGCCGGTGGACAGGCAGTCGGCCCCGGCCTTCTCCACCTCGCCCGCGAGCCAGACGGTCTCGGCCTCCGTGAGCCCGCCCTCGATCAGCTCCAGCGCCGAGATGCGGTAGGACAGGATCGCCCCCTCCCCCAGCGCGGCGCGCACCGCGCGCACCACGGCGAGGGCAAAGCGCGCCCGGTTCTCGAGCGCGCCGCCCCATTCGTCGTCGCGGTGGTTGGTGCGCAGCGCCAGGAACTCGCTGATGAGATAGCCCTCCGAGCCCATCACCTCCACCCCGTCATAGCCCGCCGCGACGGCGAGGCGCGCGGTGTTGGCGTAAGCGGCGATGGTCTCCTCGATCTCCGCCGCTGGCAGCGCGCGCGGGGTTTCCTTGTTGATGGGCGCGCGGATCGCCGAGGGCGCGACGATGGCCGGATGGTAGCCGTAGCGGCCGGCATGGAGGATCTGCAGGATGATCCGGCCGCCGGCGGCATGCACCGGCGCGACGATCTTGCGGTGCGCGTCCACCTGGTCGGGCCGCTCGAACGTGCCGGGCTCGTCCTTCATGCGGCCGGCGAAGGTGGGCGCGAAGCCGCCGGTGACCACCAGGCCGACCCCGCCTTTGGCGCGCTCGGCATAGAAGCGGCCGAGCTCGTCGAAGCGCTCCGGATGGGACTCCAATCCGGTATGCATCGAACCCATGACGACGCGGTTGGCCAAAGTGACCTTGCCGACGGCAATGGGCCGAAGCAGCGCCGAACGGGCCGCGCTCATGGGCAGTTCCTCCACAGCCTTCGCGCGCCGCCCGGCGCGCGTTTGTCATTGCTCCAAGGAATAGACGGCGGATCGGATTAGTGTCAATATCTTTGCCTTTCCGGATGGGTTGGCCGCGGCTGGCGGCGGCGCCGAGACTGGTTTGAACGCTTCTCTTTTTGCGGCGCAGCATCCTGCGCTCCGCCGCGCACCGGCCGCTGAACCGTCGTCGTCTTTCACTCCATTTATATCAATATATTTACTGAAAAGCCGTCATTGATGCCAGCGGCGCGCCGACCCCGGCCGGGCCCGAACGCGCTCTGGAGCGCGGCAGCGTTGCCAACTATGGTGGCCGCCATGGATCAGGTGTGGCGGCGCGCCCTTCGACCGCCCGCGTGACAAAGGTGCGAACCGGAGCTGGCCGCGTGAATGCTTCAGGGGAAGATCGCTTGATTGCGCCGCACGAGGAGCAGACCTCCGCCGACCAGCTGAACAATCGGATTTTCTTTCGTCTGTTCCAGCTCGGCAATACATTGCAGCGCCAGTCGGTGAAGGAGCTCGGGGTGACGACGGTCCAGTGGGCGGTCATCGGCGCCCTGTCGCAGAAGCACCGCCCCGAGGGCATGGCGTTCGGCGACCTCGCGGAATATCTCGTGGTCAGCCGCCAGAACCTCGACGGCGTGATCAAGCGCCTGGAGCGCGGCGGCATCGTCGAGCGTGCCACCGACCCCAATGACCGCCGCGCGCGCCTGGTGCGCCTCACGCCCGCCGGACACCGGCTCTGGCCGGACCTCAGGAACAAGATCTTCGAGTTCTACCGGCAGGCCGCCGCCGGCTTCAGCTTCGACGAGCGCGCCTCTTTGGTGCATTTCCTCGGCAAGCTGCAAGCACAGCTCCTCACCGTGGAAGTCGGCTACAAGCCTCCGTCCCTCGCCGAGGGCGAGGAGCAGAAGCCGGGCTGACCGCCGCGCGCCCTTGTGGGCCCGCGGCGGCCCGCTCGGGCTCAGAACCTGGTGCAGGCGTCGGGGCCGATGGCGTCCTCGGCCGACACCTTGCCGATGATGTCGAACTTGCCGTTGTTGATGCGCACCACATACATCGGCTGCATCGCCTGGTGG
>NZ_JBDZDO010000008.1:0-265199 GCF_040049235.1 Xanthobacter luteus
CCCGCTGGGCGCTCCACAATGCGGATGGTGCCGTCCTGCAGCTCGGCGCGAGCTTTGCCCATCATGATGGCGAGGGGCGCCTGAAGGAGATCAGCGGGTTCTTCCCGCTGACGCCGTCGGACCCCGCGGCGGGCGCCTCCACATGACGGCGCCGCGGGCGCTGGCGGAGGAGTACGCCGCCAGGATCGAGGGGCTCGGCCCGATTTCCGTTCATCGGTATTTCGCCGGCGCGAGCCTGCGGGCCGACGGCGTCCAGTTCGGCTTCGTCATGAAGGGCGTCCTCTATCTCAAGGCCGACGAACTCAGCCGCGGCGCCTTCGAACGCCATGGCTGCGCGCCGTTCAGCTACCCGGGCGCCTCCAGGCAGGTGACGGTCGCGGCCTATTACGAGGCACCAAGCGAGATCCTCGACGACCCCGAAGGCTTGTCCAGCTGGGCGGCGGATGCGCTCAGGGCCGCCCGCTCGGCTTCGCAACGAAAGCGCGCCGCATCATGAGACAGATCACGTTCCATACGGCCGGCCGTCCGGCGGATGTGGCCGAATGCGTCGAGGTGCCGGATCCGGTTCTCACCGCCGATGACCAGCTTCTGGTACGGGTCGACGCGTTCCCGATCAATCCCGCCGACCTTCTGCTGTTTCGCGGCTTCTAGACGTGGCGCGCGATGCCGACGGCTCAGAAGCGGCAGCTCGCCGTCCTCAACCAAGCGATGGATCGGCGCACAGTGTCGCCCGACCGCGTCGCGGCTCCCCCTCCACCAGCATCCTGCAGGCCGGCGCCGTGATCCCCGCGGCACTGATCACCGGCACCCGCTCAGACTTGCCGGACCAGATAGCCGCCCAGGTGACCGAGAATATCCATGGCAGCCCGACTGGCTGCATCCTTTTGATCCCGCAGGGCACCCGTGTCATCGGTCAGTACGACAATGGCGTCGGCTTCGGCCAACGCCCGGTGCTCTTGGTCTGGAACCGTCTGACCCTCCCAATGGCCATTCCATCGTGCTTGAGCGCCAGCCGGGTGCCGATGCCGACGGGTACGCTGGCCTTGAGGATGGCGTCGACGATCACTGGGGCGAGCTGTTCAAGACGCCTCGGGGGGATGCGACTGAAGGAGGTGAGGTAGGACACCGAGCAGAGGCCGACGCTGTCGCCCATTGCAGCTATCCGCTTACGGCCCCCTATAGGGAGCGGAGCGAGCCACATCGCGGCGTAGCTTGCTGGAGATCGAACTGATGGGGGGATGCCCCCGACCGTCTGAAGACGGGGGTTTGGGCTCAACTTGCCGCAGGGTTCGTCGCGAGAACGATAACCCGCGAGCCTAGGGGGGCACGACGATAAAGATCGATCACGTCCTGATTGAGTAGACGGATGCAGCCGGACGAGACCATCGTTCCGATCGTCCACGGCTCAATGGTGCCGGTAGAGAGCCCTTGGCCCGAGGGGGTTCACCGCGCCGCCTGGCAGGGCGTCCTTGACTGGACCGTAACCCCCCGGCTCTCGTTGGATCATGGCTGGCGTCGGGCGCCAGCTCGGCCATTCGGCCTTGCGGGCAATGATGGCCTCTCCTGGGAAGTTGAGCGCCTCTTCCCTGCCGACGCCGACGCCATACTTCAGAGCCCGGTCGCTCTCGAGCACCAGATAAGCATAGCGAGCGGCGGGATCGACGATAATCGTGCCGGACGCCTCCCTTGTGCTGTAAGAAACCTCCCGCCGGAGAAATTCGGGATCGATCTGCGTCAGGTCGACTGCAGGCACCGGAAACGACTCATTGTCCGCTGCGCCGTACATGGCAGTGTATAGGGGATCGAAGCGTGCGTCAGGCAGGGCCATGTTGCGTTGCTCGTTCGGATGCAGCCTGGCAAGGCGAAAGTAAGCCCGAGAACAAGGCCGCGCCGCAAAATATCCGTGCTCCGCTCGCACATCTTGAAAACACCGACGGATTTGAAACAGATCGCGCCGTCAAGGTCGATGCGTTATGAAGTTATCGGCCCCATAACTGATAGCTATGATCTTCCGTGCCGAACATCCGCCCGGGCCAAGCTATCTTTACCCGTGGCGCCCCGGGCCTAGGCCCCCAGAACATGTGAGAGCATTGCAATGGACATCGCGGCCGCCCTGAGGGCGTTCGTCCGTACCGTGGAGCGCGGTTCCATGACCGCCGCTGCGCGGGATCTCGCGGTCTCTCAGCCCGGAATAACAAAGCATCTGCGCAATCTCGAGCGCCACGTCGGCGCACGGTTGCTGGAGCGTTCCTCCCGGCTTGTGCGCCCCACCCCGCAGGGTCAGGCCCTCTACGAGGCGAGCCGCGAGGCCATAGCGGCCATCGATTCGGCCCTGGAAGGTATTCGCCGAGACACCGGCGTGATTGAAGGCAACTTGCGCATTCACGCCCCCTCCTGCATCGGCGCGAAGCATCTCCATGGAATCGTAATGGCGTTTCAACGACGCTTCCCGTCCGTCACCGTCGATCTCGTGCTCGATAATCGGGAGGTCGACCTGATCTATGAGAATTTCGACCTTGCCATTATATATGGCCGGTCCATCGGCCAAGAACTCATAATCCGCCGGCTGGGACTGATCAGACGGATATTGGTCGCCGCTCCAGACTTTCTCGCTTGCCACGGCCCGATCGAAACCATCGAGCGGCTCTCCCAGGTCAGCATCATCACCAGCGCCACCTTCCTTGCACCGCCCGATGTCCTTCCGCTGCGCCACCGCGATGGAGAGTTGGTCAACGTACCGGTGCGCACCATCTTGCGCACCAACCACGCCGAGGTCATCGCCGCAACGTTGATCGCGGGACACGCGGCGGGTTCCGTCCAGCAGTTCCTCGTAAATGACGAGTTGCGCCAAGGACGCCTCATCCGACTTCTGCCCGAATACGAGGTCAAGCCGACCGAAGCATTCCTGGCCTATCCCTCGATCCGGTTCATGAGACCCGTAGTAAGAGCGTTTACGGACTTCGCTATACCGGCACTTCGCTCCATCGACGGCGTCACCAATGCAGATGAAGCGGCGGCCATGTAATCCCTTGCCCGCCAGCATGGACGCGTGACACGGGAGGCTACGGGAGGCGTGTCAGACAGGCCTTCCGGTGCGAAATTGGGATGCCAGCGCAACCAATCGCCTGACATTGGACATCTGAGACGCCGTGGCCATCCAACCCAACAACGGCCGTGCGGCGGCATAACAAAAAAAGCCCCGGCACGGCGCACCGGGGTTGAAGGAGGACCAGCCTGGAGGTCTGCGCCGGTCAGAAATTGCGCTGAATGCGGATGCCTCCGGACCACAAATCGGTCGAGCCTCCGGCAAGCGTGCCGATCGAAGCACCGGTTTCGCCGATTGCCCGGTAGCTGCCCAGCGGGACCTGACCATCGATCTTGGTGTAGAGCAGCTCCGCACCGATATCGATATTCTTGACTGGCGACCAAATCGTATTGAGGCCGACCTGCGAGATATTGAAATCGAAGCCGGCGACGATGTTACGAGGCACATCATAGCTGGCGTACCCGACATAGACCGCCGATCTCAAACCTGGGGTCCAATAGTGCCTGAACTGCCCGGCAACGGCCCAGCTTGTCGTTAGATCGTAGTCTCCCAAGGCGTTGACGGCGACCGCGTCGGCCACCGTGTAGAATGCACCAGTCCCCACGATGGATGGACCGACTTGGCTCAAATTGACCGCACCAACCCCCCTTGCCTGGACCTGCGTCGAAGCCGACAGGCCGGCGTAGGAGACCGCGCCCTTCGCGTAGTTGGCCTGGACGAACAAGCTGTCGCCGGCGGCGAGCGCGGGAAGCTTGATCTCAACCGTCCCGCCGAGTGCCCATCCCCAGGTGCTCGACGTCTCGAGGCCTGGCACGAAACCCGCGTAGAGCGGCGCTAGCGCGCCAACCTGATGGAGGGCTCCGGATACCAAAGCAGTACCCCAGCTTTGATCGATGCGAATATTACCAATGATATCCGGAACCGCTTGGCCGGCGGCGAAATTCGAGTATCCAAGTCCGGTTACACTCGAATTTATATTATACCAGATCTGAGGCGTCGATCCGACCATCTGCACACCGGTGGTCCGATTGGCTGCGTCCTCAAGAGACAGCGTCGTCGACACACCATTATCGAAGGACGCGGTATACGCCATCACCGTTGTCCAACGGTTCGATCCCGCAAATGGCGTCGTGAAAAAATAATCATATCCGGTGTCAAATAATGACTGCGTGTAGCCAAATGTAAATCCTCCGAATTGCATGAACGCCCGCTCGAAATAGGGAGCCAGGCCCGGACCCGCATTGACGCCGTTCGTCGTATCCCAAGACACGCCCCAGCGAATAAAGGATCGAAGGATTCCGTAATCGGTCTGGGTCCGGGCATCGAGGTCCAGTACGCCACGAGAGCGCGTGAAAAGGCTGCTGTCGTCGCCATCGCGGAAGGGATAGCCGAGTCCTCCGGCGCCCGCACCATTGAAACCCTGCGGCACGGTGGACGTCAGCAGCGGCGTGAAACCTCCCACGGCGTCGACATAGGCCTCAAACCGGGCGTACCCACCCACCCGGAGGCAGGTATCCGTGCCGGGGATCATGAAGAACCCCGGACCATAGGCTGCGCACAGCTTGACGTATTCAGCGGGCTTCGCCTTCACCAAAACATCCGCCGCATTGCCCCCCTCGGTCATCGCGAGCAGAAGAGTGGCAGACAAAATGACGTTACTTTTCATTTCCTCACCCTCGTTAAATTATATTTACGCACTCTCGACGTCCTGTTTTCTTAAAATGGTGGTAATTTTAAGAAAAACGTTCATTGTCTACTTGATGGCGAAAATGATCCGGCCTTCCGGAAGGGGACGTCTGGACAAAGTCCATCGACAACGCCCGCGGCCCATGCGCATTGTCCGCGTTGCCTGAGCAGCGATTTTATGAATGCATATTTTAAATAGAATATTTCGATATCAATTGGTGAAATCTATACAACGACCACTTCCGCGTTGGCCAACTTATTCGCTCCACCTGAATTGTGTTTTCTAGATCGCGATAGTTCGACCCCGATCAAGGTATCTATGTTTTATATCCTCCTGCGAATTCGCAAAGATTGAATATTTATTACACTGATGCGAAATGAACATAGGACAGTCTTGATTGTAGTTAAGATAATATGCAACTATCGGTTGGTGATGACTGTATGTTCGGTATATAAATTGTCGGTTGTCCGATCGAGTGAAACTTATAAAGGCGCAGATTGTTATGATGACGTACTGCCGGCCTCGCTTTTGTCGCGGACAGCTAGTATAATTTAGCTTTGCTCTTCCGACTTCTCACATCCGCCGTCGGCCGGCTTGGAGCCGTCGTTGCATCGTGACCCAGGGGCGATTTCCGCGCCAACGCACATCGGAAGGCCCGAGAGGTGAGATTGGTGCGCGCGCCGATGAGCTTGCATCGCAAGCTCATCGGATAACGCGTTCTCGATCATCAAATTGGAGGGCGATTCACCGACCGGATTGATGCAGCCTGGCTGAGTGGCGCTCCAGGCACGATCCACTTGGAAGACGCGCGCATGAGTGCCGCCGCGCTCGGCGACGGTGCGCCCTCCATCCGAGGTTGCCGGGAGCTTGAGCACTGCAGACTTGCCCCTGCCGCCGACATGACGCCGGTTTCACCGGCGTCATGTCTCTCCAGCGCGGCGGGCGGAGTACAGCTGAACCGGCACAACGATCAGCATCAGCACGCCGACCATAATCACCGCGATGGCCGCAGCTCCCGTCTGATCTGGATAGTCCCAGGTGAGATAGAGTGTGGATGCCAGAACTACATTGTTCGACGTCATCAGCATCAGCGGAAAAGTTAGGTCCCGCGCGCTGTGGGCAAAAACCCATAGCCAAGCATTAAGCGCGTGCGGCCACACGAGCGGTAGGATGATGCGTCGGAGGCCGACGAGCCACGCCGCCCCGCAAATCGTCGCCGCGTCCTCCAATTCCTTGTGGATCTGGAGCAAGGCCCCATTCATCGTCCGCGTCCCGAAAGGCAGGAAGATCGTGACGTGGCCGATGATGAGTACCCAGACTGTGCCATAGATGGGCGACCGCATAAAGAGCAGCAGCATCGCGATGGCCATCACGATCGGCGGTATCGCGGTGGGCAAGAACGCCATGACGTCGAGTATCTTGCTGGAGGCACTCGCAGTGCGGACGGAAAACCAACTGATTAGGCAGGAGAGAAACATCACGGACGTGGAGCTGATGCCGACCAGCAACGCGGTGTTGACCAGTGCACGTTGGACGGTTGGCTCATATAATACTCTAGCGTAGGCTGAGAGATTGGCGGTTGCAAGCTCGGCCAGGGCAGGTACCCTATAGAATGGAAACAAGCTGGTCCATAGCAAGATCAGAAGTGGCAGGAGCATGATCAGGAAATAGATGCAAACGAAGGCGTAGGCCGCAAAGCTCAATCGTCCCAGCTTGGATCGCTTTGGTCGGAAGCTTTTTCCCGATACGATCCGGAATCGCTCTGCCATCGCGGTTGCTCGGAAATATACCCACATTAGGCCCAGGGCTAAGACTAGGAGCACGACACCGAATGCACTTGCAGCACCGTAGTTCGGCAACCCGCCGTCTGGAGAGGCGAGCAGAAAGATTCGGGTGCTGAGCACCGGATACTGTGCCGTTGTCCCGAGGATCAAAGGCAAGTCAAAAGTCTGTACCATCCCCATCACGAGATAGATCGACGCCGAAAGCAGGCCCGGGCGCATCAGGGGTATCGTGATCTTTCTCATTGAGGTCAGGCGTGAAGCGCCGATCACATGACCGGCGTCTTCCAGCGAAGGGTCCATGTTCCGCAGGAGACCGCTGATCATCACATAGCAGGTCGGCACCAGCCCGAGCCCACTGATCGCGATCAACGCAACCGCCGAGTACGGCGTGAAGGGCGCGGACGAAAGCCCGAACACGGCACGGGCGAGAGCATTGAGAGCTCCGTTGCCCGGATTGGTGAGAAGTATCCATCCGTATCCAAAGACCAGCGGAGGCACGGCCATCCACGAAAACATGAGAATGCGTACCACAACGCGCCCGCGCAGGTCGGTGCGCTCCGTGAGCCAGGCGATGACAATCGCCACCGCCATTCCCAGGATGACGCTTGAGCCGGCGTAAACAACTGTGTTGCGGAGCAGCGTGAAGGTGCCTCGTCTGGTGAATATCTCAAGATAATTCTCAAGGGTGAGGGCGCTGGCCTGCAGCGGCAATTGCCCCGGCGGTGTTACGCTCGTCAAAAGCAAGATTATGAGCGGACCGAGCAGCAGAAATCCAACCAGGGCGAAAAGCAGACGACGGGTCCAGATCTGAAGAGACGCGCCTAGGGAAAATTGCTCGGAGCCGACGGTCTGCGGCCAATGGGGAGCCCTGTCGGTCATGGCAGCACCCGCTCGTTCTCGACGCCGATCCGCGCGCTCGAGGGCTCGTCTTCTGCTGGCTCGCTCGCCGCATGAGGCGGGCGTTCCTCCTCATCGGGGCCGACAACCACGCACCGCTCGGCCGGCAAAACGAAGGAAATCGTCTGGCCAATTGAAAGATCGAGATATGGGTCCGCCGTTATCCTGAGACCGAGGGGGCCGCACCTCACCTCGATTTCGACCGTTTCTCCGAGGAAGTTCAGGCTGCTGACGCGCCCCGTCACCAAGTTTCCGAGGCTCGCGTACGGCGCCCTTTCGGAGAGTATCTGGATCGCCTGGGGACGAATGACCAGCGTTACGGGATCGTGTGCCCGGAATTCGGACGGGACGTCGCACGCAACAAGCCCGATCGCCGTCTCTACCGCGCCGGAGCCCGCCGTTACCCGACCGGAGATAATGTTGCTGCGGCCCATGAAATCGGCGACGAACCGCGACCTCGGCTTCAGGAATATCTCGCGCGGCGTCCCCACCTGGAGAATCCGGCCCGCGCGCATGAGGACGATCTGGTCGGACATGGACATGGCTTCGACCTGATCGTGGGTCACGAACAACGTCGTGATTCCCAGCGACTTCACCAATTGCCGAATTTCAACACGCATGTCGTCGCGTAGCTTGGCGTCGAGATTGGAGAGCGGCTCGTCAAGGAGCAAAAGGCGTGGCTCGTGAACGAGCGCGCGCGCCAGGGCAACCCGCTGCTGCTGACCGCCGCTGAGGTGCGGGGAAGGACGATCAGCGTATTCCGCAAGCTTCACCCTCTCGAGTGCGTCGAGCACCCTGCGCCGAATGTCCCCGCTCTCCACGCGTCGCGTCCCGTGCGCCAGCGGAAAGGCGACGTTCTCGAAAACCGTCATGTGTGGCCAGATCGCGTAGGACTGGAAGACCATGCCGAGCTTGCGCCGGTTGGCGGGAACCATGCGCGCCGTGCCTTGGTCGAACACCACCTCGCCGTCCATCAAGATGCTGCCGTTCGTCGGCGTCTCGAGACCCGCGACGCACTGCAGCGTCGTGGTCTTCCCGCAGCCGCTCGGCCCGAGAAGGGTGAAGATGTCGCCGCGCTTAACGCTGAAGCTGATGGATTTCATAGCTGTCACACGAGAGCCAGATTGGCGGTTCCCGTATGTCTTCCCGAGGTTGGAGACCACTAGGTGCATGCTCTGTCCTTGTATCTAAAGCTTCTCGCCGCCGAGCAATCTTGGTCGCTTCGCCCGTCGGCGATGCGGTGATGGGGAGGGACTACTCCGTCCGCCGCTGCCGAGATGGCAGCCTTCATTCATTCGTGGCGGGCAAATGATCCCATCTTGCGCGTGCCGGCTCCTGCGCGGCTCAATTTTGCCCCCCGAGCATGAGGCCAATCTTCTGGCGCACCACGGCTGCAGCTTTCAGGTCGTCCGGTGTCAGTATCCGTACGACCGCCGCGCCTTCCGCGGTCGCCGCGCGAGCCATCTGCATGAACTTGCCCGCCTCATCGCGCGACTGCGGATTGGGCTCGTACCTGTCCGCGATCTTGTAGCCTTCGGTCGCGAACCACGCCGCGAACAAGCGGGCGGTGTACGGGTTCGGCGCATGGTCCGGAACGTAGAGATGGACCGCCGAAATGGGCACGAAATCCGAGAACAACCTGAATTTGATCGGGCGACCGACACGAGCAGCCGCCTCGGCCGATGTGGAGTTGGTGATGCCGAAGGCCGTGGCGCCGTTCACGACGGACTCGGCCACTGCCGGCGTTCCGCGGATCAGAACCGGCTCGTTGCGATAGATCCCTTGTGCCAGCGCCATCACGGCATCGGAGCCCAGCTTCGGCGCAAGAATAGGAAGCGGTACGAGGAAGATGGAGTTCAGCGCGAATTTGCCCCGCCACTTTCCGGCGACGAGATCCGACAGTTTCGACGGTACGTCTGCATCAGCGATGGCCGCGGGATTCCATATGAGCCCATAATAGACATCAAGATAGGGAAGCGCAGTTCCACGGTATTCGGGGGCGAGTTGCTCCTCCAGCGCGCCGATGCCTGGGAACTTCTCCCCGAAGACTGCCGTCCAAGGAAATGGCCTCACGGCCCTGGCTTCCACGAGCTGTGCGACCTCGTCGATGGCGCCTCCGATGATGTCGACACTCGAGGTCCTTCCACCGGCTACCTCGGCGATGACGCGGGGATTGGCGGTGTTCGGCGAGGTTGGGGTCCAGTCGAAAATGGTGTTCAAGCCGAAGCGCGCGTTGAAGGCGTCTGCGAGTGCCCTGTGCGTCTCTGGCTTGGTCGGCAACTGCACCCAGTTTACGAGGTGCCCCTCTCTGCGTGCGCCTTCCAGAACCTGCTCGTAAGTCAATGCCTCATCGGTCGCAGCCGCCCCCGCGGGATCAAGAACGAGCGACATCAACCCAAGCAGAATCGGAATCCACGCAGCATTCATCGGTGTTCCCTCCCACTGTTCTTGTCATTGTCGTCACGACGCTAGCATCCCACTGTCTGGCGTTCGAAGCCCGGGCATAAGATGGGATTCGGCTACAACCGATGTGCTATGGGTATCACTCAGCGGGTACGATAGCATCTAAACATGCCTTGGGAGGCTGGCCCTCTATTCCGCCATGCCCGCATGCGAGGAAGGCGTGCCCCTTCCCATCCGAGCGTCCCGCGCCGCCGGCCGGTTCAGGCGCGGGGGCGTTGCGCCAACATCCGAGCGCTGGCGAGAATGCGGAGCGGATCAGCGGCGAGCCCGGAGAACAGCCGCATCTGCTCGGCCACCTGAAAGGCGCTCATGGCCCGTCCGTTCATGGCGCGCGCACCGATCCTGCGCGCGGCGGCGAGGAGTTCGGTCTCTTCGGGGAAATAGATGATGTCGACGACCCAAAGCTCCTTGCGCAACAACGTCAGATCGACCGGCGAACCGGGATGGCCATCCATTCCGACGGGACTGGCGTTAATTAGTCCATCCGCCCGTTCAAGCTCCGCCGCTACATCGGTGCCCAGCGCGATGTGATCGGCGCCGAACTCGCCGGCCAGACTGTCGACGACCCGTGCCGCGCGCTCGGTATCGGGATCGAACAGCACAAGCTTCCCAACCCGAAGCCTCATTGCCGCATAAGCGACGGCGCTGCCGGCACCGCCGGCGCCCATCTGGACGACGCGGGCTTTCGGCATGTCGCCCATCTCGTGTCGGAACGCTTCCGCGAAGCCGTACCAGTCGGTATTGTGGCCGACGGTCTTGTCCCCGTTGACAACCACGACATTGACAGCATCGAGCCGCTTCGCCGTGTCTGAAATACTGTCGAGCAGGGGCATGACGGCCTGCTTGCAGGGATGGGTGATGACCAGCCCGTTGTAGCCGAGGCGCACGGCCCCCTCCAGCAGCGCCGGAAGGTTCTCCGCCCCCAGTCCGAGCTCAGCGAGATCAATGCGCCGGTAGACGTATCGCGCACCAAGCGCATCGCCTTCGAGCATATGCATTTCCGGAGCCTGGGACCGTTGAATGTCGGTCCCGATCATGCCCACGATAATACCTGATTTGGACAAGCTCCTACCCTCCCATTGAACTTGGGTGTCCACGGCCGCTCTCCCGCCGGCCGAGCCCGGCGGGAGAGGTCAGTTCTGGCCGCTCATCATCAAGGAAACGGCATCGCGGACCTTCGCCGTCGTTTCCAGGTCTTTCGGATCGGCGGTTGCGGCGAGTATTGCCCCTGCGGCAACCCGCTCGACGACCATTTGCGAGATCTTGCTCTTCAGATCCGCCGGCACGGGCATCGGCTCGTACTTGTCGGCAATTGCATAGCCCTCTCCAGCGAACCATGCCGAGAACAACCGTGCCATATTCGGATGGGGGGCGTTCTCGAGCACCACGAGATTTTCCATCGCGACGGGAATATAATCGTCGAACAACTTGAACCGCAGCGGCTCTCCCTTGCGAATGCCGGCCTCTGCAACCGGAAAGCCGGTCACTCCAATCGGCACCGTGCCGTTGACGACAGCCTGCGCAACAGCTGGCGTGCCACGAGCGAAGACTGGCTTGTTGGCGAATATCTTTCGCGACAGATCGATCGCCGCCGGCGAGCCTGTCACGGGCGCGATCATCGGTGCCGGATTCATGAAGATCGAGTTGAACCCGAATCGTCCTTTCCATTTCGGGTCGGCCAGATCGACGAACTTGGATGGAACTTCGCCATCGGCGATGCTGTTCGGGTTCCACGCGATGCCGTAGTGATAGGCCATATAGGGCAGCGCTTTGCCTTCGTATGCCTTGATCACACTCGCTTCGAGCGCCGCCACCAGTGGGAATTGGCCGGCGAACACCTGCGACCACGGGAACGACTTGACGATGCCAGAATTGACCGCGCCGGCAACTTCTTCCTCAGAGCCGGCGATGATGTCCACGGTGACGCGGCCCCCCTTGCTCTCGGCGATGGCGGTCGTCAAAGCGGTGACAGGCGAAGTCGCGACCCAGGTCACCTCCGTGTTCAGCCCGAACCGCGCGTTGAAGGCATTAATTACCGCGCGCTGCGTCTCTGGCTTGGCTGGGTAGAAGATCCAGGCATTGAGCTTGCCCTCCTTCTTAGCCGCAGCGACGATATCGTCGAAGGTGGGGACGGCCGGATCGCCCATAGCGGGCAGCCCCCCCAAGGCGGTCCCCAGGACCGCCGCAAGGACAGTGCTTCGGAGCAGCGACTTCATCTTTCCCCTCCCATTGTGCACCCGCCGGTCGAAGCCGCCCGGGTTCGTTGAAGGCCTGTGGCAGCATGCGCGGCCGGCTATAGCTCGGGGGGCGCCCCTTCAGTCGGTAGCGAACGGATTGTCAATGTGCGCTGCGTGGAATAACGCGCCGAGCGACGATCGACAGACGCTGGCAATCTCGTCGGAACCCCTCCCGTCGAGGGCGGCGGAGAATATTTCCGGACCCACACGGTTCAATCCGCCGATGGCATAAAGCAGCCTGAGAAGGGCGGCGAGGGGGAAATTTCCATCCCCCGGCGGACGCCGAAAGCTAAGGCAATCATCGACGAGATTGTCTCCGTGAACGACTTCGAGCTCTGCGTCGGCCAGTTGCACCGAGGAAATTCGTTCGCCAGGAATGCTCGACAGCAGCGCATCGTCCGGCCGACCCCGAAAATAGTGCCAGCAGTCAAATACCAACCCTGAATTCGGCCGCCCGACGGTTTTCAGCACGTTCCAGGCCGACGCGAGATCCGGCAGTCCCCAGAAGGGGATGAATTCCAAATCGACACGCATTCCTGCGTCTGCGGCGCGATCACAGGTCCGCGCGAAACCTTCGTAAAGCTCATCCCACGACACCTGCGCAGCATCGCAACTGACAATGGCAGAGACCGATTCCACACCCAATGCTTCTCCGATACGAAAGAAATCATCCTCCGCAAAGCCACGAAAGCCGATCGGATACTTCCTCTGGTCGAGATTGTTCGCGCGCCACTGCCTCATCCAGCGAGCATAGGGATCCAGATGAAATATCCGGACTCCGCTATCCTCGGCCATGTTGCGCATCTCCCGAGTGGACAGTCCGTCTGACAACCATTTCGTGTAAAGATGGGGCGATATGGACAGTGCCCGGCAGCCGACGCCCTTCGACACTTTCAGTTGGTCCTGAAGGGAAAGCGACCGTACGGTGCCGGTCCACATCACTGTTTCAATATGTCTCATTGGGTCCGCTCCCATCTTCGCGTCTTCGCGCCGATGACCTCCCTGCGTTCCGCCGTAGCCTGACCGCTAGGCCAGGAATCGTTCGAGCCTTTCGCAAAGAAAGTCGGGCGCTTCCTCGACCACGAAGTGTCCACACTCCGGTACGACGTCGCTCGTGAGGTCCTGCGCCTCCCCGGCCAGCGCATCCGGCAGAAGATTGGCGACTCCGTACTCCCCCGAGATCGTCATCACGGGCATAGCTAGCGGCTTGCCACGCAGCGTCTCGGCAAAGGGTCCGTCCTGCCGAAGAGCGCGGTAGTAATTGAACCCGGCGGTCATGCGCCCCGGCTGGGCGTAATGACGGGCATACTCGGCCACATCCGCATCGAGGATCGCCTCTTTGCGCCGCGCCCAGCTCCGCATCTGCGCCCCGATATATGCTGCCTCCCTGCCCTCAGTGAGCATCTCGGGGAAGTCTGCAGCCATGTGAAAGCCGAAGTGCCAGGCGTTGCCGCCCAAGGCCTGGGCGCTCTCCCGCCCGGGCACCTGGCAATCCACCAAGACCAGCTTCTTCACGGCATCCGGATAGATGTGCGCGAGGATGTAGGCCGCCTTGCCGCCCATGTCGTGGCCCACCACCGCCGCAGCTCCGCCGACGACCTCGGAGATCAGTGCACGGATGTCCTCGGCGACGGTCCGCTTGTCGTATCCGTCGGAGGCGATCTCCGTATTTCCCATGCCGCGCAGATCCGGCGCGATGAACGTAAACCGATCCGCAAGGCGCTCCATGACGGGCCGCCACGAATACCACGTCTGCGGCCAGCCATGCAGCAGCACGACCGGTGCGCCCGTGCCGACCTGTACATAATGCATGCGAATTCCATTGAGCATGCGCGTCTGGCTGCGCGCTCCGGAAGGAAGACCGTGCCCCCCCGCCGGATCGGCGGTGGCGCTCGCGGAATTGTCCATTTTATTTGCTCCTGTTTGCGTATCGCCTGCATCTGAAGTGACGGCTTTTGAAGTGACGGCTTTGTATCCGGCGCGAGAATGATCGGCGTCGCAGGTGGTCCTTGATTCCATCACAGGCGATGCTCGCCATAGGGGAGCCAGCCCGTCCTCCAGTCGCTCTCCGAGCGCAACCAGCACTCCGCGCCGGCGTATAGCCTTTGCACTGCGGCCCCCCGCAGACCCGGAAGGTCCATGAGCACCGAATGACCGGCATGGAGCTGGAGATACGCAAGATGTCGGTAGCCGACGGGAAACCGTTCAAGCAGCGCCTGATCGAGCTTTACGGTCTGGCCGGGCTCAACCGGATCGAGCCGGTCCTTCTCGTAGATCACCTGCCTGCGCGACAAGAGCCATCGCTTTCCGAGGCGTTCGAAGTAGTCGAAGAAGCGCCCTGTGCATGTGACATCGCACAGCACATCATGAACTGGCGCTCGCACCGATATGTTCATTTTAGCTTGCGAGACCGCCCTGCGGTCATTGACGGTGACCGTCGCCCCTCCAAGGAAGTGGTGCACAAGCGCCCCCATTTCCCAGGCGCGCCGGCTGTTTTCAATGAATTGCTCGAAGCTGCCCTGAAACCATGTGGCGATCATCACTCCATCGGGATGCCAGAGCGTCCGGAACCGATCCCAATCCCCCTGATCGCGCCACAGAATCCAGTTCTCTACGGCGCGCATAATTTCAGCTTCGTCTGACATGCTCGAACACCGCTTCCAGGGCTCATGAGGTTGGTTGTTGCAGCAGCGGGCGCCGCGGACTGGCGTGATTTCCACCTGCGACAAGGTCGATTTCATCAAGCAGGCCCGCGATTGCCGCCAGCATGAGGTCGATGGTCGGTTCATGAACCAACCGGCCGTCCTGCGTCTTGTCGTCGATCGACGGCACGGCAATCTGGCGGCCAGGCACGACCCGGCACAGGGCCGATGCGAGGGTTTCGCGTATCTGCGCCTGGGCCCGAGCACCTCCTAGCGTGCCGCTGGAGCTGGTCATGACAAGTGCGGGCTTGCCCTTCAGCGGCGAGCGGAATGCCGGTCGCGAAGCCCAGTCGATCGCGTTCTTGAGAACCCCCGGTATTCCGTAATTGTACTCGGGCGAGGCGATCACGAGGCCATCGGCGTCGGCAATCCGGGTTCTGAGATCGGCAACCGCCGCAGGCCCATTGAAGGTATCGAGATCGGCGTTATAGGGCGGGAGACCGCCGAGATCGAGCACCGAAAGCTCGACGCGGGGCCCAATGCGTTCTGCTAGCGTTCTCAGGATGGAGGTGTTCGTGGAGCGTGACCTAATGCTGCCAGACAACCCCAGCAGTCGAACCTTGCCGATGTACGCAAGCTGATCCATACGCGCGTTCTCTATGGTTGGTGAGCGGGCGATGCGCAGATCTTCGCAACGAACCCTTGGCCCGCCTCGCGCCGCGAGCGGCCCGACGTGCTCCGCGCCAGGCCCGGGCAGATCCGTCCGGCTCGGGAGCGGTCGCCGCGCTCAAAGCTCTCGATTCACGGCGAAGTCCTCGGGCGGGCTGGGACCCCAGAGGTAAAACGCGTCTTCGGCGCCATGCGTCTCAGCCTGCCACTCGCTGTCGACCGGGATGTAGTCGATGTCGCACGAGTATTCAGAATAGCTCCCCCATGGGTCCCGGACGTAATGAAAGTAATTTGACCCGAGCACATGACGCCCGAGACCCCATCCCTCGACATAGCCGTTCTCTGCCATCTGGCGGGCTGCAAGGCCAATCTCATCGAGTGAATTGACGCCCCAACTGAGATGATGGAGGCCTGGGCCGGCTGATTTGGCGATCGCTATCATGTGGTGATCGCTGCCATGTATCCCATGCAGGAACGCAACTCCTTCTCCGGCCCGGTCGGACAGCCGCATGCCGAGAACCTTGGTGTAGAATTCAATCGATTGATCGAGGTCCGACGCGAAAATCAACGTGTGAGCGAGCCGATTCGGACGGGTGCCGGGCGCGGTTCCTCGGTTGCACGCGCCTTGGGTGCCGGGGGCGCACGAGCCGGTGCCAAAAGTGGACTTCTCATCCGGAGATGTCTTCTCCGCCACCCGCAGTTCGATCGGGAGCCCATCGGGATTGCGAATCCAGATGCCATCCGATTCACAGCCCGAAGGTGGGTCGAGGCATCTTATGCCCTGTGCTTCCAGCGACTTAGCAAATCGCTCGCGATCGTCTTCGAAAACTCCGAAGCTCAGATGGGCAAGCTTCTTGCGGCTGTCTTCCCGGATGGTCCCCCAGACGTGGGGATTGCCGAAGGTCGATATCTCAATCCGATCGGCATATTCATGGACGTCGGTTCCCAGCGCACGATAGAAATCAACCGCGACGCTCAAGTCGGGAACAGTCAGGCCAATGCTGTCGAGCGAATGGACACCGAGCATGCCAGCCCGTCGCGCGGGCCGTTTGATGCTTCTGATGGAAGTCATTGTTTCCTCCTCGTCGCCTCTGCCCCGGTCGGCCACCGGCGGACATACATCTGTCAGCTCATCACGCTAGGCTGCGGGACGCTCCTGCCCGCCGATCTCCTCGACCACCGGGTTGCGCAAGATGCCGATGCCTGTCACCTCGACCTCGCAGACATCGCCCTGCTTCATCCAGAGTGGGGGAGTGCGTGCCAGTCCGACGCCTGAAGGGGTGCCTGCGACGAAGACATCGCCAGGTTCCAGGGTCATGGCGCGACTGACGATGGAGATCTGCGCAGCGACGTCGAAAACCATGTCGTCGAGCATTGCGTCCTGGACGACGACGCCATTCAGTCGCGTCTGCAGACGCAATCCCCGGCATCCGTGCGGAAGCTCGTCTGCCGTCACGAGGCACGGCCCGAACGCGCCGGTGCCGTCGAAGTTCTTGCCCACTGTCCACTGGGGCGATTTGAACTGGTAATCCCGAACAGATGCATCGTTGAATATCGAATATCCGAGCACATGATCGAGCGCATCTTCGGGTGCAATATTGCGCCCACCTCTTCCGATCACGACGGCGAGCTCTCCCTCATAATCAAGCTGTTCCGAAATCGTCGGTCTCACGATCGGCTCGCCATGTGCCACGAGGCTCGAACTGAAGCGACCGAACACAGTTGGGTAGGCTGGTTGGCTGAACCCGCTTTCGGCCGAATGGTCGCGGAAGTTTAGTCCGAGGCACACGATCTTTCCCGGCCGCCTCAAGATCGGCAGAGCCGACGACTTCTCGAGGTCGATGGGGGCGGCGGCGCCAAGGAGCGCGCCAGCCCTCATCAGAGCATCTCCGCCTTGCGCGACCAAGCAGTCGAGGTTTCCTGGAAATCGCTGGTCCGCGGCGAGAAGGCCCCTTGCGGTCCCGTCGTTCCCGAGAACAGCCAAGCCTTCACATCCTGACATCGTGAACGGAACAAATCTCATACGCCAGGCTCCCAGGACGCCATCGCGTTTCAGCACGAGTTTCGGTCCCCGAGGCTCGAGGACGCTCGGGCGACACTGCCGACGCTAGGTCGCGGCAGGCATGGCGGGAAGAGATATGTTTGTGCTCAATGATGTGAAATTTACATCACATAGTGGGAGTGCCGGCCCGCGTCGGAAACTGGTCCGAGAACTCCTGAAGCGATTTAGGGCGGTGGAGAACAACACGCTTCGCCAGATCGACGAAATATTCCGCTGCGGGCGTGAGCGGCAGACCTGCCCGCTTCACCAGCATGATCGGCGGTGCCGGAAAAGTCTCAGCGACAGGTATCCTTTCCAGGACGTGCGAAACCAATGGAAATTGAGACAATTGAACAGGAACCATCGCCAGAAGGTCGCTGTAGGCAAGGGCGACGATAAGGGAGAGGGCGGACCTAGCACGGAGGGCAAGCGGCGGCGGAGGGAGGCCATAGTGCGCGAATGTTTCGCGCAGTTCCTCCTCGGGACGGACCGTGATGGAGGTCGTCGCCCAGCGTGCCCCGGCCAAGTCCGCCAGTGAGCGCGCCTCGCCCAACGGGTGCCCCTTCCTTCCCAGTATGATACGCGTGTTGTCGAACAGCTTTTCGGAACTGAGTTCCGACGGCAGCGCATATTCCGGTGGAGGCCCGAAGTAAAAATCGATACTTCCATCCATCAGGCCGATCTGCAGCGCAGGAAAAAGACCCTCGATAAGCTCCAGTTCCACATCTCCGTAACGCGCTCTGAACTTATCAAGGATGCCCGGAAGCAAATGCAGATGAGCGACCATGGAGAGTCCGGCGACAACAGTTCCGGGGATACCGCCCTTGAGCTGCTCGGCTTCCTCCCGGGCGTGCCGAATCTCGTTGAGAATGTGGACGGCCCGTCGGATGAAGGCTTCACCAATCACGGTTGGGCGCGCGCCACGTCCATGGCGCTCGAACAATGCTGCGCCCAGCTCCTGCTCCAACTCCCTTAGACTACGGGAAATCGCCGGTTGGTCGATTCCTAGGTGGCGTGCTGCCGCGCGCAAGCTGCCGTACTCATGGATGGCGACAACATCGCGCAGATGGGTGAGCTTCATGTCGCCTCCTTATCTATGCAGAATGCGAGAGAGCCATCATCGATGGGTCTGATCGGAGTTAATAAAATCATCCGGCATTGTGCGTTGTCGGGGATGATCTTTGCACCGAGCGCAAGAGAAGCGCCAGGTTGCAGAATTCAAAGGCGCCCGTTGCGTCCAACTACTTTATCATTTTTATGTTATCATTTGTTGGCTCCTGGGCTTGCGGATTGTCCAGAATACTGTCATCGCATTCTTCCTGTTGCGGGCGATAACGCCAGAACTTTAGCCTCCAGCGGCGCGTATTGGCCTTGCGGCACTCCACGTTTGCTTCCTCTCGCCGAATTGCCAGTCCCGGAATCCGGTGCGCGTATGCATCAATATCGTGAAATTAGCAGGCTGTTGAAAAAGTCGGTAGCCCACCACGCGGTGGTGCGATTCAATCCCGGCTAAGGGATTTGGGGCGAGGGAATGATGCGCGGCACGGACAAACGGTCGGGGGAATTGTTCTCCTACGTTGGCCTGGAGCAGCGGGTGCGGAAAGACCATCCGCTGCGGCCGATCCGGGAGATGGCCAACACAGCGCTGGCGGTGTTGTCGGGCGACTTCGCGACGCTCTATTCCGGGATGGGGCGGCCGGCGATCCCGCCCGAGATGCTGCTGCGGGCCATGCTGTTGCAGGCGTTCTACTCGATCCGCTCCGAGCGCCAATTGATGGAGCGCCTGGAGTTCGACCTATTGTTCCGCTGGTTTGTGGGCCTGGGCGTCGATGACGCGGCCTGGGATCATTCCACGTTCTCCAAGAACCATGACCGCCTGCTGGAAGGCGGCATCGCAGCCAAGTTCCTGGCGGCCGTGCTGTCGCAGCCCCGGGTCAAGCGGCTGCTATCGAGCAAGCATTTCAGCGTCGATGGCACGTTGATCGAGGCGTGGGCCTCGATGAAGAGCTTCAAGCCGAAGGACGCCAATGGTGATGACGGCGAGGACGGCGGCGGGCGCAACGCCTCGGCCGATTTCCGGGGCGAGAAGCGGTCCAACAACACCCACAAGAGCACCACCGATCCCGACGCCATGCTCTACCGCAAGGGGCTGGGGATGGAAGCTAAGCTCTGCTTCATCGGTCCCGGCCTGATGGAGAACCGCTCGGGTTTCTCGTGCAGCTTCACTTCAGGAAAGTTTGCAGCGTGCGTCTGGCAAGCCTGAGCGTCCGACTCCAAGGCGGCTACAACTTGCCAGCCGGCCATGCGAGCGCCCTCGCAAAAGCCGCCTGCGCCACAGAAGAGCGAAACAGCCCTTACTTTCACGGAAGGCGCCTCGCTCGCTGAATGGTGGCGAGTCCTTGTTTAATGTTTTTACAGGCAACGATCCTCCTCTCGATTCCATTATTCAAATATTATGCTAACAGAGGGCGCGGCCCCGGCCGCCGACAAGCGGGTGCTCTTCATCGGCCAGGACGCCTATGGGGCGGCGGGCGGCTCGGTGCTACGCGACCTGTTCCAGGGCGACGACGGCGGCTGGCTGCAGGATGTCGCGCTGGTCGACCAGATGGTGGCCGAGAAACTGAAGGTGGAGTCCGAGGCGATCGCCGCCGAGGGCTGGAAGTGGATCGGGGTCGCCCCCAATTTCGCCTATGGCCATGCCTTCGGCTTGCGCCAGCTTCGTGGTGCGACCGTCGCGCTCACGGCCGAGGAGGAAGCAACCCGCGACACGCTACAAGCCGAGCAGGACCGGCTGTCCGACGAGTATCAGGACGCCGACGAACTGCCCGGCGAGGTCGACGAACGGCTGTCGGAGCTGGAAAACGGCGATCGAGGGCTTCGAAAACCGTCTCGTGCTGTTCGACGCCGGCGAGATCACGCGCGCTGGCGCCTTCGTCAGCATCGCCGCCGACGGCCATCTTCGCGTCGAGCGCGGCTATGTCCGCCCCGAGGACGAACTGCCGGCGGAAGCGGAGCCCGGGTCGGTGGAGGATAGCGATGCGAACGGCGCCTTGGCGGCGAGCTATGACGGCCACGACACCATTATCACCGCCGAGCCCGCCACCGATCCGGACGAGGACGAGGGTCTCTCGCCCATCTCGGACCGGCTGATGACCGAGCTGACCTCACATCGCACGCTCGGCCTGCGGCAGGCGCTCGGCGAACGGCCTGACATCGCTTTTGTCGCGGCGATGCGCGTCCTGACGCTCAAGACCTTCTACCACTATGGTTCGGACACTCGTACAGGCGTATCTACGGGAACGCGGCATTACGGATTTACGCGGAGCCGGAAGCCTGCATTTCCACCCGCGCTGCTACTATCGACCCGACGAGCATTCGCCGACCGAGACCTGGCCGGCGATGATCGCGGCCGTCCCCGACCTCGACGGCAACGTCACCGGGGCGCATCGTAACTGGCTCGATCCCCGCCGCCGCGACAAGGCATCGATCGACACGCCGAGGCGGGCGATGAAGTTGTGGATCGGCAGCTCAATCGGCACCCGACGCAGACAGCTCGGGGACTGGCGAGTCTGGCATGAGATGCCGAGTCATTGCCCAGAAGACGAAGGCGGCGGCACTCATCGCCGCGCCCAGCAGACACACGCCGGTCCACTCTGCTCGAGCGTAGACGAGAGTCGAGCTGATCGAGCCTGCGGCGCAGCCGATTGAATAGAATATCATGTAGCCGGCCGTGAGCCGGCTGCGGGCTTCAGGCCGCACGCGGTAAATCAAGCTCTGATTGGCGACATGCACCGACTGGAGCGCAAAATCTATCGTGACAACGCCGACGATCAGTCCCCACAACGAATGAGGTAGCAGCCCGATCGGCAACCACGAGGCAAGCATGATCCCAAGCGCAATGCCAGTAGTACGCTGTGCGTGTCCTCGGTCGGCGAGCCGCCCAGCCCGCGCGGCGCCGATCGCGCCCATGGCGCCGGCGAGTCCGAACAGGCCAACTTCGGTGTGAGACAGCGAAAAGGGCGGCGCGCTCAGCGGCAGGACCATGGGGGTCCATAGAATCGTGATGGCGGTGAAGATGAGAAGCGCCAGGATCGCGCGGATACGCAGCACTGGTTCTTGAACAAACAGCATGAACACCGTCCCGATGAGCCTTGGATAGGCCATGCGGGCGGGGCGCTTTTCCTGCCGAGGCAGGAATTTTGCGAGCATCGTCACGATAACGAGCGTCGCCACGGCAGAGACGATGTAGACAGAGCGCCAACCAAACAGATCCGACAAGGTTCCCGAAATTGTCCGGGCAAGGAGGATACCGACAATGATGCCGCTTGTGACGATGCCGACCACGCGACCGCGCTCGGCGTGGGGCGCGAGCGCGGCGGCATAGGCGACGAGCACCTGAGTTACGACGGCAAGCAGTCCAAGCGCGGCCATGCCGGTGAGCAGGACCAGGCCGGATGGCGCCGCAGAGACTACGAGAAGTGCCCCTATGGATAGTAGCGATTGGCCCAGGATCAGACGTCGCCGATCCAAGAGATCCCCGAGCGGGACCACCAAGAGCAGCCCGAGCCCATAACCAATCTGTGTGATCGTGATGACGAGCCCGACCGCTGCATGGCTGATCCCAAACTCATCTGCCATCGTGTCGAGCAAGGGCTGGGCATAGTAGACGTTGGCGACGGCCAATCCGCAGGCGACGGCGAACAACAATGCTCCCGGTCCGGACAGCGCGGCCGTGGTGTTGACGTCGTCCGCCACTGGGCCAAGAGGGATGCTCCTCCCCTGCTTGTCGCCATCGGCAACGACCTCGCTTCCAATTTGCATGTCAAATCCAGTCTTATGGTTTTAATCTGCAACCATATTGGGCGTGGCACCGGTTCCGTTTGCCTGACCCATCGACACTCAGAGATCGTCCACCGACACCGGGGGAACAGAGGTTGCCGCGCTCAGGTCTGCCGGATGAAATCCGCGATCAGCCTGCCGACTTTGTCTGGGGCGTCTTCGAGGCAGTAGTGACCCACGCCGGCCAAACGCTGTATAGGCGCTGATGGAAAGATCTGAGTGAAGAGCGGCAGAAAATGCTCGGCGTGGAGCGTCCGGTCTGCCTCACCCCAAATGGCTATGGCGGGTCTGGAACGGATTGCCCGGTCAGCGGCCGCGTCGGGCGTCTCGAACCGGTGCGCTCCGGTAGCAAAGCCCTTGGCCCAGCCGATTGCGCCGAGACACTCGGCAGGACTTGCGAAAGGCGAGCGATAGGCATCGAGCCAGGTGTCCGTGATCAGCGTGTTGTCTTCGAAACCGTTGAGCTTCAGCGTGCTCAGGATACTGAAGCCGAGCTGTCCCAGGACCGGTTCGAGACTGCCGTCCGCTTCCGCCTTCGCGATCCATTGGAACCACGGCGACACGCCGGCATTCGCCGTGACTCGTTCGTCAAGATCAACCTGGCCAAACGGGGTCGGCCCGTTGGTCGAGATCACGCGTTGAATGCGATTGGGATGGCGGGCGGCGAGCCCCATGCCGACAGGGCCGCCAAAGTCATGCATCACGAGGGTGATGTCGTTCAGATCGAGCGAAAGAACGAAGCGCTCCAGATTGTCGATGTGATCCTGCAACCAGTACGACCGGTCCGGCGGCGTATCGCTTTTGCCGAAGCCCATATGGTCCGGGACGACGACGCGGTGTGTTGCGCTCAACACGGGAATCAGGTGGCGGAACAGGTAGCCCCAGGTGGGCTCACCGTGCAGGCAGAGAACGACCGCTGCTCCGCGGGGCCCCTCATCGACATAGTGCATGCGATAGCCGGGGGCATCGGTGAAATGCGGCGCGTAAGGGAAACTGCTGCCGAACGTGGCATCGACTCTGGTCATCTATGTCTCCCATCCCGGAGCCTGCGCAAGCAGGCGTCCGGAGTTTCAAGTTAAAACCAAGCTTGTTGATACCGCTTGAGGTTTCAATTTGCAACCACTATATCTGGCGAAAACCGCGATCTTCTCGATTTCGATGGGAAGGGGCACGCGGGAGATCGAGCGCGGGGAGCAAGTCACGATGGTCAAGCGAGTCAGTCATAAAGACTCGATGTGCGGCGTTGCCAGGCCACTGGATGCAATCGGTGACTGGTGGTCGTTGTTGATCGTTCGAGATGCTTTCGATGGCCTGCGCCGGTTCGGAGAGTTTCAGAAGAACCTAGGGCTTGCGAAGAACATCCTCGCGGCGCGACTGCGCAACCTCGTCGCCCACGGCATCATGGACACCGTCCCGGCGTCCGACGGCAGCCCCTACCAGGAATACGTGCTGACAGAAAAGGGACGCGGCCTGTTTCCGCTCCTCGTCGCTCTCAGGCAGTGGGGCGAGGACTTCTTCTTTGAGCCTGACGAGTCTCATGTCCTGCTGGTCGATAGGAAGAGCGGCCTTCCGGTGCGGAAACTGGAGCTTCGATCCCAGGACGGACGGGTTCTCGGGCCCGAAGATACCGTCATCCGCTCGCCGTCGGGTTCGGTGGGAAATGCTTGGCGATGAGACTTTCTCCGTCTCGTGCGGCGACGGCCATAATCGCCATGGCAACTAGGCTATGTGAGGGAAGTATAGAAGCCTACGCCCTACGGAATTGCCGAGGCACGCTCAGCGGCAGTCTCGAGGTTCTCATTGAGCGTGCATTGAACGCCGGTCAGGCCAAGGATCTTTGATGCCACCTCTCCCTGAAGCGTCAGGAGGCTCTTACCATTCATGTGCGCCGACAAGGCCGTCTCGTCTGCATAGAGCTCGTACAGGATAAGCTTGCCGTCGTCCTCCACCGGGACCAGAACCTCGAATGCGACGATCCCCGCTTCTTCCTTCAAACAGCGCGCGCGATGCCGAAGGACGGCTTCAAGCACTTCTTTTCGTTTGCCCGACTGAGCGATGATCGTTCCGATGATGGCAAGCTGTGTCATTTCCGAACCTCCGTCCCTTTGCGCTCTCAAAAAGCGTACCTGTCTGTGCCCCCGCGGTGGCTGTCCGAAGCCGTGGACCGGACCAGAAACCGCGGAACAATTCGCGCTCTTTGGCGCGGCGTCTCATCGACCGTCGAGGAAGCCGACGACAGCAGCCACGAAGGCTGCCGGATCCTCGATCATCGGCGCGTGGCCGATCCCCACCATCACGGTCTCAACAGTGCTCGGAATGCCTCGGACGAGATCGCGGCCGTGTGGGTCGGGAAGGAGCTTGTCGCCTGTCGACCAGATGACATGGGTCGGCGCGCCGATCCCCGGAAGCCGGTCGAGCGTGTCGGCGTCGAGGTCGATCTGCCACTGGCGGGCAACCGCCTCGCGAGGCTGAGCTGGTCCTGCCGCGAGCACCTGCTCGACGATGCCAGCAAGTGGGTAGGTTCGTAGGATCGGTGCCCCCAATGCCATATAGTAGATGGTCCGGAGACGCAGCGCCTCATCCTCGATCGATTGCGAAAGATCTCGCGCCAATTCAAAAATGGAAGTCACATAGGTGTCGCGCCGCGCCCAACTGTTGGCCAGTGTCAGGCTAGCCACCCGATTCGGGTGCGTCAGCGCGAATTCCCGCGCGATCAGGCCACCGAGCGAGTGGCCGAGGATATAAGGCCGATCGCTTCCCGCCGCGTCGAGCACGGCGCGCGCGTCGACCATCAGGTCGCCTACGCCATAGCCGCCCGGCGAGATGCTGCTTGCTCCCTAGTCGCGATTGTCGAATGCAACGGTCCTGAACTTCTCGTCGAGCGCTGGCCGGATCTGTGCCCAGAGGCCCCGATCGGCCGATGTCCCGGCAATGAGCAGGAGATCGGGACCGCTGCCCGAAACATCGTATGCGAGTTGGACGCCGTGGTTCGTTACGAATGGCACGGTGTTTCCCCCTAGCCTCAAAGGTGGATGACGAGCTTGCCGAAGTGGCGACCGCTCGCCAGTTCGTCGTAGGCGGCCTCCGCCTCGTCGAACGCGAAGCTTCTGTCGATGACCGGCTTGATTCGATGCTCGACGAGGAAGGCGTTCATCGCCTCAAACTGCTCGGCCGATCCGACATTGATGCCATCGATGGTTCCGTTGATCTGCTGAAGACGAATGAGGTTCGAGCGCGGCCCGAAGCCGGTGAAGACACCGATCTGGGCGATGTGCCCCCAAGCCGCGAGCGCGCGCAGCGAACGGTCGAACGTGTCCGGCCCGCCGAGCTCGAGGATGTGCGAAACGCCGAGGCCTTCGGTCAGGTCGCGCACCGCGATGTCCCAGTCCGGCGTGCTGCGATAGTTCACCGTCGCGAAGGCTCCGAGCGCTTCAGCGCGCTCGCGCTTCTCGTCGGAAGATGACAGCACGATCGTCCTCGCCCCCACGGCGCTCGCGATCTGCAGCCCGAAGAGCGCGACGCCACCGGTTCCCTGAACCAGAAGTGTGTCGCCAGCCGCGATGCCGCCGCGAACCATGAGCGCCTGCCAGGCGGTCAGGGCGGCGCACGGCAGGGTCGCAGCCTCCTCAAGGCTCAGCTCGTCGGGAATGCGCACCAGCGAGGCTTCGGGAACGGCGATCAGATCCGCGAGCACACCATCGGTGTCGCCACCGCCGAGAGCCGCTGGCCCATATGCCTCGCGATAGGGACCGGCGACCCAGTCCCGATAGAAGATCGGCGCCACTCGATCCCCCTCGCGCCAGCGCGTCACGTTCTTGCCCGTCGCCACGATCCGCCCTGCCCCGTCGGAGAGCGGAACCAGCCCTGCACGCACAGCTCCGAGCTGACCGCGCAGGACGAGCAGGTCGCGGTAGTTGAGGCTCGCGGCTTCCACCTTCACCAGTACATCGCCAGGCCCAGGCAGCGGCGCCACATCCTCGACCTGATTGAGACGGCTACCACTATCGGTCGGAACGAGTCGGTAGGCGCGGTGTGTGGCTGATGGCAATACGGCAGCTTTGGTCACGGCCTTCTCCTTGCGAGGAATAAAATAGTGACTGCTAGCTAAATAAGCGATTGCGCGTTGGTCAAGATATTTTTATATTGATCGCTATGAAAAATATCGAAAAGCGACCCCGCGGGCGGCCGCGCGCACTCGACCGCGACGAGGCGCTGGAGACGGCGCTGCAGCTCTTCTGGCGGCACGGCTACGAGGGCACCTCCGTCGCCGACCTCACCGCAGCCATGGGCGTGACCCCGCCGAGCCTCTACACCGCGTTTGGCAGCAAGGAGCGGCTCTATCAGGAGGCGTTGGACCGCTACGGCGCGTCCTATGGCTCATTCACCGCCCGTGCGCTGGCTGAGGAGCCGACTGCGCGGCAGGCGGTAGAGCGCATCCTGCAGGAGTCAGTGGCAGTCTATACCAAAGGGCCGGCGCCGCGGGGCTGCATGCTGGCCAGCGGCGCGGTGACCTGTGCACCCGAGCACACCCTGGTGGTAGCGGACCTGTCCAGGCGAAGATTTGCCACGATCGCCGCGATCAAGGCGCGGTTCGATCGCGCCGTGATCGAACGCGAGCTTGCGCCCGGGACCGACACGGAGGCGCTGGCCGCCTTCTATGCGGCGGTCGTTCAGGGCCTGTCGATCCAAGCGCGCGATGGCGTCAACCGCGATGTGCTGGATGCCATCGCCACGACGGCGCTGAGCGCTTGGCCTGGCGCAGCGATCGCCGACCGCCGTTCAGATTCTTGATTGGCTATCGGCCCGGTTTGCAGCAGCGTCTGCTCGCCGGGGTAGTGCTTGATCCCGTCACGCAAGCTTGTGATAGGCTGGCTTGTGTCAGGCATGAACTCCTTGGCCGAGTGCGTTCGGTCTACTTCTCGAGTACTGCCTGCGGTGTGTTGCGGAAGCTGATGGCCATCCGGTTGTAGGCATTCATGAGGCTGATTGCGATCGTAAGGTCGACCAGTTCTTTTTCTGCGAAAGCTTCTCCGGCGGCCGCGAACGCCTCATCTGGCACGCCGGTATCTGCCACGCGGGTAACGGTCTCGGCCCAGGCAAGTGCCGCACGCTCACGATCGCTGAAGAGCGGACCTGCCTCCGCCCAAGCCTGCACCAACGCGAGCTTCTCAATCTTGACACCCTTCTTGATGAGATCTCGGGTGTGTAAGTCGAGGCAATAGGCACAATTGTTGATCTGCGAAATACGCAAGTATACAAGCTCGATCAGCTCGGCCTGCAGGCCGCTCCGCATCACATAGGCGTAAACGTCGCCCAGTGCTTTTGAACCGTCCGGGGCGACGTGGCTGTAGTCGAGGCGCTTGACCATTGTTCTTCTCTCGAATGACTTTTGTTTGCTGGCGTGCCCTGTCACCTCGTGGACGTCAGATCCCGATAGGCCTCAAGACCCGCGCGTTCTATCCAGCATTCCGCGAGCCGCTCGTTCTCGACACGCCAGATGGCGATCCCCGAGAACCTGACGGGGCGCCCATCGGCGGGAAGCCCGAACATCCCGTTGTTGAGGCCCGAGCATATCCACCGCGCAACCACGCGGTCGCCGGCTGCATTGGCGAAGACTTCGAGGATGTCGTTGCGCGCGTTCGTCAGCACGTTTTGAAAATCGCTTACCCACTGTCGGAAGGCGTCACGTCCGCTGACCGTCTTCATGGCAGAGTGAATTTGATAATCTTCCGCCATCAACTGGTCGATCGCGCTAAGATCATTGCTTGTCCCATTCCAGACCCGCGACAGGAACGCTGCCGCCAGTTCCTCCGCTCGCCTCGAAGGCTCAACATCGTTCGGCATGTAATCGCCCCATTGCTGATAGCCGGCGAAATCCGTCAGCATTCGCCACACGTGCTCGACCGGCGCGTCGATATCTACGGCGGTCTCGATCGCGTGCTTGCTCATGCGCCCTCGTGAGGGTCTGCCGCCATACTGGGTTTGGCGTCATCGGGCACCGTGCCCACCCCGTGTGAAGCGGGAAAGCTGAACACCAGGCATGTCGTGGTCGCGTGTGCCAGAAGCCTCCCGCGCGCGTCGGTCAGGCGTCCCTCGGCGGAAGCGATCTGCCTGCCGACCTGGATGACTTTGCCCTCCGCCTGGATCTCGCCAGTATCAGCGGAGAGCGGACGCACGAAGTTCACCTTGAGTTCGACGGTCGTATAGCCTTGACCGGCTTTGAGCATCGAGTGGACCGCGCAGGCCATGCAGGAGTCGAGCAGCGTTGCAGCGTATCCGCCATGCACGGAGCCGATCGGATTGTAGAGGCGGGAATCCGGTGTCGATACGAACACAGCCCGTCCCTTCTCGACCTCCTTCGGCTCGAAGCCGAGCAGTTCGGCGATCGGTGGAGCCGGAAGGCGCCCATCGGCGATCCGCTGAAGAAACTCGAGGCCGCTCAACGAACTCAGTATATCAGGCGGCACCACGCCGATGCGCGTGTCGGATTGAATCTGCTCATTGCTCATGTGCCCCTCCGTCGGAGGCATCTGTCGCGGTGCCGGCAGCTCCAAAACCCGGACCGAACTTGTCGACGTGCAATTCTCCGCCCGTTGCCCAATTCTCACGGTCGTATTCATCGAACAATATCGTCACCCACTCGCGCCGCACGCCAAGCGCCGAGACCACAGCATCGGTGATGGCTTGAACCGCGGCTCGTTTCGTCTCGATGGGGCGTCCCTTTCCAATCCGAACGGTGATTACAGGCATATGAGGTCTCGCTCTCTAAGAGTTCTTGAGTTCCGCTAGCAGCTCCAAGGACGCAATTGATCACGCCCATCGCCGCAGGATGATGCTGGCATTGACGCCGCCAAAGCCGAAGCCGTTCGAAATCGCGTATTCCATCGCCATCGGTCTGGTCTTGCCTGAAACAAGATCGATACCCTCGGCGGCCGCATCAGGATTCTCGAGATTGAGGGTCGGCGGTGCGATCTGATCGCGCAGCGCGAGGATGGTGAAGATCGCTTCGAGCCCGCCGGCGGCGCCGAGCAAATGGCCGGTCGCCGACTTCGTGGCGCTCACCGCGATCTTGCCCTCGCCACCGAACACCGCCCTGATGGCGGCGAGTTCACCGAGGTCACCGACCGGCGTCGAGGCCGAATGAGCGTTGAGATGCTGCACCTCGCGCGGCGCCAGGCCGGCCTGTCGCAGCGCAGCTTCCATAGCACGGGCCGCACCCTCGCCGTCCTCCGGTCCGGAGGTGATGTGGTAGGCGTCGGCCGTCGTGCCGTAGCCGACGATCTCCGCGATCGGTTTTGCGCCGCGCGCGCATGCTCCAGATCCTCGATGACAAGGATGCCGGCGCCCTCGCCCATGACGAAGCCATCGCGATCCCTGTCGAACGGCCGGGACGCGCGCACGGGCGCATCATTGAAGCCGGTCGAAAGCGCCCGTGCGGCGGCGAAGCCACCGAGGCTGACGAGGTCGATGCAGGCTTCCGCCCCGCCGCAGACCGCGATGTCGGCCTCGCCGGAGCGGATCAGGCGCGCCGCGTCGCCGATGGCCTGCACGCTTGCGGCGCATGCGGTGACGGGCGTGCCGATCGGTCCCTTGAAGCCGTGCCGGATGGTGATGTGGCCGGCGGCGAGATTGGCGAGGAAGGACGGTATGGTGAAGGGCGAGAGACGGCGGACGCCGCGCTGGTCCGTGGTTCGCACCGCCTCGACAATGGCGGGAAAGCCGCCGATGCCCGACGCGATGACGGTCGCGGTGCGCTCGGCCGCATGTGCATCAGCCGGTGTCCATCCGGCTTGGGCGACCGCCTCGGCCGCCGCGACCAGCGCGAACAGGATGAAGCGGTCCATCTTGCGCTGATCTTTCGGGGGTGCGGCGATGTCGGGGTCGAAGCCGCCATCCGCATCCTCCGCCTTGCCGGGCACGAGCCCGGCGACCTTCGCCGAAAGGTTCGCCGCCCATTCCGGCAGTGCGCGCAAGCCGGAGCAGCCGGCCAGCAGGCGCGACCAGGCGAGTTCGGCGCCACAGCCTAGCGGCGAAACCGCACCGAGACCCGTGACAACCACCCTGCGCATCGCCACCACCTAACTTTCGTAAGGGAAACTGCCGGGACGCAGCGCCCGGATCGAATCGAGGCGCTTGCGCATGGCCTGGCTGGCGCGCGGACCGGCGACGAGGGCAACATTGGCGGTCGTGATCGGCGCGAGGCTTTCCGCATCGACCAAGAGCGGATCGAGCGGACGCACCGTGTCGCGCCCGGCGAGCAGAACCGCCTCGCCTTCGGGCGCAAGGTGCCTGTTGCCCCAGGCGAACAGCGCCACCACAACGGGGAAGAAATCACGCCCCTTCTCAGTCAGCACGTATTCGTGACGCGGCGGCTTCTCGCTGTAGAGGCGCCGCTCGAACAGCCCCGCCTCGGTCAGGTGCGCAAGGCGCCTTGACAGAATGTTCGGCGCAATCCCCAGGCTCGCCTTGAACTCGTCGAAGCGCGTGAAGCCCTGGAAAGCATCGCGCAGGATCAGAATGCTCCACCACTCACCAACGCACTCGAGCGCGCGGGCGGCGGGACATTCGGTGATGGAACGCGCCTTAGGTTGCATTTTGATATCGACTACCGTAGTTAATATCAAAACGCAACTGACAAATCGAACTCCTTCCGATCGGAGAATGCCTTGAGGCCTTTAGCCGGAGCCGAGATCTCGGAGCTTCGCAGCGTCCGCTTCGTCCTGACCGACATGGACGAGACCCTCACCTACCGGGGCCGTCTCAGCGCCCGCACCTATGACGCGCTCGAACGCCTGCAGAGGGCGGGCGTGACGGTAATTCCTGTTACCGCGGCTCCCGCCGGGTGGTGCGATCAGATGGCCCGCATGTGGCCGGTGGATGGCGTGATCGGTGAGAATGGCGGCTTCTTCTTCGAGCGAGCCGAAGGCCATGGCCTCGTCCGCACCTTCTGGCACGGCGAGGTCGACAGGCAGGCGATAGTGACCCGGCTCGACGAGATCGCCCGTCAGGTGCGCGAGGCCGTGCCCTCGGCTACGTTCGCCGACGACCAGCCCTTCCGGCTGACCAGCATCGCGTTCGCCCGTCCCCAGGAGATCGATGCTCGCTTGGCGATCGCGTCTGCGCTGCGTGCGGCCGGCGCCGATGCAACGGACAACAATCTGTGGGTCCTCGGCTGGCTCGGCGGCTATGACAAGCTCGCGATGGCCCGCCGTGTACTCGCCGAGCGCTACGACGTCGATATCGACGCGGCGGGCGACGCGGTGCTCTATGTGGGCGATTCGATCAACGATGCTCCCATGTTCGGCTTCTTCCGCCACACGGTGGGAGTCAGCACCGTCGTGCGCGATCTGCCGCAGATTCCGACGCCGCCCAACTGGATCACCGAAGGCCCCGGAGGCGACGGCTTCGTGGAGGCCGCCGAGACGGTCTTGCGGGCGAGAATGGCGAAGTAACAGGGGGCTACCCACGAGTCATGCCTCCAACTGACAGACACTTGGCAGTTGCCCGGCACTAGCGTGTCGCCCGCAATCGTTCAAACATCGCGAGGCGACCATGGCAGGCATTATCGAGATCGTTCATTTCAGGCTCAATGCCGGCTCTTCCGAAGAGGAATTTCTCGTGGAGGCGGAGAAGGCAAGCCAGTTTCTGAAATCACGCCAGGGTTTTGTCCGGCGGCACCTGTCGATGGGTGGCGATGGCGTCTGGATCGACCATGTGGAGTGGACTGACATTGAAGCGGCGCGCGCGGCGGCGGGCGCCTTCATGAAGGTTCCTGCGCTCGGAGCGTTCATCGCCGCGATCGACGCGTCATCCGCCGTCATGGGACACAACAGGCTGATGCTGACGGCGGAATGAGCGACCGATGCGCCGGACCGACCGTCTCTTCGAACTGTTGCAGCTCTTTCGAGACGGCCGGTTCTGGCGCGGACGCGAACTCGCCGAGCGGCTGGAGACGTCGCTTCGAACCGTCTATCGCGACATCGGCACGCTCGTGGCATCCGGCGTACCGATCGAGGGCGAGCGCGGGGTGGGATACATCCTGCGCGAACCCATCTTCCTGCCGCCGCTCGCGCTCAGCACCGCGGAGCTGGAGGCCCTGCACCTCGGCGTCGAGCTCGTCTCGCGCATGGGAGACCCCGCGCTATCGGACGCAGCCGCGCGGTTGAAGACCAAGATCGACGCGGTTGCGCCCACGTCGCAGAGAGGCGCAGACCATGCCAGCGCCGTCAGCGTGCTCGCGCCGGCTCCGGCCGGTCCTCAGCGCTTTCTGCCGATCCTGCGCGATGCCATCAAGGCGCGCGCCGTGCTCGCCATGACTTACCATCGGCTCGACGGGGTGCTGTCGGACAGAACCGTCAGGCCGCTCCATCTCGAATTCTGGGGTCAGGCCTGGACTCTTACCGCCTGGTGTGAGGCACGGTCAGACTTCCGTGTGTTCCGCGCAGATCGAATCGAGGCCGTTTCACCGAGTGGCGGCACCTTTCGTTCGGAGGTCGGCAAGACCTACCAGGATTACCTGGCGCGACTGCGGGCTCGGGAGGGAACCTCTTGAGCCGGCCGATCGCGGAGATGCGCAATCTCGGTCCTGCGACGGCGCGGATGCTCGCCGAGGTCGATATCGGTAGCGAAGATGCGCTGCGGAGGCTGGGCGCGGTCGAGGCTTATCATCGGCTCAAATTCCGTTTCGGCCGGCACGTCACGCTCGTCGCGCTTTATGCCATGGAGGCAGCGCTACGCGACTGCGACTGGCGTTCCCTCGAGCCGGCAGTAAGGGACGATCTGCGCAGAGCGGCACGTCGGCCGTAGGGCAGAAGGCCCGGGTTGAAGGAGAGGACGACCGTCCGATTTGCACGCCACGGCCCGATATCTTCCGCTGGGTCGATTTGAAGCCTTCATCTTTCTGGACCTATCGCCTTCTATCTCCTCATTCCTAGTCGACGGAAGATTCAAGCGATAGTCGAGGCGAAACGAGATCGCTCCCGAGGGCATGGCGCGGACGTACATGCCGTCCCGATCCGAAACCTTGTACATCTTGCTCTGCGGCTTCAGGGCCTTGAGCGCAGCACCAGTCAACATTTCCGCGCCACCTCCAAAAAGTACCGTCATGCGGCTTTGGGCGTGCCTTGGCGGAAAACTACGCGTCTTTTCAAATACTTAAATCAAAAAAGTACCGTCAAGGACCTCATCTTTCCTGACGGTACTTTGGATTTCGGAACCGATCAACATGGGCAAGGCCCGTCACACGGGCCGTCAAGGCCGATCTCTGCCCACCGATGGCTGGCGATAGATGTAGAGATATTTTTATTATTTATCAGCGCGTTATGGCGAGCCATGGCGTCGTTTTGGGTGCCCTCGGATGGGGCAAAAATCACTCCCACTCGATGGTTCCCGGCGGCTTGCTGGTCACGTCGTAGACCACGCGGTTGACGCCCTTCACCTCGTTGATGATGCGTGTCGCGGTGCGGCCCAGGAAGGCCATGTCGAAGGGGTAGAAATCGGCGGTCATGCCGTCCACCGAGGTGACGGCGCGCAAGGCCAGAACGTGGTCGTAGGTGCGCCCGTCGCCCATCACGCCCACCGTGCGCACCGGCAGAAGCACCGCGAAGGCCTGCCAGATCACATCGTAGAGCCCGGCATAGCGGATCTCCTCCAGATAGATGGCGTCCGCCTGGCGCAGGACTTCGAGCTTCTCCTGCGTCACCGCGCCCGGACAGCGGATGGCAAGGCCCGGGCCGGGGAAGGGGTGGCGGCCGACGAAGCTCTCCGGCAGGCCGAGCTCGCGGCCGAGCGCACGCACCTCGTCCTTGAACAGGTCGCGCAGCGGCTCCACCAGCTTCATGTTCATGCGCTCGGGCAGGCCGCCCACATTGTGGTGGCTCTTGATGGTCACCGAGGGCCCGCCGGCGAACGACACGCTCTCGATCACGTCGGGATAGAGCGTGCCCTGGGCGAGGAAGCCGGCGCCGCCGATCTTCTTCGCCTCGGCCTCGAACACGTCGATGAACAGGCGGCCGATGGTCTTGCGCTTGGCCTCCGGGTCCTCGACGCCGGCCAGCTCCTTCAGGAACAGGTCGGCCGCGTCCACGTGCACGAGCGGGATGTTGTAGTGGCCGCGGAACAAGGAGACCACCTGGTCCGCCTCGCCCTGGCGCATCAGCCCGTGGTCCACGAACACGCAGGTCAGCTGGTCGCCGATGGCCTCGTGGATCAGCACCGCCGCCACCGAGGAATCCACCCCGCCCGACAGGCCGCAGATCACACGCCCGTCGCCCACCTGCTCGCGGATGCGGGCGATGGCGCGCTCGCGGAAGGCGCCCATGGTCCAGGTGCCTTCGAGGCCGGCCACCTTGCGCACGAAATTGGACAAAAGCCGCGCCCCGTCCGGCGTGTGCACCACCTCGGGATGGAACTGCACGCCATAATATCGGCGCGCGACGTCGGCGATGGCGGCGAACGGCGCATTGTCGGAGACCGCCACCACCTCGAAGCCGTCGGGCAACCGGGTGACCCGGTCGCCATGGCTCATCCACACCGTGTGGCGCTCGCCCTCGCGCCAGACGCCTTCGAACAGCGGCACCGCCTTGGTCACCGTGAGCTCGGCGCGGCCGAACTCGCGGTGGTGGCCCGCCTCCACCGCCCCGCCCAATTGCGCCGCCATGCACTGCTCGCCGTAGCAGATGCCGAGCACCGGCACGCCGGCCGCGAACGCCGCCTCCGGCGCCTTGGGGCTCTCGCCCTCGATCACCGAGGCCGGTCCGCCGGAGAGGATGATGGCCTTCGGCTTCAGGCGGGCGATGGCCTCCTGCGCCTTCTGGAACGGCACCACCTCCGAATAGACCCCCTCCTCGCGCACGCGCCGGGCGATCAGCTGCGTCACCTGGCTGCCGAAATCGACGATGAGCACGGTTTCCTGTGAGGGGGCGGTGGCGGACATGGGACTTGGCCTCGCGCGGGGAGGGAGCGTGCGCCCTCCTTTAGCGGCAAAGCCGGGAAAAGCAAAAGCGGCGGTGGCGCCGGTCAGGTGCCGGCCCAGAACCGCTCGCAGCCGTTCGGCGGCGTCGTCGCGGTGGCGCCGTGACGCTTCTTCAGCTCGGCGCAGGAATAAGCGCGCGCATCGTCCGGAAGCCGGGAATTGATGGCGGTGCCGATCTCGTCATAGGGCTCGGACGAGCCATAGACATAGAACGCCCAATAGCCGCCCACGACCGCCACGAGAAGGACGAGGATGCGAAAAATCGCCATGTGATGCTCCCATTGCAGCCAAGCCCAGCCTGGCACCGTGCGGTGCCCCAGGGTCGCGCCCGCGCTCGGGAACAACGCGCCATGCGCGGTTTGGTTCTCGGCCGCCGCCCGCCGCGACGGCCGATACCGTCCGCCCCGGCATCCCGGTGCCGGGCTTGCGGCGCGGGGAGGGGGCGGCGATCCTGCCGCCCGGCCGTGCGCCCCCGGACGGGAACGAAAGGCCGCAAGCGCGGTTGCGCTTGCGGCGACGCCCGCGCCCGCGCCTGCGGCGCGCCCGCCCGAGGAGAGGTCCATGACGGTCCAGATGATCCTTCTGCCCCTGTTCATCCATGTGGCGCTGGTGCTCGCGGTGCTGCTGCGGGGCATCCGCACGGCCGAGGTGACCGCCGACGGCGTGCGGGCCGGCTTCGCGGCGCTCCTGTTCTACACGCTGACCGTGCTCGCTCTGTTCACCCGCAAGGCCGACGTGGTGTTCGTCGTGCTCGCTTTCGTGTTCGTGGCGCTGCGCCTCGTCGCCGCCTTTCCCCAGGTGCTGTCGCCGTCGGCGCGGATGCGCATGAGCGTCGATGTGGCGAGCCTCGCCGTGCTGGCGCTCATGTGGGGCCTGTTCGCGCTCGCCATCCTGCTCAACGTCTGAGCGCGGCGATTGACAGGAGCCGCGCGGCGCTAGAGGACTCCCCGCTTCGCCGCCGCGCTTCAGGTGACTGCAATGGACGACCCCGCCCGCCACATCCTCCCCGTCGGCGGCCACAAAGTGCTCTTCGTGATGGCGACCCGCCAGGAATACGGGCCGCACCTGGAGGCGCGCATCGCGCCGCTGATCACCGGCGTCGGCCCGGTCGAGGCGGCGGTCGAGACCACCCGCGCGCTCGCCATGCTGGCGCATCGGGGCGCCGCGCCGGACCTTGTGGTCACGCTCGGCTCGGCGGGCTCGCGCAAGCTCGCGCACGCCGAGGTCTACCAGGTGGCGCGCATCGCCTATCGCGACATGGACGCCTCCCTGCTCGGTTTCGAGAAGGGGCGCACGCCGTTTCTCGACGAGCCGGCGGAGATCGACCTGCCCCACCGCATCAAGGGCGTACGGTCGGCCTCGCTCTCCACCGGCGGCGCCATCATCTCCGGCGCGGCCTATGACGCGATCGCGCAGGACATGGTGGACATGGAGAGCTTCGCGGTGCTGCGCGCCGCCCGACGCCACGGTCTGCCGCTGATCGGCCTGCGCGGCATCTCCGACGGCCGCAGCGAGCTGTCCCGTTTCGAGGACTGGGCCGAGTACCTGCACGTCATCGACGAGAAGCTCGCCGCGGCGCTCGATCTCATGGCCGACCAGCTGGCCGCCGGGGGGCTCGGCGCCCTGGCCGCGGACGCGCCGGCCCCGGAGACGGGCCGATGACGCCCGCCGCCCGCCTTTCCGCCGCCATCGAGGTGCTCGCCGACATCGGCGCGCGCCACCGTCCCGCCTCGGAGGCGCTGAAGGACTGGGGCCTGTCCCACCGCTTCGCCGGTTCGGGCGACCGCGCCGCCATCGCCGGCCTGGTCTACGACACGCTGCGCCGGCGCGCCTCCGCGGCCTACGTCATGGCGTCGGACGCGCCGCGGGCGCTGGTGCTGGGCATGCTCCACGTGATGCGCGGGTTCGACCTTGCGGCCATCGCCGCTTTGTGCTCGGGCGAGCGCTTCGCGCCCGCGCGCCTGACGGAGGAGGAGGGCGCGCGTCTCGCCGCCCCGGACCTTGCGGCTGCCCCGCCTTTCGTTCAGGGGGACTATCCCCAGTGGCTCCACGCCTCGCTGCGGCACGTGTTCGGCGCCGAGGCGGTGGCCGAGGGAAGCGCGCTCGCCACCCGCGCGCCGCTCGATCTGCGCGTCAACACGCTGAAGGCCGACCCCGAGACGGCGCGCGCCGCGCTCGCCCACCTCAATCCCGGGCCGGGCCGCTTCTCGCCGCTGGCGCTGCGCATCGTGCTCGACGCCGAGGGCAAGGCGCCGCCGCTGACCGCCGAGCCCGCTTTCCTAAGGGGCGAGGTGGAGGTGCAGGACGAGGGCTCGCAGATCGCCGCCATCCTCGCCCAGCCGGCGCCCGGCGGGCAGGTGCTGGATTTGTGCGCCGGCGCCGGCGGCAAGACGCTCGAGCTTGCCGCGCTCATGGACAATAAGGGCCAAATCTACGCCTACGACGCGGACATCCGCCGCCTGAAGCCGCTGCACGAGCGTATGGCGCGCGCCGGCGTGCGCAATGTCCAGGTGCGCAGCCCGCGCGGGGCCGAGGACGTGCTGTCCGACCTCGAAGGGCGCATGGACCTGGTGCTGGTGGACGCGCCCTGCACCGGCACCGGCACCTGGCGGCGCAACCCCGACGCCAAATGGCGCGTGCGCCCGGGCGCGCTCGCCCAGCGCCAGGCCGAGCAGGCCAGGATCCTGGAGCACGCGGCCCATTATGTGCGGCCCGGCGGCCGGCTCGCTTACGTCACCTGCTCGCTGCTCGACGAGGAGAACGGAGCCCAGGTGCGCGCGCTGCTGGCCAAGCGCGAGGACTTCCATCCCGTCCCGCCGGCCGAGGCGGCGCTGGCGCTGGGCGCGCAGGGGCCGGGTTTGGCCGCGGCGGCGCTGACGACCCGCGAGGGCCTCCTGATGACGCCGCGCCGGACCGGCACGGACGGGTTCTTCGTGAGCGTGATGAAGCGGGAGGGGTGATGTTGCTCAAGTAAATTTTATCTGGCACAAATAATTTGGCGTTCTATGGAAAACAAAAATCCATATCCGTATTTAAATCCAAGGCTGCATCTTTTTTTGATGCGCGTAACGGCAGTATTTTGCGTTCTAGTTACGGTTGTTACAATCGCAATTTTTTATTTCATAGATTCGAAAGACACATATTGTCCCGCTTGGATTATCGATAAACATGGAACTCGCGTGTGGTCGTTCCTATTTTTATTTACAATACCCATAACGATAGCTTGGTGTTGGTTCGCTATCTCAAACACTGAATTAACAATTGTTTATCAAATTAGAAGATCAAATCTGAAAAACACTTGGCGATACAAAAATGGATATGCGTTTGGATTGTCCCCAGAAGATTCGAAGCTGATGCCTTACGATACGATTTTGTGCATAGTAAGCCTTGGATTTGCGATGGGTGCTTGCATTCCGATTTTCTTCATGCTCGGCAACTGCTCGCCGTTGTGGCGGCTTTGAAGCGCTCTTGCGTTTACATCCCCCAGTGGTCGAACCAAACGGCGCAGGGCGCGTCATCCTCCCAGTGCGGGCGCGGCTTGGCAAGGCCCGCAGCATCGCAATGGGAGCAGAACATGGCCATCCTTCGTATCTTCGTCCTTCTAGTGGCGGTGGTGGGCGGCTATTGGGCATTCTACGTCTAGCCTCGTCCGAGCCCTATTGGCCTACATCTGAGAAGCTCACGCTCGGCCTGACGGGGCGCGCCGCGTGCCTGCGGATGCGGGCAGGGCCTAGCCGCGCGGCGGCATTGGCGGTAGCAAGCGGAAAGCAGGGCGCGCCGGAAGCGCCCGTCCCCGCCCTGACGGCCCCAGAGAGGACCACCCATGCCGCTCTATTCACTCGACGGTGTCAGCCCCGAGCTTCCGGCCTCCGGCAATTACTGGATCGCGCCCGACGCGGTGCTGATCGGCCGCGTGATCCTGAAGGAGGGCGCGAGCGTGTGGTTCGGCTCGGTGCTGCGCGGCGACAACGAGCCGATCGTCGTGGGCGCGGGCTCGAACATCCAGGAAAATTGCGTGCTCCACACCGATCCCGGCTTCCCGCTCACACTGGCGGCCGGCGTCACCGTGGGCCACATGGCGATCCTGCATGGCTGCACCGTGGGGGAGGGGAGCCTCATCGGCATGGGCGCGACGCTGCTCAACGGCGCGGTGATCGCCCCGCGCAGCTTGGTCGGCTCGAATGCGCTCGTCACCGAGGGCAAGGTGTTCGAGGAGAATTCCCTGATCGTCGGCGCGCCCGCCAAGGCGGTCCGGCGCATCGACGACGAGATGGCGGCGCGCATCGCCCGCACGGCGGAGCACTACCAGCACAATTTCCAGCGCTACAAGGCCGGGCTGAAGCGCATCGACTGAAAGCGGGCGCGATCGGCTCCGGCCGCGCTCAGCGCCCGCCGCCCACCACCGGCGGCACGCCGGTGTCCCCCAGCGACACCCAGCGCGCGGGGTTCGCCTGGGACTGGCGCTTCACGTAGCGGTAGCCGGTCTCGCTCCAGGGCAGGATCTTCTCCTCCTGGTTGTCGAGCACCAGGTCGCCCTGCTCGGTCACCACCGTCAGCACCGCATGGCCGTCGCCGTTCTGGTCGCGCACCACGGTGATCAGGAGCACCGAGGCGGGCCAGCCGAGATTGAGCAGCAGGCGGCGCTTTTCCAGCACATAGTCCTCGCAGTCGCCGCGGCCGTCATCGGGATAGGTCCAGCGTTCGGTCTCGCCATAGTGCTCGAGATCGGTGGCGGGCTCGATGGCGGCGTTCACCGAGGTGTTGGCGCGCTCCAGCTCGGCGCGGCGGCGCGCGTCGAGCCGCACCATGGCGGCGAGCGGGCCGGAGGGCGCGCATTCGTGGGCATTCTCGGCGCAGAAGCGGGTGTAGCCGATGGGCGCGCTGCTGCCGTGGCCTTCCGGCAGACGGTCGGGAATGGCCGCGGGCGAGAGGCTGGTGACCCGAAGGCTCAGGCGCGGGTCGTGACGCGGCTCCTGGGCCGCGGCGGCGCAGATCCCCACCGTCAGCAGGAGGGCGGTCAGGACAAATCGTGCCAGGCGCTCGGGCATCGCGGGGGTCCGCCAATCGTTAACGAGATCATAATGCCGCATCTCGGCCGCAATTGCCCCGTCAACCTTCCGTTAACCTTAACATGGCAGCGGGGCTTTTGTCCGCGCGCTTCCGGGGCCGTGCCGCAAGGCGCGCGCCTTTTCCCTTGCCGCGTCCGCGGGGTGTGCCTATGTGCTTGGCGTGCTCCATCGATCGCCCCTCGCCGACGTGCCCGGCCGCCAGCCCATCCTGAACGTGCCCGGCATCGTCGCGGCGCTGGCGTTGTTGCTTGTCGGCGTGCACGCGGTGCGCACCATGCTGCTGAGCGAGACCCTCGACATCGAGGTGCTCACCTATTTCGCCTTCATCCCGGTGCGCTACACCCTGCCGGAGGCGTTCGGCCTGCCGGACGGCATCGGCCCGCAGGCGTGGACCTTCGTCACCTACGCGCTGCTGCACGCCAACTGGCTGCATCTCGTGGTCAATCTGGTGTGGCTGCTCGCCTTCGGCACGCCGGTGGCGCGCCGCTTCGGCAACTGGCGCTTCGCCGTGTTCTGCGCGGTGACGGCCGCGGCGGGGGCGCTCGCCCACCTCGTCACCCATCCGGACGGGCTGATGCCGCTGGTCGGCGCCTCGGCCGCGGTGTCCGGCGCCATGGCGGCGGCAGTGCGCTTCGCGTTCGCGCCGGGCGCGGCGTTGTCGCCCGATCGTGGCCGTCGCGCCGACCACCAGCCGGCCGGCTCGCTGATCGAGAATTTCAAGGACGGCCGGGTGCTGGTGTTCGTCGGCGCCTGGGTGGCGCTGAACCTGCTGTTCGGGCTCGGCGTCTCCATGCCGGGCGTGGACGATGCGGAAGTGGCCTGGCAGGCCCATATCGGCGGCTTCGTCGCCGGGCTGCTGCTGTTCGCGCTGTTCGATCCGGTGCCGCGCCGCCAGCTCGCCTGAACGCTTTCGTCTTCCCCTTCGTCTTCCCCTTCGTCAGAGCGTCGCCTGCGCTCTTGCGTCGCATGCCTTTGCGAGGGATCATTCCGGTTCGAATGAGGCGGGTCCGGACGAGAACGCCGGCAGCAGCGGGCGCCGGCCGGGGCCGCGGGAAGGAGACCACGCCAATGACCATCAGCAGCATTCTCCAGGGCAAGGGGCAGGACATCGTCACCCTCACGCCCGATGCCACGCTCGGCGCGGCGGTGAAGAGCCTCGCGGAGCACCGGATCGGCGCGATCGTGGTGGTGGATCAGCGCATGGCGGTGGAAGGCATCATCTCCGAGCGCGACGTGGTCCGGCTCATCAACGAGCGCGGCACCGAGGTGCTGGCGACGCCGGTGGGCGAGGTGATGACGCGGGCGGTGGTCACCTGCACGCCGGACGAGATCATCCCCGCCATCATGGAGCGCATGACGCGCGGCCGGTTCCGCCACGTGCCCGTGGTGGCCGGCGACCGGCTGGTGGGGATCATCTCCATCGGCGACGTGGTGAAGCACCGCGTGGAGGAGATGGAGCGCGAGAGCGCGGCCCTGCGCGACTACATCATGACCGCCTGAGCGCGGCGGCCGAAGACCCGAACGGGCCGGCGCAAAGCCGGCCCGGAGCCCGGAGGCTGGAAGACTCCTCCCGGCCGGCGCCGCTCAGTTCGTGCCGGGCTGGCGCACCACGCGCAGATAGGGCTTCACGGTGGTCCAGCCCTGCGGGAACTTCTCCTTGGCGGCCTCGTCGGACACCGAGGGGACGATGATCACGTCGTCGCCCTGCTTCCAGTCCACCGGCGTCGCCACCTGGTGCTGCGCGGTGAGCTGGAGCGAATCCACCACCCGCAGGATTTCCTGGAAATTGCGGCCGGTGCTCGCCGGATAGGTGAGGCTGAGCTTCAGCTTCTTGTCCGGCCCGATGACGAACACCGAGCGCACGGTGGCGGTGTCGCTCGCGTTCGGATGGATCAGGTCGTAGAGGTCCGAGACCTTCTTGTCGTGGTCGGCGATGAGCGGGAAGTTCAGCTGCGCGCCCGTGGCATCCTTGATGTCCGCCACCCAGGCCGGGTGGTTCTCGGCCGAGTCCACCGACAGGCCGATCACCTTCACGCCGCGCTTGTCGAACTCGGCCTTCAGGTGCGCCACCTGGCCGAGCTCGGTGGTGCACACCGGGGTGAAGTTCTTGGGGTGCGAGAACAGGATGCCCCAGCTGGTGCCGAGCCAGTCGTGGAACTTCACCTCGCCTTCGGTGGTCTCCGCCACGAAATCGGGAACCGTATCTCCAAGACGCAGGGTCATGGCCGCTCTCCATTCAACTTGAAAAAAATGTTATACATGGAAATATACCATGGACTCGGCGCAAATCAAATCCGGACCGCGCGCCCTGCGGGCCGCGAGGCAACAGGGCCGCCCGCGCGCGCAACCGCCAGGTTGGGAAAGGGGCCGCCGCGCAGGAGGTGCAACCCGCCGGCTCACGCCGCCGCCCGGTCGGCGCGCGCCCGGGCCTTCTCGTAGAAGGCGATGTCGTCGGCCAGCAGGTCCCGCAGGCGATCGAGACGGCCGGTCTGCGCACGCAGCTCGTCCACCATCTGGCGGTAGGCGGGCTCGGGATTGGCGTTGCTGCTCGGCAGGGCGAGGGGCACCCCGGCGAGCTTCGACAGGCGCTCCACGTCGGCCCGCGCGCGGTCCTGGAAGCCGACGAAGTCGAAGCCGTCGAGGTCGACGTCGCGGAAGAACACGCCGGTGAAGAAGCGCCGCAGGAACGGCAGCCGGGCGAACGCGTCCAGAGAGAGGTTCTGCTCCAGCACATAGGCATGGAGCGCATGGCCGGAGGCCGGCATGTGGCGCCAGAAGGCGTAATGGGAGATCAGCCGCTCCACCGGGTCGCGCAGGAAGGTGATGCGCAGGCGCGCCGGCAGGGTGCGGTATTTGTGCGGATGGAAGTGCCCGTGCACCACGCGCATGCCGGCGAGCCCGTCCGCGCCGCGCGCGTCGCAGGCCGCGAGCCAGCCCTCGGGGTCGAGGTTCATGGGCGCCGCCGGGTCGAGCGGGCGGTCGCCATAGTCCCGCAGGATCGCGCCGCGCCCGTAGGCGGCGGCGAGCGCCAGGAAGAACGACGTGCCGGCGCACTTCGGCACGTGGACGGAGATCATGTCGAGTTGTGGCATGGCGGCGTCAGGCGGCGCCCGAGAGGGTGCCCTCGAGGGCCTTGGCGATCAGCGCCCGCGTCTCCGCCACGCCGTAGATCTCGACGAACGAGCCGAAGCGCGGGCCGCGATCGAGGCCGAGCAGCACCTGGTAGAGCGTGTTGAACCACTCGATGGACACGCCGGGCCGCGCCTCGCTCGCGCCCTTGGCCTTGAAATCCTGGTAGCGCGGGATCGGCCGGGCGACGTCGTAGAGCGCGTTCTGGATTTCGTCCGCGCCCGCGTCCGCGGGCAGCCCGGCGAGGGCGGCGTCGAGGGCCTCCAGCGCCTGGCGCTCGACCGGGTCGGGCGCGCGGAACACCTTGTTGGGCTTCACGAAATCGTGGAAGTACTTGACCGCGTAGCCCACCAGCGCGGCGAGCTGGGGATGGCTCGCTGCGGAGACTCCCGGAAAGTGGCGCCGCAGGAAGCCCCACAGCACGTTCTCGTCCTCGGTGTTGGAGGCCGAGGCGAGGTTGAGCAGCATGGTGAAGGACACCGGCATCTCCACCTGCGGCGGCGCGCCCGAATGGATGTGCCACACCGGGTTGCCCAGGCGCAGCTTCCAGTCCTGCTGCGGGTAGCGCGCGAGGAAGGCGTAATACTCGTCGACCGCCCGCGGGATCACGTCGAAATGCAGCTTCTTGGCCGAGCGCGGCGACTGGAACATGTAGAGCGCGAGGCTCTCCGGGCTCGCATAGGTCAGCCACTCGTCGATGGTCAGCCCGTTGCCCTTGGACTTCGATATCTTCTGCCCCTTCTCGTCCAGGAACAGCTCATAGACGAAATGCTCCGGCGCGGTGCCGCCCATGATCCGGCAGATCCGGTCGTAGATCGGCGCATTGGTCTGGTGGTCCTTGCCGAACATCTCGAAGTCGACGTCGAGCGCCGCCCAGCGGGCGCCGAAATCCGGCTTCCACTGCAGCTTCACGTGACCGCCCGTGACCGGAACGGTCTTGTCGACCCCGTCCTCGTCGGTGAAGGTGATGGTGCCGGCCTTGGGGTTCACCTCCTTCAGCGGCACGTACAGCACGCGCCCCGAGGCGGGTGAGATCGGCAGGAACGGCGAATAGGTCGCCTGGCGCTCCTCGCCGAGGGTCGGCAGCATCACCTCCATGATCGCGTCATACTTCTCCGCCGCCTTGAGCAGCACGGCGTCGAGCTTGCCGGAGCAGTAGTAGTCGGTGGCGCTGGCAAATTCGTAGTCGAAGCCGAAGGTGTCGAGAAAGCGGCGCAGCATGGCGTTGTTGTGCGCCCCGAAGCTCGGATAGTCGCCACCGAACGGGTTCGGCACCTTGGTCAGCGGCATCTGGAGATAGGGCTTCAGCGCAGCGGGATCCGGCACGTTGTCCGGGATCTTGCGCATGCCGTCCATGTCGTCCGAGAAGCACAGAAGGCGCGTCTTCACCCGGTCCTCGGTGAGCACGCGGAAGGCGTGGCGCACCATGGTGGTGCGCGCCACCTCGCCGAAGGTGCCGATGTGCGGCAGGCCCGAAGGGCCGTAGCCGGTCTCGAACAGCACCTCGTCCTTGGGCTTGCGCTTCAGCCGCTCCACGAGCTTGCGCGCCTCCTCGAACGGCCAGGCGCCGGCGGTCTCGGCGACGCGCTTCAGATCGCTGGCAAGTTCGGCGGGAACGGCGGACGCAGACGCGGCTTCGGACATTTCGGGCTCCGGGAGACGGGGTGACCTTAGGAATGCCGGCTGGACGCGTCAACGCGTCCAGCCGGCTTCCGGCGCGGGGCCGGTGCGCGCGTCACGGGGGCGTGACGCGGCGCCGCTTGGAACTGGCGCCCGATGCGCGGTAATCTTCTCCTTGCTCCTCGGCTTGAGGGGCGTGCAAGGGGAATTCAGAGGCAAGGCCATGGCCGAGACCCTCGATACCAGCGTTGTCGCGCCTTCGGACGCACCGCGTGGCCGCGCGCGCGGCGAGAGCACCCGCGTCTTCGCGCCGCTCGCCACGCCCCTCGCCATCTGGGCGATGGCGCTGTTCGGCGGCGCCTTGTTCGCCGCCGCGGTCCTGCTGTGGATGCGCCATGGCGTGTCCGTCTTCTTCGATACCCTGACCGCCGGCATCGGCTCCTGCCTCTAGGCCCGAGGCTCGGCGAACGAGGTCCCATGACGTCTCCCGCGAAGCCCTCCGGCAAGCCGACCAAGCCTCCGGCCGGACACGAAGCCCGTTCCGCGCGCCGGCGCATCCTCGCGCTGTTCGCCGCCTTCGTCGCCGGGGCGGCGGTGCTGGTGGTGGCGGTGAGCCTGCTGCTGCCCGGCCCCGCCCCGACGGGGCAGGGGGTGGCCGCGGTGGGCGGCCCGTTCACGCTCGTCGACCAGAACGGCGCCACCGTCACCGAGGCCGCGCTCAAGGGCAAGCCGACGCTCATTTTCTTCGGCTTCACCCACTGCCCGGACGTGTGCCCGACCGCACTGTTCGAAATGTCCGAGATCTTCGGCGCCCTGGGTCCGGAGGCGGACAAGGTGCAGGCGTTCTTCGTCAGCGTCGATCCCGAGCGCGACACGCCCGACGTGCTGAAGTCCTATCTCGGCAGCTTCGCGCCGCAGCTGGTGGGCCTGTCCGGCACCCCCGAGCAGGTGGAGGCCATCAAGAAGGCCTACCGGGTCTATGCCCGCAAGGTGCCGCTGACCGGCGACGACTACACCATGGACCACACGGCGGTGGTCTATCTCATGGACAAATCGGGCACCTTCGTCGCCCCGTTCAATGCCAAGCGGCCTCCGGCAGAGGCGGCGGCGGAGCTGAAGCGCTACTTCTGAGGCGCGCGCGGCGCCGCGAGAGGCCGTGCTCGGTCTTGCACCAGAAGTGCGGGCGGCGCACCAGCTCCCACAGCGCCCGCCATGCCGCCACCGACAGCAGCAGCCAGTAGGCCGGGATGCTGGCGAGGGTGGAGGCGCGCGCCGGCAGGCCGCGCCGCGCGAGGCCGACGGCGCTGCACAAGGCGGCGCCACCATAGCCGGCGATCAGCGTGGTATAAGAGAGCGCCGAGGCGGCCACCTGCGCCGGCGTATCGCAGGGCGCGCCCACCGCCCCCTGGAGCAGGTCCCGGATCAGCACGGCCACGAACATCGGGTGCAGCAGCGCCGCCGCATAGGGGCCCGCCGTGAGCAGGAACAGCGCGAGCGTCGAAGCGAGGCCGAGATCGCGCACCAGAGCGGCCGGTCGGCGGCCGTGCACCAGCAGCGTCTGCGCCCAGCCCTTCAGCCAGCGGGTGCGCTGGCCGAGCCAGGCGGACAGGCGCACCGGCGCCTCCTCGTGGGTGGCGGAGGCGATCACGAGCGTGCCCCAGCCGGCGCGCGCCAGCCGGACGCCGAGGTCGGCGTCCTCGGTGACGTTGTAGGGGTCCCAGGCGCCCACCCGCTCCAGCACGTCGCGGCGGAAATGGTTGGAGGTGCCGCCCAGCAGGACCGGCAGGCCGAGCGCGCTCAGCATGGGCAGCAGCACGTCGAACTGGGCGGCGTATTCGGCGGCGAAGTGGCCGCTGATCCAACTTTCCGCCCCGTTGTCCGCGGCGAGCCGCGCCTGCACGCAGGCGATCCCGGCGCCACCGGTGCGGAACGCGGCGAGCGCGCGCCGCAGCTGGTCCGGCTCGGGGGCGTCCTCGGCATCGAAGACCGCGACGAACTGCCCGCGCGCGAACGGCAGCGCCATGTTGAGCGCCTTCGGCTTGGTGCGCGGCCCGATGGCGGGCACCGCCACTTGCGCGAACCAGGGCGGCGGACGGCAGGCGGCGATGGCGGCGCGGGTCTCGGCGTCGTCCGCCTCCACCACCAGCTTGATGTCGAGCTTCTCGGGCGGATAGTCGAGCGTCGAGAGCGCGCGGATGAGCCGCGGCACGCTCGCCGCCTCCCGGTAGAGCGGCACCAGGATGGAATAGAGCGGCAGCCCCCGCGCATCGGGGTCGGGCTCGGGGTCGGCGGGGCTGTCATACAGGCAGCCGGCGAGGCGCAGCGTGATCCAGGACAGGAACACCAGCGAGAAGGCCGCCTGGAAGGCGAGCACCGCAGCGTCCGGCGCGAGCGCCAGCGCCAGCGCGGCCGGCACGCCGCAAGCGAGCCCGCAGGCCGCGAGCAGCCGCGCCGGCCGCAAGGTGGCGGCGGAGACTTCCGGCGCCGCGCGGGCGAGGTCGAAGGCGGCGCCCGCGCACAGGCCGTCGCCGCTGGATTGGGTGATCCGGCGGGCGAGGTCGGCGGGCGCGGCGAGTCGCACCCGCTGGGCCAGGCTCGGGTCCGCCTTGAGCGCGCGGGCGAGCCGGCGCACCTGCCGGCCGGCCACCGCCCAGGTGAAGTGGGTGCGTCCCCCCGGCTGCGGCGCCATGATGACGCCGGTGCGCAGCGCCGCCTTGGCGAGCGGGCCCTGCGGCATGGGCATGGCGTCGAGATCTGCCGTGGCGAGGCCGAGGCTCGCCGCGATCAGCCGCGCCGCCGCCTGCGCGGTCACCGCGCCGGAGGCGACCAGGACCTCGTCAGCGCCGACGCCCAGGCGGCGGGCCCGCCGCGCCGCGGCCGCGAGCACCGCGGGCGCCACCCTGTCCTTGAAAGGCGCGAGCTCCGGCGGCATAGGAACGGCGCGGGCATCGCCGGGAGCTTCGGCCGGGTCGGGCGCAGGGGACGCAGGTGCGATCGCAGCGGCCCGTCGGGTTCCGCCGGCTGGACGTTTCCCGGCGCCCTTGCGGGCACCGCGCGCCTCCCCCACCATGCGTCGCCCCCTCCGGCGCATTGCAATCTGAAGGTAGTATGGCCGCCATGGACAATCCATCCCCCATTCGGGTCAGCCGGCGCGCGGCGGCGCGGAGGGCGGCGTTTCTGGCGCTTGCGGCGGCGTTCCTGGCCGTGCTCCCGCTGGCGCCGGGCGGCGGCGCAAATGCCCAGCCGGCGGCGGGCGGCGGCGCGGCCGCGCCGGTGAAGGTTCCCAACTTCTGGAACGTGGAGCGCCGCATGGAGCGCCCCGACGCGGCGCGCCTGCCCAAGACCCTGCGGTTCGTGACCTCGGACGACTATCCGCCGTTCAACTTCACCGGCGCGGGCGGGGCGCTCGTGGGCTTCAACGTGGACCTCGCGCGCGCCATCTGCAACGAGCTCGACGCCTCCTGCACCATCGCCGCCGAGCCGTTCGACCAGCTCGTCGCCGCGGTCGACCAGGGCCGGGCGGACGCCGCCATCGCCGGCGTCGCCGCCACCCCATCGACGCGGGCGAGCCTCGATTTCTCCGAGCGTTATCTCGGCACGCCGGCCCGCTTCGTCGGGCGGTCCGGCGCCGGCCCGGCGGACGCGACGCCCGAACTGGTGGCGGCAAAGCGCGTCGGCGTGGTGGGCCGCACCGCCCACGAGGCCTTTCTGCGTTCGTTCTTCAACGAGGCGGCGATCCGCACCTATGCCGACCTCAAGGGCGCGCAGGAGGCGCTGCGCAAGGGCGAGGTGGACCTCGTGTTCGGCGACGGCATCACCCTCGCCATCTGGCTGAACGGCACGGATTCCGGCGGCTGCTGCGGCTTCATCGGCGGGCCGTTCACGGAGAGCCGCTTCTTCGGCGACGGCTTCGCCGTGGCGGTGCGCGCCGGCAATGACGGCCTGCGCCATGCCGTGGACTACGCCCTCCAGCGCATCTGGGAGAAGGGCATCTACACCACGCTCTATCTGCGCTGGTTCCCGGTCTCCTTCTACTGACCGCGCTCCGCGCTCCAACCGTGCCGCACCGCAGGTTGACGGTGCCGGAGGGCGGGACTAAAGGATCAGGCCATGTGCCAGTTCGGACAAGGACAGCCGGGATGCCGTCCGGCGCGGCGGCGAATTTCCCGCCCGGTCGACACGCTCGGCCGGGTCATCTGAATCGCACACCTTCTGCTTCGACGTGCGCGCGCCGACGGCCCCTCGCGGGCCAGACCTTCCATGAGGCGTCCGCCGTCCCGTCCGGAACCGGCCCCTGCCATGTCCTCCTCCGTTTCCGCGCAGCCTTGCCCTGCGCCGTCCCTTCCCGCGCCGCCTTTAGCCGGGCCGCCGACGGCGCCCGCCGCCGCGCCGTGTCCCCGCCACCGCCTCAGGGTGGAGGCGGAGGCCGATCCCAACCTCCTCCTGCGTCTGCTGGAGCCGTTCGTGATCCACGCCGTGATGCCGAGCGCGGTCGCCTGCTCGGCCGACGGGCGGGGGCTGACGGCGGTCCTCGACTTCCCGGCCGAGGCGCCGGTCGCCGAGCGGCTGCGCATGCGCCTTCAGGTGACGGTGGGGGTGCGCGCGGCCGAGCTGGTGCCGGTCCGGGCGCCGGCCTCCCAGGCGGCCTGAGGGGCAGATGCTCGCCACCCTCGCCGACATCGCCGTCATCGTCCTGCCGGTATTCGGCATGGTGGGGGTGGGGTTCCTGTCGGCCAAAGCGGGCCTGGTCTCGGACCGCGCCTCCGACGGGCTGGCCGAGTTCGTGTTCAGCCTCGCGGTGCCGGTGCTGATCTTCAAGACGCTGAGCGAATCGCAGCTACCGCAGGCCCAGCCCTGGGGCTACTGGATCTCCTATTTCACCGGCGCCTTCCTGGTGTTCGGCCTCGCCATGGCGTATGCGCGCCGGGTCCTCGGGCGCGGCCATCTGGAGGCGGTGATCCTCGGCTTCACCGCCGGCCAGGCCAACACCGTGTTCGTGGGCGTGCCGCTGATCCTGAAGGCCTATGGCGAAGAGGGCGCGGTGCCGCTGTTCCTGCTCATCGCCGTGCATTTGCCGGTGATGATGGTGGCCGCCACCGTGATGGCCGAGGGCCAGGCGGGCCTCTCCCGCGCCATGCTGATGCGGCTCGCCAAGGCGCTGGCCTTCAACCCGGTGCTGCTCGGCATCTATCTGGGCGGCATCGCCCGCCTGACCGGCATCCAGGCGGGCGGCGTGCCGAAGCAGCTGGTGGACATGCTGGCGGCGGCGGCGACGCCCTGCGCCCTGATCGCCCTCGGCCTGTCGCTGAAGCGCTACGGCATCCGCGGCGGCATCGCCCCGGCCTCGGTGCTCAGCGTGCTGAAGCTCGTGGTCCACCCGCTGGTGGTGCTGCTGCTCACCTTCGTGTTCCCCATGCCGCCGGTCTGGGCCGGCGTCGCCGTGCTGTTCGCGGCCATGCCGTGCGGCATCAACGGCTATTTGCTGGCCCAGCGCTACGGCGTGGCGGTGGGGACCGCCTCGAGCGCGGTGTCGCTCTCCACCGGCCTTGCGGTCTTCACCATCGCCTTCTGGCTCTACGTGGTGGGGGTGGGCTGAAGCCCGAGCTGGCGCCGCAGCTCCGCCGGCGTCACGCCGGCCGCGCGCAGCGCCTTGAGGCTGGCGGCGCCGGCGCTCTTGGAGAGCTTCGCGCCGGCCGCATCGCGGACCAGGCGGTGGTGATGATAGACCGGCTGCGGCATGCCGAGCAGGCGCTGCAGCAGCACGTGCACCGCCGTGGCCTGGAACAGGTCCTGCCCCCGGATCACATGGGTGACGGCCTGGGCGGCATCGTCCACCACCACGCTCAGATGGTAGCTGGTCGGCACGTCGCGCCGGGCGAGGATCACGTCGCCCCAGGCCGCGGGCACGGCCGGCACCATGGCAAGCGGGCCTTCCGGCGCGCCTTGGGCCTCGCGCCAGGCGAGCGGGCCGCCCGCCAGCGCCGCCGCCAGCGCCGCCGCCATGTCGAGCCGCAGCACGAACGGCGCTCCGGAGGCGCGGCGGCGCGCGCGCTCGGCATCGCTGAGGCTGTGGCGGGCGAACGGGAACAGCGGCGTGCCATCCGGATCGCGCGCCGGCGCCGCCCCGGCCGCGGTGCGGTCGGCGACGGCCTGGGCGATCTCGCTCCGGCTCTCGAAGGCGGGATAAAGGAGACCTTGGGCCTCCAGCCGGGCGATCGCCTCGGCATAGTCCGCCATGTGCGCCGACTGCCAGCGCGGCGGCGCGTCGGGCGGGGTGCCGATGAAGGCGAGGTCGTCGAGGATGGCGCGCGCGAATTCGGGTCGACAGCGGGCGGCGTCGATGTCCTCCATGCGCACCAGGAAGGTGCCGGCATTGCGCCGCGCGGCATCGTGATTGACGAAGGCGGAGAAGACGTGGCCCAGATGCAGCCGCCCGTTGGGGCTCGGCGCGAAGCGGCAGACGAAGCGGCCGGGCTCTCGGGGCGGCGCGACGGTCATGGCGCGACTCCTCACGCGACTCATGAGGCGACTCATGGGGCGACTCATGGCACGACTTGAGGCGCGAGCCATAGCACGGCCCTCGCCCCACCTCACGGGCCGCGCGCGGGGAGACGAGATGCGGGAGCCGATCCTCACCGACCAGCCGGCCTTCGAGCGGGCGCTCGATGCGCTCATCGCGCGCGACGAGCGCCTCCCGGCGCTGGTGGCGGCGGCCGGCCGCCCGACGCTGCGGCGGCGCCCGCCGGGCTTTGCCGGGCTTGCCGCCATCGTCGTGGCGCAGCAGCTCTCGGTGGCGGCGGCGCGCGCCATCACCGCCCGGCTCGAGGCGGAGCTCGGCGGCGCCATCGCCCCGGAGCGGCTCCTCGCCGCGCCCGAGGAGGCGCTGCGCGCGGCCGGCCTCTCGGCGCCGAAGATCCGCACCCTGACGGGCATCGCCGGGGCGCTGGCGGCGGGCGCGGTGGACCTTGCCCACGTCGACACCCTGCCGGCGGACGCCGCCGCCGCCTATCTCACGCGGCTGCCGGGCGTCGGGGTCTGGACCGCCGACATCTACCTTCTGTTCTGCCTCGGGCGGGCCGATGCCTTCCCGGTGGGCGACCTGGCGCTGAAGGTGGCGGCGGGCGAGGCGTTCGGCCTGCCGGGTCGGTGCTCCGACCTCGGGCTCGCCGCCATCGCCGAGGACTGGCGGCCGCTGCGCGGCGTGGCGGCGCACCTGCTGTGGGCCTATTATGGCGCCCGCCGGGCGCGTCTCGGCGCGCCCGCCTGAGTCTCCGGCCCCGATGCCCTGAAGGTGCTTTTCACATGGTCATGCTCGACGGTCCCCGCCTCGCGCCGCGCTCCGGCACGGCCGACGCGCTGGTGGTGCTGCTGCACGGCTACGGCGCCGACGGGCGCGATCTGATCGACATCGGCGCCGCGATCGCCGATCTCCTGCCCGGCGCCCAGTTCATCGCGCCCCATGCGCCGGAGCCGTGCGCCGAGGCGCCGGTGGGGCGGCAGTGGTTTCCGCTGACCTTCCGCGATCCGCACGAGCTGGCACGCGGCACCGAGGCCGCCTGGCCCATATTGCGCGCCTTCCTGGACCGGGAGCTGACCACGCTCGGTTTGCCCGCCACCCGCCTCGCGCTCCTCGGCTTCAGCCAGGGCGCGATGATGGCGCTGCACGCCGCGACCGTGCCCGGCGGCGCGCGTCCGGCGGCGGTGGTGGGCTGCTCCGGCCTGTGGGCGCAGCTCCAGAGCCCGCCGGAGGTGATCGACCGGCCGCCGCCGATCCTCCTCGTCCACGGGGCCCAGGACGAGCTGATCCCGGTCGCGGCCATGTTCGCGAGCGCGCAGGCGCTCGCCAAAGCGGGCGCGCCCGTGCAGTGGCACCTGTGCCCCGAGCTTGGCCACGGTATTGACGAGGCGGGGCTTTTCCAAAGCGGCGCGTTCCTCGCCGCGGCCCTGACGGGGGCGGCGCGCCGCGCTTCACAAGAATGACACCGTCCATATAGAGTATCGCCGCGCACCGAGGATCGGGAACGGTGATTCGGTGCCGCGAGGCGAGGAGATCGGTCCTTGACCACGGCTTTGTCACCAGGGGCTTGGCCAGCGCTCGTGCTCAATGCGGATTACCGTCCCTTGAGCTATTACCCGCTGTCCGTCTGGTGTTGGCAGGATGCCATCAAGGCGGTCTTCCTCGACCGGGTGAACATCGTCGAATACTACGACAAGGCGGTGCGAAGTCCGGGGTTCGAGATCCGCTTGCCGAGCGTGGTCTCGCTCAGAACCTTCGTAAAGCCCACGCGGCACCCCGCCTTCACCCGCTTCAACGTCTTCCTGCGCGACCGCTTCTCCTGCCAATATTGCGGCTCCCGCGAGGACCTCACCTTCGACCATCTCATCCCGCGCTCCCGCGGCGGGCAGACCACCTGGGAAAACGTGGTCGCCGCCTGCTCCCCCTGCAATCTGCGCAAGGGCGGCCACATGCCGGGCGATGTGGGGATGTGGCCGGCGCAGATGCCGTTCCAGCCTTCGGTCCAGGATCTGCACCAGAACGGCCGGCAATTCCCGCCCAATTACCTGCACCAGAGCTGGCTCGACTATCTCTATTGGGACACCGAGCTCGATCCCTGAGCGCCGGGCCCGATCCCGAAGCGCATGCTCCGGCGGCCCGCCGGCTCAGCCGCGGTTGCGGCTTGATGTCGCGCCGAACAGCGCGCAGGCGGCCAGCCCCGCCGCGATCAGCGCGTTCCATCCCGCCATGGACAGGCCGAACAGGCGCCAGGCGGCCTCGTCGCAGCGCGGCACGCGGGCGCCCTTGATGGCGTCCAGGATGCTGCCGGTGGTCGCGGCGGGCGCGCCGGTGCAGGAGGTCGGGCCGGGCCAGAGGCGCCATTCGACGCCGGCATGGAAGCTGGCGAGGCCGACATTGGCGAGCATCAGCAGGAACAGCACCCCCATCAGCGCCCGCGCCGTGCCCATCCGGCCGGACTGCGCCGCGCCGAAGGCGACCAACGCCAGCGGCGCGCCGACATAATAAGGAATGCGCTGGTCGAGGCAGAGCGGGCAGGGGGCAAGGCCCACCACGAGCTGGAAGTACCACGCCGCCGCGAGCGCCAAGGCGGAGCCTGCGGCCACCAGGAGCGCGGCCTGCGCGGTGTTGCTGGAACCCATGGGCACGTGCGCCTCCGCCATTTCGGGGCGGCCCGCCGCCCCCTCCCCCATCGCGCCGCCATAGCGCGTGGGCTGCGCCGCGTCCATGGGCCGAGGGGGCCGCGATGCGGTCACTGTGGCGTGATCCCGCGCGCCCGCGGCGCCCCGGGGCGGCGGCAGCGCGCCGGCGTCGGCGGGCGGGCAGGGCGACCTTCCTCAGCGGCATCGACGCCGCCGCCGTCCGGTCGCCAAATGCACTTTAGACTTATTATCGTAGAAGCGTGCCGGTATGGAATTGCAGTCTGCGATCCGGTATAAGTCGAAACTGGTCTTCGGAGGCATTCGCATTGCGTTTCCCCTCCGGCGGCATATTTTGGTGTTAGCTACTTAGATTGCAGACCGAAATGAGCGAGATGCCCAGATTCCGAACCGCCTTCGGCTCCCCGATCGCCTCGGGGACCGAGGCTGCCGAGGATAACGCACTGCCGGTGGCGCAATTGCGCGACATCACCACCGCGCGGCGCACCGGCTGTCCCTTCCATGACGTGCGCGAGATGCTGCGCGAGGTCGGCCTGCGCCCCACGCGCCAGCGTCTGGCGCTCGGCTGGCTGCTGTTCGCCAAGGGCGACCGGCACGTGACGGCGGAAATCCTGCATGAGGAGGCCATCAAGGCCCGCTTCCCGGTCTCGCTGGCGACCGTCTACAACACCCTGCACCAGTTCACCGAGGCGAGCCTCCTGCGCGAGGTGGCGGTGGACGGCTCCAAGACCTATTTCGACACCAACGCCTCCGACCACCATCATTTCTATCTCGAGAGCCACAACGAGTTGCTCGACATCCCCGCCCACCAGGTGGCGGTGGACCGGCTGCCGGAGACGCCCGAGGGCTACGAGGTGGCGCGCGTCGACGTGGTGGTGCGCCTGCGCCGCAAGTCGCCCAAGGCCTGAGGCCGTTTCCCAAGTCCTGAGGCGTCGCCCAAGTCCTGAGGCGTCGCCAAGTCCTGAGGCGTCGCCAAGTCCTGAGGCGCAGGAAGCCGCCTGAAACAAGCCGCCGCGCGGCGCGCGTCCGCAGGCGGATCGCCCCGGCGGCCCCGGACGGGGCCGGTCAGCATGTCCCACCATCGCCGCGGCGCCATACCCCTCACGGGCCCGCCGACGCCGCAAGCCGGCCCGGCCGCGCGACGGGCATCGGCGCGGCCCGCGCGGCTTGGCTGCGAGCGCATCGGCGCCGCGTCGCCTTTCCCATCGCAAGGGGGGTCGCCGGCGACCGATCCGGACCGATCCGGACCCCCTAAGCCTTCAGATGGTCCGCAGCGGCTTTTCCAGCACGCTCAGGATGCGCGGCAGCTCATGGCCGCGCTTGAGGATCAGCCCGGTCTGGGACACCACCGCATAAGCGCCCTGCCGGCGGGCAAGCCGGGGGTCCTTCTCGATGCGATAGAGGGGCACGTCGAGCGCCCGGCGGAAGATGGAGAACACCGCCTTGTCGCGGGTGAAGTCGATGGCGTAGTCGCGCCATTCACCGAGCGCCACCATGCGGCCGTAGAGGTCGAGGATGCGGTCCAGTTCCCGGCGGTCGAAGGTGACGCGCGCCGGAGCGGGCGCCGCGGAGGCATGCACTGCGCGGCGGGAAAAGCTTATGGGCTCCACGTCTCCCATCGGGCCTCCTTTCCCGGCGCGGACCAAGCGATGGAAGCCGCCGCGCCTTGCGGTCCATGATCGCCGCGCCGCCGCCTGCTTTCAAGGGCATTCCGTAGCCGGCTGGTGGAAGCATCGAGCCGCGGGCAGGATCACGGCAACGTCAATGGAATCACAGTCTCGCCGGAATTCGAACAATCGCGTGCCCAGGCGGTCGGCGATCTTCGGTCCCGTAGCAGGGCCGGTTCGCGAGGCGCTCCGACCTATCCCAGCCCCCCAGCCCCCGGGGCGTGCGCGAGCCGGCCACTGCTGCGCATCAGATCCTATCAAGACCCCCGAAGGCCGCCGAAAGGCGGCCTCTTTTTTTGCCGCGGCCGCCGCATCGGGCAAGGGCGGCCGCACGTGGGCGCGTTCGGGGTGATGGGCCGGGAGCGGCGCGCTCAGTCCAGCGGCACCATGGCGGCGCCGAGGATGCGCCCGGGAGCGTCGGCGGAGCCCGCCTGCACCAGCACGGCGACGGCATCGACGCCGTCGCGCCTGAGGTCGGCCAGCGGCACATGGAGCTTCAGGCTGCGGCCATCCCAGGCGCCGAGCCGGACCCAGCCGCGAACCACGTTGGAATAGGTGGCGCTGCGCCCGCCATTCTCGCCCCGGCCGATGGCCACCTGCTGGCTGGTGCTCACCGGGCAGGCCCAGACGGTGCCCCCGGCCTGATCCTCCACGGCGCCGATCCGCACCTCCAGCGCGCCGGCGACGCGCGTGACCTCGAGCGGGACCTTGGGCTGCGCCGACGGGCTGCGCGCGGCGAGCAAGGCGCGGTGCACCGCCGCCCGGTCGCTGCCCTTGGCGGCGAGCTGCCCGTCCACCACCACCTGCGGCGTGTAGACCTTCCGGTCCGGCCGCAGCTCCGCATAGGCCTTCTGGCGCAGGGAATGGCCGTGGAGCGCCAGGGTGTCCTTCCAGCCGATATAGTCCCAATAGTCCACCGCCAGGGACAGAGCGATCACCTGCGGGTCCTTCGCCAGCTCGGCGAGGAGCGCGTCGGCGGGCGGGCAGGAGGCGCAACCCTGGCTGGTGAACAGCTCGACCACCACCTTCTGGCCTTGCGTGCCCTTCGCCGGATCTGCCGCCCGCCCGATGTCCTGGGCCATCGCGCTGGAAGCGCCGAAGGCGATCAGGGCAAGGAGGGCTGGGCGGCGCAACATGGCAATGTCGGATCTCGGGGGCGGTGAGGGTGGGTCGGAGATACTGGAGGACACCCCGCGGCACCAGTCACATTCCGGTGCAGCTCAGGCCCGAGATCGGCCGTGCCGCGCCGGCCGGCTTGATCCGCCTCAAGCTCTCGGCGGGAGCCGCGCGCTGATCGCAGCGCCCCAAGGGCCTGCGCCGCCTCCGGCCGGGGATCCGCCCCCAAGGCGCGGCGCGCCTGCCCCACCGCAACGTGATGAACGCCGTGGCCAGGGGAATGCGCCCGAGGGGCACACCGCCCCGATCCCGCCCCGGCGGACCGGGGCGGGATCGGGATGGGGACACAACGTGCGTGCGGCGCCGGCGCCCCGTCTCAGGCCGCCAGCGAGCGCAGCACGTAGGGCAGGATGCCGCCGTTGCGGAAGTAGTCGAGCTCGTCCAGCGTATCGATGCGGCAGATCAGGTCGACGCTCTTGACGGTGCCGTCGGCGAAGGCGATCTCGGCGGTGAGCGTCTGGCGCGGCTTGAGGTCGCCCTCGATGCCCTTGAGCGTGACGATCTCGTCGCCGGTGATGCCCAGCGTCTGCCAGCTCTCACCCTCCTTGAACACCAGCGGCACGATGCCCATGCCCACCAGGTTGGAGCGGTGGATGCGCTCGAAGGACTGGGCGATCACGGCGCGCACGCCGAGCAGCTTGGTGCCCTTGGCCGCCCAGTCGCGGGACGAGCCGGTGCCGTATTCCTTGCCGGCGAACACCACCAGCGGCACGCCCTCGGCCTTGTACTGCATGGCCGCGTCGTAGATCGGCAGCTGGGCGCCATCCGGATAGTGGATGGTCACGCCGCCTTCGACCCCCGGCACCATCTGGTTCTTGATGCGGATGTTGGCGAACGTGCCGCGCATCATCACCTCGTGGTTGCCGCGGCGGGTGCCGTACTGGTTGAAGTCGATCGGCCGCACCTGGTGCTCGACCAGGTACTTGCCCGCAGGCGACGCCTGCTTGATGGAGCCGGCCGGGGAGATGTGGTCGGTGGTGATGGAATCGAGGAACAGGCCGAGGATGCGCGCGTCCAGGATGTCCTTCACCGGCACCGGGTCCTTCGTCATGCCGACGAAGTAAGGCGGGTTCTGCACATAGGTGGAGGCATCCTGCCAGGCGTAGGTCTGGCCCGTGGGCACGGCGATCTTCTGCCAGTTCTCGTCGCCCTTGAAGACGTCGGAATACTTTTCCTTGAACATCTTCTTGGTGACGTTCTCGCGGATATACTGGGCCACCTCCTTGTTGGAGGGCCAGATGTCCTTGAGGTAGACCGGCTTGCCGTCCTTGTCGGTGCCGAGCGGCTCGGTGGTCAGGTCCACCTGGAGCGAGCCGGCCAGCGCGTAGGCCACCACGAGCGGCGGCGAGGCGAGATAGTTCGCCTTCACGTCCGGGTTGACGCGGCCCTCGAAATTGCGGTTGCCGGAGATCACGGCGCCGGCGACCAGGTCGTTCTTGTTGATGGCCTCGGAGATCGGCTCCGGCAGCGGGCCGGAATTGCCGATGCAGGTGGTGCAGCCGAAGCCCACCAGGTTGAAGCCGAGGTCGTCGAGATACTCCTGCAGGCCCGAGTCCTTCAGATAGCCTTCCACCACCTGCGAGCCGGGCGCGAGCGAGGTCTTCACCCAGGGCTTCGACTTCAGGCCCTTCTTGGCGGCCGCCTTGGCGAGCAGGCCGGCGGCCATGAGCACCGAGGGGTTGGAGGTGTTGGTGCAGGAGGTGATGGCGGCGATCACCACGTCGCCGTGGCCGAGCGTGTAGTCGGTGCCGGCGACGGGCACGCGCTTTGCCGCCTCGCCGGGCTTCTTGAACTCGCCTTCGAGCGCGGCGAGGAAGCCGGTCTTGCTCTCGGAGAGCAGCACGCGGTCCTGCGGGCGCTTGGGGCCGGCCATGGAGGGCAGCACGGTGTCGAGGTCGAGCTCCAGCGTGTCGGTGAACACCGGGTCCGGGGTGTCCTTCTTGCGCCACATGCCCTGGGCCTTGGAATATTTCTCCACCAAGGCGACGCGGCTGTCCTTGCGGCCGGTCTCCTCGAGATAGTCGATGGTCTCGCGGTCCACCGGGAAGAAGCCGCAGGTGGCGCCGTATTCCGGGGCCATGTTGGCGATGGTGGCGCGGTCGGCGAGGGAGAGGTGCTCGAGGCCGGGGCCGTAGAATTCCACGAACTTGCCCACCACGCCCTTCTTGCGCAGCATCTGCGTCACGGTGAGCACGAGGTCGGTGGCGGTGATGCCTTCCTTCAGCTTGCCGTCGAGCTTGAAGCCGATCACCTCGGGGATCAGCATGGAGATGGGCTGGCCGAGCATGGCCGCTTCCGCCTCGATGCCGCCCACGCCCCAGCCGAGCACGCCGAGGCCGTTCACCATGGTGGTGTGCGAATCGGTGCCCACCAGCGTGTCGGGATAGGCCACCTCCACCTTCTTGCCGTCGATCTCCTCCTTGCGGGTCCAGACCGTCTGGGCGAGGTATTCGAGGTTCACCTGGTGGCAGATGCCGGTTCCGGGGGGCACGACGCGGAAATTGTCGAACGCGTTCTGGCCCCATTTCAGGAAGCGGTAGCGCTCCTGGTTCTGCTTGTATTCCTCATCCACGTTCTTCTTGAACGCGGAATTGTCGCCGAAGAAATTGACGATCACCGAATGGTCGATGACGAGGTCCACCGGCACCAGGGGGTTGATGCGCTCCGGGTCGCCGCCCAGCGCCACCATGGCGTCGCGCATGGCGGCGAGGTCCACCACCGCCGGCACGCCGGTGAAGTCCTGCATCAGCACGCGGGCGGGGCGGTAGGCGATCTCCTTCTCCGCCTTGCCGCGGTTGTTCAGCCAGTCGGCGATGGAGAGGATGTCGTTCTTGGTGACCGAGCGGCCGTCCTCGAAGCGCAGCAGGTTCTCGAGCAGCACCTTCATGGAGAAGGGCAGGCGGGAGACGCCGGGAAGCCCGTTCTTCTCGGCCGCTTCCAGGTCGTAGTAGACGTACTCCTTGTCGTCCACCTGCAGGGTCGTGCGGCACTGGAAGCTGTCGAGGGATGTCACGGCGCGTTCACTCCGGTTCGATGATCGACCGACGCGGATCGCCTAAGGGTTGGGGAGAGGCACCCCACCACCTTGGACGGTGCGGTTCAGCCGCTTTATAGAGCCATTTCAAATCGGGGTCATGCGATAAGAACGGGGAAAGTGCAATGCAGCGAAAGCAGGGGTCGTGGCGGAATACACCTTGACCTGCCTCAAGGGCGAGGCCCTCGCGTGCCAGCGCGGCCTGAAACTCCTGTTCGAGGGGCTCGACCTTGCGGCGCAGGCCGGCGTCCCGCTCGTGGTGACCGGGCCGAACGGCACCGGCAAGTCCTCGCTGCTGCGCATCCTCGCCGGCCTGCTGCCGGCCACCGCCGGCACGGTGCGGCTCGAGGGGGCGGGAGAGGCGGGGCTCGCCGAGCAGGTGCATTATCTCGGCCACGAGGATGCGGTGAAGGGCGCGCTGACGGTCGACGCCAACCTGCGCTTCTGGCGCGCGGTGCTGGGCGAGAGCGGCCTCGGCGTGCGCGATGCGCTGGAGGCGGTCGGCCTCGGCGCCCTGCCGCGGCTGCGGGCCGGGGTGCTCTCGGCCGGGCAGAAGCGGCGCCTCGCCATGGCACGGCTCCTGGTGTCGCACCGGCCGGTGTGGATCCTCGACGAGCCCACCACCGCGCTCGACGCCGCGGCGCAGCGCATGTTCGCCGGCTTCGCCCGCGCCCATCTCGCCGGCGGGGGCATCCTGGTGGCCGCCACCCACGCCCCGCTCGACCTCGGCGCCGGCGAGGAGCTCAGGCTCGGGGGGCGGACATGAAAGCGGGCGCCAGGACGCACCGGAGCCCTCTTCCGCTTGGGGGGAAGCGCCGGGACGCCGGTTGGCCGGGCGCTGCGCCCCGGCCGATCCCGTCCGCCCGGACGGAGGCCTGGGCATGACCCGCGCCTTCCTTGCCATCCTGCGGCGCGACCTCGCGCTCTCGCTCGGCGCCGGGGGCGGGGCCGGGCTCGGCGTGGTGTTCTTCCTGTGCGTCATAACCGTGGTGCCGTTCGCGGTGGGGCCCGACCTTGCTTTGCTTGCCCGCATCGGCCCGGCGATCCTGTGGATCGGCGCGCTGCTCGCGAGCCTGATCGGGCTCGAGCGCCTGTTCACGGCGGACGTGGAGGACGGCTCGCTCGACAACCTCACGTTGTCCGCTCTGCCGCTGGAGCTGGTGGCGGCGGCCAAGGGGCTCGCCCACTGGATCGCCACCGGGCTGCCGCTGGTGGTGGCGGCGCCGGTGCTGGCGCTGATGCTGAATTTGGAGCCGCCCGCCATCGCCGCCGTGGTGGCGACGCTGCTGGTGGGCACGCCGGCGGTGACCTTCCTCGGCCTCATCGGCGCCGCGTTCGCCGGCGCGTTCCGGCGCGGCGGGCTGCTGATCGCCGTGCTGGTGATCCCGCTGGCGATCCCGGTGCTGATCTTCGCGGTCTCCGCCACCACGTCGGCGGTCACCGGGCCGGTGCCGTTCGGCACCCCGTTCCGGGTGTTGCTGGGCCTTGCTTTGTTCGCGCTGGTGCTCGGGCCGGTCGCGGCGGCGGCGGCGCTGCGCGCGGCGCGGGGGTGACCGGCGCCGGCCCTGGCAAAAGCGTCACCGACATCGTCTCTTATGGGACGCCGCCGGACGAATCGCCCGCGGCGCCAACGACGATCAGGGGAGACGTCCATGCGCCTGCCGCTTTTGCCGCCCAAAGCGCTGTCCGAGGCCCAAAAGCCGCTCTACGAGGACATGACCAAAGGCATCAGGGCCAATTTCAACGCCTTCAAGGTGATCGACCCGGACGGCGCGCTGATGGGGCCGTGGAATCCGTGGCTGCGCTTTCCGAAGTACGGCGCCCCGGTGTGGGAGCTGGTGAAAGCCATGTCCGAGGCGCCGGGCCTGCCGCGCACCGTGCGCGAGGTGGCGATCCTGGTCACCGGCGCCCATTTCGACAGCGCCTATGAGCTCTACGCCCATGTGGCGGTGGCCGAGGCCAAGGGCCTTTCCGACGACAAGATCGCCACCATCGTCGGTGGCTCGCGGCCGGCGGACCTCACCCATTCGGAGGGCGTGACCTACGACGTCACCCACGCTCTGCTGGACGGCGGCCCGCTGCCGGAGCTGCTCTACCGCCGCGCGGTGGAGACCTTCGGCGAGGCCGGCGCGGGCGAGCTGATCTATCTGGTGGCGCTGTATTCTCACGTCTCGGTGATCCTCAACGGCTTCAACGTCCCGGTGCCGGAGAAGGAGTGAGCGTGCCGCCCGCGCCCCACCGCCGCGGGGCGCGGGCGGCTCCGTCAGCCGGCCCTGCGGTAGGTGGAGGTCATGAAGGTGACCCACGCCCCGCCCGGCATCTCGATGCGCGAGGAGAAGCGCCGCTCGCCGGAAGGGGTCAGCTCGATGACGTCCTGGTAGCGGGCGCGGCCCACGTCGGTCATGGACGGCCCCTCGGTGTCGAGGGTCAGCACCGCGCCGGCCGCGTCCAGCGTGCCCTCATAGATCCACAGCGCGTTCATGGCCGAGGACAGGAAGGTGCCGACGAACTTGCCCTTGGCCGGGTCATAGCCGAGGGAAAGGATGTTGGTGGCGGTCCCCGCATCGGGCATGGGGGTGGTGCTCTCGCAGATCACCCAACGCTCGCCGAGCGCGCGCACCGTCTCGGAGCCGCTCATGCGGCTCGGCGGCTGGTCCGGCCCCGTGATGCATTCGCCCTCGAACGTCCAGTCCCCGATCAGGCCCTTGAGCCACTGGTGCTCCTTGGCGGTGTCCTCGTGCATGGGCGTCCTCCTGATTTGACGTAAGGGAATATGAGGGCGCCGCCGGCCCCGGGCAACCGGTGCCGCGCCGCCGTCTTCGCGTCCCGCGCCGCCGCTCCTGCGGGTAAATGGCGCGCGGGGGGCGCTCCCCTGGCGAATGGAGATGGTCTAGAAAGGCGGCATGGCGTTCCTCGATCTCGCGAACCCGACGCGTTTCCTGTCCTATTCCGGCCGCCTCCTGCCCTGGGTCGCGGGCGCGGCGGTCCTGGTGCTGGCGATTGGCTTCGGGCTCGCCTTCCGCGCGCCCGCCGACTACCAGCAGGGCGAGACGGTCAAGATCATGTACGTCCACGTGCCGTTCGCCTGGCTCGCGATGTTCGCCTACACCATGATGGCGGCCTCCTCGCTCGGCATCCTGGTGTGGCGCCATCCCTTGGCGGACGTGGCCCACAAGGCGGCGGCGCCGATCGGCGCCACCTTCGCGGCGCTGTGCCTCGTCACCGGCGCGCTGTGGGGAAGGCCCATGTGGGGCACCTATTGGGTGTGGGACGCGCGCCTCACCTCCATGCTGGTGCTGCTGCTGCTCTATCTCGGCGTGATGGCGCTGCGCGCCGCCATCGACGATCCGAGCCGCTCGGGCCGGGCGGCGGCGGTGCTGACGCTGGTGGGCGTGGTCAACATTCCGATCGTCAAGTTCTCGGTGGACTGGTGGAACACGCTGCACCAGCCGGCCTCGGTGTTCCGCATGGGCGGCTCCACCATCGATGCCGCCCTGCTGTGGCCGCTGATGACCTGCGCGCTGGGCTTCACGCTGCTGTTCGTGGCGCTGCACATGCTCGCCATGCGCACCGAGATCCTGCGCCGGCGGGTGGAGGTGCTGGAGGCGCGCGCCGCCGCCGAGGCGGTGGGCTGACGCCATGGAGCACGTCGCCTTCATCGCCGCCTCCTACATCGTCTCCGCCCTCGGCCTCGGACTGCTGGCGCTGTGGCTGCTGATGGACAATGGCGCCCAGAAGCGGGCTTTGGCCGAATTGGAGGCGCGCGGCGTGCGCCGCCGCTCCAGCCCCGCCAACCCCGCCCGGCTCGAGGAGCGCACGCCATGAGCGAGCCCGCCCCGCCCGTGGTCGCGCCCCCGCCGCGCCGGCGCCTGTGGCTCGTGGCGCTGCCGCTCGTGGTGTTTCTGGCGCTCGCGGCTCTGTTCCTCGCGCGGCTGGAGACCGGGGGCGATCCCTCCCGCGTGCCGTCGGTGCTGGTGGGCCGCAAGGCGCCGGCCATTTCGCTGCCGCCGCTCGCGGACCTGCGCAAGGGCGGCGCGAGCGTGCCCGGCATCGACACCGCGACCCTCACCGGCAAGCCGACGCTGGTGAATGTCTGGGCGTCCTGGTGCGGGCCGTGCCGGGAGGAGCATCCGCTGCTGATGAAGCTGGCGCAGGACCCGCGTTTGCGCCTCGTCGGGCTCAACTACAAGGACGCGCCGGAGAATGCGCGCCGCTTCCTCGGCCAATACGGCCTGCCCTACGCGGCGGTGGGGGTGGACCCGAACGGTCGCGCGGCCATCGAATGGGGCGTCTATGGCGTGCCCGAGACCTTCGTGCTGGCGCCCGACGGGACCGTCGCCCACAAATTCGTGGGGCCGCTCACGCCGGAGGCGGTGAACGGCACCCTCCTGCCGCTGATCGCGAAGCTGTCGGCACCTTAGGGCCGGCGCGCGTCGGTCCCGGAGGGCAGTGCGGCGCGTCCGCGATGCCGACCGGCGGCCGCGCTCAATGCACGACGACGTTGCGGCAGGCTTCGGCGCAGGCGCGGCAGGTCGCGGCGCATTCGCCCGCCTCGGCATCGTCCCCGCAGGCGGCGGCGCAGGCTTCGCACAGGCTGACGCAGGCCTCGCACAATTCGCGATGGTGCGGCACGCCGAGGATCATCACATGGGCGGCCGCGCGGCACACCTCGGCGTTGGCGAACATCAGGCGCAGGCGCTCCGGCTCCGCCGCCGAGCGGCCGGTCTCCATGTCGGCGGCGGTCTCGGTGCAGACGCGGGCGCAGTCCAGCAGCAGGTCGACGGCACGGCCGGAATTGACGGGATCGTCGAGAAAGAAGGTGGCAGGAACGTCGGCGCGGCGCGAGAAATCGATGGCGATGCGGTGCATGTCGCTGTTCTCCGGCGTGTCTGTCTGAAGGGACAAATGCCGCCGGGCGCCGCCCGGTTCCCACGCCGGATGACGAAACCGCGGCGAGCGACTACATATCGGCCATGGCCTTTTCCTCCGAAGAGATCGAGCGCTACGCCCGCCACATCGTGCTGCACGACGTGGGCGGGCCCGGGCAGCAGAAGCTCAAGGCGGCCAGCGTCCTGGTGGTGGGCGCGGGCGGGCTCGGCGCGCCGGTGCTGCTCTATCTCGCCGCCGCCGGGGTGGGGCGCATCGTCCTGGTGGAGGACGACACGGTCTCGCTCTCGAACCTCCAGCGCCAGGTGATCCACGGCACGCCGGACATCGGCCGCCCGAAGGTGGACAGCGCCCGCGACGCCATCGCCGCGCTCAACCCCCATGTGGAATTGGTGACGCACCAGATGCGCCTGTCCGCCGCCAACGCGCTCGATCTGGTGCGCGGCGTCGGCGTGGTGGTGGACGGCTCGGACAATTTCGCCACCCGCTATTTGGTCTCGGACGCCTGCGTGCTGGCCAAGACGCCGCTGGTGACGGCGGCGCTCGGCACCTTCGACGCCACCATCACCACCATCCGCGCCCATGAGCGCGCCCCGGACGGGACGCCGAACCCCACCTATCGCTGCCTGTTTCCCGAGCCGCCGCCGCCCGGCACGGTGGCGCCCTGCGCCGAGGCGGGCGTGCTCGGCGCGCTCGCCGGCATCGCCGGCTCCATCGCCGCGCTGGAGGCGATCCGCGCCATCGTCGGCTTCGGGGAGGGTCTGGTGGGCCGCCTTTTGATGATCGACGCCCGCTCCATGCGCTTCGAGACCCTGAGCTATGCCTGGGACCCGGAGAACCCGCTGACGGGGGAGAGGGTGCGCATCACCGATCTGTCGGGGCATGCCGAGGCGGCGTAGGGGCGCGCCTGCGCCAAGCCACGCCGCCGAGCACCCACATGGCAAACCCGCGCCCCGTCATGCTCCGGCTTGACCGGAGCATCCATGGCGCGGCCGCCGTTGCGTTGCGGCGTCGTGGCCGCGTGGACCCTCCGGTCAAGCCGGAGGGCGACGGCCGTGGAGGGAGGGCGGCGGCGGGGGCCTGCTCCGGGAGGGAAGGCGCGGCAGATGTGGAAGACGGGGACGTCGCGAAACGCCCCGATCTCTCACAGCATCGCCGGCAGCACCCGGTCCGGGGGACGGTGGCCGTCCATGAAGGTCTTGATGTTGACGATCACCTTCTCGCCCATGTCCACGCGGCCCTCGAGCGTGGCCGAGCCGAGATGCGGCAGCAGCACCACCTTGCCCTGGCGGGCGAGGCGGATGAGCTTGGGGTTCACCGCCGGCTCGTGCTCGAACACGTCGAGGCCCGCGCCGGCGATCTCCCCGCCCTCGATCAGGCGGGTGAGCGCATTCTCGTCGATTACCTCGCCGCGCGCGGTGTTGACCACATAAGCGTGGGGCTTCAGCAGCTTGAGGCGGCGCGCCGAGAGCAGATGGTAGGTGGCCGGGGTGTGCGGGCAGTTCACCGAGATGATGTCCATGCGCGCCAGCATCTGGTCGAGGCTGTCCCAATAGGTGGCGTCCAGCATCTCCTCGATCGCCACCGGCAGGCGGCGGCGGTTGTGATAGTGGATCTGCAGGCCGAACGACTTGGCGCGCCGCGCCACCGCCTGGCCGATGCGGCCCATGCCGATGATGCCGAGGCGCTTGCCCCAGATGCGGCGGCCGAGCATCCAGGTGGGCGACCAGCCGGGCCACTCCTCCTTCTCGGAGATCATCACCTGCGCGCCCTCGGCGAGCCGGCGCGGCACGGCGAGGATCAGCGCCATGGTCATGTCGGCGGTGTCCTCGGTGAGGACGCCGGGGGTGTTGGTGACGGTGATGCCGCGGGTCAGCGCGCTCGCCACGTCGATGTGGTCGACGCCGTTGGAGAAGGAGGCGATCAGCCGCAGGTTCTCGCCGGCCTGGGACAGGACCGACGAATCGATGCGGTCCGTCACCGTGGGCACCAGCACGTCGGCGGTCTTCACCGCCTCCACCAGAGCGGCGTGGTCCAGGGGGGTGTCGTCCTCGTTGAGGCGGACATCGAACAGTTCGCGCATGCGCGTCTCGACCGATTCCGGCAGCTTGCGCGTGACGACCACCAGCGGCTTGCGACGCACCATGGGCACTTCCCCGTTCCCCATTTCTTAACCCTTGTGGGTCCCGTCTAGCAGACAGGCGGCGAAACACAAGGCGTGCGCGAGCCGCAGCCCTTGACGGGCGCGCGTCCGCGGCGCACCTCGTGGGCGCTCCTCTCCTGCGATGCGAAAGGACGATGCCATCATGCCCTCAGCGATCCGTCATTGCATGAAGAGCCTCCTTGCGTGCGCGCTCTTCATCGCCGGGCTCGCCGCCCTGGCGCCGGCGCAGGCCGCGCAGGACGGGACCTCGGGCCTGCCGGTGCCGCGCTTCGTCTCCTTGAAGGCGGACACGGTCAACGTGCGCAACGGCCCCAACAAGGACCATGACGTGGCCTGGGTGTTCCACCGCGCCGGGCTGCCGGTGGAGGTCACCGCGGAATTCGAGACCTGGCGCCGCATCCGCGACGCCGACGGCGCGGAGGGCTGGGTCTACCATTCCATGCTGTCGCTGCGGCGCACCGCCCTGGTGGCGCCATGGCAGAAGGGCGACCCCGTGCCGCTGCGCGACGCGCCGAACGCGGAGGCCCGCGTGGTGGCCAAGCTTGAGCCCGGCGTGCTCGGCGTGGTGAAGTCCTGCGACGGCAAGTTCTGCCGCATCGCCGGCGAGAGCTTCGACGGCTATGTGGCGCAGAGCCTGCTGTTCGGCGTATACCCCAACGAGAAGATGGACTAGGCCGCTCGCCCTTCCCAAAACGGGTATCTAGGTACAGAAGACCGGCGCGCATTTACCCGCGGGCCGGCTTCGGCTTATTTTCCGCCGGAACCAGACGCCGTCTGCGGGCGCCCTCCCGGGGGGCGCGACGGCGGTTCCGGACGAAATCGGCGCCTCGGGCGGGCGCGCCTCACCAATGGGAGCCGCGGCATGACGCAGGCGCATCTGGACAAGCACGGACGGCCGGTGGTGGTCGTCACCGGCATCGGCATCGTCACCTCGCTCGGCCAGGGCAAGCAGGACAATTGGCGCCGCCTCACCGCCGGCGAATCGGGCATCCACACCATCACCCGCTTCCCCATCGAGGGCATGCGCACCACCATCGCCGGCACCGTCGATTTCCTGTTCGAGGGCCGCGTGCCGGCGCCGGACCTGTCCGAGAGGCTCGCCACGCTGGCGGGGGAGGAGGCGATCGCCGAGGCCGGCATCGGCGCCAAGGGCGATTTCCCCGGGCCGCTGTTCGCCGCCGTTCCGCCGGTGGAGCTGGAATGGCCCGAGCGGCGGGAATTGGGCGAGGCGGTGGGAAAATACCCGCTCACCTATCGCGACCTGCTCGGCGCCGCCGCTTCCGGCCAGTTCCGCCCGTGGCACGAGCGCTTCATGTTCGGCTCGGTGGCGGACCGCCTCGCCGATCGCTTCGGCACCCGCGGCCAGCCGATCTCGCTGTCCACCGCCTGCGCCTCGGGCGCCACCGCGATCCAGCTCGGCGTCGAGGCGATCCGCCGCGGCGAGACCGAGGTCGCGCTCTCGCTCGGCACCGACGGCTCGGTGCATCCCGAGGCGCTGATCCGCTTCTCGCTGTTGTCCGCGCTCACCACCGCCAACGACAAGCCCGAGGAGGCGGCGCGCCCGTTCGCCAAGAACCGCGACGGCTTCGTCATGGCCGAGGGCGCCGCCGCTCTGGTGCTCGAGAGCTACGCCCACGCGGTGGCGCGCGGCGCGAAGATCCTCGGCGTGCTCGAGGGCTGCGGCGAGATGGCGGACAATTTCCACCGCACCCGCTCCTCGCCGGACGGGCGGCCGATCATCGGCTGCATGAAGAATGCGCTGGCGGACGCCGGCATCACGCCGGACGACGTGGACTACATCAACGCCCACGGCACCTCGACCCCCGAGAACGACCGCATGGAATATGTCGGCCTCAAGGGCGTGTTCGGCGAGGAGAAGCTCGCCGGCATCCCGATCTCGTCCAACAAGTCCATGATCGGCCACACGCTCACCGCCGCCGGCGCGATCGAGGCGGCGGTGTCGCTGCTGACCATCGCCAACGGGCGCATCCCGCCCACCATCAACTATGCGGTCCCCGATCCCGCCATCCCGCTCGACGTGGTGCCGAACGTGGCGCGCGACGCCGAGGTGCGGCGGGCGATCTCCAATTCCTTCGGCTTCGGCGGGCAGAACGTCTGCCTGGTGCTGGCGGGCGAGCCGGCGTGAGCCGGCCGGGCTGCGCCTAGCGGGCCGGGGCGGCGCCCGCCCGCCGCGTTCCCCACTCTGCGCCAAGGGGGTGGCCTTCCTCTTCCGCCCCGGCGCGGGCTATATGACGGCGCCGCTCCGGGCGGACGGGGCCCCATCGCCCCTGCCGCCTTCGCAAAGAACCGATCCAGAGAACAAGAATGCGCGCCCTTCAGCTCGTCTCCGACCGCAAGCTCGAAATCGTCGACATGCCAGAGCCCGGCGCCCCCGGCGCCGGCGAGGTGCAGATCAAGGTGAAGGCGCTGGCGCTCAACCATATCGACGTGTGGGGCTGGCGCGGCATGGCGTTCGCAAAGCGCAAGATGCCGCTCGTGGTCGGCGCCGAGGCGGCCGGCGAGATCGTCGCGCTGGGCGCGGACGTGCGCGGGCTCAAGGTCGGCCAGACGGTGTCCATGTACGGCGCCATGACCTGCGGCCACTGCCGCAGCTGCCTCGCCGGCCGCGACAATCTGTGCGAGAATGTGGGTGGCGTGCTGGGCTTCCACATCGACGGCTTCGCCCGCGACCTCATCAACATGCCCGAGCGGCTCGCGATCCCGGCGCCGCAGGGGGTGCCGTTCGAGGATGCCGCCTGCGCCGGCATCACCTTCTCCACCGTCCAGCACATGCTGTTCGACAATGCCCGGCTCGAAGCCGGCGAGACCGTGCTGGTGCATGCCGGCGGCTCGGGCATCGGCTCGGCCGCCATCCGCCTCGCCAAGGACGTGGGGGCGAGCGTGATCACCACCGTGGGCGACGACGAGAAGGCCGCCAAGGCGCTGGCGCTGGGCGCCGACCACGTCATCAACTACCGGCGCGACCGCTTCGAGCACGAGGTGCGCAAGATCACCAAGAAGGTGGGCGTCGACGTGGTGTTCGAGCACGTGGGCGCGGAGACCTGGAACGGCTCGCTGCTGTCCATGCGGCCGGGCGGGCGGCTCGTCACCTGCGGCTCCACCTCGGGGGTGAGCGTGCAGATGAACCTCATGCAGCTGTTCCAGCGCCAGTACCACATCTTCGGCTCGTTCGGCGCCACCATCCGCAACGTGGCCGAGGGGCTCGCCAAGATGGGCCGCGGCATCCGCCCGGTGATCGACACGGTGGTGCCGATCGAGAACTTCAACGAAGGCCTGGAGCGCCTGGAGAGCCGGCGCGTGTTCGGCAAGATCCTGGTCAGGTTCTGAAGGGGCGGATCCCTTTGAACACGGTCGAGCAAGCATGGCGGCGCTTCCGCCGCGGGACCCTGCCGCGCTTCCGCAACCGGATGCGCCAGAGGGTGGGACGCGTGGGCGGCTGGCTGCTTGGCGGCTATGTGCGCGGCTCGCTGTGGTGGCTGAGATTGTGGCCGCTGGAGGTGTCCTCGGCCGCGATGGCGTTCTGGGCGCGCCTGTTCGGCCCCCTGTGGCCGCTCACCAAGGTGGCGCGGCGCAACCTCGAGCTGGCCTTTCCCGAGAAGACGCCGCAGGAGATCAGCAAGCTGGTGCGCGAGGTGTGGGCCAATCTCGGCCGCCTGTGCGCCGAGTTCGCCCACCTCGACCACATCTGGGACTACGACCCCGACACGCCCGGCGCCGGGCGCATCGAGTTCGGCACGCAGGATTTCGCCAAGCAGCGGCTCGACGGCAAGACGGCGCTGTTCTTCTCCGCCCATACCGGCAATTGGGAGATGTGCGCCATCGCCGGGGCGGAGATGGGCATCCTCGACGCGGTGATCTACCGCGAGCCCAACAACAAGACCGCCGCCGAGCTGATCGAGGAGACGCGCAAGGGCACCATGCCCGACCTCATCCGCACCAACCGCGACGCGGCGCGCGAGCTGATCCGCCGGCTCGGCCAGGGCCAGCACATCGGCATGCTGGTGGACCAGTACTGGACCGGCGGGCCCAAGGTGAAGTTCTTCGGCCGGCCCACCGCCACCAACCCGACGCTGGCCAAGCTCGCGCGCCATTTCGACTGCCCGGTCTATGGCTGGCGCGTGGTACGCCTGCCCAAGGCGCGCTTCCGCGTGGAATTCACCGACGAGATGGTGATGCCGCGTGACGCCGAGGGCAAGGTGGACGTGGAGGGCGCCATGCAGGCGATCAACGACGTGATCGAGGGCTGGGTGCGCGAGCATCCCGCCCAGTGGCTCTGGCTGCACCGCCGCTGGCGGTGAGCGCCCGGCGGCGCCGCCCGGTCCGAGCTCCTGCCGCAAGGTCAAGCTAGAGCTTGACCGCCGATGCCGCCATCCTTCTGCTTCAATTGGGTTTTTTCTTCGCCGCAAAGGCGTCCAGCGGGCCGTGGCTGGAACCGCTTCTGCTCTCGGAGGGTTGATCCATGGCGCGCATGCTGCTGGCGCTGGTGGTCTCGGTCGTTGCCGCGACGGCGGCTTGCGCGGCCACACCGCCCAACATCGTCTACATCGTCGCCGACGACCTCGGCTTCGCGGACGTGGGCTTCCACGGCTCCGAGATCCGAACCCCGAGCCTCGACGAACTGGCGCAGACCGGCGCGACGCTGGACCAGTTCTATGTCCAGCCCATGTGCACGCCGACGCGCGCCGCGCTCATGACCGGGCGCTATCCGCTGCGCTACGGGCTGCAGAGCTTCGTGATCCTGCCCGACCAGACCTATGGCTTGCCGACCGACGAACGCCTGCTGCCGCAGGTGCTGAAGGCTGCGGGCTACGAGACCGCCATCATCGGCAAGTGGCACCTCGGCCACGCGGATCGCAAATACTGGCCGCGCGCGCGGGGGTTCGATTACCAATACGGCCCGCTGATCGGCGAGATCGATTATTTCGACCACAAGGTCCACGGCGTCGTGGACTGGTATCGCAACGACAAGCTCCTGAAGGAGCCGGGCTACGTCACGGACCTGCTCGGCGCGGACGCGGTGCGGCTCATCCGCGCCCACGACACCCGCCGCCCGCTGTTCCTCTATCTCGCCTTCACGGCGCCCCACACGCCGTTCCAGGCGCCGAAGGCCGATCTCGACCGCTACCAGGACATCGCCGACCCCAACCGGCGCGCTTATGCCGCCATGGTCACGGCCATGGACGACCAGATCGGCGCCGTGCTGAAGGCGCTCGCGGACCGCGGGATGCGCGACAACACGCTGGTGGTGTTCCACTCCGACAATGGCGGCGTGCGCACCGCCACCTTCGCCGGCCAGATCGACACCAAGGGCGACCTGCCGGCGCGCAACACGCCATTCCGGGACGGCAAGGGCTCGCTCTACGAGGGCGGCACGCGCGCGGTGGCGCTCGCCAACTGGCCGGGTCACGTCGCGCCGGGCAAGGTCCCCGGCATGATGCACGTCGTCGACATGCTGCCGACGCTGGCGGGTCTCGCCGGCGCCCCGCTCGCCGGCACCAAGCCCCTCGACGGCATGGACGTGTGGCCGGTGATCAGCGCCGGCGCCGCCTCGCCGCGCCAGGAGGTGGTCCACAATGTGGAGCTGTTCCGGGGCGCGGTCCGCGAGGGCGACTTGAAGCTGATCTGGAACGCGCCCTTGCCCTCGCGCGCCGAGCTTTACGACCTGTCCGTCGATCCGGGCGAGACGCGGGACCTCGCCGCCGACCGGCCGACGGAGGTGGAGAAGATGCGCCAGCGCATCAACGGCCTCGCCGCGGAGATGGCGCGCTCGCTGTTCTTCCAGGCCACCATGAAGTCCATCGTCGGTCATCACGGCGCGCCGGTCTTTCCCACCGATCCCGGCTACTACCAGCAGCAGGATTGAGCCGGCCCGGCGCGGGCCGGACATGGCGCGGTGCAAAAGGGCGGGGCGGCGCGCGTGAATTGCCCCGCCGCCCTTGCCCCGCCTTCCGCATTCCTATAAAGCCGCGCTTTCCTTTTTCCCGAGGGGTCGGAAGGGATGAGCGCGCCGCCAGTGGCCGTCATCATGGGCAGCCAGTCCGATTGGGACACCATGCGCCACGCGGCGGAGACGCTGGCGGCGCTTCAGGTGCCCCATGAGGTGCGCATCGTCTCGGCCCACCGCACCCCGGAGCGCATGTACGCCTTCGCCAGGGGCGCCGAGGCGGAAGGCTTCAAGGTGGTGATCGCAGGCGCTGGCGGGGCCGCCCACCTGCCGGGCATGGTCGCCTCCCTCACCCCGCTGCCGGTTTTCGGCGTGCCGGTGGAATCGAAGGCCATGGGCGGCCTCGACAGCCTCTATTCCATCGTCCAGATGCCGGCCGGCGTGCCCGTGGGCACGCTCGCCATCGGCAAAGCGGGGGCCACCAATGCGGGCCTGCTCGCCGCCGCCGTGCTCGCCCTCACCGACCCCGAGCTCGCCCAGCGGCTCAAGGACTTCCGCGCCGCGCGCACGGCGCAGGTGGCGGAGCGGCCCGTCTGAGCCATGCTGGCCCCGGGCGATACCATCGGCATTCTCGGCGGCGGCCAGCTCGGGCGCATGCTCGCGCTCGCTGCCGCGCGCCTGGGGCTGAAGAGCTTCATCCTGTGCCCGGACAGGGACAGCCCGGCCTTCCAGGTGAGCGCCGGCCACATCTGCGCCGCCTATGACGATTTCGCCGCGCTGGAGGCGTTCGCCCGGCAGGTGGACGTGGTCACCTACGAGTTCGAGAACGTGCCCCTCGACACCGCCGAGTTCCTGGCCGCCCGCCGGCCCGTGAAGCCGGGCGCGAAGGCGCTCGCCATCACCCAGGATCGGCTGGCCGAGAAGAGCTTCGTGCGCGGCCTCGGCATCGAGACCGCGCCGTTCGCGCCCGTGGATGACCTTGCATCCCTCGAGGCGGCGGCGGCCCGGATCGGCCTTCCGGCGGTGCTGAAGACGCGCCGCTTCGGCTATGACGGCAAGGGCCAGGTGATCATCCGCCCCGGCGAGGACCTCACCGCCGCCTGGCACGCGCTCGGTCGCCAGCCGGCGATCCTGGAAGGCTTCGTGCGGTTCGAGGCCGAGGTGTCGATCGTGGCCGCCCGGCGCGCCGACGACGCCTTCGCGGCCTATGACGTGACGCGCAATGTGCACCGCGAGCACATCCTGCACACCTCCACGGTGCCCGCCGGCGTGAGCCAGGAGACCGAACGGCAGGCGCGGTCCATCGCCTGCGCCATCTCCGGGGCGCTGGATTATGTGGGCGTGTTCGCGGTGGAGCTGTTCTTGGTGGGCCGCGGCGCCGCCGAGCGGGTGCTGGTGAACGAGATCGCCCCGCGGGTGCACAATAGCGGCCACTGGACCCAGGACGGCGCGGCGACCTGCCAGTTCGAGCAGCATGTGCGCGCCATCGCCGGCTGGCCGCTCGGCGATCCGGCCCGGCTCGGCCCGACGCAGATGACGAACCTCATCGGCGAGGATGTGCACGCCTGGCACAAGATCCTCGCCGAGCCCGGCGCCCGGCTCCACCTCTACGGCAAGGATGAGGCGCGCGCCGGCCGCAAGATGGGCCATGTGAACCGCCTGGGCGGGAACGAGGGCTGCTGAGCCCGGGTCTCACGCAGCGGCGCGCCGCGCCAGGCGCCGCGCGCCCCATTCGGTGAGGATGACGGCCAGAAGACCGAACGCGCCGCCGAGGATCACGTTCTCGACTCGCTCCTCGGCGATGCCGCTGCCGATCCCGGCGAGCGAGGCGGCGAGCGCGATGAAGAAGCAGCGCGCGCCGAAGCCCACCACGTAGCGCGAGAAGGCGATCAGCGTGAGCAGCGCGGCCAGCACCGCGAGGGTGTAGCCGATCCGGCTCTCGGGCAGCAGCAGACCCAAAGCGAGCCCGAGCGGCGCGCCGATCACCGCCCCCATGGCCCGCAGCTTGAGTTTCTGCGAGGTCTCGGAGAGGTCGCCCACCACCACGCTCGCGGCGGACCAGATGACCCACTGGCCCTGATCAAGGTCGAGCGCCTCCACCAGAGCGGCGGCGGCGAGCACCGCGAGCGCGGTGGCGCAGGCCGGGGCGATCCAGCCGCTTCGCACCGGGCCGAAGAGCGCGGGGGCGGGCGCGCCGCCTCTGCGCTCCAGCGCCTGGACCAGCAGCACCAGGCCGAGCGCCAGCGGGGCGGACATCAAGAACGCCTGCGCCTGCGCGAGCGCGGCCCCGGACGGCGCCTCGCGGATCTCGCAGGCGAGGTAGACGGCGGGAATGAAGGTCCAGTTGCCGAGCGTGCGCAGCCTGGCGCCGTGGCGCGTCACCGCCACGGCGAGGAACGCGGCGAGCGCGGTGGCCGCCACGAACAGGCCCTTGTGGGGAAACACCAGGAACAGCATCCCGAAGGCCGCGAGCACCACCAGGAAATGGCCGGTCACCGCCTTCGGCCCGAGGCCGAGCTTCATGGCCGGGATCAGCAGCGCCATGGCGAGCAGGCTCAGATTGAGCAGCGCCGGCTCCTCGGCCACCAGGAAGGCGGCGACCAGCGGGCCCACCACCGCCAGCGCCTTGGCGATGGCGGTGCCCTGCACTTCCCGGGCGACGAGCCCCGCCGGCCCGCCGGCCGGCGCGGGCGCCGCGTCCGCGCCGCGCGCCCCCTCGGGCGCGCGCGGCTTGGCCGGCTCGCTCACAGGGCGCCGAGCCCGGCGACGTCCACCACGCCGGCGATGCGCCGCAGCAGCGCGATCGAGGCCGCGTGCTCCTCGGCGGTGGCGGCGGCGCAGGCGTCCTCCACCACCACCATCCGGTAGTCGCGGTCGTGGCCTTCGCGCACGGTCGACTGCACCGCCCAGGCCGTGCTCACCCCGCAGACCACAAGGCGGTCGATGCCGTTGGCGCGCAGCGCCGGCTCGAGGGCGGTGCCGTAGAAGCCGCTCACCCGCGGCTTGACGACCACCGTGTCCGCGGCCTCCGCGCCGAGGCCGGGATGGAATTGCGTGCCCCAGCCGTCGAGGGCGAGGGCGCCGATCTCCCCGGCCTTGCCGAACAGCGGGCTCGCTTTGGGCAGGGTCGCGTAGCCGGGGGCGAAGCCGACCTTCACCAGCACCGGAAGCCAGCCGGCCGCGCGGGCGAATGCGAGCGCCGCCCGCGCCTTGGCGATGGTGCCGCGCGCGGCCACCTGCGCCGCCGAGCCGGCGATCTTGCCGGCGGGGTCGACGATGTCGTTGATGAAGTCGAGCGCGATGAGCGCCGTCGCCATTGCCACCCTCCAGAGCCGCGGCGCCGGCCGAGCCGGCCAATTCCCGTTTAGGCCATCCGGCGCGATTGCGGAAGGCGGCGCGGCGCCTTGGCGCGCATGACGTGTGGCGGCGCGAAGCGTGCGAAGAGTTGTGCAAAAGTGGGAATGCACGCGGGATATGCCGTGACGGATGCAGTCGAATCGTCATATCCAGGATGTAAGTTTTTACCATACGGCCGGGGGGACGCCGATGGGTCAAGAACTGGCATTCGAGCAAATACGGGATCTCGCGCGGCAACTGGCCCGCTCCGGGCGCTTCTGCAGCTGGCGCCTGATCGCCATCGAGCTGCGCTTCATGGAAGGCATCCGCGCCGCCGGCGACTGCTTCACCGACGCGGCCATCCGCAACGAGCTCGACACCCTGTGCCGGGACGCGCAGAAGCGGGTGCGGCAGTGGCCCGTGCCGCAGATCGATCCCACCGTTCGCCCGCCGGCGGCGCCCGCGCCCGCTCTGACGCGGCCGCCGCTATTCCCGCCGCCCGCGGCGGTGCCCGTCTTCACGCCGAAGCCGCTGCGCCCGCAGTCCCCGTCCTTCGCGTCGCCGCCCGCACCCTGGAGCGCGCGATACGCGGTCAAGGATCCCTCCTGAAGGCGCGCCGACGGAAGTGAGCCGGCACAACGGCTTTCGCGTCATCCGGCGTGGAAACCGCGTGTGGACATTCGCCGCTCCATCTGATAAGAGAGCGGCTCTTCCGGGCGAGATGCGCGTGGCGTCATTGCCGTCCTGTCCCTTCCGGAACGTTTCATTCCAGGTCAGCTCCAAGGCTCGGCGCAACAGCTCGAAGAGGCAACACGTGCAAGTTCTCGTCCGCGACAACAATGTCGATCAGGCCCTCAAGGCGCTCAAGAAGAAGATGCAGCGCGAGGGGATCTTCCGCGAGATGAAGCTGCGTGGCCACTACGAGAAGCCGTCCGAGAAGCGCGCCCGCGAGGCCGCCGAGGCCATCCGCCGCGCCCGCAAGCTCGCCCGCAAGCGCGCCCAGCGCGAGGGTCTCATCCCCTCCAAGCCCCGCCCGCCGCGCTGAGCTGTCCCGGACCGGGACCCTGGCGGCAACCGCCTCCCGGCGCAGCCCGTCGGGACCGGTCGGGTGCGCCGGCCCCGCTCAGGTGCCCGGCGGCAGCCACCGCGCCTTCCTGAGAAGGCCCGCCGCCGCGCGGGCCTTCCTCGTTTCTGCCCGAAGCGCCGCCGACCGGAACGGCGCGGTCCGCGCGGTCTTCCGCGGATCGGGGGACGGCCGATCCGGCTGGTCCTGACCTTCCCATGGCCCCCTTGGCCGCCCCTTGGCCTCGCCGCGGACCGCCCGATCGTCATGGATTTCGCCGTGAAGCTGTGCATTCTTGCGCCAGGAGCATTGGCCGACCGGACGGCGCCTTCGGTCTGAGCGGTCGGCGGGCTCACGGGCCGGGTTTAGAGGGTGATCCAGGCGTGCCGGTGGCGTCCGGCGGACCAGCGCGGGAGATGTGGCATGCGGTGGGACGATTTCCGCTCCAGCGACAATGTGGAGGACCGGCGCGGCAGTGGCGGCGGCGGCTTCCAGATGCCGGGCGGGCGGGGCGGCCTGGGGATCGGCACCATCATCGTCGTCGGCCTCATCGGCTGGGCGCTGGGCATCAATCCCGTCGTGCTGATCGGCGGCCTCGAGGCGCTGAACGGGCTCGGCGGCAGCCAGCAGCAGAGCGCCCCGCCCCCCTCGAGCCAGAGCCAGACCAGCAAGCCCTCGGACCAGATGGGCCGCTTCGCCGCCGCCGTGCTCGCCCAGACCGAGGACGTGTGGTCCGAACTCTTCCGCGCCGAGGGCAAGACCTACCAGGATCCGAAGCTGGTCCTGTTCTCCGGCGCCACCCGCTCGGCCTGCGGCGGCGCCCAGTCGGCCATGGGGCCGTTTTATTGTCCGCTGGACCGGAAGGTCTATCTGGATCTGTCCTTCTTCGACGAGATGAAGCGGAAGTTCAACGCTCCCGGTGATTTCGCCGCGGCCTACGTGATCGCCCACGAGGTCGGCCACCACGTCGAGAACCTGATCGGCATCCTGCCCAAGGTGCAGCAGGCGCAGGCGCGGGCCACCTCGCGGGCGGAGGCGAACGCGCTGTCGGTGCGCGTCGAGCTCATGGCCGACTGCCTCGCCGGCGTGTGGGCCTACCACGCCAACGCCCGCTTCCGCATCCTGGAGCAGGGCGACGTCGAAGAGGCGCTGAACGCCGCCAGCGCCATCGGCGACGACCGGTTGCAGAAGCAGGCCCAGGGCTTCGCGGTGCCGGACAGCTTCACCCACGGCACCTCGCAGCAGCGCGTGAACTGGTTCATGCGCGGGCTGAAGAGCGGCAGCATGCAGCAATGCAATGCCTTTCAGGGCCCGATCTGAGCCGCCGCGGCTGACAAAGATTGGTCGCATCGGCGGGTGCCGGCGACTTTGCAACCGCCGCGGCGCCGGCACCAGGCCTCGAGCCGCGTCCGCGGGCGTTCCGCAGTGCCACCCGGCGAGTGCCGGGGACACTTGCATTTTCCCCGAAATGTCCGCACCACTTGATCGCGAGCGGCGGGAGGGTGCTGTCCAGCGGCTTCCGGACGTGCAACCATTGGTCGCGTCGCATTCAGATCGCGCCGACCCAGGCGCGACGCGGGGACGTGCCATGCACACGCTTCGGAACGTGGAGGAGACGTTCAACCAGCCGCCGCCGCTTGGCGGCGTCAATCTTGCGACCCTTGACCGGCCGCTGATGGACAGTGCCGCGGCTGACGGCGCCATTGAGGAGCTGTCTGCGTTCGGCGCGGACTGGGGCGCCGCGGACCAATTCGCTCTCGGCCGGCTCGCCAACGAAAACCCGCCCGAGCTGCACAGCCACGATCCGCAGGGGCGGCGCTGCGACATCGTCGAGTTCCATCCGGCCTATCATGCGCTGATGGCCCAGAGCTACGCCTCCGGCCTGCACTGCTCCAGCTGGGACATGGCCGGGCGCCGGGCCCACGGAAGGCGGGCCGCGCGGCTCTACATCACCACCCAGGTCGAGGCGGGTCATGTGTGCCCCCTCACCATGACCCATGCCGCTCCCGCCGCCCTCGCCGCCGCCCCGAACCTGATGCGGGACTGGCTGCCGCGGATCCGCGCGCGCACCTATGACGGGCGCTTCCTGCCGTTCTGGGAGAAAGCGGGCGTCACCGTGGGCATGGGCATGACCGAGCGCCAGGGCGGCACCGACGTGCGCGCCAACCAGACCAGCGCCAGGCAGATCGGCGGTGACGAATACGAGCTCACCGGGCACAAGTGGTTCTTCTCCGCGCCCATGAGCGACGCCTTCCTGGTGCTCGCCCAGGCCAACCAGGGGCTCACCTGCTTCCTGCTGCCGCGCTTCCGGCCGGACGGCTCGGTCAACGGACTGCGGCTGCTGCGGCTCAAGAAGAAGCTCGGCAACCGCTCGAACGGCTCGGGCGAGGTGGAGTTCGAGCGCGCCTTCGCCTGGCGGGTCGGGGAGGAGGGAAGCGGCATCCGGACCATCATCGAGATGGTGCAGCTGACGCGCCTCGACTGCGCGGTCGCCTCCGCCGGCCTGATGCGCATGGCGCTCACCCTCGCGGCGCACCATGCGCGCCACCGCTGGGTGTTTCAGCGCCGGCTGGTGGACCAGCCGGCCATGAGCGTCCTGCTCGCCGACCTTGCCCTGGAGGCGGAGGGCTCCACGGCAACGGTGGTGCGCCTCGCCCGCAGCTTCGACCAGGTGGAGGGCCGCCCGGAGGAGGCGGCGCGCGCGCGGATCCTCACCCCGGCGGTGAAGTTCGCGGTCTGCCAGGCGGCGCCCGGCTTCATCTTCGAGGCGATGGAGGTGCTGGGCGGCAACGGTTATGTGGAGGATTGCGTCATGCCCCGCCTCTACCGGGAGGCGCCGGTGAACGCCATCTGGGAGGGCACCGGCAACGTCATGGCGCTCGATCTGGTGCGCGCGGCCGCGCGCGAGCCCGACTCGCTCGCTTTGGTGCTCGAGGGGCTGGTGCGCGACTGCGACGGAGTTCCCGAAGCGCGGGCGGCGGCAGGGGACATCGCCGCCGCGCTCGCCGCCGCCGACCGCGAGGGGCTGGCGCGCCGGGCGGCGCACCGGCTCTATTTTCTCGCCGCCGCGGCGGCGCTCACCCAAGCGGCGCCCGCCGACGTCTCCGAAGCCTTTGTCGCCACCCGTCTTGGCCGCCCGCGGGGCCCTTTCGGGGCCAACGACGTGGACGCCACGGCAGGCCTGCTCATCGCCCGCGCGCTCGACGCGTGAGGGCCTCCCGCGCGTCCGGCCATTGAATCCTCCGGCGGCGTTCGCTATAGGGGCCATCAACTCATCCGAAGGGGCCTTCAGGCCGAACCCTCGGCCATGGCCGCAGCCCTCGCCAAATTCGCGAGCCGGTCGCGCCCAGAAGCGGCCGAGCACACGAGAGGCGTCAGTCCATGTCTTCGACGTTCGACACGGTGGCCAACATCATCGCGGAGACCTGCGACATCCCGCGGGACACGATCACGCCGGAGAGCCACGCCATCGACGATCTGGGCATCGACAGCCTGGACTTCCTGGACATCGCCTTCGCCATCGACAAGGCCTTCGGCATCAAGCTGCCACTGGAGCAGTGGACCCAGGAGGTCAACGACGGCAAGGCCACCACCGAGCAGTATTTCGTGCTCAAGAACCTCTGTGCGCGCATCGACGAGCTGGTCGCTGCGAAGTCGGCCTGAGGCCGGACGGGGACCATGCGCCCTGAAGTCTTCAAGATGATCGACCGGGTCGTCACCATCGACCCCTCGCTCGAAAAGATTCACTGCCAGGGCCTGGTGCCGCAGGAGAGCTCCATCTTCGAGGGGCATTTCCCGGGCCACCCCATCATGCCGGGGGTGCTGCTCATCGAGGCCATGGCCCAGACCACCGGCTGGCTGGTGCTGGCGCGCAACCGCTTCGAGCGAATGCCGTTCCTCGCCTCGGTGAAGGAGGCCAAGCTGCGCACCTTCGTGCTGCCCGGCGCCAATCTCGACCTATATTCGACCATCGAGCACGAAGGATCGGGCTATGTGGTGGCCAAGACCGAGGCCAAGCTCGACGGCAAGCAGATCTGCTCGGCCGATCTCTCCTTCCGCGTGCTGCCCTGGCCCGAGGGCAAGATGAAGGCGGTGGTGCTCAAGGTGGCCGAGCATGTGAGCTTCCCGCTCGCGGACTACGCCGATGCCTGAGACTGGCTTCCGACGCGACGTCTGGATCACCGGCATCGGCCTTGTCTCCTCGCTCGGCGAGGGCCCCGAGGCGAACTGGGCCGCGCTGATGGGCGGCACCGCGCCCGTCACGGACGTGGAAACCTTCGCGCCCTACGTGGTGCATCCCCTCGTCAAGCTCGATTACGACCGCCAGATCCCCAAGAAGGGCGACCAGCGGCAGATGGAGCCCTGGCAGCGCATCGGCACCTATGCGGCGGGCCTTGCGCTTGAGGCCGCAGGCATCGCCAAGAACGCCGACATCCTGTCCAAGACCGACATGGTGGTGGCGGCCGGCGGCGGCGAGCGCGACGCGACGGTGGACGCCTCCATCATCGGCGATCTCGCCGGCGCCAACGATCCCGGACGGCTGCTGAACGAGCGGCTGCTCTCGGATCTGCGGCCGACGCTCTCGCTGGCGCAGCTCTCGAACCTGCTCGCCGGCAACATCTCCATCGTCCACGGCGTCACCGGCTCCTCGCGCACCTTCATGGGCGAGGAGAGTTCGGGCGTCGATGCGGTGCGCATCGCCTTTTCGCGCATCGCCGCCGGCCAGAGCGAGATCGGCCTCGTGGGCGGCGCCTACAATGCCGAACGTGAGGACACGCTGCTCCTCAACGTGCTGGACGACTTCTGCATGAAGGGCGCGTTCCGGCCGGTCTTCTCGGTCGAGGCGCCCGGCATGCCCTCGGGCTCCATGGGCGCATTCCTGGTGCTCGAATCGTCCGCGCACGCCGCGGCGCGGGGCGCGACCCCCATCGCCAAGCTGTCCGGCGTCTGGTCCGAGCGCGCGCGCCGGTCCGAGCCGGGCGCCATCGCCCGCAAGGTCACCGATCTGCTGGCCAAGGCTGAGGCCGGGCCGGGCACGGTGGTGCTCTCCTGCGCCACCGGCGGGCGCGAGGCGACCCCCGCCGAGGCGGAGGCGCTCAAGGCCAGCGGCCTTCCCGTGCGCGCGGTGGCCAACCGCCTCGGCCACGGCTTCGAGGCGCAGTTCGCCGCCGGGCTCGCGCTGGCGGCGCTCGCAGTGTCGAAGGGCGAGCTGTTCCCGGTGCTGGCGGGCGATCCGGTGGAGACCGGCGGCGGCGCCGTGGCGCGCGCCGTGGTCACCGGCGTCGGCCACTGGCGTGGCGAGGGCGCGGCGCTGGTGGAGAAGGCCTGAGGCGCCAGCTTCCGTCCCGGTCAGCCCAGCGCCACCATGGCGGCGCGGATGTCGTCCAGCGCCCGCTCGGTCGCCTCCGCGCCGGCGGCGATGGCCTCGTCCGCCCGGTGAAAGTCGAACAGGCCGATGCGCCCGAGCTTCGGGTTCAAGGTGATGTCCGGCGGGTCGCCCGCGAGCCGCGAGCGGGCGATGCGGTCCTGGATGATGTTGAAGGCGTCGATCATCACGGTGGAGAGGCCGCGCGGCCCGTCGGCGGCGCCGTGCCCGGCGAAGAATTGGCGCCTGAGCCGGTCCGGGCTCAGCAGGGCGGCGATGCCCTCCTTCTTGCCGGTGATGACCGCTTCGGCGGCCTCCTCCACCACGCCGCCGTGGTCCTGGATCACGGTGCCCCGGCCGAACACGTCGGCATTGAGATTGACGGCGATCACCATGCGCGCGCCGAGCGCCCGGGTGGGCGAGACCGGGATGGGATTGACCAGGGCGCCGTCCATCAGCCAGCGCCCGCCCACCTTCACCGGCGTGAAGATGCCCGGGAGCGCGTAGGAGGCGCGGATCGCCTCCACGAAGTCGCCGCGCGTGAGCCAGATCTCATGGCCGGTGCCGAGCTCGGTGGCGATGGCGGCGAAGGTCAGCGGCAGGTCGTCGATGGACAGCTCGCCGACATCGCGGCGCATCAGCTCGACGAGGCGCCGGCCGGCGATGAGCCCCGGTCCGCCCAAGGCGAAGTCCATCAGGCCGAGCACGTTGCGCTTGGTGAGGCCGCGCGCCCAATCCTCCAGGCGGTCGAGCTTGCCGGCGGCCCAGATGCCGCCCACCACCGCGCCGATGGAGGTTCCGGCCACCACCGCGGGACGGATGCCGTTCTTCTCCAGGACCCGCAGCACGCCGATATGGGCGAAGCCGCGCGCCGCCCCGCCGCCGAGGGCGAGGCCGACCGCCGGCAGACCGCGCCCGTTCGCCGCGCGCTCGGCGCGCTCCACGTCCTCGGGCTCGGGTGCCGCCTCGCATTCGCCGGTAGGCCCCGACGGTCGATGGGAAAAGGGAAACATCGGCGCCTCGCGTCTTGATCCCTCACATGGGCGCGCGGCCGGCCCGGCGCAACGGCGCGGCCGGCACGCGGCGTCATCACCAACGGGCGGGATCAGTCGTCGCAGGCGGCCGCCCGGCGCGCGCCCAGTGGGTGTCCCCGGCGCGCGCGGCGGGCCTGCTCCATGCGGAGATGAGCGCGATCGCGCGTTCGGCCTCGCCGTGCGCCATGCCCTCCCAGAGATGACGGGCGGGCAAGGCGGCTGGCGGGGCCGCTGGGCGTCAGCCGCCGGCGATCTTCTCGCGTATGCGCTGGTGATGCTCCAGCATGTCCGGCATCACCGCGTCGCCGAAATCGGCGAGCTCGTAGAGCGGGCGGATCTCGATCTCGCTCGGGCCGGGCATGGGGTTGGGGCAGCGCTTCACCCATTCCAGCGCCTGCGCCATGTCCTTCACGTCCCAGAGCCAGTAGCCGGCCACCAGCTCCTTGGTCTCCGCGAAGGGGCCGTCGATCACGGTGCGGCTCGCCCCGTCGAAGGCCACCCGCTTGCCCTGGGCGGACGGCTTCAGCCCCTCGCCCGCGAGCATGATGCCGGCATGCACCAGTTCTTCGTTGAACTTGCCCATGGCCTCCAGCAGTTCGGTGGAGGGCATGAGGCCCTGTTCGCTGTCCTTGGTGGCCTTGACCAGAACCATCACGCGCATCGTCTCGTCTCCAGTTCGGGGAGGCCGCTGCGGCCCTCCTGTTCAAACGACGAACGGACGCAGCCAAAATCGACAGGGGCCGGAAAAATTCCGGCGTGGGACGCCCGGTCCTGCGGGCGCGCCGGCGCATCGGCGCCGGCCTCCGGCCTTGCGCGCCGCCCGGCAGCGGACCGCAAGGGGGCGTCGTCGCGGTCGTGCGTGTTAAAATTGTATGAAACAATAAAATAAACCAAAAAGCGCAACGGAAGACGTGTCGCTCAAGGTTCCCTATCCTGTGTCGGCGCGGAAGGGGGAGGGCCTCGACCATGGGCACGTTCACATCATTCCGCGCGCGCTCTGCAGGGGTCTGGCGCGGGGTGCTGGATGTTCTGCTGATCCTGTGGATCGTCCGCATTCCGCTGGCGAGCGTCGCCATCGGCCTCGCCCTCATGGCGTTCATCACCGAGGCGCAGGACGTGATGGTCCACGTGGCCATGGCGGATGCCAGGCTCGCCGAGGCCAAGGGCCTCACGCCGGCCATGGCGTTTCTGGCGGCCGCCGTCTTCCTGCTCTGGGCCATGCCTGTGCACTATGCGGCGCGCCTGCTGCTCGAGACCGACCATGCGCTCGCCGTGAAGGTGGCACGGGAGTGCAAGGACGCGCCCGCGCAGCGCCTCTCGGCCGCCCGCGGGGTGATCGGCTGGGCGATGCTGCTGGTGCCGCGGGTGCTCGGCGCGCTGACCTTCGTGGCGTTCGCCATCGGCGCCTGGGCGGCCATCGCCAATCTGCCGACGCTGAAGGACGTGCCCGTGGTCGCCGCCGCGCGGACCCAGCTCGGCGTCGTCGCCTGGGTCATGCTCGCCTGCGTGCCGGTCTTCTATCTCTATACGGTGCTGCGCGCCCGCTTGGTCCGGTGGGGTCGCCTGGGGGCATTCGATCGCTGGCTCGAGCCGCGGGTCGCCGGCCTGTTCGCCCGGCTCGGCATCGCGCCGCGCGAGGGCGATCCATCGGGCGAGCTGCACGCCACCGGCCGCCTCACCCTTCTTGTCTATGCCCTCGGCGTGGTGGCCGTTCTCGTGGCCCAGCCGCTCTTCCTTGCCGAGCGCCTGCCGCTCGCCATGGCGGTCCCGCTCATCTTCGGCGGCTGGGTGCCGATCCTCGCTTATCTGTCCTCCCTCGGCAGGCGCTGGCGCTTTCCCCTCGTCACCGCGGCGCTCGGCCTCGGCGCGGTCCTGGTCGCCGTCTGGGGCGACAATCATGCCGTGCGCCTCAAGGACTCGGTGCGGGACGAGCGGGCGCGCCCCTCGATCCGCGAGGCCGTCGACCTGTGGATGGCGGCCAATGGCTGCACGGGACGCCCGGCAGCGTGTCCGCGTCCCGTCATCGTCGCCGCCGCGGGCGGGGCGAGCCGGGCCGGCTTCTTCATGGCGAGCGTGGTCGGCCACTTCCTCGATGTCGACCGGCTGAAGCAGGGCTCCACGCTCGTGCGGGCCGACAAACAGCCCATGACGCGCGCCGCGCTCGACGACGACCGCCTTCCCGCCGCCCTCGCCGAGGGGCTCGACGGGGCGGCGGTGCGCAACCGCATCTTCGCCCTATCCGGCGTGTCCGGCGGCGCCTATGGCGCGGCCGTGGTGGCCGCAGCGCTCGCGGCCGTTCCCAAAGGGGCGCCACCCCCGTGTCCCAGGCGGGCCGTGGCGCACTGGTTCGGCGGCGCGGTGACGAGCTGGCGCGACTGCCTAGAGGCCATGACCAGCGGCGACTATCTCACCGCGTCCTTCTTCGGGCTGGCCTTCCACGATCAGGTGCAGATCGCCCCCGACGACCGGGCGAGCCTGCTCGAGCGCGCCTGGGAGAACCGGTTCGCCGGCCTCGCCGCCGAGGCCCTCGGCCTCGCCGATCCGCGCGACACGGCCAGCGCGGCAGGCTTGGCCGCCAACCGTCTGTCGCAGCCCTTCCTGGGCCTGCCGCGCACGGCCGATGCCTGGGTGCCGTTCCTGGTGCTCAACGGGACGTCGGTGGACACCGGCCAGCGCATCGTCACCAGCGATCTGCACCCGATCTATGCCGCTGCGGCATGCCCGAGCGGCGGCCGGCCGGAGCGCTGCCCGGTCTTCACCCACGCGCTCGACTTCCACGAACTGATCCCCGCGGACAAGGACGTGCGGCTCTCCACCGCGGCCACCAATTCGGCGCGCTTCCCGGTGATCTCGCCGCCCGGCGCGGTGCCGGGACGGGATGGCCGCATCACCGACCGCATCGTCGACGGCGGCTATTTCGAGAATTTCGGCGCCGAGAGCGCGCTCGACCTCGCCAAGGCCATCACGGCGGTGGAACCCGCGCTGGCGCCGTTCATCCTGGTGGTCTCCAACGATCCGCAGACCACCCTCACCGAGGCCGGGGCCAAGAGCGGGGCGGTGCTGCCGCAGGCGCCGCAGACCGTGTGGTTCGGCGAAGTCGCTGGCCCGCTGGGGGCGTTCGGCGCGGTGCGCGGCGGGCGCGGGCGGCTCGCCGTGGCCGAGGCGGGCACCTGGCTGGCGAGCCGGCTCGGGCCGGCCTGCGACGCCCACCTCGCGCACGTCATGGTGTGGCCCGAGACGTCGAAGGGCGACTGCCCCCTCACCTATGAGCGGCAGGAGATCCGCGCCGTCGCCATGAGCTGGTGGCTGTCGAAGCCGGTGCAGATGAATTTGCGCGAGCAGATCGAGCGCACCGGCGACAGTTGCAACAACGATGCCGAGGTCCGCAAGGTCTGGGCCGCGCTCGCCGCCAGCTCGGACGCGTGCCGGCCGCCCGCCCCCGCTCAGGCCTCGCCGCCGCCCTCCGGCGGCACGCGCCAGACGCCGTAGCGCCAGGGCGCGCGCGCCCGCGCGCCTTCGGGCAGGCGGTCGGGCACCGGATCGTAGCCGTGCCCGCCCCAGGGATGGCAGCGGCAGATGCGGGCCATCGCCATGAAGGCGCCGGCATAGGCGCCGTGGCGGCGGATCGCCTCGTCCGCATAGTCCGAGCAGGTGGGCAGATAGCGGCACTGCCGGCCCATGAAGGAGGAGAGCGTGTAGCGATAAGCGAGGATCGGCGCGCGCAGCAGCGTGCGGGGGATTAGCTTTAGCATTCCGAGGAGGCGCCCGAGCCCGGCCGCGGGGGCGCTCGCGGCATCCGGCGCGGCGGGGCGCGCCGCGGCCAGGGCTGCCTCAAAATCGTCCCGTTCCGGGTCGTTCATGACGTTCGACACCTTGCCATCCATTCGAGCCGGGCCGGACGGGTCCGGCAGTCCCGTCGGCCTCGCCTCGACCATTTGAGGTGAGCGATGACCGACGCTCTCATGCCGCACCCCGCCGACGTGACGGACACGGCGCCCGCTCCCCTTGCCCTGGCGGTGCGCGCGCTCGCCTTCGCGACGCTGCGCCATGCCGACCAGCGCCGCAAGGGTCGGCGCGGGGAGCCTTACGTGAACCACCTCGCCGAGGTGGCGCTGCTCGTCAGCGAGGCGACAAGCGGAGCCGATGCCGCGCTGGTGGCCGCGGCGCTGCTCCACGACGTGGTCGAGGACCAGGGCGTCACCCTCGCGGAGGTCGCCGCCACCTTCGGCGCCGATGTGGCCCATCTCGTGGCGGAGGTCACCGACGACAAGGCCCTGCCGCCCGAAGAGCGCAAGCGCCTCCAGGTGGTCCATGCGCCGGCCCTGTCGGCGCGCGGCAAGCTGCTGAAGCTTGCCGACAAGGTGGCCAATCTGCGCTCGCTGGCGGAGGACCCGCCGACCGACTGGGAGACGCCGCGCGCCCTTGCTTATGTGGCCTGGTCGCGGGAGGTGGCGGCCGGCCTGAGGGGCGCCTCGCCGGCCCTGGAGGCGGCCTTCGACGCCGCCGTCGGGGCGGCCCTCGACGCCATCGCGGCGCGCGCGGCCTCGGCCTGAGCCCTATTCAGCGGCGGCGGCCGTGCTCTTGCGGGCCGCCTCGATCTGGTCGATGGCGTCCACCACCGCGTCGAAGGTGAGCATGGTGGAGGGGTGACGCGCGCGATAGTCGCGCACCGGCTCCAGCACCGCGAAGTCGGCCCACTTGCCCGCGGGCGGCGGGCCGTTCTCCTGCAGCATGCGCCACATGGTCTCGCGCAGGGCCCGCAGCTCGGAGGTGGAGGCGCCGACGATGTGCCGCGCCATGAGCGAGGAGGAGGCCTGCCCCAGGGCGCAGGCGCGCACCTCGTGGGCGAAGTCGGACACGATGTCCCCGTCCAGGGAAAGATCGATGGTCACAAGGGAGCCGCACAGGCGCGAATGGGCGCGCGCGCTGGCCTGCGGCGCGGCGAGCCGGCCGAGCCTTGGAATGTCCGCCGCGAGGGCGAGGATGCGCGCGTTATAGACGTCGTCGAGCATGGGCTGTTGCGCCGGCCGGGCCGGTTCCGTCCTTGAGCCGCCCCTTCCGGGGATGGCATGTTCACCTATATATAGCGCGCCGGTCCGGGGTTTGAAGACCGGCGAGAGGCGGCCGGGCTTGCGCCCTGGGGCGCACCGCCGCATGATCAATCTGGGACTGTGCCGTGGGGCTCATGTCCCCTGGCGAACGAGGACGGCAAGGCCGCCGCCGAACGGAACGACCGGCGGGGCGCGGGCAAAAGGGCCGCGCAAGCGCAGCCGACACCCGGTGACACTCCCTTCCGCGCGGGCGCTCCGCGCTGCGGCAAGGGTCGAACGGAGTTGGTCATGGACGCGGTGGTGAAGCTCTTTATGGCCCAGGCCGCGCAGGAGGAGAAGGCGCGCGCCGACGAGGCGGCGCGCCGCGCCAAGGTGGGCACCGAGGCCGAGGAGCCGGGCGCGACCGCCGTCCTGCACCAGACCATCGCCCCGCTGATGCCGGACGGCACCCCGCGCCCTTCGCGCGGCGAGGCCGAGGCGGCGGTCCGCACCTTGCTCGCCTATCTCGGGGAGGATCCCGGCCGGGAAGGCCTTCTCGACACGCCGCGCCGTGTGGTGGCGGCCTATGACGAGCTGTTCTCCGGCTATGGCGAGGACGCGGACGCCCTGCTCGACCGCACCTTCGGCGAGATCGGCAGCTTCGACGACTTCGTTCTGGTGCGCGACATCCCCTTCCACTCCCATTGCGAGCACCACATGGTGCCGTTCGTGGGCAAGGCGCACGTCGCCTATTTCCCGGTGGAGCGGGTGGTGGGGCTCTCCAAGATCGCCCGCGTGGTGGAGATCTATGCCCGCCGCCTGCAGACCCAGGAGCATTTGACCTCCCAGGTCATCACCGCCCTCGACGAGGGCCTGCGGCCGCGCGGCGTCGCGGTGATGATCGAGGCCGAGCACATGTGCATGTCCATGCGCGGCATCGCCAAGCAGGGCGTCTCCACCATCACCACCCAGTTCACCGGCGTGTTCCGGGACGATCCGGCCGAGCAGGTGCGCTTCATCACCCTGGTGCGCGGCGGGAAATAGGGCCGCGGCCTCCCCCCGCGGCGCGCCGGCTCGTGGGTGATCCCGGCGACCGGCGCTGCGGCATCCGTGCGTTTTCCGGCAGGCCGGCTCTTCGCTTCCGCCGCCGCATGGGGCACAAGGATCGCCCCATTCCGAAGGCCGTCATCATGAGCGCCGACATTTCCCCCTTCGCCCCGCCCCAGCCGGGCGCCGCCCTCGAGGAGGGCACCGTCCTCTCGCCGCGCTTCGACGCGGCCGGGCTCGTCACCTGCGTCTGCGTGGACGCGGCGTCGGGCGAGGTGCTGATGCTCGCGCACATGAACGCCGAGGCGCTGGCGCTCACCATCGCCACCCGCGAGGCACACTATTTCAGCCGCTCGCGCGGCCGGCTCTGGAAGAAGGGCGAGACCTCCGGCCACGTGCAGGCGGTGAAGGAGATGCGCATCGACTGCGACCAGGACGCGGTGGTCATCAAGGTGGAGGTGGGCGGCACCGGCGCCTCGTGCCACACCGGGCGCCGCTCCTGCTTCTACCGCACCGTGCCGCTGGGCGCGGCGCCCTCGCCGCAGACGACGCTCGCCTTCACGAACGACGCCCCCCGCTTCGACCCCGCGGCGGTCTACGGCAAGGATGGCCACGGCCACTGAGCCGCGGCCGCCGGCCGGACCGCTCAGCCCGCCCGCGCGGCCATGAAAGCGCGCCAGCCGCCGAGCGCGGTGATCTCCTGCGCCCGCTCGACCGCATGGGCTTCGCACAGGAAGCCCGGCACCTCCGTGCCGTCCTCCAGGCGCACCTTGCCGATGCCCAGCGGCGCCGGGATGCGCGCCACGAAGCGCCCGAAGGCATCGGGCGCGAGTGCCCATACCTCCACCTCCAGCCCGGGGCCCGCAAAGCCCGGCACGCGCACCACGCCCGGCTTCAGGGGGCTGGTGTCCGGCAGCACGTAGAGCCGGTAGTCCGGCGCCGTGCGGCAGCGCTTGAGGAGCACGCCGCCGGCCTCGATGAGCTCGGCATTGAGCGGCATGCCGGTGAGATGGGCCCCCACCACGGCGATGGGCACCGCCTCGGCGGCGGGCAGGGCGGTTGCGCCCTCGGGGGCGAGGAGACGGCCGCTGAGCGGCGTGCGCGTGTTCATGGGCATCCTCACAAATCTTCCAGCACGCAGACCACGTCGCCGGAGCGCACGGTGCGGCCGGGCGCGGCGCGGATTTCCCGCACCCGTCCCGCCGCGTGGGCGGTGATGGAAATCTCCATCTTCATGCTCTCGATGATGGCGATGGTGTCGCCTGCGGCGACCATCGCTTCTTCTTCCACCAGCACCTTCCAGACATTGCCGGGGACGTTTGCCGCGACGCCGAAGCAGCCCTCGGGCATCTCGCCCTCGCTGAAGGGGCCGGCGCCGTCCTCGACGACGAAAGAGTCCAGCCCCTCCGCCTTCCAGCGCGCGCGTTCGGCCTCGAAGGCGGCCTGCTGGCGGGCCTTTCCGGCGGCGATGGCGCCGGAATTGGCGGCAAGGTTCGCCGCATAGTCCGCATAGGAGAAGCGGCTGTCCTCGATGCGCACGGGATAGGCCCCGTGCGGGAAGGCGGCGCGCGCCTCCATCAGCTCCTGGTGGGAGACGGGGAAGAAGCGGATCTCGTCGAAGAAGCGCAGCAGCCACGGAGTGTCGCGGAAGGCGGGGGTCCGCCTCCACGTGTTCCACATCTGGATGGTGCGGCCGAACAGCTGGTAGCCGCCCGGCCCCTCCATGCCATAGATGCACATATAGGCGCCGCCGATGCCCACCGCGTTTTCCGGCGTCCAGGTGCGGGCCGGGTTGTACTTGGTGGTCACGAGGCGGTGGCGCGGATCGATGGGGGTCGCCACCGGCGCGCCGAGATAGACATCGCCCAGCCCCAGCACCTGATAGCTGGCGCCGAAGATGATGTCCTTCACCGCCTGCTCGTCTTCGAGCCCGTTGATGCGGCGGATGAACTCGATGTTGTCGGGACACCACGGCGCGTTGGGCCGCACCAGCTCCTGATACTTGCGCATGGCGAGTTGGGCCTGCGGGTCGTTCCAGGAGAGGGGCAAATGGACGATGCGGCTCGGCACCACCACGTCCTCGGCCGCCGGCAGACCCTTCTCGATCTCCGCGAGGGCATCGAGAAGCTTGGTGCGGGGCAGGCTCGCCCCGTCATAGTGGATCTGCAGGGAGCGGATGCCGGGGGTGAGGTCGATGAGGCCCGGCAGCTTCGCGGCCTGAACCGCCTCGGCCATCAGATGCGCGCGCAGGCGCAGGGCGACGTCGAGATGCATGTCGCCGAATTCGACGAGCAGATTGTCGTCGCCCTGCCGGCGATAGACCACGCGCACCGGCCCGTCCTCGTGGATGGCGAGGATGGGGGAGGAGGTCTCCTCCGGCGCGCCGATGATGGCGGGGCCGGCAATGGGGTCTTCGGGCCGGGGCAGGGGGATGAAGCGCACGCGGTCGCCGGGCTTCAGCTGGCCCATCTTCCACTGCTCGTCGCGGGCGATCACCGCCGGGCAGACGAAGCCGCCCAGCGAGGGGCCGTCCGGGCCGAGGATGATGGGCATGTCGCCGGTGAAGTCGATGGCGCCGATGGCATAGGCGTTGTCGTGGAGGTTGGAGGGGTGCAGCCCCGCCTCCCCGCCGTCCGTGCGCGCCCAGCGGGGCGTCGGCCCCTTCAGGCGCACGCCGGTGCGGGCGCTGTTGAAATGCACCTCGTAGGTGGCCGAGAACAGGTCCGCGATGTCGTCCGGCTGGAAGAAGTCGGGCGCGCCGTGGGGGCCGTAGAGCACGCCGATCTGCCAGTCGCGGGTGAGCGGGGCGGGGGCGGGCACTTGCGTCGCCGGGCCGGTCGGACGCGCGGACGCGGGGGCAAGGTGCAGCGCATCGCCTGCCTTGAGCGTGCCGGTGGCATGGCCGCCGAATTGGCCGAGCGCGAAGGTCGCCCGCGAGCCCAGCACCTCCGGTGCCTGAAAGGCCCCGGCCACGGCGAGATACGCCCGCTGCCCCGGCCCCTCGATGGTGCCGATGGCGAGCATCTGGCCCGCCTTCACCGGGAAGGCGGCATCGTGCGGCACCGGGGCGCCGTCGAGCTTCGCCGGCATCAGGGCGCCGGAGATCGCCACCGTCGCATCGTCATGGAAGCGCAGTGTCGGGCCGTTGACGGTCATTTCCAGCGCACACGCCACCTCGGCATTGCCCACGAGCGCATTGGCGCGGCGGAAGGAGTGTTCATCCATGGGGCCGGACGGCGGCACGCCCACGTGCCACAAATTCAGCCGTCCCGGCAGTTCCTGAAGGCTCGACTGGGCGCCGGGGACGACCACTTCGACACTGGCGGGCCGGAAGGCGAAATCCCTCAGCGCGGTGGTCGCGACCTTGCCCGAGGCGAGGAGGTCGGACGCGGCGATGGCGGAGAGATACTGAAGGTTCGTCTCGATGCCGCAGATGGAGGTCTCGGCAAGCGCCTTCTGCAAGGCCGCGATGGCGCCGGGGCGGTCGTCCGCTTTCACGATCACCTTGGCCAGCATGGGATCGTAATAGGGCGTCACCTCCGTGCCGGTCTCGATCCAGCCGTCGATGCGCGCCCAGTCCGGGAATTTCACTTCGGTGAGGAGACCGGCGGAGGGCTGGAAATTGGCGTGGGGGATTTCCGCATAGACGCGCACCTCCATGGCCGCGCCCTTGGGGGAGAGCGGGCCGGCGGCGGCGATGGGGTCTTCGCCCGCCGCCTGGCGGATCATCCATTCTACGAGATCGATGCCGAACACCGCCTCGGTGACGGGATGTTCCACCTGCAGGCGGGTGTTCACCTCGAGGAAGTAGAACTCCTGCCGCGCCGGGTCGTAGATGAACTCCACCGTGCCGGCGCTCTCGTAACTGACGCTTTCGCCGAGCTGGACGGCGGCGGCGTGGAGGCGGGCGCGCACCGTGTCAGAGAGGAGGGGGGCGGGGGTCTCCTCCACCACCTTCTGGTTCCGCCGCTGGAGCGAGCAGTCGCGCTCGCCCAGCGCCACGACCTTGCCCTTGCCGTCGCCGAAGATCTGCACTTCCACATGGCGCGCTTCCGAGACGAAGCGCTCCAGATAGACGCGGGCATCGCCGAAGGAGGCGCGGGCCGTGCGCTGGACGCGCTCGAACACGTCCTTCAGCTCCTCGGGGGTGTGGCAGAGCTGCATGCCGATGCCGCCGCCGCCGGCGGTGGACTTCAGCATCACCGGATAGGTGATGGCCTCGGCCGCCTTCAGCGCCTCGTCCGCGCTGTCGAGGAGGTCGGTGCCCGGCAGCAGGGGCACGCTCGACGCCTTGGCCAGCTCGCGCGCCGTGTGCTTGAGGCCGAAGGCTTCCAGATGCTCCGGCTTCGGGCCGATGAAGGCGATGCCTTCCTCCGCGAGGCGGCGCGCGAAGCGCACATTCTCGGACAGGAAGCCGTAGCCGGGATGCACCGCCTCAACCCCCGTCGCCTTGCAGGCGGCGATGACGGCATCGACGTTCAGATAGCTCTCGGCCGCCGGGGCCGGGCCGAGGCGGACGGCCTCGTCCGCCTCCAGCACGCCGCGGGTGAAGCGGTCGGCGTCCGAATGGACGGCCACGGACCTGATGCCCATGGCCCGCGCGGTGCGGATGACCCGCCGCGCGATCTCGCCGCGATTGGCGATGAGGATTTTCGAGAACATCGCCCTCAATCCTCCGCGCCGAACACGAGCACCTGGATGGGCGTCGGGTTGAAGCCGTTGCAGGGATTGTTGATCTGCGGGCAGTTGGAGATGACGAGGAGCACGTCCATCTCCGCGCGCAGCTCCACATAGTCGCCGGGGCCGGAAATGCCGTCCACGATGGCGAGTTCGCCCGTAGGCTCCACCGGCACGTTCATGAAGAAGTTGATGTTGGGCACGATGTCCCGCTTCGTCATGCCGTGCTTCGCCACTTCGATGACGAAATTCTCGCGGCAGGCGTGCAGATACTTCACCTGATGGCCGAAGCGCACCGTGTTCGCCTCGCACGAGCAGGCGCCGGCCGAGGTGTCGTGCCGGCCGCAGGTGTCGGCGGTCACGGTCAGCATCACATTGCCTTCGCTGGAGATCAGCTTCGTGCCGGTGGAGACATAGGCCGAGCCCTGCACGCGCAGCGTATCCTGCGAGGAATAGCGCTCGGAAAAGTCATCGGCCTTGTAGAACAGCGTATCCACCGCCTGTTGGCCTTCCAGATCGACGATGCGCACGCTCTCGCCGGCCTTCACGAGGCAGGAGAAGGGGGCGTTGGCGGGCACGAAGTAATCGCGCAGAGCGGAAGACGCATCGCGGACGGGAGAAGCAAAGAACTGGCTCATGTCGTCCTCCCTCAGCGCGCGTTGTTCTCGAAGCCGCGGACGGCCTCGATGGTGGCGGTGCGGCACAGATCGTCCGCGGCGGGGGCGGGCGCCTTAAAGCGGATGGCCTCCACCGGGGGCGGGGCATAGTCCGGCGCCGGGTCCATGGGATGCGGGCAATTGGAGAGGGCGACGGTGAGGTCCATCTCCGCCCGCAGGTCCACGAAATCGCCCTGCTGGCGGGCGCCGTCGATCCAGCGGAAATTGCCGTCTGCATCCGTGCGGACGGGGGCGAAGAAGGTCAAAGCGGGCGGGATGTCCCGCTTGTCGAGGCCGAGCTTCAGCGCCTCCAGAATGAAGTTGTCGCGCGTGTTGCGCAGCACGGTCTCGCCATAGCGGGCGCGGTTGGAGGCGGGGGTGGAGCCGCCCACCAGGGCATCGTGCATGCCGGTGGTGTCCTCGATCAGGGAGAACATCACCCGCCCCATGTCGGAGAACAGCACGCGGCCCTTTCCCAGCGCCGAGGTCCACTGCACCTTCACCGTGTCGGCATAGTTCAGCCGCTCGGAGGCGTCGGAGGCCGACCAGGCGATCATGGAGACCGCCGCCGGCCCGTGCGCCAGATGGATGCGCAGGGCCTCGCCCGCCTTGAGCGGCGTGGACCAGTACCAGCCGCCGGGAATGGTCTCGGCATGGATCGCCGCGCCCTCGGGCAGCAACGTGCCGCGCGGCGTGGGGCCGGGCAGGGCCTTGGGCGCGTGCTGCTGGCCGGCCGCCTTCAGCGCCTCGTAGCGGCGGCGGTTCTCTTCGATGAATTTCTGGGTTTCGACGCTGACGGTCATGGCTTTTCTCCTCAAGCCGTCTTCAGCGCCGGGTCGTCCCGGCCGGTGCCCGCGGATAGGGCCGGGTCGTCCCGGCCGGGGGCGGTGGTGGTCTGCTTCGGCTGGCCGGCGATGCGCGTTCCCGCGATTCTCTTCGGCCAGACCTCGATGTCCTTGGCGATGGTGGCGCCGTAGCGGTCCTTCTCTTCGGGCCGGTTGCGGCGGCGCTCGAATGCGATGATGCGGGTGGCCAGCGTGAAGGCTTCGCGCAGGTCGTGGGTCACCATCACCACGCTCATCTCGCAGGAATTCCACAGCGCCTTCATGAGCACGTGGATGTCGGCACGGATGCCGGGATCGAGCGCGCCGAACGGCTCATCCAGCAGCAGGATCTTGGGGCGGCGAATGATCGCCTGGGCGAGGGCAAGGCGCTGCTGCATGCCGCCGGAGAGGGCGGCGGGATACTTGTCCTCGGCGCCCTTGAGGCCCACCTCAGCGATCAGCGCGCGGGCCTCCTCGTCCGCCTGCCGCCGGCGGGCGCCGAACAGGCGGCCGGTCACCGGCGCCGCGGCAAATTCCGCCGCCAGCACCACGTTGCCGAGCACGGTCAGATGCGGGAACACCGAATAGCGCTGAAACACCACGCCCCGGTCCGCCTCCGGCTCGGGGGCGATGGGCCTGCCGTCGATCAGCACCTCGCCGCGGGTGGCGCGCTCCTGCGACAGCAGGATGCGCAGGAAGGTGGTCTTGCCGCAGCCGGAGGGGCCGACCAGGGCGACGAAGGAGCGCGGCGCGAACTCGAGGCTGATGTCCTCGAGCACGATCTGGTCGCCATATTCCTTCCACAGGTGGCGCACGCTGATGGCGGTCATCGGACGGCTCCGAACCAGGGGAAGAGGAGGCGTCGGGCCCGGGCGAGGGCGAAGTCCATGATCACCGCCAGCAGCGTGATCCAGGCGACGTAGGGCAGGATCACGTCCATGGCGAGATAGCGCCGCACCAGGAAGATGCGGTAGCCGAGGCCCGAATCCGAGGCGATCGCCTCGGCGGCGATCAGGAACAGGAAGGCCGGCCCGAGCGAGAGGCGCAGCGCGTCCATGAGGCGCGGGGCGATCTGCGGCAGCACCACCCGAAGCGCGATCAGCCAGGAGGAGGCGCCGAGCGTCTGCGCCTTGATCATCTGCTCGTGCGGCAATTCCTCAACCCGCATGGCGAGGTCGCGGATGAGATAGGGCGTGATGCCGATGGCGATCAGCGCGATCTTCGATTCCTCGCCGAGCCCCATGACGATGAACAGGATCGGCAGCAGCGCCAGCGGCGGCACCATGGAGACCATGCCGACGAACGGCGCCAGCAAAGCGCGCACCGTGGGCAGCATGCCGATCAGCACGCCGACGACGAGCGCTGCGGCGGTGGAGATGGCGAGCGCGGCGAAGAGCCGCCAGAGGCTCGCCGCGGTGTCCGACCACAGCAGATAGTCGCCGGTGCGGTTGTCGGCGGTGAAGGCCATCCTGACGATGGCGTCGCCGATGGTGCCGAAGCTCGGCAGCAGCTTGTCGTCCGGGTTCAGCGCCAGGCGCTCGGCCGAGCCCAGCACGTAAGCGAGGATCACCAGCGCGAACGGCAGGATGGCGAGCGCCAGCACCGTTCCCCGGTCCGGCCTGACATTGATGAGGCGCATCGGCGCTGCTCCGGTTGCTTGCGTTTGCTGCCCGCCCCCGCTTGCGTGCGGGGGAGGACGTCTTAGATCGACCCGGGCCGGGTCCGCGCCGTTTGCACCCTGTCCCCTTGTGGGAGAGGGCAGGGTGAGGGGTGTCACACCCTCTGGAGCATCACCCCCGCGTCGCGCGACCCCTCACCCGCCTCGCTTTGCTCGGCACCCTCTCCCGCAAGGGGAGAGGGGAACCCTGGCGTCGCGCGTCCCGCCGCCCCCTTCACCGCCGTCGTGCCCCGGCTGGTCCGGGGCCTCCACGGCCGGAGGGCGACGGTGGAGAAGCCGCGCGCCCCGGCCGACTGGAGCGCGAGCGGAAGGAGAGCCGGGGCCCAGCGCAAGAGGTCGCCGAAGGCGGCACCTGCCAGCTACGCAGGGCCTTCTCCTGGATCCCGGATCAGCGCTCAGGCAGCGCCTTCGCTTGTCCGGGATACGAGGGAGCCCCTCACAGCTTTCCGTCGGCGGCCATGCCCATGTAGGTGTCGGTGAAGCGGAACTTCACGTTCTTGGCGTCGCCCAGCACCTTGCCGCCCGGAAGCTCGATGCCCACCGCGTCGGCGGACTTGGCGCCGGCGCCGAGCAGCTCCTTCTCGAACAGGAACTTGCGCACCCGGTCCATGGTGGTGCCCACTGCCGGCGAGCGCACGAACGCCACCGCCTCGGACGCCTTGCCGAACAGCTTGGTGGCGGCGAGCTGGGCGTCGAAGCCGGCAAGGTCGGTGCCGGAGGCCTTGCCCATGGCCGCGCGCGCCGCCTTGCCGGCGTCCGTGTCGGCGGTGAACAGCGCCGTGGTCTCGTACCAGATCCCGGCGAGCGCCTTGCCGAAGTCCGGATTGTCCTTGAGCGTCTGCGTGTTGGCGACCATGAGGTCCATGATCTCGCCGGGGATCTTCGACGAATCGAACACGTTGTGGGCGGCCTTGTCGGCGAGGATCTCGGAGACCAGCGGGTTCCAGGTGACCACCGCGGTTACGTCCTTGGTCTTGAAGGCGGCCACCATGTCGGCGTCGGAGGTGTTCACCACCTTCACGTCGCGCTCGCGCAGCTTCACCGAATCGAGCGCCCGGGCGAGCAGATAGTGCGAGACCGAGAACTCCACGAGGTTCACCTTCTGGCCCTTGATGGCCGAAAGCTCCTTCTTGCCCTTCAGGATCACCGCGTCATTGCCGTTGGAGAAGTCGCCGACGATCACCGCCGTGGTGTCGACGCCGCCGGCGGCGGGCACCGAGAGCGCGTCCATGTTGGTGACGGTGAGCGCGTCGAAGGCGCCGGCGGTGTACTGATTGATGCTCTCGACGTAGTCGTTGAACTGCACCACGTCGATCTTGATGCCGTATTTGTCGGCCCACTTCTTCACGATGCCGGCGTCGGCCGCATAGCCCCACGGCATCCAGCCCACATAGATCGACCAGGCGACCTTGAACTCCTTCTTCGGCGCGGCGTGCGCCGGGCCGGCCCCGAGCGCCAGGCCGGCCACGGCGGCGAGGCCGAGGGCGCCGGCGGCGAGGGATTTCAGGCGGTGGGCGGAGAACGAGAACGGAGTGCGCATATAATTCCCCTTCGCTGGAAACGATTGGGAACTGGCGGAAACCCGAGTGCCGCCAATTCCTTGGCCACTGAGGTCTCCCGGGCTTTTATCCCGCCGTGCACCCGCGCCGGATGTCTCCCGTCGCGGTGGCAGCTCTCGGACCAGACGCGCCCCCTTGTGGGATGCCGGAACCCTAGCCACCAACTCGTCGTCCTCTTGTGCAACGCCTGTGCCAATTATAGTCGCTATATTTTTCAATAAGTTGGTGTGGTCCGGAGTCGCAGGCCTGCCGGCCCCTTATCCAATTCGATGAAAAGTTAAGCAGTTTGCCGCGTAAATTTCGGCATTGCATGCAGTTGCGCGCTTGTCGCGGCGCGGCGAAGCCGCCATCTTGGCGACCTATGGAGATCGCCCCCGCTTTGCCGCCGAAACCGGTCTACAGGCTCGTCATCTTCGATTTCGACGGGACGCTCGCGGACACCTTCCCCTGGTTCACCTCCGTGGTGAATCCCACGGCCGACCGCTTCCGCTTCCGCCGTGCGGTGCCCGAGGAGACGCATTTCATGCGCGGGCTCGATGCGCGCGAACTGCTCGAATATCTCGCCATCGCCCGCTGGAAGGTGCCGCTCATCGCCCGCCATCTGAGGAAAAGGGCGGAGCGCGAGAAGCACACGTTCCAGCTCTTCTCCGGTGCCGAAAGCGTGGTCGCCGCGCTGGCGGCGGGCGGCGTCAAGGTGGCGGTGGTCTCCTCCAATGGCGAGGAGACGGTGCGCCACGTGCTCGGGCCCGAGATCTCGGCGCGGGTGGACCAGTTCGCCTGCGGGGCGGCGCTGTTCGGCAAGGCGCGCAAGTTCGGCCGCGTGCTGGCGGCGCAAGGCGTGGCACCGCGCGAGGCGCTGTGCATCGGCGACGAGACGCGCGACATCACCGCCGCCCGGCGCGCCGGCATCGCCTGCGGCGCGGTCTCCTGGGGCTACATGCGGCGCGACGTGCTGGAGGCGGCGCGGCCGGACCATCTGTTCGACGCCATGGAGGAGATCCCCGGCGCCGTGCTCGGGGCGCCCGATCCGGCGCCGGCCGGCGCGCGCGCGGCCCACGGGGCCGGCTGAGGCGGCGCCCGGCCCTTACCGGTCCCCGGCGCCGTTTTCCAAATCGCACCGCACATACGCGAAAGCCGGCGGGCAGGGCCCGCCGGCTTTCGTCGTTTGGGACGCGTCCCGCCTCAGGCGGCGGAACGCTTGTTCTGGCGGTTGTGGATCAGATCGTCGACCACGCCGGGATCGGCGAGCGTCGAGGTGTCGCCGAGGCTCTCGAACTGATCCTCGGCGATCTTGCGCAGGATGCGGCGCATGATCTTGCCCGAGCGGGTCTTGGGCAGGCCCGGCGCGAACTGGATCAGATCCGGCGAGGCGATCGGGCCGATCTCCTTGCGCACCCAGGCGACCAGCTCCTTGCGCAGCTCCTCGGTGGGCTCCTCGCCGGCCATCAGCGTCACATAAGCGTAGATGCCCTGGCCCTTGATGTCGTGCGGGAAGCCCACCACGGCGGCCTCCGACACCTTGGGATGGGCGACCAGGGCGCTCTCCACCTCCGCCGTGCCCATGCGGTGGCCGGAGACGTTGATGACATCGTCCACGCGGCCGGTGATCCAATAATAGCCGTCGGCGTCGCGGCGGCAGCCGTCGCCGGTGAAATATTTGCCCGGATAGGTGGAGAAATAGGTCTGCTCGAAGCGCTCATGGTCGCCATAGACGGTGCGCATCTGGCCCGGCCACGAATCGGCGATCACCAGGTTGCCCTCGCAGGCGCCGTTCAGCACCTTGCCTTCCGCGTCCACCACCTCGGGCATGACGCCGAAGAACGGATTGGTGGCCGAGCCGGGCTTGAGCTTGGTGGCGCCGGGCAGGGGCGTGATGAGGATGCCGCCGGTCTCGGTCTGCCACCAGGTGTCGACGATCGGGCAGCGGTCCTCGCCCACCACGCGGTGGTACCACTCCCAGGCCTCGGGGTTGATCGGCTCGCCCACCGAGCCGAGCAGGCGCAGCGAGGCGCGCGAGGTCTTCTTCACCGGCGCCTCGCCCGCCTGCATCAGCGAGCGGATGGCGGTCGGGGCGGTGTAGAAGATCGAGACCTGGTGCTTGTCGATCACGTCCCAGAAGCGCGAGACGGTGGGATAGTTGGGGATGCCCTCGAACATCAGCGTGGTGGCGCCGTTCGCGAGCGGGCCATAGACGATGTAGGAGTGGCCCGTCACCCAGCCGACGTCCGCGGTGCACCAGTAGATGTCGCCGGGATGGTAGTCGAACACGTATTGGTGCGTCATCGAGGCGTAGACGAGATAGCCGCCGGTGGTGTGCAGCACGCCCTTCGGCTTGCCGGTGGAGCCGGAGGTGTAGAGGATGAACAGTGGGTCTTCCGCGTGCATGTGCTCGGCCGGGCACTCGTCGGTCACGAGCGCCGCCGCCTCGTCGTAATAGACGTCGCGGCCGGGGGTCATGTCGACCGCGCCGCCGGTGCGGCGCACGACGATCACGTGGTCGACGCTGTCGGCCGGCAATTGGGCGACGGCGGCGTCCACATTGGCCTTCAGCGGCACCTTGCGGCCGCCGCGCAGACCCTCGTCGGCGGTGATGATGCACTTCGAGCCGCAGTCGGACACGCGGCCGGAGAGGCTGTCGGGCGAGAAGCCGCCGAACACCACGGAATGCACCGCGCCGAGCCGCGCGCAGGCGAGCATGGCATAGGCCGCCTCGGGGATCATCGGCAGATAGATCGTCACCCGGTCGCCCTTCTCCACGCCGCGGTTGCGCAGCACGTTGGCGAAGGTGTTCACCTGGGCGGACAATTCGCGATAGGTGATGGACTTGGATTCGGAGGGATCGTCGCCTTCCCAGATGATCGCCACCTGGTCGCCGCGCTCGTCCAGGTGGCGGTCGACGCAATTGTAGGCGACGTTGGTGATCCCGTCCTCGAACCACTTGATGGAGATGTGGCCGGGATCGAACGAGGTGTTCTTCACCTTGGTGAAGGGATGGAACCAGTCGATCCGCTTGCCGTGCTCGGCCCAGAAGGCGTTCGGATCCTTCACCGAGGCCTCGTACATGGCCTTGTACTTGGCTTCGTCCACATAGGCCTTGTGCGCCCACGGGGCCGGAACGTCATACACCTTGTCGGACATGGCATCTGCCTCCCTGCGCGGGCCTCGCCCGCGACGTGCACTCCCGCGACTTCAGCCGCGCATTCTTGGCGCGGATTATGGTGAGGAGGCTTGCCCTCCACAAGGCTGCGGCAAGGCAGACTTTGGGTTTATAGCCCTTCGTCGCTGTGGGCGGCGGGGTGCTCCGCCATGCCGCAGGGCCGGCCCGTGCCGGCGTCCTCCGCCGGGCCTATAGAGGAGCCGTCGGGTTTTGCCAGCGAGGCGCCGCCATGAACCTGTTCTGCCGCCTTCTCCTCGTCGTCGCCGGCCTGATGGGCGCGGCGGGCGTCGCCGCCGCGGCGGCGGCGGCCCATGTGGGCGGCGGGGACACTCTCGTCACCGCCGCGCATTTCCTGCTCTTCGACGCCGCAGCCATCGCCGGCCTGGTCGCCGTGGCGCTCCAGCTCGGGCGCGGGCGCGCGATGCTGGCCGCCGCCGCGGGCCTGATCGCGATCGGCGGTCTTCTCTTTTCCGGAGACCTCGCGACGCGCGCCTTGATGGAGGTCAAGCTTCTCGGCGGCAGCGCGCCTTTTGGCGGCTCGCTGATGATCCTCGGCTGGCTGCTGGCGGCGGCCGCGGCCCTGTTCGCCCGCAAGGCCTGAGCGCGGCGGCGCGCGGCGGGGCCGTCGCGGGCCCCGGTCGGGTCGCAGGGCGACGGCGGCGAGGGGCCGGCCCGACCGGACCCGACCTCACAGGCGCAGCTTGGCGTTGTCGCCGAGGTCGGGGGCGCGCTCGGAAATGATGCTGGTGGCGAGTTCGAACGCGCTCGCGATGTCGCCCTTGCCGTCCCAGTATTCCGCCGCCTCGGGCTCCACCTTCAGCAGCACGGCGTTGGGGTCCTCGGGACCGCCGGGGAAGAACGCCTCCATGTAGGAGGACCAGATATGCCTCAGCTTCGCCCGGTCCTCGACGATCCCCGCCCGGCCGGACACCGAGAGATGGAAATGATCAGAATGGTCGACGAAGGCGAGGCACACCTGCGGCGCGCGGGCGATCTCGTCGTCCTTGGCGCTGCGCCGGTCGGTGACGAACCAGACCGCCCGCGCCGCCTCGTCCACCACCGGCACCATGGGCCGGGCGCGCAGGCGCTCGCCGTCGCGGTCGACCGGCATGCACTCGCGCTGATCGGCCATCTTGTTCCAGATATCGTGGGCATCCATGGCGTGCCTCCCTCGGCGTGCGGGTTCGCCGGGGCAACGGCGCGCGCCGCGCGATGGTTCCGCGCCGGCGGCCTCAGGGGCGCGGGCGCCACACGCTGGTGCGCTTGATCTCCATGTCCTCGAGCTCGCGCGTCACGGGCACCGAATACTCGGCGAGCTTCTCCAGCCTATCCTTCGGAAGATAGGTGCGCCCCGGATCGCCGATCAGCACGCTGGCGCCGCGCGCCGCGAGCGCCAGCAACCACGCGAACACGCGCGCGGCGAGGTCGCGCTCGTAGGCGATGTCGCCGGCCAGCACCACGTCCCATCCGGCGTCGGTGCCGATGAGGTCCGCCTGCGTCGGCGCCAGCGCGACCGCGTTCGCCGCGCCGTTGAGGGCGATGGCGGCCACCGCGAACGGGTCGATATCGGCGCAGACCGCCCGCCGCGCCCCCGCCTTCATGGCGGCGATGCCCACCAGCCCCGAGCCCGAGGCGAAGTCGAGCACGCTCTTGCCGGCGACCGTCTCGGGGTGGTCGAGCAGGTGGCGCGCCAGCGCCTGCCCGCCGGCCCAGGCGAAGGCCCAGAACGGCGGCGGCAGGCCCATCTCGCCCAGCTCCTCCTCGGTGCGGTGCCAGATCGGCACCGCCTCGTCGGCGACATGGAGCGAAATCTCCGGCACCAGCGGCACGGGCCGCAGGCGCGTCTCGGCGCGGATGAAGGCGTGCGGATCGGCGATGGCGTGGCTCAAAGGCCGCCCATGGCGCAGACGATGTCCCATTCCGCGTCGGTCACCGGCTGCACCGAGAGGCGGGAATATTTGAGCAGCGCCATCTCGTGGAGGCGCGGCTCGGCCTTGATGGCGGCGAGCGTCACCGGCGTCTTCAGCGCCTTGACCGCCTTGATGTCCACCATGACGAACTTGCCCGTGGCGTCGGAGGGGTCCGGATAGGCCTCCTTGATGACCTCGACGATGCCGACGATCTCCTTGCCCTCGTTGGAATGGTAGAAGAAGCCGGTGTCGCCCGTCTTCATCGCCATCAGCTGGAGCTTGGCGAGGTGGTTGCGCACGCCGTCCCAATGGGTGCCCTTGGCGCCCGCCTTCACCTGCATCTGCCAGGACCATTTGAAGGGTTCGGACTTGTAGAGCCAATGGGCCATGGCGCGCTCGCGGCTGAAAAGACGGTGGACCGCCCCGTCTTGCCGGCTTCCCTTGGGCTTGGCAAGGCGGCGCCGGCACGGCGGGCGCTTGTTCCCCGGCCGAGCGACGGCGTAGCCGGCGCCGTTCCCCGGCCCAGCGACGGCGCAGCCGGAGCGCCGAGCCGCCGTCCAGCGCAGGACTCCCGCGCAACGGGCCATAGCTTCATCTGCGCCGCAGACCTTAACCCTTGCGCTCCGGCCCCGCCTGTACGCGGGACCGCGCCGATCGGGTTCAATCCGTGCCGATCGCGCATTATGGTGCCGGCGCGCCGACGCTTCGGCCGCTGGGAGACGACGCATGGTCTATGAGAGAGCCGTCATCGAGGTGAAGGAAGGCGCGGAAGCCGCCTTCGAGGCCGCCGTGAAGGAGGCCGCCCCCTATTTCCAGAAGGCGCGCGGCTGCTCGGGCCTGGCGCTGCAGCGCTCGGTGGAGCACCCGAGGCATTATGTGCTGGTGGTGAAGTGGGACACGGTCGAGGACCATACGGTCCATTTCCGCGGCGCCCCCGAGTTCCAGGAATGGCGCCGCCTCGCCAGCCCGCATTTCGCGAGCCCGCCCCAGGTGGAGCATTTTGCCGAGGCGCTGGTCTGCTTCTGAGGATCGCGCGGGGGCGGCCCTTGCCGCCTCCGCGCCCGGTGAATTGCGCTCGCTCAATGCGGCGCCAGACGGCCGGTCCTAGCGGATCGGGATCGGCGCCGCGCGGGCGCCGGGAGCCGGGCGCGGCGCTCACGCGGCATATCGGGACGCAAGGTCCGCTCGGGCGGCGCGTTCCGCGAGGCGCAGGACCGAAGACGTGGCTTCCTTCCCTCCCGGCGGCGGCGTCCCCTCTCCCGAAACAAGCGGGGCAGCCGACTTCTTCCACGCCCAGCGCGCCGGCTTCGGCGACACCATCGCCCGCTTCCGCGACCGGCCGGATCTGCTGGACCGGGTCTGGACGCAGGCCTTCAGCTCCTTCGAGCGCAATGTGGAAGGCGAGACGCAGGGCCTGCCTCAGCTCGCCTGCCACAAGGGCTGCGGCACCTGCTGCCAGCTCCAGGTGGTGGCCACCACGCCGGAAGTGCTGATGGTGGCGCGCTATGTGCGGGCCATGGCCGGCGGCTTCAGGCGGGTCGGCGTGGATCTCGACGGCCGCCTCGCCGAGGCCGGCCCCGCCGACGCGCCGGCCCATCCCATGGCGTTGGGGCGCCCATGCCCATTCCTCGCCGAGGGCCTGTGCGTGATCTATCCGGTGCGGCCCATGGCCTGCCGCGGCCATGCCTCGTTCGACAAGGAGGCCTGCGTCGCCGCTTTGTGCGGCGGACAGGAGGACGTGCCGGTCTCGGGCCCCCACCGCGCCGTGCGCGGCCTGGTGCAGAGCGCGCTCCAGGCGGCGCTGCACGAGGCCGGCCTCGCTTGGGGCGTCTACGATCTTGCGGGCGGCGTGCGCCTCGCGCTCGCCTGCGCGGACGGCGAGGCGGCGTTCCGCGCCGGCGCGGACGTCCTGGCGCCCGCCGCGGCGGACGGCGCCATGCGTGCCGAGATGGGCGCGGCCTTCGGGCAACTGGGCGCCATCGCCCGGCCGGATCGGTAGTCCCGCCTCTCGACCCTCGAGGCTGCATCGCCCTGGCGCTGTGCTCCAGGCAGCGGCCAGCGGCGCGGCTTGGGGTGGTGCGGATGGTGCTGGGAACGGCTCCGCCGCAAGCCGGTTCACGGCGTCGCGGCGGAGCCAGGCTCGCGCGGCGGGATCAGTTGTCGGTGCCGTCCGCGGCCGGGCCCCAATGCGGGTCCTCCACCGGGTTGAGGGCTGTGGCGACCGGGCTCGCCGGGTCCTGCTGCGGCTGGGACGTGAAGATCATGAAGGGGTTGTTGTAGTCGCGGGCGGCGCTCTGGGCGGCGACCGCGGCCGCCTCGTGGTTCTCGCGGGTCACGGACGGGTCGGCGAAGGCGGCCTGGGTGGTGAGCAAGGCGACGACGGCGGCAAGGGCAAGGGTGGTCTTCATCTCTCTCTCCTCGTGGGTGATCGACACCCAGTGGTCGGAAGATGCCCCGCCGTCCGGCTTTCCGGCAGATATAAGTATTTATGATTTATAGATATTATGGTATCGGCCCGGTCATATGGAAGTATGGGGATCGCCGCGCAGGCGGAAGCCCTACGCCTCCGCCTTCTGCGGCCGCGCCATCAGCGCGTCGATGGCGCCGTCCACGGTGAGGCGGCCGCAGAGCACCGCGTCGACGGCCGCGCTCACGGGCATGTCGACGCCGGCCTTCTCGGCCATCTCCACCAGCACCCGCGCGGTGAACGCGCCCTCCGCCAGCTTGCCCGGGGGCGGCAGGCCCGCACCCAGGGCCTGGCCGAGGGCGAAGTTGCGCGACTGCGGCCCGGAGGCGGTGAGGATCAGGTCGCCGAGGCCGGACAGGCCGGTGAGGGTCTCGGCCTTGGCCCCGAAGGCGCGGCCGAAGCGCACCAGTTCCGCGAAGCCGCGGGCGATCAGCGCCGCCTTGGCGCTGGCGCCGAGGCGCCGGCCCTCGACGATGCCGGCGGCGATGGCGAGCACGTTCTTGGCCGCGCCGCCGATCTCCACCCCGCGCACGTCGGTGGAGAAATAGAGCCTCAGGCTCGGCCCGCCGAGCGCGTCGCACAGCGTCTCGGCGCGGCCCGCGTCATGGGCGGCGAGGGTGACGGCGGTGGGCAGGCCGGCCGCAACGTCGCTGGCGAAGCTCGGCCCGGAGAGCACGGCGGCGGCCGCGGCGGGCGCGACGGCGGCGATCACCTCGCTCATGAACAGGCCGGTGCCGCGCTCGATGCCCTTGGCGCAGGACACCAGCGGCGTGCCCTCCGCCAGCAACGGCGCGAGCGCCCCCGCCACCTCCCGGCATGCCTGCGCCGGCACCACGAGCAGCACCGCGTCCGCGCGCGCCGCGTCGGCGAGGCGCGCGGTCACGGTGACCCGGTCGTCGAAGCCGATGCCGGGCAGCGCGCGCGCATTCTCGCGCCGCCGCGCCATGTCGGCGACGAGCGCGTCGTCGCGCGCCCACAGGATGGCGCGGCGCCCGGCGCGCGCGGCGGCGTTGGCGAGCGCGGTGCCCCAGGCGCCCGCGCCCACCACGCCGATGGTCTTTATCGGCGCCATGCTCAGGCCCGCGCCAGGGGGCCGGCGGCCACCGGGTCGAGCGGCCAGCGGGCGCGCGGGCTCGCGTCGAGCGGGTCGACGAGGTCGCGCGCGAGCCGCTCGGCGCCGGCCCAGGCGATCATGGCGCCATTGTCGGTGCACAGGTCCGGCGCCGGGATGGCGAGCCTGGTGTTGAGCTCGATGGCGATCTGGCCGAGCCGGGCGCGGATCGCCCGGTTGGCGGCGACGCCGCCCGCCACCACGAGGGCCGAGGGCCCGCGCCCGATCTTCTCGCGGAAGGCGCGCGCGCCGGCCCGCACCCGGTCGGCGATGACCTCCACCACGGCGGCCTGGAACGAGGCGCACAGATCGGCGACGTCGTCGTCGGTGAGCGGGGCGAGCCGGTCCGCCTCCAGCCGCACCGCGGTCTTGAGGCCGGAGAGCGAGAAGTCCGGCTCGCGCCGGCCCATGAGCGGGCGCGGGAACACGAAGCGCTCGTCGTCGCCCCGCGCCGCCTCTTCTTCCACGTGCGGGCCGCCGGGATAGGGCAGGCTCAGCATCTTCGCCACCTTGTCGAAGGCCTCGCCGACGGCGTCGTCGAGCGTGGTGCCGAGCCGGGTGTAGCGCCCCACGTCCTCCACCGCCAGGAGCTGGGTGTGGCCGCCGGAGACCAGCAGCAGCAGGAACGGGAACGCCACGCCGTCGGTGAGGCGCGCGGTGAGCGCATGCGCCTCCAGGTGGTTGACGGCGATCAGCGGCTTGCGCACCGCGAGCGCCAGCGCCTTGGCGGTGGTGAGGCCGACGATGACGCCGCCGATCAGGCCCGGCCCGGCCGCGGCGGCGATGCCCGAGAGGTCGCGATAGGCGATGCCGGCCTGCTTCATGGCTTCGGCGATCACGTGGTCGAGCACCTCCACATGGGCGCGCGCCGCCATTTCCGGCACCACGCCGCCGAACGGGGCGTGGATCTCCACCTGGGAGCGGATCACGTTGGAGCGGATTTCGCCCGACCCGGTCAGCGAGCGCGAGACCACCGCCGCCGACGTCTCGTCGCACGTGGTCTCGATGCCGAGCACCAGGAGTTCCGCCGCCTTGGGCTCCGCCGCCGTCAAATCCGCCACCTTCAAATCCGCCACTGGACCGCCTTTCCCGCGCGGCGTTCCGGCTGCGCCGCAACGCCGCTCTATCCATTTTGATTCCAATGCGCATTGTACGCATCCATGAACCAGAACACGAACCGCCAAGCGGGCGGCACCATTGACCGCGCCTCCGCGCGCCTCACCATCGGCACGCGGGGCAGCCCGCTGGCGCTGTGGCAGGCCAACGCCGTGCGCGACGCGCTCTGCGCGGCGCTGGGCCGCGCGCAGGGGGAGATCGCCATCGCGGTGATCCGCACCTCGGGCGACGCGATCCAGGACCGGGCGCTCGCCGAGGCCGGGGGCAAGGGCCTCTTCACCAAGGAGATCGAGGACCAGCTGCTCGCCGGCGCGGTGGATCTGGCGGTGCATTCGGCCAAGGACGTGGCGACGGTGCTGCCCGATGGCCTGCATCTTTCCGGCTACCTGCCGCGGGCGGACGTGCGCGACGCGCTGATCCTGAAGCGCGGAACAGGCCTTGACGACCTGCCCGCCGGGGCGCGCGTGGGCACCGCCTCGTTGCGGCGCGAGGCGCAGCTGCGGCGCCTGCGGCCCGATCTGCATGTGGAACTGCTGCGTGGCAATGTCCACACCCGCCTGAAGCGGGTGCGCGAGGGCGATCTCGACGCCACCCTTCTGGCGCTCGCCGGTCTCACAAGGCTCGGCCTCGCGCAGGAGGCGGACGCGGTGCTCTCCACCGACGCCTTCCTGCCGGCGGTGGGGCAGGGGGCGGTGGCGATCGAGTGCCGCATCGACGACCCCGCGACCAATGACGCCATCGCCGCCATCGCCTGCGCCGCCACCGGCATCGCCGTGACCGCCGAGCGCGCGTTCCTGGCGGCGCTCGACGGCTCGTGCCGCACCCCCATCGCCGGGCTCGCCTGCGTCGAGGGGGCGCTGGTGCACCTTTCCGGCCTGGTCCTGGCGCCGGACGGCGCGGACGCCGCCGCAGGCGTCGAGGCGGGCCCCGTCGCCGCGGCGCAGACGATCGGCCGCACGCTCGGGGCGCGGCTTCGCGAGAGCGCCCCGGCGCGCGCCTTGGGGCTTTAGGCCGGGCCATGCGGGTGCTCGTGACCCGACCCGAGCCGGCGGCGTCCCTGACGGCGGAGCGCCTTTCCGAGATGGGGCACGCGGCGCTGGTGGACCCCATGCTGCGCATCGCCCCCACCGGCGCGGCGCTGCCCGACGGTAGGTTCGACGCGGTCGCCTTCACCTCGGTGAACGGGGTCAAGGCGCTTGCCGCCCATCCCGGCGCCCGTCGCCTCGCCGCGCTGCCCGCCTTCTGCGTCGGCGCGCGCACCGCGCAGGCGGCGCGCCAGGCGGGCTTCGCGCAGGTGACCGACTGCGCGGGCGACGCCGAGGCGCTCGCCGGCCGGCTCGCCGCCGCGCTCGGGGCGGGCGCGCGGGTGCTCCACCCGGCGGGCGAGGACCGGGCGGCGGACCTCGGCGCCTTGGTCGCGGGGCCGGGGCTCGCGGTGGAACTCGCCATCGTCTATGCGGCGCTGCCCGCCGACGCGCTGGCGGAAGCAACCCGCGCCGCGCTCGCGCAGGGAACCATCGGCGCCGCGCTGCATTTTTCTCCGCGTACCGTGAAGACCCTGCTTGCCTGCGCCGCCGCCGCCGGGCTGGACGATCGGCTTCGGCAGGTGCGACATCTGTGCCTGTCGGCGCAGGTGGCCGCGCCGCTCGGCGCGGGCAGCGGGGTCGAGATCGCCGCCGCGCCCAACGAGGACGCGCTTCTCGCTTTGCTGTGAGGAGCGCCGGTTGCGGCGCGGCTTGCGGCGGTCTATCCGATGGGGGGACGGCGGACCGCGAGGACGAACATGGCGAGCGATGATCCGAACCCGGCGGGCCCAGCCCCCCGACCCCGGCCGACGCCGCCGACCCTCGATCTGAGGGCCGAGGAGATTGCGGCCGAGCCGACCCCCGGCGTGCCCGCCACGCCCTCCGCCTCGGCCGATTCCGCGCCCGCCGGGAGCCGGTCCGAAGACGCCGCGCCCGGGGGCTCCGCGGCCGGGGACGGGGCGCCTTTCCACCCGTCCGCCGACAGATCCGCCGACCTGCCGCCCGAATCGCCGCCGGCGCCGGAGGCGCACGGCACGCCGCCCGAACCAGACCTTGATACCGCTGGGGACGATGCCGCCCCCGCGCCGGCCGACCAGCCCCCGCCGCCACACGCGGATGCGGCGCCGCGCCGCGGATCGGGCGCCATGGCGCTCGTCGCCGCCTTGATCGCCGGCGTGGTGGGCGGCGGGATCGGCGGGGCTGCCGTCATGCGGCTGCTGGCGCCGCCCCCGCCGGCGCCGTCGTCCGCCGCCGAGGTGCCGCCCGCCCTCGCCGCGGACCTCACCGCGCTGTCCAGCCGCCTCGCGGCGCTGGAGGCGCGCCCGACCGGCGCCGCCCCTGACGTGTCGGGCCGCCTCGATGCGGCGGATGCGCGCCTGGCCGCGCTCAAATCGGGGCTCGCCGCCCTGGAGGCGAGCGCCAAGGCCGCGCCCGCCGGGCTGCAGCCGGCCATCGACGGCCTGAAAAGCGAGGTCGAGGCCGCCCGCGGCGCCCTGAACGGGGCGCGCGGCGAAATCACGGCGCTGCGGCAAGGCCAGGACGCCCTCGACAAGGCCCAGGCGGCGCTGGCCCGCGGCCAGGACGCGCTGAAGACGGCGGTGGATGGCGCCACCCGGCAGGCGAGCGCCTTGAGCCCCCGCCTCGACGCCTTCGACGCCCAATTGAAGGAGACCGCCGCCGCGACGGTGCGGCTGGCGCGTGCCTCCACGGCGCTCGTGGTGCTGGCCGAACTGGACCAGGCGGTGGCCTCCGGCCGGCCGTTCGCCGCCGAGCTGGATGCGGCCCGCGCCGTCCTCGGCCCGGCCGCGAGCCCGCTCGATCCCATCGCCGCCACCGCCAAGGCCGGCCTTCCCACCAACGCCGCGCTGGCGCGCGCCCTGGCCGAGCAGGGGGAAGCGGCCTTCGCCGCGCCCGCCGCCGCGCCCGCGGCCGGCGAGGACGGCCTGTTCGCGCGCCTCGCCGCCAGCGCCGGCAGCCTCGTGAAGGTGCGCCGGGAAGGCGAGGCCGACCCGTCCGAGGCCCGTGCCCCGCTCGACCAGGCGGTGGCCGAGGTGCGCGCCGGCGCCTTCGCCGCCGCGCTGGCCGCGCTGAAGCGCCTGCCGCCGCAGGCCCAGACCAAGCTCGCCGACGTGACCGCACAGATCGCCGCGCGCCGGGCGGCCGCGGACGCGGTGGCCGCGCTCACCCAGCAGTCGCTCGCCGCCATTTCGGGGAAGATGCCGTGATCCGCCTCGTCGTCCTGCTCATCGTCCTCGCCGCGCTCGCCTTCGGCATCGGCTGGCTCGCCGACCGGCCGGGCGAGATCACGCTGGCCTGGGAGGGCTGGCGGGTGGAGACCACCGTGCCGGTGGCGCTCGCCGCGCTCGCCCTTCTCACCGCGCTGATGATGGCGCTCTGGCGCGCGCTGTCGCTGCTCCTGCGCTCGCCGCAGATGGTGGCGCGCCATTCGCGCCGCCGGCGCCGGGACAAGGGCTGGGAGGCGGTGACCCGCGGCCTGCTGGCGATCGGCACCGGCGATGCCGCCGCCGCTCGCCTGGCGCGCGCCGACGCCGCGCGGCTGCTGCCCAACGAGCCGCTGACCCGTCTGCTGGCGGCGCAGACCGCGCAGTTCGACGGCGACCGCGAGGAGGCCGTGGCCCAGTTCCGCGCCATGGCCGAGCGCGCCGACACGCGCCTGCTCGGCCTGCGCGGCCTGCACATGGAGGCGCGCCGGGCCGGCGATGCCCGCGCCGCCGCGCGCATCGCCGAGGAGGCCGCTGCCGCCGCGCCCGCGCTCGCCTGGGCGGTGGACGCGGTGATCGAGGCGCGCTGCGCCGACGGCGATTTTGCCGGCGCGCGCGCGGTGCTGGAACGCCAGATGGCGCAGAAGGGCATCGACAAGGCCCAGTATCGCCGCCGCCGCGGCGTGCTGCTCGCCGCCGAGGCCATCGCCCTCGAGCACATCGACCCGCTGGTGGCGCGCGAGCGCGCGGTGGAGGCGGTGCGCCTCGCGCCGACCTTGGTGCCCGCCGCCGCCTGCGCCGGCCGGCTGCTGGGCGCCGCCGGGGAATTGAAGAAGGCGGCCAAGATCGTCGAGACCGCGTTCGCCGCCAACCCCCATCCCGAGCTCGCCGAGGTGGAGGCGCATTTGCGGCCGGGCGATGCCGCGCTCGACCGGCTGAAGCGCATCCGGGTGCTGGCGAACAAGGCACCGAGCGCCCGCGAGAGCGCCATCGCGCTGGCCCGCGCCGCCATCGACGCGCAGGAATTCCAGCACGCCCGGCTGGTGCTGGAGCCGCTCGTCGCCGAGCCGAGCCAGCGCATCTGCCTGCTGATGGCCGAGCTCGAGGCCGCCGAGCACGCCGACATCGGCAAGGCGCGTGAATGGACCGCCCGCGCGGTGCGCGCCACCCGCGATCCGGCCTGGATCGCCGACGGCGTGGTCTCCGACCACTGGGCGCCGGTGTCGCCGATCTCCGGCAAGCTCGACGCCTTCGTCTGGGCGGTGCCGCCCGGCGTGTCGGCGACGCCGATCCTGGAGCACGAGGCCGAGCGCGTGAAGGCGGCCATCGCCGCCGTGCGCGCCAGCGAGGAGGCCAAGGCCGCCGCCGCGCTGGCGGTGGACGCGGCCGCGCGCGTGCCGCCCCCGGCCGCGCCCGTCGCGCCCGATCCGGCGCCCGACGCCGTCGCCGGCACGGATGATGCGGGCGCGCCGGCGATGGCGGAGACGCCGTCCGCGCCGGTCGTCCGCGCCGCGCCTGAACCGCAGGCGCCCGAGCCCAAGGTCGCCGAGCCCAAGCCGGCCGAGCCCAAGGCGCTCGAGCCCAGGGGGCCCGCGCCAAAGCCGCTCGAGGCCGAGTCCCGGTCGTCCGAGCCCGCCCCCGCCGCCGCGCGGGCGGTGGTGCCGGCAGCGCCGGAGGCCCCCGCGCCGAAGGCGGGAGCGGAGGCCGGCGCTTCGGTGGTGCGGCTCGCGCCGCCCGGCGCCGCGCGCGCCGCGGCGGAGCGGGGGGCGCGCTCGGAGCCGGTCGCCGCCGAGCCCATCATCGCCATGCCACCGCTGCCGGACGATCCCGGCCCCGAGCCCGACGAGCCCGAGCCGGATGGCCGCCGCTCCCGCTTCCTCGGCCTCTGACGCCCCGCAGGACGCGCCCGCGCCACCGGCGGGTGGCGCATCGGCCTTGCGCCGCGGCCGTGACGGCGCTTACCTTTCCGCCATGATGCCCGACGACGCGAAGGACGCCCGCCGCGCCGCCGCCTTGCGCGCGAACCTCGCCCGCCGCAAGGACCAGGCGCGCGCGCGCAAGGCCGCGGCCGCCGCCACCCCGGCGGTGTCCGCCGGCGCGCCGGCGGGCGAGGACGCCGCGCCCGGGCCGGTAGCCCGGGACGCAATTGTCTCACGGGACGAGCCGGGCTAAAGCTACTGGTTCGCGTGTTACGGGACGGTCCCGCGCCATCGCGCGGAGCGGGTGCCGGGGGGTAGGAGCAGCATGGACAAGATTCGCATCGTCGGCGGACAGGCGCTCACCGGGACCATCCCCATCTCCGGTGCCAAGAACGCCGCCTTGCCGCTGATGATCGCCGGCCTGCTGTCGGAAGAGACCCTGGTGCTCGAGAACGTGCCGCGGCTCGCCGACGTGGCGCTGCTCCAGCGCATCCTCGGCAATCATGGCGTGGACATCACCACCCACGGCAAGCGCAATGGCGACGATCCCTATGCCGGCCAGACGCTGGAGATCGACGCCCGCGTGATCGTCGACACTACCGCGCCCTACGATCTGGTCTCGCGCATGCGCGCCTCGTTCTGGGTGATCGCGCCGCTGATCGCGCGCATGGGCATCGCCAAGGTCTCGCTGCCGGGCGGCTGCGCCATCGGCACGCGCCCCGTGGACTTCCACCTCGATGCGCTGCGCGCGCTCGGCGCCGAGATCGACATCGACGCCGGCTACGTGAACGCCAAGGCGCCGAAGGGCCTCAAGGGCGGGCGCATCGCCTTCCCCAAGGTCTCGGTGGGCGCCACCCACACCGCCATCATGGCGGCGAGCCTCGCCGACGGCGAGAGCGTGATCGAGAACGCCGCGCGCGAGCCCGAGGTGGTCGACGTCGCCGACTGCCTGATCAAGATGGGCGCGCGCATCTCCGGCGCCGGCACCTCCACCATCCATGTCGCCGGCGTGCCGCGCCTCAAGGGCGCGCGCCATGCCGTGCTGCCCGACCGCATCGAGACCGGCACCTATGCCATGGCGACCGCCATGATGGGCGGCGACGTGATGCTGGCCGGCGCCCGCGCCGATCTGCTCGACAGCGCGCTCGACATCCTGCGCCAGGCCGGGGCCGAGATCGACGTCACCAACGAGGGCATCAGGGTGCGCCGCAACGGCATCGGCATTCTGCCGGTCGAGGTGTCGACCGCGCCCTATCCGGGCTTCCCCACCGACCTTCAGGCGCAGCTGATGGCGCTGATGACGCGGGCGCGCGGGCGCTCGCGCATCACCGAGACCATCTTCGAGAACCGCTTCATGCATGTGCAGGAGCTGGCGCGCTTCGGGGCGCAGATCCATCTCGACGGCGACACCGCCACCATCGACGGCCGCGAGCGCCTCACCGGCGCGCCGGTGATGGCGACCGACCTGCGCGCCTCGGTCTCGCTGGTGATCGCCGGCCTCGCCGCCGAGGGCGAGACCATCGTGCAGCGCGTCTATCACCTCGACCGCGGCTTCGAGAAGCTCGAGGAGAAGCTGTCGCGCTGCGGCGCGGTGATCGAGCGCATCAGCGCCTGAGGCCGCTCCGCGGCGAACGGCCCCTGACGCCGAGGCCCGCCGGGACCGCCGGGCGGGCACTGTGACCCGTAGTGGCCTTCCGCTTGGCGGAAGGCCAGCTCCATTTCGGCAAGTTAGAGGGCTGTTCACCGCCCACATGGAACAATGCGGCGGTTCCCTGGGGGCGCGTCGCGCTCTACCATCGGGCGTCCAATCGAGTATACGCACTTGGCATCGGAAAATGGGACTTCCGTCCGGCGCGAGGGCGGTTCGATCGCGCCGCCTCCAGGGCCATCCCCGGCCGGCGGGGCAACCAACCCGCCTGAACGGAGCGGCCTCGCCTATGCGCTGATCGCGGGGCTCTCGCTCGCGGTGTTCGCCGCCCTCGTGGTCGGCAACGCGTTCGAGAAATTCTACGCCTTCACGCGCAGCCACGAGGGCTTCCAGCTCGACGAGATGTATTGGCTCGGCCTTGTGGGCAGCTTCGCTTTGACAGCGGTGCTCGTCCTGCGCAGCCGCCAGCTCAAGCGCGAGATCGCCCTGCGCCGGCAGGCCGAGGCGGCGGTCCAGGACCTGTCGCGCTACGACGCGCTCACGGGCGTCGCCAACCGCCAGATGTTCCGCGAGGAGCTCTCGCGCCACCTCGACTTCGCCCGCACCCACGGCACGCGGCTCGCCGTGCTGGTGGTGGACATCGACCATTTCCTCTCGGTCAATGATCTGCTCGGGCACGGCGGCGGCGACCGGATCCTGCGCGCCTTCTCCGACCGCGTGCGCTCGGTGCTGCGGCTCCAGGACGTGCTGGCGCGGCAGGGCTCGGATGAGTTCGCGATCCTGTTCCCGCTCACCGACGGCGCCGGCATTGAGGACATCTTCCGCATCTCCGAGCGCATCCTCACCGCCGCGCGCCAGCCTTTCCCCGACGAGAGCGGCGCGACCACCGGCATCACGGTGAGCATCGGCATCGCCAAGTTCCCGCGCGACGGCGCCGACGAGAGCGAACTGCTCCAGCACGCCGAGGCCGCCATGTTCCAGGCCAAGGCGGCGGGGCGCAACCGCTACGTCCTGTTCGACGGCGCGCTCGACGCGCGGCGGCGCCAGCGGCTTGAGCTCGAGGCCGAGATCCGCACCGCCCTCGTCAATGACGAGATCGTCGCCCACTACCAGCCGCTGGTCAGCCTCTCGAGCCTCAATCCGGTTGGGTTCGAGGCATTGGCGCGCTGGCAGCATCCCCGGCGCGGCCTGCTCGGTCCGTACGAGTTCGTGCCGATCATCCAGGACCTCGGGCTCAACGACGTGCTGCTGCGCCGCATGATCACCCTCGTGTGCCAGGACACCCGCGACTGGCCGGACCACCTGACCATCGCCATCAACAGTTCGCCGCCGCAACTGGTGGAGAAGGGCTTCGCCCAGTCGATCCTCGATCTCCTCGACGAGCACGACTTCCCGCCCCGGCGCCTCGAGGTGGAGATCACCGAGACGGCGCTGCTGATCGACTTCGACGCCGCCCGCCGCTCCATCGCGGCGCTCAAGGCCAAGGGCGTGCGCGTGTCGCTGGACGATTTCGGCACCGGCTATTCGAGCCTCACGCACCTGCACCAGCTGCCGTTCGACAAGATGAAGATCGACGCCAGCTTCACAAGGGGCATCGGCGAGGATTCCCAGATCCGCAAGATCATCGCCTCCATGATCGGCCTTGGCCACGCGCTGCGCCTCGTCACCGTCGCCGAGGGGGTGGAGACGCGCGAACAGGCGGAATGGCTGCGCAGCCGCGGCTGCGAGCTGGCACAGGGCTTCGCCTTCGCCCGTCCCATGCCGCCGCAGGAGGCCGAACGGCTGATCGGCGGCGGCCCCATCTCCATTGCCGGCGCGCCGACCGCTGCGGGCCGGAGCGACGACGCCCCGGCCCGCCCCTGACGGATCTGGGGCGGGCCGAGCACGGCGGGCTTCACCCCGCGGGCCCGTGGCGGGCCTACCAGGTCAGGGTCTTGGTATCGTCCCTGAACAACGCCGCGCCGGTGCGCTCCGGATTGCCGGCGGCAAGGCCCGGAAGCAGGTCGGCCTCCTTGAACGGCCACCGGACCCTACTCATGACAGGATTGCGCGCCGCCCGCCGGCGCCAGTGACGCCACGCAAAGTGCGGCGCGGACCTTGAAGGCCGGCCCCATCGTCGCTATGTCCGCGACAACGAAAACAGGCGGTGGCGTCATGAATTCCTTGAAGTTGCTCGCGCTCGACGAGGAAGATCTCGCGATCCTCTCCGCCCATCTCCAGGATGCGGTGGTCAAGCGGGACGACATGGGCTTCCTGCCACGCGTGCAGCGTTTCGCGCTGCTGCTCAACCGTTTCGACTGGGACCACAAGGAGGTCACCGGGGAGACCGTGCGGCGCCGCGCCGGCCTGCACTTCGAGCGCGTGCGTCAGGTGAAGTGCCGCGGCCTCGACGCGGCCCAGCGCGAGGGCGTCCTGAACCTGCTCGCCGTCACCTTCGAGGTCACCGAGACCCCCTCGGGCTTCGTGCTGCTCACCTTCTCGGGGGGCGCCGAGGTGCGCCTCGAGGTCGAGTGCATCGAGGCGAGCCTGAAGGATCTCGGCCCCGCCTGGGGCTGCGCCCACGTGCCCAAGCACGCGGCCGGCAGCGCCGCCTGAGGCGGCGTCCGCCGCGCCGCGCCGGGGCAGGCGGCGGCGCCGCGCAGGGCCGACCGGCCGGCGGCCCGCCACGGGCAGGGCTTCCCACCGGCGCCGTCCTGCTCTAGCAAGGCGCCATGCCGATCCGCCTTGATACCGCCAGCGCCGATTTCCCCGCCCGTTTCGCCGACTTCCTCGGTTCGAAGCGGGAGACCTCGGTGGACGTGAACGCCACCGTGGCGCAGATCATCGCCGACGTGCGCGCGCGCGGGGATGAGGCGCTGATCGACCATTCCCGCACCTTCGACCGGGTGGACCTTTGCGCCCTCGGCCTGCGCGTGGCCGAGGCCGAACTCGACGCCGCGCTGGCGTCGGTCGATGCCGAGACCCGCGCCGCGCTGGAGCTCGCCAAGGCCCGGATCGAGGCCCACCACGCGCGCCAGCGCCCGGCCGACGACCTTTATACCGACGCCGCGGGCGTCACGCTCGGCCACCGCTGGACCAGCGTCGACGCCGTGGGGCTCTATGTGCCCGGCGGCACCGCGGCCTATCCCTCCTCGGTGCTGATGAATGCGGTGCCGGCCAAGGTCGCCGGCGTGCCGCGCATCGTCATGGTGGTGCCGGCCCCGGACGGGGTGATCGCGCCTCTGGTGCTTGCGGCGGCGCGGCTCGCCGGGGTCCACGAGGTCTACCGCGTGGGCGGCGCCCAGGCGGTGGCGGCGCTCGCTTATGGCACCGAGACCATCGCCCCGGTGGACAAGATCGTCGGCCCGGGCAACGCTTATGTGGCGGCGGCCAAGCGCCAGGTGTTCGGCAAGGTGGGCATCGACATGATCGCCGGCCCCTCCGAGGTGCTGATTCTCGCCGATGCCAGCGCCAATGCCGACTTCGTCGCCGCCGATCTGCTCGCCCAGGCGGAGCACGATGCCGCCGCGCAGTCGATCCTGGTCACCGATTCCGAGGACCTGGCCACCAACGTGGAAGCGGCGGTGGAGGACATGCTCGCCCGCCTGCCGCGCGAACAGATCGCCCGCGCCTCCTGGCGCGACCACGGCGCCATCATCAAGGTGGAAAGCTTGGATGCGGCGATCGCGCTGGTGGACCGCGTCGCCCCCGAGCATCTGGAGATCCATGCGCTGGAGGCGGACCGCCTCGCCGGCCGGGTGCGCCATGCGGGGGCGATCTTCATCGGCGCGCACACCCCGGAGGCGATCGGCGACTATGTGGGCGGCTCGAACCACGTGCTGCCCACCGCCCGTTCGGCGCGCTTCTCCTCCGGCCTCTCGGTGCTGGACTTCATGAAGCGCACCTCGATCCTGAAATGCACGCCCGACGCGCTCGCCGCGCTCGGACCCGCGGCCATGCGGCTCGCCGCCGCCGAGCGGCTCGACGCGCACGGCCGCTCGGTGGCGATCCGGACCAACCTGCCGCCGGAGGGGGGCCAATGACCGATCCGTCGAGGGAGAAGCCCAAGGCCCGCCTCATGGCGGTCACCCTGGATCAGGCCTCCATTGGCCCGTCCACGGCCGACATCGAGCACGAGCGCGCCACCGCCATCTGGGACCTGGTGGAGGACAATTCCTTCTTTCCCTGCGGCGATCCGGGCGCCGGCCCCTACGCGCTCCACATCTCGCTGATGGACAACCGCCTGGTGTTCGACATCAAGCGCGAGGCCGGCGACCAGGTGGTCCAGCACCACCTCTCGCTCAGCCCCTTCCGCAAGGTGGTGAAGGACTATTTCCTGGTCTGCGAGAGCTATTACGCCGCCATCCGCACCGCCACGCCGAGCCAGATCGAGGCCATCGACATGGGCCGGCGCGGGCTCCACAACGAGGGCTCCGAGCTGCTGCGCGAGCGCCTGAAGGACAAGGTCGAGGTGGATTTCGACACCGCACGGCGCCTGTTCACGCTGATCTGCGCGCTCCACTGGAAGGGGTAGGCGGCATGGAGCCTCCGGCGGCGTCCCGGCGCTCAGCGCGGCCGCAATCGGTCCTGTTCCTGTGCAGCCAGAACGTCGTCCGCTCGGTCATGGCGGCGGCGCTCGCGCGCCACCTGTTCGGCAAGTCGCTTTATGTGGGCTCCGCCGGGGTCCATGTCGGCGAGCCCGACCCCTTCGTCGCGGCGGTGATGGAGGAGATCGGCCTCGATGTGAGGAAGCACCGGCCCAAGACCGTCGACGAGTTGGAGGAATATGAGGGCCTCGGCTTCGACCTCGCGGTCTCGCTCGCGCCGGACGCGCACCATAAGGCGCTGGAGCTGACGCGCACCAACGCTCTCGACGTGGAATACTGGCCGACCTCCGATCCCACCCTGGAAGCGGGCAACCGCGAGCAGCGGCTCGACGCCTACCGCGCGGTGCGCGACGAGCTGGAGCAGCGCATCCGCGCCCGGTTCAAGGCGGGGTGAGGGTGTTTTCCCTCCCCCGCAAGCGGGAGAAAGGAGGCTCCAGGTTCTGGAATTGCCCCTACGACGCCGCCGAAAGCGGGCGCTGCCGCCGCGCCGCGAGCCGCGCCGCCGCCGCCTCCAGCGCCGCCTCGTACTCGCGGCCAAGCCGCAGAGCGAGCTCGCGCGCCGGCGGCACGTCGGCGATCGCGCCGACCCCCTGGCCAGCCGACCAGAAATCCCTCCAGGCCTTGTGCTCGCTCGCCATGTCCAGCTCGCCGTGCTTCTTCAGATGGGCCGGGTCGAGCCCGGCGGCGACGATGGAGGGCTTGAGGAAATTGGCGTTCACGCCCGATATGGCGTCGGTATAGACGATGTCGTCGGCCGTCGACGCCAGCAGCATCTGCTTGTAGCCTTCCGGCGCCAGGCTCTCGCTTGTGGCGATGAAGCGGGTGCCGAAATAAGCGAGGTCCGCCCCCATCGCCTGCGCCGCGGCGATCTGCGCGCCGTTGGACAGGCAGCCGGCGAGCACGATGGTCTTGTCGAAGAAGCGGCGGATCTCGCCCACCAGCGCGAACGGCGAGAGCACGCCCGCATGCCCGCCGGCGCCGGCGCACACGGCGATGATGCCGTCCACTCCGGCCTGCGCCGCCTTTTCGGCGTGGCGCAGGTTGATGACGTCGTGGAACACCAGGCCGCCATAGGAATGCACCGCGTCCACCACGTCGCGCACCGCGCCGAGCGAGGTGATGACCAGCGGCACCTTCTTGTCCACCGTCACCTTGAGGTCCGCCTCCAGGCGCTGGTTGGACTTGTGGACGATCAGGTTGACCCCGAACGGGGCCGCCCCGGGGCTGCCGGCGAGCCGGGCGGCGATGTCGTCGAGCCAGTCGGCATAGATCTGCGTCGAACGCGCGTTGAGCGCGGGAAAGGTGCCGAGCACGCCGCCGCGGCAGGTCTCGCTCACGAGCTCCGGGCCGGACACGAGGAACATGGGCGCGGCGATGGCGGGCACGGCCAGGCGGCCGGCGAGCGAGGCGGGCAGGGACAAGGGCGTTTCCTCCTGGGGGACCGGCCGCAGGGGAGATCGCGGCGCGGCGGCGGTTCTGGTTTTGGAACGGCGGGGCCGGGGCGCGCTTTCGCCGCCTTCGGCCTCGGAGCGCCCGCGACCGGCGCCTTCACCCATAGGATAAGTGCTTTCGCCGATAGGTGAAGTGCCTTCCCTCAGATGGGAGGCAGCCCCAGCCAGATCTGCAGCGCGTTGAGCACGAGGTTCACCGACAGGGCGGCGAGCAGGATGCCCATCACCCGCCGCAGCAGGTTCGCCCCGCTCTTGCCGATGATGCGCACGATGTAGTCGCCGAGCCAGAACACCACGAGCAGCGCCGCCATCATGGCGCCCAGTGCCGCCAGCGTGACCATCTGCGCCTCCACCGAGCCGCGATTGTTGTCGGAGAACAGCACCACCGAGAGGATCGCGCCCGGGCCCGCGACCACGGGAATGGCCAGCGGATAGACCGCGACGCTCGCCGCGGTGCGGTCCTCGCTCACCTCCACCGGGCCGTGCGCGCTCGCGTCGGTGAAGATCATGGTGAGCGAGAACAGAAACAGGATCAGGCCGCCGGCGATCTGGAAGGCGATGATGGAGATCCCCATGGCCTCCAGCAGCATCCGCCCGACGACCGCGAACACCACCAGGATCAGCAGGGCGAAGCCGAGGCCGATGGCGGCCGCCTTGCGCCGCTCGGCCCGGTCGAGATGGTTTGTCACCGCCAGGAACATGGAGAGGTGACTGACCGGCTCGAGCACCACCCAGAGGGTAACCAGCTGGGTTGCGAACAGATTGAGGTCCTCGATCATCGTGGTCTCCCATGATGGGGCATTGCGTTACGGCGCGCGGCGCCTCACGGGCGGCGCGCGCGGATATGGGCGCTCCAGGCGGCGTCCGCGGGGAATTCGGCCGGCGGGCGGATGCTTGGGCGCAGCCGGGCCTCCCGCGCCAGGTCGTCGGCGCCAAGGTCGCCGTCCACCAGACCGAGCTGCTGGAACAGGCTGAGCGAATAGCCCGGGATCCAGCGGCGCAGGTCGCGCCACGGCACCTGTGCGAAGCTCTCGGGGGCGAGGTTCATCAGCGTCGTCATGCAGCTTTCCCGAAGCGTCGAATAAAAGCGCGGCTGGCGATGGCTCGCGTTCACGAAATCGAGGATGCGGCGGAAATAGATCCGCACCGCCTCGGCGCTCGCCTTCACCGGATAGATCTGCACCTCGTCGGGCGGCGTGCGGGCGAGCCGCTCCCAAATCAGGTCGCGCTCGGTGCCGAGCTCGGGATAGAGTTGATCGCGCCGGAAGAAGCCGGCGACGGGGTCGAAGGCGGCACCCTTCGCCTGCCGCGCCTCCATGGAGACCACCACGTGCCGTCCGTCGGCGAAGCGGAACGAGAGCATCACGTGAGCCAGCGCCTTCACGCCGCCGAACGGCTGGATGATCAGATCGACGCCCTCGAGGGTGGACAGGTCGAAGCGCGCGGTGATCCAGCGCGGCTCGGAGGGGGCGCCGGGCCGGTGGAGCGCGTCCCGCAGGTTGGCGATGGTCACCGTGTCGTCGTCGAAGGTGGCGAAGGCCTGCTCGCTTTGGAGCGCCACCCAGTCCTGTTCGGCCGGCAGCTTGGCGGCATAGGCCGTGCCGAGCGCGAGGAAGGCCACGGCGACCAGGACGCGGCGCGTCCGGCGTCGGCGTCCGGGCGCGAACCACAGCGCCAGCATCGCTGCCGGAAAGGCGAGCGCGCCGAAGGTGCGCACGGGCGCCGGCCAAGGGATCCAGTAGTGGATGGCGAGCGCGAAATAGAGGCTGGCAAGCACGACGGCGATGGCGAGCGTGATGCCCAGCGCGATGCCTGCGCCCCGTCCCAACAGCATCTCGTGAGCCCCCGCTCGTCCCGGTCGATGACGCTTTCCCCGCCGGCGGTCCTGGCGTCGCGGGCAAGGGCCGGCTACCTATGGCATCTCGCGGCGCCTGTGCCCAGGCTTCCCGTCGGGGCATGCGCGTTCCGGCGCCGTGGCCGGGCCGTCACGGTCCGGGGGACAGTGAACGGGCGACCGGTAACGCGTTGAGGCAACGCAACGCGCTCGCAGGCGGCGTCCGCTACATAAATTACGTATCGAGAGGAGGAAGGCTCATGCTGCAGAACATCAAGAGCGTGCTCATCGGCATGACGGAGGAGGGCATCGACGAGCCGTCGGCGGCGCTCTCCTACGGCATTTCGCTGGCCGAGAAGGCAGGTGCGCACGCCACCATCCAGGCGGCGTCGCTGAAGGTGGTGCTCGGCACCACGTTCGTGAACTCCATGGGCGCCAATTTGGTGGCCGCGCACAACAAGCGCCTGCGCGAGTTCGCGGCCGCGGTGGGCGAGCGGGCGCGCGGCGACGCGGCGGCGGCCGGCGTCGCGGCCTCGGTGGAGACCCCCCAGCTCGCCTACGGCCAGCTGGTGGAGGTGTTCGTCGCCCAGGCCATGGTGCACGACGTCGCCATCGTCGATTCCGAGACCGCGACCATCAATGCGGACCGCGGGCTCATCGAGGCGCTGCTGTTCGAGAGCGGCCGGCCGCTCATCGTGGTCCCCGAGCACTGCGACACCTTCAAGGGCGGGCGCGTCATCGTCGCCTGGGACGCCAGCGCCCGGGCCGCGCGCGCCGTGAACGACGCCATGGCCTTCCTGAAGGCGGCCGAGGCGGTGGAGGTCCTGGCGGTCGGCACCGAGAAGGAGCTCGCCAAGTCCCTGCCGGGCGCCGAGCTTGCCCCGCACCTCGCCCGCCACGGCGTCAACGTGACGGTGAAGAACCTGGTGGTGCAGAATTCCATCGCCGCCACCATCGCCGAGCAGGTCGAGCTGTTCGGCGCCGACCTGCTGGTGATGGGCGCCTTCAACCACTCGCTGATGCGCGAATGGGTGCTCGGCGGCGTGACCGAATCCATGCTGAAGGAAAGCAAGGTCCCGCTCTTCCTGTCCTACTGACGGCGCGCGGCCGCCGGCCGCCGCCGCGAGGGCGCCCACGCTCGTCCCTCAGGGGAGCGGGGCAACCTTCTGCAGAACTCCGTCCCCGGAACTTTGGTTGTCGTCGGGCGCGCGGCGCCAGGGCCGCGCGGCGCTTTCGTGCGCGCCGCCTTTGCCCGCACGCGGCTTCGGTTTCGGCGGCGGGCGCGTTATGTTGCCGCCACGCAAGGAGAGATGCCATGAAATGGGTGGTTCTGGTCGGCAGCGTGCGCAAGGGCTCCTACAATGCGGCGCTCGCCCGCGCTCTGCCGGGGCTCGCGCCCGAGGGGGTCGAGGTGGCGCTGCTGCCCTCGGTGGCGAGCCTTCCCATCTATGACGGCGACATCGAGGCCGCCGGCATGCCGCAGGCGGTCACCGACATGGGCGGGGCGGTCGCCGCGGCGGACGGCCTCGTCATCGTCACGCCGGAATACAATTACTCGGTGCCCGGCGGGCTGAAGAACGCCCTCGACTGGCTCTCGCGCATCAAGGAGCGCCAGCCGCTGAAGGGCAAGCCGACCTTGATCATGTCCGCCTCGCCCGGGGCGCTGGGCGGTGCCCGCGCGCAGTATCATCTGCGCCAGATCCTGGTGGCGCTCGACGCGCCGGTGATGAACATGCCCGAGGTGATGGTCTCCCAGGCCAACAAGAAGATCGAGGACGGCGTCATCACCGACGCGGGCACGTCGGCTTTCATCGGCAAGCAGCTCGCCGCCTTCCAGGGGTTCGTGGAAAAGCACCTCTGAGGCGGCTCCAGGGCACGCGCCGATCCCGGTCAATCAAATGGATCGGATCGCGCGCTAGAGCACGCGCCGATCAGCTTGCACCGCAAGCTGATCGGACAACGCATTCTCTTTCATCAATTTAGAGGGCGATTCACCGGTCAAATTGATTCAATTTGATCGGATCGCGCTCTAGACGACGCCGCGCCGCCTGCCGGGAGGACGACCGCCTTCGTTCCCACCGGCACGCGCCGGTAGAGGTCGATGATGTCCTGGTTGAGGAGCCGCACGCAGCCCGACGAAACCATGGTGCCGATGGTCCAGGGCTCGGTCGTGCCGTGCAGGCGGTAGAGCGTGTCCTGGCCGTTGCGGTAGAGATAGAGCGCGCGCGGGCCGAGCGGGTTGCCGGGCCCCCCCGGCAGGCCGGCGGCATATTTGGCATAGCGCTCGGGCTCGCGCCGGATCATGTCGGCGGTGGGGGTCCAATGGGGCCATTCCGCCTTGCGGGCGATCGTGGCGGCGCCCTGGAAGTTGAACCCCTCCTGCTTGCCCACGCCGACGCCGTAGCGGATCGCCCGCCCCCGTTCCAGGACCAGGTACGCATACCGCGCTTGGGGATCGACGACGATGGTGCCGGGCTGCTCGCGCGTCGCATAGGCGACCTCGCGCCGGAGAAACCGCGCATCCACCTCCGCAAGGTCCACCGCCGGCACGGCGAAGGGCTCGGTGCTCACGGCCGCATACATGCGCACATGGGCCGGGTCGGGCAGGGGAGCCTCGGCGCCGATCGTCCGCTCCTCCGTGCCGGCGCATCCGGCGAGCAGGGCCGAGCAGGCCAAGGCGAAGGTGCGTCTGTCCATATCCATCCCCGGCTGGTCCTTGCGCGCTGGTCGCGCTGCGTCGCGACGCGCCGGGAGGGGAGCGCATTGCAGCGCCAGCGTCCAGATGTTATGGGGTAATAACGACCATAGCTCTTGGATATGAATGGACATTGCGCTCGCCTTGCGCGCCTTCATCCGCACGGTGGAGCGCGGCTCCGTCACCGCCGCCGCTCGCGATCTCGGCGTGTCCCAGCCGGCGGTGACCAAGCATCTGCGCAATCTCGAGCGCCATGTGGGCGCGCGCCTCCTGGAGCGTTCGGCGCGGCTGGTGCGCGCCACCCCACAGGGCCGGGCGCTGTACGAGGCCAGCCGCTCGGCGCTCGCCACCATCGACGCGGCGGTGGAAGGCGTGCGGCGGGACATGGGTGCCGTGGACGGGGCGCTGCGCCTGCATGCGCCCACCTGCATCGGCGCGCGCCATCTGCACCCCATCGTGATGGCATTCCAGCGGCGCCATCCGCAAGTGGCGGTCGATCTGGTGCTGGAAAACCGCAGCGTGGACCTCGTCTATGAGAATTTCGACCTGGCGGTGAAGTACGGCCGCCCGGAAGACCAGAGCCTGATCGTCCGCCGGCTGGGGCTGATCCGGCGCATCCTCGCGGCCTCGCCCGATTTCCTCGCCCGCTGCGGGCCGGTGGAGACCCTGGAGCGGCTGGGCGAGATCGACCTCGTCACCACCCCGCGCGTGCTCTCGCAGAGCGAGACGCTGGCCCTCACGCGCGGCGGCCGGACGTTTGAGGTCCTCGTCCGGCCCTTCCTGCGGACCAACGCCGCGGACGCCTTGGCGGCAACCCTGCTGGAGGGGCACGCGGCGGGCCCGGTCCAGGAGCTGCTGGTGAGCGATCATTTGCGGGCGGGACGGCTGGTGCGGATCCTGCCGGAGTACGAGGTCAGGCCCACCGAGGCGTTCATCGCCTATCCCTCGGTCCGCTTCATGCGGCCCGCGGTGCGCGCCTTCACCGATTTTGCCATCCCGGCGCTGCGGTCGGTCGAGGGCATCTGGGCCGGCGAGGGCCGCGCGCCGGGGACGCCGGACGCGGACGCCGACGCCGTCCCAGGCGTCGGCCGGACCGCCGTGGCTCAGGAGCCGACATAGGCCGCGCAGCGGCCTCAGCCGCCGCAATAATCCGCGAACGAGAGCGGCGTCTCGTAGACCCGCACCTGCGCGAGCTGGGGCAGGACCGGGCGCACGCGGTCCCAGATCCACACGCAGATCAGCTCGGCGGTGGGGTTCTCCAGCCCGGCGATGTCGTTGAGGCAATGGTGGTCGAGCTGGGCGAGGAGCGGGGCGAAGGCCGCCTCCACGTCGAAGAAGTCCGCCACGAAGCCGGTCTTTGGATCGACCTCGCCCTCGAGGGTCAGGTCCACGCGGTAGGAATGGCCGTGCATGCGGAAGCAGCGGTGCGTCTGCGGCACATGGGGCAGGAAATGCGCCGCCTCGAAGGTGAAGCCCTGGGTGATCCTCAGGCGCGTCATGGGATGCCGATCATCTTGTGGGTCTGCAGCGAGAGCCGCCAGCGCGGATGGGCGAGGCAGTAGGCGACCGCCGCCGCGGTGTTGGCGGCGCGGTCCGGCCCGTCCATGGGCTGGAGAAAGAAATGGGCGAAATCGAGCCCCTCCATCGCCTGCGGCGGCAGGCCGTCCTGCGGGAACACCAGCTTCATCTCCTGCCCGCGCCGCTGGACCAGCCCCGCGCCCGCTTTGGGGCTGACGCAGATCCAGTCGATGCCCTCGGGCGCCGCCAGCGTGCCGTTGGTCTCCACCGCGATCTCGAAGCCCTCGGCGTGCACCGCCGCCACGAGGTCGCCGTCGAGCTGCAGCAGCGGCTCGCCGCCGGTGAACACCACGAAGCGCGCCTGCCGGTCGCCCGCCCATGTGGCGGCGATGGCCGCGGCGAGCGCTGTGGCATCGGCGAAGCGCCCGCCGCCCGCCCCGTCGGTGCCGACGAAGTCGGTGTCGCAGAAGCGGCACGTCGCGTCCGCGCGGTGCTCCTCGCGCCCGGACCACAGATTGCAGCCCGAGAACCGGCAGAACACTGCCGCGCGGCCGGCCTGGGCGCCCTCGCCCTGGAGCGTCTTGAACATCTCTTTGACGGAATAGGCCATGGCCCGACGCCTTTAGACCACCTGCCGCCGGGAGAGAAGCCCGCGCGGCTCGCGCCCTATTGGGCGGGCGCCGGGGCCGGTGCCGGCGCGGCCGCCTCGGCCGTGGCCTGATGCGCCCGCTGGGCGGCGCGGTCGAGGCCGACGATCTGCACGCCCTCGAAGGAGACAGTGGAGGCGGGGGCGGCGCCCGAGGCCGTCTGCCGGGCGATCATGCCGCGCAGCTGCGGCGCCATCTCGGCGAGCTGGGCGAACTTGCCGTGGTTGAAGCTGTCGAGCGCCTTCACGTCGGTCATGTCCACCACCACGGCGCCGAGATCGACCAGCTCCTCGTCGTTGGTATAGGCGCCGAGGCGGGTCTTGCCGCCGGCGATGAAGTCGGAGAAGCCGAGCGCCTTGTCGTCGCGCGAGACGATCACCACGAACGGCTTGGCGGGCTTGCCGAAGCGCTTGAGCTGGGACTTGAACACGTCGACGTCGATGTCGGGCGCAGCGAGGATCACCTGGTCGAGGCGCTCGACCGGCACGCCCTTGCCGGAGATTCGGATCTGGCGCAGCGCCTCCACGGTCACCCAATTGCCCATGGAATGGGCCATGATGCTCACCTGCTCCGCATTGCTGGCGAAGGCGAGGCGCACCGTCTCCTCCAGCGCGTCGCGCGCCGCGGTGGCGCTGTTGTTGTCGTAGACATAGGCCTCGGTGGTGGCGCGCGAGGCCCAGGTGAACAGCACGGGCACGCCGGAGGCGCCCGAATCCACCGCCATCTGCGACAGGCGGTAGAGCGCCTCGGCATATTGGGTGTTGTAGCCGTGGACGAAGATGAAGACCTTCTTCTGTCCCTTCGCCCGGCGCGCGAGCTCGGCGTTGAGGTCGGCGAGGAATTGCTGCTGGGTGTCGCGATAGACCGCGTCGCGCACCACCATGTCGGTCTGCGGGTTGCCCGGCTGCGACTTCGGCCATTCGATCTCGCCCGGCCTGTGGGTGGGCGGAACCGACATGTCCACCCGGGCGAAGGTGAGCGGGGCGCGCTCGCCGTTGAAGAAGGTGCCGGGGCGCGGGTCGCGGGCGCGGGTCGAGGCCACCAGCACCGTCGCCGGCTTGGTGCCGGGAGCGGTGGCGAGGGTGGGGGTCAGCGCCTCGGGGCCGGGCCGATCGGCGCAGGCGCCCAGCGGCAGCACGAACGCGAGCGCCACCAGCAGGCGCGGCGCCCACGGCCTTGCCGCCCGGCCGATCCTCGCCGCCTCGCGTCTCGGTGCCCTGCCTTTGCACATGGTCACAGCCACTTGGGTTCCCCCTTGCCCCACGCCTATAGCAGAGCCTGAGGGGAGTTGCGCAATCGACGATTTCCGGCTGGAGCGGCGCGCCGCATGAAAAAAGGGTTAATGGCCGGTTCACAGGGCTCGGTTTTGTTGCGAAGGCGCCAAAAATAAAAGGTATCGCGATCCGAAACATTGCATCGACGCAATTTCGGCTTGCGCGTCGCGCTCTCGCAACGGTCCGCCGCCCGGCCTATCTCGGGGGAGACATGACGCGGAGGCGGGCCTCCGCCCGGAGGACACCATGCAGCTCACAGGTATCCACCATCTCACCGCCGTGACCGCCCAGGCCGCCGCCAATCACCGCTTCTATACCGGCACGCTGGGCATGCGCCTCGTGAAGAAGACGGTGAACCAGGACGACACCTCGGCCTACCACCTGTTCTATGCGGACGGCCTCGCCAATCCCGGCACCGACCTCACCTTCTTCGACTGGCCGGTGGCGCGCGAGCGGCGCGGCACCCATTCCATCGTGCGCACCCATCTGCGGGTCGCCGACGACGGGGCGCTCGATTTTTGGGCCGGCCGGCTCGCCGACGCCGGCGTCGCCCATGGCGGCATCGAGACCCGCGACGGGCGCAACCAGATCCTGTTCGAGGATTTCGAGGGCCAGCGCCTCGGCCTCGTGGTGGACGGCGGCAATGGCCCCGGCGTGCCGTGGGACAGGAGCCCCGTGCCCGCGCCGCACCAGGTGCGCGGCCTCGGGCCGATCACCCTGTCGGTGCCGGACCTGCGCGCCACCGGCGTGATCCTGAAGGACGTGATGGGCCTTCGCGCGGTGCGCGACTATGCCAGCGAGGACGGGCGCGCGGTGCATGTGTTCGAGATGGGCGAGGGCGGCCCCGCCGCCGAGCTTCATGTGAAAGTGGAGCCGGGCCTCGAGCCCGCCGTGCAGGGCGCGGGAGCGGTGCACCACGTGGCGTTCCGCGTGCCCACCTTCGACCAGTATGACGACTGGGCGGCGCGGCTGAAGGAGCTGCGCATCCCGAACTCGGGCAAGGTGGACCGCTTCTACTTCCGCTCGCTCTATTTCCGCGAGCCGAACGGGGTGCTGTTCGAGCTCGCCACCGACGAGCCCGGCTTCACCGCCGACGAGCCGCTGGCGACGCTGGGCGAGCGCCTCTCGCTGCCGCCCTTCCTGGAGGGCAAGCGGGCGCAGATCGAGGCCGGCCTCAAGCCGCTCTGATGGCGCGGCCCCGGCGCGCGCCGGGGCCTGGTCGCGCGCCGGGGTCGCCTCCGGTCCGGCGAGCGCCACGTTCGGCCAAGGCCGAGGTCCGCATGACGGCATTCTCCTGGGCGCCCGCAGCCTCCAGGTTGTAGCCTCGGTGTTATGATGTCCTGCGACGGTGGTCGTGGAACGTGAGGGGCAGCTGCGGTGGACGATCTGGACGTGCTGGATGGCCTTTACGAGGCGGCCGTTCTTCCCGAATTGTGGCCTCAGGCCATCGACCTGTGCGGCCGAAAGGCCGGTGGTATCGGCGCCGTCATGTTCATGTCGCGCGCGGGAATGATCCGCGGCTTCGCCTCCCCGGACCTGAAGGCGCCGTTCGAACAGTGGGCCGCCACGGGGGCGATGGATCACAATCCCCGCATCGACCGGGCGATGCTGCGGCCGGACCTGCCGGTGGTGCGCGACCAGGACCTCTTCACCCCCGACGAGATCGAGAATCTACTTTATTTCAAGACTATGCGCAGCTTGGGCGTGGGCTGGTCGATGGCGCTGAAGCAGTTCCTGCCGGACGGCGCGTGGACCATCCTGAGCCTTGAGCGGCCCGGCACGCAGGCGCCGTTCGGCGACGATGCCGTGGCATGGCTGACCGCGCTGAAGCCCCATGTGGCGCGCGCCGCGGTGGCGTCCACCCGCCTCGCGCTGGAGCGGCTGGCGGCGACGCTCGGCGCGTTCACCGCGCTCGGCGTCCCGGCCGCCACGGTCGGCCCCACCGGACGTATGCTCGATGCAAATCCCGAATTCGGGCGGTTTCTCGGCCAGCTTTTCCTGGACCGGCGCCAGCGCCTGGGGCTGGCCGATCGCCACGCCGACACCCTGCTCGGCGCGGCCCTGGCGCGGCTGAACCGTGAGCTGTGGTCGCAGGCGGTAGGCTCGATCCCGGTCCGCGCCGGCGAGGGGCACGGCGCCCTGGTCGTGCATGTGGTGCCCATGCGCCGCAGCGCGCATGACATCTTCGCCGGCGCCGGCGCGCTGCTGGTGGTGAGCGAACTCGGCGAGGGCGAGACCTTGGGCGCCCCGCTCGTCCAGGCGCTGTTCGATCTCACTCCGGCCGAGGCGCGGGTCGCCCGCATGGTGGCCGAGGGTGCCTCCGTGGGGGAGGTCGCCGCCGCTCTCGTATTGTCCGATAGCACCGTCCGCGGCCACCTGAAGGCGGTGTTCCGCAAATGCGGCGTCCACCGCCAGTCCGAACTGGTCGCCCTTCTGCGCAGCCCGCTGCGCCCGGCGGCGCCATGAGACGGCGCTGCGAAGCGTGGCTGGAAGCAGGCGGCCACCTCCCGCTCAGCCGCGCTCCTCCAGCGGGTGGGTGCGCAGCCGCATGGGATCGTAGAACGGCGTGCGCACCACGTTCGCCGCGAAGGTCTCTTCCCCGTCCTTCACGGTGAGCGCGGTGCCGAGCGCCGTCACGGTGGGGACGAGCGACACCAGCGCCAGCGACTTCATGAGGTGGCGGCTGTAGGTGGTGGAGTTCACCACGCCCACCTCCTCGCCGTCCTTGAAGATCCTGGCGCCGGGCGTGATCGCCTTTTGTGCCAGCACCTCGATGCCGGCCTGGTGGGTGCGCTCGGTGCCCTTGCGCTTCGCCAGCGCCGCCTTGCCGCGGAAATCGGGCTTCGTGAGGTCCACCGACCAGTCCATGAGCACCTCGAAGGGCGTCGTGTCCTTGTGCGGCATGTCGAACGGGAAGAACAAGAGCGCGCCCTCCACCCGCACGATGTCGAGGCAGTCCCACGACACCGGCATGGCGCCGAACGGCTTGCCCGCTTCGAGGATCCTGTCCCACAGGTCCACCGCGTCCTTGGCCGCGCAGAACACCTCGTAGCCGCGCTCGGCGGAATAGCCGCCGCGGGCGAGCGAGACGGGGGTGCCGAACAGCGTCGTCCGGCCGTGCCCGAAATAGGGCAGGGCTTTCAGGTCCAGGGGCGTGTGGGGGCTGAGGATGTCGAGGGCGAGGGGACCCTGGAGCGAGAGGATGTGCACGTCGTCGTCGCGCTGGAAGGTGACGTCGAAGCCCTGCGCCACCACCGGCAGCGCCTGCTCCAGAGTGCCGCCGCCATGGGACAGGCGGAAGGCGCCGTCGCCGTCCACATAGACCAGCACGTCGTCGATCAGCCCGCCGTCCGCGTCGACGATGGAGGAGATCATGGAGCGCCCGGCGGGGATCTTGGAGATGTCGGCGGTGAGCAGTTGGTTGAGGAAGGCGAGGGCGTCCTTGCCGGCGACGTCGATGATCTTCAGCGCCGAGACGTCGATCAGCCCCGCTTGATAGCGCACCGCCGCCGTCTCCAGATAGGGGTCGGTGGCGTAATGCTGGGGGATCGCCATGTCGTTCCAGGTTTCTTCGAGCTTCGAGCCGAGTTCCCGGTGACGCCCGTTGAGGATCGATTGCCTCCAGACGGTCTCGCTCATGCCTTCCCCCTGCTTGTGCTGCACGATCTTGAGGGCGGCGCGCCACGTCCGCGCGCTCCGCTCCGCTCCGGCCGCGCATCCTTGTCGGCCAACTCTTGTGTGTCAATTACTTTTCCAGAGAAGAAATTTTTGCCTCTTCTGCCCGAACAGCGGGCGGGGATGAATGGCGGCCCAGCGGGCGCCAGTGCTTCGCAGTTCACAATTTGACCAGCATTTGCCCAATTCTTCGACTTGCACGCCCCGGTGTCGATGGCATCTTGTTTCTACGCCGTCAAAAAAATTCACTGAGGAGAACGGGCGGCCGCCCTTCCAAAGGCCGGGTCGGGGGACCCGCGGCGGAGCCAGCTGGAGCCAGGTCATGTCCGAAACCAAGATGTGGGGCGCGGAGCCGTTCTGGGGCCTCGGGTTCGAATGGGACCCGCAATGGCTGCTCTCGCCGGCCCAGAAGGCGCTCCAGAAAAAGCTCATCGCCTTGTGCGAATCCACGCTGCGCGCCAATGCGGTGGAGAGCGACGCGGACTATGTCTATCCGCGCAAGAATTTCGAGGCCCTGGCCGGCCTCGGATTGCTCTCCCTCAACGTGCCGAAAGAGCTCGGCGGCCGCGGCGAGAACCATGTGTGCGCCGCCATGGTGGTGGAGACCATCGCCCGCTACGGCTGTCCCTCCACCGCCATGTGCTACACCATGCATCTCGGCGCGGTGGCCGCGGCGCTCCTGCGCCACCACGACAACCCGCTGCTCACCGACATCCTGACGCGGCTCGACAAGGACGTGCTGATCGGCACGCTGTCTTATTCGGACCCCGAGACCGGCTCGCACTTCTGGTATCCCATCTCCTCCAAGGCCGAGGCCCATGGCGACGGCTGGAGGGTGACCAAGAAGGCCTCCTGGACCACCTCCGGCGGCTTCGCCGACTGGTACATCGTGCAGACCACCAGCCCCGGCTTCTCGGGCGACTACTCCGACCTGTCCTGCTTCCTCGTCACCAAGGACGACGTAAGGGCCAATCCCTCCGAATGGGACGGGCTCGGGCTGCGCGGCAACCAGTCCGGCCCGATCATGGTGGAGAACGCCCTCCTGCCGAAGGAGGCGCTCGTGGGCCCGGTGGGCGACGGCGCCAAATCCAACGACGAGGTGGTGGACCCGTTCTTCCTCACCTGCTCGTCCGCCTGCTGGAACGGCATCGCGCTGGCGGTGATCGACATCGCCAAGCGCCACACCACCCGCAAGACCCACAATGACGTCGGGCTCCGCGTCGCCGACTACCCCACCATCCAGGACTATGTGGGCGAGGCGATCATGGACACCAATGCGTGCCGCGCCTTCGACTTCCAGATGGCGCAGGCGCTCGACGCGGTGACCAACAATTGCGACTGGTCGATCCACGAGGACCTCGACGCGCTGCCGCGCGCGGGCCTGCTGCACTGGCTGTGGCAGGTGAAGTTCGAGGCCGCCAAAAACGTCGCCTATGTGGTGGACAAGATGCTCCACGCCACCGGCGGCACCGGCTTCCGCCCGGCGCTGCAGATCGAGCGCTATCTGCGCGACGGCAAGGCCGGCTGGGTGATGGGCCCCACCAACGAGGTGCTGCGCCAGTTCGTGGGCAAGGCCGCTTTGCTCGGCTTCGGCTCGCTGGACTATTGGAACAAGTCCATCAACGAGCGCGTGCTCAACAACGAGATCAAGAAGATGGACGACGCCGAGAAGCGCGCCTTCGCCGAGAAGCTGCTCGCCGAGCTCGAGCCCGCCAAGGTGGCGTGAGGGGCACAGGACGGCCCGGTGGGCGGGTAGCGGGAACAGGCACCGTGGTTTCCCTCCCTCTTGCGGGAGAGGGTGCCACGCGCAGCGCGGTGGGTGAGGGGTCCGCGCCGCGTGGGGCGTCCCATAGCCCACAGGACGGTGACACCCCTCACCCTGCCCTCTCCCGCAAGGGGAGAGGGGGCAAATGGAGAGGTCTGGGTCAGCTACGGCCGTCGTGCTCCGGCTCGGCCGAGCATCCATCCGCTCTCCGGCCGGGCCGGAGGCCGCCGGTTACGAAGGCAGCCAGAGGCGCGAAATTGTCTTACAATGGCAACGTCGACCCATATTCCGAGAGATGTTTCCATGACTGCCATTGATATCGACGCCCGTTTTGATCCCCGCGAGTTGCGCAATGCCTTGGGCCGCTTTGCCACCGGCATCGCCGTGGTCGCGGCGCACGATGCCGAAGGCCCGCTCGGGGTGACGGTGAATTCGTTTTCCTCCGTCTCCCTCGATCCGCCGCTGGTGCTGTTCTCCATGGCCCGCAACCTCTATTCGCTGGCGCGCTTCGAGCAGGTGGACGCCTACGCCGTGAACATCCTGCTGGAGGGCCAGGAAGGCATCTCCAACAGCTTCGCGCGGGCCGGCGGCGACAAGTTCGCCGGCATCGACTGGGTGCGCGGCGTCACCGGCGCGCCCAAGCTCAGGCCCGCCCTCGCCACCTTCGAGTGCGTGCCCTACGCCCATTATGACGGCGGCGACCACGTCATCTTTGTCGGCCGGGTGGTGCATCTCCACGTGGAGGACGAGGGCAGCCCGCTGCTCTATTTCCGCGGCAGCTACCGGCTGCTTGCCGTCAACGAGAAAGGCTAGCGCATGGACGCCGCCGCCAGGCCCGCCCCCTTTCCCACCACCGGTGCTGCACGGCGCCACAGGGTGCGGGGCGGCGGGTGCGAGGCCTTCGCGCTGAAGGCGGGCGACGGCGTCACCATCGCCGATCCGGAAGGGCTCCAGAGCGCCCTGGTCTTCGCCCTCGACGGGGCAGGCGATGCCGGCGCGCGGCTCGGGCTTGCCGGCGAAGCCGGCGGGCCGGACCTCGCGCAGGTGATCGCCGATGCCGGCGCAGGCGGCCGCGCCACGGCGCGCCTTCTCGCCGCGCACGGCATCGCGCCCGGCGCGCAGAAGGGGCGGCTGGCGCTTGCGGCCGGCCCGGCGCCGGGCGGCCGCGTCACGCTCACCGCCGCCGCCGACCTGCTGCTGGTGGTGGTCGCTCCCGGCCGCCCCATGCCGCCGGACGAGCAAAGCGCGCCCACCGACCTTCTCGTGACCATCGCCCGCGCCGCCGGCTTCGACGACCTGCCCGAGCCTCTGGCCGCCCCCAAGCTCGACCTGCGGGTGCCGGCGGCTGAGGCGCGCGCCTTCACGGTCAAGGCCGGCGACTATATCCAGATCATCGACGTGGCTGGCCGCCAGTGTTCGGACTTCCTCGCCTTCGACGCCAGGGCGCTGGACGCGGGCGAGGAGTTCGGCCTCGACGCCACCACCACCCGCACCCTGATGGGCGCGGCCTATCCCGGCCCGGGTCTCCACTCGAAGTATTTCGACGCGCGCCAGGTGCCGCTGGTGGAGGTGGTGCGGGACACGGTGGGCCGCCACGACACCTTCGCGCTGGCCTGCTCGGCGAAATATTACGAGGACATGGGCTATCCGGGCCACGCCAATTGCTCGGACAATTTCAACGCCGCTTTGGCCCCGTTCGGCATCCGGGAGCGGCGCGGCTGGCCGGCCATCAACTTCTTCTACAACACCTCAATCGAGGGCTCGAACGCGCTTTCCATGGACGAGCCGTGGTCGCAGGCGGGCGACTATGTGCTCTTGCGCGCGCTCACCGACCTCGTCTGCGCCGTCTCCTCCTGCGCCGACGACATCGACGCCGCCAATGCCTGGGAGCCCACCGACATCCATGTGCGCGTCTACGACGCCGCAGAGGACTTCTCCAAGGGGATCGCCTTCCGCATGACGCCCGACGCCGAGCCGCGCCTGACGCGCGAGAGCGCCTTCCACCCCCGCACCTCGCTCCTCACCCGCAACTTCGTGGAGTATCGCGGCTTCTGGCTGCCCGCCTGCTATACCGGCGAGGGGCCGATCGCCGAATACTGGGCCTGCCGCGAGAAGGCGGCGGTGATGGACCTGTCCGCCTTGCGCAAGTTCGAGGTGACCGGGCCGGACGCGGAGCTGCTGCTCCAGCGCACGGCGACGCGCGACATCCGGAAGCTCACGGTCGGCCAGGTGGTCTATACCGCGCTCTGCTACGACAGCGGCGGCATGCTGGACGATGCCACCATCTTCCGCCTCGGCCCGGCGAACTTCCGCGTGGTGTGCGGCGAGGAATTCACCGGCACCTGGCTGCGCGAGAAGGCCGCCCAATGGGGCCTGAAGGCCTGGGTGAAATCCTCCACCGACCAGCTCCACAACATCGCCGTGCAGGGCCCGCTCTGCCGCGAGATCCTCGCCGCATTGATCTGGACCGGGCCGAGCCAGCCCGCCATCGCCGAGCTGAAATGGTTCCGCTTCGCCGTCGCCCGGCTCGGCGGGCCACAGGGGCCGGCGCTGGTGGTCTCGCGCACCGGCTATACCGGCGAGCTTGGCTTCGAGATCTGGTGCCACCCGAAGGACGCGGTGGCGCTGTGGGACGCGGTGTGGGCGGAGGGCGCGCCCAAGGGCCTGAAGCCGCTCGGCCTCACCGCCCTCGACATGCTGCGGGTGGAGGCGGGCCTGGTGTTCGCCGGCTATGACTTCTGCGACCAGACCGACCCGTTCGAGGCCGGCATCGGCTTTGCCGTGGCGGCGAAGGACGAGGACTTCGTCGGCCGCGACGCGCTCGCCCGCCGCAAGGCCAATCCCGCCCGCAGGCTGGTGGGGCTCGCCATCGCCTCCAACGAGGATGTGGGCCATGGCGACCCGGTCCATGTGGGGCGCGGCCAGGTGGGCGTCGTCACCTCGGCCGCCAAGTCGCCGATCCTGAAGGCGCAGATCGCGCTGGCGCGGCTCGACGTTTCCGCGGCACAGGAGGGGGCCGAGGTGGAGATCGGCAAGCTGGACGGGCTCAGGAAGCGCATCCCCGCGCGCATCGTGCCCTTCCCCCATTTCGATCCGCGGAAGACCCGGGTGCGCGCCTGACCGGCCACGGGGCATGCTGAAAAAGCCGCCGCCTGCCCAAGATTTCGGCGGCCGGTGACTATCATTTCCCAGTCCCTGCGCGCGTTTTCCACCCTTCTCGTCATTGACAACTATTTTTCTTGTGAAGAAAAATAGGTCCATGCCCGGTGCGCGCGCGTGCCGGCGCCGCGACGTCATGGGCGGCCGGCGGTCGTCCCCCAATGAGCGAGCCGAGATGAGCGACCAGGGCATCAAGAGCCGGCCGAAATACCGGCCGATCTCCCCCGACCCGGCCGGACGGCACCATCTCCTGGTGGTCGAGGGCGGCGCGGTGCCGCCCGGGGCGCTGGCGCAGGGCGTGAGCGCCGCCGCCTTCGAGGTCTGGACCGTCGCCCATCGCAGCGCCGTTCCCGGCGCGCCGGTGATGGAGGAGGCGGCGGGCGCCGTGCGGGTGTTCCGCGCGGTGCCGCACCTTCTGAGCGCGCTCGAGGAGCGGCTCGCCCGCGAGCGCATGGGCCTTAGGCTCTATGGCGCCGGCACCGAGCCGTTCCTGTGGGACCTGTTCGGCATCGCCCAGGCCGCCGGCCTCGGTCGGGAGGAGATCGGCTTCGCCCATGTGGGCACCAAGGCGCGGCGCATCTTCTGCGTCCATTGTCGCACGGTGACGGAAAAGGTCACCACCTCCATCGTCACCTGCTCCGGCTGCGGCGCGCCATTGTTCGTGCGCGACCATTTCTCGCGCCGGCTCGCCGCCTTCATGGGGGTGCAGGTGGACGCCGAGGTGCCCGGCGAGGTGCCCGAGCCCGAGGAGCTTTACGCATGAGCCCCGCCGGGACCTGCGCCGTGCGCGTGCGCGAGATCGAGCCGCTGGCGCCCGGCCTCAAGCGCTTCTCCTTCGAGCCGGCCCATGGCGGCCTGTTCCCGACGCCGCCGGCGGGCGGGCACGTGATGCTCACCTTGCGCGACGGCGCCAAGGTGATGAAGAACGCCTATTCCCTCGTCTCGCCGCCGGCCGAGCGGGCGCGCTACGACATCATCGTCCGGCTGGTCGCCCAGTCGCGCGGCGGCTCGGCCTTCCTGCACCACAAGGTGGCGCGCGGCGACGTGCTTGAGATGGCGCTGCCGTCGAGCCTGTTCCCGGTGGCGGCGACGGCGAGAAAGCACCTGCTGATCGGCGGCGGCATCGGCATCACGCCGCTTCTGTCCCACCTGCCGGAATTGAAGGCCCGCGGCGCGCGCTACGAACTGCACCAGCTCTCGGCGGCGGACGAGGTCCCGGTGTTCGAGCGCCTGCTCGCCCCGTTCGCGGCGGGCGAGGAGATCCGCGTCCATGGCGGCGGGCGGGCCGCCTTCAACATGGCCGGCCTGCTCGCACGCCAGCCGCTCGGCACGCACCTTTATGTGTGCGGGCCGCGCCCGCTCATGGACGCGGTGAGCGCGACCGCGCTGGCGCTCGGCTGGCCGTCGGGAAAGATCCACAAGGAGAGCTTCGGCGACACCTCGGGCGGCCTGCCCTTCAAGGCGGTGCTCAAGCGCTCCGGCATCGAGGTGGAGGTGGGCGAGGCCCAGTCGCTTCTGGAGGCGATCGAGGCGGCGGGCGTCGCCGCCCCGTGCCTGTGCCGCGGCGGCGCCTGCGGCGAGTGCCGCACGCCCGTCATCGAGGGCGAGGTGGAGCACCGGGACGACTTCCTCTCGCTTGAGGAGAAGGCGGCGGGCACCGCCATCATGACCTGCGTCTCGCGCGCCCGCGGGCCGCGCCTCGTGATCGATCTTTAGCGGGGCCTCCCCTCCCCCCTTGTGGGGAGGGGTGTGGGGGAGGGGATGTCGCCACACTCTCCCCGAACGGCGGAACCCCACCCCTGCCCCTCCCCACAAGGGGGAGGGGTTCTCCGGGCAAAGGCTCGGCGGCCTTATTTCAAAGGACGAGACCATGACCTTGCAGTTCAAGCCGTCCGAGACCTTCCGCGACACCTTCACCTATCGCAAGACGGCGCAAGACATCCTGCGCTTCCCGTTCCCGTTCGCCGAAGACACCTACATGTACTCGGTGAACATCGAGCCGCATGTCCGGGGCGGGCCGACGGCGGCGTTCCAGGCGGTGTTCGACATCGACGAGCATTATGTGGCCGAGTGCCACGAGCGGGCCAAGGTGCTTAGCGAGGACCCCAAGCGCTGCCAGGTGCTGTCGCACATGATGGCGGCGCAGTGGGACACGCTGGAGCTCATCATGGAGAGCCTCGCGGCGGACTATCCCGAGCACTTCTTGCTCACCAAGGCGGGCGACCTGTGGACCTGGGTCAACCGCCCGCTCGGCCTCCAGCAGTCCTTCACCTTCGGCAGGGCGGAGACGCTGCCCTGCCCGCCGTTCGAGTACATCACCCGCCAGGCGCAGGGCGACTTCACGCTGCAGGACCAGCGCGAGGACAATCTGTTCGTGGATGGCGGCATGGTCACGACCCAGGCCGACTGGTCGCTGGAATTCGACATCGGCATGACGTTCCACGAATGGCACGGGCCGGTGCCGCTGGCGCACGAGAAGGGCGTGTTCGACCGGGCGCTGAAATACCTGATGCGGCTGCAGTGCGGCCAGCCGGTGCGGCGCCTCAACTGGACCATGACCGTCAATCCAAGGCTCGACACCTCGCCGGAGAATTACCCCGTCTGGGGCCCCGACAAGGCCACCGTGACGCCCGAGAACGTGGCCGAGAAGGTGCACCTGCGCGTGGAACTCCAGACCCTGTTCCGCCTGCCGCGCTCCAACGCCATCCTGTTCGGCATCCGCTGCTATCTCACCTCGGTGGCCGACATCGCCAAGGTGCCGAAATGGCGCCGCCGCCTGCACCGGGTGCTGCGCGACCTTCATCCCGACATCGCTGCCTATAAGGGCCTGCCGCGCTACCGGCAGATGGTGATCGATCATCTCGCGCCGTTCGACGACGGCGCGCCCACCTCCAAGGGCATCGCCCCCGATACGGACGCGCTCGACCCGGCGCGCTGAACCCTCAGGTGCCGCGCGGCTTGGCGCGGGTGGTGGGGTCGGCCTGGGACGGGTCCTCGGGCCAGGGGTGCTTGGGATAGCGCCCGCGCATCTCGGCGCGCACGTCGCGCCAGGAGCCGCGCCAGAATTGCGGCAGATCCTTCGTGACCTGGATCGGCCGGCGCGCCGGCGAGAGCAAAGCCAGCGTGAGCGGAATGCGCCCGCCGGCGAGCGCCGGATGGGTCTTGAGCCCGAACAATTCCTGCACCCGCACCTCCACCTGCGGGCCGCCCTCGGCGCCGTAGTCCACCGGAACGCGGGTGCCCGTGGGGGCGGTGAAATGGGTCGGCGCCTCGGCCTCGAGGCGCGCGGAGAGCGCATAGGGCAGCAGCGCCTTCAGCGCGCCGTCGAGGTCGGAAGCGGTGATCTCGGCGAGCGCCGTGCGGCCGGCGATGAACGGCGCCAGCCAGTCCGCCGCCGCAGCAGCGAGCGCGGCGTCGGAAAGGTCCGGCCAAGGCGCGCCTTCGGCGGCGCGCAGGAAGGAGACGCGGTCGCGCCACTGGGCGAGCGCCGGGGTGAAGGGCAGGCGGGCGATGCCGAGGCCGGCGACGCCTTCCGCCAGCAAACGCGCGGTGGCGGCATCGGGCGGCGCCGGGCGGGGGCGCGACGACAAAGTGAGCGCCCCCAGCCGGCGGGTCTCGCGCGCCCGCACGGCCGCGGCGGCGGCATCGAACGTCACCTCCAGGCCGTCCGTGATCTCGGCCCCGAACATGGCCTCGATCTCGGCCGCGTCGAGCGCGGCGGCAAGGACGATGCGGGCGGCATCGGCCCGGCCGGACATTTCGGCGATGGCGAGAAAAGGCGCCTTGGCCAGCGCCGCCGCAGGGTCCACCGCCCCGGCCCGGCCGTTGCGCAGGAGGAAGCGCGTGCCGTCGCCGCGCGCCTTGGCGATGCGGTCGGGGAAGGCCAGCGCCAGCAGCGCGGCGGAAGACGGCGCCACGCCGCCACCTTCGGGACCGGCGCCGGCCGCCTCGGCCCAGCGGGCGGCGAGGCGGCGGGCGTCCTCGGCGCGGCGCGAGCGGTCGCGGCGGAAATCGTCCAGCCGGTGGCCGAGGTCGACCCCGTCGCCGCCGAGCCCGCGCTCGGTGAGCACGGCCGCGATCTCGCTCGCCAGCCGGCCGGCGCCGAGGTCCGCGCCACGCACCACCATGTGGGCGAGGCGCGACGGCAAAGGCAGGCGCGCCATGCGCGCGCCCAAGGCGGTGACGCGGCCCTCGGCGTCGAGCGCGCCGAGCAAAGCGAGCAGCGCCTTCGCCTCCTTCACCGCCGGCTCGGGCGGCGGGTCGAGGAAGGGCAGGGATGCCGGCTCGCGCACCCCGGCGCGGGCGAGGTCGAGCACCAGGCCGGTCAGATCGGCGGAGAGGATTTCCGGCGTGGCGAAGGGCTTCAGGCTCGCGGTCTCGCCCTCGCTCCAGAGCCGGTAGCACACGCCCGGCTCGGTGCGTCCGGCGCGCCCGCGCCTCTGGTCGGCGCCGGCGCGGGAGACGCGCACGGTCTCGAGCGTCGTCAGCCCCACGTCCGGCTCGAAGCGCGGCACGCGGGCAAGGCCGCTGTCCACCACCACGCGCACGCCCTCGATGGTGAGCGAGGTCTCGGCGATGGCGGTGGCGAGCACCACCTTGCGCCGGCCCGGCGGGGCGGGCAGGAGCGCCAGGTCCTGCTCCGACGCGTCCATGGCGCCGAACAGGGGGGCAAGGTCGACGGCGGGATCGCGCACCTTCTGCGCCAGCAGGTCGCGGGTGCGGCGGATCTCGGCGGCGCCGGGCAGGAAAGCGAGGATGGAGCCGGGCTCCGCGCCGAGCGCGCGGATCACGGCGTCGGCCATCTGGGCCTCGATCCGCGCGCGCGGATCACGCGGCAGATGGCGCGTCTCGACCGGGAAGGCGCGGCCCGCGCTGGCGATCACCGGCGCCGGGGTCCCCGGCGCTCCCAGGAGCGCGGCGACGCGGGCGCCATCCAGCGTGGCGGACATGGCGAGCAGGCGCAGGTCCTCGCGCAGGCCGCGCTGGCTGTCGAGCGCCAGCGCCAGGCCGAGGTCGGCATCGAGGCTGCGCTCGTGGAACTCGTCGAACAGCACCGCGGCGACCCCGGACAGCTCCGGATCGTCCAGCACCATGCGGGTGAACACGCCTTCGGTCACCACCTCGATGCGGGTCTTGGCCGAGACCTCGGACCTGAGCCGCACCCGGTAGCCGACGCGCGCGCCGACCCGCTCGCCCAAAGTCTGCGCCATGCGGTGGGCAGCGGCGCGGGCGGCGAGCCGGCGCGGCTCCAGCACCAGGATCTTGCCGCCCTTCACCCAGGCCGCGTCGAGCAGCGCCAGCGGCACCCGCGTGGTCTTTCCCGCGCCGGGCGGGGCCACGAGCACCGCCGCGGTGTTCGCCGCGAGGGTGCGCATGAGGTCGTCGAGGACGGCATCGATGGGGAGCGGCGCGACGGCGGGCATGGCCGCTCTCATAGACCACAAAGCCGGCCATGGGCGAGGCGCCGGGCGGCGCCGCCCAATTAAAACACTATCAAAATGTGATTATAAATATATCGCACTATACAACGTAATATATATTGAATCGCTCGAAAATGTCGAATAATGCGGTTGGCAGTCTTTCCGTTCCGGGAGTTCCCATGCACCGCACCATTCTCGCCGCCTTCGCCGCGGTCTTGCTCCTGCCGGCGCCGCGCGTCGCCGCCGACGTGAAGCCCCTGCGAATCGGCATTCTCAACGACCAGTCCGGCATCTATGCCGACATGGCCGGCCCCGGCTCGGTGATCGCCGCGCAGCTGGCGGTGGAGGATTTCGGCGGCACGGTGCTCGGCCGGCCGATCGAGATCGTGGTGGGCGACCACCAGAACAAGCCGGACGTGGGCTCGGCCATCGTCAACCGCTGGATCGACGAGCAGGGCGTCGACGTGATCGCCGACATCCCCACCTCCTCGGTGCTGCTGGCGGTGCAGGAGATCGGCCGGCGCAAGAACAAGCTGGTGCTCGCCTCCACCGGCGGCTCGTCCGACTTCACCGGCAAGTTCTGCGCCCCGACCGGCATCCATTGGACCTACGACACCTACGCGCTCGCCGCCGGCACCGGGGCTTCGCTCGCCAAGGACGGGCCGTGGTTCTTCATCACCGCCGACTACGCCTTCGGCGCGGCGCTGGAGCGCGACACGGTCCAGGCGGTGGAGAAGGGCGGTGGTGCGATCGTCGGCCACGTGAAGCACCCGCAGGGCGCCACCGACTTTTCCTCCTATCTGCTCCAGGCCCAGGGCGCGGGGGCAAGGCTCATCGCGTTCGCCAATTCCGGGGCGGACCAGGTGAACGCCATCAAGCAGGCCAACGAGTTCGGCATCCCGCAGTCGGGCGTCAAGCTCGCCGGCCTCTATCTCCACATCACCGACATCCACGCCATCGGCCTGCCCACCGCCAAGGGGCTGATCCTGACCCAGGGCTTCTACTGGGATCTCAATGACGAGACCCGCGCCTGGTCGAAGCGCTTCTTCGCGCGCCACAAGGCGATGCCCACCATGGGCCAGGCGGGCGTCTATTCCTCGATCCTGCACTACCTGAAGGCGGTCCGGGCCGCGGGCACCGCGGAGACCGGGACCGTGGTGGCGCAGATGAAGGCGACCCCGGTGGACGACTTCTTCTCCCATGGCGGGCGCATCCGCGCCGACGGCCGCATGGTCCACGACCTCTATCTGCTGAAGGTGAAGGCGCCCGCCGAGCAGAAGTATCCGTGGGACTATCTGGAGCTGATCCGCGTCATCCCCGGCGACACGGCGTTCCGCCCGCTCAATGAGGGCGGCTGCCCGCTGGTGAAGGCGGAGGCCGACTGAAAGCCTCGCTTGCGCCTTCAGCCCAATGCGGCGAAGGCCGGCGCGTGGCGCAGCACGCCGCTTGCCTCGGGCAGCGGACCTCCGAGGGCGAGCGCCATGAAATGGCGCCCCGCATAGGGCGTCTCGAAGCCCGCCGCGAGGTCCGCCCGGAAGCCGAAGCGTCGGTAATAGTCCGGGTCGCCCAGCACGAAGACGGCGCGCGCGCCCGCCTCCCGGGCCTGCGTCATCCCGGCCTGGACCAGCGCGCCGCCGATTCCCGCGCGCTGGCGGTCGGGGCGCACGCACAGCGGCGCCAATGCGAGCGCGGCGAACGGGGCTTCCATCGGCGACAGCAGCAGGTGGCCGAGCAGCCCGGAGGCGTCCTGCGCCACCAGGGAGACGGCCGCATCGCCGTCCGCGCGCAGCCGGTCCACCAGATCGGCCTCGGCCGGGCCGCCGAAGGCGATGGCGACCAGCGCGCGCAGCGGCGCCGCGTCGGCGGGCATCTCGTCGCGAATGATCATGGGCACGTTATGGCGCCCCGCGCCGCGCCGCGCAACGGGCCGCGCCGCCGCCCACCTTGCGTCTCGCCGCGCCCGGTGGCTTAAGAAGGCCCTTTCCGCCTTCGGGCCGCGCGCAGGCACTGCTTCATGTCCCTTGCCCCTTCGAGCCTCACCGACAAGGTCACCACTTTCTCCCTCGGCGCCGAGATCGTCGCCGCCGCCTTTCTCGACGCGACGCCGGCCTTCGCCGGCGCGGAGGGGCGCGTGTTCCTGGGTTTCGGTGGAGCCAAGGCGGTGACCGCCCACGCGGGGGCCGTGCTGTGCGCGGTGGCGGACGGCACCCGTCTCGTCACCGGCGGCGACGACGGCCGCGTGGTGGAGACCCGTCCGGACGGCACGGCGGTTGAACGCGCCGCCCACAAGGGCCGCTGGATCGACCGCCTGGCGCTCGGCCCGGACGGCGCGCTCGCTTATTCCGCCGGCAAGACCGCCTTCGTGCTGGCCAGGGGCGAGACGAAGAGCTTCGAGGCGCCCTCCACCGTGGGCGGGCTCGCCTTCGCCCCCAAGGGCCTGCGGCTCGCCGTCGCCCATTATGGCGGGGCGACGCTGTGGTTCCCCAACGCCCCGTCCGCCAAGCCCGAGCTGCTCGCCTGGAAGGGCTCGCACCTCGGCGTGGCGTTCTCGCCCGACGGGCGCTTCCTGGTCACCACCATGCAGGAGCCGACGCTGCACGGCTGGCGCGTGGTGGACGGCGCCCATATGCGCATGTCCGGCTATCCCTCGCGGGTGAAGTCCTTTGCCTTCACGGCGGACGGCAAGTGGCTCGCGACCTCGGGCTCGGGCGAGGTGGTGATGTGGCCGTTCCAGGCCAAGGACGGCCCGATGGGCAAGGCGCCGACCATGCTCGCGCCGTCCCCCACCTCCCGGGTGACGGTGGTGGCCTGCCACCCCAAGGACCCGGTGATCGCCGCCGGCTACGAGGACGGCATGGTGATGATGGTGCGCGTCTCCGACGCGGCGGAGATCCTGCTGCGGGCGCCCGACGCCGACCCGGTCGCCGCCATCGCCTGGCATCCCGCCGGCGGCGCGGTCGCCTATGCAACACAAAGCGGGGCGGCCGGCGTGCTCGCTTTCTGACGGGCCGCAAGCGCGGCCGTCGCGGCCCTGTCACCTGTCACCGCTATCGGCTATCGTGCCTTCGCATCTGCGAAACGGGTGCCAGACGGAGAGCCCTGACGATGAAGATCGCTGACGTCCGCCGCACCGCTTATTCCATGCCGCTCGTCAGCCCCTCTTATCCGCCGGGGCCGTACAAGTTCTTCGACCGCGAGTACCTGATCATCACCTACCGCACCGACCTCGAGGCGCTGCAGCGGGTGGTGCCGGAGCCGCTCGAGGTGTTCGAGCCGATCGTGAAGTACGAGTTCATCCGCATGCCGGATTCGACCGGCTTCGGCGACTATACCGAGACCGGGCAGGTGATCCCGGTGAAGTTCAACGGGGTCGAGGGCGGCTACGTCCATTCCATGTTCCTCGACGACGAGGCGCCGATCGCCGGCGGCCGCGAGATCTGGGGCTTCCCGAAGAAATACGCCAAGCCCAAGATCCAGGTGGAGACCGACACGCTGGTGGGCACGCTGCATTACGGCAGCGTCCTGTGCGCCTCCGGCACCATGGGCTACAAGCACGTAGCCTGCGACCGGGAGAAGGTGCTCGCCTCTTTGCTCGCGCCGAGCTTCCTCATCAAGATCATCCCGGACGTGGACGCCAAGCCCCGCATCTGCGAGCTGGTGCGCTACTTCCTTGAGGACATCACCCTCAAGGAGTGTTGGACCGGTCCGGCCGCCCTCGGCCTGTTCCCCCATGCGATCTGCGACGTGGCCAGCCTGCCCGTGCGGGAGGTGCTCTCCGCCGTGCACCTGAAGGCGGACCTGACCCTAGGCCTCGGCGAAGTGGTCTATGATTACCTTGCCGATCAGACGTGAGTTTCAAGAGCGCCGCGGCTGCGCCGCGCGCCGTGGCGGCCCGTCACCGAGGTGAGACGACATGAATCCGCGCCCCAAGGGATTGCCTGACGACCTCTGCGATATCATTGGCGCCTACGATCGCGTCGCCCTGGTGTTCCAGGGCGGCGGCGCGCTCGGCGCCTACCAGGCCGGCGTCTACGAGGCGCTGGCCGAGACCGGCTGCGAGCCGAACTGGATCTCGGGCGTTTCCATCGGCGCCATCAACTCGGCGATCATCGCCGGCAACACGCCGGAGAACCGCCTGCCGCGGCTCAGGGAATTCTGGGAGACCATCTCCGGCCGCAAGGTCTGGCTCTACACGCCGGAAGGCGACATCTTCCGCACCTGGCGCAACCAGGCGAGCGCGGCCATGACCATCCTGCAGGGCCAGCCCGGCTTCTTCCGCCCGCGCTTCCCCAATCCCTGGCTGCTGCCCACCGGGGCCACGGGCGCCACCTCCTTCTACGACACCGCGCCCTTGCACGACACGCTGCTGAAGCTCGTGGACTTCGACCTCATCAATTCCGGGCAGAAGCGCTTCTCGGTCGGCGCGGTCAACGTGCGCACCGGCAACTTCATCTATTTCGACAACAAGTATCATACCATCGGCCCGGAGCATGTGATGGCCTCCGGCGCGCTGCCGCCGGGCTTTCCCGCCATCAAGATCGACGGCGAATACTATTGGGACGGCGGCGTGGTCTCCAACACCCCGCTCCAGTTCCTGCTGGACCAGCCGGACCATCCGAGCGCGCTGGTGTTTCAGGTGGACCTGTTCAGCGCCCACGGCCAGCTGCCGCGCGACATGTTCGACGTCTCGGAGCGGCAGAAGGACATCACGTATTCGAGCCGCACCCGCTACACCACGGACGTGTTCCGGCGGGTGCAGGAGCTGCGCTCCAAGCTCTACGAATCGCTGCTGCGCATCCCCGAGCAGCTGCGCACCCCCGAGGACGAGCGCCTGATCGAGGAATACGGCGCCTCCGGCCCGGTCAACATCTGCCACCTGATCTATCAGGAGAAGACCTACGAGCGGGAGTTCAAGGACTACGAATTCTCCGGCACCTCCATGCGCGACCACTGGCAGACCGGCTACGACGACACGGTGAAGACCCTGCGCCGGCGCGAATGGATCAAGAAGCCCGACGATTCCATCGGCATCGTCGTGCACGACATCCACCGCCTCTCGGAGTGAGGCGCGCCCTCAGGCGGCGAGCTTGAGAACGCCGCGCACCGCCATGTAGGTCCCGAGCAGGGTCAGGAAGCCGAAGAAGATCCGCGAGAAGATTTCCGGCGAGGCCATGATGCGCAGGCGCCGGCCGAGGTTCAGGCCGAGCCCTGCGGGCAGCAATGCCGCGATCGAGGCGCCGATGATCCACGGGTCCAGCAGCGGCGCGCCAGAGCTGCCCGGCCACATCAGGATCGGCATCATCGCGAACGAGGCCACCATGAAGTTCAGGCCCAGCGCCTGGACCATGTCGTCCCGCCCGAGCCCGAGCGCCTTGAAGAACACCACCGCCGGCAGCATCGCCATGCTGGTCATGCCGTTGATGACGCCGGTGGCGAGGCCGACGAGCGGCGCCAGCGGCTGCTCCCAGCGCGGCGGCAGGTGCAGGGGAACCGAGGCGAGGCCGAGCAGGCCGTAGCAGATCATCACCGTGCCCATGGCCGGCAGCGTGAACGGCGAATCGAGCCCGCCGATGCCGAACCCGCCGATGAAGGTGCCGAGCGTCATGGCCGCCATCATGGAGGCGAAGCGCCGCGCCGTGGCGCCCGCGCCGGGCCCGGTGGCGTATTGCCAGACATTGGTGAAGGCGGCCGGGATGATGAGCAGCGCCACCGCCTGCGCCGGCGGCAAGACGAGCGTCAGCAGGCCGATGGCGACCGTGGGCATGCCCATGCCCACCATGCCCTTCACCGCGCCGGCGAGGACCATCACGAAAAAGCCGATGAGGATCACGCCGTTTATCATCGCGCGCAGAAGCGGGGGAGGGAGCATCTTCTTGCTCCTTCCAGGCCGGCGGCGCAACCCGCCGCGGGCCGGACGTGTCCCTACAAAAGCTTATGGCGTCATCACTTTTCTTCATGCGGCGTCGGGCCCGGAGGCGCTTTGAGACGCCGGCCGTCATCCTTATGGTGTGGCCGATTCCCCCCTTGCCTGATTGCCGAGGAGCTTCATGTCCGACGCCGTTTCCCCGCCGCGCTCGCCCGAGGGCGCGGCCACCGCGCCCGACGCCGAGCTGTCGGCGCGGCAGGCCATCGCCACCCGAAGGTCGATCCGCGCGTTCCTGCCGAAGCCCGTCGCTCCCGCGATCCTCGAGGAGATCCTCGCCCTTGCCGCGCACGCGCCGAGCGGCTCCAACGTCCAGCCCTGGCAGGTGCTGGTGCTGGAGGGCGAGCCTCTGGAGCGGTTCGGCCGCGAACTGCACGACCTCTATCTGTCCGGCGACAGGGGCGAGGAGGAATTTGCCTATTATCCGCGGCGCTGGCGCGAGCCCTATCTCGCCCGGCGGCGCAAGGTGGGCTGGGACCTTTATGCCGCGCTCGGCATCGCCAAGGGCGACACGGCGGCGACCGCCGCGCACCAGGCGCGCAACTTCCTGTTCTTCGGCGCCCCGGTGGGCCTCATCTTCACCATGGACCGGGACTTGGAGCGCGGCTCCATCCTCGACTACGGCATGTTCCTGCAGAACATCATGATCGCCGCGCGCGGGCTCGGCCTCGACACCTGCCCGCAGGCGGCCTTCATCCCCTATTGGCGGCAGATCGCCCACCGCCTCGCCATCCCGGACGAGCGCATGGTGGTGTGCGGCATGGCGCTCGGCTATGGCGACCCCGCGGCGCCGCAGAACGTCTTCAAGGTGGAGCGCGAGTCACCGTCGGGCTTCATGCGCCGGGTGGAGCGGCTCGCCGAATAGCGGCCTATTCGGCGGCCACCGCGGCGGGCGCGGCGGGCGCCTCGAAGCGGGCGAGCAGGTCCGCCTCCTCGGCCTTGGCGGCGGCGAGATGGCGCGCCTTCACCGGGCCGTAACCGCGGATCTTCTCCGGGATCGCGGCAAGCGCCACCGCCAGCGCGTGGTTCGCGGGATCGAGCCGGCCGAGCACCCGCTCGAGCATGCGCTCGTAGTCGGCGATCAGCCGCCGCTCGGTGCGGCGCTCGGCGCTGTAGCCGAACACGTCGAGCGCGGTGCCGCGCAGGCCCTTCAGCGTCGCCAATACGCCGAGCGCGCGCAGCATCCAGGGGCCGAAGGCCATCTTGCGCGGCGCGCCGGTGATCGGATCGGGGCGGGCGAAGATCGGCGGCGCCATGTGGAACTCGAAGCGCAGCGCGCCGTCGAAGGCGCGGTCCACCTGGCGCAGGAAGTCGCCGTCGGTGAACAGCCGCGCCACCTCGTACTCGTCCTTGTAGGCCATGAGCTTGTAGAGGTTCTTGGCGACCGCTTCGGCAAGGCCGGCCCGACCCGGCGCGCGCGCCGCCTCGGCCTGGCGCACCTTGTCCACCAGAGCGCGGTAGCGCTCGGCATAAGCGGCGTTCTGGTAGGCCGTGAGGTCCTCGACCCGGCGGGCGATCACCTCGCCGAGGTCCTTCGAGAGCCGGCGGGCCGGCGAGCCCTCGCCCTTGGGGGCGGCGAGCGCCTCCACCCGGGCGGGATCGTGGGCCGCCCGGCGGCCCCACAGGAAGGCGGCCTTGTTCATGGCGACCGCCTCGCCGTTCAGCTCGATGGCGCGCTCAATCGCCTGCGCCGACACCGGCAGGGCGCCGAACTGGTAGGCGTAGCCCACCATGAAGATGTTCTGCGCCAGGGAGTTGCCGAACAGCGCCGCGGCCAGGCGGCTGGCCTCGATGAAGTGCGTGTTCTCGGGCCCCGCCGCCTGGGAGATGGTGCGCTTGATGCGCTCGGTGGGCAGCGAGAAATCGGCGTTGCGCGTGAAGTCGCCGGGCAGCACCTCGTGGGTGTTGACCACCACCAGGGTCTTGCCCGGCTTCACCGCGGCCAGCACCTTCTTGGTGCCGGCCACGACGATGTCGCCGCCGAGGATCACGTCGGCGCCGCGGGCGGGGACGCGGATCGCGGTGATGTCGGCGGGGTCGTTGGCGAGGCGGATGTGGCTGTAGACCGCCCCACCCTTCTGGGCGAGCCCGGCCATGTCGATCATGCCGCAGGCCTTGCCTTCCAAATGCGCCGCCATGCCGATGATGGCGCCGATGGTGACGACGCCGGTGCCGCCGACCCCGGTGGCGATGATGCCGTAGGTGCCAGCGATCTCAGGCCGCGTCGGATCGGGCAGCGGAGCCCAGTCGTCGGCGCCGGAGGCCGCGCCGGCCGCCTTCTTCGGCTTGGCGCCGTGCACCGTGACGAAGGACGGGCAGAAGCCGTTGACGCAGGAGAAGTCCTTGTTGCACGAGGACTGGTCGATCTCGCGCTTTCGGCCCCATTCGGTCTCGAGCGGCTGCACCGAGACGCAATTGGACTTCACCCCGCAATCGCCGCAGCCCTCGCAGACCCGCTCGTTGATGATGACGCGCTTGTCCGGGTCGGGGAACAGGCCGCGCTTCCTGCGGCGGCGCTTCTCGGAGGCGCAGGTCTGGTCGTAGATCAAGGCGGTGACGCCGGGCACCGCCGCGAGCGCGCGCTGGACCTGATCGAGGTCGTCCCGGTGGTGGATGGTGAGCCCCGTCGGCCACGCCGTGCCGGCCGGATACTTGCCCGGCTCGTCGGTGACCACCACCACCCGCTGGACGCCTTCGGCCGCCACCTGGCGGGCGATCACCGGCACCGTGAGGTTGCCCTCGTGGGTCTGGCCGCCGGTCATGGCCACCGCGTCGTTGAACAGGATCTTGTAGGTGACGTTCACCCCCGCCGCGATCGAGGCGCGGATGGCGAGGTAGCCGGAATGGTTGTAGGTGCCGTCGCCGAGATTCTGGAACACATGCGGCCGGCTGGAGAACGGCGCCTCGCCGATCCAGTTGGCGCCCTCGCCGCCCATCTGGGTGAAGCCGGTGGTCTGCCGGTCCATCCACTGCACCATGTAATGGCAGCCGATGCCGGCATAAGCGCGCATGCCCTCAGGCACCTTGGTGGAGGAATTGTGCGGGCAGCCGGAGCAGAAATAGGGGATGCGGGTGGCGACGTCGGCGGTGGCGGCGAGCGCGCGCTGCGCCTCCTCCAGCTCGGCCACACGGCGGGCAATGTCGGGGATGTCGCCATACGCCAGCAGGCGCTTGCCGAGGGCGACGGCGATGTCGTTGGGATCGAGCGCGCCCTTCACCGGGAACAGCCAGCGGCCCTGTTCGTCCTTCTTGCCGATGCAGACCGGCTGATTGGCGGTGCCGTACAGCTCTTCGCGCACCTGCACCTCGATGAGGGAGCGCTTCTCCTCCACCACCATGATGAGGTCGAGGCCGCGCGCGAACTCCATCAGCCCCCGCGTCTCCAGCGGCCAGGGACAGGCGACCTTCCAGATGCGGATGCCGAGGTCGTTGGCGCGCACCTCGTCGATACCCAGTTCGTCCAGCGCCAGGCGCACGTCGAGATAGGACTTGCCCACCGTGGCGATGCCGATGCGCGCGCGCGCCCCGCCGGAGGTGACGAAGCGGTTGAGCTTGTTCGCCCGCAGGAAGTGCAGGATGGCGTCGCGCTTATATTCCTGGAGCCGCTCCTCCTGGGCGATCGGGGTATCGCCGAGGCGGATGTTGAGGCCGCCGGGCGGCATCGCGAAGTCGGCGGGATGGACGATGGCGACCCGGTCGAGCCGGCCATCGACGATGCCGGTGGATTCGATCGTGTCCTTCACCGCCTTGAGGCCCACCCAGGCGCCGGAGAAGCGCGACAGCGCCCACGCCTGCAGGCCATAGTCGATGATCTCCTGCACCCCCGCCGGATTGAGCACCGGGATCATCACGTCGACGAAGTGGAACTCGCTTTGGTGCGCGGTGGTGGAGCTCTCGCAGGTGTGATCGTCGCCCATCAGCGCGATCACGCCGCCATGCCTTGCGGTGCCGGCATTGTTGGCGTGGCGGAACACGTCGCCCGAGCGGTCGACCCCCGGGCCCTTGCCGTACCAGAGGCCGAACACGCCGTCGAAACGGCCTTCGCCGCGCAGCTCCGCCTGCTGGGAGCCCCACAGCGCGGTGGCGGCGAGGTCCTCGTTGAGCCCCGGCTGGAACTTGATGTCGTTGGCCTTCAGCAGCTTGTCGGCGCGGTTGAACTGCTGGTCGAGCCCGCCGAGCGGGGAGCCGCGATAGCCCGTCACGTAGCCGGCGGTGTTGAGGCCGGCCCTGCGGTCGCGCTCCTTCTGCATCAGAGCGAGGCGCACCAGCGCCTGGGTGCCGGAGACGAACACCCGCTCCTGGGACAGGTCGTATTTGTCGTCGAGCGATACGGGCTTAAGGGCCATGGGGCGCCTCCAGGGCCGGCGAGGCGTCGCCGGCGCGGCCGGCGGGTCAAACTGCCGCAGCCGTTCCGCCTAGGCTGGCACGGAGTGTCGCACCCGGCAATTTCGTTGTTCCAACTCCAATCGAAACGAAATTGCCCAAAAGCCGGGCGTGACGCATTTTGGTGCATCGCGGTATGGGTGCCGCAGCGCGGCATGGCATCCGGCCCGCCCGGCGGCGGCACTTAGCCCGGCAGCAGCCGTTCGCTCTGCAGATAGCCGGTGAGCAGGCCGAGCCCGAACAGCATCACCAGCAGCGCCGCCAGAAGCTCGATGCCGCTCATGGCGATGGAAGCCCAGCGGGTGTCGGCCGCGGCGATGCGTACCGCCAGACGCTTGCCGTAGACCGCCAGCGCGGCGATGGCGGTCACGGTGAGCGCGGTGCCGAGGCCCATGGCGAAGGCGGCGGCCATGCCGCTCATGAACACGCCCTGGGAGAGCGCGAAGGTGAGCACCAGGATCGCCCCCGAGCATGGCCGCGCGCCGGCGGAGAGCACCGCCACCGCGGCGCGCCGGAAGCCGCCTTGGCCGGCCACCAGAGCGGGATCGGGCATGTGGCCCTCGCAGCCGCAATCCTCGCCATGGGCATGGCCCGCCGTCCGGCCGGTGACCGCGCCGAGGAAGGCGCGCCCCTTCACGACTGCCAGATAGAGCCCGAAGGCGCCGATGGCGCTGTAGGCGGCGATCTCCACCACGTCCATGGCGCGCGCCATGGTGACGGCGGTCGAGCGCAGCACCAAAGCGAGGATGCCCACAAACAGGATCGCGGCGAGCGCCTGCACCATCCCCGCGGCGAGCGAGAGCAGCGCGCCGCGCTTCAGGGTGCCGCCGTCCGCGAGCAGATAGGAGGAGATCACCGCTTTGCCGTGGCCCGGCCCGGCGGCATGGAAGACGCCATAGGCGAAGGACAGGCCGGCGAGCAGCCACAAGGCATGGCCGTCCGCCTTGGCGGCGCGCACCGCCTGCACCAGCGAGCGGTAGAATTCGGCCTGCTTGGCAATGATGAAGGCGGTGATGCCGGAGGGCGGCGGCGTCGCCGCCGGTCCCCCCAAACCGAAGGGGGTCGCCTTGGGCGCGGGCCCAAGCGCCTGCGCCAGCGCCGGCTCCACCGCCGCCGTCATCAGCACAGCGCCGCCCAGCAGGGCGCAGAGCAGAAGCGCGCGGCCGAGCGGTCCGAGCCGGGCCCTCACCGGCAGGACACCTTGATCCTGTCCGCGAACTGGGCGCCGTAATCGGAGCTCGCCGTCAGGTTGGTGAAGAAGCTTTCGGAAAGCGTCATGCTCGGCCCCGATCCCGGCGTCGGCGAGACCGCCTCGGCGCTGCACCCGCGCGGCGCGCCCGCGGCCGAAACCGCATCCTTCTCCGCGAAGGCGAAGGAGACGAAGATGGTGGGATCGTAGATCTCGAAGCTTAGCGCGCCTTTCGCGGCGATCGGCGTGGTCAGCGGCAGCGTGAAGTGGAGCGTCAGCGTCTCGTTCTCGTAGGTGAGGTAGTAATCCACCGGGTCCTTGAAGGCGATCTTGCCCGTCGCCGTCTTTCCGCGGACGAAATAGTCGTATTCCTTGAGCGAGGTGACGTTCACCTCGGCGAGCGGCTTCAGCACGTCGTCGCCGTAGCTGCCGTCCTTCTGCTTCTCCATGCCCTGGAGCGCGAACGCGCTGAAGGCGTCGTCGAAGGTCCACGCCTGCTTGATGGCGGAGAGCTTGCCGTCCGGCGCGAACACCAGCTCGCTCTTCATGGTCACCCACACATGGGGGTGCGCCTCGGCGCGCGCCGAGAGCGCGAGCAGGAAGGCAAGACAAAAGGCGAATCGCTGAAGACGCATGGCCGCTCCGCAGAGTTGCACATGCCTCGCGTGGGACTTCGGCGGAATGGTGGCGGGGCGCGAAGGCGCGCCCCGCATCGGGCTCAATTGCTGGCGAGCATGCCGCGCAGCTCCGCCTCGAAGGCGGGGGCGATGTCCGGGCGGGACAGCGCATAAGCCACGTTCGCCATCAGGAAGCCGATCTTCGAGCCGCAATCGTAGATCGCGCCGTCGAAGGTGACGGCATAGAAGGGCTCGCGCTCCATCAGCTTCAGCATGGAATCGGTGAGCTGGATCTCGCCGCCGGCGCCGGTCTCCTGGCTCGCCAGCAGGTCGAAGATGCCGGGCTGGAGGATGTAGCGGCCCGATATGGCGAGGTTCGAGGGGGCGGTTCCGGGCTTGGGCTTCTCCACCATGGCGGCGATGGCGTGCACGCCCGGCGCCGCCTCGGCGCCCTTGCCGACGATGCCGTATTGGTGGGTCTGGTCGTCCGGCACCTCGTAGACCGCGATCATGTTGCCGCCGGTCTTGCCGTAGGCCTCCACCATGGAGGCGAGGCAGCCTTTGCCGTTGCTGGCGCCGGTCTTGGTCATGTGCAGCATGTCCGGCAGCAGCAGGGCGAACGGCTCGTCGCCGATGATGTCGCGCGCGCACCACACCGCGTGGCCGAGGCCGAGCGGCTGCTGCTGGCGCGTGAAGGAGGTGGTGCCGGCCTTGGGGGTATCGCGGTCCAGCTGTGCCAGCTCTTTCGCCTTGCCGCGCTCCTCGAGCGTGCGCTCGAGCTCGAACTGCCGGTCGAAATGGTCCTCGATCACCGCCTTGTTGCGGCCGGTGACGAACACGATGTGCTCGATGCCCGCCGCCCGCGCCTCATCCACCACATGCTGCACCACGGGACGGTCGACCACGGTCAGCATCTCCTTGGGCACCGCCTTGGTGGCGGGAAGGAAGCGCGTGCCGAGGCCGGCGACGGGAAGGATCGCTTTCCGGATGGGTTTGGCCATGAATATCAGTCCGCTGTTCTGCCAGGGCGCTCGATCGCTTAGCACGAAACCGTGAGGTTCCGGCAAGGAATGCCGGGGACGATGCGCGGTTCCGGGCGCGCCGCGTCGTTTCGCAACGCAGCACGTTCTCTTCGCTGACGCAACGGAGAAGGAAGCTCCGACAGTGGAGGTATTTGACGGCGGCCCGCGCATGCGCCGGGCCGCCCAGGCGGGTGGGCGCCGGCTTCCAAAATCTTGCCTTACGTTAACCGCGGCGCAACCATATTGGGTCCCCATAGGTCCCGCCGGGCCGCTGCGGAGGGTCCCGCGGCAGGTCCGCGCGCCGGGGAGATTTTCGAGACGGCGGATGCGCCGGAAGGGACGTGAGCGATGGCTTCGAGAACACCCATATACGCCTCCGGCGTGATGCTGGCGCTCGCGGCAGCCTGCCTCATCTCGCCCGCCGCCGCGCAGGCGCAGACCACCGGCTCCATCGATCCCTCGGGCGCCACCCGCTTCGTCCACCCGGACATGACCCCGGAGGCGCTGTCGCGCGCCGAGGCGAACTTCTCGGCCTGCATCCGCGACCTGTGGCCCAAGGCCCAGTCCATGGGGGTCAGCCGCCAGACCTTCGAGCGCTACACCAGCCGGCTCCAGCCGGACATGCGCATCATGACCTTCCTCGACAGCCAGCCGGAATTCTCCAAGCCCATCGGCGACTACGTGAACATGCTGGTCACCGAGTTCCGGGTGAAGAAGGGCCGGGAGGTGCTGGAGCGCTACAAGCCGATCTTCGATCAGGTGGAGAAGGCCTACGGCGTCGACCGCTACGCGGTGGCGGCGATCTGGGGCATCGAATCCACCTATGGCGATCCCAAGGGCACCGGCTCGCGCTCGGTGCTCTCCTCCACCGCCACCCTCGCCTGCATCGGCCGGCGCCAGGACTATTTCCGCGGCGAGTTCCTGGCGACGCTGCAGATCCTGCAGAGCGGCGACGTGCCGAACGACCACCTGAAGGGCTCCTGGGCCGGCGCCTTCGGCCCCACCCAGTTCATGCCCACCTCGTTCCAGCAGTTCGCGGTCGATTTCGACGGCGACGGCAAGCGCGACGTGGTCACATCGATCCCCGACATCATCGCCTCCACCGCCAACAATCTGAAGCTCGACGGCTGGCAGTTCGGCAAGACCTGGGGCTACGAGGTGGTGGTGCCGGACGGCTTCGACTTCAGAAAGGCCAACCGGGAGTTCAGGCAGCCGATCTCGAAATGGGCGGCTTTGGGCATCGCCCGGCCGGGCGGCAAGGGCTTCCCGCGTCCGGGCGACGCCGCCTATCTGCTGCTGCCGGCGGGTGCCGACGGGCCGGCGTTCCTGATGCTCGAGAACTTCGACGTGATCCGCAAGTACAACCCCGCCGACGCCTACGCCCTCGCCATCGGCCATCTGGGCGACCGCCTGCGCGGCGGCGGCGGCTTCGCGCAGTCCTGGCCCAGGGAGACGCGCGGGCTCTCGCGCGGCGAGCGCGTCGAGATCCAGCAGCGGCTCACCCAGAAGGGCTACGACGTGGGCAATCCGGACGGCATCCTCGGCACCCAGAGCAAGGTGGCGATCCAGGAGTTCCAGGCCCGCTCCGGCATGCGCGCCGACGGCTACCCCAGCATCGAGCTGCTCGACCGCCTGCGCCGCTGAGCCGGCGGCGCCATCCTGCTGGGACGATCGCGCCAGCAGGGCGGCGGCGACGACGAAATCCATTGACACCCCTGGCCCGCGCCCCTCTCTAGCGTCTCGAATTCCGCAGCGGGCGCGTCGCGCCCGGACCGCGAAGGAGAGACGCCGATGCCCGCTCCGCTTGCCCTGCACCCGCCCGCCCGCCGTGCGCTTCTCGCCGCCGGCGCGCTCGGCCTGCTCGCCGCGCTCGCGCCCGGCGCCGTGCGGGCGCAGGAACAGATCCGCATCGGCGAGATCAATTCCTATTCCACCATCCCCGCCTTCACCGAGCCCTACCGCAAGGGCTGGCAGCTGGCGCTCGAGGAGATCAATGCCGCGGGCGGCCTGCTGGGCCGCAAGGTGGAGGTGATCTCCAAGGATGACGCCGGCAAGCCGGCCGACGCCATCACCGCCGCCAACGAACTGGTCGCTTCCGACAAGGTGGCCATGCTGATGGGCACCTTCTTCTCCCATGTGGGCCTCGCGGTCTCCGACTTCGCCAAGCAGAAGAAGGTCTTCTTCCTCGCCGCCGAGCCGCTCACCGACGCCATCGTCTGGGACAAGGGCAACGCCTACACCTTCCGCCTGCGGCCCTCCAATTACATGCAGGCGGCGATGCTGGCGGAGCAGGCGGCCAAGCTCCCGGCCAAGCGCTGGGCCTCGATCGCGCCGAACTACGAATATGGCCAGTCGGCGGTGGCGGTGTTCAAGAAGATCCTGTCCGAGAAGCGCCCGGACATCGAATGGGTGGCCGAGCAGTGGCCGCCCCAGGGCAAGATCGACGCCGGCCCGGTGGTGCAGGCGATCGCCGCGGCGAAGCCCGACGCCATCCTCAACGTCACCTTCGGCCCCGACCTCGCGAAACTGGTGCGCGAGGGCACCACCCGCGGCCTGTTCAAGGACCGCGCGGTGGTGAGCTTCCTCACCGGCGAGCCGGAATATCTCGACCCGCTGAAGGACGAGGCGCCGGTGGGCTGGATCGTCACCGGCTATCCCTGGCAGGTCATCGACACCCCCGCCCACCAGGCGTTCCTCAAGGCCTATCAGGCGAAATGGGGCGACTATCCGCGGCTCGGCTCGGTGGTGGGGTATGCCACCATGAAGGCGGCGGCCGCCATCATCGCCAAAGCGGGCTCGACCGACACCGACAAGCTGATCGCCGCCGCGAAGGGCATCGCGGTGGACACCCCGTTCGGCACCGTCACGTTCCGGGCGGGCGACCACCAGTCGACGCTGGGCGCCTTCGTCGGCACCATCGCGGTGAAGGACGGCAAAGGCGTCATGGAGGGCGCGGTCTATCGCGACGGCGCGCTCTATCTGCCGCCGGAGGCCGACGCGGCGAAGCTGCGCCCGGCGCAGTGAGCCTGCGCGCGCCGTCGATCCCTTTCCCTCACCCGGCTGCGGGCGCCCGTCGGCGCGCCCGCAGCGCCGACCAGATCGGCCACACGAAGACCAGGATGGTGAGCGCCCCGAGCGTGCCCGAGATCGGCCGCTCGAAGAAGGCGAGCAGGTTGCCGTCCGCCTTGATCATGGAGGTGACGAAGCTCTCCTCCAGGAGCTTGCCCAGCACGATGCCGAGCACGCAGGGCGCGATCGGGATCTCGTGCTCCTCCATGAGGAAGCCGAGCACGCCGAACACCAGCATCACCACCACGCCATAGGGCGAGTTGTTCACCGCGTACGACCCGACGATGCAAAACATCAGGATGATCGGGATCAGGATGCGGCGCGGGAACTTGAGCAGCGCCGTGCCGGCCTTCAGCGCCAGGAGCCCCAGCGGGACCATCAGCAGGTTGGCGAGGATGAAGATGGTGAACACCGCATAGATGGTCTGCGGGTTGTTGATGAACAGCATCGGCCCGGGATTGAGGCCCTTCAGATAGAGCACGCCGATCACCACCGCGGTGATGCTGTCGCCGGGAATGCCGAACACCAGCGCCGGCACCCAGGCCCCCGCCAGCGCCGCATTGTTCGACGAGGTGCTCTCGATGATGCCTTCCACGTGGCCGGTGCCGAACTTCTCCGGGGTCTTCGAGAATTTGCGGCTGGTGGCGTAGGACACCCAGGCGGCGATGTCCGCGCCGGCGCCTGGCAGGATGCCGATGGCGGTGCCCGTGAGGTTGCCGCGGATCTGCTGCGGCCAGTATTTCACGAACATGGCGCCCCAGCCCTTCAGCGGATTGCCGATGGAGGTCTGCTTGACCTGCCAGTCGCGGGCGCCGGAGGCCATGGTGCGGATCACCTCCGACATGGCGAACAGGCCGATCATGGCGGGGATGAAGTCGATGCCGCCGAGCAGCTCGGTGGAGCCGAAGGTGAAGCGCGGCAGCCCGCCCGGATTGTCGATCCCCACCTGGGCGACGAACAGGCCGAGCAGCAGCGAGATCAGCCCCTTCACCGGCGAGCCGGCGCCGATGAAGATGGCGCAGGCGAGCCCGAGCAGCGCCAGCCAGAAATATTCGAACGAGGAGAAGCCCAGCGCCACCTCGGCGAGCAGCGGCGCGGCGAGGATCAGGATGAAGGTGCCGAACAGGCCGCCCAGCGCCGAGAACAGCACGTTGGCGCCGAGCGCCACCTCCGCCTGGCCCTTGCGGGTCATGGCGTAGCACTCTTCCGTATAAGCGGCGGAGGCCGGCGTCCCCGGCATGCGCATCAAGGTGGAGGGGATGTCGCCGGCGAAGATCGCCATGGCCGAGCAGGCGATCATGGCGCCCACCGCCGGCAGCGGCTCCATGAAGAAGGTGATGGGCACCAGCAGGGCGATGGCCATGGTGGCCGTGAGGCCGGGAATGGCGCCCACCACCAGGCCGAAGATGGAGGCTGCGAGGACGGTGAGGATCACGTCCCAGCGCAGCACCATGACGATGCCGGTCTCGATGGCGCCCATCACAAAAACCCCTCGACGAGGCCGCGCGGCAGCGGCACGCGCAAACCGTGGGCGAACGACCACCAGGTGACGAGCGCGACCGCCACCGCCACCGGCACGGCGACCTGGAGGCGGACCCGCACCAGGAGGAACAGGCCGGTGAGCACGAGGCTCGCCGTCACCACGAAGCCGAGATAAGGCACGAGCACCAGATAGGCGGCGGTAAGGGCGATGGTGCCGAGCGCGCGCGCCAGCGCGCCCGGCTCGCGCACCCAGGTGGCCCAAGCGAGCGGGAAGGGCCCGGCCCGGGCCGCGCCGAGGCACAGGAGGAAGCCGCAGGCGGCGAGCCCCGCGGCGGTGAGCTTCGGGAACACGTCCGCCCCGTATTGCTGGCCCGGTATGGGCGGGAAGGTTGAGGCGACCACATAGAGCGCCGCCGCGCCGATGAGGACCAGAAGGCCCACGATGAGGTCGCTGACGCGCATGAGGCCGCCTCGTGCCAAGGGGTCGGGACCGGTTCCGCGGGACGGGCCCGCGGCGCCGGCGATCGGGTGAAGCTGGCGGGCGCGCTACTTCGCGAGCCCCACCTCCTTCATCACCTTGCCGAGCGAGGCGTCCGCCGCGGCCATGAAGGCGCCGAAGCCGGGGCCGTCCGCATATTTGCCGCCGAACCCGCGGCTCGCCAGGAAGTCCTGGTACTCCTTGCTCTCATAGGCCTTCTTGAGCGCCGCCTGGAGCTTCTGCGCGACCTCCGCCGGCAGGCCTTTGGGGGCGGCGACGCCGCGCCAGGCGCCGATGGTCCAGTCCGAGCCCGTGGCCTCCTTGAGGGTGGGCACGCTGGGCATCAGCTTGGAGCGCTCCGCGCTCATGATCGCGAGGCTCTTGACGCGGCCGGCGTCGATCAGCGAGCGCGCCTCGGGCAGCGAGCAGGTCACCACCTGCACGCCGCCGGCCACCAGGTCCTGCAGGCCGGGCGCGGCGCCGTTGGACGGCACCCACGGCACGCTCGCCGGGTCCATCTTCAGCGAGGACAGCATGCCGGCGAGCGCGAGGTGCCAGATGCCCCCCTGGCCGGTGCCCGAGGCCTTGAACTTGCCGGGGTTCTTCTTGATGTCGTCGAGCACCTCCTGCGCCGTCTTGTAGGGCGCGTCGGTGCGCACCTGGAGGCCGGCGGGGTCCTCGTTCATCAGCGACAGCGGGGTGTAGGAAGCGGGGGTGAGCGGGGTGAGGCCGGCCCAGTGCATCATGGCGATCTCCACCGTGATGAGGCCGAGCGTGTAGCCGTCCGGCGTCGCGTCGGCGATCGCCTGGTGGCCGACCACGCCCTGCCCGCCGGTGCGGTTCACCACCGCGACGGGCTGGCCGAGATCACGCTCCAGAAGGGATGCGACGATGCGCGCCACCGCGTCGGTGCCGCCGCCGGCGCCCCACGGAACGATCATGGTGATGGGCCGGTCCGGATAGGGCGCGGCGCGCGTGGGGGTAGCGGCGGCGAGGGCGGAAAAAGCGAGGACGAGCCCCGCTGCGAGAAGGCGGCGCATGTGGCGTTTTCTCCCTAAGAACGGCTCTGCGGCCGAATTCTAATCGTTTTGATGAACTGTATGGTAGGGCGCCGGGGCGGTCAATCGGGCCCCGGCGCGACCGCGAGCGGAGGTGGCGCGCGGGCGTCCCCTGCCGTAAGGTGGAGGAAAACACGCGGGGCGCCCCCCGAGGGGCTGGCGCTTGGCGGCATGCGACGTACATAAGGCTACAGTGGCGAGGGCGCGCGGCGCGGGATGCGGCAAGGTCCGCCGGCCCGTCCTCCCATTCCGAAAGACGGGATCCAGAAGCCTGATCCCAGGCGGGGTCCGGTCTTGAACGAGGCAACGATGTCCCGGAGGCGGGGGTCGCCGGGGCGCAAGGCATGGCGAAGCGCAGTGCTCGACATCTACACGATCATCTTCCTGGCTCTGGCCGTGTTCATCTTCGTGCGGCTGCGCAGCGTGCTCGGCCAGCGGACCGGGCGCGAGCGGCCACCCTACGATCCCTATTCCCGCGATGCCGCGCGCCCGCCCCAGCCGGCGCCCGAGAACAACGTCGTCACGCTGCCGGAGCGCGCGGCGGCGACCCCGGCCGCGCCCGCGGCGGACGCGCCGGAACCCCAGGGCTTCCGCTGGGAGGGCGTGACCGAGGAGGGTTCGGCCAACGCCGCGGCGCTCGACGAGATCGCCCGCCAGGAAGCCGACTTCGACGCCAAGCATTTCCTCACTGGCGCCAAGGCCGCCTACGAGATGATCGTCACCGCTTTCGCGGCCGGCGACCGGCGCCTGCTGAAGGACCTGCTCGCCAAGGACGTCTATGAGGGCTTTGTCGCCGCCATCGCCGACCGCGAGAGCCGCGGCGAGACCATGGAATCGCGCTTCGTCTCCATCGAGCGCGCGGACCTCCAGGACGTCACCGTGCGCGGCCGCAACGCCCAGCTCACGGTGCGCTTCGTCTCGAAGCTGATCTCGGTGACCCGCGCGCGCGACGGCACCGTGGTGGACGGCAGCCCCGACACGGTGGCGGACGTGACCGACGTATGGACCTTCGCCCGCGAGCTCGGCGCCCGCGATCCGAACTGGAAGCTGGTGGCCACCGAAGCCGCACAGTGAGGCGGCGGTGCCCCGCGCGGCGGATCCCTTGCTCCCGCGCGGCGCCGTCCGGCGCCCCGGCGCGGGCCTGCGCGCTGCGCCGCGTGACCGCGCCCTGATCTTCGTTGCCCTGACCTTCGTTGCCGTGCTCGCCGGCGCGCCGCTTTCGGGCCTTGCCCTCGGCGCCGGTCCCGCATCGGCGGCGTCCGCCGCCGTGCTGTCGCCACCGGCCCTGGCCGGCGCGCGCCTCGATCCGGTCGCCTATGGCGCCCTCGAGGGCTGGGCCGAGGACGACGCCGCGGCCGCCTTCGATACCTTCCGCAACAGCTGCGGCGCCGTCGGCCGCGTCCTGCCCGACGCCGGCCCGGCCTCCGCGCCGACGCTGACGGCGGGTCTCGCGGCGGCGTGCGCGGCCGCCGCGCGCCTCGGCCCGGGGCATCCGTCGCCGGTCCTCGCGCGGCTGTTCTTCGAGGCCAATTTCCGCCCCTTCCGGGTGGTGCCGGACGGCGGCGGGGAAGGCTTTTATACCGGCTATTACGAGGTCGAGGCCGAGGGCTCCGCGGTCCCGACCGAAACCTACGCTGTGCCGGTCTACGCCCGCCCCAAGGACCTCGTCATGGAGAGCCCCACGGCCAATTCCGGCGCGGCGGGACGGCTGGTGGACGGGCGGCTCGTGCCCTATTTCGACCGCGCCGCGATCGAGGACGGGGCGCTCGCCGGACAAGGGCTGGAGCTCGTCTGGCTGAAGGACCCGGTCGACCTGTTCTTCATGCAGATCCAGGGCTCCGGCCGCGTGCGCCTCGCCGACGGGCGGGTGCTCAAGCTCAATTACGACGGCTTCAACGGCCACCTTTATCTGCCCGTGGGCCGGCTGCTGATCGCGCGCGGGATCGTGCCGCGCGAGGAGATGTCCATGGACCGCATCCGCGCGTTCATGGAGGCCGATCCCGAGGCCGGGCGCGCGCTCCGGCGCGAGAATCCGTCTTATGTCTTCTTCAAGGCGCTGGACCTGCCCGCCGACGCCGGCGCCATGGGCGCGCAGGGCGTGCCGCTCACCGCCGGCCGCTCCCTCGCGGTCGACCGCCATCTGCACAGCTACGGCACGCCGGTATTTGTTCAGGCCGAGCTGCCGCTCGCCGCGCCTGGGACGGCCGAGCCGTTCCGCCGCCTCATGATCGCCCAGGACACCGGCTCGGCGATCCGCGGCCCGGCGCGGGCGGACCTTTATTTCGGCGCCGGCCGGGAGGCGGGCTCGCGCGCGGGGCGCATCCGCCATGCCGGCGGCTTCACGCTGCTGGTGCCGCGCCTTGTGTCGCAGGGCGGGGCGGGGACCACGCCATGAGCCGGCGCTCCCGCCGCAGGCTGCTGGACGACAAGGAGCGCGCGCTCTGGGACCTGGTGACGCGCTCGGTCACCCCGCTGCGGCCGCTTGCGCCCGCGGGCGAGGCGCCGGCTGGACCGGTCCCCGCCATCCCGGCCGAGGCGCCGCCCGACACGCCCGCCCGCGCCGCTTGCGCCCGCGCCCCGGCGCCCGCCGCGCCGCCTGCGCCGCCGCTCGCGGCGCTCGAGCCGAAGGCGCGCCGCCGCCTGGTGCGCGGCGCCGAGGTGGATGCACGGCTCGATCTGCACGGCCTCACCCAGGCCGCCGCCCATCGGCTGCTGCGGCAGTTCCTGAAGGAGGCCCAGGCGCGCGGCCATGGCGTGGTGCTGGTGATCACCGGCAAAGGCGACCGTTCCGCCGCCGGCGCCGATCTCGGCCTCGCGGAAGGCGCGCGCGGGGTGCTGCGCCGCGCGGTGCCGCTGTGGCTCGCCGAGCCGGATCTGAGGGCGACGATCGTGGGCTTCGAGGCGGCCGGCCGCCGCCATGGCGGCGAGGGCGCGCTCTATGTGCGCATCCGCCGCCGCCGGGACGCGCCGTGAGACGGATCAGAAGCAGGCGCTTGAGGCAAGGCGGTAGGTGCGCCCCGCGCCCAGCAGGTGCGCGGTGAAGCCGTCCGGGCCGAACAGGCGGGCAATGGCGGGGGCGGAGACCTCGAGGCCCCCGGCATAGGCGCCGAAGGCCGGCAGCACCATGCGCGCCCCGTCGGTTACGAAGCAGCGCCTCCGCAGCGCGCGCCCGCGCCGCACCACGCGCGCCACCGGGTGCAGATGGCCGCAGATCTCGCCCGCCGCCGCCCGGCCCTGCGCCTCCGGCTCGTGGCGCAGCACCAGGCCGCCGAGATTGAGCGCGCCCAGGCATTGGCCGCCGAGGCCGTGGGGCTCGGGATCGTGGTTGCCGGCGATCCAGAGGAAATCGCGGCCCGCCTGGAACGCGGCGAGCGCCGCCCGGGCGTTTTCGCCGATGCGCTCGGCGCCCCAGCGGTCGTGCAGGCTGTCGCCCAGCGCCACCACCAGGCGCGGCGCGAAGCGGCGCACCAGGCCGGCGAGGCCGGCCAGGGTCTCGGCGGTGTCGTAGGGCGGCAGCATCTGCCCGCGCCGGGCGAAGGCGGAGCCCTTCTCCAGGTGCATGTCCGCCACCACCAGCGCCCGCGCCTCCACCAGGAACAGCGCGCCAGAGGGATCGAGCAGCGCCTCGTGCCCGGCGATGGACTGCGCGGCGAGGCAAGGCGGGGCAGGGAGCGATTCGGGGCGGGCGAGCATGGGGGGATTTTGACCATCCCGCGCTGCCCCGCAAGCGCCGGGCGGAGGCCGTGGCGTTTCGGTTTGAAAACGAGGCGGCGCGGCAGCTCCCTTCCCGCGTGCGGGAGATGGCTGTCGCGCAGGGATCTTCCGCCGACCTCCGGCGCACGTTTCCCCCTTGCGGGATTGCCCTCCCCACAAGGGGGAGGGGAGCCGCGCCGAAATGGGATCGGTCTGCCGCAAGGGGGCAGGGCGCTGCTGCGCTGGCGTGGCCGCGGATCTTCAAACCGAGACACCACCGCGGAGGCCGGCTCCATTCAATAGGCCGGAGGGTGGTTTCCCATGATCGGATGGCGCTCTAGAACCGCTGCGGCACCACGTGGCGCGGGGCGAAATCGTCCTCGTGGCCGTGGTCCTTGCCGCGCTTGGGCAGCTTCACCTTCGCGTGCTTCACGTCGGTGTAGGGAATCTGCGAGAGCAGGTGCGAGATGATGTTGAGGCGCGTGCGCTTCTTGTCGTCGGAGAAGGCGACGTGCCAGGGCGCCCATTCGGTGTCGGTGGCGGCGATCATCTCGGCCCGGGCGCGGGAATAATCGTTCCAGCGGGCATAGGATTCGACGTCCATCGGCGAGAGCTTCCAGATCTTGCGCGGATCGTCGATGCGGCTCTCCATGCGCCGGGTCTGCTCCTCCTGTGACACCTCCAGCCAGTACTTGATGAGGATGACGCCGGACTCGACGATCGCCCGCTCCACCAGCGGCGTCGCCATGAGAAACATCTTCGCCTGCTCCTCGGTGCAGAAGCCCATCACCCGCTCGACGCCTGCCCGGTTGTACCAGGAGCGGTCGAAAATCATGATCTCGCCGGCCGCCGGCAGAAGCGGGATGTAGCGCTGGAGGAACATCTGCGAGCGCTCCCGCTCGGTGGGCGGGGGCAGGGCGATGACGCGGAAGATGCGCGGGCTGACGCGCTCCATGATCGCCTTGATGACGCCACCCTTGCCGGCGCCGTCGCGGCCTTCGAACAGCACACAGACCTTGGCGCCGGTCGTTTTGGCCCAGAGCTGGAGCTTCACCAGCTCCACATGGAGCTTCTGCAGATGGTGCTCGTAGTCCTTCCGCTTGAGGGGTTCGGGGCGCTCCATGGGATGCCTCCTCCATAACGCAGCTGTTCTTGTTGTTGAACGCATCTCTTGGGGGGCGCCCCGCCGGGCCGGCGGGGCACGCGCGCTCAGGCCCAGCTGAGGAAGAAACCGACGTCGCCGGGCATGCCGTTGGGCCAGTCGACGATCATCGCCTTCAGCTTGTAGTGGGCCGGGCGCAGGTGGTCGCGCCACAGTTCGAAGGCCTGGCGTGGGCGGCCGGTGAGGGTCTCGGGCCAGCCCTCCTCCGCATTGTTGATGGCGCGGCCTTTGTCGGTGCACAGCACGTTGGGGAAGCGCATCACCATGATCTCGGTCTCGCCCCGCTGGGCGGCGAGCCGCATCTTCGACACCAGGCTCTGGGATATCTCGTGCAGGTGCTCGGGGGTGAGGTCGATGCGCTCGGACAGCGTCTTGATCAGCTCCTGGCGCGCCTGGTCCGCCTTGTCCATGGCGGAGAGCTCCTTGTCGAGCTTCGCGCGCTCCACCTCGTCCATATAGGCCCGCAGGTCGTCGGCGGACATGAAGGTCTCGTCTCCGAGCGTGTCCGCGGACTTGGTTTGCGAAGCGTTCGTCATCGTTCGGCTCCCTTGGTCGGCGCGCCGCTCTCGCAGGTCGGCGCTTCGGGCTTCTCGCCCGCGCGGCGGAAGGTACGCCGCGCGGTGCGGTCCTCCATTCAGGGCACGAGGGCGTGCACGTCCTTATGCCAGATCAAGAATGCGGGCCGGCCGCGGCCGGCCCGCCGGCCCCTTCGGCGCCGGCGGGCGCCGGCGGCGGTACCTTGGGGCGCGCGCCCGGCCGCAGGCGCTCGCGGATCGCCTGGAACAGCACGTAGAGCGGCGGGATCGCGAAGATGCCCAGCACCGAGGCGAAGATCATGCCGCCGAACACCGGCGTGCCCACGTTCTGCCGCGCCATCTGCGCCGCCCCGGTCGCCACCACCAGCGGATAGAGGCCGAGGATGAAGGCGAGCGAGGTCATCATCACTGGGCGGAAGCGCAGCCGCGCGCCCTCGGTCGCGGCCTGGAGCAGCGGCTCGCCGGACTCGCGCCGCTCCTTGGCGAACTCGACGATGAGGATGCCGTTCTTCGCCGCGAGGCCGATCAGCACGATCATGCCGATCTGGCCGTAGAGGTCGAGGGTGAGGCCGGCGAGCAGGATCGCCGCGAACGCGCCCAGAATGCCCACGGTGACCGACAGCAGCACCGGCACCGGGATCGACCAGCTCTCATAGAGTGCCACCAGGAACAGGAAGGCGAACAGCACCGCGAAGGCAAGGATGATGGCGGTCTTGCCCTCGGCCCGCTTCTCCTGGAACGAGGTGTCGGTCCAGGCGCCGGCAAATCCCGCGGGCAAGGTCTTGGCGGCCACCTCCTCCATGGCGGCGAGCGCCTGGCCGGACGACACGCCCTCGGCCGGGGCACCCTGGACCGTAACCGCGCGCTTGTTGTTGTAGCGGATCAAGGCTGGTGGCCCGACCTCCACCTTCACCTCCACGAACGAGCGCAGTGGGATCATCTCGCCTTTGGCGTTGCGCACGTGGATGCGGTAGACGTCGTCGATGCTCTTCCGGTCCTCCGCCTCCGACTGCACCTGCACCTGCCAGGTGCGGCCGAACAGGTTCATGTCGTTGACATAGAGCCCGCCGAGCGAGGTCTGGAGCGCCTGGAACACGTCGTTCAGCGGCACGCCGAGCACCTGCGCCTTCTCGCGGTCGATGTCGAGGAAGATGGAGGGATTGGCGGCCGAGTAGGTGGAGAACACCCGCGACAGCCGGGGGTCCTGGTTGGCGGCGATGACGAGGCCGCGCAGCACCTGGGCCAGCACCTTGGGATCGCCGGCCCGCAGGTCCTGGAGCACATAGGCGAAGCCGCCGCCGGTGCCGAGGCCGACGATGGGCGGCGGCGCCAGCGGCACCACCGTGCCGCCGGAGATCTGGCGCATCTTCGCGCCCAGCCGGTCGATGATGGCGGCGGCGCCGTTCTCGGTCCCGTCGCGGTCCTCGAACGGCTTCAGCGTGACGACGATGAAGCCGGCATTGGACTGGGAATAGTTGTCGATGAAGTTGAGGCCCACCACCGAGGTATAGTCCTCGACCGTGTGCTCCTCCTTGAGGATCGCTTCGGCGGCGCGGATCACCGCCTCGGTGCGGCCCACGGACGAGCCGCCGGGCAATTGCACCACCACGAAGAAGGCGCCCTGGTCGTCCTCGGGCAGGAAGCCGGTGGGCGTCGCATTGGAGAGCGCCAGGATGCCGCCGGAGGCGACGAACACCGCGATCAGGCCGATCAGCGACCAGCGCACCAGCCGCGCCACGATCGCGCCGTAGCCGTCGCGCACGCGGTCGATGAAGCGCATGACATAGCCGATCGGCCCCTTCCTCGGCCCATGGGTCGGCTTGAGCAGGATGGCGCACAAAGCGGGCGACAGCGTCAGCGCGTTGATCGCCGACAGGAACATGGCCACCGCCACGGTGATCGCGAACTGGCGGAACAGTTCGCCCGAAATCCCGGGGATGAAGGCCACCGGCACGAACACCGAGAGCAGGACCAAGGTGATGGCGATGATCGGCGCCGTGATCTCCGCCATGGCCTTTTTCGTGGCCTCGGCGGGGGAGAGTTCGGGGTGCTCCTCCATCACCCGTTCGACGTTCTCCACCACCACGATGGCGTCGTCGACGACGATGCCGATGGCGAGCACGATGGCGAGCAGCGACACGGTGTTGGCCGAATAGCCGATGGCGTTCAGCACGATGAACGTGCCGATGAGGCTCACCGGCACGGCCAGCGTCGGGATCAGCGTCGCCCGGAACGAGCCGAGGAACAGGTAGACCACCAGCACCACCAGGACGAAGGCCTCGATGAGGGTCTTCTCCACCTCGTGGATGGTGTCGGTCACGAAGATGGTGGGGTCGTAGGTGACCTTCCACTCCATGTCCTCGGGGAAGGCCTTGGCCAGCTCCGCCATGCGGGCGCGGATCGCGCCGATGGTGGTGATGGCGTTGGCGCCGGGCGACTGGTAGAGCGCCAGCACCGCCGCCGGGCCGCCGTTGAACAGCGTCTCGCGGTCGAGGTTCGCCGCGCCCAGCTCCAGCCGCGCCACGTCGCCGAGCCGCAGCACCGAGCCGTCCGGATTGGTGCGCAGAACGATCTTCTCGAAATCCTCGATGGTGGAGAGCCGGCCCTTTGTGCGCAGGTTGAGCTGCAACTGCTGGTCGTCGGAGATCGGCCGCGCGCCGATGCGGCCCACCGCGGCCTGGATGTTCTGCGCCCGGATGGCGTCGACGATGTCGCCGGTGGTCAGGTTGAGGCCGGTGAGGCGGTCGGTCTTCACCCAGGCGCGCATGGCGTAGTCCTGGGGGCCCCAAAGGGCCGCGTCGCCGACGCCGGGAATGCTCTTCAATTCGTCGAGGACATTGATGGTGACGTAGTTGGAGAGATAGAGCGGGTCCTTGGTGGCCTTGGGCGAAGAGATGGCGAGCACGCCGAGCAGCGCGGACGACTTCTTCTTCACCACCACGCCCTGGCGCTTCACGTCCTCCGGCAGCTTGGAGAGCGCCACCTGGACGCGGTTGTTCATGTTGACGGTGTTGATGTCGGGATCGGTGCCGAGCTCGAACGAGCCGGTCAGGGTGTAGGAGCCGTCGTCGCCGGAGACGCTCTTCATGTAGATCAGCTTGTCGACGCCCACCACCTGCGCCTCGATGGGCTGGGCGACGGTGGCGTCGACGATCTCGGCGGAGGCGCCGGGGAAGAAGGTGCTCACCGACACCTGGGGCGGGATGATGTCGGGATACTGGGCGATCGGGATCGCCATCAGCGACAGCGCGCCGGCGATCACGGTGACGATGGCGATGACGATGGCGAGGCGCGGGCGATCGACGAAGACCGACGAGAGCATGGATCAGCCTCCGCTGGCGAGGCCGGCCGCGGGGGTCGCGCGCACGCTCGCGCCCGGCCGCAGCTGCTCGAAGCCGTCCACCACCACCTGATCGCCGGGCTTAAGCCCGTCCTCGATGATGATGCCGGCGCCCAGCGTGCCGCCCGGTTTCACCCGCCGCGTCATCGCCTTGCCGTCCTCCACCACAAAGACGTAGACGCCGCCCTGGTCGGCCACCAGCGCCGCCTGGGGAACGACGATCTTCTCCTGCGGCGTGCCGGACTTCAGCTCGACCCGCACCAATTGCCCGTCGATCAGCGCCCCCTTGGGGTTCGGCACGTCGGCACGCATCACCACCGTGTCGGTGCTGCGGCTCACGCTGACGTCGACGAAATTGATGCGCCCGATCTCGGGATAGGTGGTGCCGTCGGAGAACTTGATGCGGACCTCCACGTTGGTGAGATCCACCTTGCCCTCCTCCTTCTGCGCCTCGAGATAGTCGCGCTGGCTCACCGGGAAGGTGACGTACATGGGGTTCTCGCTCACGATGGTCGCGAGCACGCCGGAATCCGGGCCGACGATGTGCCCGCGCGTGAACGCGGTGCGGCCGATCTTGCCGGTGATCGGCGAGACGATGTCGGTGTAGCCGAGATTGATCTTGGCGGTCTTCAGGTGCGCTTCGGCGGTCAGCAACTGGCCCTTGGACGAGGCCTCGGCGGCGATCGCCTGGTCGCGCGCCACGACCGTGCCGGCATTCTTGGCCAGCAACTCCTCGGCGCGGTCGCGCTGGATCTTGGCCAGGTCCAGGGCCGCCTTGGCGCGCCCCACCTCGCCCTCCGCATTCTCCACGTCGGCCTGGAACAGCGGCTTCTCGATGCGGTAGAGCGGCGCGCCCTCCTTCACCACGTCGCCTTCCTTGAACAGCACCGCCTCCAGCATGCCCTTCACCCGGGCGCGGATCTCCACCCGCTCGGGCGATTCCACGCGGCCGACGAATTCCAGCGCCTGGCTCACCGGCTTCATCCTCGCCTGCGCGACGCCCACCGGGATCGCCGGGGCGGCTGCGGGCGCGGGGTCGGCGGCGCGGGCAGAAGAGAGGGAGAAGAGGAGGGAGGCGGCGAGCACCCCCGCGGCGATGGACTTGCAACGCATCCTGGCCTCCCGGACCCAAACGGGCCTTGTGACGGACTCCAAGCCGGCGCGGCCCCGGGGGCGATGCGCAAACGATCCCGCGCCGCCAAACTTCCGGAGCCGACGACGGGTTTTTCCAGGAGCTCTACGGTTGTTCGCTACCGTTTTATTCTAGAGGCCAGGAAGAAGCCCGCCATCCGCCAGAGAAAGCTCGTTGCCGATTTTAATACCCGCTCCCGCTGCGGCGGGGAAGGGCAAACGCGAGCGGAGCCGTAGATCCGCACCGCTACGGTCGGCCGTGGCGCTGAGGCCGTCAGCCGCCGGTCCAGCGGGCGGCGGCCTCGTCGTCGCTGGCCTTGGCGGCCACCCAGCCGCCCGCGTCCCCGCGCTCCTCCTTCTTCCAGAAGGGGGCGTTGGTCTTCAGCCAGTCCATGAGGAAGGACGCGGCCGCGAAGGCGGCCTCCCGGTGGGCGGAGGCGGTGACCACCAGCACGATCGGCTCGCCGGGCAGGATGCGCCCGTGGCGGTGTACGATCACCGCGCCGGTGAGCGGCCAGCGCGCGCGCGCCTCGTTCAGGTGGCGGACCATCTCGTCTTCCGCCATGCCGGGATAGTGCTCCAGCGCCAAAGCGGTGAGCGGCGCGCCGGTTTCGTCCGGATCGGCGCGGCACAGGCCGGTGAAGGTGACGAGGGCGCCCACGTCGGTGCGGCCGTCCGAAAGGCGCGCGGCTTCCGCGCCGGCGTCGAACGGTCCGCTCTGGACGCGCACCTCGAACATGGCGCTCAGCCTCCGGTCATGGGCGGGAAGAAGGCGATCTCCTTCACCCCGGCGATGGGCGCATCCGGCTTCACGTGGCGCCGGTCGAGGGCGGCGCGCACCACGGCCGGGTTGGCGAAGGCGTGGGCGTGGGCCTCGTCCCTGCCCGCCAGCCAGCGGGCGAGGTCGGCCACGGTGACCACGTGCGCGGGCGGTTCCACCATTTCCTCGGCGCGGCCCACGCGCTCGCGCAGCCAGGCGAAATAGAGCACCTTCACCGGCCGTCCTCCACCAAATGGCGCGCCCCGGCGCGGAAATAGTCGTAGCCGGTATAGAGCGTCAGCACCGCCGAGACCCACAGGAGGGTGAGGCCCACGAACGAGACGCCGGGCAGCACCTTCTCGCCGGCGGGGCCCGCCAGCAGCACGCCCACGGCGATCAGCTGCAGCGCCGTCTTCCACTTGGCGAGCCGCGAGACCGGCACCGAGACGCGCAGCTCGGCCAAAAACTCCCGCAGCCCCGAGACCAGGATCTCGCGGCACAGGATGACGATGGCGGCCCACAGCGACCAGCCGCGGATGGTGCCGTCGGAGGCCAGCATCAGCAGGCAGGTGGAGACCAGCAGCTTGTCGGCGATCGGGTCGAGCATGCGGCCGATGGCGGACTGCTGCGACCAGGCGCGGGCCAGATAGCCGTCGAAGAAGTCGGTGACGGCGGCGGCGATGAACAGCGCCAGCGCCACCCAGCGCAGCCACACGCCGCCCTGCAGGATGTCCGACCAGAACAGGCATCCCGCCACCAGCGGCACCGCCACGCAGCGTCCGTAGGTGAGCAGGTTCGGCAGCGAGAATGCGTGGCCGCGCGCCGCCGGGGCGGGGCTCGACGGGGAGGGGCGGGTGGCGGCGTCGGCCATGGGCTCACTCTTCCTCGGGGCGCCGACCGTGAAGGCGCGGACCTGCGGCCCCGAACTTGTCCGCTCTTCCTTGGTCGGCTCCGGCGCCCCCGTCAAGGAACGAGCACGGGAGGAGGCCGATCACGGCCGACCGTGAAAATAATCGTAGACCGCCTGCGCGGTGGTCGCGTTGATGCCCGCCACCTGGCTGAGGTCGGCGAGCGAGGCGCGCTCGATCGCCTTCAGCGTGCCGAAATGGCGCAGCAGCGCGCGCTTTCTCGTCGGCCCCACGCCGGGGATCGCCTGCAGGCCGGCCTCGGTGATGTCCTTCTTGCGCCGCGCCCGGTGCGAGCCGATGGCGAAGCGGTGCGCCTCGTCGCGCAGGCGCTGGATGAAGTAGAGCACCGGGTCGCGCGGCTCCATGCGGAAGGGTGTTTTGCCGGGAAGGAAAAACTGCTCGCGCCCCGCCTCGCGGTCGAGCCCCTTGGCGATGCCCACCAGCGGCACGTCGGCGATACCGAGCTCGGCGAGCACCTGCCGGGCGGCGTTGAGCTGGCCGAGGCCGCCGTCGATCAGCACCAAATCCGGCCAGGGCGGAGTGTCGGCCACGGCGGGGGCGTCGTCCTCCTCGGCGAGGTCGGCGCCCGGGCCGATATCCTCGTCGGGCGGGGGCAGGTCGGCGGACGTTCCGCCGCCGCGCGGCCCGCCGGCGCGCCGGGAGAGGGCCGCTTCTCGGCCGCGCGTATCGCCCTCGGCCTCATCCTCGCCCGCAAGCGGGGACCGGCTTTCCATCCCTGGGGCCTGCTCCGCTCTCGCCCCCCGCGGCGCCTCCTTCATCAGGCGCGCGAAGCGGCGGCGCAGCACCTCGCGCATCATGCCGAAATCGTCGCCCGGCGTGAGGTCTGCCGACTTGATGTTGAACTTCCGGTACTGCCCCTTGGCGAAGCCCTCCGGCCCGGCGACGATCATGCCGCCCACCGCATTGGTGCCCATGATGTGGGAATTGTCATAGACCTCGATGCGCCTCAGTGGCGCCTTGAGGCCGAACGCCTGCGCCACGCCCTCCAAGAGCTTGGCCTGGGTGGCGCTCTCGGCCAGAGTGCGGGCGAGCGCCTCGCGGGCGTTCTGCAGCGCGTGCGCCACGAGGTCGCGCTTCTCGCCGCGCTTGGGCGCCGCGATCTCGACCCGGAAGCCGGATTTCTCCGACAGCGCCTCGGCGATCAGCTCCTGCTCCTCCACTTCGTGGGAGAGCAGGACCAGGCGCGGCACCGGCTTGTCCTCGTAGAATTGGGACAGGAAGGCGCCCAGCACCTCGGCCTCCGAGAGCGAGCGGTCGGCGCGCGGATAATAAGCGCGGTTGCCCCAGTTCTGGCCGGTGCGGAAGAAGAACACCTCGATGCAGGTGGCCCCGCTCTGCTGGGTGGCGGCGAACACGTCCGCCTCCTCCACGCCGCGCGGATTGATGCCCTGGGAGCCCTGCACCGCCGAGAGCGCGGCGAGCCGGTCGCGCAGCCGGCCGGCGCGCTCGAATTCGAGATCGTGGGAGGCCGCCTCCATCTCGCGCGCCAGCTCCTCCTTCACCGCGCGGGAGCGGCCGGAGAGAAAGGCGCGCGCCTCCCGCACCAGCTCCTTGTAGTCCTCGTGGCCGATCTCGCCGGTGCAGGGGCCGGCGCAGCGCTTGATCTGGAACAAGAGGCACGGGCGGGTGCGGTTCTCGTAATAGCTGTCCGAGCACGAGCGCAAAAGGAACGCCCGCTGCAGCGCGTTGATGGTGCGGTCCACCGCCCAGACGCTGGCGAACGGCCCGTAATAGTCCCCCGGCCGGTTGCGCGCGCCGCGGTGCTTGAGGATCTGCGGCGACACGTGGTCGGCGGTGATGAGGATGTAGGGGAAGGACTTGTCGTCCCGCAGCAGCACGTTGAAGCGCGGCTTCAGCTGCTTGATGAGGTTCGCCTCCAGCAGCAGCGCCTCGGGCTCGGTGCGGGTGGAGACGAATTCCATGGTGGCGGTCGCCGCGATCATGCGGGCGATGCGGTTGGTGTGCCCCACCGGGCGCGTGTAGCTGGTGACGCGCTTCTTGATGCTCTTGGCCTTGCCCACATAGAGCACCTGGCCGGCACCATCGATCATCCGGTAGACGCCCGGCCCGGCCGGCGCGTGCTTTGCCGCCTTGACGATGGCCTCGCGGCCGGTTGCGAGGCTCTCGGCGGCGGGAGCCGCCTCCTCCGCCTCGATCTCGGGCAGGAGCACGGCCTCGCGCGAAGCCGTGTCCTGGGTCTCGTCGGCGTCGAGGGCGATCTTGGGCGGGTCGGTGGGGCGTCTGCCGGTCATGGCCGCAAGTTAGGCACTGGCCGGCCGCAGAACCAGGGGGCGGCCGGCTTTACCGTTCGCAAACCCTGGCGGAACGCGGCCGGCGCCGCGCGCGCCGCTCGGAGCTCGCCGCCGGCGCCGAGGCACGCGAATTCAGGGCGCCGGATGGTTTATCGGCGATTCAGCATAAGCCGCGGTGGCGCTTGGCGGGGAAGGTGCCGGCAACCGGCGTGCGGGAAGATGGGCACAGGCCGCCGCGCGGGGCGCGGCCGTATGGGGAGTGTTGATCATGGCCCGACGCCCGGTTCGCCGCCTTCTGACGTCAACTGCCGCCGTGCTCGTGCTCGGCACGGCCTGCCCGGCGGGCGCCGCCGACATGGGCTATGGGGCGCCGCGGGCCTATGTCCAGCCGGCGTCCGCCTTCACCAACTGGACCGGCTTTTATATCGGCGCCAATGTCGGCTATGGCTGGGGCACCGCCGACGTCGACAAGCCGGACGGCTTCCTCGGCGGTGTCCAGGCCGGCTACAACCTTCAGCTGGGCAATCCGTTCGTCATCGGGCTCGAGGCCGACTTCGACTTCGCCGGCATTTCCGGCGGCGGCTTCACGCTCGACAATCTCGGCACCGTCCGCGCGCGGGGCGGCTTCACCTTCGACCGGATGCTGTTCTTCGGCACCGTGGGCTATGCCTGGGGCAAAGGCAATTTCGACGTGCTCGGCCTGTCCTCCAGCCGCACCCAGAGCGGCTGGACCCTCGGCGCCGGCCTGGAGATGGCGCTCGACCGCAACTGGAGCGCCAAGTTCGAGTACCTGTATTTCGACCTCGGCGATTCCACGTTCCCGACCGTGGTCGGCCCGCAGACCGTGGGCTTCGACGGCAGCGTGCTGCGCGGCGGCGTGAACTACCGCTTCTGAGCCGGCGCGCCGGCGCGGCCCGGCCGGCGGGCCGGCCTCGATCGCGCCCGCCGGGCGGAAGGGCCGACCACGGCGGCCGGGCGGCCGGCCCGGGACCGCCCCAGGAGTGCTGCGCGGCCGGCTTGAAATCGTCATCTTGACGGGCGCTACTCCCGGCCCCGACGGAGGGGGCGCACGATCATGCCGGCGAAGATGTCTTTCGAACCGCGCGCGCGAAGTGCCGCGGCGGGCTGGCCGTTCCTGGCCGCCCTGGCCGAGCGGGAGGCGCGCGTCGGCGCTTCCTTCGCCCGCCGCGGCAAGCTCTCGGCCGGGCTCTACGAATTCCTCCGGTTCGGCATCAAGCAGGGCTGGGCCTGCCTGTTCGGCGGCATCCTGCTCGGCCTCATCATCGCGACGCGGCTCTGGTATCCGGCGCATGCGGCCATGTCCCGCTACGACGCGCTGGTGATCGCCTGCGTCATCGTTCAGGCGGGGCTGCTGTGGTTCGGCCTCGAGACCCTGGAGGAGGCCAAGGTCATCCTGGTGTTCCACGTCGTCGGCACGGTGATGGAGCTGTTCAAGACCTCGATCGGCTCCTGGTACTATCCCGAGGCGAGCTATCTGCGACTGGCCGGTGTCCCGCTGTTCTCCGGGTTCATGTATGCGGCGGTGGGCAGCTATATGGCCCGCGCCTGGCGCCTGTTCGACTTCCGCTTCAGCGGGCATCCTCCGCTGTGGGCGCTCGGCGCCCTTTCGGCCGCCATCTACGGGAACTTCTTCACCAACCACTGGGGCATCGACTTGCGCTGGGTGCTGGTGGCGGCCGCCGTGGTCCTATTTTTCAGGACGGTTGTCCACTTCAAGGTCTGGAAGGTCCACCGGCGCATGCCGCTGCTGCTCGGCTTCTTTCTCGTTGCCTTCTTCATCTGGGTCGGGGAGAACATCGGCACCGGCGCAGGCGCGTGGCTCTACCCCAACCAGATCGGCTCCTGGACGATGGTGCATCCCAGCAAGCTCACCTCCTGGTTCCTCCTGATGCTGATCTCCTACACCCTGGTGGCGGCGGCCATGGCGAACGGCCGCCGGCGGCCAGCTGGCACCCGCGACCGGAGGCGGCCGGGCGTGACGCTTCCGACCTAGGCCCCGGCGGCCGCCGGCTCCGGAGATCAGGCCGGCGCGCCGAGCCGGGCGCGCGCGTCGGCGGCGAGGCGGGCGACGATGTCGCCTGCCGCCATGCCGTCGGCCCAGAGCGAGAGCGCGGCCGCCTGGCCCGCCCAAAGATTGGTGAAGGCGCTGGAGCCGGCCGCCTCCGCCTCGGCCCGCAGCGGGGCGAGCGCGCCGCCGGCCAAGGGAAAGGCCGGCGCGTCGGCGCTCATCGGTCCGATCTCGTGCATCAGGCGGTTCATGAGCCCGCGCGCGGGCCGGCCGGTGAACAGATTGGTGAGGGCGGTGGCATCGTCGCGCGCCGCCCGCAAGGCCGCGCGGTGGACCTCGGGAATGCGCGCCTCGCGGGCGAGCAGGAAGACGGTGCCGATCTGCGCCGCGCTCGCGCCCAGCACCAGGGCCGCGGCGATGCCGCGGCCGTCGGCGATGCCGCCGGCCGCGATCACCGGGACCGGCACCGCGTCCGCCACCTGGGGCACCAAAGCGAAGGTGCCGGGCTGGCGCGCCATGGCGCCGGGAATGTCGGCATCGAGGAAGGTGCCGCGATGGCCGCCCGCCTCCAGCCCCATGGCGATCACCGCGTCGCAGCCGTGGTCCGCCAGATAGCGCGCCTCGGCCACCGTGGTGGCGGCGGAAATCACCTTCGCGCCGGTGGCCTTGACGCGCTCCAGCAACGCCGGCTCGGGCAGGCCGAAATGGAAGCTCACCACCTCCGGCCGCAGCCGCTCCACCAAAGCGCAGAAATCGGCGTCGAACGGCGTGCGTCCGCCGGCGGGCGGCGCCGCCTGCGGGTCGAGCCCCAATTCCACATAATAAGGCGCAAGGCGCGCGCGCCAGGCGAGCATGGCCACCGGATCGGGCGCCGGCGGGCGATGGACGAAGAAATTGGCGTTGACCGGACCGTCCGTCGCCACGCGCACCTGCGCCAATGCCGCCGCGAACCGCTCGAGATCGTACATCGCGCAGGGCAGGGCACCGAGGCCGCCGGCGCGGGTCACGGCGATCGCCAGTTCCGGCGTTCCCGCCCCCGCGAGCGGTCCCAGCAGGATCGGCAGGTCGATGCCGAACAGATCGAGCAGCCGCCGGTCGGGCCAGCGCGCGCGCGCCGTGTTCTCCTCCTGCGGAATGGCGGCTGAGGACGGGGGCCGGGGGGCAAGCGGCATGGCGTCTCCTCGGGCGCGGTGGCCCTGATCGCGTCGGAGGCCGGCGCCTTGCGGGCGCCTTCGGGTCATGCAATATTCCTCAAACAAGAATAAAAATCAAATATCATTCTCAAATTGGACTTAGCCTTGGACCTCGCCAGCCTCGACGTTTTCCGCATCGTGGCCGAGACCGGCAGCGTCACCCGCGCCGCCGGCCTGCTCGGCCGCGCCCCCTCCAACGTGACGACCCGCATCCAGGCGCTGGAGCAGGATCTCGGAGCGGCGCTGTTCCTGCGCGACGGCAAGCGCATGGCGCTCACCGCCGAGGGCGAGACCTTCCTCGGCTACGCCCGGCGTCTGCTGGCGCTCGCCGGTGAGGCGCGCGGCGCGGTGCGGCCCGGCATTCCCTGCGGCCGGCTCAGGCTCGGCGCCATGGAAAGCACGGCGGCGAGCCGGCTTCCGGCGCCGCTCGCGCGCTACCACGCCGACTTTCCCGAAGTGGCGCTGGAGCTCATCACCGGCACCAGCCGCGACCTCGCGGCGGGGGTGCACGAGCATCGGCTCGACTGCGCGCTGGTGGCCGCTTTGCCGGGCGAGGGCGCGCCGCCCGAGGACGACGGCACCCTGGAGGCGGTGCCGGTGTTCGAGGAGGAATTGCTCCTGGTCGTCCCGCCTGGGCACCGTCCCGTCGAAGGCCCCGCCGACGTCGGCCTCGACACCCTTGCGGCGCTGCCCGCGGGCTGCACCTATCGGGCGGTGGCGCAGCGGTGGCTCGCGGAAGGCCGCGCCGGGCGCCGGCCGCTGCGCCGCATCGAACTGGCCTCCTACGACGCGATGCTCGCCTGCGTCTCGGCCGGCGTGGCGGTGGCGGCGGTGCCGCGCTCGGTGCTGGAATTGCGGCCGGGGCTCGCCGGTCTCGCCACCGCGCCTATCGCGCGCCTGTCCACTTTGCTCATCCGCCGCCAGGGCTACCGCTCGGCCGCCTTCGACGCCCTGAAGGCGCGCCTCGCCGCCACCTCCCATCAGGGGGCGTGATGGGTGCATAAGGGGAAATCGCTGTCCTTTCCGTCTCTTGCGACCTAAGCAGCGGGCGCTGGCCGCGCGGTGCGCCGGGCCCGTGTTCGGAGGCTCCATGCAACGCCGCGTCCTTGTCGGCTTCCTCCTCGGCCTGTGCGGCGTCGTCGTGTTCGGCGCCACGCTGCCCATGACGCGCCTGTCGCTCGACGATCTCGGGCCGTGGTTCATCTCGTTCGGCCGCGCCACCATCGGCGGCGTGCTGGCGGTGGGGGTTCTCGCCGCCATCGGCAGACCGCGGCCGCTGCGCGGGCGCATACTGGTCGACCTCCTGCTCGCCACGGCGACCCTGGTCTTCATCTTCCCGCTGCTGATGGCGGTGGCGATCCAGACCGTGCCCGCAGCCCATGGCGGCGTGGTGCTGGGGCTGCTGCCGCTGACCACCGCCCTCGCCGCCATGCTGTTCGCCGGCGAGCGGCCGGGTCTGCCCTTGGTCGCGGCGAGCGCGGTGGGCGCGGGGCTGGTCGCCGCCTTCGCGTTGCGCAACGGCGCGGCCGACGGGCTCGGCGCCGGCGACGGCCTCCTGGTGCTGTCGGTGATCGCCTGCAGCTCCGGCTATGCCATCACCGGGCGCCTCGCCCGCTCCATGGGCGGCTGGGAGGTGATCTGCTACATGCTGATCCTGGCGCTGCCGGTGAACCTCGTCGGCACGCTGCTCTCCTTTCCCGCCCGGCCGGAGGCGGTGGCGCTCACCTCCTGGGCGGCGCTCGCCTATCTCGGCGTCTTCAGCCAGTTCGTCGGCTTCTTCTTCTGGAATACCGGCCTTGCCATGGGCGGCATCGCCAAGGTCGGGCAGGTGCAGCTGCTCCAGACTTTCGTGACGGTGGGGCTCGCCTGGCCCGTCAATGGCGAGGTGCCGGACGCCGAGACGCTGGCCTTCGCCGCCGCCGTGGTGGCGGTGGTGGCCTTCGCCCAGCGCACCGGGCGCCCGCGGCCGCCGGCGCCATGAAAAAGGCCCTCCCGCGGGGGAGGGCCTGTTCCTTGATGACCGGTTTCCTTGATGCCCGCGGGCGCGGCTCAGGCCGCCTGGCGGCGCGAGGTGATGAGCTTGCGGTTCACCAGCACCTCGGCGATCTGCACCGCGTTGAGCGCGGCGCCCTTGCGCAGGTTGTCGGAGACGCACCAGAAGGCGATGCCGTTGTCCACGGTGGGATCGTCGCGCAGCCGCGAGATGAAGGTGGCGTCCTCGCCCGCCGCATCGTGGGGCGTGGCGTAGCCGCCCGGCTCGCGGGTGTCGATGACCAGCACGCCCGGCGCCTCGCGCAGGATCTTGCGCGCATCCTCGGCGGAGAGCTCGTTCTCGAACTCGACGTTCACCGCCTCGCAGTGGGAGATGAAGACCGGCACCCGCACGCAGGTGGCCGTGAGCTTGATCTTCGGGTCGAGGATCTTCTTGGTCTCGACCACCATCTTCCACTCTTCCTTCGTGTAGCCGTCATCCAGGAACACGTCGATCTGGGGGATGACGTTGAAGGCGATGCGCTTTTGAAACTTCTTCGGCTCCACCGGGTCGGAGACGAACACCGCGCGGGTCTGGGTGAACAGCTCGTCCATGGCGTCCTTGCCGGCGCCGGAGACGGACTGGTAGGTGGAGACCACCACGCGCTTGATCGTCGCCGCATCGTGCAGCGGCTTCAGCGCCACGACGAGCTGCGCCGTGGAGCAGTTCGGGTTGGCGATGATGTTCTTCTTGGTGAAGCCGGTGATGGCGTCCGCGTTCACCTCGGGGACGATGAGGGGAACGTCCGGGTCCATGCGCCACTGCGAGGAATTGTCGATCACGACGCAGCCTTGGGCGCCGATCTTCGGCGACCATTCCTTCGACACCGCTCCGCCGGCCGACATCAAGCAGAGGTCGGTGTCGGAGAAGTCGTAGTTTTCGAGCGCCTTCACCTTGAGGGTTTTGTCGCCGAAGGAGACCTCGGTGCCCAGCGACCGGCGCGAAGCGAGCGCGACCACCTCGTCCGCGGGGAAGCCCCGCTCGGCGAGGATCGACAGAATCTCCCGGCCCACGTTGCCCGTGGCGCCGACGACGGCGACCTTGTAACCCATGATGTTCCTCGGAAACGGACGGCCCCGTTCATGCAAGGGCCGAAGGGGGGACTTTTATGACGAAGCGCGGCCCGGCGCAACGCCGTGCGGCGCAAGGCTGGAACGCCCTGCGCGCAGGCGTGATTCGCAGCCTCCGCGAGGCCGGCCGGAACGCCCGCCCTGCGCCGTCCTCGCCAAAGGAGATCAAGGGGCGATCAGGGGCGATCAACAGGCGGCCGGGCGGCGCGCGGCGGCTGGACTGTTGCCGGCAGGCCACGGAGCGCCCGCCTCCCGTGCGGAACCGGGCTGCCATGCGGACCGTTTCCTTGCCTCAAGGCCAAGCATGCCGTAACCAAGAGCCGACGGTGGTCGCCGTCCTGGGAGGCTATCCATGCGTTTTGCGCCCGCTCTCACTCTCGCTGCCGTGCTCGCGGTGGCGTTCGCCGGCACGGCCGAGGCGCAATCCAGCAAGAAGCGCACCCAGGTCACCATCGCCAAGCGCTCCTATCTCGACGCCGGCACGGTGGTGAAGCCCGGCTCCAAGTCCTATACGGACTATGCGCTGCCGCTGAACTACAACTTCCCGAACTACCAGGGCAGCGCGGTCGGCCCCGGGCCGATCACCGGCATCCGCTGGCCGCTCCCCGGCCCGTTCGACCTCCCCGGCTACTGATCCGGTCCGGCTCCCGGTCCGCGCCCCTTCGGCTTCCCGTCCGTTTCCGACGGCCGCGCCCGCGTGACGCGGCCGTTCTGATTCGCGGGCTGCGCCACCCATTGTTGCAGCGCCACGGCGGTATCGAGGTGGCGCGGCCTTCCGCCGTTCGCGCCGTCTGACCTTTCACGATACCTCCCGTCCGGTGTTGCCGGTGCACGGCCCCCCCGTGCCAGTGGCGCGGGCTTGGGCGCGGCTATAGGTTTGCCCGGTCGACCGGGAGATGGACCCATGGACGAGCTGGTCTGGCTGGTGGTTCTGGTCCTCGCCTTCCCGGTGATGGCGATCGTCGCGCTGGTGATGGCGCTGGCGCAGCGCGGACGCATCCGCCTCCTGGAGGCGCAGGTCGCGGAGCTGGATTTGCGCCTGCGCGCCGCCGGGTTCGCGCCGCCGGAGGCCGACGCGGCCGCGCGTTCTGCACCTCCCGCCTCGCCGCTCGCCCGGTTCCAGACGCCTCCGGCGCCGCCCGAGGCGGAGCAGCCAGCCGAGGCCCGGCCGATCCCCGCGCCCGAGCCGCCGGCCGCCGCGCCGCCGCCGGCCGGGAGGGATGGCGGGCGAGCGCCGCCGCCGCCGAAGGAGCGCCTCGCCGGCTTCGAGGAACGGCTCGGCGCGCGCTGGGCGGTGTGGGTCGGCGGCATCGCGCTCGCGCTCGGCGGCGTGTTCCTGGTGCGCTACGCGGTGGAGCAGGACCTCATCGGTCCGGCGGCGCGGGTCGGCCTCGGCCTGCTGCTCGCCGCCGCGCTGCTCGGTGCCGGCGAATGGCTACGCCGGCTGGACCTGAGGCTGGGCTTTGCCGGCCTGCCCGCGGCCCATGTGCCGAGCGTGCTCACCGCCGCCGGCACCATGACCGCCTTCGGCAGCATCTATGCCGCCCATGAGCTCTACCACCTGATCTCGCCCGGCGCGGCGTTCGTGCTGCTGGCGCTCACCGCCATCGCCACGGTGTTCGCGGCGCTGCTGCACGGGCCGGCGCTCGGCGTGCTCGGCTTCGCCGGCGCCGCGGCGACGCCGCTCCTCATCGCCGCGCGGGAGCCCAACGCTTTTGGCGTCGCCATCCTGATCGTCGCCGTCGGCGCGAGCGCGCTCGCGGTGGCGCGGCTGCGCCACTGGCGCCTGCTGGCGCTGCTCGCCATCGCCGGCATGACCGGGTGGGGCCTTGCGCTGCTCGCCTTCGACGTGCCGCAGGCGACGCCGGCGAGCGGCGTCATGGGCCTCGTTTTGCTGGCGCTGACCGCCGCGCTGCTGGCGCCCGGCCACCTCTGGGGGCCGCGGACCGGGCACGGCCCCGACCTCGTCTCCAGCGTCGGCGCGGCCGGCGCGCTGCTGGTGACGCTGGCGGCGGCGCTCCATGGCGGCATCGCCTTCGGTCCGCTCGTGCTGTTCGTCGCCGCCGCGCTCGGCGCGCTGGCGCTCGCCTGGCGCGCGCCGCCGACGGTGCTCGCCGCCCTCGCCGTGGCGCTCGCCGCGCCGGTGATCCTCGCCCAATGGGACTTCCCGCCCATTCCCGGCTCGGCGCTCGCGCCCGCCGGACCGGTGGCGGGCACCGTGCCCGAGCCGGCGCGGCTGCCGCTCGGCCATTTCATCGCTTACGGCCTGATCCTCGGCGGCCTCCAGGTCGCGCTCGGCCTCCTCGGCGCGCGCCGGCCGGGGCGCGCCTTCGCCAGCCTCGCCTGGGCGGGGTCGGCGAGCCTCGGCGCGGTGCTGCTGCTGGTGGCGGGCTATGAGCGCCTCACCGATCTCGACAAGAGCCTGCCGTTCGCGGCGCTCGGGCTCGCGCTCGCCTTGGTGCTGGCCTTGTGCGCCGAGAGCGCCCAGCGCGCCCGGCCGAGCGGCGCGGCGGCGGGCGCGTTCGCCGCCGGCAGCGTGGTGAGCCTCGCGCTGTCGCTCGCCTTCGCGCTGGAGAAAGGCTGGCTCACGGTCGGCCTCGCGCTCGCCGCTTTGGCGGTGGCGTGGGTCGCGACCCGGCGCCCGGTGCCCGGGCTGCGCCAGCTCTCGGCGGGCCTCGGCCTGCTGGTGGCGCTGCATGTGGGGACGGACCCGACCATCGCCGGCGACGCGCTCGGCAGCACGCCGATCTTCAACTGGCTGCTGTGGGGCTACGGCGTGCCGGCCGCCGCCTTCGCCCTCAGCGCGCAGGTGCTGGGGCGAACCGCCGACGACTGGCCGCGGCGGGTGCATGAGGGCCTCGCTCTGCTGTTCGCGGTGCTGCTGGCCGCCTTCGAGGTGCGCCACCTCGCCCATCCGGGCGATCTGCTGGCGCAGCCCTCCGGCCTGTTCGAGGCCGGGCTTCTGGCGAGCATCTACGGCGCCTATGCGGTGGCGCTGCTGCGGCTGTCGCAGGTGCGCGCGCGCCCGCTCTACGGCCTGTTCGCACGCCTCATGGGGGGGCTTGCGGCGCTGTTCGCGATCGGCGCCCTGGTCGGTCCCAATCCCTTCGCCACCAGCACGAGCGTGGGCGGGCCGGTGGTCAATGAGCTGCTGGTGGCCTACGCGCTGCCGGCGCTGCTGGCGCTGCTGTTCGCGGCGCGCCTGCCGGCGGCGGAACGGCCGACCCGGATGTTCGCGCGCGCGCTCGCCGTGGTGCTGGGCCTTGCTTACGTCACCTTCGAGGTGAGCCGGCTGTTCCAGGGGCCGGTGCTCGACCCGGCGGCGATCTCGGCCGGCGAGTGGTACGCCTATTCGGCCGCCTGGCTCGGCTTCGGCATCCTGCTGCTGGTGCTCGGGCTGTGGCGCCGCTCGCGCACGCTGCGCCTCGCCTCGGCGGCGGTGATGGTGGTGACGGTGCTGAAGGTGTTCCTCTCCGACATGTCGGACCTCGAAGGGGTGCTGCGCGCGGTCTCCTTCATCGGCCTCGGGCTGGTGCTCGTGGCCATGGGCTGGCTCTACCAGCGCCTCCTCGTCAGGGACGCGCCGGTCGCGGCCGCGCCGCCCGCGCCCTGAGGGCGGGGCGGCGGCGTCGCGATCGCCCGCGCCGGGATCAGGCGACGGCGCGGCGGCCGAGGCCAGGCACCAGGGCGGACGGCTTGAGGGCGAAGGCGCCCTCGCCGGCCAGCGCCACGGTGAGCGAGGCCACCACCAGGAAAGCGGGATATTCCCAGCCGCCGCCGGCGGCGGAGAAGATCCAGCCGTTGGGAATGTGGACGCTCATGGCGCCGAGCATCACCGGAATCAGCAGCACCGCCACCGGACGGGCATAGATGCCGGCGAGGATCAGCAGGCCGCCGATCAGCTCGGCGCCGATGGTGGGCAGCGCGAGCGCGGCCGGGAAGCCCTTGCTGGCGAGGAAGCCGGAGAAGCCGGCGACGGAGAACACGAACACCTTCAGCAGCGCATGGGAGATCCACATCAGGCCGAGCGCCGCGCGCAGCAGGAAGAGGCCGTAGGGGGCGGTGCGAGTGTCGATCATGGTGGTCAACTCCGATTGAGGTGACCATGATGTAAGGCTTTCCCCGATGCATATCGATCAGTATAAATGACAATATGAATTTGCATGGATGCAATACATGATACCCTGGGACGATTTCCGGCTGGTGCGCGCGGTCGCCGAGACCGGCTCGCTGGCCGGCGCGGCGGACCAGCTCTCGGTCAACCACTCCACCGTGTTCCGCCGCCTCGGGGCGCTGGAGAGCCAGCTCGGCGCGCGCCTGTTCGAGCGCTCGCGCGGCGGCTATGTGCCGACGCCGACCGGCGAGGAGATGGTGCGCCTCGCCGAACGCATGGCGGAGGAGGTGGCGGCGGTCGAGCGCCGCATCACCGGGCAGGACCTGCGGCCGTCGGGCGAACTGCGCGTGACCACCAACGACACGCTCCTGGTGCACCTGCTGACGCCGATCTTCGCCTCGTTCCGCAAGGCCTATCCGGAGATCCGCCTCGACATCGTGGTGGCGAACCCCTCGCTGAACCTGTCGAAGCGCGACGCGGATGTGGCGATCCGCGCCAGCGACCGGCCGGGCGATACGCTGGTGGGACGACGCATCGGTTCCATTGCCTGGGCGGTCTACGCCCGGCCGGGAGCCTGCGCGGCGGCGCTCTCGCCGCAGGACTTTCGGCGCCACGACTGGCTCGGCTTCGGCGAGCCGCTCAGCGGCATACGGCCCGCCAAATGGCTGCGCGAGCGGGTGGGTGAGGAGAAGATCGTCTACCGTGTGAACACCGTGCTCGGCCTGTCGGAGGCGGCGGCGGCGGGCATCGGGCTCGGCCTCCTGCCCTGCATGATCGCCGAGCGCAGCCCCGGTCTGGTCCGCGTTCTGCCGCCGCAGCCGGAGCTGGAGGCGGGGCTGTGGCTGTTGACCCATCCCGACATCAAGGCCACGGCGCGGGTGCGCGCGTTCATGGATCACGCCGCGCGCGAGCTCGGCAGGCTGCGCCCGCTCATCGAGGGCCAGGTCGCGGCGGGGCCGGCCGAGGAAAGCCGGAGCGAGGAAGGGCGGGAGCAGGGCGGCGCCTCGGGGGCGGCGCGGAGCCCGGCCTGAACCCGGCCGGCGGAATCGCGGGCGCGGCTTCTATTCGGCCGACGCCTCGGCGGTCCCCTTCTTGCGGCGGGAGGCGACCTGCGGGCGCGATCCGCCGCTGTTGCTGACGAATTCGCACCACATGGTCTCGATGCCCGCAAGGGTGCCGCGGAACGAGCTTGGGCCGGTGCGCACCACGTCGAAGCAGGGCTCGAAGCTCATGCCCTTCACGTAGCCGCACACGGCTTCGCCGCGCACGCGCAGGGTGTTGGGCGGCAGCCGCACAAACCGCGCCGGCTTCTGGCCGAGCGAGATGGTGCCGGCCACCGAGCCGTCGGCATAGATGCGGCCGGAGCCGGAGGTGCCCTCGAAGCAGGTGAAGGAGAATATCCGGCCCACCACGAAGGTGCGCGCCTGTTCGGCGTTGAGCTGCTCGGCCCACGCCGGCCCGCTGGCCAAGAGCGCGGAGCCGGCGAGCCCGGAACCGGCGAGCGCAAGGCCGGCGATCGCGAGAGAGATCTTGCGCATGGCTCGATCGCAAATCCTGAACGTTTGAGGAACAGATGCACCCGCAGGGGTGCGCCTTGTCAAGCGCCGCAGCCGCGCGTGACGCCGAACCGGCGCCCCGCGCGGTCGATTTGTCCGCTGGTGTGCCCGCGAGGACGCGGCGGCCGGCCTCAGGCGGGCTGCGGCGCCGGCCGGTGCACCGGCTCCTCGCGGATCGGCAGGTTGATGGCGGCGGAGGCGAACGAGAGCGCCACCGAGAGCCACCACACCACCGCGTACGAGCCGGTTGATTCGTAGAGCGCGCCGCCCAGCATCACGCCGATGAAGCCACCGACCTGGTGCGAAAAGAAGGCGAAGCCGTAGAGCATGGCCATGTAGCGGGTGCCGAACATGAGCATGACGAGCCCGGAGGTGGGCGGCACGGTGGAGAGCCACATCAGGCCGAGCACGGCGCCGAACAGGTAGCAGCTGAGCGGCGTTGTGGGCACCAGCATGAACGCGGAGATGGCGATGCCGCGCCCGGCATAGATCAGCGCCAGCATCCATTTGCGCGAGAAGCGCCCGGACAGGTAGCCGGCGCTCAGCGAGCCGATGATGTTGAACAGGCCGATCAGCGCCAGCGTGTAGGCGCCGACGCCGAGCGTCATGCCCTGGTCCACCAGATAGGCCGGCATGTGGACCGTGACGAAAGCGAGCTGGAAGCCGCAGGTGAAGAAGCCGAGCACCAGCATCACGTAGCTCGGGTGGCGGAACGCCTCGGCGAGCGCGCCGGCGATGGACTGCTGGACCGGCGCGACGCTCGCGGCCGCGGCCGCGGGCGCCTTGCCGACGCCGCCGGTGGCGAGCGCGACCGCCACCGGCAAAGTGAGCAGCATGGAGAAGCCGAACAGGATCAGCGTCTCGTGCCAGCCGACGCTGTCCATGAGCCCGCGCGCCAGCGGCGGGAACAGGAACTGGCCGAACGAGCCGGCCGCGGTGGCGAGCCCGAAGCCGAGCGACTTCAGATGATCCGGCAGCAGCTTGCCGAACGCGGACAGCACCAGGTTGAAGGAGCAGGCGGAAAGGCCGAAGCCCACCAGCACGCCGGCGCTCAGATGCAGCATCAGCGGCGTCTGCGCATAGGCCATGAGCACCAGGCCGGCGGCGTAGAGCAGCGCGCCGGCCCACAGCACCCGCACCGTGCCGAACCGGTCGGCGATGGCGCCGGCGAACGGCGAGCCGACGCCCCAGAGCAGGTTCTGGATCGCGACCGAGATGGCGAACACGTCCCGGCCCCAGCCGAATTCCAGCGTCATGGGCAGCAGGAACAGGCCGAACACGGAGCGCGGCCCGAAGGTGATCATGCCGATCAGCCCGCCGGCGGCGATGATGACGAAAGCGGGCAGCACCAGGCTGCGGCGGGGCCGGGTTTCGAAGACCTCGGAGGAAGGAACGGGCGACATCGTAAGCTCGCACGCGCCCCGACGGGGCGCTTGCCGCGCCGCACCCGTCGCGGATCCCGATGGCGGGATCGGAAGTCGGGGTCCGCCGCGAGCGGGAGGGGATCCCCTCCGCTCCGGGCGCGCGGGCGCCGATGCAGAAGGGCGTTTCCTTTACAGGATACTGCGCCCGTCTACTTGATAGAAGGCAATAATTATCAAGCGATCCATCAACGTCGCTTATGGATCGGCCGCGGAGCGTCGCCGCGGCACTCGGGCGGTGCCGGCCGGCCCGCCCGAGGATACCTCCGGGTTCAGCCGAAGCGGTGGTGCGGGCCGCGCTGCATCCCCATGCCCTTCATGTTCTGGCGCAGCAGGATGTTGAGCCGTTGCTTCTGGGCTTCGTCGAGGGTGGTGTAGAGCGGCTGGGAGGCGTCCGCGAGCTTGCGCAGGTCGGTCGCCGAGGCGTCCATGCGGGTGGCGGCGTTGCGCATGCGGGTGATGGGATCGGGGCGGGCGCCGTCATTGGCCTTGCGGGCCTCGCGCGCCTCAATCATGCGGGCGGCGCGGTCCTTCGAGACCTCGCGCAGCGTGCTCTCCACCTGCGGCCAGAGCTTCTCCTGATCGGGGGTCAGCTTGAGGCCCGCCTTGAGCGAAGCGATGCGGGCGTCGGCGAGGGCGGCATAGTCGGCCGTGGTCGGCTGCCAGCGGTCGGCCCTGCCGGGGCCGCGTTCGGTGTTGGCGGCATAGGTGGCGGCGGAGCCGGCGATGAGAGCGGCGGCGGTGGCGGCGATCAGGGCTTTCTTCATGGTCTCAACCTCCTTGAAGGATGAGCAAGCATCGCCTGCCGCGGCCGCGCTCTCAACTTAAACTTCCGTAATGCGCTTCTGTTACAAGACGTTACTTTTAGATGTCGCAATATGGCGGAACCCGGCGAGCATCACGACTTTGCCACATCTATAAACGCCCCGCGCCCCGGCGCGGCCGAGCCGCGCTCAGCCGAGGATCGGCCGGCGTTCCCGCGCCCGCACGCCTGCCTCGCCCGGCGCGTAGCCGCGGGTTTCCATCTCGCAGCGCCATGCGCCGGGACCACCGGTGACGCGGTAGAGATTGTAACGGCCGGCGCCGCGCTCGTCGTCGGGGCCGGCCGAGGCCGAGGGCACGCCCACCACCGGGATGTCGCCCGTGGCCGAGGCGATGGTGCCCAGCGAGGCGCGGTGGTCGTGGCCATGCATGACGAGTTCGGCCCCCGCCGACCCGATCACCTCCCGCACCGCCTCGGCGTCCCGCAGGTCGCGGTGGAAGGCGCGCGCGCCCACCGGCGGATGGTGGATCATCACCGCCCGGAACAGGCCCTCCTCGCCGAGGCGCCGCAGGAGGTCGGCGAGCCGGGCGCGCTGGCTGCGGCCCACGTGCCCGCCGGCGAGGAACACCGCCGTGGGCACCGCGGTGGACACGCCGACGATCGCCACCGATCCGCGCCGGCGCACGAAAGGGAAGGCATCCACGTCCACCGGCGTGTGGGGGTGGCTGTCGTCGCCGGCGAGGAACGGCGCCCAATGCTCCAGGTGGTAGTGCATGGCCGAACGGACATAGGCGTCGTGGTTGCCCGGCACCACGGTCACCTTGTCGGCCGGCCCGAGCGAGGTGAGGAACGCCGCCCCGGTGTCGAACTCCGCAGGCAGGCTCACGTTCACGAGGTCGCCGGTGACGCAGACATGGTCGGGGGCGTGCGCCATGAGGTCGTCCATCAGCGGCGTGAGCGTCGCCGCGCCGAAATTGCGCCGCCGCGCGCCGATCCAGTTCATCATGCCGAAGAAGCGCTTGCCCAGCAGCTCGGAGAGGCGCGCCTCCGGGATCGGGCCGAGATGGGGATCGGACAGATGGGCGATCACGAACATGGCTGGCCTCGGCTCCGGTCGGCGCCTTCCCTTTAGGCGATCGTGGCGTGAGGGGAAACCTCAGCATGCCTTGAGGCCGTCGCAGTCGATCGCTAATCGGAACAAATGCCTGACGATCTCTCCTCCAATTTCCTGCGCCGCGCGCGCGATCTCCTCCCCAAGAGCTGGCGGCGCGACCTGCCGGTGGTGCCGGTGGTGCGCCTGTCGGGCGCCATCGGCATGAGCGCGCCGTTCAGCCAGAGCCTAACCCTTGCGGGGGTGGCGAAGGCGCTGGACAAGGCGTTTTCGGTGAAGCAGGCCCCCGCTGTGGCGCTGCTCATCAATTCGCCCGGCGGCGCGGCGGTGCAGTCCCATCTCATCTTCAAGCGCATCCGCGCGCTGGCGGAAGAGAAGGACAAGCACGTCTTCGCCTTCGTCGAGGACGTGGCCGCCTCGGGCGGCTACATGATCGCCTGCGCGGCCGACGAGATCTTCGCCGATCCCTGCTCCATCGTCGGCTCCATCGGCGTTCTCACGGCGGGCTTCGGCTTCAACGAGGCGATCGCCCGCCTCGGCATCGAGCGGCGCGTCTATACCGCGGGCGACAAGAAGATGATGCTCGATCCCTTCCGGCCCGAGCGCCCCGAGGACGTGGAGCGGCTCGACGCGCTGCTCAAGGAGCTCCATGTGGTGTTCGCCGACCTCGTGCGATCCCGGCGCGGCGAGGCGCTGAACGCGAGCGACGAGACGCTGTTCTCCGGCGAGTTCTGGCTCGCCACCCAAGCCGCCGGTCTCGGTTTGGTGGACGGGCTCGGCGACGTGCGCGCGATCCTCAAGGCACGCTACGGCGAGGAGGTGCGCCTGCCGCTGATCACCTCGCCCGCGCCGTTCTTCCTGCGCCGGCCCGGCGGCTTTGGCGCCGAGGCCGCCCGCGGCGCGCTCGCCGCGCTCGAGGAAAAGGCGCTCTGGAGCCGCTTCGGCCTGTAGCGGGCGCGGGCCCTCGCCGGTCGAGGGAGGCCGATCCGGCCCTAGCCCCGCAGCAGCTGGCGGGCGATGTCGGCCTTGAGCGCCGGCAGCAGCTCCGCTTCGAAGAACGGATTCTTCCTGATCCAGCCGGTGTTGCGCCAGGAGGGGTGGGGCAGGGGATAGACCATGGTGTGCCCGCCCGCCGCCGCGGCGGTGCGCACCGCGCGCCAGTTGGCCACCGTCTCGGTCAGCCCGCGGCCGATCAGATGGCCGAGGCCGAGGCGCTTGAGGTGATAGGCCTGCGCTGGCCGCCCCACCGCCAGCACCAGAGCAAAGCGCGGCAGGGCGGCAAACAGCGCGTCGTGCCAGGTGGCGACGCATTCGCGGCGCGGCGGCAGGTCCGCGCCCTTGGCGTCCTGGCCCGGGAAGCAGAAGCCCATGGGCGCGATGGCGATGCGCGCCACGTCGTAGAAGGTGTCGCTGCCGACCCCCATCCAGGCGCGCAGCCGGTCGCCCGAGGCGTCGGTGAAGGGCAGGCCGGACAGGTGCACCTTGGTGCCCGGCGCCTGGCTCGCCACCAGGATCGAGGCGGTGGCGGAGACCCGCAGGACGGGTCGCGGCGCATGGGGCAAGGGCGCGCCGCGCGGCGCCTCCACGCACAGCCGGCAGGCGCGGATGCGCGCCACCAGGGCGTCGAGGGCGGCGTCAGATGTCGAGTGAGAGGCCATCCTCCGCCACGGTGAAATGGGCGCCGTCCACCTCGTCGCGCCGGGCCCACATTCCATCGCCCATGTGGGTGAGCAGGATGCGCTTGGCGCCGAGGTCGGCGCGGCGCGCGGCGATGGTGCGGTAGGCGAGGTGGCCCACCGGCGAGCCCTCGAACATGTAGCTCTCGCAGATGAAGAGGTCGGCGTCCCGGGCGATGGGCAGCAGCGCGTCGGTCCATTCGGTGTCGCCGGAGAAGGCGAGGATGCGCGCGCCGTCGCTCAGCCGCAGGGCGGTGGAGGGCGCGCCCGAGGGGTGGATCACCTCGGCGGTGGTGAGCGAGAAGGGGCCGTGCGTCGTGGTGGAGCCGGGCGCGACCTCGACCACCTCCCAGACGAAGCGCCACGCATTGGCGCCCATGCGCGGAAACAGCGCCTCCATGGTGGTTTCGAGCCGCGCGCGGGTGCCCGGCGGGCCGACGATGCGCAGCGGCTTGGTGCGCCGGTGCACGAACTGCCCGTCCAGCAGCAGGAACGGCAGGCCGCCGAAATGGTCGCCGTGCAGGTGGCTGAGGAAGACGATGTCGATCTCGGCCGGGTCGAGCCCGAGCCGGTTGAAGGCGACCGGCGCGCTGGCGCCGAAATCCAGCGTCGCCGTGACCCCGCCTGCCGTGATCCGGTAGCAGGAATTGCTGCGCCCGCCGGAGCCGAAGGCGTCGCCGCAGCCGACCACTGTCAGGTGCATCGCCTCAGGCCTTCGCGCTCGGGCGCTCGGAGACCACGCTCTTCCAACGCCGCAGATGGTCGTAGCCCTCGGGCACCTCGACCTTGATCACGCGCATGAAGTCGAGCGCCACCATGGCGGTGATGTCGGCCACCGTGAAGCGGTCGCCGGCGATGTAGGCGCGGTCGGCCAGCTCGGTGTTCAGAAATTCGAGATAGGCCATCACCTTGGGCCGGTTCGCCTCGCCCCATTCGGGCACCTGCGGCACCTCCACCTGGGCCATTCCGGGATTGGTGTGCCGCACCACGAACATGATGGGATAGAGCAGCTCGAGCTCGACCCGGCGCTGCCACATCTCCACCAGGCCCTGCTCGATCGGCGTCGCGCCGAACAAATTGGGCTCGGGCTTCAGCGCCTCCACATAGCGGCAGATCGCCATGGTCTCGCAGATCACCGTGCCGTCGTCGAGCACCAAAGCGGGGACGCGCTGGCGCGGATTGATGCGGGTGAAGGCGGCGCTCTTGTGCTCGAGCTTGGCGAGGTCCACCGGCACCAGCTCCACCTCGACGCCCTTCTCGGCGAGGAAGATGCGCACCCGGCGCGGATTGGGCGCGCGCCCCGAATCGTAGAGCTTCATGGCGTTGGCGTCTCCTGTCGGGCGTGCGTCACGTGTGTCCTGGCGGCCGGTCGCGGAAACGCCGGAGCGGGGCCGCGGCGCCTGTTCCGCCGGGGGACGTGCGCGATGCCGATCCCGGCTTCGGGAAAAACCACGGCGCGCGGCCGGACGCAAGACGTCCCTAACGCGTGCCGGCGCCACCGGCGCGGCGCCAGGGCGGCGCACGCCGGGCCGGCCATGACCTTACGACATCGCAAGAAATCCCCTTCCCATCGCCGTGGCGGCGGATAATGCTGCAGCCGGAAAACCGCCGGCAAGGCGGAGGGCGCCCGCGCCCGTTCGGCAAAGGGAAACGCATCATGCATCCGCGCATTCCGGCGCTTCGGCGCCTCGTTTTGTCCGCGGCCTTCGGCCTTGCCGCAACCGGCGCCCTCGCCCAGGCCGCTTTGGCCCAGGGTGCCGCCCAGGTCGGCGACCTCAAGATCATCGCCCCGGCCGCGCCCGGCGGCGGATGGGACCAGACCGCCCGCTCCATGCAGCAGGCGCTCGTGACAGCGGGCCTCGCGCGGAGCGTGCAGGTGGTCAACGTGCCCGGCGCGGGCGGCACCATCGGGCTGTCGCAGCTGGTGAACGCGAACAAGGGCGATGCCGGCGTGCTCATGGTCAACGGCTATGTGATGGTCGGTGCCATCCTCACCAACAAGGCGCCGGTGGGCCTCGACAGCGTGACGCCGATCGCTCGGCTCACCGCCGAGACCGAGGCGATCGCGGTGCCCGCCGCCTCGCCCTTGAAGACCATCGCGGACCTGGTCGCCGCCATCAAGGCGAACCCGGCCAAGGTCACGTTCGCCGGCGGGTCGGCCGGCGGCACCGACCATATCGCGGCCGCGCTCCTGGTCCAGGCGTCGGGGGCGGACCCCACCAAGATCAACTACATCCCGTTCTCGGGCGGGGGCGAGGCGCTCGCCGCCGTGATCGGCGGCAAGGTCACCGCGGGCATTTCCGGCTTCGGCGAGTTCGAGGGCCAGGTCAAAGCGGGCAAATTGCGCGTCCTCGCCTTTACCGGCCCCGCGCGGGTTCCCGGCGTCGATGCGCCGACGTTGAAGGAGGCCGGCATCCCCATGGAGGTGGTGAACTGGCGCTCGGTGGTGGCGCCCCCCGGGCTCTCCGCCGAGCAGACCAAGGCGCTGGTCGATCTCGTGGAGAAGATGGCGCAGTCGCCCGCCTGGCAGGAGATCCTCAAGCAGAAGGGCTGGGAGGATGCGTTCCTGCCCGGCGCGGCGTTCGCGGCGTTCCTGAAGAGCGACATCGCCCGCACCCGCGAGGTGCTCTTGTCGGTGGGCCTGATCAAGCCCTGATGCGGTGACCTTCACCTCGTCCCGGGCGCCGGCGGCGCATGCGGGCGGCGCGCCTCGGGAGACCTCAATGAACGGCAAGGGCAACGGTTCCCGCGGGGCCCCCGACGTCTCCGGCATCGCCATCGCGCTCGGCCTCATCGCCATCGCCGGCGTGATCGCCTGGGACGCCTCCAGGCTGAGCTCGCCCAGCCCCTATGGCCTCGGGCCCGACGCCATGCCCTTTGTGGTGGCCGCGGGCCTCGGGCTTCTCGGCCTCGCCAATCTCGTCATCGCCGGGCGCGGCGCGCTGCCCCACCGCGCGCGCGGCGATCTCCTGCCCATCCTTCTCATCCTCGGCGGGCTCGTGGCCCTCATGGCGATCATCGGCCTCGGCGGCGGCTTCATCGCCGGCACCGCCATCCTGTTCGCGGCCACCGCCACGGCCTTCGGGCGCAGGGCGATCCTCACCGATCTCGCCATCGGCGCGGTGGTGGCGCTCGTCGCCTATCTGCTGTTTGCCAAGCTGCTGTCGCTCTCCTTGCCGATGGGCCCCATCGAGCGTCTGTTCTGAGGCGGATCCATGGACACCCTGAACGCGCTCCTGCAGGGCCTCGCCGTCGCGGTCCAGCCGACGAGCCTGATGTTCGCGCTGATCGGCGTGCTGCTCGGCACCGCCGTCGGCGTGCTGCCCGGCATCGGCCCCGCGCTCACCGTGGCGCTGCTCCTGCCGGTGACCTACAAGCTCGATCCGGCCGGCTCGCTGATCATGTTCGCCGGCATCTATTACGGCGGCATGTATGGCGGCTCCACCACCGCCATCCTCATCAACACGCCGGGCGAGAGCGCCTCCATGGCGACCGCGCTCGAGGGCAACAAGATGGCCAAAGCGGGCCGGGGCGGGCCGGCGCTCGCCACCTCGGCCATCGGCTCGTTCGTGGCCGGGACGATCGCCACCCTCGGCCTCACCTTCCTCGCGCCCACCCTGGTCGAGATCGCGGTGCAGTTCGGGCCGGAGGATTATTTCGCGCTCATGTGCGTCGCCTTCGTCACCGTCTCGGCCACCTTCGGCGGCTCGCCGGTGCGCGGCCTCACGAGCCTGTTCCTGGGGCTCGCCCTCGGCCTCGTCGGCATCGACAAGCTGACCGGCCAGGCGCGGCTCACGTTCGGCGTTCCCGAACTGCTGGACGGGGTGGAGATCACCACCCTCGCGGTCGGCCTGTTCGCCGTCGGCGAGGCGCTGTTCGTCGCCTCGCGCCGGCTCCACGGAGAGGAAAAGTTCGAGCCGGTGCGCGGTTCGCTCTGGATGAGCGCCCAGGACTGGTCGCGCTCGTGGAAGCCGTGGCTGCGCGGCACGCTGCTCGGCTTTCCCATCGGCGCACTGCCGGCCGGCGGGGCGGAGATCCCGACCTTCCTGTCCTATTCCATCGAGCGCCGGCTCTCCAAGCATCCGGACGAGTTCGGCCACGGCGCCATCGAGGGGGTCGCTGGCCCGGAAGCCGCCAACAACGCCTCGGCCGCGGGCACGCTCGTGCCGCTCCTGACGCTCGGCCTGCCCACCTCGGCGACCGCCGCCATGATGCTGGCGGGGTTCCAGCAATACGGGCTCAATCCGGGGCCGCTGCTGTTCGCCGAGCATCCCCAATTGGTGTGGGGTCTGATCGCCAGCCTCTATCTCGCCAACGTCATGCTGCTGGTCCTGAACCTGCCGCTGGTGGGGCTGTGGGTGCGCCTGCTCGCCATTCCCCAGCCCTGGCTCTATGCCGGCATCCTCGCCTTCGCCACCATGGGCACCATCGCCGCCAAGCCCTCGGTGGTGGAGCTCGGCATGCTCACCGCGTTCGGCCTGCTGGGCTACCTCATGCGGCGCTTCGACTATCCGATCGCGCCGGTGGTGGTGGGGCTGATCCTCGGTCCGGTGGCGGAGGCGCAATTGCGCCGGGCGCTGTCGATCAGCCTCGGCGACCCGATGGTGCTGATCGAGAGCCCGATCTCGGCGACGCTGCTCGCCATCGCCGCCATCGCCTTGGTGGCGCCGTTCATCATGCGCGGCCTCGACCGCTTCAAGGCGGAGGAGGACTGAGGCGTGCCGGCGGCCGCGCCTCAAGGCTCAGGCGGCGCGGTAGGCGGCGAGATAGTGCCGCTCGAAGCCGCGCTTCATCAGGTGGAACACCGGCAGGCGGGGCAGAGTAAGGTTGAGGCGCGGGCTGCGGAACACCAGCATGCCGGCGTCCAGCGTGTCGACGATGCACACCAGCTCCGGCTTGAAGGTCGCCTCCGCCCGCCGTCCGGCGAGCGTGGCGGAGATGTTGTGCGCCGCGGCCACCGCCTGGAGGTCGGCCTGGTGCGCCTGCTTGGGCATCCAGTCGGGGCCGGGGAAGGAGCCGGCGTCGCCGGCCACATAGACGTCCCTCAGCCCCTTGACGGCGCAGGTGGCGTCCGCAGCGATGAAGCCGCCGGGCGAGATCGGCAGGCAGCTGTCCTCCAGCCAGGCGGGGCCGGTGAGGCCGGGCATGAAGAGGATCAGGTCGGCCGGCACCTCGCCGCCCTCGCTCACCACCTGGTCCTCTTCGAAGCGCACCAGCTTGTGGCCGAGATGGGTCTTGATGCCGCGCTTTTCCATCTGCCGGAGCAGGCCCGCCACGGCGCGCGCACCGAGCCGTTGGCCGGGCTCGCGGGAGGGGTTGAAGAAGACGAGGTCGATGTCGGCGCGCCGGCCCTGCCGACGCAGCAGCGTGTCCATGCCGAGCAGGAACTCGAACATCGGCCCGCCGCGCACCGCGGACGGCTCGTTTGGGTTGGCGGCGAAGCCCACCGCGACCGTGCCCTTTCCCATGCCGGCCAGGCGGTCGCGCACCGCCTCGGCGGCGGCGACGCCCTCGCACGGAATGATGGCGTGGGCGATGCCCGGCAGCTTGCGCAGATAGCGCCCGCCGCTGGCGATCAGCAGCAGGTCGTTGGCAAGGGGGCCCTCGGTGGTCTCCACCGTCCGTCCGGCATCGGTCACGCCGGTGACGCGGGCCTCGACGTGGGTCACGCGGTGGGCGTCGAGGAAGCCCTTGAGCGGCACTTCGAGGTCGCGCGCCTGCCTCAGGCCCGCCGGCACCCAGATGAGGCTCGGCAAATAGGTGAGCCGGTCCGCCGGGGAGACGAGCACGATCTCGGCCTCCACCTTGTGGCGCCGGAGCGCGCGCACGGCGGTGAGGGCCGCGAAGCCCGAGCCAAGGATGGCAATGCGCTTTGCGGCGCGCGGGACGTTCGCGGCCACGGCGCTCATTCCGCGGGCTCGGGCCGGGCGGCGGGCGCGGCGGCGCGCTCGCGCGGGCCGAAGTCGCCGTCCACGTCGGCGCCGAGGTCCTGTCGCCAGGGCCGCCACTTCTCCAGCGCCACGAGACCGATCACGATCGCCACCGCAAGGCCTGCCGCGAGCATCCAATAGGGGATGCCGGTCAGGTCCATGAAGGTGATCTTGCCCGGCCCTCCGGTGAGCAGCATCGGCTTCAGGGTCGGCTCCGCATAGGAGAAGGCCATGGCGCCGGCTATGCCGCCGAGGAGCGTGAAGACCGCGTCGCGATAGCCCACCCCTACCTGCGCCAGGACCGTGCCCGGGCAGGCGCCGGCGAGCGCGATGCCGGCGCCGAGCACGAGGCCGCCGATCACATCCGCCGCATAGAAGGTGGCCTTGGGTGCGAGCTTGGCGAGGCCGAGGCCGTGCAGCGCCGCGATCACCACCGCGCCGGTGGCGACGGCGGTGAGGAACACCTTCAGCATGATGAAGTTCCGCATCTGCATCTGGCCGACGATCATGCCCGGCTCGAAGACCCGGGACTTCTCCAGAGCGAGGCCGAAGACGGCGCCCATGACGAGGCCGATGACGATGGCTTGGACGAGGGACATGGGATCTCTCCTTCGGGTGGCGCGCGTCAGATGCGGCGCAGCAGGAGGAAGGCGGTGGCGATGCCCCCCACGAACATGAAGGTGACGGCGATGGTGGAGGAGACCGCCATCTGCGCCATGCCGGACAAGCCATGGCCGGAGGTGCAGCCGTCCGCGAGGCGGGCGCCGAACAGCATCAGGAAGCCGGCGCCGAAGGCGACCGCGTAGCGCACCGCGGGATTCGCCGTGCCGAGCGCGCGCGTCCAGATGGGCGAGATGGGCTGGCGCTTCGCCCCCGAGAGGGTCTTGGAGAGAAAGGCGCCGAGCGCCACGCCCACCACCAGCCCCACCTGCCACCAGTTCTTGGCCGAGGCCGCCATGTGGTTGGCCACATACTTGATCTGCGTCACCGACGGATCGACCAAGGCGGCCAAGTATCCACCGACCGTGACGTACGAGGACGACGCCCCGAGCGCGGTCTCGATCAGAAGGAAGGCGGGCACCTGCAGGAGCCCGATGAGGATGCCGGCCGCGTAAGGCGACCAGGCCTTGTGCCAGAACACGCATCCGGCGGACGAACAGGCGGCCATGAGGTTTCCTCCCTTCGCTCGGGGCTCGGCCCCTCCATTCCCTCAAGGGAAGAAAGTTGCGCGATGCCCTTGAAACATTCGCATATGATAAATTAAATTATCTGAATGTTATCGCAAGGGCAAACTTGCGTCCGGGTCGCTGCGACGCAGGGCGGCGGGCCGGAGCGGGCAGGGGGAGGCCGATGGAGGACGCAAGGATGTCCCTGAACCAGGCGGCCGGACTCGGCCGGCGGCGCTTCCTCGCCGGGGCGCTCGCGGCGCTCGGCGCCGGCGCGCTGCCCGCCGCCGCGCGCGCCGAGGGCAAGGTGCGCGCCGGTGCGCGCATCGTCATCGCCGGGGCGGGCGCGGCCGGCCTCGCCAGCGCCGCGCGCCTCGCCCAGCGCCTCGAAGGGGCCTCGATCACGCTGGTCGACCGGCGGCGCGATCACTATTACCAGCCCGGCTTCACGCTCATCGCCGCCGGCCTCAAGCCCGCCTCCTACTCGGTGTCGCGCACGGCCGACTATGTGCCGCAGGGGGTGAGCCTCATCCCCGAGGCGGTGGCGGAGATCGATCCGGTCGGCAACAAGGTGGTGACCGAGAGCGGCAAGGCGGTGCCCTACGACTTCCTCATCGTGGCGACCGGCCTGGAGCTGAACTATGCCGGCATCGCCGGCATGGACACCGCCCTCATCGGCAAGGAGGGCATCGGCTCGGTCTATGCCGGGCCGGAACAGGCGGCGGCCACCTATGCCGCCATGTCGCGCTTCGCCGACACCGGCGGGGCGGGCCTGTTCCTGCGGCCGGCCACCGAGATGAAATGCGCCGGCGCGCCGCTCAAATACGCCTTCATCACCGACGACGTGCTGCGCCGGCGCGGCAACCGCGGCAAGGCCGAGCTGATCTATTGCGCGCAGAACACGGTCCTGTTCTCGGTGCCCATCGTCTCCGAGAAGGTGCGCATGCTGTTCGCCGACCGGGGCATCGCCACCCGCTACAGCCATGTGATGAGCGCCATCGATCCGGGCCGCAGGATCGCCACCTTCGCCACCCCCCAGGGGCCGCAGGAGATCAAATACGACTTCACCAACGTGATCCCGCCCATGCGCGCGCCCGCGGCGGTGCGCTCAAGCCCGCTGCCCTGGCAGTCCGGCCCGTTCGCCGCCGACGGCTGGATGGAGGTGGATCCCGCCACCCTGCGCCACAAGCGTTTCGCCAACGTGTTCGGGGTGGGCGACGTGGCTGGCGTGCCCAAGGGCAAGACCGCCGCCAGCGTGAAGTGGCAGGTGCCGGTGGCGGTGGACCACCTTGTGGCCAGCATCGAGGGCAAGACCTCGGACGCGCGCTACAACGGCTACACCTCGTGCCCGCTGATCACCCGCATCGGCCAGGCCATGCTGGTGGAGTTCGACTACAACAACAATCTGATCCCTTCCTTCCCCGGCATCATCGCGCCGCTGGAGGAATTGTGGATCTCCTGGGTGATGAAGGAGATCGCGCTCAATCCCACTTACATCGCCATGCTGCGCGGCCAGGCCTGAGGGGAGGGGAAGATGAAGGAACTCGATCCCGCGGTTTTCATTGCCGTGTTCCAGGAGATGCTGGGCCTGTGGTTCTGGCCCCTGGTCGGCCTCGTGGTGTTCATCGTGCTCTTGTGCCTCTACGTGCTGGCGCGCGACCGGCGCATCGTCAGCGGCCGGCTGCTGCTGTCGGAGCTGCTTGGGCTCGCGGGCGGCGTGTTCGGCATCTGGCTCGCCTTCACCGTCACCAATTCCGACTGGGCCGACATTGGCGGGCCCATCGACTGGGTGCTGCTGATCGCCATCTTCGTCGCCGGCACGGTGGGCGGCATCGTCTTCGCCTACGGGCTGCTGGGGCTTCTCGCCGGGCGCAGGAAGGCCGCTTGAGCGGCGGGGGCGGCCCCGCATGACGCGGCTTCCGGCCGAGCGGCCGAACCGCATTCCCTGGCCGCCGCTTCTCTACGGGGCGGCGCTCGCCCTTGGATTCGGCCTCGGCTGGCTGGCCCCGCTCGGCTGGCCGCGGGAGCCCGCCGGCGGTGCGCTGCGCATCGCCGGCGGCACCCTCGCCGCCATGGGGCTCGCCCTCGACCTCTGGTCGGTCGTCGCGCTTCACAGAGCGCGCACCAACATCCTGCCCCACCGGGCGGCGGACCGCCTCGTGACGGGCGGACCCTATGCGCTCTCGCGCAATCCGATCTATCTCGGCAACACGCTGCTGGTGCTGGGGCTCGGCCTCGCGCTCGCCAATGGATGGCTGATGGTGGCCGCCTTCACCGCCGCCGTCGCCACCGACCGCCTCGCCGCCCGGCGCGAGGAGGCGCACCTCGCCGCCCGCTTCGGCGCGGAATTCGCGGCCTACCGGGCGCGGGTGCCGCGCTGGATCGGCCGGCCCAGCGCCTCTACTCCGCCGCCGCCCGGCGCGCCGGATCGTAATTGAGGATGGGGGCGAGCCACCGCTCGGCCTCCTCGATGCTCCAGCCCTTGCGGGCGGCATAGTCCTCCACCTGGTCGCGCTCGATGCGGCCGACGCCGAAATAGGCGCTTTGCGGGTGCGAGAAATACAGCCCCGACACCGCCGAGCCCGGCCACATGGCATAGCTCTCGGTCAAATGGATGCCGGCCGCCTGCGTCGCGTCCAGGAGCTTGAACAGCGTCGCCTTCTCCGTGTGGTCGGGCTGGGCGGGATAGCCCGGGGCCGGACGGATGCCGCGATACTTCTCGGCGATGAGGTCCTCGTTCGACAGCGTCTCTTCCGCCTCGTAGCCCCAGAACCGCGTGCGCACCAGATGGTGCATGCGCTCGGCGAACGCCTCGGCGAGGCGGTCGCACAGGGCCTTGAAGAGGATGGAGGAATAATCGTCGTTGGCGGCCTTGAACGCCTCCGAGCGATCTTCCTCGCCGATGCCGGTGGTGACTGCGAAGCCGCCCACATAATCCGGCACGCCGCCGTCGAGCGGGGCGACGAAGTCGGCGAGCGCGAGCGCCGCCTTGCCCTCGCGGCGCGGCAGCTGCTGGCGCAGCGTGTGGAGCGTCGCCAGCGGGGTCTTGCGGGTGTCGTCGCGGAACAGGAGGATGTCGTCGCCCACCGCGTTCGCCGGCCAGAAGCCGATCACCGCGCGCGCCGTCACCCACTTCTCCTCGACCATGGTCTTGAGCATCGCCTGCGCGTCCGCGAACAAGGCGCGTGCCGGCCCGCCCACCGTCGGGTCGTCGAAGATGGCGGGGTAGCGCCCGGTGAGCTCCCAGGACTGGAAGAAGGGCGTCCAGTCGATGTAGGGCACGAGGTCGGCGAGGTCGTGGTCCTCGAACACGCGGGTGCCGAGGAAGCTCGGCTTCACCGGCGCATGGTCGGAGAAGTCCAGCCTCAAGGCGTTCTCGCGTGCCTTGGCGAGCGGCACGCGCTGCTTGTTGGCGTCGGCGCGGGCGTGCGCCTCGGCGAGCTTCTGGTATTCGGCGCGGATGTCGGCGACGTAGGCCGCCTTGGTCTGCGGATTGAGCAGGTTCGAGACCACGCCCACCGCGCGGCTCGCATCGGTGACGTAGACCGCCTGGCCGCGCAGATATTGCGGCGAGATCTTCACTGCCGTGTGGACGCGCGAGGTGGTCGCGCCGCCGATCAGCAGCGGCACGTGGAAGCCCTCGCGCTCCATCTCGGCGGCGACGTTCACCATCTCGTCCAGCGAGGGCGTGATGAGGCCGCTAAGGCCGATCACGTCCACGTTCTGCTCCTTGGCGGTCTGCAGGATCCTGGCGGCGGGGACCATGACGCCGAGGTCGATGACCTCGTAATTGTTGCACTGGAGCACCACGCCGACGATGTTCTTGCCGATGTCGTGCACGTCGCCCTTGACGGTCGCCATGAGGATCTTGCCGGCGGCCGAGGCCTCGGTCAGGCCCTGCTCCTCCTTCTCCTTCTCCATGAAGGGCATGAGGTAGGCCACCGCCTGCTTCATCACGCGCGCCGACTTCACCACCTGGGGCAGGAACATCTTGCCGGCGCCGAACAGGTCGCCGACCACGTTCATGCCCGCCATCAGCGGGCCTTCGATGACGTGCAGCGGACGGGCGACGGATTGGCGCGCCTCCTCGGTGTCGGTCTCCACGAACTCGGTGATGCCGTTGACGAGGGCGTGCTCCAGCCGCTTCTCCACCGGCCAGGTGCGCCAGGCGAGGTCGGCCTCCTTCTTCTCCTTGCCGGCCGCGCCCTTGAAGCCTTCAGCGATCTCCAAGAGGCGCTCGGTGGCGTCCGCGCGGCGGTTCAGCACCACGTCCTCGCAGGCTTCGCGCAAGCCGGGCTCGATCTCGTCATAGACCGCGAGCTGGCCGGCATTGACGATGCCCATGTCCATGCCCGCCTGGATGGCGTGGTAGAGGAACACGGCGTGCATGGCCTCGCGCACCGGCTCGTTGCCGCGGAACGAGAAGGACAGGTTGGAGACGCCGCCGGAAATGTGGGCGTGCGGCAGGTTCTGCCTGATCCAGCGCGTCGCCTCGATGAAATAGACCCCGTAGGGGGCGTGCTCCTCGATCCCGGTTGCCACCGCGAAGATGTTGGGGTCGAAGATGATGTCCTCGGGCGGGAAGCCCAGCTCCTCGGTCAGGATCTTGTAGGCGCGGGCGCAGATCTGGGTCTTGCGCTCGAACGTGTCGGCCTGGCCTTCCTCGTCGAACGCCATCACCACCACGGCCGCGCCGTAGCGGCGCACGAGCCGGGCCTGGGCGCGGAAATTGTCCTCCCCCTCCTTCATGGAGATGGAATTGACGATGCCCTTGCCCTGGATGCGCTTGAGCCCCTGCTCGATGATCGACCACTTGGAGCTGTCCACCATCACCGGCACCTTGGCGATGTCCGGCTCGGAGGCGACGAGGTTCAGGAAGGTGATCATGGCGGCCTCGCTGTCCAGCAGGCCTTCGTCCATGTTGATGTCGATCACCTGGGCGCCGCTCTCCACCTGGTCGCGGGCGACCGCGAGCGCGGCGGGAAAGTCGCCGGCGGTGATGAGCTTCCTGAAGCGCGCCGAGCCGGTGACGTTGGTGCGCTCGCCCACGTTCACGAACGGGATTTCCGGGCTGAGCTCGAACGGCTCCAGCCCCGACAGGCGCAGGCGCCGCGGGATTTCGGGAACCGCGCGCGGCGCCTTGCCGGCCACCGCCTGGGCGATGGCGCGGATGTGGTGCGGCGTGGTGCCGCAGCAGCCGCCGACGATGTTCACGAGGCCGGATTGGGCGAACTCGCCCACCAGCGCCGCCATCGCCTCCGGGCTCTCGTCATAGAGGCCGAACTCGTTGGGCAGGCCGGCATTGGGATAGGCGCACACCAGCGTGTCGGCGACCCGGCCGATCTCCGCCACATGGGCGCGCATCTCCTTGGCGCCGAGCGCGCAATTGAGGCCGATGGAGAACGGCTGCGCGTGGGCGAGCGAATACCAGAACGCCGCCGGCGTCTGGCCCGACAGCGTGCGGCCGGACAGGTCCGTGATGGTGCCGGAGATCATCACCGGCAAGCGGAAGCCGAGCTCGTCGAACAGGCCCTCGATGGCGAACACCGCCGCCTTGGCATTGAGCGTGTCGAAGATGGTCTCGACGAGGAGGATGTCGGCCCCGCCGGCGATCAGGCCGCGCGCCTGCTCGGCATAAGCGGTGGCGAGCTCGTCGAAGGTCACCGCCCGGAAGCCGGGGTCGTTCACGTCCGGCGAGATGGAGGCGGTGCGGTTGGTGGGGCCGAGCGCGCCGGCGACGAAGCGGCGCCGGCCGTCGGTCTCCTGCGCCAGCCGCGCCGCCTCCTTGGCGAGCCGCGCGCTTTCGACGTTCAGCTCGTAGGCCAGCGCCTCCATGCCGTAGTCGGCCTGGGCGATGGTGGTGGAGGAAAACGTGTTGGTCTCGACGATGTCGGCGCCGGCGAGGAAGTATTTCAGGTGGATCTCGCGCACCGCGTCGGGCTGGGTGAGGCTGAGCAGATCGTTGTTGCCCTTCACGTCGCGCGGCCAGTCCTTGAACCGCGCCCCGCGATAGCCCGCCTCGTCGAGCTTGAGCCCCTGGATCATGGTGCCCATGGCGCCGTCGAGCACCAGGATGCGCGCGGCGGCGGCCTCTTCCAAAGCGGTGAAGATGTCGGCGGCGCGGGCGGCGTCTGCGCTGGCAGTGCTCATGGCTCGGTCTCGGGCTCCGGCGGGCAAGAGGGCCGCCTTGGGAGAGGATAAGGCGTCGGTGGCCGTCACGGACGGGGAACGGGAGCGCGGCACGCTCCTTCTCCCGCTGCCGGAGGCAGGTTCACGAAATCGGTCCGCCCGGCGGCCGGGACGAACGCTCGATGTTCAAACCGCGATCGCCTGCGGCGCTTGCGCCGCCACCTTCGGGCGCAGGCCGATGAGGTGGCAGATGGCGTAGACGAGGTCGGCGCGGTTCAAGGTATAAAAATGGATATCGGTGACGCCGCGATCAACGAGGTCGGTCACCTGCTCGGCGGCGACCGCCGCGGCGATCAGCTTGCGCGTCTCGGCATCGTCGTCGAGCCCCTCGAAGCGCCTCAGCAGCCAGGCCGGCACGCTCGCCCCGGTGCGGGTGGCGAAGCTCGACGCCTGCTTGAAGTTGGTCACCGGCAGGATGCCGGGCACGATCGGAATGTCGATGCCCTTGGCGCGCACCTTGTCGAGATAGCGGAAATAGACGTCGTTCTCGAAGAAGAACTGGGTGATGGCGCGGGTCGCCCCAGCCTCCACCTTGGCCTTCAGATAATCGATGTCGGCGTCGATGCTCGGGCTCTCCGGGTGCTTCTCCGGATAGGCCGAGACCGAGACCTCGAAATCGCCCAGGCGCCGGATGCCGGCCACCAGGTCACAGGCATGGGCATAGCCGTTCTCGTGCGGCACGTATCTGGTGCCGACGCCGGTGGTCGGATCACCGCGCAGCGCCACGATGTGCTTCACCCCGGCGGCGCCATAGCCGCGGATCACCTCGTCGATCTCCTCGCGGGTCGCGGCGACGCAGGTGAGGTGGGCGGCGGGATGGAGCTCGGTCTCCCTGACGATGCGGGAAACCGTGGCGTGGGTGCGTTCGCGCGTGGAACCGCCGGCGCCGTAGGTGACCGAGACGAAGCGCGGCGAAAGCGGCGCCAGCCGGTCGATGGCCGACCAGAGCTGCTTCTCCATCTCCTCGGTCTTCGGCGGGAAGAACTCGAACGAGACCGAGATCGGCGCCTTGTCCGTCTGGCGGCTCGCCCGCACGGCGTCAGTCATCACGCAACCTCCCTGTGGGCGCCCGCCATCAGCATGCGCGGGTCGCGGGCGAGCCAGATGGAAACCACGAGCCCGTCCCCGGCGCCGCCCTCGGGCACGAGGGTGCGGAACGACACGGGGCGTAGGCCCGCCTGGGCGAGCCACGCCTCCATCTGCTCGCGCGCGAAGCCGAGCCGGCGGTGGGCGTGGTCCTCGCGCAGGAATTCGAGATCGTGGGGCGCGAAATCCACCACCAGAAGCCGGCCGCCCGGGCGCAGCACCCGCGCCGCCTCGGCGAGCGCGCGCGCCGCGTCGTCGAGGAAGTGGAGCACCTGGTGGAGGATCACCACGTCGAACGAATCGCGCGCGGCAGGAATGGCATAGATGTCGCTCTGGCGCACCGTGCAATGGCGGATGCCGGCGCGCTCGAGATTGGCCCGCGCCACCCCGAGCATGTCCGGGGAGAGATCGAGGCCGACGCCGCGTTCGATGTCGGGCGCGAACAGCTCCAGCATGCGCGCGGTGCCGGTGCCGAGGTCGAGCAGGCTGCGGATCGGCTCGCCGCCGAGCGCCTCGCGCACGGCGCTCTCCACCGAGGCCTCGGGCACGTGCAATTTGCGGATCTCGTCCCAGCTTTTTGCATGGGTCGCGAAATAGCTCTGGGCGGCGGCGGCGCGGGCGGCGCGCACGTCCGCGAGGCGCTCGCGGTCGCGGGCCAGGACGCCGTCCGCGCGGTCGAGCACCGCCAGCAGACGCGACACGAAGGCGCGGCCCGCGCCTTCGGTGGCGCAGCGATAGAAGATCCAGCTCGCCTCGCGGTGGCGCTCGACCAGCCCGGCGTCGGCCAGAAGCTTCAGATGACGCGAGATTCGCGGCTGGGACTGGCCGAGGATCTCGGTCAGGTCGGAGACCGTGAGCTCGGCCTCCGCGAGCACGGCCAGCAGGCGCAGGCGCGTGCTCTCGCCGGCGGCCTTCAGGCCCTCGAGCGCGAACGGGAAGGGAAGAGCGAGGTCGGCAAATGACATAAGGATATCTTTATATCGTTTGTCGCCGGGGCGCAAGCAGGCCCGCGGGCGGGGGCCTCCGGGGCGGGACGCGGCAAAGATCGGATCACGATTTGCGGCGGAGCGCGAAGCCGCGTTGCGCCCGATCGCGGCGCGGGATAATCCCCTGCACAACCCGTGCGGCACGGCCACGAGGGTGAGTTCTCCGGCGTTCGCGGCCGTCCCCTCGGGAGCCGGCCGCAGAATTTCTCGGGGCCGTTTCCAATTTCGTCACGTTTCAAGGTTAACAGCTTCCCCATGATGCTGCGCCAGACTTTCCTTCTCGCTGCCTTCGGGGCTCTCGTGTCTTTGCCTGCCTTCGCGCAAGGCTCGTACGGAAGCGGCACCTATAGTGTTCCCGAACCCGAGGAGGCGACGGCGGCGCCCGACACGCCGCCCGGCAGCGTGGGCTATGGCGCCCCGCCACCCGGCTATAATGATCCCTATGCGCGGCCCATGCGCGGCGGCAGCAGCGACCAGGTGGAGCGGACCAGCCTTCCGCCGCCGTCCGGCTACGGCCAGCCGCAGGTCTACGCCCCGTCCGGCGCGCCGCAGCAGGCCTCCGGAGCGCCGGCGCCCGCCGATGCCGGCCAGCCCATGTCGATCACGCCGCAGCAGGCCTATCCCCAGCAGGGGGGCGGCTATCCGCAGCAGGCCTACCCCCAGCAGGCTTATCCGCAGCCGCAGCAGGCCTATCCGCCCGGCCAGCAGGCTTATCCGCAGCAGGCTTATCCCCAGCCGGGCTATGGGCAGCAGCCGCAGGTCTATGGGGGCGCGCCCGCGGCGGCTCCCGGGTACCCGCAGGCGCCGTCCCCGCAGGGCAATGTCGCTTATGGCACCGCCGCGGCGCCGCCCGGCGGCGTCTATGGGCCCAATGCCGCTTTGGTGCCCGGCACCCAGGAGGCGCCGTCTGGCCCGCGCATCGAGGACGTGGATCCCGCCGAGCCGGTGCCGGATCGCTTCCGCCGCCAGACGGTGGACTACGTGACCACCCAGCCCGCGGGCACCATCGTCATCGATACCCCCAACACCTACCTCTATTATGTGCTTGGGAGCGGCAAGGCGATCCGCTACGGCATCGGCGTCGGCCGCGACGGCTTCACCTGGTCGGGGACTGAGAAGATCACCGGCAAGAAGGAATGGGCCGATTGGCGCCCGCCGACCGAGATGATCCAGCGTCAGCCATATCTGCCGCGCTTCATGGCGGGGGGCCCCGGCAACCCGCTGGGCGCGCGCACCATGTATCTCGGCGGGACCATCTATCGCATCCACGGCACCAACGAGCCGCAGACCATCGGCAAGTTCGTGTCCTCCGGCTGCTTCCGCATGCTCAACAACGACGTGGAAGATCTCTATGACCGCGTCAAGGTGGGCACCCGGGTGGTGATCCTGCCCAAGCCCGGCGGCGCCCAGGCCAATGCGGCCGGCGTGGCGCCCGGGCCGGTCACCACGGGCTCCACGCCCGCGGCATCGTCCACCGCCCAGCGCTGACCGCCCGCGCCGGTTTCCCCGGCGTCGCCCAGCCCTTCGATCTGCGAAGGCCCGCGCCGCACCCTGCGCCGCGGGCCGTTTGCTTTTCCGAGGACCGGCGGCGCTCACATCAGCGCCGCCGCCACGTTCACGCCGAGCGCGATCACCGCGGTGTTGAACATATAGGACGCGATCTGATGGCCGAGCACGAAGCGGCGCAGGCGCGGCGCGTTCACGGTCACGTCCGCGGTCTGCGAGGCGGTGCCGATGTTGAAGGCGAAATAGAGGAAGTCCCAATAGTCCGGCGCGTCGCCCCCCGGGAAGCCCAGCGCCGGCTGCGGGTCGTCGCGCTCGGCATCGTAGAACTCGCGCGCATAGTGGAACGCGAACAGGGTGTGGAAGAAGAGCCAGGAGGCGATCAGCGTTCCCACCGCGAGCGCGACATGGGCCCATCGCTCGCCGTCCGACGGCGCCCCGGCCTCCATGATCACGGCGACGAGGCTCGACCCCGTGGCGAGCACCGCTACGAGCAGGGCGACCCAGGCGCCCTCGTCGTCGCCCTGCGCCCGGCAGCGCACCTGCGCGGGATCGCAGCGCAGCACCAGCAGCCCGGCGAGCAGCAGCCACAGGGCCGCGCCCACGTCGAAGGAGACCAGGAAGCGCACCCGCGGATTGTGGACCGGCACCAAGAGATAGGCCGCGATCCCGACGGCAACAAACAGCCGCGGATGCAGCCGCACCCAGCCCGGCATCCTGCCATAGGCTGCCGCCCACCACGCGCGCGGACCGCTTCCCGAGACATGCATGTCTTTCTCCTTAAGGTCCCGCCGTGCCGGTCACGGGGACGTTATGTGGCGAGCCATACTCCTGTATGATGGCGCATGCACGCCGGGCCTGCCGCGAGTCGCGGCGACCTTCCTCCGGCGCGCTCGGAGACGGCCCATGACCATGCCTGCTTCTGCCCCGTCCGCCGCCGCCATCGACGGCCTCCAGTCCATCCGCGCCAGCTGGGGCTGGTTCGTCGCACTCGGCGTCGCCTTCGCCATCCTCGGCTTCGTCGCGCTCGGCCACGTGCTCGCCTCCACCCTCGTGACGGTGCTCTATGTGGGCGCGCTGGTCGTGGTGGGCGGCGTCGTGCAGGTGATCCACGCCTTCCGGGTGAAGGGCTGGGGCCGCTTCTTCTTCTGGCTTCTGGCCGGCCTGCTCTACGTGGTGGCGGGCGCCCTCATGATGTACAACCCGCTGCTCGGCGCCGGCGTGCTGACGCTGATGATCGGCGTCGCGCTGGCGGTGGAGGGCGTGTTCCGCATCGCCGCCGGCTTCGGCACGCGGCCGGCCGCCGGCTGGGGCTGGATCGTCTTCGCCGGCGCCATCACGCTGCTGCTGGGCCTCGTCATCATCGCCCGCTGGCCGGTGAACTCGCTCTACATCCTCGGCCTGTTCCTCGGCATCGATCTGATCGTGAACGGCGTTACCACCGCCATGTTCGGCCTCGCTCTGCGCGACAAGAAGGCCTGAGCCCGCGTCCCCATCCCATGCCGACGGCGGGACCCGGACGGGTCCCGCCGGTCACCGAGCCGGGACCGGAACCGCGCCCGCTTCCGCGGCGGCGGCCGCGCGCACGTCGACCCGGAAGGCGGCCGCGTAGAGCGCCGGCACCACCAGCAGCGTGAGCGCGGTCGCCACCAGCAGGCCGCCCATGATGGTGACCGCCATGGGTCCCCAGAACACGCTGCCGGCGAGCGGGATCATGCCCAGCACCGCGGCGAGCGCGGTCAGCACCACCGGCCGGGCGCGGCGCAGCGTCGCGTCGACGATGGCGCGGTGCGGCGCGCGGCCCTCGGCGATGTCGTGGTCGATCTGGTCCACCAGGATCACCGTGTTGCGCATGATCATGCCGGCGAGCGCGATCAGCCCGAGCAGGGCGACGAAGCCGAACGGCCGGTGGGCGATCAAGAGCGCCGCGGTGGCGCCGATCAGGCCGAGCGGCGCGGTGGCCAGCACCAGGCCGAGCCGCGAGAAGCTCTGCAGCTGGATCATCAGCAGCGTCAGCATGACGATGATCATCACCGGGAACACCGCCGCCAGCGAGGCATTCGCCTTGACGCTCTCCTCGATCGAGCCGCCGGTCTCGATGCGGTAGCCGGCCGGCAGCTCCGCCTTGAGCTGAGCGAGGCGCGGCAGGATCCGGGTGGTCACGTCGGGCGGCTGGACGCCGTCCGTCACGTCGGCGCGGGCGGTGAGCACGATGTCGCGGTCACGCCGCCACAGGATCGGCTCCTCATAGGAATAGGCGATCCGCGCCACCTGGGCGAGCGGCACCGGCGTGCCGTTGCCGCCCGCCACCGTGAGCGCGCCGATCCGCTCGAGGTCGACCCGCTCCTCCGGCACCGCGCGCGCCACCACGTCGATCAGCAGGTTGCCCTCGCGGTGCTGGGTCACGGTGTAGCCGGTGAGCAGGGTCTGCAGCGTCTCGGCGAGGTCGCGCGGGGTGGTGCCGATGGCCCGGGCCCGGTCCTGGTCCACCGCCAGGGTGATGGATTTGACCTGCTCGCCCCAATTGAGGTGGGGATCGATGACGGCGGGATCCTGCGCCATCACCTTGCGGACCTTCTCGGCGATGTCGCGCACCACCAGCGGGTCGGGGCCGGCGATCCGGAACTGCACCGGGAAGCCCACCGGCGGGCCGAACACGAAGCGGTCGATGCGCACCCGCGCCTCGGGCAGGGCGCCGTCCGCCACCGCCGCGTCGAGCCGGGCCTTGAGCCGCTCTCGGGCCTCCACGTCCTTCGCGACGATCACGATCTGCGCGAAATTCGGGTTCGGCAGCACCGGACTGAGGCCGAGCCAGAAGCGCGGCGTGCCGCGGCCGACATAGGTGGTGGCGGTGGCGACGTCGGCATCGCCGGCGATCAGCGCCTCGGCCTTGCGGGCGGTCGCCTCCGTCACCGAGATCGAGGTGCCCTCCGGCAGGCGCATCTCCAGGAACAGCTCGGGCCGGGTGGAGGTGGGAAAGAATTGCTGCTGCACCAGGCCGAAGCCGGCCACCGAGAGCGCGAACAGGCCGAAGGTGGAGCCGATGACGAGGAAGCGGTGCCTGAGGCACCATTCCAGCACCCGCCGCAGCAGGCGGTAGAGCCGTCCGTCATGCATTCCGTGGGCGCCATGGGCGCCCGCTTTCTTCATCTGCGGCAGCAGCATGAAGCCGAGATAGGGGGTGAAGATCACCGCCACGAACCACGACGCCACGAGCGCGAAGCCCACCACCCAGAAGATGCCGCCGGCATATTCGCCGGACGACGACTTCGCAAACCCCACGGGCAGGAAGCCCGCCGCCGTCACCAGCGTGCCGGTGAGCATGGGAAAGGCGGTGGAGGTCCAGGCGAAGGTGGCGGCGCGGGCGCGGTCCCAGCCCTCCTCCATCTTCACCACCATCATCTCGATGGCGATGATGGCGTCGTCCACCAGCAAACCGAGGGCGATGATGAGCGCGCCCAGCGTGATGCGGTGGAGGTCCATGCCGGTGGCGAACATCACCAGGAACACGATGGCGAGCACGAGGGGCACCGAGAGCGCCACCACGACGCCGGTGCGCAGGCCGAGCGAGAGCAGGCTCACCGCCAGCACGATGACCAGCGCCTCGCCGAAGGTCTTGAGGAACTCGCCCACCGACTCGCCGACGATGTGCGGCTGGTCCGCCACCTGGACCACGTCGATGCCCACCGGAAGCTCGCTCGTCGCCTCGTCCATGGCGGCCTTCACCGCCTTGCCCCAAATGATGATGTTCTGCCCTGCCGCCATGGAGACGCCGATGCCCAGCGCCCCCTCGCCGTTCTGGCGCACCAGGAAGGCCGGCGGGTCCTCGTAGGCGCGGTGGATGGTGGCGATGTCGCCGAGCCGCAGCAGCGCCCCGCCGGCATTCACCGGCACCTCGGCCACCGCCTTCTCGCCGGAGAACGCGCCGGTGAGGCGCAGATTGATCCGGTCCGCCTTGGTGTCGATGGCGCCGCCCGCCACCACCGCATTCTGGCGCGCCACGCTGTCGAAGATCTGCTGCGGCGTGATGCCGAGGGTGGCGAGGCGGGCGTGGGAGAATTCGATATAGATGCGCTCGGGGCGCTCGCCCACGAGGTCCACCTTCTCCACCCCCGAAACGCGCAGCAGGCGCTGGCGGATCTCCTCCGCCTGGCGCTTCAGCTCGGCGGGCGAGGCGCCCTTGCCGGAGAGCATGTAGAGGTTGGAATAGACGTCGCCATATTCGTCGTCGAAGCCGGGGCCGATCACGCCGAGCGGCAGGTCGCCCTTGATGTCGCCGACCTTCTTGCGCACCTGGTACCACAGCTCCTTGACCTCGCGTGCCGGCGTGCTGTCGGCCAGGATCACCTGGACGAAGGACACGCCCGGGCGCGAATAGCTCTCCACCCGGTCGAGATGCGGCAGGGACTGGAGCTTCTTCTCGATCGGGTCGGCCACCTGGGCCTGCATCTCGGAGGCGGTGGCGCCGGGCCAGGACGCGGAGATCACCATCACCTTGATGGTGAAGGAGGGGTCCTCCGCCCGGCCGAGATTCAAATAGGAATAGAGCCCCGCCGCCGCGAGCAGCAGGATCGCGAACAGGGTCAGCGCGCGATGGGTGATGGCCCAACGCGAGAGGTTGAAGCGGCCTTGGCCCGCGCTCGCGTCCGCCGTGGCCTCCGCTGGGGTCTTGGGGGCGCTCATCGGCGCGCCCCGCCGGCCAGCCCCGCCGTGGCGAGCTGTCCCTTGGCCGGCACGGTGCGCACGGCCTGGCCCGGTTCCAGCGTCTGCACGCCGAGCGTCACCACCCGCTCGCCGCCCTGGAGGCCGGCGGCCACCAGCACCTCCGCATCGGTGTAAGCGGCGATCTCCACCTTGCGCTCGGCGAGGGTGGAGGCATCGCCCTCCACCACGAAGACGAGCGGGCCGCGGCCCTTGTCGATGACGGCGGAGAGCGGCAGGCGCGCCACCTTGGCCTGGTCCTTCGGATGCAGGGTGACGGTGGCGGTCATGCCGAGCGCCACGCTTTCGTCCGGATCGAGGATGGTGAAGCGCGCCGGATAGGTGCGCGAAGTGGCATCCGCCTGGGGCGAGAGTTCGCGCAGCTTCACCCGATAGGCCTTGCCCGGCGCGGCCCACAATTCCATGGCGGCGGGCGCGGTGCGCGCGTCGGCGAGGTCGATCTCCGGCAGCGCCACCAGGGCCTCCTTCTCGTCGAGCCGCGCCACCCGCACGATGGTCTGGCCGGTGGAGACCACCTGTCCCGGCTCCGCCGCGGTGGCGATGACGACGCCCGCCTGATCCGAGACCAGCTCGGCGTAGGACAGCCGGTTCTGGGCCAGTTCGAGGGAGCGTTTGGCGCGTTCCAGGCGGCCCACCGCCTCCTCCTTGGCGAGCGCCTTGCGGTCGAGCTCGGCGGCGGAGGCGAAGCCCTTGGCGGTCAGCGAGCGGGCGCGCTCGTCCTCGGCGGAATTCTGGGACAGGTTGGCCTTGGCTGCGGAGAGCTCGGCCTCGGCGCTTTGCAGCTCCAGCTTCAGGTCCTCCGGATCGATGCGCGCCACCACGGTGCCGGGCGCGATGCGGTCGCCGATGCCCACCAGGCGCTGGGTGACCTTGCCGGGCACGCGGAAGGCGAGATCGATCTCGCGCCGCGCCCGGACCACGCCCACGAAACGCTTTTCCGCCTCGCGCGGGGCGAGGGCGACGGTGACCACCTGGACCGGGCGGGCGCGCTGGCCCGCGGTCTGGGCCGGCGCGCTGTCGCCGCAACCGGCCAGCAGGAGGAGGGCGGCCAGCAGGGCGCCGCCGGCAAGGATGCGGATGCCGGCAGGAGCGGCTGCGCGGCCGTCGGACCGGCCGCGGCGGGTCCCGGGCGTGCTTGATGCGAGAGGGTCACTCATGGCGAACGTCCTGACCGATGAAAGGTTATGGATCAAAACTGACGAAACTCGTCGATCATCACTTCAAGGGCGCGAACCGGCCCTGCCACCCACCTGCGGCGTCGCTTCAAGGACGCGCCGGCAGGCGCGCCGCCGACCCGCGCCCGTCTCTGGCGCTCAGCCGTCCCCGCGCCGCGCGACCTGGCCTGGCGCCGCCTTGCTTACCAGCGGCGCGCGCTCGGCCTCGACGCCGCGCAGGATGAAGCGCACGGTGGCGTCGAGCTGCGCCTCCAGGTTCTCGTCGATCTTCTGGGCGATCAGGATCGGATGGCAGAAGCCCACACAGGTGCCGAGCAGGATGGTCGCGACCTCGGCCGGATCGTGCTCCACGAAGGCGCCGCTCCGGATGCCTTCGGCCAGCACGCCGGCCAGCATGGCGCCGATGCGCGCCTTGTGGGCCTCGATGTTCTGCCAATTGTGCTCGATGGCCACCAGGACCATGTCGTGCACGCGCCGCTCGGCCAGGAAATTGGCCTTGTGATAAGCGAGGATCGAGCCGAAGGCGGCGACGATCCGGTCCTGCGGCGTGCCCGGACCGGCGACGGCCTGGGCGATCTCCACCTCGTTCTCGGTGAGGCACTTCTGGCAGATGGTGGCGACGATGGCGTTCTTGGAGGGAAAGAAGCGATAGACGTTGGCCGACGACATGCCGAGCTCGTTCGCGATATCGGCCACCGCGGTCTTGGCGAAGCCCATGCGACGAAACAATTCCTCGGCCACCTGCGCGATCTTCTCGCGGGTCTCGTCCGCCGTCTCTCGTCCGCGCACGTTCACTGACCGTGACCCTCGAAGTTCGAATTGTGATGATTTTCATAAATCATCACAATTCAGGACGCAAGCGGGGTGCCTTCAGATCGCCTGCTGCGCAGGAGTTCTGCGCTGGATCCCGGCTCGGCGCTCCGGCCGCGCCATCGCGGGGCGCGGTTGGGGCGCGCCGCCACGGGGCCGGGGTGCCCTCAGGCGCGCAGCACCGCGCCGGTCTTCTTGGCCACCTCGGCGACGATCTTTCCCGCCACGGCCTCGATCTCCTCGTCCGTGAGCGTGCGCTCGCGCGGCTGCAGCGTGACCTCGATGGCCACCGACTTCTTGTCCGGCTCGATGCCCTTGCCCTCATAGAGGTCGAACACGCCGACGCCGGTCACGAGCTTGCGGTCCACGCCCTGCGCCGCCTTCAGGATGTCGGCGGCGGCCACCTCGCGGCCCACCAGGAAGGCGAAGTCGCGCCGGACCGGCTGGAACGCGGACAATTCGAGCGGCGGCTTGACCCGCGTCGCCTTGGCCTTGGGCTCGGGGATCTTGTCGAGGGTGATCTCGAACGCCACCAGCGGCCCCGAAACGTCGAGCGCCTCCAGCACCGCCGGGTGCACCTCGCCGAAATGCGCCATGGCGTTTGAGCCGAGGCGCAGCGTGCCGGAGCGGCCCGGATGGTACCAGGACGGCGCGTCCGCCGTGACCTGCAGGTTCGCCATCGGCGCACCGCAGGCGGCGAGGGCGGCCATGGCGTCGGCCTTGGCGTCGAAGGCGTCCACGACGTCCGCCGCGCGGTTCCAGAAGCGGCCGGCGCCGTCGGGCTTCGCGGTGCCGCGGCGGATGCCGGAGGCGCACTGGCGCTGGTCCTTCTCGCCGTCGCCGAGGAACACCTGGCCCACCTCGAACAGCGCCACGTCGGCAAAGCCCCGGTCGGCGTTCGCCTGGGCGGCACGCAGGAGGCCGGGCAGCAGGCTCGGGCGCATGTCGGAGAGGTCGGCGGCGATGGGGTTGGACAGCGCCAGCTCAGGCTTGCCGCCGCCGAACGTCTCCGCCTCCGCCTTCGAGACGAACGACCAGGTGACCGCCTCGACGAGCCCGCGCGCGGCGAGCGCGCGCCGCGCCTTGCGGGTGCGCAGCTGGAGCGCGGTGAGCACCGGCTTCCTGGCGTCGGCGTCGCGCGGGAATTCGGTCGCCGGCACGCGCTCGAGGCCGAGAATGCGCACCACCTCCTCCACCAGGTCCGCCTTGCCCTCGATGTCGCCGCGCCAGGAGGGCGGCACCACGTCGAGCACCGGCGCCGCGCCCGAGACCGAAAAGCCGAGCGCGCCCAGCACGTCGCGGATTTCCTTTTCCGAGGTGTCGAGGCCGGACAGGCGCCTCACCTCCGACAAGGGGAAGGCGATGGTGCGGGCGGTGTCGGGGATGGCGCCCGCCAGCACCACGTCCGACGGCGTCCCGCCGCAGAGCTGCACGATGAGATGGGTGGCCAGGTCCAGCCCCGGCAGCGTGAAGGCCGGGTCGATGCCGCGCTCGAAGCGGAAGCGGGCATCCGAATTGATCCCCAGGCGGCGGCCGGTCTGGGCGATGTTGATCGCGTCCCACAACGCCGATTCGATCACCACGTCCGTCGTCGTCTCGTCGCAGCCGGAGGCTTCCCCGCCCATGATGCCGGCGAGGCTCTCGACACCGTTTTCATCGGCGATCACGCACATGGTCTCGTCGAGCGCATAGGTCTTGCCGTCCAGCGCCAGAAGCGTCTCGCCGGCTTTGGCCCGGCGCACCACGAGGTCGCCAGCCACCTTCCTCGCGTCGAAGACGTGGAGCGGGCGGTTGCGATCGAACGTCATGAAATTGGTCACGTCCACCAGCGCGTTGATGGGGCGCAGGCCGATGGCGCGCAGCTTTTCCTGGAGCCAGTCGGGGGAGGGGCCGTTCTTGACCCCCTTCACCACGCGCAGCGCGAAGGCCGGGCACAGCGATGGGGTGTCGCCGAACTCCAGGCTCACCTTCACCGGCGAGGGGAACGCGCCCTCCACCGGCTTGATGCGCGGCGCCATCAGCTCGCCGAGGCCGGCGGCGGCGAGGTCGCGCGCGACGCCGGAGACGCCGAGGCAATCGGCGCGGTTCGGCGTCACGGCGATCTCGATCACCGGATCGTCGAGCCCCAGAACCTGGGCGAACGGCGCGCCCACGGGCGCGTCGGCGGGCAGCTCGATGATGCCCTCATGCTCCTCGGACAGGCCCATCTCGCGCGCCGAGCACAGCATGCCGCGGCTCTCCACGTCGCGGATCTTGCCGATCTTCAGTTCCAGCCCCGATGTGGGGATGATCGTGCCGGGCGCGGCGAAGACGGTCTTCAGCCCGGCGCGGGCATTGGGCGCGCCGCACACCACCTGGATCGGCTCGCCTTTGCCGATGGAGACGGTGCACACCTTGAGCTTGTCGGCATTGGGGTGCTTCTGCGCGGTCAGCACCTCGCCCACCACGAAGGGGGCGAGCTGCTTCGCCTTGTCCTCGACGCCCTCCACCTCCAGGCCGATGAGGGACAGGCGCTCGACGATCTCGTCGAACGAGGCGGTGGGCTCCAGGTGGTCCTGGAGCCAGGAGTAGGTGAATTTCATGGGTCCTGCTCCTTACGCGCTCAGCCCGCCGGCGAGCGTCGGGAAGTCCAGCGGGCGGAAGCCGTAGTGGGAGAGCCAGCGCACGTCGGCCTCGAAGAAGGCTCTAAGGTCGCTCATGCCGTATTTCAGCATCGCGATGCGGTCGATCCCCATGCCCCAGGCGAAGCCCTGATGTTCGTCCGGGTCGATGCCGCAATTCCTGAGCACGTTGGGATGCACCATGCCGCAGCCGAGGATCTCCAGCCAGTCGCTGCCTTCGCCGAAGCGGATCTCGCCCGGGCGGGAGCGGTCGCACTGGATGTCCACTTCCATGCTTGGCTCGGTGAAGGGGAAGAAGGACGGGCGGAAGCGCATCTTCACCCCCTCCACCTCGAAGAACGCCTTGCAGAATTCTTCGAGAATCCACTTCAGGTGGCCGAGATGGGCATGCCTGTCGATCACCAGCCCCTCCACCTGGTGGAACATGGGGGTGTGGGTCTGGTCCGAGTCGCAGCGATAGGTGCGGCCGGGGCAGATGACGCGGATGGGCGGCGCCTTGGTCTGCATGGTGCGCACCTGCACCGGCGAGGTGTGGGTGCGCAGCACCTTGCGCTCGCCGTCCTTGCCGGGCGGCAGGAAGAAGGTGTCGTGCATCTCGCGCGCCGGATGGCCGGCGGGGAAGTTCAGCGCCGTGAAATTGTGGAAGTCGTCCTCGATGTCGGGACCTTCAGCCACCGAGAAGCCCATGTCGGCGAAGATGGCGGTCAGTTCCTCCGTCACCTGGGCGATGGGATGGATGCGGCCGAGCTCGGCCGGGCTCTCGCGCACCGGCAGCGTCACGTCCACCCGTTCGGTGGCGAGGCGCGCTTCCAGCGCGGCGGCCTTCAGGGTCTCCTTGCGGGCCGCCATGAGGCCCTGGATGCGGTCGCGCAGGCCGTTGATGGCCGGGCCCATCACCTTGCGCTCGTCCGGGCTCATGGCGCCGAGCGACTTCAGGAGCTCGGACACCGAGCCCTTCTTGCCGAGCGCCGAGATGCGCACCTGCTCCAGCGCGGCCTCGTCGGCGCTCGCCAGGATGGCGGCGGCGACTTCGCGCTCCAGCGCGTCGAGGGCGGGATGATCGGTCAGGACGAGGTCGGACATGGGGATATCCCGGAATGTCAGGTGTTCGCGCGGGGCCGGCGGCGTTCTGGCGATCGCGCCGCTCGACGATCGCGCCGCTTATAGACGCGGGGCGTGCAAAGGCAAAAGCCCCGCACGGCAGGCCGTCGGGGCTGAAGCAGGTCTCGGAAAGACGGGAGGAAGAGGCCGCCCGCGCTCAGCAAGCGCGGAGGTGCACCTTGGCCGCGCTCAGGCGAGCGCGGACTTGGCCTTCTCCACCAGGGCCTTGAACGCATCGGGCTCGTGGATGGCGATATCCGAGAGCACCTTGCGGTCGACCTCGATCCCGGCCTTGCCGAGACCGTCGATAAATCGCGAATAGGTCAAATCCAGATCGAGCGCGCGCACGCCGGCATTGATGCGCTGGATCCAGAGCGCGCGGAAATTGCGCTTCTTCACCTTGCGATCGCGGTAGGCGTACTGCATCGACCGTTCGACGGCCGACTTCGCAGCGCGGATGGTGTTCTTGCGGCGGCCGTAAAAGCCTTTGGCGGCTTTGAAGACCTTCTTGTGCTTGGCGTGGGAAGTTACGCCACGTTTGACGCGGGCCATGGGAATGCTCCTTCAGATCGTGGCGTCAGCCGTTCGGCAGGAACGACTTGCGGATGACCCGCCCGTCGCACTCGGCGAGGATGGTCGTGCCGCGCTGATTGCGGATCTGGTTGTTGGTGCGCTTGATCATGCCGTGGCGCTTTCCGGCCTGGGCGGCGATGACCTTTCCCGTACCCGTGAGGCGGAAGCGTTTCTTCGCTCCCGACTTGGTCTTCATCTTGGGCATTTGGCTCTCCGTGGCACGGGTGCGTCCGCCTTGCGGCGCCGACCCCCAGCCTCTTGTTGCTGTTGAGCGGTAAGAACTGGCGCGGCAGCCCTTGTGGCCGGCCTGTTCCGAAGGCGGAAGTCGTTACAGGACAGGCGCGCGAAAGGCAAGGGGGCGCGCCCTTCCGGCGCACCGCTTTCGCGCCCCGGCGGGCCCGCGTTGTCGGGGCGCCCGTCCTTATGTAACGGTGGGCCGCGCGTCCGCCCGGCCGCCGCGCCGCATCCGTCGAGCCCCCATGACCCTCTTTCCCACCCCGAGCAACCCCGTCCCGGAAGGCGCCGTCTCGGGCGAGATCACCACGGCGGACGGCGTGCGCCTGCGCTTCGCGCGGTTCGCGCCCCAGGCGCCGCTGCGCGGCACCGTGGCGCTGCTGACCGGGCGCACCGAGTTCATCGAGAAATATTTCGAGGTGGTGCGCGACCTCCAGGTGCGCGGCTTCGCCGTGGCGGTGCTCGATTGGCGCGGGCAGGGCGGCTCCCAGCGCCCCCTGGGAAATCCGCGCAAGGGGCATGTGCGGCGCTTCTCGGACTATCTCGCCGATCTCGACGCCTTCGCCAAGCAGGTGCTGCTGCCGGACTGCCCGGCGCCGCATTTCGCCCTCGCCCATTCCATGGCCGGCACCATTCTCCTGGAGGCGGTGGTGGCGGGGCGGCGCTGGTTCGATCGCATGGTGCTGTGCGCGCCCATGCTCGGGCTCGAGGTGGTGCCGGCGGAAGGCCTGGTGCGCCCGCTGGTGCGCGGGCTGTCTCTGCTCGGCATGGGCCGCGCCTTCGTGCCCGGCGGCGGCTCGGCCTCGGTCACCGAGATCCCGTTCCAGCGCAACATCCTCACCTCCGATGCCGCGCGCTACGAGCGCACGGCGCAGATCGTGCGCGCGCATCCGGACCTCGCCCTCGGGGCGCCCACCATAGGCTGGCTCGCGGCCGCCTATGACGCCATGGACCACCTCGCCCGCCCGGAGACCGTGCTCGGCATCCGCCAGCCGCTGCTGATGATTGCGGCGGGGGCGGACCGCCTGGTCGCCAACGACGCCATCGAGCGCCTCTCGGCGCGGCTGATCGCCGGCGCCCATGTGGTGGTGCCGGCGAGCCGCCACGAGATCCTGATGGAGCGCGATCTGTTCCGCGCCCAATTCTGGGCCGCCTTCGACGCCTTCATCCCCGGCACGCCGCTCTGAGCGAAGCCGGGCTCAGGCGCCGAGCGCCTTGAGCGCGGCCTCGTGGACCGCGCGGCTGCCGGCCGCGACCACCCGCCCTCCGGCCACGGGCGAGCCGCCCTCCCAGCTGGTCACCACGCCGCCCGCCCCCTCGATGACGGGGACGAGGGCGATCACGTCGTGGTCGTGCAGGTTGGTCTCGATCACCAGGTCGATCAGGCCGGCCGCCACCATGCAATAGGCGTAGCAGTCGCCGCCATAGCGCGAGAGGCGCACCTGCGCCTCCACCTTCTCGAACGCGGCGCGGTCCGGTTCGTCCATCAGGCGCGGGCTGGTGGTGTAGAGGACGGCATCCTCCAGCCGGGCGCAGTCGCGGGTGAACAAAGCGCGGTCGCCCGCCGGGCCGGTATAGCGCGCGCTGCGGCCATCGCCGAAGAATCGCTCCTTGATGAACGGCTGGTGCATCATGCCGTAGACTGCGGCGCCGTCCTTCAGCAGGCCGATCAGCGTGCCCCAGGCGGGCAGGCCGGCGATGAAGGATTTGGTGCCGTCGATGGGGTCGAGCGCCCAGACATAGGGCGCATCGGGGTTCAGATTGTCGAACTCCTCGCCGATCACCCCGTGGTCCGGGAAGGTGGTGGTGATGAGCTGGCGCATGACCTGCTCGGCGGCGCGGTCGGCCTCGGTGACCGGATCGAACGCGCGGCCCCGGCTCTTGTCCTCGACGCTCAAGGCGGTGCGGAAGAAGGGCAGGATCGCCTCGCCCGACACGGTGGCGAGCTGGTGGACGAATGCGTCGAATGCCACGGCGGTCATGGGGTCCACCTTGTCGTTTCGGTGCCTCGGACGCCGGCGCGCGCCGGCGGCGGCAGGTAAGCGCGGGAGGCGGCCGCTGCCAAGGGGCCCGATGATCGCGGGCAAGCGGCCGGGCGCCGCGCCCGCGGCACTGCCGCCGAACCGGGCGCCGCGCCGCGCTGGTTCGCAGGTGCGGTAGGGGGACAGAACGGCCTACGACTAAAGATGAATGTCGAGTGATATCAAGGCATGGATCGTTTCGGGCCAGGCGCGGGCGGGGCTGTGGTTCAAACACGGGCAGCAGGGCCGCCAGGCGCCGCTCGTCCGTCGTGCAAGACTCCTCAACCTGTTGGCGGCAAATGATTCAGGACCGCCCGAAGCTGCCTAAACAATCGCCGTTGCGCCATCTTGCGGCACCCGGGGGAAGCTAGCATATTAGTGCGGCGCGGCATTGCTTGCTGCAGTGCCGCTGCCCTCCTTGGGCGTTTCCTCCCTAGACTTGGGCCGCTCCGGCTTCGTGAGCGGCCCCTTTCTTTTCGGGAGCCCGGCCGGTGCCTTGCGCCCGAGCGCCGCGATCGCCCGCTTCGCCTTACATCCCTCGCTCGCGGGTGCCGCACCGGGCCGCCCGCGCCCGTTTTCCGCGCCGCCGGGGCTCGCGCGCCGCAGGCTTGTCGCGTCCAGGCCGAGGTCGTGGCGGCGCCCGGCCGAGGCGGCCGCGAACGGAGGCCCTGCGGGCGCGGGCGGGGCGCAGGCAATGGTGGGACGCGACGCCGCGAGGCAGGGGCGGGTGGGGGGGCAGATCGCGGCGTGCGCGCCGCCAGGAGGGCGGTCCCTCGATCCCGGGCGGTGCCGGCCCATCGGGCCGATAACCCTGCGGCGCGTGAGCGCGACGGTGCACCACGGCCGGCGCCATCCGCGGACGCCGGTCCGAACGCGCGGCGCGGGCGACTCGGCGCGGACCGGCGAGATGCCTTGGTGGGAAAGCTGATTGGCGCGGAACGCCCCCCGGAGGGCGGTGCAGCAGCACTCCGCTACCCTGGCGGGGCGGAAAATCTCCTCATGAGATCAAGCGATTGCGAAAAATCGCCCCCATGCGACATCCAAGCACTTGATTTCTGGCGACGCAATGGGCTATTGCTGCACTGCGACATGGCGATTGGCGTCGCTGTGTCGCTGCCCTCCTTGGGCGTTTCCTCCCTAGACTTGGGCCGTTCGCTTCTGCGGACGGCCCCTTTCTTTTTGGGCCCTGCCATTCTATTGGCGCCGCGTTTGCGCGGGCCTTGGTCTTGAGCCGCCGGGCCTTGAGCCGCGGCGACTGGGCCGTCCGGTTCCCCTCCCAAAAAACAGCAGACTGCGCTCGCCACCCGCATAAGCGGCGGTCACATCATGGCCTTCGCGGGTGCGAGTGGCCCTGTCCTGAAAGACGTCTCCCCTGGCGCGGAGACCCGGTCATTGCCGGCGAATTCGGGGCAAGCGGCAGCCCTCGTCGGTCCACGGCAAATTGGTATATCTGCCATTCGAAAAACGCAAGGCACCTTTTTGACGAAATTCCGACAGAGCTACTCCGCCGCCGCCCGCGGCGGTTCCAGCACCTCGGCGACCGCCTCCATCAGGCGCGGAACGAGTGCGCCGACATCGGCGCGCAGGGCGTTGAATCCCGCACCGCGCGCATAGACCGCCTCCTCCATATAGAGGCCGCGATTGACCTCGATCTGCACCGCGTGCAGGCCGGCGGAGGGGTTGCCATAATGCTCGGTGATGTAGCCGCCGGCATAGGGCTTGTTGCGCACCACCCGGTAGCCCAGCGCGGCAAGCTCGCGCTCCAGCGCCTCGGTCACCGCCTCCGCGCAGCTGGTGCCGTAGCGGTCGCCGATGACGAAGTCGGCGCGCGCATTGTCGTCGCGGGTGGAGACCGAGGGCATGGAATGGCAGTCCACCAGCACGGCGACGCCGAAGCGCCGCTGGGTGCGCGCCACGAGCCGGCGCAGCGCCTGATGGTAGGGCTTGTAATAGGCCTCGATGCGCTCCAGCGCCTCGGCCACCGAGAGCCGGCGCGGATAGATCTCCTGTGCGTCCCCCACCACCCGGGCGATGGTGCCGAGCCCGCCGGACACGCGGATGGAGCGGGTGTTGGCGAACGGCGGCAGGCGCCCGTCGAACATGCGCGGATCGAGCTCGTAGGGCTCGCGGTTGAGGTCGAGGAAGGCGCGCGGGAACAGCGCCCGCATCAGCGGCGCGCCGGCCGCCACCGCCGGCAGGAACAATTCGTCGACGAAGCTGTCCTCGGACCGGCGCAAGGTCGAGAAATCGAGCCGCGCCTGCTCGACGAAGGCGCGCGGATAGATCCGTCCCGAATGGGGGGAGTTGAAGACCAGCGGCGTCGTGGCCTCGTCCGGGACCAGGATCTCGAAGGCGGGGTCGATGGTGTCGGCGAGGCAGGCAGTCATCGAGCGCCGTCGGCTCCTTGAATATTTGGGAAAGAAGAGCTTAACGGCGCGCCGCGCCCCTGGAAAGGTACGATGGCGTATTGCTTCGTGCAGCGCTAGGCTCGCGCTTGTGCGAGGCCGGGCGCGGTCGGGACCCGGTTAAGCGGAGCGGGCGCCGCGGCGCTTTCACCTCGAATTTACCCGTTGGGGCCAAGAAGGCCCATGCGCCCCCGCACCATCCGGGGCGGCTGGGATTCTCGATTTTGAGGGGACGGGGCGTGGCCAAGATCCTGCTCGCGGAAGACGACAACGACATGCGCCGCTTTCTCGTCAAGGCGCTGCAGAATGCGGGCTATTCCGTGGCCTCCTACGACAACGGCAAGTCCGCCTACGAGCGCATGCGCGAGGAGCCGTTCGAGCTGCTGCTCACCGACATCGTCATGCCGGAGATGGACGGCATCGAGCTGGCGCGCCGCGCCACCGAGCTCGATCCCGACCTCAAGGTGATGTTCATCACCGGGTTTGCCGCCGTGGCGCTCAATGCGGACGCCGACGCGCCCTCGGAGGCCAAGGTGCTCTCGAAGCCGTTCCACCTGCGCGATCTGGTCGCCGAAGTGGGCAAGGTGCTCGACGCCGCCTGACCTGCGCCACCGGCACGCCTTGCGAAGGCCGGGCGCACCTGCGACAAGGCGCGCCCATGATCGTTATCGACGATATCTCCCTGCGCCTCGCCGGGCGCCTGCTCATCGACCACGCCTCGGTGGCCATCCCCGAGGGCGCGCGCGTCGGCGTGGTCGGCCGCAACGGCTCCGGCAAGACCACCTTGTTCAAGGCCCTGGTGGGCGAACTGGAGCTCGAAAGCGGCGTCATCCGCATGCCGAGCCGCACCCGCATCGGCCGCGTCGCCCAGGAGGCGCCGGCCGGCCCGGACAGCCTGATCGAGCGCGTTCTGGCGGCGGACGACGAGCGCGCCGCCTTGATGGCCGAGCGCGAGAGCGCCACCGACGGCGCGCGCATGGCGGAGATCGAGACCCGCCTCGTCGACATCGACGCCCATTCCGCTCCGGCGCGCGCCGCCACCATCCTCGCCGGCCTCGGCTTCGACGAGAGCGCGCAGAGCCGGCCGTGCTCGGAATTTTCCGGCGGCTGGCGCATGCGCGTCGCGCTCGCGGCGCTGCTGTTCACCGAGCCGGACCTGCTGCTGCTGGACGAGCCCACCAACTATCTCGACCTCGAAGGCACGCTTTGGCTCCAGGACTATCTGGCGCACTATCCGCGCACGGTGATCCTCATCAGCCACGACCGCGATCTGCTCGACACCTCGGTGGACCACATCCTCCACCTCACCAACCAGAAGCTCACGCTCTACAAAGGCGGCTTCACCGGCTTCGACCGCCAGCGGCGCGAGCGGCTTTTGCTCGACCAGAAGGCGCGCAAGAAGCAGGAGGCCAAGCGCGCCCACATGGAATCCTTCGTCGCCCGCTTCCGCGCCAAGGCGACCAAGGCGAAGCAGGCCCAGTCGCGCCTCAAGGCGCTCGCCAAGATGGAGCCGCTCGCCGCCGAGGCCGCGGAGGAGGCGGCGGCGATCTCGATCCGCCATCCCGAGCGCCTGCTCTCCCCGCCGATCGTGGTGCTGGACCATGTGGCGGTGGGCTACGAGCCGGGCAAGCCGGTGCTGCGCAACCTCGATCTGCGCATCGACGAGGACGACCGCATCGCGCTCCTGGGGCCGAACGGCAACGGCAAGTCCACCTTCGCCAAGCTGCTGGCGGACCGCCTGAAGGCGCAGAGCGGCTCCGTGGTGCGCGCCGACAAACTGGAGGTGGCCTATCTCGCCCAGCACCAGCTCGACGAGCTGCATGCCGACGAGAGCCCGGCCCAGCACCTGCGCCGCCTGATGAAGGACGCCCCCGAATCGCGGGTGCGCGGGCGGGCGGCGGAGATGGGCTTTTCGGGCGCCGCCGCCGACACCAAGGTCGCCCAATTGTCGGGCGGCGAGAAGGCGCGCCTGCTGCTCGGCCTCGCCTGCTTCAACGGCCCGCATCTGCTGATCCTCGACGAGCCCACCAACCATCTCGACATCGCCGCGCGCTCGGCCCTGATCGAGGCGCTCAACGACTTTCCCGGCGCGGTGATCCTGATCTCCCACGACCGGCATCTGCTGGAGGCCTGCGCCGAGCGGCTGTGGCGCGTCTCCGGCGGCACGGTCAGGCCCTATGAGGGCGACCTCGACCAGTACCGCCGCGAGGTGCTCTCCAAGGCCGACGGGGACCGCATGACCGGCGAGGGCCGCAAGGACCGCGGCGCGGCGCAGCAGGGGACGTCCGAGCCGCGGCGGCGGATCGCCACCGGTCCCATGAAGAAGCGCATCCGCGAGCTCGAGAGCGCGGTGGCGAAGCTCGAGACCGAGATCGCCGAGATCGACGCCAAGCTCTCCGAGCCGGACCTGCACGCCCGGAAGCCCTACGATGCCGCCCGCTTCGCCAAGGCGCGCGAGGCGGCGGCCCAGGCGCTGGTCCAGGCCGAGGAGGAATGGCTCGCGCTCAGTTCGGAGCTGGAGGCGGCGGGCAGCTAGCAGGCGCGCCTCCTGCATCGCAGGAATGGTCTGCTTTGCCGGGGTCCAGCGCAGGAACCGTGCCGCAGGCGGCCTGCCCGGAACCGCCCGGGCAGAGCGGTTCGCCCGCTCCGAAAGGGGATGCCGCCGCCGGCCCGCCTTGCCTTGCCCTTCATTCGCGGCTAGAGCGCCCACTTCTACGCAGGCCGGCCGGCGCGACGCCGGCCGCGCGCGAGGTGCCCATGGCTGAGGACGGACTTTCCTATCGGGACGCCGGCGTCGACATCGACGCGGGCAACCGGCTCGTCGATCTCATCAAGCCGCTGGTGAAGGCCACCGCCCGGCCCGGGGCCGGCGCGGACATCGGCGGCTTCGGCGGGGTGTTCGACCTCAAGGCGGCAGGGTTTGAAGACCCGCTGCTGGTGGCCACCACCGACGGGGTCGGCACCAAGCTGAAGATCGCCATCGAGACCGGCGTGCACGACACCATCGGCATCGACCTCGTCGCCATGTGCGTGAACGACCTCGTGGTCCAGGGCGCCGAGCCGCTGTTCTTCCTGGATTATTTCGCCACCGGGCGGCTCGCCCCGGAGGTCGGCGCGCACATCGTCGCCGGCATCGCCCGCGCCTGCAAGGAGGCCGGCTGCGCCCTGGTCGGCGGCGAGACCGCCGAGATGCCCGGCATGTACCAGGACGGCGATTACGACCTTGCCGGCTTCTCCGTGGGCGCGGTGGAGCGCGGCGGCCTGCTGCCGCGCGCCGACGTCGGCCCGGGCGACGTGATCCTGGGCCTGGCCTCGGCGGGGGTTCATTCCAACGGCTATTCGCTGGTGCGCCGCATCGTCGAGCGGTCGCGGCTCGTCTGGGGCGACCCGGCCCCGTTCGCGCCCGGCCAGCGTCTCGGCGCCGCGCTGCTCACGCCGACCAGGCTCTATGTGAAGAGCACGCTCGCCGTGATCCGCGCCAGCGGCGCGGTGAAGGCGCTCGCCCACGTCACCGGCGGCGGCCTCACCGAGAACCTGCCGCGGGTGCTGCCTAAGGACACCCTCGCCCGCATCGACCTTGCCACCCTCATGGTGCCGCCGGTGTTCCGCTGGCTCGCCACCGCCGGCGGCGTCGCCGGCGAGGAGATGCTGCGCGCCTTCAACTGTGGCATCGGCATGGCCGTGGTGGTGGATGCCGCCAAGGCGGAGCAGGTGGCGGACGCCTTCGCCGACCACGGCGAAAGCGTCATGCGGCTCGGCGTGATCGAGCCGGGCGCGGGGGCGCCGCGCGTGGTCTATGACGGCGCCGCCGACTTCGGGTTCGCGGCATGAGGAAGAAGCGCGTCGCCGTGCTCATCTCCGGGCGCGGCTCCAACATGGCGGCGCTGGTGAAGGCGGCGGAGCGGGCGGATTTCCCGGCGGAAATCTCGCTCGTGCTCTCGAACCGGGCCGATGCCGCCGGCCTCGCCTTCGCGGCCGAGCGCGGCATCGAGACCGTGGTGCTCAGCCACAAGGACTATGCGGACCGCCTCGCCTTCGACGCCGCGCTCGACGCGCAGCTGAAGGTGGCCGGCATCGAGATCGTCTGCCTCGCCGGCTTCATGCGCCTGCTCACCCCCTGGCTGGTGGAGCGCTGGCGCGACCGGATGATCAACGTCCATCCCTCGCTCCTGCCCGCCTTCAAGGGGCTCGACACCCACGCCCGCGCTCTGGCGCTGGGGGTGCGGCTGCACGGCTGCACGGTGCATTTCGTGCGCGCCGAGATGGACGAGGGGCCGATCATCCTGCAGGCGGCGGTGGCGGTGGACCCCGCGGACACGCCCGACACGCTCGCCGCCCGGGTGCTGGCCCAGGAGCATGTGATCTATCCCAAGGGCCTGGAACTGCTCGCTGCGGGCCGGCTGGCGGTGGCGCACGAGCGGGTCGTCATCGACGGCGCCCAGGGCGGTCTGCCGCCGCTGGTGGCGCCGCAGGTCTGAGGGCGCCCGAGGTCTCCGCGGGCGCCGCCTCAGGCGGGCTCGGGCGCGCCGACGGCGGCGCCCGCCGTGGCGAGGGCGAAGGCGAACACCAGCGCCACCTCGTCCAGGCGGTCGAAGCGCCCCGCCGCGCCGCCATGCCCCGCCTCCATGTTGGTGCGCAGCAGGATCGGCGCGTGGCCGGTGGCCTCATGCCGCAGGTGCGCCACCCATTTGGCCGGCTCCCAATAGGTCACGCGCGGGTCGGTGAGGCCGGCGAGCGCGAAGATCGCCGGATAGGCCTGGCGCCGCACGTTGTTCACCGGCGAGTAAGCGAGGATGCGCCGGAACGCGGCCGCGTTCTCGATCGGATTGCCCCATTCGGGCCATTCCGGCGGGGTGAGGGGCAGGCTGGCGTCGAGCATGGTGGTGAGCACGTCCACGAACGGCACCTCGGCGACGATGCCGGCGAACAGATCGGGGCGCATGTTGGCGACCGCCCCCATGAGCATGCCGCCGGCCGAGCCGCCATGGGCGACGATGGCGCCGCGCCGCGTGAAGCCGGCGGCGAGAAGGTGCTCGGCGCAGGCGATGAAGTCCGTGAAGGTGTTGGTCTTGCGGTCGAGCTTGCCGTCGATGTACCAGCGCCAGCCCTTCTCGGTGCCGCCGCGGACGTGGGCGATGGCGTAGACGAAGCCCCGGTCCACCAGCGACAAGCGCGTGGTGGAGAAGCCCGACGGGATGCTCATGCCATAGGCGCCGTAGCCGTAGAGCAGGAGCGGCGCCGTGCCGTCGAGCGGCGTGCCGGCGCGGTAGAGCAGGGAGACGGGGACGCTTTCCCCGTCGGGGGCCATGGCGAACACCCGGCGTGTCACATAGGCCTCGGGATCGTGGCCGCTCGGCACCTCCTGCCGCTTCAGCAGCGAGCGGTCGCGGCTGTCCATATGGTAGCGCCACACCTCGGCAGGGGTGGTCATGGAGGCGTAGGTGAAGTGGATCTCGCGCGTGTCGAACTCGAAGCCGCCGTCGAGCCCCAGGGCATAGGCCTCCTCGGCGAAGGCGACCGGATGCTCGGTGCCGTCGGCGAGCGCGCGCACGACGATGCGCGGCAGCCCCGCCTCCCGCTCCAGCCGCGCCATATGGTGCGCGAACACCGTGACGCTCAGGATCATGCGGCCCGAGACGTGGGGCACGAAATCGCGCCAGTTGGCGCGCTGCGGATCGTCCAGCGGGGCGGTGACGATCTTGAAGTCCTCGGCCCCGTCCGCATTGGTGAGGATGACGAGGCGCGCGGCGCCGGCAAGGTCAGGGTGGTGCTCCACCTCGTAGCGCACGCCGGGCGTGCGGGCGGCCACCAGGCGCGGCGTTGCCGCCGGGTCGGTGAGCGCGAGCAGGCGGACTTCCGAGGTCTCGTGGTTGCCGCAGGCGATGAGGCCGAAGGCGCCGGACTGGGTCTCGCCGAGCGAGACGAAGAAGCCCTTGTCCGGCTCGTCATAGACCAGCACGTCGGTGGCCGGGTCGGTGCCCAGCACGTGGCGGAACACCTGGGACGGGCGGTGCTCGGCGTCGCGGCGGATGTAATAGAGCTGGGCGCCGTCGGCGCTCCAGATGAGGTCGCCGGTGGTGCCCTCGATGCGGTCGGGCAGGTCCTGCCCGCTGAGCGCGTCGCGCAGGCGGATGGCGTAGAGCTCGGCGCCGGTCTCGTCGGCGGCGAAGGCGAGGCGGGCATGGTCCGGCGCATGGCGCCAGTGGCCGAAGCGGAAATAGGCCTTGCCCTTCGCCTCGGCGTCGCCGTCGATCAGGATGGTCTCCGGTCCGTCCCCGTGGGCGGGCTTGCGGCAGACCAGCGGGTGCTGGCCGCCCTCGCGGTGGCGGCTGAAATAGGCGAACCGCCCGTCGGGCCGCGGCACCGAGCTGTCGTCTTCCTTGATGCGCCCGCGCATCTCGCGCACCAGCGTGTGCTTCAGTTCCTCAAGCGGGGCGAAATAGGCGGCCTGGTAGGCGTTCTCCGCCTCCAGATAGGCGCGGATCGCCGGGCCGAGCACGCCCGGATCGCGCATCACCGCGCGCCAGTTGTCGGCGCGCAGCCAGGCATAGGGGTCGTCGAGGGTGACGCCGTGGATGGTGACGGGGGTGCTGGTGCGGGCGGCGCGCGGCGGCTCGCCCGCGCTCACGCGTCGTCTCCCGTGTCGAGCGCGAGCTTGAGCGCGGTGCCGTTCATGCAGAAACGCAGGCCCGACGGCGCCGGGCCATCCGGGAAGACATGGCCGAGATGGCCCTCGCACCGGGCGCAGCGCGCCTCGATGCGGCGCATGCCGTGGGACGTGTCCTGGTGCGTCACCACCGCGTCGGGCGAGACCGGCGCGAAGAAACTCGGCCAGCCGGTGCCGGAATCGTACTTGGAATCGGAGCGGAACAGCGGCGCTCCGCAGCCGGCGCAAGAATAGAGCCCCTTGCGCTTCTCGTCCCAGTAGGGGCCGGTGAAGGCGCGCTCGGTGCCATGCTGGCGCAGCACGTGGAACTGGGCGGGGGACAGGCAGGTGCGCCATTCCGTCTCGCTGCGCACCAGCTTGTCGGACGGCTCGGCATCAGGCGCCGAGGTCGCAGGCTTGACGTCGACCATGGGGAACCTCGCTTGGCGTTTGCCTTCAAGTAGACATCCCTCCGACGCCCCGCAAGATGCCTGCGGGTCGCGGATCGGGCACGAGCGTCGGTGAAAGAGGACTTTCCCGCATCGAGTGCTGACGGTACGGTTTCCGGAATCTGTGAAGACCTGGAAAGATGAGCGTCGGATTTCCACGGAATCTACTTGCAATCTGCAAATCTCGACCATAAAAGGCGCGCGTACCTGTTCGGTCGAATCCCTGCGATATCGCGGAGCGGACCTTGATGCGGGGTTCGGCGCGGTGGCGGGGCCGCGTTCGAGGGTCAATGTTCCAGATCGATCAACACGCTCGAAGAAAGTACCATGAACGATATCACGGAAACGACCAGCTTCATTGAGCTCGCGGCCGACATCGTCTCGGCCTATGTGAGCAACAATTCGGTCGCAGCGGCGGATCTGCCCGGCCTGATCAACGAGGTGTACGGTGCCCTCCAGCGCGTCTCCACGGGCGAGGCGGAGCCGGAGCCGGAGCCGCTGAAGCCGGCGGTGCCGGTCAAGAAGTCGGTGATGCCCGACTTCATCGTCTGCCTCGAGGATGGCAAGAAGTTCAAGTCGCTGAAGCGCCACCTGCGCACCCAGTACGACATGACTCCCGAGCAGTACCGCGAGAAGTGGGGCCTGCCCCTCGACTATCCGATGGTCGCGCCCAGCTATGCCGCGGCGCGCTCCGAGCTCGCCAAGCAGATGGGCCTCGGCCAGCAGCGCCGCCGCCGCTGACCGCGTTCTGTCCCGGCGCGCCAACGGCCGGCCGCCGCGGGCGCCGCCGCGCGTGACGTCCGGCCGCCCCGGGGGGGCGGCGCTCAGCCGGACGGCGCGGGCTTTTGCGTGCGCCCGCCGGGCCGGGCCGGGCCGCGCCCCGAACCACCTCCCCAGCTCTTGGCGAGCCGCAGCAGCGCGGCATGCCGCACCGGATCGTAGCCGCCCGCGCCGCTCCGCAGCGAGGACGCGGCCTTGCGTGCGCCGCGGAGCGCCCGCGCGATCTCCGCCGCCCCCGGCGCGGCGCGCCGCATGGCCTCCATCTTCCGCCGCACCAGCGTCTCCGATTCCTCCGCCCGGAAGGCGCGGATGCGTGCTTCGGGACGATGCGCGGAGCGCGGCGAAGGTCGGATGTTCGCGGTCGGCGGCATGGCGCAGCTCCCTCTTGCGATCGCCCGAGGGTTAAAGCGTTTCCGGTGCAGGGGGATAAGTTCCTATTTACTTTGCGGCGCCGGGTTCGGGCTCTTGCGATCAAATAATTGAAAATAAATATTAATTACTGAGGCGTCACGCATTCTTGCCGGTCGCCTTATCCCCGCCTCCGCGGGGCGCGGCATGATGATGTAGGAATTCAAACCTACAACAAGAGGTCGCGATGCTTCTGACCGACTCGGCCTGCCCCGAGGGGCGTAGCCAATTTGTCCCGGCCGGCGACAAGCGGCCCGGCCCGGTGACCCGGCCCCCGAGCCGCCCAACGGGGCGGTCGGCCGGCGCCGCCCCGCCGCGGGCGCGCCCGGGCCCGGCAGAAGCCTTTCCCCGACCGAAGCTCGTGCCCTGCCGGCTCGCCGCGGCCATGGTCTCGGCATCGACCGGGGTCTCGGTGGACGACATCCTGGCGCGCCGGCGCGCCCCGGCGGCGGCGGCGAGCGCGCGCCAGCTCGCCATGTATCTCGCCCATGTGGGCTTCGGCGTCGCGCTCGCGGACGTCGCCCGCGCCTTCCGCCGCGACCGCACCACCGTCGCCTACGCCTGCCGGCGCATCGAGGACCTGCGGGACGGGCCGTTCGACCTGGAGGTGGCGCGCCTGGAAGCCTGCGCGCGCTGGGCGGCGGAGGGCTGAGCCATGACGCGCGCACCCGCGGCGCCCGCCCGCCCCGCCTGCGGCCACCCGAAGCCGCGTCCGTCCGCCGCCGAAGCGCGGGCCGAGAGCCCGCTCGAATGGCTCGCGCGCCGCACCGACAAGGCCGGCCGGCCGATGGTGGACAAGGTCCAGCTCCTCGCCGGCGAGCGCCTGCGCGCCGATTTCACCCGCGCCGGCCTCACCCCCTCGGTCACCACCCGCTGGGACGCGTCGGGCGCCCGCGGCAGCGCCCCGGACGCCTTCCCGGACATGGTGCTCGCGGCCAAGGCGCGGGTCGCCGGCGCGCTGTCGGCGGTCGGGCCGGAACTGTCCGGCGTGCTGCTGGACGTGTGCTGCTTCCTCAAGGGCCTGGAGCAGGTGGAGCGCGAGCGGGCCTGGCCCGCCCGCACCGCCAAGGTGGTGCTCGGGCTGGGCCTCGACCGCCTCGCGCGCCACTATGGACTCCAGAACAGCGTCCGGGGCCGCGCACAGGCGGCGGTGCGCGCCTGGCACGCGCCGCCGCAGCCAACGGAGCGGTCCTGAGGGGGTATCCCACTCGCCTTGAAATGATTTAACTTTGCCGCCATTCCCCTTTAGAAGGGCGGCTTCAAGAACATCGCGCAGCCGCGAGCCGCGCCGTATCGAGGCGACGAGGATATGCCCCAGTACCGTTCCCGCACCTCCACCCATGGCCGCAACATGGCCGGCGCCCGCGGCCTGTGGCGCGCCACCGGCATGAAGGACGGCGACTTCGGCAAGCCGATCATCGCGGTGGTGAATTCCTTCACCCAGTTCGTGCCCGGCCACGTGCACCTCAAAGACCTCGGCCAGCTGGTGGCGCGCGAGATCGAGAAGGCGGGCGGCGTCGCCAAGGAATTCAACACCATCGCGGTCGACGACGGCATCGCCATGGGCCATGACGGCATGCTCTATTCGCTGCCGTCCCGCGAGATCATCGCCGACAGCGTGGAATACATGGTCAACGCGCACTGCGCCGACGCCATGGTGTGCATCTCCAATTGCGACAAGATCACCCCCGGCATGCTGATGGCGGCCATGCGCCTCAACATCCCGGCGGTGTTCGTCTCGGGCGGCCCCATGGAGGCCGGCAAGGTGATCCTCTCCACCGGCGAGAAGAAGGTGGACCTCATCGACGCCATGATCGCCGCCGCCGACGAGAAGGTCTCGGATGCGGACGTGCAGGTGATGGAGCGCTCCGCCTGCCCCACCTGCGGCTCGTGCTCGGGCATGTTCACCGCCAATTCCATGAACTGCCTCACCGAGGCGCTGGGCCTCGCGCTGCCCGGCAACGGCTCGGTGCTCGCCACCCATGCCGACCGCGAGCGGCTGTTCGTGGAGGCGGGCCATCTCATCGTCGACCTGGCGCGGCGCCACTACGAGCAGGACGACGCCAGCGTCCTGCCGCGCGCGGTGGCCACCTTCAAGGCGTTCGAGAACGCCATGACGCTCGACATCTCCATGGGCGGCTCCACCAACACGGTGCTGCATCTGCTCGCCGCGGCGAACGAGGGCGAGGTGCCGTTCACCATGGCCGACATCGACCGCCTGTCCCGGCGCGTCCCGGTGCTGTGCAAGGTCGCGCCGGCGGTCGCCAACATCCACATGGAGGACGTGCACCGCGCCGGCGGCATCATGGCGATCCTCGGCGAGCTGGACCGTGCCGGCCTGATCCACACCGACCTGCCCACCGTGCACGCGCCGACGCTCGCGGACGCGCTCGACCGGTGGGACGTGAAGCGCACCAAGAGCGAGAGCGTCTCCAATTTCTTCCGCGCTGCCCCCGGCGGGGTGCCGACCCAGGTCGCCTTCAGCCAGGCGCGCCGCTACGACGAGCTCGATCTCGACCGCGAGAAGGGCGTGATCCGCGACCTCGCCCACGCTTATTCCAAGGATGGCGGCCTCGCGGTGCTCTACGGCAACATCGCCGCCGACGGCTGCATCGTGAAGACCGCGGGCGTCGACGAGAGCATCCTCGTCTTCAAGGGCCCGGCGCGCATCTTCGAGAGCCAGGACGCGGCGGTGGAGGCGATCTTGTCGACCCAGCGCATCCTGCCGGGCGACATCGTGCTGATCCGCTACGAGGGGCCGCGCGGCGGCCCCGGCATGCAGGAAATGCTCTATCCCACCTCCTATCTGAAGTCGAAGGGGCTCGGGAAGGTGTGCGCTTTGGTCACCGACGGGCGCTTCTCCGGCGGCTCTTCCGGCCTGTCCATCGGCCACTGCTCGCCGGAAGCGGCCGAGGGCGGCGCCATCGGCCTGGTGGAGGAGGGCGACATCATCGAGATCGACATCCCCCGCCGCACCATCAACGTGGCGGTCTCCGACGAGGTTCTGGCCGAGCGCCGCGCGGTGATGGAGGCCAAGGGCGACGCCGCCTGGAAGCCGGAGAGCCGCAAGCGCATCGTCTCCCAGGCGCTGCAGGCCTATGCGGCGCTCACCACCTCCGCCGCCCGCGGCGCGGTGCGCGACGTGAAGGCGGCGCTGCGCCGCTGAGGGCCGGACGCGGACCGCTCGTCCGCCGTCGACCCTTCACCGTCGTCGCCCCCGTGGCTCTTCCCCGCGGCCGCCCCATCCACCGCCGCCGCCCTTCGGCTTGACCGAAGGGCCCATGCTGCGGCTGGACGCGACGCGGGGAGCTCGCGTGGATGCTCCGGTCATGCCGGAGCATGACGGCGGAAAGCCTCACCGGCAGGTCAGGCGGCCGTCGTCATTGGCGATGTCGCGGCCGGCGCTGCACCAGCCGATGGCGGTCGTGGCGTCCACCCAGCGGCCGTTGCGGTCGCGGCAGCTCGCCTTGAGCCAGCCGGCGGTGACGCGGATGTCCCTGCAGCTCATCATGTAGGAGCCGCGCGGCGGGGCCGGGTCGCCGCCGCTGAACGGCTTGCGGCAGGTCAGCGAACCATTGTCGTTGGCGATGTCCGCGCCCCGCTCGCACGACGAGACGGTCATGGTGGCGGGGCGCCAGGAGCCCCAGCGGTCCTGGCATTCCGCGTGCAGCCAGCCGCCGCCCACGCGCGCATTGCGGCAGGTGGCGAGATAGGAGCCGTAGGGCGGGCGCCCCTCGGGGAAGGCGGCCGAGGCGGCACGGCAGTCGATGGTGCCGTTGTCGTTGACGATGTCGGCGCCGGGCCGGCAGCCCATCAGCGTGGTGCTGGTGGGGCGCCAATTGCCCCAGCGGTCCTGGCAGGTGGCCTTGAGCCAGCCGCCTTCCACGCGGATGTCGCGGCAGGTGGCCACGTAGGAGCCAACGGGCGGGCGCTCGCCATCGCCACCATAGCCGCCATAGGTGCCCGCGCCGCCGGCTTGGCAGGCGAGGGCGCCGTCCAGATTGGCGATGTCGGTGCCGGGGCCGCAGGAGGCGACACGCAGCGAGGAGACGCGCCGGTCGCCGTAGGGCGTGCGGCAGGCGGCGGTGAGCACGCCGCTCTCGAACGCGATCCGCTCGCAGCTCTGGCGGTAGGAGCCCGGCGGCGGCGCGGGCGCGCCGACGATCTCGCGCATCACCTGCTCGGCGGAGGGGCCCGCCGGCCCCTGCGCCGGCGGCGGCTCGGGATTGGGGCGGTCGCACCACAACTGGCCGGAGCGGTTGACGATCTCGCCGCGGCACGTCGGGAAGTCGTTGAGCCGCGTCACCACCCAGGCGCCCGAGGCGTCAGGGCAGAAGGCTGCGAGGTCGCGGCCGAAGCGCACCTGCGCGTCGCGGCAGCTGTAGAGATAGCTGCCCGGCGGCACCTGCGCGGCGGCGGGCCCGGCGGCGAGCAGCAGCGCGGCGAGAAGGCCCGTGAGCCGCCCACCCACAAGCCGCGCACCCGTGAACTGCGCACCCATGGCCGTCTCCTGTGCCGCGTCCCTTGCGTGACGGGCAGCGGGTACCATCGTCCGGCGTGCGCTGCAATGCACTCTTAGCGCCCGGGGCGGGCGCCACACGCCGCGCAAACGATCGGCGGGTGCAAAGGGGCGCGAAAAGGGGGCGCCGGGGCGCCCCCTGCCGCGTCACCAGTTGCAGGTGAGGCGGCCGTTGATGTTGGCGATGTCGCGCGCGCCGCGGCAGTCGTTGAGGTTCACGTTGGCGCGCACCCAGGCGCCGTTCATCATCCGGCATTCCGCCCAGAGCGTGCCGGCCGGGCCGACCACCGCGTCGCGGCACGAGCGCAGATAGGAGCCCGGGGGCACGCGAACCGCCGGCGGCGGGGGCGGAGGCGGGCCGGGGCGGCGGTCGCAGCGCAGGTTGCCGTTGATGTTGGCGATGTCGCCCCAGCAGGAGCGGAAGTCCGGCAGGCGGGTGAATTCGAAACGGCCCGGCTGGCGGGTCTCGCACAGCGCGGTGATGTCCCGCCCGCCCACCACGCGCACGTCGCGGCAGGAGCGCAGATAGCTGCCGGGCGGCGCACCCTGGGCGTTCGCCTCGGGCACCGCCCCGAGGACGAAGAGGAACAGGCCGAGCAAGCCGGCCCAGATGGCGCGTGATCGCATGAAATCCCCCCGAAAGATTCGACTGCCTGGACCGACGGTCCCCCCGACGCGCCGCCACCAGCCTGCCGGCCCGGAGCCGGGCGGCGTCGGCGCGTCGGCGCGCGTCCAGTCGTACCGCAGGGTGCCGCGGCCCGCCAGAACCGTTTGGCCCCGCAGGGCGCGCCGAGGCCAACCGAGGCGCCGGGTGTAGCGCCATCGACACAGAGGACGCCCTCCGCTAAAAGCCCAGTCCGCTCGAGGGCGCGGTCCTCCCGGCAGCGTGGGGCCGTTCCGGCTTTCGCCGACCGGTGGGCCGCCCGCCGACGGGTTGCCGATTTCGCACCCGCGAGCGGGCTCGGATCCAGGAGGCTCGCGCACCGATGACCATCCGCCTGCACCGGGGCGATCTGCCCGCGGGTTTCGTCGCCGCCCCGGTGGTCGCCATCGACACCGAGACCATGGGCCTCAACCCGTTCCGCGACCGCCTGTGCGTGGTGCAGCTCTCCAATGGCGACGGCAGCGCCGACATCGTGCAGATCGGCAAGGGCGCGGGGCCGGACAGTGCGCCGAACCTCGCCCGCCTGCTCGCCGACCCGGCGGTGACCAAGCTGTTCCATTTCGCGCGCTTCGACATCGCCGCCCTGCAGCAGGCCTTCCGGGTGATGCCGCAGCCGGTGTGGTGCACCAAGATCGCCTCGCGCCTGGTGCGCACCTATACCGATCGCCACGGCCTCAAGGACCTGCTGCGGGAGCTGCTCAACGTCGAGATCTCCAAGCAGCAGCAGAGCTCCGACTGGGGCGCGGACGACCTCTCCGACGCCCAGCTCGCTTATGCCGCCTCCGACGTGCTCTATCTGCACCAGGTCAAGGCCAAGCTGGAGGAGATGCTGGCGCGCGAGGGGCGCACCGGCCTCGCCGCGGCCTGCTTCGCCTTCCTGCCGGCCCGGGCGGCGCTCGATCTGTCGGGCTGGGGCGAGGAGGACATCTTCGCCCATTCGTGAGCGAGCGGCGCTTTTCTCCACCACAGCGTGCATAAGCGAAGGGGCAAGGCTTGCGCGGCGCAGCCATTTCGGACAAGTTGCCGGTTGGGCGCGTGGGGCGACGCGTCGTTCAGCTGCGTGGGGCCGCGGCGGAATGGGGGAAGGGCTGGGCTCCAACCCCCGGAACAGGGTCATGAACCGACACGTGCCGCCACACGAGATCCAGAGGCGGGAGGCCGCCAGCTTCGCGCCGCGCGCCGCGCCCGACTTCAAGCGCGCCGCGCGCCACAGCTCCCGCGTGCGGTGGTTCCGGCGGCTGCTGCCGATCTCGCTGGTGGTGACGGTGCTGGTGCTCGCGGCCATTCCGCTCATCTCCAGCCTCGATTTCAAGATCGAATTGCCGTTCGACATCGGCCGCCTCACGCTGTCCGGCACGCGCCTGACCATGGAGGAGCCCAAGCTGTCCGGCTTCACCGACGACAAGCGCGGCTACAGCGTCGTCGCCCGGACCGCGGAGCAGGACCTCAGCAAGCCGGACGTGGTGGACCTCACCGATATCGAGGCGCGGCTCGAGCTGGCGGACAAGGGCTGGACCACGGTCATCGCCAAGACCGGCACCATGAACGTCAAGAGCCAGTTCATCACCCTCGGCGGCGGCGTCGACCTCGCCATGAAAGGCGGCTATGGCGGCCGGCTCCAGGATGCCGACGTGGACGTGAAGGCCGGCACCATCGTCACCCGGAAGCCGGTGGTGTTCACCTATCAGGAAGGCAAGCTGGTGGCCGACACCCTCACCGTCACCGACCGCGGCGAAAAGGCGCTCTTCGTCGGCAACGTGCAGCTTGATTTCCGCCCCTCCGATCTGTCGCCGGGACCGGCGAACGGCGCGGCGCAAGCGGGCGCGCCAGCCGGCGCCGCGGCGCGGCCGCAGCCGGCCCGGCCCGCGCCGCCGGTGGCGCAAGGCGGACAGAAGCCGGCGACCGTCGCCGCGGCGACGCCGGCGCCTAACCAGACTCCCTCTCTGCCGGCCGGCGCCCTGATGCCGGGATCGGTGTCGTCCGCCTTCGCGCCGACCGCGAGCGCGCTGCCTGCCCCGTTCTGGTCGCTGCCGGCGTCGGTCACCTCGCCCCAGGCCGACCTGTCCGTGACCGGCGCGGCGCCCACGGCGCCCGCGGTGAACCTGCCGCCCGCTCCGCTGCCGCCGCGCCGCCCCGCCGAGGCGCGGTGATGGCAGGCTTCCCCCTTGGACGCGCCGCCTGGGGCGCGGTCGCTCTCGCCGTGCTCCTCGCCGCGCCCGCCGCCGCCCAGCAGGGCAACGTGCCCAACGCGCTCCAGGGCTTCGCCAAGAACCGCGACCAGCCGGTGCGCATCAACGCCAACACCCTCGAGGTCCGCGACAAGGACAAGATCGCGGTGTTCTCGGGCAACGTGGTGGTGGTGCAGGGCGACACCACGATGAACACCAAGGACCTCTACGTCTATTACGACGGCTCGGTCGGCGCCCCCCAGGAGGGCGCGCCCATGAAGCAGGGCCAGATCCGCAAGCTCGAGGCCAAGGGCGGCGTGGTGGTGAAGACCAAGGAACAGACCGCCACCGGCGACAGCGGCATTTTCATCATGGCCGACAATACGGTGACGCTGGTGGGCAAGCCCGTGGTGCTGACCCAGGGGCCGAACGTGATCCGCGGCCAGAAGCTGGTGGTCGATCTGGTGAGCGGGATCTCGAAGTTCGAGGGCGGGCGGGTGGAAAGCCTGATCGTCCCCGGCTCGGTCAAGGAGCCCGCCCCGGCCGGCGCCAAGCCGGGAGCCGCCCAGCCGGGAGCGGGGCAGGCCCCGCGCCGCTGATCGCCGCGCCGACCGTCGCCCCGCTTGCCGGGGCGCAAGGCCGCACGCCCTACGCGAGACTGGCGCCGACGCAGGAATTGTACCAGACTGCGACAGCTTTGCGACACGGCGCCCGGACGCGGCTTGGCCTGAACCGGAAAATCCCGCCGCGAGAGCTTCCAGCAGAACGATCGGCCCATTTTTTGCATCCGGAGTGCATTGCATCCCCGGTGCCGAGCGGCTAAACCTATCTCTGGGGGCGGGGGCCCGGAGGCAAAGTTGAACGTCCTATCGATCTTCGGCAGGGGCGGCGGCAAGCGCCGGACAAGCACGATCAAGCCGCGCAAGCCCGTGGATGATCGGGCCGACCTCGCGGCGCTGGAACAGGCGCTGTACGACGAGGCCGCGACCGACGCCGCCGGCTATGAGCCTCGCGCCCAAGATCCTGGCGTTTACGATCCTCGCGCCCATGGCGCCGGCGCCGATCATGACGGCGCGTCTGACGCTCAGGACTACCGGGACCAGGATTACGCCTACGACTACGAGGACCAGGACTACGCGGACCGGGACTTTGACCCGGGCGCCGACGGCGGGCGCCGTGACGGGCCCTATGAGGGTCACTGGCAGGAGCCCCGCGCGCTCACATACGCCGGCGCGCACGGCCGGCGCGGACCGGTCACCGAAGCCGACATGCAGGACGCGCTGGCCGCCTACGGCCTCGCCAAGTCCTATGGCGGGCGCCAGGTGGTGCGCGACGTGTCGATGAACGTGCGGCGCGGCGAGGCGGTGGGCCTGCTCGGGCCCAACGGCGCCGGCAAGACCACCTGCTTCTACATGGTGACGGGCCTCGTGAAGGCGGATGCCGGCCGCATCGAGCTCGACGGCCACGACGTCACCCCCATGCCCATGTACCGCCGCGCCCGGCTCGGCATCGGCTACCTGCCGCAGGAGGCCTCGATCTTCCGGGGCCTCACGGTGGAGGGCAACATCATGGGCGTGCTCGAGGTGACCGAGCCCGACCGGCGCAAGCGGCACGACGAGATGGAAGCGCTGCTGGAGGAGTTCAAGATCACCCATGTGAGGAAGTCGCCCGCCATCGCGCTGTCGGGCGGCGAGCGGCGCCGCGTGGAGATCGCCCGGGCGCTGGCGAGCCGGCCCTCCTTCATGCTGCTGGACGAGCCCTTCGCCGGCATCGACCCGATCGCCGTGGGCGACATCCAGGCGCTGGTGCGCCACCTCACCTCGCGCGGCATCGGCGTGCTGATCACCGACCACAATGTGCGCGAGACGCTCGGCCTCATCGACCGCGCCTACATCATCCATTCCGGCACCGTGCTGATGGAGGGCGATCCGGAGGCCATCGTCTCCAGCCCCGACGTGCGCCGCCTGTATCTCGGCGAGGAGTTCCGGCTGTGAGCACGGCGCCCGCCAAAACGCCACCGCGGGAGCATGCGCCATGGCGCTGAGCCCGAAGATGGAGTTCCGCCAGACCCAGTCGCTGGTGATGACGCCGCAGCTGATGCAGGCCATCAAGCTGCTGCAGCTCTCCAACATGGAGCTGGTGGCCTATGTGGAGGCCGAGCTCGAGCGCAATCCGCTGCTGGAGCGGCTGGCCGAGGGCGAGGGCCCGGCGCCGCCCGACGGCCCGGACGGGGCCGAGGCGCGCGAGGCGCGCGAGGAGCTGGCCGCCGCCGAGCGCGAGGCGCCGGCTTCCGGCGACTGGATGGAGAAGAGCCTCGAGCCGTCCCGCGCGGAGATGGAGACTCGGCTCGACACCGACCTCGGCAACGTGTTTCCCGACGACGCCCCCTCCGAACGCGCCCAGGGCGCCGCCTCGCCCGGCGCCTCCTCCTCCGCCATCGACTGGGGCGGCGGCGGGGACCGCGGGGAGGACTACAATCCGGAGGCCTTCCTCACCTCCGAGGCGACGCTGGCCGATCACCTGGAGGCGCAGCTCTCGGTGGCGGAGCCGGACCCCGCCCGCCGGCTCATCGGCTTCCACCTCATCGGCCTGATCGACGAGGCGGGCTACTTCACCGGCGACCTCGACCAGGTGGCCGAGCAGATGGGCGCCCGCCGCGCCGACGTGGAATCGGTGCTCAAGGTCATCCAGACCTTCGAGCCCACCGGCGTCGGCGCGCGCAACCTCTCCGAATGCCTCGCCATCCAGCTCAAGGAGCGCGACCGCTTCGACCCGGCCATGCAGGCGCTGGTGGCCAACCTGGAGCTGCTCGCCCGCCACGACCGCAACGCGCTGAAGCGCATCTGCGGCGTGGACGCCGAGGACCTCGCCGACATGATCGGCGAGATCCGCCGGCTCGATCCCAAGCCCGGCCTCGCCTTCGGCGGCGGCGTGGTGCACCCGCTGATCCCCGACGTCTATGTGCGGCCGGGATCGGACGGCGCCTGGATCGTGGAGCTGAATTCGGAGACCCTGCCGCGGGTGCTGGTGAACCAGTCCTACCATGCGGTGGTGGCGAAGGCGGCCAAGCTCGCCCACGAGAAGAGCTTCCTCGCCGAGTGCCTGCAGAGCGCCAGCTGGCTGACGCGCTCGCTCGACCAGCGGGCGCAGACCATCCTCAAGGTGGCGAGCGAGATCGTGCGCCAGCAGGACGCCTTCCTGCTGCACGGCGTGCGCCACCTGCGGCCGCTCAACCTGCGGACCGTGGCGGACGCCATCGGCATGCACGAATCCACGGTGTCGCGCGTCACCTCCAACAAATACATCTCGACCCCGCGCGGCGTGGTGGAGATGAAGTTCTTCTTCTCCTCCGCCATCTCGGCGGCGGGCGGCGGGGAGGCCCATTCGGCCGAGGCGGTGCGCCACCGCATCCGGGCGCTCATCGAGGCCGAGAGCGCCGACGACGTGCTCTCCGACGACACGCTGGTGCACAAGCTGCGCGAGGACGGCATCGACATCGCCCGCCGCACGGTGGCGAAGTATCGCGAGGGCATGAACATCCCCTCCTCGGTGCAGCGCCGGCGCGAGAAGCAGTCCTTGCGCGAGGTGGGCTGACGACGTCGGCTCTCCCCGCCACCGTCCTCGCCGTCGTCCTCCCTCCCGCCGTCGTCCTCCGACTTGATCTGAGGACCCAAGGAGGTCTCCGGCAACTCGAACGGCGAGGATGGATGCTCCGATCAAGTCGGAGCATGACGGCGGTTGGGCGCAGGGCGGCGGTCTGGTCGTCAGCCGCGCGCCGGAGAGAGCGGGACGCGCCCTCGCGTCCCGGACCCCGCGCGGGACGGAAGGCGCGCCGGCCGCTCCGCTATTCCGCGGCCCGGGGCAAAGCGCCCTTGGCGACCGCGGCGAAATGCTCCATGGCGGCGGCGACCCCGCCTTTCTTGTGCGGGATGCCGGCGAGCTCCAGCCCCATCTCCACCCCCGCCAAAGCGCCGAGGATGGTGAGGTCGTTGGTGTCGCCCAGATGGCCGATGCGGAACACCTTGCCGGCGAGCTTGGTGAGCCCCGTGCCGAGCGAGATGTCGAAGGCGTCCAGGGCGCGGGCGCGGAACGCGTCGGCGTCGTGCCCCTCGGGCACCAGCACCGCGGTGAGCGAGGAGGAATAGTGCTCCGGCACCCGGCACAGGATTTCGAGCCCCCAGGCGCGCACCGCCCGGCGCGTCGCCTCGGCGTGGCGGTCGTGGCGGGCGAACACGTTCTCGAGGCCCTCCTCGTGCAGCATGTCGATCGCCGCATCGAGGCCGTAGAGCAGGTTGGTGGCGGGGGTGTAGGGGAAGTAGCCGTTGCGGTTGTGCGGCAGCATCTCCTCCCACGACCAGAACAGCTTCGGCGTGCGCGCGGCCTTGGCGGCGGCGAGCGCCTTGTCGCTGATCGCGTTGAAGGACAGGCCCGGCGGCAGCATCAGGCCCTTCTGCGAGCCGGCCACCGTGACGTCCACGCCCCATTCGTCGTGGCGATAGTCGATCGAGGCGAGCGAGGAGATGGTGTCCACCAACAGCAGCGCCGGATGGTGCGCCTGGTCGATGGCCTTCCGGACCTTGGCGATCGGCGAGACGCAGCCGGTGGAGGTCTCGTTGTGGACCACGCACACCGCCTTGATGGCGTGCGCCTTGTCCTCGGCGAGGGCGGCGAAGATCGCCTCCGGGTCCGCGCCCTGGCGCCAGTCCGAGGCGATGAACACCGGCTCCAGCCCGAGCTTGCGCGCCATGTTGCGCCAGAGCGTGGCAAAATGGCCGGTCTCGTACATCAGCACCGTGTCGCCGGGCGACAGGCAGTTGGCGAGCGCCGCCTCCCATGCCCCGGTGCCCGAGGCGGGATAGATGACGACCGGCGCGCGGGTCTTGAAGATGGTCTTCACGTTCTCCAGCACGCGGCGGCCGAGCTTCTGGAATTCCGGCCCGCGATGGTCGAGCACCGGCATGTCCATGGCCCGCAGGATACGGTCCGGCACCGGCGTCGGCCCCGGGATCTGCAGGAAATGGCGGCCCGCGACACGGGCGGAATTGGGCGACATGGACGAGCCTCCGAGTGAGGGGTGTTTCCCTTCTGGCTTGCCAAAATGAATTATGAATGCAAAAAACAGTCAAGAACACTTTTTCAGGGAGCACCCCGGGGATGGCAGCGATCGTGGCACCGGGCCTCGCGCGGCGCCTGAAGGCGGAGCTTGCAGGCGAGGTCCTGTTCGACCGCTTCAGCCGGGGCCGCTACGCGACCGACGCCTCAGCGTATCAGCAGACGCCCGCCGGCGTCGTCGTGCCCCGGACCCGCGCCGAGGCCGAGCGCGCCGTCGCCATCTCGCTCGACGAGAAGGTGCCCGTGACCGCCCGCGGCGGCGGCACCTCCCAGTGCGGGCAGACCATCAATAGCGGGCTCATCGTCGACTGCTCGCGCCACCTCACGCGGATCCTGGAATTGGACGCGGAAGGCCGCCGCGCGGTGGTGGAGCCCGGCATCGTGCTCGACGAACTGAACCGGCAGCTGCGGCCGTACGGCCTGTGGTTCCCGGTCGACGTCTCCACCGCCTCGCGCGCCACCATCGGCGGCATGGTGGGCAACAATTCCTGCGGCGGCCGCTCGCTGCGCTACGGCACCACGCGGGACAATGTGGTGGCCGTCGACGCGCTCCTGGCGAGCGGCGTCAAGGCGCGCTTCGGCCCGGTGCGCGGCGACCTCGCCGACCTTCCCGCATCCGCGCCGCTGCGGCCCCTGGCGCAGACGCTGCTCGCCCTCGGCGCGCGCGAGGCGGACGAGATCGAAGTGCGCTTCCCGAAGGTGCAGCGCCGGGTGGGCGGCTACAATCTCGACGCCCTGGTGCCGGCGGACGACATCAACCTCGCCCACGTCCTCGTCGGCTCGGAGGGCACGCTCGGCTTCTCCACCAAGATCGAATTGAAGCTCTGGCCGCTCATGGGCCGCCGGGCCGTGGGGGCATGCCATTTCGGCTCCTTCTACGCGGCCATGGATGCGGCCCAGCACATCGTGACGCTCGGCCCCATCGCGGTCGAGCTGGTGGACCGCACGCTCATCGACCTCGCCGGCGACATCGCCATGTTCCGCCCGACGCTGGAGGCCTTCGTACGCGGCCGGCCGGAGGCGATCCTGCTGGTGGAGTTCGCCGAGGACGAGGCGGAGAACGTCCGCCGCATGGGCCGCCTGCATGAGTTGATGGGCGACCTCGGCCTCGGCTGGGATAAAGCAGGCGCGCATTGGGGCGGGGTGGTGGACGTCTACGAGCCGCCGCTCCAGGCGGCGATCGCGGACCTGCGCACGTCCGGCCTGAACATCATGATGTCCATGAAGGAGCAGGCAAAGCCGATCTCCTTCGTGGAGGATTGCGCGGTGCCGCTCGAGCACCTCGCCGAATACACCGCCCGCCTCACCGAGGTGTTCGAGCGCAACGGCACGCGCGGCACCTGGTACGCCCATGCGTCGGTCGGGTGCCTGCATGTGCGCCCGGTGCTCAACCTGCGCCAGGACCTCGACGTGAAGCGCATGCGCGCCATCGCCGAGGAGGCGTTCGCCATGGTGCGGGCCTATAAGGGCTCCCATTCCGGCGAGCACGGCGACGGCATCGTGCGCTCCGAGTTCCACCCATTCATGTTCGGCCAGCGCCTGGTGGATGCCTTCGGGGAGGTCAAGCGCGCCTTCGACCCCAGGGGCCTGTTCAATCCCGGCAAGATCGTCGACGCGCCGAAGTTCGACGACACGGCGCTGTTCCGCTACGGCCCCGACTACCGGCCGATCGAGATCGCCACCCGGCTCGACTGGTCGGCCTTTCCCGGCGCCTCCGGCGGGCTCCAGGGCGCGGTGGAGATGTGCAACAACAACGGCGCCTGCCGCAAGCTCTCGGGCGGCACCATGTGCCCCTCCTACCGGGTGACGCGGGACGAGAAGGACGTGACGCGCGGGCGCGCCAACACGCTGCGGCTCGCGCTCTCCGGGCAGCTGGGCGCGGACGCCTTCACCTCGGACGAGATGATGGAGACGCTGAAGCTCTGCGTCTCCTGCAAGGGCTGCCGGCGCGAGTGCCCGACCGGCGTCGACATGGCGCGCTTCAAGATCGAGGCGCTGGCGGCCCGCGCGGCCAAGGTCGGCCATTCGCTGCGGGACCATCTGGTGGGCTTCCTGCCGCGCTATGCGCCGGTCGCGGCGCGGCTGCCGGAACTCGCCAATCTGCGCGACCGGGTGCCGGGCCTGGCGCGGCTCGCCGAGCGCATCACCGGCTTTGCCGCCGAGCGGGCGCTGCCGCGCTGGCGGCGCGACGTGTTCGCCGACGCCGCCTTCGCCTTCGGGCCGGTGGGCGGGCGCCCGGTGATCCTGTTCGCCGACACCTTCAACCGCTATTTCGAGCGCGAGAACCTCGAGGCCGCGGTCGCGGTGCTCGCCGCGGCGGGCTACCGGGTGGAGATCGCCCGGCCGAAGGACGGCTCGTCCCGCCCCTTGTGCTGCGGGCGCACCTTCCTGTCCATCGGCGCGGTCGCGGAGGCCAAGAAGGAAGCGCAGCGCGTGCTCGACGCGCTCGGCCCGCGGGTCCAGGACGGGGTGCCGGTGATCGGCCTCGAGCCGAGCTGCCTGCTCTCGTTCCGCGACGAGGTGCCGGCGCTCATCCCCGGCGCGCCGGCGCAGGCCCTCGCCGCCGCGGCGTTGCTGTTCGAGGAGTTCGTCGCCGCCGAGGCGAAGGCGGGGCGGCTCGCGCTCGACCTCGCGCCCATCGCCCCGCGGGCGCTGCTGCACGGCCACTGCCACCAGAAGAGCTTCGCCGCCATGGGCGCGGTGGAGCACACGCTGCGCCTGGTGCCCGGCCTCAGCGTCGAGACGGTGGAGACCAGCTGCTGCGGCATGGCCGGCGCCTTCGGCTACGGCGCCGAGACGGTGGCGGTGTCGAAGGCCATGGGGGAGCTGTCGCTGCTGCCGGCGGTGCGGGCGGCGGATGCGGACACGCTGGTGGTGGCGGACGGAACCTCGTGCCGCCACCAGATCGCTGACGGCGCCGGCCGGCAGGCGGTCCACGTGGCGCGGGTGCTGGCCCGCTCGGTGGCGGCGGCACAAGCGCGCCCGCCCCTGGAGGCGGCAGCGGAGTAGCTGGGCGGGAAACAGATGCGTCCTTGCCTTTCGCGAACTTGCATTCATAATTCACTTAAGGCCCGCCGGCCGGAAAAGGCGGGCGGAAAGCCGGAAAACCGGCGGTTCTGAGGAAACGCAGGAGACGCCAATGAGACCCTTCAAAACCCTCATGCTCGTGGCCGCAGGCGTGCTCGCCGCCTCGGGTGCCATCGCCCAGACCGAGGTCAAGCTCGGTCATGTGGGCGAGCCGGGATCGCTGTTCGACCAGACCAGCCAGGAATTCGCCAAGCGCGCCAACGCCAAGCTGGCTGGCAAGGCCAAGGTGGTGGTGTTCGGATCGAGCCAGCTCGGCGGCGACGACGAGATGCTCAAGAAGCTGAAGCTCGGCACCATCGATTTGGCGCTGCCCTCCACCGTGATGACCACGGTGGCGCCCGAGTTCGGCGTGTTCGAGATGCCCTATCTGGTGAAGGACCGCGCCCATGCCGCGCGCATCCGCGAGGGGGTGATCAAGCCCACCCTCGTGCCCATCGCCACCAAGGCCGGCTACACCATCATCGCCACCTGGGAGAACGGCGTCCGCCACATCACCAACAACAAGCGGCCGATCGTGAAGCCGGAGGACCTGCAGGGCATCAAGCTGCGCGTGCCCAAGGGCGTGTGGCGGGTGAAGATGTTCCAGGCCTACGGCGCCTCGCCGAGCCCGATGGCGCTGTCGGAGGTGTTCGTCGCGCTCCAGACCGGCGTCATGGACGGGCAGGAGAACCCGTTCGCGCAGATCTATCCCTCGCGCTTCCAGGAAGTTCAGAAGTATCTCTCGCTCACCGGCCACGTCTACACGCCCGCTTACCTCACCGCCGGGCGCTCCTGGCAGTCGCTGCCGCCGGACGTGCGCAAGGCGCTCGAGGAGACCGCGATCGAGATGGAGCCGGTGGCGCTGGAGATCGCCGCCCGCCTCGACGACGAACTGCTCGGCAAGCTCAAGGCCGCCGGCATGCAGGTGAACCAGGCCGACAAGGCCGCCTTCATCGCCGCCTCCAAGCCGGTCTACGAGGAGTTCGCCAAGCAGGTGAACGGCGGGCAGGCGCTGATCGACAAGTCGCTGGCGCTCGGCAACGGGTCGTGACCCGCGCCCGGTGACCGGCCCGCGGCGCGCCGGATTTCCGCGCGCCCGGCCGTCAGCCTAACCCGGCCTTCCCCCGCGCGCCGCGCAGGGGGAGGGCCGAGCCGGGGGCTGCGCCGCGCCTGCGCGCGGACCGGTCCCCTCCTCGCCACGCCTCGTGCCCGTTCCCCGTCGCCACCCGTCATGGCCAGGTTCGCCGGAGCAGCCATTCCCATGCAGACCGTCCGCAAATGGTACGACAAGTTCCTGGAGGTGATCGCCGCCGCCCTCATGGCGGGGCTCACGGTCATCCTCGTCATGGGGTTCGTCTACCGCTTCTTCGGCGCCTCGCTCGTCTGGTATGACGAGATCGCCTCCATCGGCCTCGCCTGGCTCACCTATTACGGCAGCGCGCTGGCCGCCCACCGCGGCGCGCACATCGGCTTTCCCGGCATCGTCAATGCCTTCCCGCCCGGCCTTCGGGTGACGGTGACGCTGCTGTCGCAGGCGATCGTCATCGGCTTCTTCGCGCTGCTCGCCATCTACGGCACCGAGGTGGTGATGATCCTTGAGGGCTCCACCCTGGTCTCGCTGCCGGACGTGTCGCAGCAGCTCACCCAGTCGGCGCTGCCCATCGCGTCGGTGCTCATCATCATCGCCGAGCTGCTGCGCCTGCCGGAGATGATCCATGCGGCGCGCACCCACGGCTTCGAGGACCACGAGCTGAAGGAGGCGCTGGAGAGCGTCGGCGCCGATCCGGACGGGGTACCGCCCGCGCCGCCGCCCGGCCCGCGCCTGGCGGCCGCCAACCCTCTCCCCAGCGGAATGGCCGAAGGAGGCCGCGCGCGATGACCGCCACGCTCGGATACATGTTCGCCGGCCTGTTCGGCATGGTGCTGCTCAACGTGCCCATCGCGGTGGCGCTCGCCGTGGTGGCGGTGGCGGCGATCTGGATCACCCAGGGATCCAGCATGCTGCCCAACGTGCCGCTGGTGATGTTCGAGGGCGCGACGAACTTCCCGCTGCTGGCGATCCCGCTCTTCATCTTCGCCGGCGGCATCATGAACTCGTCGTCCATCTCGCGGCGGCTGATCAACCTCGCCTCCGCCATGCTGGGCTTCGTGCGCGGCGGCCTCGCCATGGTGACGGTGGGCGCCTCCATGTTCTTCGCCGAGATTTCGGGCTCGGCGGTGGCGGGCGTCGCCGCCCTCGGCACGCTGCTGATCCCGGCCATGAAGAGCCGCGGCTATTCCAAGGAGGTGGCGGCGGCGATCTCCTCGTCGTCCGCCAGCCTCGCGATCATCCTGCCGCCGTCCATCCCCATGATCCTCTATGCGGTGATGGCGCAGGTGTCGGTGGTGAAGATGTTCATCTCCGGCCTGCTGCCCGGGCTGCTCGGCGGCGCGGGCCTCGCCATCGCCAGCTACTTCTACGCCCGCAAGTACAATTTCCCGGTGGAGCAGCGCTTCTCGCTGTCGAGGCTCGGCACCGCGCTGCGCGAATCCCTGTGGGCGCTGATGCTGCCGGTGATCATCCTCGGCGGCATCTTCGGCGGCTTCGTCACCGCGACCGAAGGCGCCGCGCTGGCGGTGGTGGCGGCGCTGTTCATCTCCATCGTGGTCTACCGGGAGCTGTCCTTCCGGGAGTTCTACAAGGCCCTGGTGGACGCCGCGCTCCAGACCGCGGTGGTGATGCTGCTGGTGGCGTCCTCCGCCCTGATCGGCGTGTTCCTGACCGAGGCGCGGGTGCCGCAGGCGCTCGCCGGCTCGATCCTCGAATACACCACCAACCCCTACATGGTGCTGCTGCTGCTCAACGTCTTCTTCCTGATCCTGGGGATGTTCCTGCACTCGGCCGCCGCCATCATCCTCACCGTGCCGATCGTGCTGCCTCTGATCCAGCAGGTCGGCATCGACCCGGTGCATTTCGGCCTGGTGCTCACCCTCAACCTCGCCATCGGCCAGCAGACGCCTCCCGTGGCCTCGGTCCTGATCGCCGCCTGCGCCATCGCCAAGTCGGACATCTGGCAGACCACCAAGGCCAATCTCGGCTATATCCTTGTGCTGCTGATCGTGCTGATGATCTGCACCTACGTGCCGTGGCTGGCGCTCGCGCCGACCCGCTGGTTCTACGGCGACGTCGCCGGCTGAGCGCCGCGCCGGCCGGAGCCCATCCGGCCGGCACGCCGCCGACCGATCGCCGCGGGCGCAGCGCCGCGCCTGCGTCCGCCTGGACCCCTTGAGATTTCCGGACCCGCCATGACCCAGCCCCCCGCCGCCCGCCCGCTCCCGCTCGAAGGGGTGCGGGTCCTCGACGTGAGCCAGGTGATGGCCGGCCCGGTCTGCACCATGCTGCTCGGCGACCTCGGCGCCGACGTGATCAAGATCGAGCCGCCCGGCACCGGCGACCAGACGCGCTCGGCCATGGGCTTCAAGCTGAAGGGCGACGACAGCCTCGGCTTCCTCAACATGAACCGCAACAAGCGCTCGGTGGCGCTGAACCTGAAGACCCAGGCGGGCCGCGACGCCTTCTACGCCCTCGCCGACACAGCCGACATCCTGGTGGAGAACTACCGGCCGGGCGTCACCGCCAAGCTCGGGATCGGCTACGAGACCCTCGCCGCGCGCAACCCGCAGCTGGTCTATGCCTCGATCTCCGGCTTCGGCCAGACCGGGCCGTGGGCGCAGCGGCCAGGCTTCGATCTCATGGCGCAGGCCATGTCGGGGGTGATGAGCGTCACCGGCCATCCCGGCATGGCGCCGGTGAAGGCGGGCGTGCCGGTGGCCGACATCGGCTGCGCGCTGTTCGCCGCCTATGCCATCCTGTCGGCCTATATCGGCCGCCAGCGCACCGGCATGGGCCAGTTCATCGACGCCAGCCTGTTCGACGCCGCGCTCGCTTTCTCCATCTGGGACGTGTGCGAGTACTGGGGCACCGGCGTGGTGCCCGGCCCGGTGGGCACCTCCAACAAGATGAGCGCGCCCTACCAGGCGGTGCGCTCCAAGGACGGCTGGTTCGTCATGGGCGCCACCAACCAGCGCCTGTGGATCCGGCTGTGCGAGGCGCTCGGGCGCGCCGACCTCGCCGCCGATCCGCGCTTCACCGACAATCCGGCGCGGCTCAGGAACCGCGAGGCGCTGATCGCCGAGCTGGAAAAGACCTTCGTCACACGCAACTCCGAGGACTGGGTTGGGGAATTACTCGCCTTGGGTCTTCCCGCCGGCGCCATGCACACCTACGCTGAAGCCTTTGAAAGCGAGCACGGGCGGCACAGGGCGATGCGCATGGAGATCGATCATCCGGTCGAGGGCAGGGTGCCCAACATCGGCTTTCCGGTGAAGCTCACCGGCACCCCCCAGCAGGTGCGGCGCCATCCGCCGCTGCTCGGCGAGCACACGCGCGAGGTGCTGGCCGAGGCGGGGCTCGATGCCGAAGCCCTCGCCGCTTTGGAGGCCGCCGGCGCGTTCACGCCGGATGTCGCGCCATGAGCGCGGAAGGGACCACCCGCCTTGCGGTCGCGGACGGGATCGCGCGCATCACCTTCGACCGTCCCGCCGCCCGCAACGCCATGACCTGGCGCATGTATGAGGAGCTGGCCGAGGCCTGCGCCGCCATCGCCGCCGATCCCAGCGTGCGGGTGTGCGTGCTGCGCGGGGCCGGCGGCAAGGCCTTCGTGGCCGGCACCGACATCTCCCAGTTCGACGCCTTCGCCTCCGGCGAGGACGGCATCGCCTACGAGAAGAAGGTGGAGCGTTTCCTTTCCGGCATCGAGCAGCTGCCGGTGCCGACCCTGGCGGTGGTGGAAGGCGTGGCCGTGGGCGGCGGCATGGCGATCGCCAATGCGTGCGACCTCAGGGTCGCGGCCGCCGGCGCGCGCTTCGGCGTGCCCATCGCCGCGACGCTGGGCAATTGCCTTTCGGCCGCCAACCTCGCGCGGCTCGCGGCCAATCTCGGCGAGGCCTGGGTGAAGCGCATGCTGCTGCTCGCCGAGATGCCCACCGCCGAGGAGATTGCCCCCACCGGCTATCTCGCCGCGGTGGTGCCGCCCGAGGAGCTGAACGCCAAGGTGCGGGTGCTGTGCGCGGCGCTCAAGAGCCACGCGCCGCTCACCATGGGCGCCACCAAGGCGGCGCTGCTGCGCCTGCGCACCGACCTCACGGCGCGTGACGAGGATCTGGTGCGGGCGGTCTATGGCAGCGCCGACTTCAAGGCCGGGGTGACGGCCTTCACCCAGAAGCGCAGGGCCGAGTGGGAGGGCAGATAGGGCGCCCCTATTGACGCGTCAGCGCGGGGCTACCGCCGGAAGGCGTCGGCCTACCGCCGGCACTGGCGGCGGACGAGAATTTCGCGATTAGCCACGAAAGGGTTCGACTCTTCGCGGCCTCCGTGACAGTCTTGTTGTCCTCGTGTTGCAGACAAGGAGAGGCACTTCATGTCCATCCAGTCGCACCTTGAAGTGTTGAAGCGGCGCCACGCCGCCATCGAGCAGGAAATCAACCGCGAGCTTTCCCATCCTGCCGCCGACCCGCTCCGGGTCGCTGAGCTCAAGCGCAAGAAGCTGGTGCTGAAGGACGAGATCATGCGTCTCGGCACCCCGGCGACGGTCCACTAACGATCATTTCGGGCGCGGGGACGTGTCCGGGCGCGTGACGCCGGCCCTTCTTCCGGGCAGGCGGCTTGGCCTGTCGCGTTTCAGCACGTAGCTGTCCGAGCCTGCGCTCCTGGACTTCGGTCCGCGGGCGCCGCCGGCCCGCGCGTCTGCGCGCGCCTTTCCCGGCCCGGTCCCGCGCCGGGCCGCCCTTCCGGCCCGCCGGCGCGGCGTCGCAGGCGTTCGCCCGGCGGCCAAGAAACCGGGGCCGGCGTCCGGCGATCCGCCGGCGGCCATGCGGGAGAGGTCTTGCGTGCGGATCGGCCGCATGGAACCCCAGCTTGGCTTCATACGGGCCGTCGGTCTCCCTCTACGCCTCGAACGGGAGCGGACCCGCCTCCGGCCGGATTCGCCGCTTGGACCGCGACCCAAGCCGGGCCGCCGGGCCGGTGCGCGGGGAATCGGAGTCCCATGCGACCTTCGTCGCAGGCGGCCCCCCGGCGCCGGTGCCCGCAAGCCGTTGAAGATGCGGCATTGTGACATCGTGAGGCCGGGATGATCCCGGCCGCCCGCGCGGCTGCGCCAAAAAAACTAGCATTATCAATATAAGCCCAATTTATAGGCTAGCGTGCCGCCACGATGAGCACGACATGCGAATGAATCTAAATCAAAGTGTTTGTAATCAGACAAAAACCGGCGGAGGGAGCGCACTGGGGTGACGGAGGCTGTGCCATGATCGAGGACAAGACCCTCTCTTCCGCCCGCGATCCGAGCGCCCATGCGGGCGCCCACGCCGGCGGCCATGTGCCGCTGGTCGCGCTCAGCGACGTGGCGCTGACCGGCATCTACGAAATCTCGAAGATCCTCACCGCGCCGAACCGGCTCGAGACCACCCTCGCCAGCGTGGTCAATCTTCTGTCCTCCTTCATGCAGATGCGGCACGGGGTGATCTCCCTGCTCGCCGACGACGGCATTCCCGACATCACGGTGGGCGTCGGCTGGAACGAAGGGACCGACCAGCGCTACCGCGCGCGCCTGCCGGACAAGGCGATCGGCCAGATCGTCGCCACCGCGGTGCCGCTGGTGGCGGAGAACGTGGCGAGCCACCCCGCCTTCAGCGGCGCCGACGCCATGGCGCTCGGCGCCACCGACGAGGTGCGCGTCTCCTTCATCGGCGTGCCCATCCGCGTGGGCGGGCGGGTGATCGGCACGCTCTCCATCGACCGGGTGTGGGACGGGCGCTCGGTGTTCCGGCTCGATTCCGACGTGCGCTTCCTCACCATGGTGGCGAACCTGATCGCCCAGACCGTGCAGCTGCACCGGGTGGTGGCGCGCGACCGCGAGCGCCTCATGGCCGAGAGCGGGCGCCTGCAGAAGGAACTGTCCGAGCTGAAGCCGGCGGTGCGCGAGCGCAAGCGGGTGCTGGTGGACGGCATCATCGGCGAGAGCCCGGAGCTGCGCCAGCTGCTGGACAAGATCACGATCGTCGCCAAGTCGCACGCGCCGGTGCTGCTGCGCGGCGAGAGCGGCACCGGCAAGGAGCTGATCGCCAAGGCCATCCACGAATTGTCCGCGCGCGCCAAGGGCCCGTTCATCAAGGTCAATTGCGCGGCGCTTCCGGAGAGCGTGCTGGAGAGCGAGCTGTTCGGCCACGAGAAGGGCGCCTTCACCGGCGCCGTCGGCGCCCGCAAGGGCCGCTTCGAACTGGCCGACAAGGGCACGCTGTTCCTCGACGAGATCGGCGAGATCTCCCCCGCTTTCCAGGCCAAGCTGCTGCGCGTGCTGCAGGAGCAGGAATTCGAGCGGGTCGGCGGATCGCAGACCATCAAGGTGAACGTGCGCGTGGTGGCCGCCACCAACAAGAATCTCGAGGAGGCGGTCTCCAAGAACGAGTTCCGCGCCGATCTCTATTACCGCATCACGGTGATCCCGATCCTGGTGCCCTCGCTGCGCGACCGGCGCTCCGACATCCCGCTGCTGGCGGGCGAGTTCCTCGACCGCTTCAACAAGGAGAACAGCCGCGATCTGTCGTTCGGCCGCGACGCGCTCGAGGTGCTGATGGGCTGCGGCTTCCCCGGCAACGTGCGCGAGCTGGAAAATTGCGTGCAGCGCACGGCGACCTTGGCCCAGGGCGCCGCCATCGGCGCCTCGGACTTCGCCTGCGCGCACAATGAATGCCTCTCGGCGCTCCTGTGGAAGAGCTCGCCGCAGCCGGTGCTGCGCCGGCCCATCGACATCCCGCTGCCGGTGGTGGCGCGGCCCGGTATCCGCCCGGCACCCATCGAAACGGCCGAGGCGGCGCCTCTGCCGGCGGTCGTGTCCTCCCCCGGTGCCGGCGCCGTGGTGCGCCTGCCGTCGCCGCCCGTGGCGCTCGGCGGCCTGCCGGCAACCGACGGGGAGGCGGGCGAGCGCGAGCGCCTGGTCGACGCCATGGAGCGCGCCGGCTGGGTGCAGGCCAAGGCCGCGCGTCTGCTCGGCCTCACCCCGCGCCAGATCGGCTACGCGCTGAAGAAGCACGACATCGAGATCAAGCGCTTCTGAGGACGGCACCTTTCCGTCCCGGCGGTCGTCGTCCCCTCCCGCGTCATCGCGTTCCCGCGTCATCCTCCCGCTCTTGGGTCATCCCCCGGCTTGTCCGGGGGAGCCACCCAGCGACCGGGCCTGAAGCGCAGGCCAGCGGACGGGTGAATGCCCCGGACAAGCCGGGGCAGGACGGCGCGCGTGAAAGCAGCCGGGCAGGGGCCCCCCTGTCGCACTTGCGACACCGTGTCGGGGGCGCGACACCGCCATCCGCCGGCGACCGCTTTGTTTTTCTTTGAAAATCAAACAATTACAGACTGGCACGCCGCTTGAAAGAGGGCCTTGTCCGCCATCTTCTGCACCAGCGGGGAAAGCCAATGGCCTACAAGATCGTCGCCTCCCAATGCACCGTCTGCGGCGCTTGCGAGTTCGAGTGCCCGAACGCCGCCATCTCGCTCAAGCGCGACATGTACGTCATCGATCCGAAGAAGTGCACCGAGTGCGAGGGCTCCTTCGACACGCCCCAATGCGCCGTCGTGTGCCCGGTCGAGAACACCTGCATCCCCGCCTGAGCAGCACGCCCGCCCACGGGGACGGTCGGCGCGGGGTGCGGCAGGCCCGCATCCCCCGCGCGGTCCGCGGCCGCTGCGGCGATGCCGGGTGAAGTGACGTCAGGTTCAGGTGAACGGAGGATCGGATGGCCGCGGTACACGAGACGATCGAGCAGGTCCGCCGCATCGACGTCGACCAGTACAAATACGGTTTCGAGACCCTGGTGGACACCGAGAAGGCGCCCAAGGGCCTCAGCGAAGACGTCATCCGCTTCATCTCGGCCAAGAAGAACGAGCCGGACTGGATGCTGGCATGGCGGCTCGACGCCTATGCCCGCTGGCTCACCATGCAGGCGCCGGACTGGGCGCGCGTCGCCTATCCCGCCATCGACTATCAGGACCTTTATTATTATTCGGCGCCCAAGAAGGGCGGCAGCGGGCCCAAGTCCCTGGACGAGGTCGATCCCGAGATCCTGAAGACCTACGAGAAGCTCGGCATCCCGCTGCGCGAGCAGGAAATCCTCGCCGGCGTCGAGCGCCCCGAGGGCGAGCGCCGGATCGCCGTGGACGCGGTGTTCGACAGCGTCTCGGTCGCCACCACCTTCAAGGCGGAACTGAAGGCGGCCGGCGTCATCTTCATGCCGATCTCCGAGGCGCTGCACGAGCACCCGGACCTGGTGAAGAAATATCTCGGCACCGTGGTGCCCACCACAGACAATTACTTTGCGACGCTCAACAGCGCGGTGTTCTCGGACGGCTCGTTCGTCTACATCCCCAGGGGCGTGCGCTGCCCGATGGAGCTGTCCACCTACTTCCGCATCAACGAGAAGAACACCGGCCAGTTCGAGCGCACGCTCATCATCGCCGAGGAAGGCGCCTATGTGAGCTATCTCGAAGGCTGCACCGCGCCCATGCGCGACGAGAACCAGCTGCACGCCGCGGTGGTCGAACTGGTGGCCATGGACGACGCGGAGATCAAGTATTCCACGGTCCAGAATTGGTATCCCGGTGACGCGGAAGGCAAAGGCGGCATCTACAATTTCGTCACCAAGCGCGGCGACTGCCGCGGCAAGAATTCCAAGATCTCCTGGACTCAAGTCGAGACCGGATCGGCGATCACCTGGAAGTATCCGAGCTGCATCCTGCGCGGCGACAATTCGAGCGGCGAATTCTATTCCATCGCCATCTCGAACGGCCGCCAGCAGGTGGATTCCGGCACCAAGATGATCCATCTGGGCAAGAACACCACCAGCCGCATCATCTCCAAGGGCATCTCGGCGGGGCGCTCGCAGAACACCTATCGCGGCCTGGTCTCGGCGCACCGCAAGGCGGCGGGCGCGCGCAACTTCACCAATTGCGATTCGCTGCTGATCGGCGACGCATGCGGCGCCCACACGGTGCCCTACATCGAGACCCGCACCCCGTCCGCCCAGTTCGAGCACGAGGCCACCACCTCGAAGATCTCGGAGGACGTCCTGTTCTACGCCATGCAGCGCGGCCTCTCCCAGGAAGAGGCGGTGGCGCTCGTGGTCAACGGCTTCGTGCGCGACGTGCTCCAGCAGCTGCCCATGGAATTCGCCGTGGAGGCCCAGAAGCTCATCTCCATCAGCCTCGAAGGCAGCGTCGGCTGACGCCGGCGCCCCCTTCCGACAGAGGACCGCTCCCATGACCCCCCTGCTCGAAATCGCAGACCTCCACGCCGAGATCGAAGGCGGGCGCAATATCCTCGACGGCCTCTCCTTGACCGTGAACCCGGGCGAGGTGCACGCCATCATGGGGCCGAACGGGGCGGGCAAGTCGACGCTCTCTTACGTGCTCTCCGGCAAGCCGGGCTACGTCATCACCTCCGGCTCGATCAAGCTCGCGGGCGTGGAACTCAGCGAGCTCGCCCCCGATGCGCGCGCCGCGCTCGGCCTGTTCCTCGCCTTCCAGTATCCGCTGGAAATCCCCGGCGTCTCCACCATGGCGTTCCTGCATGCGGCGGTGAACGCGCAGAAGAAGAAGCGCGGCGAAGCCGAGATGACCTCGCCCGAGCTCTTGAAGCGCGTGCGCGAGATCGGCAAGAGCCTCGACATCTCCGCCGAGATGCTGCGCCGGCCGCTGAACGTCGGCTTCTCCGGCGGCGAGAAGAAGCGCAACGAGACCCTGCAGATGATGCTGCTGGAGCCGCGTTTGTGCGTGCTCGACGAGACCGATTCCGGCCTCGACATCGACGCGCTGAAGGTGGTGTCGAACGGCGTCAATGCCCTGCGCGCGCCGGACCGCTCCATGGTGGTCATCACCCATTATCAGCGCCTGCTCGACTATATCGTGCCGGACGTGGTGCATGTGCTCGCCGCCGGCCGCATCGTCCATTCCGGCGGCAAGGAGCTGGCGCTGGAGCTGGAGGCCACCGGCTACGCCCAGTTCCAGACCGAGGCGGCCTGAGCCATGGCCGCCGCCGTCCATCTCATGAAGACCCCGGCCGAACTGACGCTGGCCGAGACCTTCGCCGCGGTCGAGGACCGCCTGCCGGGCACGGGCGACATGGCGGCCGCCCGCGCCGCCGCCTTCGCGCGCTTTGCCGCGAGCGGCCTGCCGCACCGCCGCGTGGAGGCCTGGCGCTACACCGATCTGCGCACCCTCATGCGCGAGGCCGCCCCGCTCGCCGCCCCGCCGGATGCCGCCGCCAGAGCGGGCGCGGCCGGCAAGGGCGCGCTGTTCGCCGCCCTCGCCGCGCGCCGGCTCTATGTGGTGAACGGCGCGTTCGTGCCGGAACTGTCGGACCTTTCCCCCGAGCCCGGCCTTATGATTCGCTCCATGGCCGCCGCGCTCGCCGAAGGCGACCCGCTGGTGGCCGCCCATCTCGGCCAGGTGGTGGCCTCCGACGATGCCGTGCTCGCCCTCAACACCGCCCTCATGGGCGACGGCGTGGTGATCCACGTGGCGAAGGGGGCGGCGCTCGCCCGGCCGATCCACATCGTCCACGTGGCCGATCTTGCCGCCCCGGCGGCGCTGTTCGTGCGCTCGCTGCTGGTGGCGGAGGAGGAGGCCACGGTGAGCCTCATCGAGACCCACGAGGGTCCGGCGGAGGGCGCCTACCAGGTCAATTGCGCGCTGGAGATCGTCGCCGGCGACGGCGCCAAGGTCTCGCGCGTGAAGGTGACGGCGGAGGGGCCGGGCGCGCTCCACCTGGCGAGCCTGCTCGCCCGCGTCGGCGCGCAGGCGGCGTTCAGCGCCGCCGGCTTCGTGCTGGGCGGCGCGGTGGTGCGCAACCAGCTGGCGATCCGCCTCGACGGCGCGGAGAGCGTGGCGCATGTGTCCGGCGCGAGCCTGCTGTCGGGCCGCCAGCACGCGGACACCACGCTCGCCATGGAGCACACGGCGCCGCGCTGCGAGAGCCGCGAGGCGTTCCGCGCCGTGCTCGACGGCGAAGCGCGCGACGTGTTCCAGGGCCGCATCGCCGTGCGCCAGGCGGCGCAGAAGACCGACGCGCGCATGATGAGCCGGGCGCTGCTGCTGTCCGACAGGGCGGAGGCGAACGCCAAGCCCGAGCTCGAGATCTTCGCCGACGACGTGCAATGCGGCCATGGCTGCACCGCCGGCGCGCTCGATGCGAACCTCAAATTCTATCTGATGGCCCGCGGCATCCCCGAGACCGAGGCCGTGGCGCTGCTGGTGGAGGCGTTCGTCGGCGAGGTGGTGGACCAGATCGAGGACGAGACGGTGCGCGACGCGCTCATGGGCGCCATCCGCGCCTGGCTGCTGGCGCGCGCATGAACAGCGCGGCGCCGATCCCGCAGGACGCCGTCGCGCTCCATCCCGCCGTGGCCGGCGGCGGCTACGACGTGGAGCGGATCCGAAAGGACTTCCCAATCCTCCACATGGAGGTCTACGGGAAGAAGCTGGTCTATCTCGACAACGGCGCCTCGGCCCAGAAGCCGATCCAGGTGATGGACCGCATGCGTCTCGCCGAAACGCGCGAATACGCCAACGTCCATCGCGGCCTGCATTATCTCGCCAATGCGGCGTCGGAGGCCTATGAGGGCGCGCGCGAGAGCGTGCGGCGCTTCCTCAATGCCGGGCGGGCGGAGGAGATCGTCTTCACCCGCTCCGCCACCGAGGCCATCAACCTCGTGGCCGCCACCTGGGGCCGGGCGAACATCCAGGCGGGCGACGAGATCGTGCTCTCCATCATGGAGCACCACGCCAACATCGTGCCCTGGCACTTCCTGCGGGAGGAGAAGGGCGCGGTGCTGAAATGGGCGCCGGTGGACGAGGACGGCAACTTCCTGATCGACGCATTCGAGACGCTGCTCACCGCGCGCACCAAGCTGGTCGCCATCACGCAGATGTCCAACGTGCTCGGCACCACGGTCCCGGTGAAGGAGGTGGTGCGGCTCGCCCATGCCCGCGGCATCCCGGTGCTGGTGGACGGCTCGCAGGGGGCGGTGCACCTCGACGTGGACGTCACCGACATCGACTGCGACTTCTACGTCGTCACCGGCCACAAGCTCTACGGGCCCACGGGCATCGGCGCGCTCTACGGCAAGTATGACCTGCTCGCCGCCATGCCGCCCTTCAACGGCGGCGGCGAGATGATCCGCACCGTGACGCGCGACACCGTCACCTATGGTGTTCCGCCCCACCGCTTCGAGGCCGGCACGCCGCCCATCGTCCAGGCCATCGGCCTCGGCGCGGCGCTCGACTACATCACCTCCATCGGCAAAAGCCGCATCCGCGCCCACGAGAGCGCGCTCACCCGCTACGCGGAAGCGCAGCTTGGAGCGATCGAGGGGCTGCGCATCATCGGCCGGGCGCGGGACAAGGGCGCCATCGTCTCGTTCGACATGGCGGGCGGCCACGCCCACGATTTCGCGACCCTGATCGACCGTGACGGCATCGCCGTGCGCGCCGGCACCCACTGCGCCATGCCGCTGCTGGAGCGCTTCGGCGTCACCGCCACCTGCCGCGCCTCGTTCGCGCTCTACAGCACGCAAGCGGAGGTGGACGCCTTGGTGGCGGCGCTGAAGAAGGCGCAGGCGATGTTCGCCTGAGGCGGATGCCGCCACGCCGTCATGCCCCGGACGAGCCGAGGCATGACGGCGTGGCGGGAATGGCGGGCTCGAACGCTTTCAGGCCGCCACCGCCAGCGCCTCCGCCGCATCCCGGCGGATGCGCTCCACCATGGAGCGCAGGCCGTTGGAGCGCTGCGGCGTGAGGTGCTCCTTCAGACCCAGCTGGGCGAAGAAGGCAAGCGCATCGGTGGCGAGGATCTCGCGCGCGCCGGTGCCGGAAAAGCGCGCCAGAAGGATCGCCACGAGGCCGCGCACGATGTGCGCGTCGCTGTCGCCGGCGAAGGTGAGCACCGGGCCGGCCCCGGCGTCGCGCACTTCGGTGAAGAGCCACACCTGGCTGGCGCAGCCCTGCACCTTGGTGGCCTCCGTGCGCAGCGCCTCCGGCATCTCCGGCAAGGCGCGGCCGAGCTCGATCACATAGCGGTAGCGGTCGTCCCACTGGTCGAGCAGCGCGAAATTCTCGGCGATCTCCGCCACCGGCGGAAGAGCGGCGGTGCTGTGGGCCGTCGCGCTGAAGGCCGTGATGCTCGGTGTCGTCATAAAACGCCCTCTCGACGCCGCGGATAAGCCGGCGGACCCGCCCTTGGGGCCGGCGCCCGCGCGGCCGGCGCGCGCGGGGACCTGCCGCACCAAGCAAGCTGCGTACCGCCCGGCCCGGTTTTCACGCCGCCTCCGTAAACATCCGGAGCTGCGTGATTTTTACTGTCCGGCGGCTCCGACACGACTTGTTCCGTTTCGGACAGCGCCGCCCGGACCTGTGGGGCGGCGGGCCCTGGATGTCGGGTTCTGAACACCGCGGCGAGAATCCACGGCGTCCGGGTATCTCCTTAGATTTGAACGATTTTCAAGAACGAAAAGTCGTGGCACGCGGGTTGCTTAACCCCTTGTCGGGTGCTCCGCGACCGCCGGCGCGCCCCCGGTGGGAGCATCGGAGGATCCTTGGGTGGACCCCGGGCCCACGCCCGCGCCGCGGTCGAAGGTCGATCGGGAATTCGCCCGCGCAGAGGTTCGGCGCGCCGGGCAAGCATCAGGTCTAAGGAGAGCAAGATGTCGCTGAGACAGATCGCATTTTACGGGAAGGGGGGCATCGGCAAGTCGACGACGTCCCAGAACACTTTGGCGGCGCTGGCGCAGATGGGTCACAAGATCCTGATCGTCGGCT
>NZ_JBDZDO010000009.1:0-255353 GCF_040049235.1 Xanthobacter luteus
CGATCGGCTGCACAACCCCGACCAGCTCCGCCGATCGACCGTTGCTCAACCGGCGCACCAGCGCCAAACTCACCCGAGGACTCTGGCCTCAGCTGGATGAGAGACGGGGGGCACCGCAGATGTCCTGGTCGATGTCGAGTTCGACATGACCTTGACCGGATTTTCCCTGGCCGAAGTGGATCTCACCCTGGACTAGGCCCGTGAGGCCTCGGTCGAGGAGCGAGGTGACGCGGACAAGGTTCCGCAGGTCCCCGTCCATGCAGTGACCCGTTCGGGAGACTTGTGGGTGTTGGGGCGCCATCGCCTGCTCTGCGGTGATGCCCGCTCCAGGACTGGGCGGACCGGATCGAACCGGCGTCGTGACGGCGGCGGACACGGGTGGGGTGAGGAGGGTGCACGGACCACGAAGGGCAATCAGCGCCAGAAACGGACGCGGTCACTGTCCTCCACAGCGGACATCCGCGATCGGCGGAGATCCATCCTCACCATAGGCTAGGCAGGAGACTGCGGTCTCCCTGCCGGTTAGCATGCAGCTCGGAGAAGCAGGCATGTCACCCATCGGAGCGCGGGGGCCGGTGACTCTGGTGTTGGCGCGAATGGCCACGCCGACACCAGAAGTCTTTTGCTCAAGCTTTCATGACCGGCGGCGGCCCCCAGGAACCGTTGAGGATGGAAGGCGGCGTCTTGTTCGGCCAATACATGCGTAAGGTCAGCGCGAAGGGCGCGGCCGGAGCGGGCAGCCAGTTCTGCTCCTTGTCCTTGCCCGGGGATTCGTGCTGGAAATAGAGCGTCAGCGAACCGTCCTCGTTGTAGACGAACATGTTGCGCGTGCTGACGGTCAGTTTGTTGAGCTTGTTGGGGTAGAACCACAGGCCGTTGTCGATCTGATACATGGTGATCGACCAGAAGCCCTGGTCGTTGATCGGCGGCATCTCGCCCTTCTTGAAGGTGAGCGTGTAGTTGTTCTTGCCGTCGAGCTTTCCGCCCGCGCCATCCAAATAGGTCGTCGGATAGACCGACACTTGGATCTGCTGCGACGGCCAGCCATTGGAGGCCCATGCGGCGCGGGTCAGATAGTCGGTGCCGTAGATGGCGCCGGTGGTGGTGACCCGCCAGCCGCTCACGTCCTTGCCGAGCGTCGCCCAGGTCTCGTTCAGCTTGTCGGTGACGCGCTGCGGCAAGTCCTTGAGCGCAGCACGGATGGCGGGATCGAGCGATGAGAGCTTGAAGGGCTGGCCCGGGACGATGCCGATCTTCGCCATCTTCTCGAGCATCGGGGCATCTTCGGCGGGCGGCACGGCGACGGTGCCCATCAGCCGCGTCATCCAGTCGAAATAGCCCTCGACCCCAAGCGCCAGAATGACCTTTTGCGGCGCCTCATCCATCTTGATGCCCGCATCCACAATCGGCGGGGCGACAAATGTGTAGTCCTTGCCATACGAGGACAGCGGCACGACCTTGTACTGGTCCTGCAGCTTGTGGACGATGGCGAGATCCTCTGGCGTGTCGAGCGCATAGGTCCGTCCCAGCACGCCGAGATAGCGGGTCGGATAGGCGATGTGGATCATGCCCTTGGGCACCTCGCCCTTCCAGCCGGGGCCGGTGAAGAGATAGGTGGCGGCCGCCGTTCCGGTGGTGTTGGTGCCCACCGCGTGCTCCACCACCATCCACAGGTCGATCAGCTCGAAGTTGAAGAAGCGATCCTTGATCTCGGGATGGCTGAAGACCATGGGCTCCTTCAGGTCGAGCCACGCCATGGAATAAAGCGTGTCCGCATTGGTGGCCGAGACGCCGCGATAGGTAGCCGGTGGATAGCCCCGCACATTGAAGAAGGAGCCCAGCGGCCCGCTCATCAGCCCGGCCTTGGCCACATTGCTCATTTGCAGGCGGGTGACGTCGGTGGTCACCAGTGAGTAGCCATAGATGTAGGCATCCATGGCGATCTGCCGCGCCTCCTCGGCGCTGATGCCGGCCGCGCGCGCAAAAGCGGGCGCGAGGGTGGATGCGGGCACCACAGCGGCGGCCAAGGAGCCGGCGGCCGTGGTGGTCAAGAAGGCGCGACGAGAAAGCGCATTCATTGCAAGATGTTCTTTCATATGGCCTCTCCTGAGCTGCTTGATGAGGCTGGCCGGGCTCCGCGCGCGGGGACGTAGAACAAAAAGGGCCAAGGCCTGACGATGCGGCGCGGTTCAGGGGCACGGCCGAGCCCGCACACCACTATCAGTTCCGGCAACACGAAGGACATCTCGGTCGTCGTCGCCCACCAGCCGGTTCTGACAGCGAAGGCCGTGGTCATCGATAATCCCTGCCTCTATTATGTCGGGTGGCGGAGCTGCTCGACGGCGCTGCCACCATCGATGACATCGCGAGCCGGGAAGGGATGGGAGATCGCAATGTGCGCAGGCTCCTGACGCTGGCCTGCCTCTCGCCCAAGCTCATCAAGGCCGTCGCCGATGGTAACGCGCCTGCCGACCTGACGGCCACCACCCTGACCGCGGCGCTGCCCCACGACTGGGCCACCCAGGAGCAGCGCATCCTGGGCGCCTGATCCGCCATCTTTCCTATCAACACAACGCGCTTCGAGACCTGCCCGTGGGTCCGCGGGCCTCTGTCTCAAAGCCCAACGGCGATGCGGCCGGAAATTGGAAAGGCCGGCCTCAGACGGACGGAGATACCCGCCCCAGGACTCGCCCAAGACCACCTGCAGGAGGTCTGCGGTCGCGCCAACGCCCGGCTAACCCACGACAGTGTCGCAGGAATCACCGGAAGCGCCAAAATCTCTGGGAAAGGAAACTGATTGGCTGGGGGACTAGGATTCGAACCTAGATTAACGGAGTCAGAGTCCGCTGTTCTACCGTTGAACTATCCCCCACCGGTCCGCCTGTGGCGCGGGCGGCGGCGCGGCGCGCAGGCGGCGCGCGCCCCGTCCAGCGCGGGCAGGCGCGCTCTATACGCAATTCGCCGCCGCCGGTCCAGAGCCAAATCGCGCCCCGGCCGGCGCCTCCCCTCCGGCTTCTGGTATACGGCATTCGCATTGGTGCCATGCACAATCGGCCATGTTGCAGCGCACCCGACCGTCTTATATTCGCTCCATCGAATGGAGAGAACAATGACCACGATCACTGCCAACGGCCTGCGCGACAGCGGCTTTTTCGGGCGTTTCGCCGCGGCCGTGTCCGACTTCTTCGCGGCTGTCGCCGAGGCGCGCCGCATGGCTGACCGTTATGACCATCTGAGCCGCCTCAGCAACAGCGAGCTCGCCCAGATGGGCCTCGTCCGCGAGGACATCCCCCAGGTGGTGGCCCGCATCCGCTGATCTGGAAGGGCCTGAGGCGCCCTGCTTCGCCCGCGGACCGCATTCGGCCGGCGGGGATAAAGCGGGGATAGACGAGGGTCCGAACAGTCCGGCAAGGCACCGGCCGGCGCACGTCGCCGACCGGCCCGAGGCCGGATGGACCAGGCGGGAAGATGCGTCTCTTGCGGCGCTGATTCCGCCGCTTCCTCCTGGGCTGTGACGCATATTACCGCGTCTGCGCGCCGGTTCCCGTGCCGCGCGGCACGCGCGCCGCAAATACCGGGTCCCGACGACCCGCTTTTCTCCCGACCCCCCTCCCGGGGCCTCCAGACCGCCCGCCGCATCGGCGTGGCGGTTTTTTTTTTGCGCCGGCCGCTCAGTCGACGCGGACCGTGGCGCTGGCGGCGTGGCCGGCGGCATCGATCACGGTGAGCCGCACGAAGCCGCGGCCAAGCGGGGTCCAGAACAGGGTCCGCCGGTCGTCGGAGCGGGCGACCGGCCGGCCGTCCGCCAGCACGGTCAAAGGCAGGACGCCGCCCTCCACCTTGATGGCGAGCCCGGCGCCCTCGTCCGAAGCCCCCTCCCCATCGCCGCCGGTCTCGAGGCGCGCGCCGTCGGGCGGATAGACGAGCGCGAATCGCTCGGCCGAGGGGTCGGCGCCGAAGCGGCGCTGCGGCAGCGGCAGGCGGGCGTTCACCGCCGCGACCGCGCCCTTGGGCGCGGCCTCGAGCGGCGCCGGGGTGCGCACGATGCGGGCGAAGGCGTCGAACAGCAGCGGCGCGGCGGCGCTGCGCCCGGTGAGGTCGGCCACCGGCCGCCCGTCGGGCCGGCCGACCCACACCGCCACCGTACGCCGGCCGTCGAAGCCCACCGCCCAGGCGTCGCGATAGCCGTAGGAGGTGCCGGTCTTGAAGGCGATGCGCCCGCCGAGCGCGTTGTCGGGCGCCGGCGTGCCCAACAGGCTGCTCGCCACGTACCAGGCCGCCACCTCCCCCACCAGCGCGCGCGGCGGCCGCACCGGCGTGGCCGCATCGCCCGCGGCGCGCAGCTTCAGCGGCAAGGCCTGTCCGCCGTGCGCCAGCGCCGCATAGAGCATGGCAAGGTCGGTGAGGCGGATGCCGACGCCGCCGAGCCCCATGGGCAGGCTCGGGGCGGCGCCCTCGGGCAGCTCCAGCCGCGCCCCCGTCTCCTTGATGCGGGTGGCGAGCCGCTGCGGCCCCACCGCCTCCAGGAGGCGCACCGCCGGCACGTTGAGCGACAGCTGCAGCGCCTTCCGGACCGGCAGCACCCCCTGATAGGACAGGTCGAAATTCTCCGGCCGCCAGGTGCCGAAGCGCACCGGCGCGTCCTCGATCAGCGTCTCGGGATGGGCGATGCCGTCGTCGAAGGCGAGCGCGTAGATGAAGGGCTTCAGCGTCGAGCCGGGCGAGCGCACCGCGCGGGCGAGGTCCACCGCGCCGGCGCGGCTCGCATCGGCAAAGTCGGCGCCACCCACATAGACGCGCACCTCGGAACTGGCATTGTCCACCACCAGCAAAGCGGCGGAGAGGCCGCGCCCCAGCGCCGCCGTGCGCTCGCGCACCAGGTCCTCGAGCCGCGCCTGGAGGTCGCGCTCGAGCGTCAGCGCGTGGCGCCGCAAGGCCGGGCGCTCGGCCACCATCTGCTCGGCGAGGTGCGGCGCCCGCTGCGGCAGCGGCAGGCGGGCGCGCGGCACCGGCTCCAGCTTGGCGAGGCGCACCTCGTCGGCCTTCAGCGCCCCCTGGGCGGAAAGGCGATCCAGCACCCGGTCGCGGGCCGCCCTCGCGGCGTCGGGATTGCGGTCCGGCCGGCGCGCCTCGGGCGCCTGGGGCAGCGCCACCAGAAGCGCCGCCTCGCCCAAGGTGAGACGGCGCGGCTCCTTGCCGAAATAGGTGAGCGCGGCCGCCCGCACGCCCTCGATGTTGCCGCCATAGGGCGCCAGCGTGAGATAGAGCGCGAGGATCTCGTCCTTGGTCCGATGGCGCTCGATGGCGATCGCCCGCGCCACCTGCCGCAGCTTGGCGCCGAGGGTGCGCGGGCGCGGCGGGTCGGAGAGGCGCGCCACCTGCATGGTGAGCGTCGAGCCGCCCGAGACCACCCGCCCGGCGCCGAGCGCCTGCAGCGCGGCGCGCGCCAAAGCGCGCGGGTCCGCCCCGCCATGGTCGCGGAAGCGCTTGTCCTCGTAAGCGAACAGCATGGCGAGGAAGCGCGGGTCCACGTCCTTGGCGCGGGCCTCGAGGCGCCAGCGCCCGTCCTTGAGCGCGAACGGACGCAGCAACGCGCCGGCGCGGTCCACCACCTCGGGCGAGACCTCGGGATCGGCCGGCGGGGCGCCGTGCCCCAGCCCGGCGAGGCCCGCATAGGCCCCGCCCGTCAGGCCGGCCGCGACGATCGCCGCCCAGCCGGCGGCGCGCACGGCGCGGCGCGGATGGGGCCCAATGCGGGGCGCGACCCGGCCCGCTCCGGGCGCGGCCGGCTCGCCTGCCGGAAGCTCCTCGCTCATCGGGCGGGCGCGACCTCCATGGTGCCGGCGGCGGTGCGGGCGAAGCGGTCGGGACGGTACATGTCCTCGATCACCGCCGGGGGGTGGGCGTAGCGGCCGGGGGCCACCGCGCGCACCATGTAGGCGACGACGAACGGGCCGTCGTCCTCCTGCCGGGTGACGGAGGCCACGAAGCGGTCGTCGCGGAATTCGAGGTGCCCCGCCTCGCTGGTCTCGCCGAGCCAGGCGAAGGCGTCGGACTGGCCGGAGAGCAGGTTCGGGTTCTCGATCTCGAAGCCGGCCGGCAGATAGTCCACCAGCAGCACGTCGGCGAGCACCGTGTCGTCCTCCTTGGCCTTCAGCACCACCACGAAGCGCTGGTTCTGGGTCGCCTTGGCGGGGTCGGCGGGCTTGCCGTCCGGGGTGTAGTAGCGCCGCTCCAGAGCGAAGCCGTGGGCGGCGGGCGGCTCGGGCGCGGCGGGGGCGCCGTTGACCGAGACCACCACCTTCACCGGCTCCGGCCCGGCATTGCGCAGGGTCAGCGCGCCGCGCTCCAGCTCCTCGCGGGAAAGGGTGCGCCCGTAGGGCCCGCGCCGGGCGACCCCGTTGGCCTCGATCACCATGCCGGAGGCGCTGGCGGCGAGCGTGCGCGCCGCCAGCAGCAGCCAGGCATTCTCCTGGGTGGAGGTGCGGGTGGTGAGGGTGCGGGCGACATCGACGCGGTTCAGGGCCACCTCGGCGAGCTTCGGCAGGTCGGCCTCCCGCGCCAGCACGGTGAGCGCGGCGGCGTCGCGCAAAGCCGAGCCGAAATCGGCGCGGCCGGGCTCGGGCGCGGCGGCGGCCGCCGGCAGGCCGTCGAGCGCCACCTTGAACGCGCGCTCGGCGCGGGCGCGGTCGCCAAGCAGAGCGAGCGCGGCGCCCACCTGCCCCTGGGCCAGCGGCGAGGAGAGGTCGCCGAGCTTGGTGTCGGCGATGTAGCGCAGGTCGCCGAGCGGCGCGCGGCCGTTGCGGGCCAGCACGTAGAGCGCATAAGCGAGGCCCTCGCTCGGGCTGTCGAGCTGCGCGCCGGAGAGGTTGACGATGTTGCGCAGCCGGTCGAGGGCCAGGCGGAAGGCGATGTCGGGCACGGCAAAGCCCTTCTCCCGCGCGCGGCCGAGGAAGTCGGCCACATAGGCGTCGAGCCAGGTGTCCTCGCCGCCCGGCGCCCACAGGCCGAAGGAGCCGCTCGAATCCTGGCGCGCGAGCACGCGGGCGACGGCCTCGCCGATGCGTCCGTCGGCGCCCGGGTCCTGGTCCTTGCCGGTGAGCTGGGCGAGCTCGTTGAAATAGAGCAGCGGCAGGGCCCGGCTGGTGATCTGCTCGGAGCAGCCATAGGGGTAGCGGTCGAGCGCCGAGAGCAAGGCCGGCACGTCGATGGTGGAGACCGGCGCGGCGCTCACCGCCACCGATCCGGTGCCGGGCACGAGGTCCTGCACCAGAGCGGAATTGAGGGTGAGGCTCTCGCCGGGGGCGAGGGTGCGCACCGTGCGCCGCTCGATCTCGGGATAGGCCGGGCGCACGTTCACCGCATAAATGCGGCGGATCTCCACCCCCTGGCCGACGAGGCGCACCGCCACCTCGCCCGCCCCCACCGCCTTGCCCTCCACCGGCAGGCGCACCGACTGGCGCTCGCCGGCGGCGAGCTTCAGCGCCGGGCCGGGCACCGGGGTCGCCACCGCGCCGGAGCCGGTGACCTCCAGGCGGTAGTCGCCCGCCGGGGCCGCGATGTTGGTCACGTCGAGATGGATCGAGCCGCGGTCGCCATTGGCGAGGAAGCGCGGCAGAGTGGGCAGGACCACCACCTTGTCGCGCACCAAGACGTCGCGCGTCGCGTGGCCGAGCTTGCCGGCGCTCCAGGCGATCGCCATGAGGCGGGCGGTGCCGTCGAAGGCGGGGATCGGGAAGGAGATGCGCGCCTTGCCGTCCGGCCCCACGCTGACGAGGCCGGAGAACAGGGCCAGCGGCGGCTGGGTGGGCGGGCTCGCGAGCGCGTGCTCCTCGCCGCCGTCGCCGCCGGAGCGCAGGCGCCCGGCATTGGCGCGCATGCCGTCGATCAGCGCGCCGTAGAGGTCGCGGATCTCGGGCGCGAGCCGGCGCTGGCCGAGGATGGCGGCGTCGGGGTTCGGCGGCTTGAAATTGGTGAGGTTGAGGATGCCCACGTCCACCGCGGCGAGCGTCACATAGGCCTGCTCGCCGGGGGCGAGGCCGGTGATCGCGAGCGGGATGTCGAGCGCGGTCTCCGGGCGGACCTCGGCCGGACCGCCCAGCTCCACGCCCAGGGTGCGGGCGGCGCGGTCGACCGAGAACCAGCCGAGGCCGATGGCGCGGCCCGGCATGCGGCCCGCCGCCACGTCCAGCGGGCGGTGATAGAAGGCGACCACATAGGCGCCCGGCGTCCAGCCCGGCTCCACCTTGAAGCTCACCTTGTTGGCGCCCTTCTCGACCTTGAGCGCGCGGGTCGCCAGCACGCCTTCGTTCATGACCATCACCGTGGCGGCGCCGGGGGCGCGGGCGGTGAGGGTGGCCTCCAGCGTGTCGCCGGCGGCGTAGGCGTCGGCGCCCAGCGTCAGTTCCAGGCGGTCGGGGGTGTCGGCGCTGACGCCGCCGCCGTATCCGGCCTCGAACGGCAGGGAGGTGAGCGGCAGGCCCGGACCGGTGACGTCGAGCCGGTAGCGGCCGAAATCGGTGGGCAGCTGGAGCCGCGCCGGCGCGTCCGCCGCCACGTCGAGGCGGCCCTCGCCGACCCGGGTGACGATCTTCACCGGCTCGTACTGCCAGGCGCCGTCCACCTTGTACCACTGGTAGCGGGTCTCCAGGCGCGACAGGCGCCAGGTGAGGCCGGTCGCGGCGCGCGGCTTGTCGTCGGCGCCGGCGACCACCACCTCGAACGGCGCCGGCTCGCCCTCGCGCACGCGGGCGTCGAACAGCGGCTTGACGCCGATCTGGCTGCCGGCGGGGGCGACCGGAATGGTGAGCGTGCGCTGCACCGCGCGCCCGCCGGCCTCGACGAGGCGCACGATGGCTTCGATCTCCAGCGGCCGGTCGGTGCGCGGCAGGGTGCCGGCGGCGATGCGCAGGCTGGCGCGGCCGTTGGCGTCGGTGCGCGGGGCGTCGGCGGCCGGGTTGCGGTCCGCCAGCACCTCGTCGTCGGCATTGCCGAACTGGAAGCCGGGGAACGCCTTGCGCCCGCCGGGGGCGAGGCGCAGCTCGCTCTCCGCCTCCACGTCGAGGGCGGCGGCGGGGGCGCCGAACAGATAGCGCCCGTTCAGCAGCACCTCCACCGACCCGGCGCGCGGCACGGCGGTGGCGGCGGTGGAGAGCTCGAACTCCACCCGATCGGGCACATAGTCTTCCAGCAGGAAGGTGGCCTCGCCGATCGGCGCCGCCTTCGGATCGCTGAACGCCTTGATGCGCCAGGTGCCGGTCATGGCGCCCTTGAGCAAAGGCAGATCGAGCACGCGCCCGCCCGCGCCGGCGTCCTCCGAGACGAGGCGGCGGTCCTCCACCCCGTCCGGGCGCTGGAGGATGAGGGTGAGGGGCAGACCGGGGGCGGCGTTGCCCTTGGCGTCGCGCAGCAGCGCCGTGAGGTGGACGCTCTCGCCCGAGCGGTAGACGCCGCGCTCGGTGGCGAGGAAGGCGTCGAGCGGCCCCGGCGCCTCGCGCCCGGCGACGCCGCGGTCGGTGAGGTCGAAGCCCTGGTCCTTGAGCGACAGGAAGGCGTAGTCGCCGGCCGGCGTCTTGGCCACCACCACGTCCGGCTCGAGCCCCGCCGGGCCCTTGGCGAGGCCGGGGTCGAAGCGCGCCAGGCCATTGGCGTCGGTGGCGCGGGTGCCGAGCACCTCGTTGGACTTGGCGACGAGGCGCACCTCGGCCCCCGCCACCGGCTCGGCGCTGCCGAGCGAGCGCACCATCACGTGCACCCCGTCGCGGGCGGAGACCGCGGTGAGGCCGAGATCGGAGACGATGAACCACTGGGTGGCGAGCGTCTCGTAGTCGTCGTCGCCGCCGCGCGGGGCGGGGTCGGGCGCGGCGGTCATCACATAGACGCCGCTCTCAAGCTTGCCGAGCGCCTCGGTCACCGGGATCGCGGTGGTGACCTCGGCGTTGAGCGGGCTGTCCACCTCCAGGACGCCGTCGAACACCGGGATCGCCGCGCCCTCCTTGAGGCGCTCGCGCACATAGGCCTCGAGCCCCTGGCGGAACTCGCCGTCGAGCGCGGTGGGCACGAGGCCGCGGTCGCCGATGCGCAGGATCGCGACCTTCACCGCCTTGGTGTTCACGGTGGTGACCGGGATGCCCTTCTGGCCGATGCTGGGCAGCACGTAATTGCGGCCGGCGAAGCGCGCCGCCGGCCGCCGGTCGCGCACATAGATCGACAGCTCGGCCCCCTTGCGGGTGGTCTCGCCATTGGCGGCGGCGATGCCCGGGCGCACGCGCACCTCGTAGTGCTCGCCGTGCCTCAAGCCCTCGACGCACAGCTGGCGCTCCTCGGCGGTGACGGCGGGCTTATCCATGCCCTCCACCTGGACGAAGGCGGCAAGATCGACGCCGGGCTTCATGTCCTCGGAGAATTGCGCGCACACGCGCGGCACCGCCAAATCCGCCTCGATGGTGTAGTCGAGCATGCGGAATCCGTGCTCGTCCTTCATCTTCTCGAAGAAGGCGCGGTCGGCCGCGGTCTCGTTGAGATCGAGCGCCGCCTTCATGGTGTCGATGGCGGCGCGCCAGGTGCCGCGGCCGGCATAGATGCGGGCGATGAAGGACAGCGCCTCGCTCTCCTGCACCGCGGTGCGGGCGCGGCGGTAGGAGATGTAGGCGGCGGCGAGCGCGTCGTCGGCGAGCTGGAAGGCGTTCTCCTTCTCGCTCGGCTTGATGGCGGCGAGCGCGCGGGCGAGCCGCATCCAGGCCAGCGCGTCGTCCGGGCTGTTCACCACCACCACGCCGTAGAGCTGGGCGGCGGCGCGCGCGTCGTTGCGCTGGAAGGCCACGTCGGCGTCGCGGCGGATCTTGTCGAGCGGCTGGGTCAGGGGGGCGGTGGCGCGCCTGAGAACGCGCTCGTAGCGGCGCGCATTGGCGGAGAGGTCGGGGCGCTGGAAGGTCTTCGCCGAGGCCGGCCGCGGCGCCGGCGCGGCGGCGGGCGGCGCCTCCGGCCGCGCGGGGGGCCGCGGCGGCGGGGTCTGGGCCAGAGCGGCGGCGGATGCGACGATCAGGGTGAACGCAAGACCTACGCGAACGAGCCGACGCCCCAGATCCATGGACCCCTCCCTCGGCGCTCCGCCGCGGGCTCATTGAGGCCCATGGCTGCGACACCGCCAAGACCATATCCAACTCTGGGGCTTAATTGGGGTGGAATGCGCGCCCGTCCGCGCGCCCATTGCGCCCCGGCTCCGGCGCGCTGTCCTCCCCCGCGCCGTCGGTGAGCAGGATGCGCGCGCGCAGCAGGTGGATGCCGCGCCGGCCGATGCGGGCGATCAGGCGCTGCTCGGCCTTGACCCCGGAGGGGTGGCCGCCGAGCCGGTCATAGTGCCGGCGCGAGATGATGAGCCCCTGCCCCGGCTTCGGCAGGCCGAGCAGGGCGAGCCGCGCCGCCGCCACCGCCTCGCCGAGGCGCGGGCCGAAGCCGTACCCGTCCACCGCCAGCCGGAAGGTGGCGGCGATCCGCTCCGCCTGGCCGCGCCGCTCGGCGGTCTCGATGAAATGGGCCACCTCGCGCGCCCAGCCCTCCTCCAGGAACGAGCGGTCGGTGAGGAACATGAGCCAGCGCCCGCGCGAGGCCGCCGCGCCCTGGCGCAGCCTGACGCCCACGTCGCCCACCGAATGGAGGAAGGCGCAGCCGGCGGCATCGGCGATGGTGGCGGTGGCGTCGGTGGAATCGCTGTCCACGAGCGTCACGTCGCGCAGCACCCCGGCGGTCACGCCCTGGACCAGAGCGGAGAGCACGGGCACCAGACGGCGCTCGGAATCGTGGGTGGGAATGACGACGGACAGCAAGGACGGCGGCTCCTCTTGGAAGCAAGCTATACCGCCGGTTTGCGGGATCGTCGATGGCTGTGTGCGCTGCACTGAAAACGGTTGCGCGGCCGCCGCGGCGCGGTCGCCGCGCGAGCCGGGACGGCTGGAGCGCGCACCGGCCGTGGCGGCGGCACAGCGGGCGCGTTCCCCGGCCGAGCGGCGGCGACGCTTCAGCGCCGAGGACGACGCCGTTGGTCCGGACCGGTGCCGTGCGCGCGGCCGTCCCGGCTGCCCCGCCGCGCTCCCCGTCGCGGCCGGCCGTCGACCATGATATGCAGAATGCCACGAACAATCCCGGCGCCGCCGCCGCGCCGGGTGGGGATGGCCGCTGCGCATCGGCACGCGGCGGGCACGCGCGAAACCCGGGCGGCACGGAATCGGGCGGCATGGATTTCGAGAGCTGGGACAAGGACGCGGCGGGCCGGCTGAAGGTGTGGCCGCTCCAGGCCTTCACCACCGCCATCTTCGACGGCAGGATGGGCGCGGTGCGCCTCGAGGTGGGCCGGCCCAAGCCCGGCCTTCCGACCCCCGCGGTCCAGGTCTCCGCCCCGGTGGACCTGCTGCGCGCCCTCGCCGCCGCGCTCACCGAGGTGGCCGACGCCATCGAGCAGAAGGCGCCGGCCGGCGAAGCGGGCGCGCCGAACTGAGGCGCGGGGGCGGGGACGCCCCCGCGGAAGGGCGAGACGGGGAAGGCGAGCCGGGAAGGACCCGGGGCCGGGACTTCGAGGCCAGCCCTCACCGTCCCCTTGCGCGCGGATCGTCGCGGATGATCCGCTCATTGATCTCGCGCTCGACCTGATCGCACCATCGGCACGCGGGGTATTCCGCCGTCGCGCGGGCGGCACCGGCACGATGCCGGCCCGCGATCGCCCGCAGCAGCCGGCCGACAAGCCGTGTGGCTCGCAAGTGTCGCACCTTTGCAGGCCTCTCTGGTCCCCGTGGGGCATCTGGAATGGGGGCGGTTGCGCCGGGCGGCGGCGTCGATCGTTGCCGACGCCCGATCCCCCCGGCCCCCGGCCCCCGGCGCGGGATTCTGACCCGGGGTCAGGCTGCCTCACGCATATTGGGCGAGGCCGTTGCCGAGCGACCAGTTCTCGCGCGCGCCCTCGATCAGGTTCACGAACAGGTCCTCGGGCCGGATGCCGGGATTCTCGCCGAGCAGCGCCGCGATCCTCCCGTACAGGGCCTTCTTCTGCTCCACCGTGCGGGTGTTCATGGCGCTGATCTGGATCAGCACCAGATCGTCGCTGCGGGCGATGCCGAGATAGGACGCGCCATAGCGGAAGTCGGCCCCGTCGTGCTGCGTGATGGTCATGAACTGGTCGTCTTCGGGCACGTTGAACGTCTCGCGCATGGCGCGATAGAGCCCGTCGAAGATCGCTTGACGGTAGGTTTCCGGCTTACCTGAGCGAAGAGAGATGTGAACGAGCGGCATGGCGGGTCCTCCTGCGTGTGCCGGCAGGAAGGTAGGCGCCGCCAAATCATTTTGATATGCTATCACTGCTAATATCAATGATAACGTGCCAAAATGACATCTCCCCCCCTGGATCTGGATGCGGTCCTGGCTTTCGTGCGCATCGCCGAGCTCGGCAGCTTCACCCGCGCGGCCGAGGCCATGCAGACGACGCAGGCCGCGGTGAGCCTGAAGTTGAAGCGGCTGGAGCAGCGGCTCGGCTGCCGGCTTGTGGAGCGGACGCCGCGCCACGTGCAGCTTTCGGCGCGGGGAGAGGCCTTTCTCGACCACGCGCGCGGGCTGCTGGAGGCGAACGACCGGGCCCTGGCCCTCTTCGCCGCGGCGCGCCAGCGCCTCACCATCGGCATCAGCGACCATGTGGCGGGGCCCGAGCTTCCCGCCTTGATCGCGCGCATGAACGCGCAGGACCCGCAATTGCTGATCGAAATCCGCATCGGCTCGTCGGGCGACCTGCTCCAGAGCTTCGACCGGCGGGAGCTCGACACGGTGATCGTGCGCCTGCGCGCCGGGCGCGCCGACGGGGAATGCCTCGCCGAGGAGAAATTCGGCTGGTTCGCGGCGCCCGCCTGGCAGCATCGGGCGGGCGAGCCCCTGCCCCTTGCCACCATGGCGGAGCCCTGCGGCGTGCGCGCGCTGGCCGGGCGTCTGCTTGACGCCGCAGGGGTGCCCTGGACGGAGGTTTTCGTCGGCGGCGGCGTGACGGCGGTCGCCGCCGCCGTCACGGCGGGGCTCGGCGTGGCGGCGCTGGCACCGCGCATGCTGCCGTTCGGGGCCGTCGACGTGGGCCGCAGGCTCGGGCTGCCGGACCTGCCACGCCTGCCGGTGCTGCTTCACTCGCGGGTCGTGGAGGCGCGGCCGCGCGCCGCGCTGGCCGCGCTCGCCGCGGCCTATCGGAGCGCCGTGCGCGGCTGACGCGGCCGCACGCCCCTTGCGCTTCGGCCAGGCCTCCGGTAAGAGCGGCATTCCACGCATCTGAGCGAAGAGTAGAGCGCCCCCGTGTCGTCCCGCAGGACCAGCACCGCCGCTTCTGCCCCCCGGACCGATCGGTTTCCGGGCAACGCTCTGATTCTGCGCGCGCTTCTGCTCCTTAGCCGCCCCTGAGGGCCGGCCGGGCTGCGCGCCTGGGCACTCAGGGGACCTGATCGCCGCCCGGGACGACCCCGGCGACCCCATTCGGCTTATGATCCGGCCCTGATGCGCTCCGACACCGATCGGGCGCCCCGCCGGACCCCAGAAGGACCGCAGCGATGACCGCGACCACACCTCCCACCGTATCGACCGCGCCCGCGTCTGCCGCCCCCCGCTCCCACAAGGACCGGGTCATCATCTTCGACACCACCCTGCGCGACGGCGAGCAGTGCCCCGGCGCCTCCATGAGCTTCGAGGAGAAGCTGGAGGTGGCCGAACTGCTCGACGAGATGGGCGTCGACGTGATCGAGGCCGGCTTCCCCATCGCCTCCATCGGCGATTTCGAGAGCGTGGCCGAGATCGCGCGGCGCACCAAGCGCGCCACCATTGCCGGGCTCGCCCGCGCCATTCCGGCCGATATCGCCCGCGCCGGCGAAGCGGTGCGTCACGCCCGCCACGGCCGCATCCATACCTTCGTGTCGACCTCGCCGATCCACCTCGAGCACCAGATGCGCAAGTCGCAGGAAGAGGTGCTGGAGATCATCGCCGCCACCGTCACCCAGGCCCGCAACCTCGCGGAGGACGTGGAGTGGTCGGGCATGGATGCGACGCGCACCCCCCTCGACTATCTCGCCCGCTGCGTGGAGACGGCGATCAAGTGCGGCGCCACCACCATCAACCTGCCGGACACGGTGGGCTATGCGACGCCCGAGGAATACCGCCACATGTTCCGCACCATGCGCGAGACCGTGCCGAACGCGGACAAGGCGATCTTCTCCGTCCACTGCCACAACGACCTCGGCCTCGCGGTGGCGAACTCGCTGGCGGGCCTGGAAGGCGGCGCGCGGCAGATCGAATGCACCATCAACGGCATCGGCGAGCGCGCCGGCAATGCGGCGCTGGAAGAGGTGGTGATGGCGCTCTCGGTGCGGCGGGACGTGCTGCCCTACACGATCGGCGTCAACAGCCGGATGCTGACCCGCGCCTCCAAGCTGGTGTCGGCGGTGACCTCCTTCCCGGTGCAGTACAACAAGGCCATCGTCGGTCGGAACGCGTTCGCCCACGAGAGCGGCATCCACCAGGACGGCATGCTCAAGCACAATGAGACCTACGAGATCATGACGCCGGAGAGCGTCGGCGTGTCGAAGACCTCGCTGGTGATGGGCAAGCACTCCGGCCGCGCCGCCTTCCGCGACAAGCTGAAGTCCATGGGCTACGAGCTGGGCGAGAATGCCTTGAACGACGCCTTCACCCGCTTCAAGGACCTCGCCGACCGCAAGAAGGTGGTCTATGACGAGGACATCGAGGCGCTGGTGGACCAGGGCATCGCCGCCGCCCACGACCGCATCCGGCTGGTCTCGCTCTCGGTCATCGCCGGCACCCGCGGACCGCAGCGCGCCACCATGAAGCTCGAGGTGGACGGCCACGTTCTGACCGAGGAGGCCGAGGGCAACGGCCCGGTGGACGCCACCTTCAACGCCATCAAGGCGCTGGTGCCCCACACCGTGAAGCTCGACCTCTACCAGGTGCACGCCGTGACCGAGGGCACGGACGCGCAGGCCGAGGTCTCGGTGCGGCTCGAGGAGAACGGCAAGGCGGTGACCGCCCGCGCCGCCGATCCCGACACGCTGGTGGCCTCCGCCCAGGCCTACATCACCGCCCTCAACAAGCTCCAGGTGAAGCGCCAGTCGGTCAACCCGCAGAGCGCAGCCGGCTGAGGACGCGCGGGCGGGCGGGGCGGCCTGCGCCGCCCGCCCGCCCCCGCGCTTTCCCCGCGACCGCCGGCGCGGGCCTGGCGATATACCCAATCCCTTGAAGAAAAACCGGTCTTCGCCCGGGCGCTACACGCCACAGTGGCGTTCCGGCGCGGATTCTTCTGCTCGGCCCCGAATGTTGCATCGCAAAACATCCGGCGCGCGGCGGCGCAAGACTTGACGCTCGCCGCAGGGCGCTCTTCAAAGGCTGGAGCCGGCGACGGCCAAAACGCTCCAGGGGAGTTGAGGAGGACATCATGCGCATCGTCAATGCGGCGCTCGCACTCGTTGCGGCGGTCGGGCTTTCGACCGCGGCCGCCGCCCAGACCTTTCCGAACCGGCCCGTCACCTTGGTCGTGCCCTTCTCGGCGGGCGGCCCCACCGACACGGTGGCGCGCCTGATCGCGGAGAGCATGTCGCGCTCGCTCGGCCAGCAGGTGGTGGTGGAGAATGTGGGCGGCGCCGGCGGCACCCGCGCCGCGGGCCAGGTGGCCAAGGCGGCGCCCGACGGCTACACGCTGCTGATCCACCATATCGGCCAGGCGACGTCGGCGACGCTCTACCGCAAGCTGCCCTACAAGCCCGGCAGCGACTTCGCGGAGGTCGGCCTCGTCACCGCCGTGCCCATGACCATCATCGCCAAGAGCAGCCTCGAGCCCAAGACCTTCAAGGAGCTGGTGGCGTTCGTGAAGGCGAACAAGGACAAGGTCACCTACGGCAATGCCGGCGTCGGCTCGGCCTCGCACCTGTGCGGCATGCTGTTCATGTCCAAGCTCGGCACGCAGATGACCACCGTGCCCTATCCCGGCACGGGCCCGGCGATGAACGACCTGATCGGCGGCCAGATCGACCTGCTCTGCGACCAGACCACCAACACCACCGGCCAGATCAAGGGCGGCAAGGTGAAGGCCTATGCGGTGACCACCAAGGAGCGCGTGAAGTCGCTGGCGGACATTCCCACCGCCGCCGAGGGCGGCCTGCCGGTCGAGGTGGCCGTGTGGCACGGCATCTACGCGCCCAAGGGCACGCCGAAGGACGTGGTCGAGAAGCTGAACAAGGCGATCGACGCCGCCCTCGACGATCCCAAGGTGATCGCCCGCATGGCGGATCTCGGCACCGAGCCGGAGCCGAAGGACCGCCGCAGCCCGGCGGTCCACGAGCAGTTCCTCGCGGACCAGATCGCGCAGTGGAAGCCGATCATCGAGGCCGCCGGCGTCTATGCAGATTAACGCTCAGTCATGCGGCTTCCGGGCTCGCGCTCGGAAGCCGCATTGTTTATGCATGTGATCGTCACGTCGGCGTCACGTCGTGGGCATGGGGCAGGATCGCCCCCAAGATCACAAGAATTACCGGTGGCTGAGGGGAGGCTATGAGTTTCGTCCGCAATCCAAAAGATGTCCTTTCGGGACTTCTGTTCATCGCCCTGGCGGCGCTGTTCGCATGGCAGGCGCTGGACCTGCCGATCGGCACCTCCAACCGCATGGGACCGGGCTATTTCCCCATGGTGCTCTCGGCCGGCCTCGGGGTGCTGGGAATCGTGGTGCTCTTCAACGGCCTGCGCACCCAAGGGGATGCCCCCTCCAGCATCGCCTGGCGCGCCTTGATCATTCTCACCTCGATCATCGTGTTCTTCGGCATCGCCATGCGCCCGCTCGGCTTCATGCCGGCGCTCGCGGTCTCGGTGTTCGTCTCGACCTTGGCGAGCCAGAAGTTCCGCCTGTCGACCGCCATCATCAACACCGTCGTCATGACCGTGTTCTGCTGGGCGGTGTTCATCAAGGGGCTCGGCCTGCCGCTGCCGCTGCTCGGCCCTTGGCTCGGTGGATACTGAGGCGCGACGATGGAACTGCTCAGCAATCTCGAACTCGGGTTCTCGGTCGCGCTGTCGCTGCAGAACCTCATGTACTGCTTCATCGGCGTGCTGCTCGGCACGCTGATCGGCGTGCTGCCGGGCCTCGGCCCGCTCGCCACCATCGCCATGCTGCTGCCCATCACCTTCGGGCTGCCGCCGGTCTCCGCTCTGATCATGCTCGCCGGCATCTATTACGGCGCGCAGTATGGCGGTTCCACCACGGCGATCCTCATCAACCTGCCGGGCGAGTCGTCCTCGGTGGTGACCGCCATCGACGGCCACCAGATGGCCAAGCAGGGCCGCGCCGGCGCCGCGCTCGCCACCGCCGCGCTCGGCTCCTTCTTCGCCGGCACGGTCGCGACCTTCCTCCTGGCGCTGTTCGCGCCGCCGCTCGCCAACCTGGCGCTGCAGTTCGGCCCGGCCGAATACTTCTCGCTGATGGTGCTCGGCCTCATCGCCTCGGTGACGCTCGCCTCCGGCTCCATCGTCAAGGCGCTGGCGATGATCGTGCTCGGCCTGCTGCTCGGCCTGTCGGGCCAGGACATCTACACCGGCACGCCGCGCTTCACCTTCGACGTGCCGGAGCTGGCCGACGGCTTCGACTTCGTCGCCATCGCCATGGGCATGTTCGGCATCGGCGAGATCATCCGCAACCTCGAGGACGAGCACACCCGCTCGCTCGTGGCGGCCAAGGTGAAGTCCCTGATGCTCACCAAGGAGGATTTCAAGGCCATCATCGCGCCGGTGCTCCGCGGCACGATCCTCGGCTCGTTCCTCGGCATCCTGCCGGGCGGCGGGGCGATGCTGTCGTCCTTCGCCTCCTATTCGGTCGAGAAGAAGCTATCGAAGAACCCGCAGGAGTTCGGCCGCGGCGCCATCGCCGGCGTGGCCGGGCCCGAGAGCGCCAACAATGCCGGCGCCCAGACCTCGTTCATCCCCATGCTCACGCTCGGCATCCCGTCGAACCCGGTGATGGCGCTCATGATCGGCGCGCTCATCATCCAGGGCATCACGCCGGGCCCGAACGTGGTGACCGAGAAGCCGGACCTGTTCTGGGGCATCATCGCCTCCATGTGGATCGGCAACGCCATGCTGGTGCTGCTCAATCTGCCGCTGATCGGCGTGTGGGTGAAGCTTCTGACCGTGCCCTACCACCTCTTGTTCCCGGCCATCATCGCCTTCTGCTGCATCGGCGTCTATTCGGTGAACAACAACGCGTTCGACGTCTATTCCATGGCACTGTTCGGGGTGCTGGGCTACGCGCTGGTGAAGCTCGACTGCGAGCCGGCGCCGCTGCTGCTGGGCTTCGTCATCGGCCCGATGCTGGAGGAATATCTGCGCCGCGCCATGCTGATCTCGCGCGGCGACCCCATGGTGTTCGTCACCCGGCCGATCTCCGCCGTGCTGCTGGCGCTGGCCGCCATCGCGCTGGTGACGGTGCTGCTGCCCTCGGTGCAGAAGACCCGCGAGGAAGCCTTCAAGGAATAGCCCCACGCGCCCGCTGCGCCGCGGGCGCGGCGGGCGCATTCCCTTGGACGACGCAAAAAAAAGCGCCTCCGCTCTTGTAAGGGCGGGGGCGTTTTGCTACACGAACGCCTCCTTCCGGGGCCACCCGGAACGGGCGCATAGCTCAGTTGGTAGAGCAGCTGACTCTTAATCAGCGGGTCCTAGGTTCGAGCCCTAGTGCGCCCACCACTAAAATCAACGATATGGGCCGGTTTCACCGTTTCAGTTTCCAGATCTGACACGGTTTTCGAAACGGTTTTGGCTGAAGTTTGCCATTGGGTCGCATTGCCCGCGACCCTCTATGACGTGCTCCCCGTTTTCCTGCCGGTCGTAAGTTAGGCCCGGCAGGGTTTTTGGTCCTCATGGGACCAGCTTGCGAACATCGACGGGGCTAGGCCGCCGAGGCTCGTATGGGGTCGGACGGTGGTGTAGGCGATCCGCCAAGCCTCGATGATCCGCCGGGCCTCGGCAAGCGAGGCGAAGGCGTGCGCATCGAGGCACTCGTCCCGCAGACGGCCGTTGCGCCGCATGGTCCTTCTCCTGATCGAAGGACCCAACTTTTCCGTGGCAGGAACTCAGGGGAGCACGCCTCATGGTCTGGTCCTCTCAATGGACCAGAACGAACTTCAATCTGGATTAGCCTGGAGGGGCAACGTCAGCACCTCAGGATGTCACGGACCATCGCCACGCAAGTACAGCAAGTTTGCGAACTTTTCTGCCGAGACCGGCCGGCTGAACAGGAAGCCCTGGCCTTCCCGGCAATTGATCGCCTTGAGGAAGGCGAGTTGCTCCGCGTCCTCGATTCCTTCGACGATCACGCGCTGCTTAAGGCTGGCGCCCAAGGCGATGATTGCGCTGATGATGATGCAGTTGTCCGCAGAGGTGCGGATCGCCGCTACGAAGGACCGGTCCACCTTGATGATATCTATCGGAAAATTCGTGAGGTAGCTCAAGCTGGAATATCCGGTGCCGAAGTCATCCATGGCGATGACGACGCCCATTTCCTTCAGCTTGTGCAGCGTCATCGCGCTCGATTTGGTTTCGCGCATGAGGACGCTTTCCGTGATCTCGATTTGGAGCATGCGGGAGTCAAGGCCCGTTTCATTCAGAATTTCTTTCACCCGGGGGATGAAATCGTTCTGGGCAAGTTCCAGCGCGGAGACATTCACCGCCATCGATCCGGGATTGCGACCCTGGTCGTGCCATGACTTGGCTTGTGCGCACGCTTCCCGCAACACCCAGCGGCCGATCGACAGGATCAGTCCGCATTCTTCGGCAATGGGTATGAAATCGCCGGGGAGCATCAGTTCTCCGTTGGGATGCTTCCAGCGCAACAGCGCCTCGCAGCCGATGATCTTCCCGGAATTCAGGTCTACTTCCGGTTGGTAGTGCAGAAGGAATTCCTGCCTGACCAGGGCCCCGCGAAGATCCGCCTCGATCGCGCGCCGCGCGTCAACGCGGGCGCGCATGCTGGAACTGAAATATCTGAACGTGTTCCGCCCGCCTTCCTTGGCTTTGTACATCGCCGCATCCGCATTCTTGATCAGCGCTTCCGCGTCATCCACGTCGCGCGGATAACTGCTGATGCCGATGCTGGCGGTGACGATAAGCTCATGTCCGGCGATGGAGTGGGGCTGGCTGACGACGTCGAGGATCTTGCCGGCTACGAGGCCAGCATCCTGCGCATCCGTTTCATCCATGAGCAGGATCAGGAACTCGTCGCCGCCTTGACGGCTGACTGTATCGGAGCGGCGGATGCAGTCGCTCAGGCGCTGCGCGACCGAGACCAGCAGCTTGTCGCCGATCTCGTGGCCGAGAGAATCGTTGATGAGTTTGAAGTTGTCCAGGTCCAGAAACAGCAGGGAGAAGCTCTTCCCGTTGCGCTCGGACCACTTGATTGCCTGCGTGATGCGGTCACTGAGGAGCACGCGGTTCGGCAGGTTGGTCAGGAAATCGTGCTGCGCCAGATAGGCCATCTTCATGGCCATAGCCTTGGCGGCGGTGACATCGTGAACGACGATGACGGCGCCGTTTATGTTGCCGGAAGAGTCCTGGATCGGCGCCGCCGAGTCCTCGATCGCCACTTCACTGCCGTCGCGCTGGATCAGCAGCGTGCCGGCTGTCAGGCCCATGGGCTTATTCTGCTGTAGGACCATGTCGACCGGATTTCGCTTCGGCTCCCGCGTCGTGCTGTTGATGATCTTCATCACCCGGTCGAGCGGCTGGCCCCGCGCCTCGTTCCGCGACCAGCCGGTCATGGATTCCGCGGCAGCGTTTAGGTAGTCCACGTTGCCCGCGAGATCGGTACCGATGACTGCATCGCTGATGGAATTGAGGGTGGTCTCGGCGCGCGCGTTCTCGTTGAGTATTCGTTCCTCCAGCGTCTGTGGCCGCATCACGTTCCGCAGCGACTGCGGCACTATGTAGCTGTCGAAGAAGGGCTTAAGGAAATAGCCGTCGGAGCCGAGCCGCTCGACCTGTCGGGCCAGCGCCTCATCGCCGTCGGCGCACAGTGTCATGATGGGCGTGCGGGGTGCCGAAGAGAACAGGGCGTCGAACGTCGCCTGTCCCTGGCTGTCGGGCAGGCGAAGGTCCACCAGCATCGCGTCGATGCCGCCTTCATTCAAGCGCGCAAGGCCCGAGGCCAGCGTGGTCGCCCAATGGACCGTGAACCGATCTCCATCCGTGCGGTCCAGCGTCCCGCGCAGGGTTTCCGCATCGCCGGCATCCTTGGTGATCAGGAGGATGTTCTGCCGCATGACCATCGATAGCTGGCAACCTACGAACTCCGCTATCTTCGGAAACTACTCATAGTTGGTATCGATCGTGTTGTGCACGTACGGTTCGCCCGATGCGCGTCATGATGCTGATGCTGGAGAGAAACTGAGTAGTTTCCGTCCCGCTCTTTCTTCATTCTAGGGCGTTACCGTGTCGACGGTGCGATGCTCCCCCGCAACGGCATGCCGTGATCGCGCCCTACCGGCGGCGGCGTTCCGCCGTCGGTAGACTTTCGACAGCGCCGCGCTGAGGTTGAGACATGGCGTTCAGGCACAAGCACCCCCCACAGGACATTTGGGCCCGGCCCCGCCGCCGTTGGCCTCCGGTCGGCGCGTGTTCCATGCGATGACGAACGCCCTGCGCATCCTCATTCTGGAAGACGATGCCATAATCGGCATGCACCTTGCCGAACTGCTGGCGGCGATGGGCCATGAAATCTGCGCCATCGAGATCACCGAGGCTGATGCGGTGGCCGCCGCGCGCCACCACCGGCCGGACCTGATGATCGTCGACGCGCGACTCCAGGTCGGCAGCGGCATCTCCGCCGTGGAGTCCATATGTCGGCACAGGTACGTGCCGCATGTCTTCATCACCGGCGACATTGTGGGGGTGAGGGCCACAGTCCCGGCGGCTATCGTGCTGGAGAAGCCGTTCCGGGAGAGCCTCCTCGCCCGCGCCATTCAGCAAGCGGTCTCCGCCACGGCGACCCGTTGAGGCGAATCTGACCGGTCGGACGGCCGTTGCCGCGCGCCCCCTTGGAGTCGAACGAGGCTGGCGTCCCCGTCCAATTCAGGAGGTTGGGTCCCGGCTCCCGTCTGAGGATGCGAACACGATGCGGGCCAGTCCGGGCAGGGATTTGGCCCCGGTTTTCTTCATGATCGCCGCGCGGTGGTTTTCCACCGTGCGCTGGCTGATGCCGAGGTCGGCGGCGATGTTCTTGCTGGGATGCCCGGCGAGCACGAGATCCAGAATCTGGCGCTGCCGCCCGGTCAGGGACGCCAGCTGCGCCACTGCCGCGGCGCGCCACCCGGCCGGCTGACCCTGGTCCCGCGCCTGCTGCAGCGCCCGTTCGACACTTCCGACCAACTCCCTGCGCGCGACCGGCTTCTCGATGAAGTCGAAGGCGCCGGCTTTCATGGCCTGGACCGCCATCCGCACGTCGCTATGGCCGGTGACCATGATGGCAGGCAACCGGTGGCCGCCATCCTGGAGCCGCTGCAGAAGTTCGAGGCCCGTCATGCCGGGCAGGGTAGCATCGACGAGGAGGCAGCCCTCCGGGCCGGCCCGATAGGCGTCAAGGAAAGCCTCGCAGCTCTCGAAATCCTCGACCTTGTGGCCGGCCTCTTCCAGCACGGCGCGCATGCCCTGCCGGATATTGTCGTCGTCGTCGACGATGAAGATCACCGGTCGGCGCGCGGCGGCGGGACTTGCGCCTGCGGGCGCATCGACGGCCGGAAGCGAGGCCGTCAGCAGCCGCTGAACCTCGCTGGTCAGCTCACCCGCCTTCACCGGCTTGGTGAGCTGCACGCAGTCCCGAGCGGCGATCTCGCGCAGGGTGCCTGTCGAGATGTCTCCGGTGATCACCACCACCGGGATATCGCTGCGCAGCTGGGTGCGCAGCCGCGCCGAGGCCTCGAGCCCGGTCATGCCATTCGGCAGGTTGTAGTCCGCCAGGATCAGATCGGGCCGGATTGCGCCCCGCTCCACCAGCTCCAGTGCGGCGGCGCCATCGGTGGCGGCGGTCACCAGATGCCCTTCGCTGGTCAGCAGGAGCTGGAGCAGGGCGCGGACGTCGGGATCGTCCTCGATCACCAGGATGGCAGCCTTCTGGCCGGCCGGCGTGGCGGCGGGAACGGCGGGCTCCCCTTGCGGGCCCGCTTCGGCCGCCGCCGCGAGCTTGACCTCGACGGAGAACACCGAGCCGCGGCCGGGATGCGAGCGCACCTGGATCGGGTGGCCGAGCAGGGTGCCGAGCCTCTGCACGATCGCAAGACCCAGACCGAGGCCGAGATTGCGATCGCGCGCGGCGTTGTGGAGCTGGTGGTATTCGTTGAAGATCGCCTGATGCTCCTCCACCGGAATGCCCACCCCGGTGTCCCAGACCTCGATGCGCAGCCCCGGGCCATGCCTGCGGCAGCCGACCAGCACATGCCCGCGCTCAGTGTATTTCAGCGCGTTGGAGATCAGGTTGCGCACCATCTGCTCCAGCAGGCGCGGATCGCTCTCCACGGACAGGCTGCACGGGATCACGCGCAGCCTGAGCCGCTTGGCCTGCGCATGGTAGGTCAGCTCCTGCCGCAGTCGATCGAGCAGATCGTTGATGGGGAAGCTGGCCACCTCGGCGCGCAACGTCCCGGCCTCGATCTGGTTGATGTCGAGCAGCGCATTGAGCATGCCCGACATGGCGCTGACGGTCTCGTCGAGGCGCACGACGAGGCGCTCGGCCTTCTCCCCCGTCACCGCCTTCGCCAGAAGCCCCTGGAGCAGCACCAATGATTGCAGCGGCTGGCGCAGGTCATGGCTCGCGGCGGCCAGGAAGCGCGACTTGGCGGTGTTGGCGAGCTCTGCCTCCCGTCGGGCGGCCTCCAACGCATCGGCGGTTCGCCGGCGCTCGGTGACGTCCACGAACGTGATGACGACCCCGTCCACTCCCTCGCCCTGGGTGCGATAGGGCAGGATGCGGCGCAGATACCAAGCGCCGTTGCGGGCCTCGACCTCCCGTTCGATCGGCGCTCGGCCGGTGAGCACGGAGCGGATGTCGTCCATCAGCGTCCCGTCGTCGGCGAGCGAACTCAAGTCCGAGAGCGGGCGTCCCACGTCCCCCGGAATGACGCTGAACAGGTGACGGGTCGCGGGGGTGAAGAAGCGGATCTTCAGCTCGGTGTCGAGGAACAGGGTGGCGACGTCGGTGCTGTAGAGCACGTTCTGCAGGTCGCTCGACGTGGTGCGCTGGCGCTCCAGGGTCTCCTGGAGCTGGCCATTGAGCGCCGTCAGCTCCTCGTTGAGGGACTGCAACTCCTCCTTCGAGGCCAGAAGCTCCTCGTTGGTGGATTGGAACTCCTCGTTGACCGACAGGGCCTCCTCGTTGACCGCCTTCTGCTCCTCGCTGGAAATCTCCAGGTTGCGGATAGCGCTCTCAAGCTCGGCCCGCGTGACTTCCAGCTCCCGCTCCAGCTCGGCCACGCGGCCGCGGTCGCGCGCGGTCAGCGGGCGGGCGGGCGCCTGTGCTCCCGCGGGCGGGCCGTCGAGGAAGCAGACCAGCAGCAGTTCCTCGCCCTCGCTCTCCACCGGGTGCACGACTATGGAGAAGGTGAAGGGCTTGCCGTCGCGGGTCGCGCTGGCGCCGTCGACGCAGGTGCGGGCCCGGCTCTGGATGGCGCGCTGGATCGCCGCGCGCAGCTTGGTTCGCACCCCCTCCCGCGCCATGGAGAGCAGATCGTGGACCGGCTGTCCTGAGGCCAGCCGCAGATAGGCATCGGTGGGGCCGAGGTAATAGAGGCACTCGAGCTTACGGTTGATGAGGACCGCCGCCGGTGCGTAATGCTCCAGGATCAGGCGTCGGCAGAGCTCCGCCAGCGCGTTCTGGTGGGAGGATGGCGGATGCGGTGCCGGGCGCGGGCTGGTGTTCAGGCTGTCCACCGCGCCGAGGGAGAAGCGCAGGTCCGACGGCCGTCCCGGACCCACGTGGCGATAGAGCCGGATCGGCTTGGAGACCATCTCGAAGCGGGAGTCCGCGCCGCTGACCTCTTCCGATGTGCCGAGCAGGAGAAGCCCGCGCTCCACCAGGGCGAAATGGAACAGGGAGACGATCTTCGCCTGCGCCTCCGGGTTCAGATAGATCAGCACGTTGCGGCAGGAGATCAGGTCGAGACGCGAGAATGGCGGATCGGCCAGCAGGTTCTGGACCGTGAACACCACCGCGGCTCGCAGGTCGGGCGCGATCCGGAAGCCCTGGACGTCCTTGGAGAAGAAGCGCTCCATGCGTTCGGGTGTCAGGTCACCCTCGATGGTCCGGGGATAGAAGCCCTCCCGCGCCCGCGCGACGGCGTCGGGGTCGACATCGGAGGCAAAGACCTGAAGCCGGATGGTGCGCTTGTCCGCCGCGATGGCTTCTAGGAACAGCATGGCGAGTGAATAGGCTTCCTCGCCGGTGCTGCACCCCGGCACCCAGATGCGCAACGGGCGGCCGGGGGGGTGGTCGCGCACCAGATCGGGAATGATCTTCTCGGCGAGATAGCCGAACACCTTCGGGTCGCGGAAGAAGCCGGTGACGTTGATGAGCAGGTCCTGCGCCAGGAGATCGAGCTCGGCCGGACTGCTCTCCAGCAGATCGAGATAGCGTTCCATCTGGTCGATGCCGATGGACGCCAGGGCCATGCGCCGCTCGGTCCGACGCTGAAGGGTTCCCGGCTTGTAGAGCTTGAAATCGAACGCCGTCCGGGCGCGCAGAAGGTCGACGATCCGCGCTAAGGTCGGGCTCCCCGTCACATTGGCACCATGCGCGCCGCGGGTCGCCAGCGCCTGCGGGATCTGCTCCACCGGCAGCACGAGATCCACTGCGCCGGTGGCGATGGCGTTGCGCGGCATGCCGCCATAGCCGGCCTCTGTTGGGTCCTGGGCGATGGTGAACCCACCGTGCTCCCGCACGGCCTTCAGCCCGTCGCTCCCGTCGGTCCCGGTGCCCGAAAGGATCACGCCGATGGCGCGGTCGCCATATTCGGCTGCCAGCGACTTCAGCAGAAAATCGAACGGGAGCCGCGCGCCGTGCGGAGCAACGGGCGCCGTGAGGCGCAGGCGGCCCGCCCTGACCGACAGGTAGAAGCCCGGAGGGATGATGTAGAGATGGTCACGCTCGATCGGAACATCGTCCGCCGCCTGGCGCACCACCATCGACGTGTGGGCCGCCAGCAGGTCAGCCATCATGCTTTCGTGAGTGGGATCGAGATGCTGCACCAGAATGAGCGCCATTCCGGGCGTTCCGGGCAGCGCGCGGAGCAAATTCTTGCACGCGTCCAGCCCGCCGGCAGACGCGCCGACACCGACCACGGGAAAGCCCTCGGTCGCGGCGCTGAGGGTCATTGATCGTGGCACGGCTGTCCTACCCGCGCGCTTGGGGAAGTTTGACATTCGCTCTAATCTAGCAGGCTTATGGAATATCTTGAAGAATTTTCGCGAACACCCTTGAAATCTATTCCATATCGGGCGGGTTTGTATCTAAAAGAATGAGTCGTGCACCCTTGGAAGAGGAAGCGGATTTCAGGGTGTCGAGGCAAAGGGAGATTCCCTTCTGTCCGTTGCTGTGTTTCGTATCGGGTCTGCTTTTGGCGAGGTCGACCCTTCTGACACGGGTGACGGGCGAGGATTGGGAGGTCGCTCCTGGGTGGTCCGCGCCCATCAGGTCTTATGTTGGATTCCATCGAGGTAGTCGCCCATGTCTCCACGGCGGGGCGAAAGGGGCGTTGCGAGTGCTAATCTTCACCGGCGCCCGCCTTCGCGAAATCCTCACCCTCAAGTGGACGCATGTCGACCTAGAGCGCGGGTTGCTGCTCCTCCCCGATTCGAAGACCGGGCGCAAAGCAATCGTCCTCAACGCGCCCGCCCTCGCCATTCTCGCCAGCCTGCCCCGGCTCGGCAATTTCGTCATTGCCGGCGCAGATCCGAAGAAGCCCCGGGCCGATCTTTGCCAAGCCAGGCCCCTTTTCCAAGCCCCGAGCACGCCTCGGGGCTTTGTCGTTTGGGGCATCCAATCCGCTTCGCAATGCCACCGCATTTTTCGTGTACGAAAATATGGCCGGCAGAGGCATTTGCGTGTACGAATAATCCCATGAAGATCACGTGGGACGAGCCCACGCGCCAGACCAACTCGCGAAGCGGGGAATGGACTTCGCGGCCCTCGACCTGGCGTTCTTCGCCGCGGCCACCGTCGCGCCCGCCAGGAAGAACCGCTTCATGGCGGTGGGCGTCTTCCAGGGCGCCGTCATTGCGGTGATCTTCGCGCCGCTCGGCTCGGAAGCCCTGGCCGTGATCTCGATGCGCCGCGCCAGCCGCAAGGAAAGGGCAGGCCATGGGTACGCGTAAGCACAAGATCGCCCCCCTCACCGATGCCGAGGAGGCGGAAATTCAACGGCAGATCGCGGCCGATCCCGACGACGCGGAGCTGACAGACGCGCAGATCGCGCAGGCCAAGCCCTTCGCCGAGGCGTTTCCGGAGCTGATGGAGCGCATCAAGCGCGCGCGCGGGCGCCCCAAGGTGGAGAGCCCCAAGGAGGCCGTGACGCTGCGCCTGGCGCCGGAGACGGTGGCGCGCTTCAAGACCATGGGCGGGAAGGACTGGCGCGCGAAGATGAGCGAGGCCCTGGAGAAGGCCGCCCGGCGCGGATGATGAGGGCGCGCCCTTGGCGGACGGGCGGGCGCGTTTAAGGCGGAGCCAACTCCGCCTATGTTTCCCGCAGCGAAGGAATCACGTCACCGACCCTGCTTCGTGTCGACCCGCGAGAGCACATCTTCGGAAGGGGCGTCTACAGCGCCCCAGAGGCCTTGCGGCTGCTCAACTTTGATCGCGAAGCAGGCGAGGCCACCAAGGTCTCGCCGCAGACCGTGCGCCGCTGGCTCTGTGTGTGCCGCGCAGAACCGGGCTGCACCTTGGGGGTTAGGCGGGAATATCCGGGAACAGCCGGGATCAGGCGGGCAGAACTGAGCGTTGGCGGGCTCTGGCGGGCCGTCGCGGAATCTCACCGCGTGGGCATGCACAATGCAGCGGGCGCAGGACCGAATTGCACCGGAGCGTCGCTCTTGACCCCGGCGCAGAACCAAATTGCACCGGCCACCGGGGCAGATATCACAGCCCGGCCGGTCGCCGTACAATCGCGCGCCACTGGTCGCCGTCAGCGCGCAAGACGTAGTCCCAACCGCCCAAACGGCCGTCCGATCTCACGCGGTCCGCGTACAGCTGCCTGAGGAGTGTCGCCGCAAAGGCTTCGCGAGCGTCTGCCGGGAGCTCCGGCGAAAACACCGCAAGAAGGCTCAGTAGGATGCGCGCCAGCCCCGCATCCGACTGAGCAGCGGGGATTTTGAAGACGCTATCGACGGTGCGGCGCCTTGCATCGCCGGCCTCCCAGGCCACGTTCGCCGAGACGGCCCCGGTCCCCTTAAAAGCACAAAGCCGGTCTCCGCATTGTGGAGCATTCAAACGGACAGTGGCACCGAAGAGGTCGGCAGCGCGATTGAAACGCTCGCCATAAGCATTTGCGGGCACCTCTGCCCCGCGGGCAGGGATCGAAGTCGCCCAGATCAGCGCCATGACGGCTGCACCAAAAACGTGCAAAGCGAACCCCCCATTTACCGTAGCTAAAGCGTGGCCACACGAGTCTACACGCGCCGGTGGCAGAATGGCCATCTTTACGACCATCAGGCCGAGGCTTTGCCAGATCCAGGCGCCGCGGCCGTGACGCGCAGGTCTGCGCGAAGCTGTGTCACAATCAGCTTGACCATCGCGAGGCGCTCGTCCGAAACCGAAGTCGCAGCAACGATTTCGGCATACTTGCGCGCGACCAAGCGCCCCAGATCGATGGCAGGAAGCGAAACGCGCTCATCTTTGTAGAGACGCGCGATGGCGTCGGTAATGCGCCCCATGAGCTCATCGTCGATCTCGGATGGACCGGCCGTTCCCGTTGGCGCTTCAGCGTCTTTCCCCGACAGCCAATCGATCGAGAGACCCGTCAGGCCAGAAACCGCCACCATGAAAGAGAGTTTCGGCTCGTTTCTGCCTGCCAAGTAGTTGCCCAAGGTACGACGTGGCGTGCCCGTAAGCTCCGCCAAGGCGTCGATCCCACCCGCGCGCCGGGCCGCGATTCGCAATCGCTCAGCAACGACAGGCCCAAGTTCCGGCTTCATCGGACGAAGTCGGAACGAACAGGCGCCCGGCGCTGTCCGAGGGCCGAGTTCTGGAAATTGAGCCGGATCAAGCCATTAGGCAAAAATGGGCCATAAGAGCCCATCTCAGAACCCGGAACAGCAAAAACGAGCCACTTTTCTCTCCCGTGAACACATTCGCGCTCACAAACGTGCGCGCTTCGCCCCGAAAAAACCGGCCCTGGCGGGGGCCGGCTCTTGGAGGTCCCATGACCAAGCGCCCTGTCGGCATGGACAGGCACGAGATCAAGGCGGAGGTGCATCGCCGCGGCGGCACCTTGGGCGGGATTGCCAGTGCTGCCGGTCTCGACGAAAGCGCCTGCAGGGCGGCGCTCATCCGCCGTCATCTGGCGGGCGAGCGCGCCCTGGCCGACTACCTAGGTTTGGCGCCCGAGGCTGTCTGGCCCGAGCGCTACGCTAAGCCGTCGCCATGGGCGAAACGTAAACTTGCCGAGGGTGTCCCGGCTAGCCTAAAGCGCGGGCGTCGGACTGACACGGGAGTGGCCGCATGAGCCCCCGCCGGTCAGCGCCGCGTCGCGCCCTGACGCCGCCCTCCATCCGCTGCACATCGCCGAGCGCCGCATCGCCGAGGTTCGGGCCGCCTCGCTCATCGCCCTCCTGGTGGTGGCGGCGGCGCCGGTGCTCAGGCGGGCAGCCAAGTGTCGATCGGCGAAGCGGCGAAGATCTGGACCGCCTTCCGGCGCGTGGCGGTGGCTCTGGGCTGGAAGGCGGGGGAGATGCCAACGTTCCCCTTTTCGCACCGCGTCCTGGCGACTATCAGGCCTGGGAGCGGGTGCTCGGCGGGCGAATGGACCTTGAACCCTGCCTTCACGGATTGGGTGATGGGCTGGCCCATCGGGTGGACCGATCTCACGCGGCCGGTAACGGGGTTTGCTCTCTGGCTGCGGCGCTCGCGTGGCGAACTCTCAACACTCGCCTCCAGGACCGCCTGAAAGGGCCCTGAAAGGGGGTGTTAAGGGGGTGCAATATGATCCTGCGCGCGGTGCAATTCGATTTTGCGCGCTACACTTCCGCGATGCCGGCCTCAGCCTCCACACCATCCGCCGGTGCTTCGAACAGGCGGTGCGGGAGGTTCAGGACGAGCGCCCCTTCTGGTGTCCCGGAAGGGATTCGAACCCCTGACCTGCGGTTTAGGAAACCGCTGCTCTATCCTGCTGAGCTACCGGGACACACAGACGCCTTTTAATCGGCGGGCGGCGCCGTGGGAAGGCCTGCGGCGCGCCAGCCCTGGAGCCACCGCAGGGCGAGGGGCGAAGCGGAAGCGGCGGGCCGGGGACGAGCACGCCCAGGAAGGACACGGTTAGGAAAGACACGGTCAGGAAAGGTGATCGGATCGCCCGCCGCCGTGCCTTCAGGCCGGCGCCGGCACGCCCTACCCTGTTGAGGACATTCCCTGTCCACCGTTCCGGCCCGAGCCATGCCGCAGCGCCTCGCCATCGTCACACTCACCGCCGCGGTCCTCGCCTGCGGCGACGGGCGGACAGCGCGGGGGTGCGAGGCGATGGCTGCCGGCGCGCCGGCGGACGCGGCCGCCCGCGAGGCTCTCCCCGAGGTCCCGCTCGCCGCGTCCTGGGGCGCGGACGGCGCGCTGGCGCTCTCCGACGGCCGCGCTCTGGTGCCGGCAGGGATCGCTCTGCCCACGGCGCTCGATCCCCAGGCGGACCTCGTCGCGCGCTCCCGCGCCGCGGCGACGGCGGTGCTCGACGGGCGCTTCGTGGTGCCGCGCGCCCGCCGCCGCGATCGGCACGGGCGCCTCGTCGGGGACGCGCGCCTTGCGGGGGCGCCAAGCGTGGCCGCCAGCCCCGATGCCTCTTTGGTCCTCGCTTTGCTTGCCGCCGGGGCGGGCTTCGCCGACCCGCGGGGCGCCCCGTCCTGCGCCGCCGCGCTGCTGGCCGCGGAAGCGCAGGCGCGGCGGGAGAGGCGGGGCATCTTCCAGGGCGCCGGCGCGCTCGCCCCGGCGCGCGACGAGGCGCTTCTGGCACGCCGCGCCGGCCTGTTCGCCCTCGCCGAGGGCCGCATCCGCGCCACCGGCGCCACGCGGGAGAAGGTCTTCCTCAATTTCGGCGCACGCTGGCGCGAGGACTTCACCATCGTCCTGCCGGCCGGCGATTTCGCCACAATCTTGGGGGATGGCCTCGATCCCGCCATGTTGCGCGGCACCCTAGTGGAGGTGCGCGGCGTGGTGCGCATGGACGGCGGACCGGCCATGCTCGTCCGCACCCGGGACGAGATCGCGATCCTGGACGGCCCGCTGGCCGAGGACGCGGACTGAGGAATCGGATCCGCGCACGCGCGCTGCGCGTTTACGGGGTGAAGGTGCACGGGGTGAAGGTATAACCGGTGAAGGAGGACGGAGCACGGTGACGAGCCTGGCGGTGCGGCAGAGGCGGACGAGGCAAGGCGCGGCGCCCGCGCGTGCCGACGTTCGCGCGCGCCTGTGGCGCGGACCTGCGCTGGCCTTGCCGCTGCTGCTCTCGGCCTGCGCCGGCATCGACCTCGACCAGGCCGGGGTCTCGGTGGGCGCCGGTGCCGGCGGCGACGGTTCCACGCGCTCCGAGTTCGCCGAGATGTCGCCCGCCCAGCGCGGCGAGCACGAGCGCCTCATCGCCTCCTATGGCGGCGCCTATGCCGATCCCCAGCTCAAGGCGCTGATCCAGCAGACGGTGGAGCGCCTGGTGGCGGCCTCCGAGCGGCCCGATCTGAAATACCGCGTCACGGTGCTGAACTCGCCCGCCATCAACGCCTTCGCGCTCTCCAACGGCTCGCTCTACGTGACGCGCGGCCTGCTGGCGCTTGCCAACGACACCTCCGAGCTCTCCTCGGTGCTGGCCCACGAGATGGCGCACGTGATCGCCCGCCACGCGGTGATCCGCGAGGACCAGATGGAGCGCACCGTGCTGGTGAGCCGCGTGGTGTCCGACGTGCTGAACGACCCGGCGGTGGGCGCGCTGACGCTGGAGAAGAGCCGCAGCACGCTCGCCACCTTCTCCCGCGGCCAGGAACTGGAGGCGGACGCCATCGGCGTCGGCATCGCCGCCCGCGCCGGCTTCGATCCCTATGGCGCCTCGCGCTTCCTCGGCGACATGGGTCGCTTCGCGGAACTGCGCGCCGGCGGCCTCTCGGCCAAGTCCGGCGCCGCCGGAGAGGTGGACTTCCTCTCCTCCCACCCGGCGACGCCGGAACGCATCTCCATCGCCATCGCCAATGCGCGCCAGTATGCCCAGCCCGGCAGCGGCGAGCGCGACCGCGCGGTCTACCTTGCCGCCATCGACGGCATGATCTACGGCGATGATCCCAAGGAAGGCTTCGTCCGCGGCCGCACCTTCTTCCACCCCAAGCTCGGCTTCACCTTCTCGGCGCCGGAGGGCTTCTCGCTGGAGAACACCTCCCAGGCGGTGCTCGGCGCCACCCAGGCGGGGCGCGAGGCGCTCAGGCTCGATGCGGTGCGCGTCTCCGCCAACCAGTCGCTGGCGCAATACCTGTCCTCCGGCTGGATCGAGGGGGTGGAGATCAACACCGTCGAGACCCTCACCATCAACGGCTTCTCCGCCGCCACCGCGATCGCCCGCGGCGACCAGTGGTCGTTCCGCATGTTCGCCATCCGCTTCGGCTCGGACGTCTACCGCCTGATCTTCGCCGCCCGCGAGCTGACGCCGGAGGTGGACCGGCAGTTCCGCGCCGCCGCCTCCTCGTTCCGGCGGGTCACGTCGGGCGAGGCCGATGCGGTGAAGCCGCTGCGGGTGCGGGTGGTGGGCGTGGGCCTCGGCGAGGGGCCGGAGAAGTTCGCCGCCCGCATGCAGGTGCCGGACCGGCCGCTGGAGCGCTTCATGATCCTCAACGGGCTCGAGGCCGGCGCCAAGCTGAAGTATGGCGAGAAGGTCAAGATCATCGCCGAGTGAGGCGCTTGGCGATGCCGGCCGGCAATCGCCCCGTTCCCGGCATTTGTACCTGAGCCTTTCAGGCCACGCCGACAATTGTCCAGCCGCCGGAATGGGATCGCCTGTGCAATCGGGCAAGGCCTGATGCCGCCTGTGGCCGCGCACGGCCGAGGGCCGAGCACCAAGCTCGTGCGGACCGTCAATGACATTGCGACACGGCGGCGCCCTGTCCCGGACTGGCGCGAGGGGGAAGACCGCGTTTCCGGGCTTCATCAGCCCTCGCCGGTCTCGTGCGGAGCACGCGCCACGTAGTTGTCCGGTGTGCGTCTACTCCAATTGGAGGATGGCACGGCCTCCCTCCGCGCTTAAGCATTTTTTCAGCCGCACCTCAAATTCGAAAGCGCCGCATGATCAGCTGACCGTCAAACATCTCCGATTGCAATCGATCATTATTACATAAAATCGGCTGCTGATCTGATGCAGATGCTGCTTCTCAGAAAGGTATGACTATGAAATTCGCATACGTCATGACGATCATAATGTGCCTGACCCCTTCTCTCGCTCTGGCCCAGAAGGGGTGGGACGGCAGCGATGCGGGCAGCCGGTCGACAGGCTCCCCAAGCTCAAGCAACAAATGGTGCCTCTTTCGGAAGGGAGAGTGCGTGAGAGAGAGGTGCCGGAGTGTCAATCCGAATGACTGCCGCGTCCGATGCACGGAAGACACTGTTGTATACTGCACAAACAAGCCGATCAGAGCTCCAAATGACAATCATTATGTCCAGTAAATTGGGCTATGTTTTCAACAAGCCCCAGACCACATCCGCCCCATGCGGTCAATGAACAGAGCATGAGTGCCATAGAACTTTCTACGGGCGCATTTTCCTGCCTGCCGCACCACGTTTTCGGCAGTTTGCCATTTCGATGTCTCGCACGGGAATCCGGGGGGGCTCCCGCCCTGCCGTTGGGCGCGGGGAGGGTCGCCCGGCCCCCGCGAGGCCCTCGTGGTGAGAACTGAAGGCGCGCCGGCGAGGATCGGTCGCTGCGGACGGTGCCGGCGGGAGCCGCGCCTGACGCGCGGCCGAGGCCGAAGCAAGGTGGCGGAAGCGCGGCGGCCGTGCCTGCGCCGTGCCGCCGTCCGGACAAGTCTTTCTACCCCAACCCTTGCAATTCCGTCCTTCCTCCCCTAATTGATGGCCGTCCGTGGTCGCGCTCCTTCAAGGTGGAGGCCGCCCGGGCGGGCCTGGGGCTGCGGGATACGCGCCCCAGTCGTCGGAGGCAGCCCGCCCTGGCTTTCGCTGAGCAGAACCCGGACGCGCCAATCCCAGCCCGTGCCGCTCGGCGTTCCGCGCCGGCCCGCCGATCGTCGTCGGCGGCCGTCCAGCCCGTTTCCTCGCAAGGGAGCGCCTGGACAACCGAGCAGTCCGGGTCCCTGCAACACCAGATGCCGGCGCAATGAATTTCGGAGTGTGAATGCCCGCCGTAGAAACCACCCGTGAAGATTTTGCCGCCCTGCTGGACGAGAGCTTCGGCAGCGCCGACACCCAGGAGGGTTCGGTCGTCAAGGGCATCGTGGTCGCCATCGAGAAGGATCTGGCGATCATCGACATCGGTCTGAAGACCGAAGGCCGCGTGGCGCTGCGCGAGTTCGCCGGCCCCGGCCGCGAGAACACCATCCAGGTGGGCGACGAGGTCGAGGTCTATCTCGAGCGCGTCGAGAACGCCATGGGCGAGGCCGTCCTCTCGCGCGACAAGGCGCGCCGCGAGGAGAGCTGGATCAAGCTCGAGAAGGCGTTCACCGCCAACGAGAAGGTCTTCGGGGTGATCTTCAACCAGGTGAAGGGCGGCTTCACCGTCGATCTCGACGGCGCCGTGGCCTTCCTGCCGCGCTCGCAGGTGGACATCCGCCCGATCCGCGACGTCGGCCCGCTGATGCACAACCAGCAGCCGTTCCAGATCCTCAAGATGGACCGCCGCCGCGGCAACATCGTCGTGTCCCGCCGCACCGTGCTGGAAGAGACCCGCGCCGAGCAGCGCCACGAGCTGGTGCAGAACCTCGAAGAGGGCCAGGCCATCGAGGGCGTGGTCAAGAACATCACCGATTACGGCGCGTTCGTGGACCTCGGCGGCATCGACGGCCTGCTTCACGTCACCGACATCGCCTGGCGCCGCGTGAACCACCCGACCGAGGTGCTCAACATCGGCCAGACGGTGAAGGTCAAGATCATCAAGATCAACCACGAGACTCACCGCATCTCGCTCGGCATGAAGCAGCTTCTGGGCGATCCCTGGGAGGGCATCGAGGCCAAGTATCCGGTGGAGGCCCGCTTCAAGGGTCGCGTCACCAACATCACCGACTACGGCGCGTTCGTGGAGCTGGAGCCCGGCATCGAGGGCCTCATCCACGTCTCCGAAATGAGCTGGACCAAGAAGAACGTCCATCCCGGCAAGATCGTCTCCACCTCCCAGGAAGTGGAGGTCCAGGTGCTGGAAGTGGATTCGGCCAAGCGCCGGATCTCGCTCGGCCTCAAGCAGACGCTCCAGAACCCGTGGGAGGCCTTCGCCGAGAAGTATGCCCCCGGCGCGGTGGTGGAAGGCGAGGTCAAGAACAAGACCGAGTTCGGCCTGTTCCTCGGCCTCGACGGCGATGTGGACGGCATGGTCCACCTGTCCGACCTCGACTGGAACCGTCCCGGCGAGCAGGTGATCGACGAATACCGCAAGGGCGACATGGTGAAGGCCGTGGTGCTCGACGTGGACGTCGAGAAGGAGCGCATCTCGCTCGGCATCAAGCAGCTCGCCGGCGATCCCTTCGCCGACGCGGGCGAGGTGAAGAAGGGCGCGGTCGTGACCTGCGAGGTCACGGACGTGAAGGACGGCGGCATCGAGGTGAAGCTCTCGGGCACCGACCTCAGCGCCTTCATCAAGCGCTCCGAGCTCGCCCGCGACCGCAACGACCAGCGCCCCGAGCGATTCTCCGTGGGCGACAAGCTGGACGCCCGCGTCACCTTGTTCGACCGCAAGGCGCGCAAGGTGCAGGTCTCCATCAAGGCGATGGAAATCGCCGAGGAGAAGGAGGCCGTGGCCGCCTACGGGTCGCAGGATTCGGGCGCTTCGCTCGGCGACATCCTGGGCGCCGCGCTCAAGCAGCGCGCCGCCGGGTCCGACAAGGAAGACTGACCCCGCCTCGAGGGTTCAAGACGAAAGGGCCGGCGTTCGCGCCGGCCCTTTTTGTTTGCCGATCGATGCCTCGCGGCGCCTGCGCGCGAAACCGCCCGCGCTCAGTTCAGCTGGAGCAGGAAGCGCCGGTTGACCGCCTGCAGCGGGCGCGCATTCATGGGGAAGATGGCGCGGAAGGCGTCGATGTCGGCCTGGCCCACCTCGATCGGAGCGGCGAAAACGTTCCAGTCCACCACCTCCGCGCACGGCGGCGTGGTCAGCGAGCCTTCGTAGCGATAGAGGCTCCGGCGCTCCGGCAGCAGGCGGGCGATGTCGATGACCGGCTGCGCGGCGGCCGCGCCCTCGCTCTTCGGTGCCGCCGCCATCACGGCGGCGAAGGCATCGTTGGCCTTGCCGGCCTTCATGAACACACCCACCACCGCCAGTCCGCCCTCGGGCCGGGCATGGACGAAATGGGCCTCCATGGCGGTGCGCTCGCCGCCGAGCGCGTGCTCGCTCGGGGCATGGAAGTGAAACTGCTTCAGCTCATAGACCTTGCCGCTGAGATCGGCGGTGTTCGCCGCCGAGAGCGCGTCCGCCTGGATGGTGTGGCCGTTATTGACCACCTTGAACGGCTGGGCGGTCCAGGAGAGCGTGAGCGCGGTCTGGGCCGCCGGGATGGCCGCTTCGAGGTTGATCGGCGATTGCTGGGTGCCGAGCGCGCACACCTGGAACTCCTTGGCGAGCTCGCCCCACTCCTTGGGGCCGCCATGGCCTTCATAGGTCCAATGCGGGTGGGCGGATTCCGCACGGGCGATGCTGGCACACAGCGGGCAGGCCGCAAGGCCGGTGAGGAAGCTTCGACGGCTGACGGACATGGTGGCTCTCTTTTGATCCTGGAGTGCGGACCACAAATACCACCGGAACATGAAATAAGCTTGAACCTCGCCGCAGCCCGCGTCGAAAACATTACGTAACGTAAGATGTTAGCTGAGATCGCAACGAGCGGCACCGCGCCCCGGAGGGGGTGCGCCCGGTGCCGTTTCCATCGCGTCGCGCGCGGCAGCCCGCGGGAGCATCCGCGGGCGGCTGGTTTCAGCGGCGGGGGGCGGGAAGGGAGAGAGCGGCGTCGGCCTCGCGGCGCGCCTCGGTCCGACGCGCCTCCGCCTGGCGCTGCTCGCGGCGGGCGAGCCGGGCCTCGCGACGGAAGCGGCCCTGTCGCCACCAGGTCACCACGCCGCCCAGCACCACGCCGGCGATGAGCGCCGCGAAGATCACGGCGAACAGCGGCAGCGTCACCGACACCGCCGGCGCGTGGGGCGAGAAGGGATCGAGGGAGACCATGACCGGCCGCCGGTTCGCCACCGCCAGCGCCACGGCGAGGATCGAGAGCGGAACGACGACCAGGATCGAGAGGACGCGGCCCACCGCGTCACCGCCCATCGTTGAGACGCTCGCGCATCTCCTTGCCGGTCTTGAAATAGGGCACGCTCTTCTCGCTCACCTCGACCTGCTTGCCGGTGCGCGGATTGCGGCCGACGCGGGCATCCCGCTTCTTCACCGAGAAGGCGCCGAAGCCGCGCAGCTCGACGCGGTCGCCGCGCTCGAGGGCGGAGACGATCTGCTCCAAGATCGCGTTGACGATGTTCTCGACGTCGCGCTGATAGAGATGGGGGTTGGCTTCGGCGATCTTCTGAACCAGTTCGGACTTGATCATGACGGCCTCGTCTCCCCCAGGATCGATCCAGAGCGCCGCCGATCCCGATGACCGGCTCCCGCCCGAAGCGGGGCGGGGCGAAGGCGCGGGCCGGTCCTGCGACGGTTGTCTAGCACCGCTCACCTGTTGATTTGAGGGTGCCAGAGGGCCAATAGGCCGTCAAGCTGAGCGCGCTCCAGAGCGCTGCCCGTAGCCTGCGACAGGATCGCAGCGAGCTGCGGCAGGCCGAGCGAGGTGGCGAGGTGCGCGACCGCGGCGGAGAGCCAGCCGAACTCGTCGCCCACCTGCTTGGTGCGCCAGGTGCGCACCTTGAGATCCTTGGAGACGCCCTTCTCCCGCGCCAGCCACTCGCGCGCCGTGGTCTCGTCGCCGAGCTCGTCCACCAGCTGCAGGCCGAGCCCCTGATGGCCGGTGAAGACGCGCCCGTCGGCGACGGTTGAGAGCTGGGCCTCGGTGAGCTTGCGGCGCGTGCCGACGAGGTCCTTGAACCAGCCATAGGTGTCCACCACCAAAGCGTCGATGGCGGCGCGCGCCTCGGGCGAGGTGGGGCTGTAGCCGTTCGGCGCGGCCTTCAGCGGCGAGGACTTGATGTCCTCCACCGAGATGCCGACCGTCTTCAGCAGCTCGTAGACGTTGGGAAACTGGTAGATCACGCCCACCGAGCCCACCAGCGCGTTGCGCCGGGCGATGATGTGGTCGGCGCCGATGGCGGCGATGTAGCCGCCGGACGCCGCGAGCCCCTCCACCACCGCGACCACGGGCTTCTTCTTGGCGAGCCGCTGGAGCGCGTCGTAGAGCTGCTCGGCACCGGTGACCGTGCCGCCGGGGCTGTCGATGGACAGGATCACCGCCTCGGCGCGCGAGTCGGCGATGTCGTCCAGCATCTCCACCCGCTCGCGGTCGTTGCGGATCACGCCGCCGATCACCACCCGCGCCACGTGGGGCGAGGAGGCGGTGACGGTGCGGCCCGCCACGACGGAGACCGCCACCGCGATCGCCGCGACGGCGGCGAGCACCCCCAGCGTGCGCCAGAAGGTGACTTTGCGCCTGAGGCGGCGGCGTTCGACGATCTGATCGGCGTCGAGGGACATGGCGAAAACTCCCGGCGGGCACCTTCGGGACCAGGGCGTGGGTCCCCGCCCCGGCGCTGGCGCCCGGGCGGTGCGGACTTAAGCGGGCGCGCCCCGGCTTGGCAAGCAGATGCGCCGCGGCTCCAATCGCCGCACCCGTCGGCGCCGCCCGCTTCGGCGCCGCGCCGGGCCGCGCGCAAGCCGGCAGGCCGCCCAGCCCTCACCACAGGTCGGCGACCGGCGCCCGGCCCTGGCGCTCGGCGAGGCGCCGCAGGGTGGCGGGAGAGACGTCCTCGGGCAGCGCATCGGGCGCGAAGAACTCGGCGGCGACGATCTCGAGATTGCGCGCCGGCCGCGGCCCGATGACGAGGCGTCCGGCGCTGAACAGCACCACATGGTCGCGCCCGCCGACGCGGGGATTGAAGAACACCCCCGCCATGGCGAGCGGCGCCTCGGTGTCGACGTTGGCCTCCTCCTTCAGTTCGCGGCGCGCGGCCTCGGCGGCGGTCTCGCCGAAATCGACGCCGCCGCCGGGAAAATGCCAGCCGGGCAGATACGAGTGCCGCACCAGGAGCAGGCGCCCGGCGTCGTCCTCGGCCATGACGCGCACGCCAAGGGTCATGCCGTGGCGCACGCGGCGGATCAGGGGAATGAGCCCGAGCATGCCGCCACCATAGACCATCCGGCGCGCCGGCGCCTCAGCCTGCCGCCGCCAGCGCCGCCGCCTCGATCTGCTTGGCGCGCTGGAAAGCGGGGCGCGCGGTGAGGCGCTCCACATAGGCGGTCATGGCGGGGGTCGGCGTGATCACCTTGAGCAGGCCGATGCCGTACCACACGTCCGAGCCCAGCATCACGTCGGCGGCGGAAAACGCCTCGCCCAAGAGATAGGGGCCCGGCTTCAGCGCCGCGTCCACCACCTCCATCACGAGGTCGAAGCTGCCCCAGCCGGCACTCGACTTGGGCAGCGACATGCCCATCATCTTCTGCACGAAGGCGGGCTCCATGCAGCCGGACGAGAAGAACAGATACTGCAGATAGCGCCCGCGCGCGGGATCGCCCAGCGGCGGGGCGAGGCCCGCCTCGGGCGCCCGCTCGGCCACATAGGCGCAGATCGCCGCGCTCTCGGCGAGGCGGGCCGCCCCGTCGGTCAGCGCGGGAACCTTGCCCATGGGATTGATGGCGCGGAATTCCGGCCTGTCCTGCCCGCCGTTGCGCAGGTCCACCAGTTCGCGCTCATAGGCGATGCCGGCTTCCTCCAGCATCCACAGCGCGCGGAAAGCCCGGGTATGGGGCGCCCAATAAAGCTTCATCGGCGGTCCTCCTGATCGGCATGCGATGCGGAACATAATGGGAACACAAAGGGGTGTCCAGGCGCCATGGCCGGCCGGCTACGGCTGCAATTGCCGGCTCAGGGCCTTGCGATCCGGGCCGAGGCATGGATAATACGCGGACGGCCTGGGGTGCCGTGCATCTTGCGCGGCTGAGATCATACCCATCGAACCTGTCTGGATCATGCCAGCGTAGGGAGATGCCGATGAGCGCGAGCTTGTCGACCTTTGATTCGTCTTCTGTTGCTTCCGAGTCCCGTGACGCCGCGGGTCGCGGCGGGTCGCGCCCGCGGGTCGCCGTCGTCGGCGGCGGGGTGATCGGCCTTGCCATCGCCTGGCGGCTCGCCGCCGCCGGCTGCCCGGTGGATCTGTTCGACGCCGGCGAGACCGGCCAGGGCGCGAGCCATGCCGCCGCCGGCATGCTTGCCGCCTGCGCCGAGGCCGAGCCGGGCGAGGATGTGCTGCTGCAGCTCAACCGCGCGAGCCAGGCGCTGTGGCCGCGCTTCGCCGCGGACCTGGAGCAGGCGGCCGGCACCGGCGTCGACCTGCGCACCGAGGGCACGCTCACCGTCGCGCTGACCGCGGACGACCTGTCGCGGCTGCGGCATCTGCACGCGCTCCAGACCGCGCTCGGCCTGCCGGTGGAATGGCTCGGCGGAGCCGAGGCGCGCCGGCGCGAGCCCTATCTCGCCGCCAAGGTGGCGGGCGCCATCCTCACCCCCGAGGACCACCAGGTGGACAACCGCAAGGTCGCGGCGGCGCTGAGGATTGCGGCGCTCGGCGCCGGCGCGCGGATCCATGAGGGCACCCCGATCTCCCGCGTCGAGACCCAGGCCGGGCGCGTCACCGGCGTCGTCGCCGCCGGCACGCGCCATGCGGCGGACGTGACGGTGCTCGCGGCGGGCGCCTGGAGCCGCGGCGTCGACATCGCCCCCGCGGCGCCGCTGCCGGTGCGCCCCATCAAGGGGCAGATGATGGCGCTGCAGATGGACCCCGCCGCGCCGCTTCTGTCCCACGTGCTGTGGGCGCCGGGCGCCTATCTGGTGCCGCGGCGCGACGGGCGCCTCATCATCGGCGCCACCACCGAGGAGAAGGGCTTCGACACGGCGCTGACCGCCGGCGGCCTGCTGGCGCTGCTCACCAATGCCTGGCGCGCGCTGCCGGGCCTGGAGGAGCTCGCCGTGATCGAGCAATGGGTCGGCTTCCGCCCCGGCAGCCGCGACGACGCGCCCATCCTCGGGCCGAGCGAAGTGGAGGGCCTGGTCTACGCCACCGGCCACCACCGCAACGGCATCCTGCTGCTGCCGGTGACCACGGACGTGATCGTCTCCCAGATCCTCGAAGGCCGCATGGACCCGGTGGCGGCGCCGTTCGCGGCGTCGCGCTTTGCGCCCCGCGCGGCGGCGGAGTGACGGCGATGGCACGCGCCTTGACGGTGAACGGCACGCCGGAAGAGCACCCGGCGGCCACGGTGGCGGAGCTGCTGCGCGCCAAAGGGGTGGAGGACGGCCGCAAGGGCATCGCCGTGGCGCTCAACGGCGCCGTGGTGCCGCGCCGCGCCTGGGGCGAGACCCCGCTCGCGGCGGGCGACCAGGTGGAGATCATCGAGGCGAAGCAGGGGGGCTGATCCCCGCGCCCCTTAAGAGGGGGCGCTTCGCCGGCAGAACGAACGAGAACGGCCATGTCCGATATCAACGATCCCCGCGTCAACGACCCCCTCGTCATCGCCGGGCGCAGCTTCGGCTCGCGCCTGTTCCTCGGCACGGCGGGCTATCCCAACCAGAAGGTGTTCCTGGACGCGCTGGCGGCCTCGGGCGCGCAGATGGCGACCGCCTCCATCCGCCGCATCAGCCTCGCCGGCTACGAGGAGAGCCTGACCGACCTCTTGTCCGGCCGGGTGCACATCTTGCCCAACACCGCCGGCTGCCAGACCGCGAAGGACGCCGTGCTCACCGCCGAGCTGGCGCGCGAGGCGCTGGAGACCGATTGGGTGAAGCTCGAGGTGATCGGCGACCGCGAGCTGCTCTATCCCAATGTGGAGGAGCTGCTGAAGGCCACGGAGGAGCTGGTCAATCGCGGCTTCGTGGTGCTGCCCTACTGCAACGACGATCCCGTCACCTGCCAGAAGCTCGCCGACCTCGGCGCCGCCACCGTGATGCCGCTCGGCTCCATGATCGGCACCGGGCTCGGCATCGCCAATCCGCACATGATCGAACTGATCTGCGCCCGCTCGCCGGTGCCGGTGGTGCTGGACGCCGGCATCGGCACGGCATCGGACGCCGCGCTCGCCATGGAGCTCGGCTGCGCGGCGGTGCTGCTCAACACGGCGGTGTCCAAGGCCCACGATCCGGTGCGCATGGCGGCCGCCTTCCGCCACGCGGTCGAAGGCGGGCGCCTCGCCCGGCTGTCGGGCCGCATCCCGCGGAAGCTGCACGCGGAAGCCTCCAGCCCCGAATTCGGCCTCGTCGGCAGCTGAGGATGCTGCCCGCGCCGCCGGTGCTGCTCATCACCGACCGGTCGCAGGCGAAGAGCGACCTTCCGGACGTGGTCGCCGCCGCCTGCGCCGGCGGCTGCCGCTGGCTCAGCCTGCGGGAGAAGGACCTAGCGGCGGCGGCGCAGATCGCCCTCTTCGCCCGCATGGCCGCCATCGCGCGGCCCTGCGGCGCGCGCGTCACGCTCCACGGCGCGGCGCAGCTCGCCCGCGCGGCCGGGGCGGACGGGGTGCACCTTCCCGGCGGATCGGACCCGGCCGAAGCCCGCGCGCTGCTGGGGCCGCACGCGCTGGTGGGCCTCTCCCTCCACACGCTGGAGGAGGCGGCGCGGGCCGATCCGGCGGCGCTCGACTACGTCACCGCGAGCCCGGTGTTCCTTACCGCCTCCAAGCCCGGCCACGGGCCGGCGCTGGGGCTCGACGGCCTCGCCGCCTTCGCGCGCGCCTGCCGCGTGCCGGTGATCGCGCTCGGCGGCGTCGATGCGGCCAATGCCGGCGCCTGCCGGGCGGCGGGCGCGGCGGGGCTCGCCATCATGGGCGGCGTGATGCGGGCGCACGATCCCGCCGCCGCCTTCCGCGCGGCGGCGGCAGCGTTCGGCGCGGCTATTTCTTGAGATAAGGCGCCACCTGCGGCACCAGCTGGGCGGCAAGGCCGCGATAGCCCTCCGCCGTCAGGTGCTGGCCGTCCGCCTGGCGCGGGAAATGGGCGAACATCTGGTTCGGCACCATCACCACCGGGATGTGGCGGGCGGCGAGCGTCGCCTTGATGGCGGCGATATTGGCGCTGGTCTCGGCCTCGGAGACGCCCTTCAGCCGGTCGTTGCCGCCGGGCTGGAGGATGACGAGCACCGTGTCCGGGGTCAGCGCGCCGGCGAGGCGCGCGCGCATGCCCGTGGTGGTGTCGCCGTTCACCCCGGCATTGGCGAAGCGGACCGAATAGCCTTGGGCGCGCAGCATGGCCTGGAGCTGGGAGGGATAATCCTCGCCGCGCGCGACGCCCTTGCCGTAGGTCTGGCTCGCGCCCAGGGCGACCACGGTCGCCGCCGCGGCGACGCCGGCCCCGGCGGCAGAGCCGGCGAGCAGCGATGCAATCGCTGCCGACATCGTCAGAGCACTCAAGATCCCGCCGCGCATGCCTTCGCCTCCCCACCCCGAGCGATGGCCGATGCTGGCACCTCTGGCGCCCGGGATCAAAGGCCATTTGCGGCGAAGGGCCTTGAGCCTCCTTACGTTTCGACAAGTCCCGTGGTGTCGCCGGAGGCCGCCGAATCGCTCCGTCCGTGCGGCTTCGCCAGATACTCGTCGGAGCGCATCTCGTGGAGGCGCGAGATGGTGCGCGAGAACTCGAACGCCTCCGCCCCCTCGGTGCCGAGATAGAGCCCGTCCGGCTCGGCAGCGGCCGAGGCGATGAGCTTCACATTGGCGTCGTAGAGCGTGTCGATGAGCGAGATGAAGCGCTTGGCCTCGTTGCGCTGGTCCGGCCCCATGATCGGGATGTGCTCCAGCACGATGGTGTGGAACATGCGCGCCAGAGCAAGATAGTCCGGGTTCGGGCCGAGCGGCGCCTCGCACAGGTTCGCGAACGAGAACCGCGCCGTGCCGGCGGCCATGGCGGGAATGGCGAGGTGGCGGCCCTTGAGCAGGATCTCGCTCGGCACGCCCCCCGCCGGCCCGGCGAGCCGCTTCCAGGCGGCATCCACCGCCGCGTCCGCCTGGGCGCCGAGCGGGGTGTGCCAGACCGAGACGCCCTCCAGCTTCTCCATGCGGTAGTCGGTGCGCGATTGCAGGCTCAGCACCTCCATGCGCTGCTTGATCATGCCGATGAAGGGCACGAACAAAGCGCGGTTCAGCCCGCCGGCATAGAGGTCGTCGGGGGCGACGTTGGAGGTCGCCACCACCACCACGCCGTCGGCGAACAGCTTCTCGAACAGCCGGCCGAGGATCATGGCGTCGGCGATGTCGGTGACATGGAACTCGTCGAAGCACAGCACCTTCGCCTCGTCGGCGAGCTGGGCGGCCACCGGGGCGATGGGGTCGGCGGTCTTGCGCTCGCCCTTCTTCTGCGCCTCGCGCTCCCTGAAGATGCGCTCGTGCACGTCGCCCATGAATTCGTGGAAATGGGCGCGCCGCTTGCCCTTCGCCGGCAGCGCCGAGAAGAACAGGTCCATGAGCATGGTCTTGCCCCGGCCGACTTTGCCAAAGATGTAGAGGCCCTTGGGCGGCTCGGGCGCGCGGCGGTGGAACAGCCAGCCGAGCGCCGAGGACTTCTGCGCCATGGCCCTCTGGCGCAGATCCAGCTCCAGCCGGGCAAAGGCCGCGACCACCTCGGCCTGGGCGGGATCGGGGGAGATCTCGCCCGCCGCCACCATCGCCGCATAGAGCTCCGACACGCGCGCCGCCGTCTCAGCCCCCATGTACCCGCCTCCCCTGCCGGCATGGTGCCGCGCGTGATCCGGGGGTGGATATAGTCCCCCGGCGGTACAGGCATCAATGCACGCCGCAGGCCCCCCCCCTGGACACCTCGCGCGAAGCATGACTTGGTGCGCCGTCCGGCCAGAGCCCGAGCGTGCACCTCATGACCGAGCCCAACGCCCCCGTCCCCGGCACCAGCGAAGCGCCGCCCGGTGGGCCCTATGCCGGCCGGATCGCCCGCTGGCTCTCGATCCACGATCCCGGCGGCATCGACACCACCCGCGCGCTGCAGCTGGCGGTGGCGTTCGTCGTCGTCATCACCCTCGGCTACACCACCTCCCGCGCCTTCGCGCTCGGCCTCGACGTCCCCTTCCCGCTGATGGCGGGGGCGGGCGCGCTGGTGCTGCTCACCTTCACCCCGGCCGCGAGCCGGCGCACCGAGGCGCGCACCATGGGGCGTATCTTCGCGCTCGCCATGGCCTTCCTCCTGGTGGTGATCGCGGTCGGCCCCGGCGAGGGGCCGGCCAACGCGGTGGTGCAGAAGCTGCTTCTGGTGCCGCTCTCCTTCTTCGCTCTGGTCCTGCGCCGCTCCGGCATGGACGGCCAGCGGCTCGGCCTCTCGCTCATCGTCGTCGCGACGGTCAGCACCATCCTCGCGCCGACCCGCGCCCAGGCGCTCTATTTCCTGCTCGCTTTCTGCCAGGGGGCGGCGGTGATGGTCGCGCTGCGGCTCTCGCCGTGGCGCCCCTCGGCGGTGAAGGCGTTCGTCCATTCCGCCCACCAGGTCGAGGAACTGCTCGCCGCCTATCTGCGCGAGATGTCGGAAGCGGTGCGGGCCGAACGCCCGTTCCCCGCCGATCTCGGACCGCAGGCGGGCGCGGCGCGGGCGCGGGTCTGGAACGCGCTCGCCAACGCCTCCGCCGAGGACCCCGGCGCGCGCATGGATTTCGAGCATCTCAGGGCCAAGATCTACCGCCTGCGGGTGGCGGTCCTGCTGCTGGCGAGCTGCATCCCCTCCTCCAGCCGCAACACCCCCGACTGGCGCGGCCCGTTCGCCAACGCCGCCGACCACATCGCCCGCCGCCTCGAGGTGCTGGAGCGCGTCGACGACAAGGCGGAGGAACGCTTCGAGCGCGCCATCGAGGAGCTCAGGGAGGCGGCTTTCGACACCCGCCTCGAGCCGGCGGCGCGCTTCGCCCTGCTGCGGGCGGTGACCGCCTTCGAGCGGCTCGCGCTGGTGGTCACCGGCATCGCTGCGCAGGAGACCGCCCCCTTCCCCGCGCCGCACGAAGAGGGCGACCTGCCGCCGCCGCCCGCGCCGGTGCCGCTGCTGGTGCGGGCGGCCGACGGCCGAACCGCATTCTCGGCGCCGCTGAAGGTGGCGTGCCAGGGCCTCATCGCCACCGCCATCACCACCGCCCTCGACCTCGCTTTCAACCTGGAGCACGCCTATTGGGCCACCTTGACGGTGATGTTCGTGCTCGGCAACAGCGTCGGCGAGACCTTCATGCGGGTGCGCTACCGCACCGTGGGCACGCTCGTCGGCGTGGCGCTGGGCATGGCCCTGTTCCTGATGTTCGACGCCCACATCTGGCTGCTCGCGGCGCTGTGCGTGTTCGGCCAGATGATCGCCATCGTCACCCAGAAGGACCGCTACGACGTCGCCTCGGCCGCGGTCGGCTTTTCGGTGATCCTTGGCCTGCACCTGATCGCGGGGCTCGGGCCCGAGGGCATGCTCGCGCGCATCTACGAGACCATGATCGGCGCCGGGATCGCGCTCGCGGTGTCCTATGCGGTGCTGCCGGTCTATCTCACCGACCAGTTCCGGCCCGAGGTGCGCGCGCTGCTGAAGCGCTGCCGCCACAGCTTCGCCAGCTGGTGGCCGCGGGCGCAGCAGGGGGAACGGATCAGCATGGCGCCGCTGGCGCGCGAGGTGCGGCTCTTGGACCTGCGCGTGCCGCAGCTCGGCGCGGAGCAGGTGTTCGGCCATTCCGCCGGGGACGTCGTGAACATCGCCTCCACCCTCGACGTGCTGATGACCTATCTCGCGCTGCTGGAGGACGTGACCCAGCGCCTCGCTTCGGCGGCGCCGCAGGAGGAGGTGGTCACCCTGGCCGAGACCGCGCGCTCGCGCACGCTCGACGCCTTCGCCCAGGCGCTCGGCGAGGCGAGCGCCGGCCAGGGCGCCGCGGCGGCGCCCGCGGTGGAGGCGGCGGTCTCCATGGTGCTCGCGTTGGCCGATGACCCCGAGGTGGAGAAGGCGCTACCGCTGGTGGCTGACTACCTGGCGTACTCGGACGCGGTGCTGCGCCCGCTGGCCGAATTGCGCGTCGCGCTGAGCGACCAGGCGCCCTGGAACCGCGAGGCGGCGCTCGCGGTCGGCCACGGCGCGGCCCGGACGGCCCGGCCCTGAGGGCTGCGGCCCCGCAATCGAGGCGGCCCCCCGATCAGTTGGCAGGCGCAGCCTCCGCCAGCGCCTTGGCGCGGTCGGCGGCCGCGCGCGCCGCCGTGCAGTCGAGCAGGGCGAACGAGGTGGCGAAAAAGTCGGCGAGCGCGTCGCTCCCGGCCCCGGTCAGCCCGTAGCCCTGATGCTCGCCTTGCTGGCCGGGCGCCCGCGCCACGAGCCCGGCCACCATGGCGTCCCGCAGGATCTGGAGCACATGGGTGCGCGAGACATGGAATCGGCGGGCCAGTTCCGCCACCGTGAGCGGCCTTCCCGCCTGCGCCACCAGCAGCGCGAAGAACACCATCATCCCGCCATCGCGGTCGGCGAAGGGGGCGAGCGCCGGGGCGCCGTCCAGCACCCGGAAGCCGTGCCGGAAGCCTTCGCCGATGGCCAGCACCAGGGCGCGGCAGAACAATGGGTCGTCGAGCCCTTCGAGGGCGTCCGCGGCCGCCCCGCCAAGCGGCCGCATGGCGCAAAAGTGCATGCGCCAGCGCCCGCGGAAGGAGGTCCACATGCGCGCGGTGGGCGCAAGAGGGCGCTCGCGGCGATCGCCCTTGCCCTGGGCGGGGGCGAGATAGCCGCTCCAGCGCATCAGCGCGAGCAGCGCCTTGGTGCGCCCGTGGCTGCACAGGCCGGTGGCCTGGCACAAGGCGGTCATGCGCGCCGCCGTGATCCCTCCGCCCTCCGGCAGCGCGTCGAGATAGAAGGCGAGGAAGCTGAAGATCATGCGCCCGCGATCGTTGAGCACGCGGTTCAGCAGCGGATGGTTGTCGAAGGCGTCGACGATGCCCTGCGCCGCGGCGTGCATGGCCTGCGGAAAGCCGGGATGGGCCTTGACCGCCGCGCAGGCCTGCGGCCCCGCGCCGGCCGCGAGCCAGTGCGGCAACCCTTCGGTTGCGGCGGTCAATGGGGCGAGAATGGCCCCGGCGGTGGACTGGGGGGGCATGCCGCTCGGTCCGTTCTGCGCGTTCTGGCGGCGGGGCCGCTGCTCTCATCGCGGTCCATTCTAGCGGCGGATGCGTCCGCGCGGGAGTGGCGTAGCGGCAGATACAGCAAATGTTCGCCATTGGCTGCGCAAATTCGGCGTACTAATGGCGGACCGCGGCCGGATCGGCTCGAACGGGCCGGCGAAGGCATCTCAGAGTTGATTCAAGACCCCGCTTCGCCCGCTCCGCGGGTGGGTTCGACGCGGGAGACGGGCTTCGGCGCAGCTTGGCGCCAAGAAGGAGGAAGCCATGACCAAGATCGCACATCTCGCACTGGCCGGCGCGGCAGCCGTCCTGTTCCTTGGCGCGGCGCCGCTGCCGGCCAATGCGGTGGTCTATTGCAAGACCGTCGGCGTGCCCAAGGGCTGCGTCGTCCGTCCGGTGGCGCCGGCCGCCCGCGCGGCGGTCTATTGCACCCGTCCGGGCTATCCTGTCGGCTGCGCCCCCGGCGTCGGCGCTCCCGGCGTCGGCGTCGTGCGCAGCCCCGCCAATCTCGGCGGCCCGGTGAACCGCGTCGGCGTGCGCTAGAACGCGACCCGACCATATGGAGCCGCCTGGCGAATCCATATGATCGGCCAATCGCCTGTCCTATGAAAGAGAGGCGGATTCGCCGCTGGCCCTGAAACAGGCGCCATGGCGTCCCGAGGCACCAAAGCCCCCCAAGGAGTCACACCCATGAAGATCAGGATCACCGCGACGCTGCTCGCCCTCGCCGCGTTCGCAATGGCCGCCCCGGCGCAGGCCGACAAAGCGGCGGCCGACAAGTGCGCCGCCGGCCTCGATGCGTCGGCGAAGACCGTCTACCAGGCGACCGCCCCGGGCTTCGCCGCCGCCGGGGACAAGCGCGGCTTCGTGACCGAGACGGTGCGCGGCCTGGTGTCCTCCGGCAGCCTGTCGCTCGGCTCGGCCCGCCCCGCCGCCGAGGCCGCCGCCGCCTGCCTCGAGCAGCTCTGAGGATCAGCCCCGCCGCCCGGCGTCCGCGCCGGGCGGATCACGCCCCGCCGTCGGGCGCGGCGAACGGCTTGAAGTGCTTGGAGAGCTTCAGCCCCTGCCCCTGGTAATGGGACTTGAGGTCGACGCCGTAGAGCCGCTCCGGCCGGCCGGCCATGCGCTCGTAGACCAGGCGGCCGACGGTCTGGCCGTGCTCCAGGATGAAGGGCACCTCGCGCGAGCGCACCTCCAGCACCGCCCGCGCGCCCACCCCACCCGCCGCCGCGCTGCCGAAGCCGGGATCGAAGAAGCCCGCATAATGCACGCGGAACTCCCCCACCAGCGGGTCGAAGGGCACCATCTCGGCCGCATAGTCCGGCGGCACGTGCACCGCCTCGCGGGAGGCGAGAATGTAGAAGGCGTCGGGATCGAGCACGAGGCTCGGGCTGCCGCCCTCGCGCCGCACCCGGATCGGCTCCCAGAAATCCTCCACGTCGAGCCGGCCGGGCTGATCCACGTCGACGACGCCGGTATGGCGCTTGGCGCGGAAGCCCTGGAAACCGGAGAGCGCCTCGCCTGCGAGGTCGACCCCCAGCGCGATCCCTCCCGCGGCCACGTCGGGGGAGGCCGCATTCACCAGCCGGTCGCTCGCCTGCAGGTTGAGCAGCTCGAGGTCGGAGAGGCGCGCGACGCCCCGGCGGAAGCGCACCTGGGACAGGCGCGAACCGGTGCGCACCAGGATCGGGAAGGTGCGCGGCGAGATTTCGAGATAGAGCGGGCCGCCATAGCCCGCCGGGATGGTGTCGAAGGCGCGCGCGCCGTCGGTGATGACGCGCACGAACACGTCGAGCCGGCCGGTGGAGCTCTTGGGATTGGCCGCCGCCGCGAGGTCGAAGGGCAGCTTCAGCTGCTCGAACAGCTTGACGAGGTAGACGCAGCCAGTCTCCAGCACCGCGCCCGAGGCGAGGTCCAGCTCGTGCAGCGCCAGCTCCGCCAAGCGCTCCTTCACGGTGCGCCCGGCGCCCGGCAGGAAGCTCGCGCGGATGCGCCAAGCGGTGCGGCCGAGCCGCAAATCAAGGCTCGCCGGCTGGATCTGCTCCGGATCAATCCCGCGCTTGGCGCTGATGCCGCCTGCCGCGACGAGTGCCGCAATGGCCTCGGCCGGAAGAATCCCAGGCTTGGAAAGCTCGGCCACGCTCGCCCCCTATCCGTTTTCCCGGTCCCGTTCGTTCGGTCTAACGAACAAATCCCTTGACGCCAAGGTTGCCGCCGCCTTATCTCGATCCCGTTCGTGGTGAATTTGGGCCGGCCGGCTTGCAGCCACGTTAAACAACTTGAGCTAAAAGGCCGGGACGAGCGGTGCGGCGGACGGCATCTGCCGCGACTTTGAGGTCGCGCGCAAGCCTCGCATACCGCCCCCGATCCCGGCCTGCCCCGGAGGCAGACATGTCGGCGCCGAAATCCCCATCAAACTTCGTCCCCAAGGACCCCGCGGCGCTCCATCCGGAGACCCGCCTGGTGCACGGCGGCACCACCCGTTCGCCGTTCGGGGAGACCTCCGAGGCGCTGTTCCTCACCCAGGGCTTCGTCTACGACAATGCCGAGGCCTGCGAGGCGCGCTTCAAGGGCGAGGATCCGGGCTTCGTCTATTCGCGCTATTCCAACCCCACCACCGCCATGTTCGAGGAGCGCATGGCGCTGCTCGAAGGGGCGGAGGCGGCGCGCGCCACGGCCTCCGGCATGGCGGCGGTGAACGCGGCGCTCCTGTGCCAGCTGAGCGCCGGCGATCATGTGCTGGCCGCCCGCGCGCTGTTCGGCTCGTGCCGCTGGATCATCGAGGACTTCCTGCCGCGCTTCGGGGTCGCGACGACGCTGGTGGACGGCACCGACCTGGCCGCCTGGCGCGCGGGGGTGAGGCCCAACACCAAGGTGCTGTTCCTCGAGAGCCCCACCAACCCGACGCTGGAGATCATCGACATCGCCGCGGTGGCGCAGATCGCCCACCAGGCGGGCGCCCGTCTGGTGGTGGACAACGTGTTCGCCACGCCGCTGCTGCAGCATCCGTTCGCGCTCGGAGCGGACGTGGTGGTCTATTCCACCACCAAGCACATCGACGGCCAGGGCCGCTGCCTCGGCGGCGTGATTTTGTCCTCCCAGCAGTTCGTCACCGACCATTTGCAGACCTTCCTGCGCCAGACCGGCCCCTCGATCTCGCCGTTCAACGCCTGGGTGATGCTGAAGGGCCTGGAAACCCTGGCGCTGCGGGTCGAGCGCATGCAGGCGAGCGCCGGCAAGATCGCCGACGCGCTGGCCAGCGAAGCCAAGGTGGCGCGGGTGATCTATCCCGGCCGCACCGACCATCCCCAGGCGGCCCTCGCCCGCAAGCAGATGTCGGGCGGCGGCACGCTGGTGACCTTCGTGGTGGACGGCGGCAAAGCGGGCGCGTTCCGCTTCGCCAACGCGCTCAGGCTGATCCGCATCTCCAACAATCTCGGCGACGCCAAGAGCCTGCTCACTCACCCCGCCACCACCACCCACCAGCGATTCACCCCCGAGGCGCGGGCCGACATGGGGATATCCGACGGCCTGCTGCGCCTCTCGGTGGGGCTCGAGCACCCGGACGATCTGATCGACGACCTCAGGTCCGCGATCGCCGCAATCTGAGGCGCGCGATCGCGGCGATCTGAGGCGCGCGATCGCGGCGATCTGAGGCGCGCGCCCGGCCGGCGGCGGGCACGGATGGCCCGGCGCGGCCGGCGTGGGGCGCGGCGCATATTGCACCCGGGCGCCGGCCGGTTCACTGTCGGCACGCGGGTCCTGCGCCCGCGAGGCAGGGGACAGAGCGGGGATGTATCGGTCGACAACGCGCCAGATCCAGGTGACCGCGACGCCGCGCTACGTGGCCGAGCGCTCGGAGCCGGACCAGGGGCGCTATTTCTGGGCCTATACCATCGAGGTGATCAATCTCGGGTCCGAGACGGTGCAGCTCAAGGCGCGCCACTGGATCATCACCGACGCCAACGGACGCACCGAGGAGGTGCACGGGCCCGGCGTCGTGGGCGAGCAGCCGGTGCTGCCGCCCGGCGGGCGATTCGAATATACCAGCGGCGTGCCGCTCACCACCGCCACCGGCATCATGAGCGGACGCTACGACATGCTCACCGAGGCCGGAGAGGCATTCTCCATCGAGGTGCCGGCCTTCTCGCTCGACGTGCCGGACATGCGGCGCGTGCTCAACTGACCGACCGGGGGCGGGCCCAGATGCACACCGCGCGCATTCCCTCGGTCGAGGCGCAGGCGCTCTCGACGCTCAATCTGCGCCCGGTGGCGTCGATCCTCGGCATCCTGCTCGCCATCCTCGGCGGCAGCATGCTGCTGCCCGCCTTGGTCGACTTCGCCAGCCGCTCGGGCGGGCACCAGTCGTTCATCGGCGCGGCCGCGGTGACGATCTTCGTCGGCGTGCTGCTGTGGATGTCGGGGCGCGAGCGCGAGGTCCAGAAGCTCGATTTGCGCCAGGCCTTCTTCCTCACCACCAGCGTCTGGGTTGTGCTGACCCTGTTCGCGGCGCTGCCGCTGATGTGGGGCTCCTCGCAGCTCTCCTTCACCAAGGCGGTGTTCGAGGCCATGAGCGGCCTCACCACCACCGGGGCGAGCACCATGTCGGGCCTCGACGCCCAGGCCCCCGGCATCCTGTTGTGGCGCGCGCTGCTGCACTGGTTCGGCGGCGTCGGCATCATCGCCATCGCCATCGCGGTGCTGCCGGTGCTCTCGATCGGCGGAATGCAGCTGTTCCGCATGGAATCGTCCGACAAGTCGGAGAAGTTCCTGCCGCGCGCCGGCGCGGTCGCCAAGGGCCTGCTCATCGCCTATCTGCTGCTGACGCTGGCCTGCGCCATCAGCTACGCGCTCGCCGGGCTCGGCCTGTTCGACGCCGTGACGCTCGCCATGTCCACCCTGTCCACCGGCGGCTTCGCCAATTCCGACTATTCGCTCAGCGTGTTCAAGAACCCGGCGGTGGACTATGTGGCGATCGTCTTCATGATCGCCGGCGCCCTGCCCTTCCCGCTTTATGTGCGCGCGCTTTCGGGCGACACGCGACGCCTCATCACCCATTCCGAGGTGCGGGTGTTCCTCGGCCTGATCGCGATCTTCACCGCGCTCTCCTTCGCCCAGCAGGTGTTCCAGGGCGTCGCCGCGGGCGAGACGGCGCTGCGCGGGGCTTTGTTCACGGTGGTCTCGCTCATCACCACCACCGGCCTCATGGCGGTGGACTACACCAATTGGGGTCCGCTCTCGGACACGATCTTCTTCGTGGTGATGTTCCTCGGCGGCTGCACCGGCTCCACCTCCGGTGGGCTGAAGGCGATGCGCATCGCCATCACCGGCAAGGCGATCCGCCAGCACCTCAAGCGCGTCATGTTCCGCAATGGCGTGTTCCCGGTGCGCTATGGCGGCGCGCCGGTGTCGGACGACGTGGTGTCCTCGGTGCTGGGCTTCGTGTTCCTCTTCATCCTCACCTTCCTGGCGGTGGGAATCGGCCTCAACCTCATGGGGCTGGACATCGTCACCGCGTTCTCGGCGTCCATCGCCTGCCTCGCCAATGTCGGGCCGGGGCTCGGCCCGGTGGTGGGGCCCTCCTCCAATTTCGCCGGCCTGCCGGATCCCGCCATCTGGCTCTTGACCCTCACCATGATGCTCGGGCGGCTCGAAATCCTCACCGTGCTGGTGCTGGTGCTGCCGCGCTTCTGGGCGCGCTGACCGCGCCTCAGAAATGGGCGAGATAGCCCCCGTCCACCGCCAGGACGTGGCCGGTGACGTAGGACGCCGCCGGCGAAGCCAGGAACACCGCCGCCCCGGCGATCTCGTGCGGCTTGCCCCAGCGCCCGAGCGAGGTGCGGCGCGAGAGCCATTCGCCCACCGCCTGGTCGCGGGCGAGCTCCGCATTGGGCTCGGTGAGGAAGTAGCCCGGCGCCACCGCGTTCACGGTGATGCCGTGCGGGCCGAGATCGGCCGCGAGCGCCCGCGTCAGCGCCTCGAGCCCGCCTTTGGCCGTGGTGTAGGCGGCGTCCCCCGCCCGCGAGAGCGGTCCGGCGATGGAGGTGATGTTGATGATGCGCCCGCCATGGCCCCGCTTGGCCATGGCGCGCGCCACCTCGCGCGTGAGGTGCGCGGGAGCGATCAGATCGAGCTCGATCAAGGCGCGGAAATCGTCCGTCTCCATGTCGAGGAAGCCGCGCCGGTCGCGCGCCCCCGCATTGTTCACGAGGATATGGATCGCCGGCGCCTGCGCCATGCGGGCCGTCACCGCCGCGCCATCGAACACGTCGAGGAGGAAGGGCTCGGCATGGCCGCCCTTGCGGATGATGGCGGTGACCGCGGTATCGAGCCGGCTTTGATCACGCCCGTTGACCAGCACGTGGGCGCCGGCGAGCGCCAGAGCGGTGGCGATCTCGAAGCCGAGCCCCGCCGCCGAGCCGGTGACGAGGGCGGTCTGCCCCGCCAGGGAAAAAGGATTGGACATGGCGCGCCTTTATCCGGACGGCGGCGTGAGCCGCCGGGAATCGCCTGCACCATAAAGCCGGAACCGCCGCCGGTGAATCGCCGCCCCTAGCGTGCGCGCTCCCCCGGCCCGTCCCGGCCGGCCGCCTCAGGCCAGGACGGCGCCGGCGAGCGCGCCGAGAATGGCCGCCAGGAACAGCCCGCCGTCGTGCAGCGCCAAAGCGAGGCGGCTCGGCGGCCCGGCGCTGTAGATGGCGGACGTCGCCCCCACCGTCGCCACCGACCAGCCGGCCCCTACCAGAAGCAGCGCGGCGGTGATCGCCTCCGGCGTCCTCAGGAGATCGAGCGGCACGGCGAGCCCCACCAGCGCCACGCCGAGGCCGGCGAGCGCGAACGGCGGCACCTTGTCGCCGATCAGCGCCAGCGGCACGGCGGGCGCATACATGGCGGCCACGTGCAGCGCGATGAAGCCGAATACCGCCGCCTCGCCGATGCCGCAGCCGACAAGGCCGAGCGGGGCGCCGGACATCACCGCGTTCATGCCGAACCAGGCGAGGGCGCCGAGCGCGGTCGGCAGGACGATGGCCGAGAGCGGCGCGGCCTGCTTGACGCGGAACACCGGCAGCGGATCGGGCGCGAGGCTGACCGCGACGCCGAGCGAGGCGGTGTGGGCGAGCGCCGCGAGCCCCGCCGCGCCGACCAGGAAGAAGGGGGCGACGAGATCCTCGGCGAGCCCGGCGAGCGTCGGCCCGGCGAGGGCGGCGAGCAGCCCGCCCGCCAGCACCCCGGCGGTGGCGGCGGCCGGCCGGCCGGACGCGGCGGCCGCCTCGTGCCGGTAGAAGAAGGAGAAGCCCTGCGCCATGCCGAGCCACAGCGCGCCGAGGCAGGCCCAGGCGAACTGGCGCTGCATCAGCGCCACCGCCAGGAGCACGCCGCCGGCGATGCCGAGCGAGGCGCCGAGCGCGAAGCCGGTGCGCCGGCCGAACGCGTCGCGCAGGAACGAGGCGGGAAACGAGGCCAGCGCGGCGCCGAGCAGCATGGCGGCGAACGGCAGCGTCGCCAGCGCCGCGCGCGGCGCCAGCTGGGCGCCGGCGAGCGGCAGCGCGGCGGAGGCCACGGTCTGCGCCAGCACCGCGAAGGCGAAGCCGAGCGCCAGCGGCAGGGTGCCCGCCGGGCCGCGGGCATTGTCGTTGGCCGGCGCGTCGAGCAGCGGGTCGCACACGCAGACCAGCATGCCCGCGCGGGGCTCGGCGGCGCCGGCGGCCGGTCTCATTGGGCGAGATCGTCGTCGGACAGCACGCGGACCGCCGCCCCGTCCAGGTCCTCGTACTGGCCGCTCTTCAGGCTCCACAGGAAGGCCAGGAGGCCGCCGAGGCCGAGCAGCAGCGCGAGCGGGACGAGATAGACGAGCACGTTCAAGCGGGCACCTCCTCGAGGGCGGTGGTTGCGGCGGCCTCATCCTTGCGGGACGGACGCGCGGCGCGCAAGGCGTTCAGCGTGACGAGGATGGACGAGCCGGACATGGCGAGCGCCGCGATCAGCGGCGTCACGAAGCCGGCGATGGCGAGCGGCACCGCGATCACGTTGTAGAGAACGGCGAGCGCGAGGTTCTGGCGCATGAGCCGCGAGGCGACGCGCGCCCCGTCCAGCGCCGTGAGCACCGGGGAGAGGCGCCGGCCGAGGAACACCGCGTCCGCGTGCGCCTGCGTCACCGCCGCGCCGGTGACGGGCGAGAGCGAAACCGCGGCGGCGGCGAGCGCCGGGGCATCGTTGAGGCCGTCGCCCACCATCAGCACGCTGCGGCCCTCGGCCTTGAGCGCGTCGAGGGCGGCGATCTTGTCGGCGGGCTTCATGCCCGCCACCCAGTGCGCGATGCCGAGCGCGATGGCCACCGGCGCCACCGCCGCCGGCCGGTCGCCGGAAAAGATCCGCACGTCGAGCCCGCGCGCCACCAGCGCCGCCACCACCGGGCCAGCGTCGGGGCGCAGCTCCTGCTCGACGCCCATGACCATGACACGCCCCCCATGCCGCACGGCGATGAGCGAACAGGTGGGCGGCAGATCGTCGGGCGCCGTGGCGCGGCAGAAAGCCAGGCTGCCGAGCCGCGCCTCCACGCCGTCCACCATGGCGCTCACGCCCTCCCCGCTGTCCTCGCGCACCTCGGCCAGAGGCGGGCCGTCCGCGTGGGCCGCCACCACCCGGGCGAGCGGATGGCGGCTCGCGCTCGCGAGCCGGCCGGCGAGGCCCAGCAGCGCCACGTCCGCGCCGGCGGGAAGGCGCAAAGCGGGATCGGGCAAGGTCAGCGTGCCGGTCTTGTCGAACACCACGGTGTCGACCCCGGCGAGGCGCTCCAGCATGTCGCCGGCATTCACCAGCAGGCCGGCGCGGAACAGGCGCCCCGTGGCGGTCACCTGCACCGCGGGCACGGCGAGCGCGAGCGCGCAGGGGCAGGTGATGATGAGCACCGCCACCGCGATCAGCACCGCCTGGTGCGCCCCGGCGCCGAACGCCAGCCAGCCGAGCGCCGCGAGAAGCGCGGTGAGGTGGACCACCGGCGCATAGAGGCGCGAGACCCGGTCGGCGAGGCGCACATAGCGGTTCCTGGCGGCGAGCGCGCCGTCGAGCAGGCGCTGCACGTCGTCCACCAGCGTGTTCTCGCCGCCGGCGGTGACCCGCACGGTGACGGCGCCGGCGCCGTTGAGGCTGCCGGCATAGACCTGATCGCCGTAGGCGAGCGCCCGCGGCAGCGTCTCGCCCGTCACCAGCGCCTCGTCGACGGCGGACCGGCCGGCCACCACCGCGCCGTCGGCGCCGACCCGCTCGCCGGGGGCGACGAGGATCAGGTCGCCCGGCTGGAGCGCCTGGACCGGCACCAGAACCTGGCTGCCGTCGGCCTCCAGGCGGTGGGCCATGTCGCCGCGCAGCGCCGCCACGTTGCCCGCCACCGCGCGGGTGCGCCGGCGCGCCTCGTGGTCGAGATAGCGGCCCGCCAGCAGGAAGAACAGCAGCATGATGGCGCTGTCGAAATAGGCGTGCTCCTGGCTGAGCGCGGTCTCCACCACGCTCATGCCGAGCGCCAGGACGACGCCGATGGAGATCGGCACGTCCATGTTGAGCGTGCGCGTGCGCAGCGCCCTGAGCGCGCTCTGGAAGAAGGGCTGGCCGGCATAGGCCGCGGCCGGCAGCGCGATGAGCGCCGAGAGCCAGTGGAAGAAGTCGCGCGTCTCGGGGGTGATGTCGGTGACGTTGCCCGACCACACCGAGACCGAGAGCAGCATGATGTTCATGGCCGCGAAGCCCGCCACGCCGAGGCAGCGCAGCAGCCATTGGGCGTGGCGCGCCTCGCTCTCCTCGGCGCGGCCGGCGAACGGATGGGCGCGGTAGCCGAGCGCCTCGAGCCGGCCCACCACCGCTGCGGGGGAGGCGCCCTCCTCGAAGGCGACGGTGAGGCGGTGGGTGGAATAATTGAGGCGGGCGCGCAGCACGCCGGGCAAGGCCGTGACGCCCTTCTCGATGTCGCCGATGCAGGCGGCGCAGTCGATACCGTCGACGGCAAGGCTCATCTGGGGAAGGCCATCCTCCCCTTTGGCCACGAACATCGAATAATCGACGGCCTGCGCCATGCCTGCTCCGGCTGTCCCACCCCGCGCGGCGGGCGGACGTCTCAGGGGGCCGGTCGCGCGCCGGCCGCCCTGGAAATAGAGGAGGAGTACGATAGCGGGCCGGCGCGACGAACCGTCCGTTCTATCGTACTCCAAGGCTCAGGCGGCCGGTGACTGGACGAACCGCCCGACAGTCTCGACGCCCCTTCGGGATCCCGGCGCGAGGCCGGCTCGCCTTCAAGGGCTTACGGAAGCTGCACCCGATTCTTGGACCGGAACACGCGGGCGCCGCCTTGCGAGAAATCAATCACGAGATCCCACTGGCCGGCGCCCGCCTCGGCCTCGGCGCGGTAGCGCCCGCCGCCCAGCGGCTCGAGGTCGAGCGCCACGTCGCGGCGCGAGTCGGTGGGATGGGCGAGGCGCCCGTCGGCCACGAGGCCGGTCAGCGGGCGGCCGGCGGCATCGGTGGCGCGCACCAGGACGATGCGGTCCGCGCCGGACGATTCGAGGCCGACATCCACCGCCCAGTGCCGCGCCTCCTGCTGCGCCGCGGCCGCCAGCTCGCCCTTGAAGGCGAGGCCGGCCTTGTAGGAGCTTTCGGTCTCGACGCCGCCGAAGGTGGAGACCGCGAACCGGGCCATCACCACGTTCACGCCGACCACCACGCCGAAGAAGGCGAGAAGGGCGAACAGGACCATCCGCCCGGTGATTTCGCGGGGGCGCCCGCCGTCTGCCGCCATGGCATGCTCCTTCACCAGCGCCCCCTCAAGGTCCCATGAAATGGTCGGCCACCCGGGCGGTCAAGCCTCCATCGCGGTCGCGCAGAACGAACGTCACGGGCAGCGAGGCGCCGGCCGGCAGCTTGTCGTGGGTGGTCACGAGCACCCGCAGTTCGCGCGTCTGGTCGGGTCCCACCACCAGCGCGTCCGCCTCGTCGCCGACCACTTCGAGCCTGGCGCCCGGCACGCCGTCCACCGTGAGCGCGAAGGTGCGCTCGGCGAGCTGCTTGTTGGTGAGGCGCACCGTGTAGGCATTGCGGATCGCGCCGTCGGAGAGGCGCACGAACAGCGGGTTGCGGTCGTGGATCGCGGCCACGCCCTCGGTGGAGCGGCCGAGGAGCGAGACCAGCATCAGCCCGCACACCACGGCGATGAGCGCCGCATAAAGCAGCGTGCGGGGCCGGAGAATGCGCTGGACGAACGGCTTGCCGGCGATGCGCGCCTCGAGGTTCGCCTCGCTCTCATAGGTGATGAGGTTGCCGGGGCGGCCGACCTTCGCCATCACATTGTTGCAGGCGTCGATGCACAGGCCGCACTGGATGCAGGCAAGCTGCATGCCGCCCCGGATGTCGACGCCGGTGGGGCAGACCGCCACGCACTGGTCGCAGTCGATGCAGTCGCCCGCCTTCTCGCCATGGGCGCGCGCCGCCGCCGCCTTCTTCACCGACGCGCGCGGCTCGCCGCGGTCGTAGAGATAGGTGACGTTGAGCGCGTATTCGTCCGTCAACGCCGCCTGGATGCGCGGCCAGGGGCACATATAGGTGCACACCTGCTCGCGCATGTGGCCGGCAAGCGCGTAGGTGGTGAAGGTAAGCACGGCGATGGACATGTAGGCCACGGCCGGCGCCTGGAAGGTGGCGAGCTGGACCACCAGGGTCGGCGCATCGGCGAAATAGAGCACCCACGCGCCGCCGGTCCACCAGGCGATGAGCAGCCAGACCGAGTGCTTCAGCGTCTTGTGGGCCACCTTGTCCAGGGTCCAGGGCGCGGCGTCGGCGCGGATGCGCTCGCGCCGGTCGCCCTCGATCAGGCGCTCCACCGCCATGAACAGGTCGGTCCACACCGTCTGCGGGCACATATAGCCGCACCACACCCGCCCGGCGACCGCGTTCATCAGGAACAAAATCAAGGCAGCGAGGATGAGCAGGCCGGCGACGTAATAGAATTCCTGCGGCCAGATCTCGAGGAAGAAGAAGTAGAAACGCCGGCTGGGGAAGTCGATCAGCACCGCCTGGCTGGGCGCGTCCGGCCCGCGGTCCCAGCGCACGAAGGGCAGCAGATAATAGATCGCCAGGGTGACGACGAGGACGATCCACTTGATGGTGCGGAACCGCCCGTGCACGCTCTGGGGATAGATCTGCTTGCGCGCCTCATAGAGTGGGATGTCGTCCGGGTCGGTGGCGGCATGCGGCTTGAGCACGGCGGCGTCGGCCGCGCTCGTGTGCTGGGGCTTCGTGGACAAGGCCGTCATTTCATCGATCGCCGCGTTGGCCCCGGCCGCCCAACGGCAGGAGCAGTGCCATGGTCTGAAGCCCCCCTCCCGCGGGAGCGCCCGGGAATCCAGCCCGCCCCGCCGGTTCCTTCGGGCACCGGCGGCCCCTGATCGGAACCGGCCGGGAGAGCCTGGAGGCCTTCGAACATTCATGAACCAGAATGTTCTCTTGGTCAGGCCGCCATGTGGTCGCGCCGCGATTGGTCGCGCGACCTTTTGACAGTGCGGGCAAGGCGGCCGCGCGGCGCGCAAAGCGCCGCGCCGCCCCGTCCCGAAAGCGCCTGCCGGGCTCCGCGGCCCGGCCCGGCACCCATCCGTCCGCTCAGCGGCCGCCGCCCAGCGAATGGACGTAGACCGTAAGCGCCTTGATGGTGGTCGAATCGAGGCGCGCATGCCAAGCCGGCATCACGTTGCCCCGCCCGTTGATGATCCCCGCCTCGATGGTGGCCTTGTCCGAGCCGTAGAGCCAGATGCCGTCGGTGAGGTTGGGGGCGCCCAGCTCCTGGTTGCCCTTGCCGTCCTCGCCATGGCAGGCGGCGCAGTTTGCCTCGAACACCTCCTTGCCCTTGGCCTGGTCGGCGCCGGGCTGCTGGAGGCCGGCGAGCACGCGCACATAGTTCGCCACCGCCGAGATCTCCGGCTTCTGGAGGATGCCGTCGCGGCCGAACGCGGGCATGTTGCCCTGGTGCGCGTCCGGATCGCCGGAGCGGATGCCATGCTCGATGGTCTGTTGGATCTGCGGCAGCGAGCCGCCCCACAGCCAGTCGTCGTCGTTGAGGTTGGGATAGCCGGTGGTGCCGCCGCCGCCCGCCCCGTGGCAGGGCGCGCAATTGTCGGCGAAGGCGACACGGCCCTGCGCCCGGGCCAGGTTCAAGAGCGCCGGGGTCTGCTCGATCTGTTCGAGCGAGGCATTGGCCAGCTTGGCGGCGCTCTCGGCGCGCAGCGCATTGAGGTCGGCGATCTGCATCGCCACCGAGTTGCGCGAGTTCCAGCCGAGCAGACCGGGGGTCGCACCGGAGATCAGCGGCCAGGCCGGGAACAGCAGCCAATAGCCGATCGACCAGACGATGGTCGCGTACCAGACCCACAGCCACCAGCGCGGCAGCGGATTGTTCAGTTCGGAGATGCCGTCCCACTCGTGGCCGGTGGTGGAAATGCCCGTGGCGGGGTCGACCGAGCCGTGGTGATCGTGTGTCGTGCTCACCGGATCAATCCTCCTTGAGAGGAATTTGGGCGGCCTCGTCGAAGTCCTTCTTCTTGGACGGCCAGAAGACGTAGGCCACCACCGCCACGAAGGCGGCGACGAACAGGACGAGGCCCCAGGTCTGGGCGAAGGTGGCGAGTGAATTATAGGTATCGCTCATGGCTCACCTCACGTTCGCCTTGTTGTCGTAGAGCTTGAAGTCCACGAGCGTGCCGAGCATCTGCAGGTAGGCGATCAGCGCGTCCGCCTCCGTCAGGGTGTCGGGGTTGCCATCGAAATCGCGCACCTGCGCCTTGGGGTAGCGCTTGTCGAGGCCGTCGGCGTCGTCGGCATCGGTGGTGCCCTGGGTCTTGAGGTCCTGCGGGGCCTTCTCGATCATCTCGTCGGTGTAGGGCACGCCGAGGATCTGCTGGACCCGCATCTCGTCGGCGATGTGCTTGCCGTTCAGCCGGGTCTGCGCGAGCCAGGGGTAGGACGGCATGATGGAGGCCGGCACCACGGCGCGCGGATTGTCGAGATGCTCCCGGTGCCAGAGGTCGGAATACTTGCCGCCGACGCGGGCGAGGTCCGGACCCGTGCGCTTGGAGCCCCACTGGAACGGGCGGTCGTACATGCTCTCGGCCGCCAGCGAGTAATGGCCGTACCGCTCCACCTCGTCGCGCAGCGGGCGGATCATCTGCGAGTGGCAGTTGTAGCAGCCCTCCCGCACGTAGATGTTGCGCCCCGCGAGCTCCAGCGGGGAGTAGGGCCGCATGCCCTCCACCTTCTCGATGGTGCTCTTCAGGTAGAACAGCGGCGCGATCTCGACCAGGCCGCCGACGGAGATCATCACCAGGATGCCGAGCATCAGCCAGTAGGAGTGCTTCTCGAAGATCTGATGCTTGGTCCAGATCGACGTGCTGGTGGAGGTTCCTTGGGACGCCATTTTCCCCTCCCTCATTCCGCGGGCGCGAGCGCGAGCTTGGGCTCGGCGGCGGCCTCGGGCATGGTGATGGTCTTCCAGACGTTCCAGGCCATGATGAGCGCCCCCGCGAGGAACAGGATGCCGCCCACCGCCCGGATCACGTACAGCGGATGCATCGCCTCCACGGTCTCGATGAACGAGTATTCGAGGAAGCCGAGCTGGGTATAGGCGCGCCACATGAGGCCCTGCAGGATGCCCGCCACCCACATGGAGGAGATGTAGAGCACGATGCCGAGGGTGGAGACCCAGAAGTGCCAGGAGACGGCCTTCATGGAATACATCTCCTTCTTTTGCCAGAGCCACGGCACCAGGCAGTAGATGGCGCCGAACGAGATGTAGGCGACCCAGCCGAGCGCGCCCGAATGCACGTGGCCGATGGTCCACTCAGTGTAGTGGCTGAGCGAGTTGACGGCCTTCACCGACATCATCGGCCCCTCGAAGGTGGACATGCCGTAGAACGCCACCGAGACCACCATCATGCGGATGACCGGGTCGGTCCTCAGCTTGTCCCAGGCGCCCGAGAGCGTCATGAGGCCGTTGATCATGCCGCCCCAGGAGGGCATCCACAGCATGATCGAGAAGGTCATGCCCAGCGTCTGCGCCCAGTCCGGCAGCGCCGTGTAGTGCAGATGGTGCGGGCCGGCCCAGATGTAGATGAAGATCAGCGCCCAGAAGTGGACGATGGAGAGCCGGTAGGAATAGACCGGCCGGTCCGCCCGCTTGGGGATGAAGTAGTACATCAAGGCGAGGAAGCCGGCGGTGAGGAAGAAGCCCACCGCGTTGTGCCCATACCACCACTGGAACATGGCGTCCTGCACGCCGGACCACAGGATGTAGGACTTGGACGAGAACAGAGAGATCGGGATGGTCGCGTTGTTGCCCAGATGCAGGACCGCGATGGTGATGATGAAGGCGAGGTAGAACCAGTTCGCCACATAGATGTGCGGCTCGGTCCGCTTCAGCACCGTCACCAGGAACACCAGCAGGTAGGTGACCCAGATCACCGTCAGAAACAGGTCGGAGTACCATTCCGGCTCGGCGTACTCCTTGCCCTGGGTCACGCCGAGAAGGTAGCCCGTACCGGCGATGACGATGAAGAAGTTGTAGCCGAGGATCACGAACCACGGCGCGAGATCGCCGGCGAGCCGGGCGCGCGAGGTGCGCTGCACCACGTAGAATGAGGTGGCCAGCAGCACGTTGCCGCCGAACGCGAAGATCACCGCCGAGGTGTGCAGCGGCCTGAGCCGGCCGAACGAAATCCAGGGCAAATCGAAGTTGAACATCGGGAAGGCGAGCTGCAGCGCGGCGATCACGCCCACCAGGAAGCCGGCGATGCCCCACACCACGGCAAAGATGGTGCCCACCTTCACCACGTCGAAATTGTAGTTCGGCTTGCCGTCGATGAATTGCGGCACCGGACCCGCGGGCCGGCTCATGTAGCGGTTGCCCACGGCGAACACGCTGGCGATGCTCGCCGCCGCGAACAGGTAGGCGTGGAAGGCGTATTCCGGCGTGTACGCCTTGGCCGCGATGATGATCGCGAGGAAGGCGAAGGCGGAGAACCCCACCAGCGCGGCGATCTCGCCGAACCTCATCGACTTGGCCGGGGCCTGGATTGGATCTTGTATCGTCGACATTTGCAGAACCCCTCGCTCCGCAGCAATGGAATCTCGGCCGCTGGACCCTGCGCGCACCATGGGCGGCGGCCCTGCTTTCACCTTGATACAGGTCAAAGGTACGCGAGGCCGCGCGGCGCTTGCGCGCTGCGGCGGCGCGTCGCGCTTTCGCGCCGATTTCGGGAATGTTGTTCTTGGGCGATACTTTCTGGATCGCCGGTCCGCCATCCGTCTGATCAGGAAAGTCGTTCCCGCGGCCGGGTGTTGCATCGTCCCGTGCGGAGATTTCGAGGGGTCAGCTTGGCGGCATCTTGTCGCGCGGCAAATGTGCGCCGGCCGGCGTCAATCCAGGGTCTGGCGGAAGCGGGCGACGGCAATGGCCATGGCGAGCAGCATGAGCGCGAACAGCGCCGCCCCGTCGCGCGCCAGATCGGAGACCCCCGAGCCCTTCAGCAGGATGCCCCGCACCATGCGCAGATAATGGGTGAGGGGCAGCCCCTCGCCGATCCACTGCGCCCAGGTCGGCATGCCCGAGAACGGAAACATGAAGCCGGACAGCAGGATCGAGGGCAGGAAGAACATGAACGACATCTGCACCGCCTGGAGCTGGTTCTGCGCCAGGGTGGAGAAGGTGTAGCCGATGGCGAGATTGGCGGTGATGAACAGCAGCGTCGCCAGGGCGAGCAGCGCGGCGCTGCCCTCCACCGGGACACCGAACAGGATGATCCCCGCCCCGAGAATCAGCACCGCCTGGAAGATGCCCACCATCACGTAGGGGATGATCTTGCCCAGCATGATCTCCACCGGATGGATGGGCATGGCGAGCAGGCTCTCCATGGTGCCACGCTCGATCTCGCGCGTCACCGAGAGCGCGGTGAAGATCAGCATGGTCATGGTGAGAATGGTGCCGAGCAGGCCCGGCACGATGTTGAGCTGGCTGGTGCCGGCGGGATTGTAGCGCCGGTGCTGGACGATCTCGAACGCGTCCTGGCTCGTGGCGTCCCGCCCCTGCGCCTCCTGCGGGCTGGCGCCGACGAAGCGCTCGCGCACCAGCGCCGAGGCCACCACGCCCGACAGCGCGGCAAGCGCGTTGGCCGAGCCCACCGGGTCGGTGGCGTCCGCCGCCACCAGAAGCTGCGGCCGGTCGCCGCGCCTGAGGCTGCGCTCGAAGCCGGCCGGGATCTCGACGAAGAACAGCACCTCGCCCGCGCGCACCATGTGCTCGGCGTCTTCGGCGCTCCTCGCCTCGCGCACGAAGGCGAAGAAGGCGGTGTTCCTGAGCGCCGCGAGGATCGCGCGCGAAACGTCGGTGTTCTCGTGGGCGAACACCGCGGTGGGCAGATGGCGCGGGGTGGTGTTGATGGCGTAGCCGAACAGGACCAGCTGCAGCAGCGGGATCATGATCATGGTGGCGAACGTCACCCGGTCCCGGGTGAGCTGGATGTATTCCTTCACGATCATGGCCGTGACCCGGCCGAAGAAGCCGGCGAGCCCCGCGCGCGCCGTCATCGCCGCCCGTCCTTGCCGCGCATGAGGTCGATGAACACGTCCTCGAGCGTCGGCTGATCCTTGCGCCACACCAGATGCGGCTCGGCCCGGAACGGCGCGATGGCGGCATCGAGCGCCGCTTCGTCGCGGCCGGAAATGTGCAGCGCGGTGCCGAACGGCGCCACCATGTCGACGCCGAGCGCCGCCGTGAGCTTGTGCGACAGATCGGTGATGCGCCGGCTCGCCTCGCGCGTATCGGCGCCGCTCACGTCCACCGTATAGGTGTGGAGGCCCGAGGCGGCGATGACGCTCTGCACCGTGCCCTGGGCCAGAAGCCTGCCATAAGCGAGGTAGGCGATCTCGTGGCAGCGCTCCGCCTCGTCCATATAGTGGGTGGACACCAGCACCGTCAGGCCGTCGGCGGCGAGCGCGTGGATCTGCGCCCAGAACTCCCGCCGCGCCTGGGGGTCGACGCCGGCGGTCGGCTCGTCGAGCAGCAGCAGATCGGGCTCGGGCAGGATGCAGGCGCCGAGCGCGAGGCGCTGTTTCCAGCCCCCCGAGAGCTCGCCGGCGAGCTGGTGCCCGCGCCCTTTGAGGCCGAGCCGCTCCAGCGCCGCCTGGGCCGCCGCTTCCGGCTTCGGCACGCCGTAGAGGCGGGCGACGAATTCCAGGTTCTCGCGCACCGAGAGATCCTGGTAGAGCGAGAAGCGCTGCGTCATGTAGCCCACATGGGCGCGGATCTCGCGGCCCTGGGTCAGGATGTCGAGCCCGAGGCAGGTGCCGCGCCCGGCGTCGGGGGTCAGCAGGCCGCACAGCATGCGGATGGTGGTGGTCTTGCCCGAGCCGTTGGGGCCCAGGAAGCCGTAGATCTGCCCCCGCATCACCCGCATGGAGAGGTTGTCCACCACCAGCGTGGACCCGAACCGCTTGCTGAGGCCCTCCACCTCGATGGCGACGTCGGACGTCGGCGCGTCCCCCTCCCCCGACGGCGCCGCGGCCGGCGCGCTCACGGCTTCGGCCCCAGCGTCACCGTGACCGGCTGGCCCGGCCGCGTGGCAGCGGGATCGGTGGGCCGCGCCTCCACCAGATAGACCAGCTTGGCGCGCTCCTCGCGGCTGTAGATGACCGGCGGGGTGTATTCCGCCGCGTCCGAGATGAAGGACACCTTGGCCGTAAGCTGCGGACAGCCGTCGCAGGAAACGGCGATCTCCTGGCCGAGCGCCACCCGGGGCAGCGCCGCCTCGGGCACGAAGAAGCGCACCTTCACCAGCCCCGGCGGCAGCACCGAGACCACCGGCCGCCCCGCGGGCACCAGCTCGCCGACGCGGAAATAGAGCGTCTGCACGGTACCGGCGCGGGGCGCCTTCAATGCGCGCCGGGCGAGACGGATCCGGGCCGCCTCCACTTGCGCCCGGGCGGCCGCGGCGGCCTGCGCGGCGGCGTCGATCTCCTGCGCGCGGGCCGCGATCCGGGCGGCGGAGATGCGCCGGCGCGCCTCGTCGAGCGCGGCCTGCTTGGCGTCGTAGTCGTGCTGGGCGGCATCGAGATTGGCCTGGGACGAGGCGCCCTTGGGCACCAGCTGCTTCTGCCGGCCGAGCTCGATGCGCGAGAGGTCGAGCTGCGCGGCGGCGCGCGTCTCGGCGGCCTCCAGGATGGCGATCTCCTCGGGCCGCTGGAGCGGCGAGCGGGCGTTCTCCAGCTGGGCCTGCGCCTGCTTCAGCTGCGCCTCGGCGGCGCGCAGATCGGCCTCCTGGAGATCGTCCTCCACCCGGGCGATCTCCTGGCCGGCCGCCACCTTGTCGCCCTCGGCGACGGCGAGCGCGGTGACGCGGCCGGCCTCTTCCGGGCCGATGAAGAGCAGGTCGCCTTCCAGGTAGCCGGAGAAGCTCTGCGCGCCGTCCTGGCCGCAGCCGACGAGCGCCAGCGGCGCCGCCGCCACGAGGGCGCCGAAGAGGAGGCGAAGCGGGCGGCAGGACCGGCTCATGGGCGCGCCTCGCAGGGGTCCTTCCAGCCGAGGCCGGCGAGCAGCAGGTCCCGGTGGGCGCGCAGCAGGGCGCGCGGATCGAGCGGATCGATGGCGCCGAACAAGGCGTTCCACACCACGGCGAGAATCGCCGGCGCGATGATCAGCTGGGGAAAGCGCTCCGCCGCGTCGCTGGTGATCTCGCCGCGTTCGCGGGCCCGGCGCGCCACCTGGCGCAGCAGAGCGATGGCCCGGGCCACCACCTCGCGGTGATAGTAAGCTGCAAGCTCTGGAAAGCGCGGGCCCTCCGAAATCATCAGGCGGATGATGGCCTGCGCCGGTCGGTCGAGGATGCGCTCGATCAGCATCTCGAGGAGCGCGTCCAGAAGCTCCCGCGTGGTGCCGGCGAACAGCGGGACAAAGGCGTCGGCGTCCAAGAGGACCGGCGTGATCATCTCCTCCACCAGCCCGCGGAACAGCGCCTCCTTGTCCGCGAAGTAGAGATAGAGCGTGCCCTTGGCGACACCCGCGCCCCGCGCCACGTCGTCGAGCCGCGCGGCGGCGAAGCCCTGGGCCGAGAAGGCGGCCAGCGCGGCATCGAGAATCGCCCGGCGCCGCGCTTCCTTGTCCATGGCCCTCGTGCGGCGGGGCGGAGGTGCGGTCCGCAGCGATTCGGGGCGCGCGCCGACGACGACGGCGCCCGCGCGGCCGCCGGGCGAGGCCGGCGGCACGGGAGGGTCCTGCGGACCGGCTGCGGCGCGGCGCCCGGCGGCGCGGCCCGGCACCGCAGCGGGTGCGGCCGCAGCGGGCGGCTTGCCCGCGGCGTTGGCTCCCTTGCCGCCGTTGCGTCCGCCCATCGCTTGGCCCCGGTGATATGACTGACCGGTCAGTCATATCACCGGTCACGCAACCGGTCCACCCCCGCCCGGGGCAGCGATCGAGGCATGGCCGGTGGTCCGCGCGGGCGCCCCTTTGAGCCGCATGGGCCGCGATTGGCGCGCCTCGGGCGATCCGTCCGCCAAGCGGGGAACCGCAGGCGCGCGAGCGCCCGAGGCGGGCCGGAGACGGGCGAGGCGCCGCCTCGCCCGCGCCGGCTCAGGGCTTCTGCTTGGCGCTCTTGAAGTAAGTGGCGATGGCGAGCAGCTCGCCGACCACGCCGCGCCGGAACAGCGAGACCGCGGCGACGAAGATGATGCCCTGGATCACCAGCACCCATTCGCCGAGCCCGGCCAGATAGTTCTGCATGGTGACAATGACGGCGGCGCCGACGATCGGGCCGAGCATGGTGCCCATGCCGCCCACCAGTGTCATCAGGATCACCTCGCCCGACATCTGCCAGGCCACGTCGGTGAGAGAGGCGAGCTGGAACACCAGCACCTTGGTGGAGCCGGCGAGGCCCGTCAGGGCGGCCGACAGCACGAAGGCGAGCAGCTTGTACTGGTTCGCCCGGTAGCCGAGCGAGATGGCGCGCGGCTCGTTCTCCCGGATCGCCTTGAGCACCTGCCCGAACGGCGAGTGGACGGTGCGGTAGATCACCAGGAAGCCGAACACGAAGATTGCCAGCACCACGTAATAGAGGGTGAGGTCGTTGCTGATGTCGATGAAACCGAACAGCGCCCGGCGCGGCACCCCCTGCAGGCCGTCCTCGCCCCCGGTGAAGGGCGCCTGGAGGCAGAAGAAGAAGAACATCTGCGCCAGCGCCAGCGTCACCATGGCGAAGTAGATGCCCTGGCGGCGGATGGCGAGCAGGCCGGCGAGCAGGCCGAGGAACGCGGCGAAGAGGACGCCGGCGAGGATGCCGATCTCCGGCGGGAAGCCGAGCACCTTGATGGTGTGGGCGCAGATATAGGCCGAGCCCCCGAAGAACATGGCGTGGCCGAAGGACAGCAGGCCGGTATAGCCGAGCAGCAGGTTGAAGGCGCACGCGAACAGCGCGAAACACATGACCTTCATCAGGAACACGGGATAGACGCCGAACGGCGCCACCAGCATCACCGCGACGGCGGCGACGCCGAACAGCGCGAGCAACGGGGCGCGGGTCGCCCCCGAGGCTCCCGCGGGCGCGGCGGTGGTGGGGGATGTGCTCATCTGCGCGCCCTCACTTGTCTGTTCACGTGTCTGGTCATTTGGCCGTGCCGAACAGCCCGGCGGGCTTCACCATGAGCACGATGGCCATGATGACGAAGATCACCGTGGAGGAGGCCTCGGGGTAGAACACCTTGGTCAGGCCCTCGACGATGCCGAGGCCGAAACCGGTGACGATGGCGCCCAAGATCGAGCCCATGCCGCCGATCACCACCACCGCGAACACCACGATGATGAGGTTCGACCCCATGGTGGGGCTCACCTGATAAGCGGGCGCGGCCAGAACGCCGGCGAGCGCCGCGAGGCCGACGCCAAAGCCGTAGGTGAGCGTGATCATGCGCGGCACGTCGATGCCGAAGGCCTGCACCAGGTCCGGGCGCTCGGTGGCGGCGCGCAGATAGGAGCCGAGCTTGGTGCGCTCGATCACGTACCAGGTGGCAAGGCACACCACCAGCGAGGCCACCACCACGAAGCCGCGATAGTTCGGCAGGAACATGAAGCCGAGATTGGTGCCGCCCGGCAGCGGGTTGTCGTAGGGAAGGCCGGACGAGCCGTACTGCCGCCGGAACAGGCCCTCGATGATGAGCGCAAGACCGAAGGTGAGCAGCAGGCCGTAGAGATGGTCGAGATGATAGAGGCGCCGCAGCAGCGTGCGTTCTATCGCCATGCCGACGATCGCCACCGCGATCGGCGAGAGCACCAGTGCCCCCCAGAACGGGATGCCGAGATAGTTCAGGAGCATCCACGCCCCGAACGCGCCCATCATATATTGCGCGCCGTGGGTGAAATTGATGACGTTGAGCAGGCCGAAGATCACCGCCAGCCCGAGACTCAGCATGGCGTAGAACGCGCCGTTGATGAGGCCCAGCAGAAGCTGGCCGAACAGCGCCTGAGGCGGAATGCCGAGGAGTTCGAACATCGCGAGCGTCTCTTCAGGAGGGACGGGCCGGCCCCGGAAGGCCGGCCCGGAACACGGGGATCAGCCCTTCTTGACGAGCGGGCAGTCGCCCTCGCCAATGGGGCGGAAGGCCTCGTTGGCGGGAATGGTCGCCTTGAGCATGTAATAGTCGTAGGGGCCCTTGGACTCCGACGGCTTCTTCACCTCGAACAGGTACATGGGGTGAATGTTGCGGCCGTCGGCGCGCACCTCGCTCTTGCCGAACAGCGGGTCCTCAGCCGGCAGTTCCTTCATCTTGGCCACCACGGCGGCGCCGTCCTTGGCGCTCTTCAGCGCCGCGACGGCCTTCAGATAATGCGTCACGCCGGAATAGACGCCGGCTTGAACCATGGTCGGATACTTGCCGCCGTTGGCCGCCGCAAATTCCTTCGCGAACTTGCGGTTGGCATCGGTCATGTCCCAGTACCAGGCGGCGGTCAGGTTCAGGCCCTGGGCCACCTTGAGGCCGAGCGAGTGCACGTCGGTGAGGAAGATGAGCAGACCGGCGAGCTTCTGGCCGCCGTCGACGATGCCGTATTCGGCCGCCTGCTTGATGGAGTTGATGGTGTCGCCGCCGGCATTGGCGAGGCCGATGATCTTCGCCTTCGAGGACTGCGCCTGCAGCAGGAACGAGGAGAAGTCGGAATTGTTGAGCGGCACGCGCACCTTGCCGAGCACCTTGCCGCCATTGGCGAGGACGACCGCCTCGGTGTCGCGCTCGAGCGCATGGCCGAAGGCGTAGTCGGCGGTGAGGAAGAACCAGGTGTTGCCGCCGGTCTTCACGATCGCCTTGCCGGTGCCGTTGGCGAGCGCCCAGGTGTCGTAGGTCCAGTGGACCGTGTTGGGCGAGCAGGACTTGCCGGTGAGGTCGGAGGTCGCCGCGCCGGAATTGATGAAGACCTTGTTCTTCTCCCGGGTCACGCCGTTGACCGCGAGCGCGACGCCGGAGTTCGGGGTGTCAAGAATGGCATCGACACCGTCCACGTCGTACCACTGGCGGGCGACCGAGGTGCCCACGTCCGCCTTGTTCTGGTGGTCGGCGAAGATCACATCGACCTTCAGGCCCTTGGCGGCGGCGCCGAAGTCCTCGACCGCCTTCTTGGCGGCCCAGACCGAGCCCTGGCCGCCGAGGTCGGCGTAAAGGCTCGACTGGTCGTTGAGAACGCCGATCTTCACCGGGATCGGATCGGCGGCGTAGGCGACGCCGGCGCCCGCAAGGCAGCTGGCCGCCAGGAAAATGGCTGCTAGACGCATCTTATCTCCTCCCGCCGGCTCTCACCGGCATGATTGTGCAAGGAAGCTCGGCTCAGACGCCGAGGAATGCTTCGAGACGCGCCGCGTTCTCCGCGATCTTGTCGTTTTCCACCATGTCCACCACCCGCCCGTGCTCGACCACGTAATGGCGGTCGGCGACGGTCGAGGCGAAATGGAAGTTCTGCTCGACGAGCAGCACGGTGAAACCCTTTTGCTTCAAGGTGCGGATGATGTCGCCGATATGCTGGACGATCACCGGCGCGAGCCCTTCGGTGGGCTCATCGAGCAGCAGCAGCTTGGCGCCCGTGCGCAGGATGCGCGCGATCGCCAGCATCTGCTGCTCGCCGCCCGAGAGCTTGGTGCCCTGGCTGTTGCGCCGCTCCTCGAGGCGCGGGAAGAGATCATGGATCTCCTCGACGCTGAGCCCGCCGGGCAGCACCACCGGAGGCAGCAGCAGGTTCTCGCGCACCGAAAGGGAGGCGAAGATGCCTCGCTCCTCGGGACAGATGGCGATGCCGAGGCGGGCGATCTTGTTGGGCAGCAGCCCGACCGTCTCGGTTCCTTCGTAGCGGATGGATCCTGAGCGCTTGCGCAGGAGCCCCATGATGGCCCGCATGGTGGTCGTCTTGCCCGCGCCGTTGCGGCCGAGCAGCGTCACCACCTCGCCGGGCTGGACCTCGAAGGTCATGCCGTGCAGCACGTGGCTCTCGCCATAGTGGCCGTGCAGATCCTTCACGTCGAGGAGGGGAGTTCCGTTCGCGGCGGCCATGTCAGTGCGCTCCGTGCCCGGTGCCCATGTAGGCCTCGATCACCTGCGGGTTCCTGGAGACCTCCGCATAGGGCCCCTCGGTGAGGATCTCGCCGCGGGCCAGGACGGTGATCGTGTCGGACAGGTCCGCCACCACCGAGAGGTTGTGCTCCACCATCAGGATGGTGCGGTTCTTGGAGACCCGCTTGATGAGGTCCGCGGTGCGCGCGATGTCCTCGCGGCCCATGCCCGAGGTCGGCTCGTCGAGCAGCAGCATCTCCGGGTCGAGCGCCAGCGTGGTGGCGATCTCCAGCGCCCGCTTGCGACCATAGGGCAGCTCCACTGCCATATGGTCGGCGTAGGACGTGAGGTCGACGTCCGCGAGCAGCGCCAGGGCGCGCTCGTTCAGCCCGTCCAGCGTGCTTTCAGACTTCCAGAAATGGAACGAGTTGCCCATGGGCCGCTGCAGGGCGATGCGCACGTTGTCGAGCACCGTCAGATGCGGGAAGGTGGCCGAGATCTGGAACGAGCGCACCATGCCGAGCCGCGCCACGTCCGCCGGCGACGTGCGCGTGATGTCGCGGCCGTTCAGGCGGATGGTCCCGCGCGTCGGCTCCAGGAACTTGGTGATGAGGTTGAAGCACGTGGTCTTGCCGGCTCCGTTCGGCCCGATCAGGGCGTGAACGGTGTGCCGGCGAATCCGAAGGTCGACGTTCTTGACCGCCGCGAATCCTTTGAATTCTTTGGTGAGACCAGTTGCTTCAACGATATAGGGCACGTCTGAGACGGTGTCCATGATCGCGGTGCGCCCTCGCTGTTCAGGCCGACGGCGCCCCGGCGCGTCAGCACTCTTCCCTGGATCGGCGCCTTGAGCGGCGCGCTTCGTATTGCGGGCACCGTAGCACGGTGCGCCGTGGCGCCGTCAATAGGCGGTACGCGCGGCGAAATCAATTCAGGAAATCGTGCTGCCTTAGTCTAAAGTCCCATGGCCGAGCGGGGGCATTCCATGACTCCCGCGCGGCTTTATCTTGGGAGCCAAGGTATAGCCGTCCTCAATTCCTCTTCGTCACTGCCGCCGGGCGCCGGCGCCGGAGCCTCGCGCGCCCCTTGCGGCGCGCGAGGCTCCCCTCACGCCGCCGGGGTGCGGGCCTGGGCGTGATAGGCCTCGTTCGGCCGCATGTCGGTGGCCGCGGCGATGCGGTTCGACATGTTGAAGAACGCGGTCACCGCCGCGACGTCCCAGATGTCGCGCTCGGAAAGGCCGACGCGCCGGAGCGCCGCGCGGTCCTCCTCCTCCACCTCGTGCGGGCGCTCGGTGAGCTTGACCGCGAAGTCGAGCATCGCCCGCTGGCGCGCGTCGAGCCGCGCCGCGCGGTAATTCATGACCATCTGCTCGCCCAGCACCGGGTCGCCGGAGAGCTGACGCACCGCCGCGCCGTGGGCGGTGAGGCAGTAATAGCAGCGGTTCACGCTCGAGACCGCCACCGCGATCATCTCGCGCTCGAGCTTGGAGAGGCCCGAGGGCGCGAGCATCAGGTCGTTGTACATGGCGGTGAACGCGCCGAGCTTCGCCATGTCGAACGCGTAGGCGGCCAGCACGTTCGGCACGAAGCCGATCTTCTCCAGGCACTTGTCGAAATAGGCCTGGGTCGGGGCATCGAGCGGGGCGGGCGACAGGCCGAGCGCGATGGCCGGCAGGTCGTCGCGCCCGCGCGCCGGAGCAGCTGCAACCGTCGCCTTGGGGGCGGACGCCTTCGCGGACGGCGCCCGGGAAGCCCCGCCCCGGGACGCAGGGGCCTTGGGCTTGGCGGCGGCCTTCCCCGCCGCGGCGGCTGAGGCCTTCGCCGGCGCCGCGCGCGGCGCCTTGTTTTCGGGCGTGCGCGTTTTTTCGGCGCTGCGCTTGTTTCCCTGGCCCTTGCCCTCGGATGCACGCATTTTCGTAGCCATTCGCCTTACCTCGTCATCTTCGCGTCGCGGTGGCGCACCACATGCTGAACGCCTTCGGCACGTCCGAAGGATGGTCGACCACGCCGCCCCTCCCCAAGGGCGGCGACAGCCTGGGGGGAATGGCCATGAACATCCGTGAATTTCAAGCCGCAGATGCCGGCCTCGAGGCCGCCGCGCGCAACGCGCGGGTGCAGGAGCTGCTCGGCGGCGCCGAGCCGGCGGTGCCGGATGCCTTCGCGACACTGTTCCTCGGCGCCCCCGCGCCGGAGGACATCGCCCTCATTCCCGCCTCCGCCCTCGCCGCCCTCGCGCGGGACGCCTGGGCCCATGTATTGGACCATGTCGCCGCCGCCCCCGGGACGCAGGACGTGCGGGTGTTCAACCCGGAGGCCCTGGGCGGCGCCGTCACGGTGATCGAAACCGTGAACGACGACATGGCCTTCCTGTTCGATTCGGTCGCCGGCGAACTGGCCGACCGGGGCCTGGAGCTGAAGCTGGTCGCCCATCCCATCCTGCATCTGGAACGCGGCAAGAATGGCGCCGTCACCCTCCCAACCGGCAAGAGCCGCAAGGACGAGGAGGCGCGTCACGAGAGCCTGATCCATCTGCACGTGACCGCCATCGGCGAGGCCGCGCGGGCGGAGCTGAAGGGCGCCCTCGAGCAGACGCTGGCGGACGTGCGCGCCATCAACGAGGACTTCCAGCCGATGCGCAAGCAGGTGCGCGCGCTCGGCAAGAGCCTCAAGAAGGAGAAGCGCAGCTACGACGAGGACGAGCGGGACGAGGCCGCCGATCTGGTGGATTGGCTGACCGAGGACAATTTCATCTTCCTCGGCGTGCGCCAATACGACCTCACCGAGGACGGCGGGCTGGTGGCGCGCCCGGAGAGCGGGCTCGGCGTGCTGCGCGACCCCTCGGTCCACGAGCTGCGCCTCGGCGCCGACCCGGTGGTGACCACGCCCGAGGTGCGCACCTTCCTGGAAGGACCGCGGCCGCTGCTGTTCACCAAAGCGAGCCTGCGCTCGCGCGTGCACCGCCGCGCCTTCATGGATTATGTGGGCATCAAGATCCTCGACGAGAAAGGCCGCCTCACCGGCGAGCTGCGCGTCATCGGCCTGCTCACCTCCACCGCCTACACCCATTCGGTGCGCGAGATCCCCTATCTGCGCCTGAAGGCCGATGCGGTGCTCAAGCGCGCCGGGCTCGACCCGCAGAGCCATTCCGGCAAGTCGCTCTCCACGGTGCTCGAGACCTATCCGCGCGACGATCTGTTCCAGATCGACGCCGACACGCTGCTGACCTACGCCAGCGACATCCTCTCGCTCTACGACCGTCCCCGGGTGCGCGTGCTGCCGCGCCTCGACCCGTTCGACCGCTTCGTCTCCGCGCTCGTCTTCCTGCCGCGCGACCGCTACGATTCCGGCGTGCGCGAGGCGGTGGGCGCCCTGCTCGCGGCGTCCTATGACGGCCACGTCTCCACCTTCACTCCGGTGTTCCTGCCGGACGTGCCGCTGACCCGCGTGCACTTCATCATCGGCCGGCGCGGCGGACGCATCCCGCAGGCCGACCGCGGCGAGCTGGAGGCACAGGTCTCCGCTCTCGTCATGTCCTGGGGCGAGAAGCTCGGCGCGGCGCTCACCGCGCGCCACCCGCCGGAGATCGCCGGCGCGCTCACCGCGCGCTATGCCGACGCCTTCGGCCCCGGCTATGTGGCGGCCTACGACATCGACACGGCGCTCTCCCACATCGAGCTCTTGGAGCGGATGTCGCACGAGCGGCCCATCGCCATCGACTTCTACCGCCGCCCCGAAGATGCCGACACCCGCATCTCGCTGCGCCTGCTCTCGTTCGGGCAGCCGCTGCCGCTGTCCACCCGGGTGCCGATGCTGGAGAACATGGGCCTCAAGGCCATCAACGAGCGCACCTACCGCATCGAGCCCGCCGGCGAGGGCATGACGCGCTCCTGGCTCCACGACATGTCGCTGGAGCGCGCCGACGGCGGCGCCATCTCCATGGCCGCCTCGCCCGCCCGGCTCGAGGACTGCCTCAACGCGGTGCTGCGCGGCGCGGCGGAGAATGACGGCTTCAACGCTCTGGTGCTCGACGCCGAGCTCGACTGGCGCGAGGCGGCGCTGGTGCGCACCCTCGGGCGCTATCTGCGCCAGGCCGGCATCCCGTTCTCCCAGGACTATCTGTGGACCGCGCTCGCCGCGCACGAGCAGCTCGCCCGGCACATCGTGGCGCTGTTCCACGCCCGCTTCGACCCGGCGCTCGACCCGGCCGCCGAGGCCCGGACGGCGCGCGAGGCGCCGCTGCGCGCGGCCATCGACGCCGAGCTCGCCAAGGTCTCCAGCCTCGACGACGACCGCATCCTGCGCCGCTTCGTGAACCTCGTGGACGCGGCGATCCGCACCACCTTCTACCAGCGCGACGCCGAAGGCCGGGAGAAGGAGGCGATCGCCATCAAGTTCCGCAGCGCCGCCGTGGAGGGGCTGCCGCTGCCGCGTCCGCTGTTCGAGGTGTTCGTCTACGCCCCCCGCGTCGAGGGCGTGCATCTGCGCTTCGGGCCGGTGGCGCGCGGCGGGCTCAGATGGTCCGACCGCCCGCAGGACTTCCGCACCGAGGTGCTGGGCCTCGTGAAGGCGCAGCAGGTGAAGAACGCCGTCATCGTGCCGGTGGGCGCCAAAGGCGGCTTCGTGCCGAAGCGCCTGCCCTCCGGCCCGCGCGACGCGGTGCTCGCCGAAGGCACGGCGGCCTACGAGGTGTTCGTCTCCAGCCTGCTCGACATCACCGACAACCTGAAGGGCGGCGAAGTGGTCCATCCGCGCAGCGTGGTGCGGCTCGACGGCGACGACCCCTATCTCGTGGTGGCCGCCGACAAGGGCACGGCCACCTTCTCCGACACCGCCAACGCGATCTCGGCGCGCCACGGCTTCTGGCTCGACGACGCCTTCGCCTCCGGCGGCTCGGTGGGCTACGACCACAAGGCGATGGGGATCACCGCCCGCGGCGCCTGGGAGGCGGTGAAGCGCCATTTCCGCGAGATGGACATCGACATCCAGACCACCCCGGTCACGGTGGCCGGTGTCGGTGACATGTCGGGCGACGTGTTCGGCAACGGCATGCTTTTGTCTTCCGCGCTCAAGCTCGTGGCGGCCTTCGACCATCGCCACATCTTCCTCGACCCGGACCCGCAGGACCCGGCCCGCTGCCACGCCGAGCGCCAGCGGCTGTTCAACCTGCCCCGCTCCTCCTGGGCCGATTACGACGCCAGCCTGATCTCCCCCGGCGGCGGCGTGTTCGCCCGCTCCGCCAAGAGCATCCCGCTCTCGCCCGAGGTCCGCGCGCTGCTGCGCACCGAGCGGGCGGACATGGCGCCGGCCGAGCTCATCAACGCCATCCTGAAGGCGAAGGTGGACCTGCTGTTCTTCGGCGGCATCGGCACCTATGTGCGCGCCTCCACCGAGACCGACGCCCAGGCGGGCGACCGCGCCAACGACCCGGTGCGCATCGCCGCCGCCGACCTCGGCGCCCGCGTGATCGGCGAGGGCGCCAATCTCGGCATGACCCAGCGCGCGCGCATCGAGGCGGCGCGGCGCGGCGTCAAGCTCAACACCGACGCGATCGACAATTCGGCGGGCGTGAACACCTCGGACGTGGAGGTGAACATCAAGATCGCGCTCGCTCTGCCGCTGGAGCAAGGCGTCCTCACCCGGCCCGACCGCGCCGCGCTGCTGAAGGAGATGACCGACGACGTCGCCCGCCTGGTCCTGGTCAACAACTACCAGCAGACGCTGGCGCTCTCCCTCGCCGAGCGCCGCGGCGTCGGCGAGCTCGCCTTCGACCAGCGCCTGATGCAGATGCTGGAGCTGCGCGGCGACCTCGACCGGGCGGTGGAGTTCCTGCCGTCCGACATGGAGATGTCGGACCGCCGCTCGCGCGGCGAGAGCCTGACCCGGCCGGAACTCGCGGTGCTGCTGGCCTATGCCAAGCTCACGCTGCACGAGGACCTGCTCGCCTGTCCGGCGCTGGACGATCCCTATTTCGCCCGCGAGCTCTCCGCCTATTTTCCGGACGCGGTCGAGGCGCGGTTCCCCGAGGCCGTCGCCTCCCACCGACTGCGGCGGGACATCATCGCCACGCGCCTCGCCAACGGGCTGATCAACGAGGGCGGCCCCACCGTGTTCGCGCGCATCGCCGACCAGACCGGCGCCGACGCCGGCGCGGTGGCGCGGGCCTATGTGACCGTGCGCGACGTCTACCGCCTGCCGGACCTCGTCGCCGCCATCGACGCGCTCGACAACAGAATGGACGGCGAGGGCCAGCTCGCGCTCTATGCCGCGGTGCAGGACCTGCTCGTGGGCCGCATCGTCTGGTTCCTGCGCAACACCTCCTTCGCCGACGGCGCCGAGGCGGTGGTGGCGCGCTTCGCGAGCGGCATCGCCACGGTGACCGACACGATCCAGGACAGCCTGCCGGAGGCCTGGCGCGAGCGCAGCGCGGTCCGCTCGGGCGAGCTCGAGGCCAAGCGCGTGCCGGCCGAGCTGGCGCAGCGTCTCTCGGTCCTGCCGGCGCTGGCCGCCGCCACCGACATCGCGCTGGTGGCGGAGACCACCGGCCGGTCGATCGCCGACGCCGCGTCGACCTTCTTCGCGGCGGGGCGCTATTTCGCCGTGGACGACCTCGTCACCCAGGCGCGCATCATCTCCACCACCGATTATTACGACCGCCTCGCCCTCGACCGCGCCTTGGGCGAGATCGAGACCTTCCTGCGCCGGGCGACCGTGGAGATGCTCGCCACCGGCGCGGTCGGCGAAGCCGCGGTGGAGGCCTATGTGGCGGCCCGCCGCACCGAGGTGGAGCGCATGCGGGCGACGGTGAAGGACATCGCCGCCACCGGCCTCAGCCTCTCCAAGCTCACCTTGGCGGCGAGCCTGCTCTCCGACCTCGCGCGGTAGGGCTTGCGGGCCCCGAGGCGGAAACGCGGGCCTCGCGGCAGCGGCTCGGGGCTCAGGCCCGGGGCGGCGGCCGGGGCCACAGCAGCGCAGCGGCGGGCGCCAGCGCCGCCGCGGCGAAGGGGACGAAGGCCTGCGCCGTGCCGAGCGTCCACAGGGTCGCGGCGGAAAACAGGCACCACAGCACCGGGATCGGCCACAGCGCGATCCCGGCGCCGGCCATGACGAGCACCCCCAGCGTGCCGATGGCGGTCGGGTCCGGCGCCAGGCCGAACACCTCCGCCGAAGCGAGCGGGCGCCCCGACAGCGGCGCGAGCAGCGGATAGGCGAAGGCGACGGCGAGCAGGGCCGCGCCCGCGATCATCCGCCGTGCCGGCGGACGCCCGGCGGCCGCGCCGTCCGCCGCCGCGAGCGCCAGCAGCATCGCCTGGAGCGCGAACAACGGCGCCACATAAGACATCGCCCAATTGACGACGCCGTAGCGATTCCACAGGAACGCCCATCCCACGAACGCCCACAGCACGGCGAGGATGGCCGTCGCGATCCGGGCGCCCGTGCGCAGGCACGCCAGACCGGCGGCGACCGCGAGCACCTGCCCCGCGAGCGGCAGCGGCCAGAGCGCGCCATTGCCGAGCTCGAACATGCGCCAATAGACCCGCGGCGAGAACATCAGGAAGTCCTCGGGGGAGTAGGTCCACCACTCCGGCATCACACAGCCCGCACGTCCGCGGCCATGCGCTCGCGCAGCGCCCGGTCCGGAAGCGGCGGCGCGGCGGCGGCCAGATTCTCCCGCACATGATCCGCGCGCGTGGTTGCCGGGATGGCGGCGGTCACCGCCGGGTGGGAGAGGATGAACTTCAGGATCGCCTGCGCCCAGCTTGTCGCGCCGATCTCCCCGGCCCAGCCCGGCAGGGGCGCCTGGGCGAGGCGTCTCGTGAGCGCGCCTTGCCGGAACGGCCGGTTGACGAGCACCGCGATCCCCCGGTCGGCGGCGAGCGGCAGGAGCCGGGCTTCCGCCTCCCGGTCGAGGATGTTGTAGGTGAGCTGCACGAAGTCCAGCCGCTCATCGCGCATGACGCGCTCGAACTCCGCCTGGCGCCGGCCCTCGGAGGTGGTGATCCCCACATAGCGCACCTGCCCCGCCGCCTTCATGGCCGTAAGCCGCGGCAGGTGGGCCTTCCAGTCCAGCAGATTGTGCACCTGGAGCAGGTCGAAGCGCGGCACGCCCCAGAATTCGCGCGAGCGCTCGATCTGCGCCGCACCGGCCGCACCCTGCGCGGTCCAGACCTTCTCGGCCGAGAACAGACGCTGCGGCTTCACTTGGGCAAGGCCATGGCCGACCACCGCCCGGGACGAGCCGTACATGGGCGAGGAATCGATCACGCTGCCGCCCGCGGCGAAGAACGCCGCCATCACCGCCGCGCACTCCGCGCGCAGGGCCGGGTCATCGCCGACATTGAAGGTGATCCAGGTGCCGAGGCCGACCGCGGGGATCGCCTCCCCGCTGGAGGGGATCACCCGGGCGAGCACGGATGGCGGCCCGGCGGCGGCGCGCTTTGGCTGGGCGGCGAGCGCCGCGAGCGGGGCGAGCTCGAGAAGGCGGCGGCGGGTGATCGGCATGGCGGCGGCTGGGGTCCTTTCGCGCACGGGAAGTAAACCCCGCCAGCCGTCCCAAGGTCACCCGCACGCATGTCACGCTTTGGTGTGGCCCGCCGCGGCGCCGTCGACCGGCCCGGCAGCCGGCGGCCCCCGGCGCGGCCGGCACCGGCGCAGTTCGTGGCTGGCCGGCGCCCGCGCATTTCGGCTGGTCCCCGAGGCCCCGGGGCCGGCCCGCTGCGGCCCCGGCCGCGCCTCAGAGCCCTTCGAACAGGGCCGTCGAGAGATAGCGTTCGGCGAAGGACGGCACGATGGCGACGATGGTCTTGCCCGCCATGTCGTCGCGCACCGCCACCTCCAGCGCCGCGGCGATGGCCGCGCCGGAGGAGATGCCGCCGGGAATGCCCTCGTAGCGGGCGAGCGCGCGGGCAGTGTCGAACGCGGTCTGGTTGCCGACCGTGACCACCTCGTCGATCACCGCGCGGTCCAGCACCTCGGGCACGAAGCCGGCGCCGATGCCCTGGATCTTGTGCGGGCCGGGCTGGCCGCCGGAGAGCACCGGGCTGTCCTCCGGCTCCACCGCGATCATGCGCAGCGACGGCTTGCGGGCCTTCAGCACCTGGCCGATGCCGGTGATGGTGCCGCCGGTGCCGACGCCGGCCACCACCGCGTCCACCTTGCCGTCGGTGTCGTTCCAGATCTCCTCCGCCGTGGTGCGGCGGTGAACCTCCGGATTGGCCTTGTTCTTGAACTGCTGCGGCATCGCCGCCTTGGGCAGCTCGCGCAGCATCTGCTCGGCGCGCGAGACCGCGCCCTTCATGCCGAGGCTCGCCGGCGTCAGCACCAGCTCGGCGCCGAGCAGCGCCAGCATCTTGCGCCGCTCCACCGACATGCTCTCCGGCATCACCAGGATCAGCCGATAGCCGCGCGCGGCGGCGACGAAGGCGAGCGCGATGCCGGTATTGCCCGAGGTGGGCTCCACCAGCACCGTGTCCTGATCGATCGCGCCGGCTGCCTCCATGGCGTCGATCATGGCGACGCCGATGCGGTCCTTGACCGAGGCGATGGGGTTGAAGAACTCGAGCTTGGCGAGGATGTCCGCCTTGGCGCCGCGCAGCTGCGGCAGGCGCTTCAGGCGCACCAGGGGGGTGTTGCCGATGGTCTCGGTGATGGATTCATAGACCCGGCCCCGCCCGGGGCGCGGCCCCGCATGGGGGACGACTTTCACGGCGGCATCAGCCATGGCGATCTCCTGCTTCTTGTTGGTTCGGACGCCCGTTCGCGCCCGTCCTCAGATGGCGAAGTCTATGCGCTCGTTCTCGGATCCGTGGCCGTTGCGGTCGGCGGCGCGGCAGAGGTCCTCGAGCGTCACCCCGTCGAGCGCGGTGTCGAAGGTCTCCTCGGCGGCGGCGACCGCCGGCTGCACCACCTCGGTGACGAGGGGCGGCAGCACGATCTCGCGCTCCTCCTCGGCGCCCTCCACCACCCGCACGATCTCGGCCACCGAGACGCGCCGGCGCTCGCGGGCGAGCTCGTAGCCGCCGCGCGGTCCGCGCACGCCCTTCAGGACGCCGGCATGGACCAAAGCCTGGAGCACCGGCTCCAGCCGGCGGGGCGGCAGGCCGTGGCGGGCGGCCAGCGCCTTGGCCGCCACAGGCGTTCCGCGCGCATGGACGGCGACGTCCACCACGGCGGCGATGGCGAGAAGGCTCTTGTCGGATAAACGCGGCATGGGACTGTGGCTTGTTTCGAATTCAGGCGCCGCCGAGTCCTGTCGAACCAAAACCACCGACGCCGCGTGCAGTTTGCCCCAAATCCCCGGTTTCCTCCAGCATTATTTGCGAGACCGGCGCCACCACCAACTGGGCGATGCGCATGCCGCGCGTGATGACGAACGGCGCGGGGCCGTGATTGATGAGGATCGCCATCACCTCGCCGCGATAGTCCGCATCCACCGTGCCGGGGGCGTTGAGCACCGTGACGCCGAACTTCAGCGCCAGCCCGGAGCGCGGCCGCACCTGGCCCTCGAAGCCGGAGGGCAGCGCCATGGCGAGGCCCGTGGGCACCGCCGCGAAGGCGCCGGGCGCGAGCACCATCGGCGCCTCCGCCGGAACGGCGGCGACGAGGTCGAGCCCGGCGGCATCGGCGCTGGCATAATGGGGCAAGGGCAGGTCCGCCCCGTGCGGCAGGCGCAGGAGGCGCAGGACGGGCACGCTCCCCCGGCCGCTCATCGGCCCGCCTCGCCGAGCGCCGCGGCGATGCGCGCCACGAGGCGCCGGGCCACCTCGGCCTTGGAGGCGGACGGCCAGTCCTCCACCCCCTCGGCGCTGACCAGATGCACGGTGTTGAGGTCGCCGCCCATGATGCCGGTGGCGGGCGAGACGTCGTTGGCGACGATCCAGTCGCAGCCCTTCTTCTCGCGCTTGGCCTTGGCGTGGGCGACCACCTGCTCGGTCTCGGCGGCAAAGCCCACCACCAGACGCGGGCGCAGCGTGTGGTGCCCGGCGATGGCGGCGAGGATGTCGGGGTTCTCCACCAGATGCAGCGTCGGCGCGCCGCCCACCGTCTTCTTGATCTTCTGGTCGGAGGCGTCCGCCACCCGCCAGTCGGCCACTGCCGCGGCGAACACCGCGCAGTCCACCGGCAGGTTCTCCTCCACCGCCGCCATCATCTGCCGGGCGCTCTCCACATGCACCGTGCGCACCCCCTGGGGATCGGCGACCTCCGCCGGCCCCGAGACCAGCACCACCTCCGCCCCGGCCGCGCGGGCGGCGGCGGCGATGGCGTGGCCCTGCTTGCCCGAGGAGCGGTTGGCGATGAAGCGCACCGGGTCGATCGGCTCATGGGTCGGCCCGGAGGTGACGAGCACCCGCCGGCCCTTCAGGATCTGCTGCTGCGGGCTCAGCGTCTCCTCGATGGCGCCGAGGATCTCCATCGGCTCGGCCATGCGGCCGGCGCCGAACTCGTCGCGCTCGGCCATGGCGCCGGCGTTCGGGCCGATGGAGAGCACGCCGTCTTCCTTCAGCCGCGCGAAATTGCGCCGCGTCGCCGGGTGGCCCCACATGCGCGGGTTCATGGCGGGGGCGATCAGCACCGGCTTGTCGGTGGCGATCAGGGCGGTCGAAGCGAGGTCGTCGGCAAAGCCGTTCGCCATCTTGGCGATCAAATCGGCCGTGGCGGGCGCCACCACCACCACATCCGCTTCGCGTGACAGGCGGATGTGGCCGATGTCGTGCTCCGAGGTGAGGTCGAACAGATCGGTGAACACCCGCTCGCCGGTGATGGCGCCCACCGAGAGCGGCGTCACGAACTCCTGCGCCGCCTTGGTGAGGATCGCGCGCACCGAGGCGCCGCGCTCCTTCAGCCGGCGGATCAGCTCCAGGCACTTATAGGCGGCGATGCCGCCGCCGATGACGAGGAGGATGCGTTTTTCGGCGAGCATCAGAGCGTGTCCTGCCAGGGGTCGACGGGGGCGAGGCCGCTCCCTCCCCCCTTTGCCTTGCGCGCAATCTAGCCCGGCATGCGCGAGCGGGCGAGCCTCACCTGAGCCAGTTCAGCAGCAGCCCGGCGGCGATGGCCCAGAGCGCGAGGTTGCCCCAGAAGGCGCGCTTGGCCTCGGCGCGGCCGATGCCGTCGAGGGTCTGCGGCGACAATTGCAGCCCGTCGCGGGTGGCCTCGTCCAGCTGCTCCATGACGCGGGCGGTGCGCGAGAGCAGCGCCGGCACGTCGGCGGCGAAGCGGCCGACCTCGCCGATCCCCGCCCCCGCCTGCTGCAGCCGCCCGACCGGGCCGAGATTGCGGGCGATCCAGTCCTCCACCACGGGGGCGGCGGTGCTCCACATGTCGAGCTTGGGGTCGAGCGAGCGGGCGACGCCCTCCACCACCACCATGGTCTTTTGGAGAAGGATCAGCTCGGGGCGCGTGCGCATGTCGAAAAGCGCAGTGACTTCAAGCAGAAGCGCGAGCAGGCGCGCCATCGAGATCTGGTCCGCCCGGCGCGAGTGGATGGGCTCGCCGATGGCACGGATGGCGAGCGCGAAGTCGTCCACCGAATGGTGCGCCGGCACGTAGCCGGCCTCGAAATGGACCTCGGCGGTGCGGCGCCAGTTGCGGGTGATGAAGCCGTAGAGGATCTCGGCCAGAAAGCGCCGCTCCTTGAGCCCGAGGCGGCCCATGATGCCGCAGTCCACGACCACCAGACGCCCTTGGGAATCAACGAACAAATTGCCCGGATGCATGTCGGCGTGGAAGAAGCCGTCGCGCATCGCCTGGCGCAGGAAGGACTGCATGACGATGCGGGCGATGGCCTTGAGATCGTGCCCCGCCGCGACCAGCGCCGCCCGGTCGGAGAGCTTGATGCCGTCGATCCACTCGGTGGTGAGCACCTCGCGCCCGGAGCGGTTCCAGTCCACCTGCGGCACGTGAAGTTCCGTGTCTTCGCGCGTATTCTCCGCGAGTTCCGCATAGGCCGCCGCCTCGAGCCGCAGGTCCATCTCCATTGTGACCGAGCGGGCGAGGGTCTCCACCACCGCCTCGAGCCGCAGGCGCCGGGCCTCCGGGAAATGCTCCTCGGCGAAATGGGCGAGGCGGCGGAAGCTCGCCATGTCGGCGCCGAAGCGCCGCTCGATGCCCGGGCGCAGGATCTTCACCGCCACGTCGCGGCGCGTGCCGTCCTCCTCGAGCGCCACCGCCTTGTGCACCTCGGCGATGGAGGCGGCGGCCACCGCCGGGCCGAACACCTCGAACATCTCGCCAAGCGGCCGCTCGAAGGCCGCGGCCACCGTCGCCTCGGCGACGTCCTGTCCGAAATCGGGCATGCGGTCCTGGAGCACCTCCAGGTCGCGGGCGACCGAGGCGCCCACCACGTCGGGCCGGGTGGCGAGGAACTGGCCGAGCTTCACGTAAGACGGCCCGAGCCGCGAGAGCGCGGCGGAGAAGCGGGCGGCGCGGGTGCCGGCATCGCGCCGGGCGATCAGGCGGGCGAGGCGCAGGAACGGGCGCGCCAGCGGCGGCGCCGGCGCGACCGGCATGAGCGAGAGCACGCCCTCGCGTGCGAGCACATAGCCCGCGCGGGCAAGGCGCGCGGCGTCGGCGAGGACGAAGATCACGGGGCGGACCCTTCGCGGCGGCTTGCGGCGCCCATCAGATGCGGAAGCCCCAGTGGAGCGCCACCACGCCGCCGGTCATGCGCATGACGTCGACGCGGGCGAAGCCGGCATCGCGCATCAATTGCGCGAACGCCTCGGCGGTCGGGAAGCGGCGGATGGATTCCACCAGATACCGGTAGGGCTCGCCATCCCCCGCCACCATGCGCCCCAGCGCCGGGATGACGCGAAACGAATAGGCGTCGTAGACCGCGTCGAGGCCGGGCACGTCCACCTTGGAGAATTCCAGCACGAAGGCGCACCCGCCCGGCTTCAGCACGCGCCGCATCTCGGCGAGCGCGGCGGGGATGCGCGGCACGTTGCGGATGCCGAAGGCGATGGTCACCGCGTCGAAGCTGCGGTCGGGGAAGGGCAGCGCCTCGGCGTTGGCCTCGGCGAACTCCACCCGTCCGCCGAGCCCGCGCTTTTCGGCGCGTTCGCGGCCCACCGCGAGCATCTCGGCGTTGATGTCCGCGACCACCGCGCTGGTGCCCGGCCCGCCGGCCTCCACCACGCGGAAGGCGACGTCCCCGGTGCCGCCGGCGAGGTCCAGCAGGCGGAACGCCCGCTCGCTTCTGGGCGGGCGCACCTTGGACACCAGAGCGTCCTTCCACACCCGGTGGAGGCCGCCGGACATGAGGTCGTTCATGATGTCGTAGCGGCGCGCCACCTTGTGGAACACCTCGTCCACCAGCGACTGCTTGGCGTCGAGCGGCACGGTGCGGTAGCCGAAATGGGTTTCGGCCGCCCCGCCGTCGGACGGCTCGTCGCGGAAGGTGTCGGTGGGGTCCGTCATGGTCTCGCGCCGCGATCTCTGTTCGTGCTGGCGGCGGACCTTATCGGATGACGGCGCGCGGCGCCACAAAGCCGCCCGGCGGGCGGCGGCACGCCGCATGCGGCGCGCCCGCGCAGGGCGGCGCGCTCAGCGGGCCGAGCGCGGGCCCTGCGGGAGATGCACCATGCCGGCGATGTCGAACTCGAAGGCTTCGAGGGAATAGCGTGTCTCGCGGCGCGCGCCATCGCGCCCGCCGGCCGGCGGCGCGTCGGTCCGGCTGCGTGCCAGGCGCCGCCGGAGGGCGGCGATCTCCCGACGCAGGGGAAAGATCGGCAGGTTGATGGTGATCGTCATAACTACGCTCCACCAATATTCACAGCTCATTTCGAGCAGAAACCGCTACAGAATTTTACAGACCCGCAACAAATCCTACTCCGTAAGCGTGCATCTGCGGCACGGGTCTAGGAAGCCCGGCGAACGGGGCGTGAATTTGACCACCATGGGATCATGTGGAGACCAATTGCGGCATCCCCCGCCGCGGAAAACCTTGGTTAAAAAGGTGTTAGCCCCCGCCCGCCGCCACCCGGCCGGACCCGATGGCCCAGCCACCGGGCGCGGCAAGGGAATCGTCCGGCCGCGCCGGCGCGCGGCGCCGGCGGCAATGGGCATGGGGCGGGCGTCTATTCCGCGGCGGTGCGGGCGAGGCGGCCCTGGGCCAGCACCGCGCGCAGGGCGGCGGGCTTCAGCGGCTTGTTCAGCACCGTGATCTCCGCCGCCTTCGCCGCCTCCCGCACCTTGCGGGAGCGGTCGGCGGTGATCAGCACCGCCGGCAGCTTGCCGAGCTTCCAGCGCAACGCCATCACCGCGTCGATGCCGTTGCCGTCATCGAGGTGATAGTCCACCAGCGCGAAATCGGGGCTTTTGCGCAGGTCGCGCACCCGCTCCAGCGCCTCCACCGCGTCGGCCGCCTTGATCACCTCGCAGCCCCAGCCGCTGAGCAGCATCTCCATGCCCTCGAGGATGGCCGGCTCGTTGTCGATGGCGAGGATGGTCAGGCCGTCGAGGCGCACCCCGCCGCGCGCCGGCTCGGCGGGGGCCGGCGCCTCCTCGGGCACCTGGACCGCGATCGGCAGCTCCACGCTGAACACCGAGCCCTTTCCCGGGGCCGAGCGCATCGCCACCGGATGGTCGAGCACGCGGGCGATGCGCTCGACGATCGACAGACCAAGCCCCAGCCCGCGCGCCTCCCGCGCGCCCCGGTCGAGCCGCTGGAACTCCTGGAACACCAGCTTGTGCTTGGATTTGGGGATGCCGACGCCGGTGTCGAACACCTCGATGCGCAGCCGGCCCTTGCGGCGCCGGCAGCCCACCAGCACCCGCCCCTTGGGCGTGTACTTGATGGCGTTGGAGATGAAGTTCTGCAGCAGCCGCCGCAGCAGCCGGCGGTCCGAGCGCACGGCGAGCGAGCAGGGCACGAAGGCGAGGGCGATGCCCTTCTCCTGCGCCAGCGGAACGAACTCCATCTCCAGCTGCTTCAGCACGTCGGCGATGCGGAATGGCGCGATCTCCGGCCGCATGGCCCCGGAATCGAGCCGCGAGATGTCGAGCAGCGCGCCGAGAATCTCCTCCACCGCCTCGAGCGAGGCGTCCACATTGCCGGCGAGGCGCTGGTCCTCCGCGCCCTTGGAGCGCTCCACCAGGCTCGTCACATAGAGCCGCGCGGCATTGAGAGGCTGCAGGATGTCGTGGCTCGCGGCGGCGAGGAAGCGCGTCTTGGAGATGTTGGCCTCGTCGGCCTCGGCCTTGGCCTTCTCCAGCGCGTGGTTGAGGCGCTCGAGCTCCTTGGTGCGCTCGCGCACGCGCCGCTCCAGGGTCTCGTTGGCGCGCTCCAAGGCAAGCGCCGCCTCCACCGAGGCGGTGATGTCGGTGTAGGTCACGGCGATGCCGCCGTCGGGCATGGGGTCGGAGCGGGCCTCGATCACGGTGCCGCGCTGGTGCAGGCGCTCGAAGAAGGAGGTGCTGGCATGGGCGTAGCGCGCCACGCGCTCCTCCGGCCGCAGCGCCGCCCCCTCGCGCTCGGCCGGGGCGCTGGCGAGGATGTCGTGGAGCGGCACGCCCACCGCGTAGCAGTCCCCCGGCAGATCCAGCATGTCGCCGAAGCGCCGGTTCCAGCACACGAGGCGCAGCTCCCTGTCGAACACGGCGATGCCCTGGCCCACATGGTCGATGGCGTTCTGGAGCAGCTCGCGGTTGTACTGGATCGCGGCGGAGGCGTCGTCGAGCAGCTTCAGGGCCGCCTTGGTGGAGACCGCGCGCTTGCGCAGCAGCAGCGACAGCACGAGGCGCGAGGAGGCGGCGCCGACCGCGGAGGCGAGCAGGTGCTCGGCATAGCGCACCGTGCCGGCGTCCGCCTCGCGGTCGAGATCGAGCGGCACGCCCTGCATGCGGGCGAAGCTCTCGAACGCCGCGCGCGCCCGCGCCTCGCCCAGATAGCGCTCGACGGTGGCGATCACCTCGCCCACCGTCACGGACGAGCGCCAGCGCCGGAACGCCGGGCGCAGCGGCGCCTTGTCGGCGTTCTGGATCATGAACAGGCCGGCCTGCACCCGCTCGATCTGGCTCGGCCGGGTGAGGAAGGAGACGACGATCAGCACCAGAGCATTCACGCCGAGGCTCCAGGTCACCCCGTGCGCGAGCGCGCCGGCATGGATGCCGAGCAGCGCCGTGGGGCGCAGCAGGCCGATGCCGAACGGCCCCGCCTCCACGAAGGCCCGGGAGATCAGGCCGGCGTCCGCGAGGCTCGGCAACAGCAGCGTGTAGGCCCAGATGACGATGCCGGCGACGATGGCCGCCATGGCGCCTTTGGCGGTGGCGCGCTGCCACACCAGGCCGGCGGCGAAGGCCGGCCCCACCTGGGCGATGGCGGCGAAGGAGAGCAGGCCGATCTGCGCCAGCTGCACCTCGCCCGTGGTGCGGTAATAAAGATAAGCCAGCAGCAGGGTGAGGAAGATGGAGGTGCGCCGCACCAGCAGCACGATGCCCATCATGTCCTGCGGCTGGCCGGCCTCCTCGGCGCGCTCGGCGCGGCGCCGCAGCAGCAGCGGCATCACCAGATCGTTGGAGATCATGATCGAGAGCGCCACGCTCTCGACGATCACCATGGCGGTGGCGGCCGACAGCCCGCCGACGAAGGCGAACAGAGCGAGCCCCTCCATGCCGGCCGAGAGCGGCACGGCGAGCACGTAGACGTCGCTGTCGACGATCGAGGAGGGAAACAGCGTCATGCCGCCGAGCGCCAGCGGCACCACGAACAGGTTGATCAGCACGAGGTAGAGCGGAAACAGCCAGCGCGCGCGCCGGATCTCCTCCTCGCCCTTGTTCTCCACCACCGCCACGTGGAACTGGCGCGGCAAAAGCACGAACGCCCCCGCCGAGAGGATCGTCATGGTGGCCCAGTTCTCGAGCGCCAGGCCCTGGGTGAAGGGGGCGACCACCTGGGCGTTGCGCGCCGCGTCCCACAGGTCCACCGGGCCGTCGAACAGGATGAAGGTGACGAGGATGCCGACCGCCAGGAAGGCGGCGAGCTTGACCAGCGATTCGGTGGCGATGGCGAGCATCAGCCCGTCCTGGTGCTCGGTGGCGTCGGCGTGGCGGGTGCCGAACAGCACCGCGAACGCCGCCATGGCGCAGGCCACGAACAGCGCGAGGTCGCCCACCACCGAGAAGTGCGAGGCATCGCCCGCGAAATGGCCGAGCACCGCCAGGAGCGAGGCGGACACCGCCTTCAGCTGCAGCGAGATGTAGGGGATGGCGCCGACGATGGCGACCAGCGCCACCAGCGCCGCGATGCCCTGGTTCTTGCCGTAGCGCGCGGCGATGAAGTCGGCCACCGAGGTGATGTTGTGGGCCTTGGCGAGCCGCACGATGCGCAGGAACACCGGCGCGCCCACGGTCATGACGATGACCGGGCCGAGATAGATGGTGAGGAAGTCGAAGCCGTGGGTGGTGGCGAACCCCACCGAGCCGAAGAAGGTCCAGGAGGTGCAGTAGACCGCCAGCGACAGCGAATAGATCAGCGGGCGCGGGGCGCGCCGCGCCGATGCGGGCCGGATGCGGTCTCCGAAGCTCGCGATGGCGAACAGCAGCCCGATATAGCCGAGGGCCGCGAAGATGACGACGGAGGCCTGGACCATCTCTGCCTTCCCGCGGCGCCTGTGCCGGCGCCGTCCGGAAGCGGAAGCTGATCATTTGCCGGATTGCTTGTCCAGCGCGCAGCCCCGGGCGCGCGCCCGCGGCGCTCGGCTCCCCGCGCCCGCCAAGCCGGACCGAGGCCGGCTGCGGCCGGGCCGCGCCGCGGCGTCAGCCGAGCACGATCACCCGGGTGCCGAGCGGCACGCGCTCGTAGAGGTCGATGATGTCCTGGTTGAGCAGGCGGATGCAGCCCGAGGAGACCTGCTTGCCGATGCTCCAGGGCTCGATGGTGCCGTGGATGCGGAACAGCGTGTCCCGGTCGCCCTCGTAGAGATAAAGCGCGCGCGGGCCGAGCGGGTTGTCCTCGCCGCCGGGCAGGCCGTTGGCGTAGGGCCCGTAGCGGGCCGGCTGCAGGCGGATCATGTTCGCGGTCGGCGTCCAGCCCGGCCACTTCTCCTTGCGGCGGATGGTGGCCCAGCCCTTGAAGGAATAGCCCTGCTTGCCGACGCCCACGCCGTAGCGGATGGCGCGGTTGTTCTTCTGGACCAGATAGAGGTAGCGCCGGTCGATGTCGATGACGATGGTGCCGGGCGCGTAGGAGCCGTCGTAATCCACCTCCTGGCGCAGGAATTCGGGGTCCACCTCTTCGAGGTCCACCGCGTCCACCGGATGCGGCTCGCCGTCGATCGGCCCGTACATGCGCACCAGGTGCGCCGGGTAGACCGGAACCCGCGCCGCCGGCTGCGTGGTCTGGCAGGCGGCGAGGGCAAGGGGGGCGCCGAGCAGGAACAGCCGGCGGGAAAGGACGGGGGAAGTCACGGGATCATCACTGGCCATGGTCTGCCCAACGCTACTCCGGGTTTGCCATCGCGCGGCACGGCGCGCGCGGGCGGCGAACCGCCCGTGTCGTCGCTCATTGAAGCGTGTTCGGGTGGCGTTAAGGTTAACGCCCGGCGCGGCGAACGGTGCCGCTTCGCATCTGCGAACGGTGGTAGCACCCGCGGACCGCGCGCGGGTGGCGCCGGCGCCACAGCATTTCACGAAACAACATCGCGGGATTGTGATTGAGGGGCTTGCGCCGCGCCGGCGCGCGCCAACCGCGGGCGCGCCTTACAGGACCGGCGCGATCCGCCCCGGGCTGACGGCGAACCGCTCGGCCTCTTCCAGCGCGTCGAAGGCGGAGGGGTCGGCGCCGGTCATCCAGACCTGGGCGCCGAGCCAGCTGAGCGCCTCGAACAGGCCGGCGCGCCGCGCGGCGTCGAGATAGGCCGCCACGTCGTCCAGCAGCAGCACCGGCGCGAGGCCGCCCATGGCGGCGACGAGGCGGGCGTGGGAAAGCGTGAGGCCGATCATCAGCGACTTCTGCTCGCCGGTGGAGCAGCGCGCGGCCGGCAGGCGCTTCGCGCCGTGGCTCACCAGGAGGTCGGTGAGGTGCGGGCCCTCCAGCGTGCGTCCGGCGGCCCGGTCGCGCGGGCGGTTGTCGGCCAGCAAGGCGCGGTAGCGGTCCTCCGCCTCCGCCGCGCGGTGCGCGGCGACGAGCCGCTCCACCGCCCCGTCGAGGGCGATCTCGGCAAAGGGAAAGGGCGAGGCCTCCGCGGCGTGGGCGGCGATCTCGGCGGCGAGCCGCTCCACGGTCTCGAGGCGCGCGGCGGCGACCGCAACAGCGAGCTCCGCCGTCTCGTGCTCCACCGCGTCGAGGAAACGCGGCGCGCCGTTGTCCTCCAGCAGGCGGTTGCGCGCCCGCAGCGCCCGCTCGAGCGCGTTGACCCGGCTGCCATGGGCGCTGTCCACGGCGAGCACCAGCCGGTCCAGATAGCGCCGGCGGTCGGAGGGCGGGCCGAGAAACAGCCCGTCCATCTCCGGCGTCAGCCACACCACCTTCAGATGGTCGAGGAACTGGGCGGCGGACGCGGTCTCCCCCTCGATGCGGAAGCGCCGCTGGGCGCCGTCCGGCCCGCCGTCGATGCCGGTGCCGAGCCGCGCCGGGCCGAGCGCGCCCTCCACCAAGGCCGAGACCGCCCAGCCGCCGGCCGCGGCGTGCCCCTCCCCTTCCCCCGCCTCGGCATGGGCGACGTCGGCGAGCTGCGCGCGCCGCAGGCCCCGGCCGGGCGAGAGGAAGGAGATCGCCTCCAGCAGGTTGGTCTTGCCGGCGCCGTTCGGGCCGGTGAGCACCACGGGGCCCGCGCCCACGCTCACCTGCGCCGTCGCGTAGGAGCGGAAGCGGGTGAGCTGGAGCTTCAGGATTCGCGCGGCGGGGGGCATTGGTTGCCAGAATTAGGACGCCGCGCCCCAGTGGCGCAACCGGCGGGCGCCGACGCCGCCTTAACGCCGGCAGGTCTCGCACCGGCAGGCCGCGCACCCGCGTGTCTCACACCCGCATGGGCATGAGCACGTAGAGCGCGTCGGTCTTGGTGGAATCGCGCACCAAGGTGGGCGAGCCGGGATCGGCGAGCTTCAGCTCCGCCGTGTCGCCTTCCAGCTGCGAGGTGATGTCCAGCAGATAGCGCGAATTGAAGCCGATATCGAGCGGCTCGGATGCATAGTCCACCTCCAGCTCCTCGGTGGCGCTGCCGGAATCGGGATTGGTCACCGACAAGGTGAGCTTGCCGTCGGCCAGCGAGAGCTTCACCGCGCGCCCGCGCTCCGAGGACACGGTGGAGACGCGGTCCACCGCGGCGGCGAAGTCGCCCTTGTCCACAAACAGGGTCTTGTCGTTGCCCTGGGGGATCACCCGGCCATAGTCCGGGAACGTGCCGTCGATGAGCTTGGAGGTGAGCACCACCTGGCCGACCGCGACGCGGATCTTGCTGGCGGAGAGCGAGACCGACACCTCCGCGTCCTTGTCCTCCAGCAGCTTCTGCACCTCGGCCACGGTCTTGCGCGGCACGATCACGCCGGGGATGCCGGCCGCGCCATCGGGCGCCGGCAGCTCCGCCTGGGCGAGGCGGTGGCCGTCGGTGGCGACCGCGCGCAGCATCGGCTTGCCCTTGGTGGGCTCGGCCACGTGCAGATAGATGCCGTTGAGATAATAGCGCGTCTCCTCGGTGGAGATCGCGAACTGGGTCTTGTCCACCAGGCGCCGGAAGTCGGCGGCCTTCAGCTTGAAGCTGTGGGAGAAATCGCCCGCGGCAAGGTCCGGGAAATCGGTCTCCGGCAGGGTCTGGAGCTGGAAGCGGGCGCGCGAGGCGCGCACCGTCAGGGTGCCGCGCTCGCCGCCGGCATCGAGCTGCACCTGCGCGCCCTCGGGCAGCTTGCGCACGATGTCATAAAGCACGTGGGCGGGAACCGTGGTGGCGCCCTCCTGGCCGATCTCGGCCGGCATCGTCTCCACCACTTCGAGGTCGAGGTCGGTGGCCTTCAGCTCGAGGCCCGACTTGCCGGCACGGATGAGGACGTTGGCGAGGATCGGAATGGTGTTGCGCCGCTCGACGACGCGGTGGACATGGCTGAGCGACTTGAGAAGCTCGGCGCGCTCGACGGTCACCTTCATGGCCCTGGCCCGTTCACTCTTCGCTCTGGAAATTTGGCGCTCGCGGCGATGGACCTCGCCGCGGACGGGCACCCTGGGGTGGGCGCCGGGCCGCCGACATTGCCGCCCGCGCCGGCTCAAAGCAAGGGCAGGAGCAAAAAATGTGCGCCAAAACAGCCTCTGGCGCCTTCATCCACAAGGGTTCGGGCCGCCGCGCCGAAACCATCCACAAGCACGCGGGGCCCCGAGGGGCGTCATCCACAGGATGGGGCGGGCGCGGGGGCGTGGTCCTCCACAGGGGCCGGGACCGCGCGATCGAAGCGGATCAAGGCGTGCGGGGACACGCGCGCGTCCTCCACAGGGCTGTGGACGCCGCCGTCCACAAGGGCGGGACAGCGCGGCGGCTGGCCGTCCCCGCAATCCGCCGGAGCGGCGTCCACCCGTGCCGGACCACCTCGGGGGCTTGCCTGCGGGACTGACCGGCCCGTCTCGATCGGCCACGCGAGGCGGCCATTGCCGCATCATGGGAGCTGCCGGGCGGTGTCCAGAACGGACCGCGCGCCCCCGCGCCTCAGGCCTCCAGGACCAGGCGCTTGAGCGTCTCGATCTCGTCCGCCAGCGCGCGGTCGGTCGCAACCAGGCCATCAATCTTGCGCACCGCGTGGAGCACCGTGGTGTGGTCGCGGCCGCCGAAGCGCCGGCCGATCTCCGGCAGCGAGCGCAAAGTGAGCACCTTGGCGAGGTACATGGCGATCTGGCGCGGCTTCACCACATTGGCGGTGCGCCTCTGGGACAGCAGGTCGGCGCGCGAGACGTTGTAGTGCTTGGCCACCACGCGCAGGATGTCGTCGATGCGCACGCGCTTGGGATCGGACGGGCGCACCAGATCCTTCACCGCGTTCTCGGCCATCTCCAGGGTCACCGGCTCGCCGGTGAGCTGGTTGAAGGCGAGCAGCTTGTTGAGCGCGCCGTCGAGGTCGCGCCCGCTCTGGCCCACCGAGCGGGCGAGGAATTCGAGCACCGGCGCCGGCACCGAGAAGCCGCGGTGCTGCTCGGCGAGCGTCAGGTAGCGCGCCTTCAGGATCTGGTGGCGCAGCTCCTCCTCCAGCGGGGCGAGCTCCACCACGAGCCCGCCGGCGAGGCGCGAGCGCACGCGCTCGTCGAGATGCTCCAATTCCCCGGGGGGGCAGTCGGCCGCCACCATCACCTGCCGCCCGCCGTCCAGCAGCGCGTTGAGGGTGTGGCAGAACTCCTGCTGGAGGTTGTTGCCCTTCAGAAACTGCAGGTCGTCGATGACCAGCGTGTCGATGGTGCGCAGCGTGTCCTTGAAGGCGATCGCCGAGTGCGCCTTCAGCGCCGCCACGAAGCCGTACATGAAGCGCTCGGCGGTGAGATAGGTGGTGCGGCGGCCGTTGAGCGCGCCGGCCCAGGCCACCGCCTGCAGCAGGTGGGTCTTGCCGAGGCCGACCGCGGCATGGAGATAGAGCGGGTTGAACACCGGGCTCACGCCGCTGGCGGCGTCCGCCACCTGGCGCGCGGCCGCGTGGGCGAGCGAATTGGACTTGCCCACCACGAAGGTCTCGAAGGTCAGGCGCGGATCGAGCGGCGAGCCCGTGGCCACGTCGCGCGCGGCGAGGTTCGCGGCGCCGGAGGCCGAAGTCACGACCTGCGCCGGGGCCGCGGCGCGCGGCTCGGCCGTGCGCTCGCTCACCGCCTCGCGCGGTTCGCTGGCCTTGAGCGGAATGGTGCGGTTGACGGCACTGCGCACGGCGAGGTCGACGCGGCGCGTGATGCCGCTCTCCTCCGCCCACAGCTCGGTGATGCGCGGCAGGTAGTTCTCCTGGATCCACGACTTCAGGAAGCGCGTGGGCACGGACAGCTGCACCTGTTCGCTCGCGAGCGTCTCCAACTCCATGCGCACGAACCAGCTGGTGAACTTCTCCTCGCCATACTCCTCGCGGACGCGCTGGCGCACCCGCTCCCACTGGCTCGCGCCCGCATCCATGCCGACCGCGTCGGCGAGGCCCGGTCGGAAGGGTCGTTTGCTGGGCTCGGATCCGTCGGAATTCAGCGATTTGAACATAGGGGTCCCGGCCGCGGCAGCGCGGCTCCCTGGTTGTCCCGCGACGACCCATCGCGCCCGTTCCCGGGCTGCGCGGTCGTCGCGCGAAGGTGGTTGTGGAAGCTGGCGCCGGGCGGCGCCGACGGTGTCAGCGCGGCGTCATGCGCCCACCGGCGAGCCCGACGGAGGGCCGGCATTGAGCGCGGCCGAGGGACGGGATCGCAGGGCGGGAGGGACCTGGCACGCAAAGGGCTCGAGGGGAGCAAAGGGTGCCGCGCCTTGTGCCGTTTCGGTGCCTGAAGTCATAGCCGCCCCATTCGCCGCAGACCTGACGGTCATGCGGACTATTTGAATTTAAAGAATATTTTGTGTTTTTCACCTGCTCAGGAAGAACTTTATCAGTCCATTCTGAGCAGAAATTTGACCAAAGGAAGGATACGCGCATGGAAGGGTACGCCGCACGTCGAGGTGTTATCGATGTAATAGAACATGATACACCCCTCCTCTTCCACGAAGAGCGTGAGAACCTTCGGCCTGTCGGTGAAGACCCGGTGTCGCTCCGGGAGTGAGGTCGAACATACACAGGCCCTCCGGGGGGTGCAACGCCTTTCCCGGCGGCTTGGGATAACGGGCACAAGCGCCGCAGGGCCGCCCGCGCCGCACAGCTTTCCGTCAGCCGGCAAACCTCTGTCGCAGCAATGAGATTCGAAGTGGATGCGCGCAGGTCACGCGATGGCGTCCAATTGGTCCCGGCGGCAGCATCATACTGCCCTGGAAAGGCGGTCGGAGGCGTTCCCCGCGCTTGGCCCATAAGTCATTCAAAGGCCAATTCTTTTCCTGATCGGTCTGCGACGGGTCGCGCAATGCCGAAGATTGACCGAACGCACAACGGGGTTGACGCCGCCGCGCCCCCGGCCTAGGCGCCCGGATCGACTCGCTTCGCCTCAAGCTTGGCAAGCCCTTGGCTGGCGCAAAGAAAAAGGCCCGATCGCTCGGGCCTTGATCCAAAAGACAGAAATATTGTCTTATCTTTTTACTTCCCGCTCAGGCGGAAAGCTTGCGCACCCGGGCCGCAAGGCGCGAGACCTTGCGCGAGGCGGTGTTCTTGTGGAGCACGCCCTTGGTCACGGCGCGCATCAGCTCCGGCTCGGCGGCCTGGAACGCGGCCTGGGCCTGCGTGGCGTCGCCGGCGGCGATGGCATCCTCCAGCTTGCGCAGGAAGGTGCGCACGCGGGAGCGGCGCGAGCGGTTCACTTCGGTGCGGCGCTCGATCTTGCGGGCCGCTTTCTTGGCGGAAGGCGTATTGGCCATCGGCCATCCTTGTCGTTTCGCGCAAACGGCCGGGCGAGCCCTGCGGCTCAATTGCCCTGCGCTGGAATGGGTGAACACGCGGGCAGCGTTGGCCACCTGCGAAGTGCCGGGCTTATAGGGGGGAAGGGACGCGCCGTCAATGGGCGCATGCGCATCGGCGCCGCTTCCCGCGCCGGCCACTCCTTAATATCGGTGTCCGCTGCATGTATATAGAGTGCGCTTCGGGTCGCCGCCGCGCGACCACGAGGACGCTTTACGGCCGCGGGCGCCTTCGCGTATGTGCAGGGCCTGAAAGCAAGGCGCGGGCGGCCGCCCGCGCGAGCAAGGGTGATGGCATGAGCGACGTGGCGGTGACCGATCGTCCGGTGAGCGACAGCCTCGTGACGGTGTTCGGCGGCTCGGGCTTCCTCGGGCGCCATGTGGTGCGCGCGTTGGTCAAGCGCGGCTTCCGGGTGCGCGTGGCGGTGCGCCGTCCCGACCTCGCCGGCTTCCTCCAGCCGCTCGGCTTCGTCGGCCAGATCCAGGTCAGCCAGGCCAATGTGCGCTTCCCCGACAGCGTGGCGCGCGCGGCGGAGGGCTCGGAGGCCATCGTCAACCTCGTCGGCGTGCTGGCCGAGAGCGGCCGCCAGAGCTTCGACGCGGTCCACGTGTTCGGCGCCCGCACCATCGCCGCCGCGGCGAAGGCCGTGGGCGCGCCGCTGGTGCACCTGTCCGCCATCGGCGCCGATCCCAATTCCCGCTCCGGCTACGGCCGCAGCAAGGCCGAAGGCGAGGTTGCGGCGCGCGAGCTGGTGCCCGGCGCGGTGATCCTGCGGCCCTCCGTGGTGTTCGGCCAGGAGGACGAATTCTTCAACCGCTTCGCCGCCATGGCCCAGTACTCGCCGGTGCTGCCGCTGATCGGCGGCGGCACGACCCGGTTCCAGCCGGTGTTCGTGGGCGACATCGCCCAGGCGGTGCTCGCCGCCGTGGACGGCAAGGCCAAGGCCGGCGCCACCTACGAGCTGGGCGGGCCCGAGGTGCGCACCTTCCGCGAGCTCATGGAGCTGATGCTGCACGAGATCGCCGCCAAGCGGCTGCTGATCGACCTGCCCTTCGGCCTCGCCCACCTCATGGCCTACCTCACCGACTGGGCGCCCGGCGCCCCGCTCACCCGCGACCAGGTGGCGATGCTGCGCACCGACAACGTGGTGAGCGCGGCCGCGGCCGAGGCCGGCCTCACTCTGGAGGGCCTCGGCATCGCGCCGTCGGCCCTCGCCACCATCCTGCCCACCTATCTCTGGCGCTTCCGCAAGGGGGGACAATTCACCCGCCTCGCCACCTGAGGGGGCGCCGGCGCGCGGCCGGCTCGGCGCGCCACAACGCTTGGACGACCATGGGCATCGAGATCAAGATCTGCGGCCTCAAGACTGCCTCGACGCTCGAGGCGGCGCTGGAGGCGGGCGCCGATCTCGTGGGCTTCGTGCATTTCCCGAAGAGCCCGCGCCACCTGGCGCTCGCCGATCTGCCGGCGCTCGCCGCGCAGGTGCGCCATCGCGCGCTCACGGTGGCGCTCACGGTGGATGCGGACGATGCGGCGCTCGCCGCCGTGATCGCCGCGCTCGACCCCGACATCCTCCAGCTCCACGGCCGCGAGAGCCCGCAGCGCGTCGCCGCCATCCGCGCCGCCTTCGGCCGGCCGGTGATGAAGGCGCTGCCGGTGGCGCGCCGCTCCGACCTCGCCGCGGTGCCGGCCTTCGCCGCCGTGGCCGACCGCCTGCTGTTCGACGCCAAGCCCGCGCCCGACGACCTTTTGCCCGGCGGCAACGGGCGGCCGTTCGACTGGACGCTGCTCGCCGGCCTTGACGCCTCCTGCCCGGTCATGCTTTCCGGAGGGCTCGACGCGGACAATGTGGCGCAGGCCCTCGCGGTGGCGCGGGTCGACGGCGTGGACGTCTCCTCGGGCGTCGAGGATGCGCCGGGCGTCAAGTCGCCGGACAAGATCCGCGCCTTCATCGCGGCGGCGCGCAGCGCGGCCGCGATGAAGGCCGCCCCTCCGTCAACCGCATTCTCCTGAGAAAGCCGAGGCCTCGTGACCGCCCCCAACTCCTACCGCACCGGCCCCGACGAGCGCGGCCATTTCGGCATCCACGGCGGACGCTTCGTCGCCGAGACGCTGATGCCGCTGATCCTGGAGCTGGAACAGGCCTATGAGGCGGCCAGGGCCGACCCCGCTTATCAGGCCGAGATGGACGGCTACCTCACCCATTATGTGGGCCGCCCCTCGCCGCTCTATTACGCCGAGCGCCTCACCGAATATCTGCGCGAGATCGCGGTCAAGGCCGGCAAGGACGGCGGCGCCAAGATCTATTTCAAGCGCGAGGAGCTGAACCACACCGGCTCCCACAAGGTGAACAACGTGCTCGGCCAGATCATGCTGGCGCGCCGCATGGGCAAGCACCGCATCATCGCCGAGACCGGCGCCGGCCAGCACGGCGTGGCCACCGCCACGCTCTGCGCCCGCTTCGGCCTGAAGTGCGTGGTCTATATGGGCGCGGTGGACGTCGAGCGGCAGATGCCCAACGTGTTCCGCATGAAGATGCTGGGCGCCGAGGTGGTGCCGGTGCAGTCCGGCTCCCGGACCCTCAAGGACGCCATGAACGAGGCGCTGCGCGACTGGGTCACCAACGTGCACGACACCTTCTACTGCATCGGCACGGTGGCGGGGCCGCACCCCTATCCCGGCATGGTGCGCGACTTCCAGTCCATCATCGGCCGCGAGACCCGCACCCAGATCCTGGAGATGGAGGGCCGCCTGCCGGACAGCCTGATCGCGGCGGTGGGCGGCGGCTCCAACGCGCTCGGCCTGTTCCACCCGTTCCTGGACGAGCCGTCGATCGAGATCTTCGGCGTCGAGGCGGCGGGCCACGGCCTCAGTTCGGGCCAGCACGCGGCCTCCATCACCGGCGGCAGGCCGGGCGTGCTCCACGGCAACCGCACCTATCTGCTGATGGACGGCGACGGGCAGATCGCCGAGGCGCACTCGATCTCGGCCGGCCTCGATTATCCCGGCATCGGCCCCGAGCACGCCTGGCTCAACGACATCGGCCGGGTGAAATACATCACCTGCACCGACGCCGAGGCGCTGGCGGCGTTCCAGGTCTGCTCCAAGCTCGAGGGCATCATCCCGGCGCTCGAATGCGCCCACGCCCTCGGCAAGGTGCTGGAGCTCGCCACCGAGCGGCCGAAGGACCATCTGATGGTGCTCAATCTCTCGGGCCGGGGGGACAAGGACATCTTCACGGTGGCCGAGCATCTGGGGGAAAAGCTATGAGGCAGAGGCTGCGCGTTCCGTCCGCCGTCTTGACGCTCGCGATCCCGGCTCTGGCCGGCAGCGCCGCCGCCGATCCGGGCGGCCTCATCCTCGCCGCCGACAAGGTGCGCTCCGACGGCGGCGGTGCCTTCGTGTCGGTCTCGGTGAAGAACACCACCACCCAGGTGATCGACCAGATCGTCGTCACCTGCACCTTCAAGAGCGGCGGCAAGGCGGTGGGCACCGCCTCCACCATCCTGTTTTCGACCGTGCCCGGCGCCACCGGCCAGGATCAGGTGCGCCTGCTGGGGGCGAGCGCCACCTCGGCCGACTGCGCCATCACCAGCCCCACCCCGTGATCGCGTCCTGACCGCGCGCCGCCGCAGCAGCGCGCTCCTCCCTTTCCCCGCGCCCGAAGGCGCGCGCCCGCACGAGCGGCGGGCCCATGAGAGCCGGCGACTTCCATGACCAGCCAGACTGCCAGCGCGAACCGCATCGACGACCGCTTCAAAGCCCTCGCCAAAGAGGGACGCCCGGGCCTTGTCACCTTCATCACCGCCGGCGACCCGGACGGGGAGACCTCGCTCGCCATCCTCAAGGCGCTGCCCGGCGCGGGGGCGGACGTGATCGAGCTCGGCGTGCCCTTCACCGATCCCATGGCGGACGGCCCGGCGATCCAGGCCGCCGGGCTGCGCGCGCTGCGCGGCGGCCAGACCCTGGCCAAGACGCTGGCCATGGTGAAGGCCTTCCGGGAAGGGGACGCGGCCACGCCGATCGTGCTGATGGGCTATTTCAACCCGATCTACGTCTATGGCGTCCCGCGCTTCCTTGCCGACGCCAAGGCGGCCGGCGTGGACGGGCTCATCGTCGTCGACCTGCCGCCGGAGGAGGATGACGAGCTGTGCCTGCCGGCGCTCGCCGCGGGCATCGACTTCATCCGCCTCGCCACCCCCACCACCGACGACAAGCGCCTGCCCGCGGTGCTGAAGAACACGGCGGGCTTCGTCTATTACGTCTCCATCACCGGCATCACCGGCTCGGCGACCCCGGACGCCGACGCGGTGGGCGCGGCGGTGGCGCGCATCAAGGGCCACACCGCGCTGCCGGTGGCGGTGGGCTTCGGCGTGAAGACCCCCGAACAGGCCGCCGCCATCGCCAAGGGCGCCGACGCGGTGGTGGTGGGCTCGGCCCTGGTGGAGGCGGTGCGCGCGAGCCTCGATGCCCACGGCAAGGCGACGGCGCAGACCGTGCCGGCGGTCGAGCAGCTCGCCGCCGCGCTCGCCGGGGCGGTGCGCGGCGTTGCCCGCTGACGCCGCGCTCGGCTTGCGCGGTCCACATGGTGGGACGCGTTCGACGGCTCGCCTGTTTCCGACCGACGCCCTGAGCGGGCCGCGGCGGTGCAACGCCGCACTTTCGCCGCGCTCGGCTTGCCTTTAGAGGAATAGCGTGGCGCGCCGCGGTGCAGCACGCCGCCCGCTCTGCCGCCGGAGACACCGCCCGTGAACTGGATTTCCAACGTCGTCCGCCCGAAGATCCGCGATTTCCTGGCGCGCCGCGAGGTTCCGGAGAACCTTTGGGTGAAATGCCCGGAGACCGGGCAGATGGTGTTCCACAAGGACCTGGAGACGAACCAGTTCGTCATTCCCGGCTCCGGCTATCACATGCGCATGGACGCGGTGACGCGCCTGAAGGCGACGTTCGACGATGCCGCCTACGAGGAGGTGAGCCTTCCCGAGGTGGCGATCGACCCGCTGAAGTTCCGCGACGAGCGCCGCTATGTGGACCGCCTGAAGGATGCGCGCGCCAAGACCTCCTACCAGGACGCGGTGAAGGTCGCGACCGGCCTGCTCGAGGAGCTTCCCGTGACCATCGCGGTGCAGGATTTCGGCTTCATGGGTGGCTCGCTCGGCATGGCGGCCGGCGAGGCGGTGGTGACCGGGCTCCAGACCGCGGCGCAGAAGGGCACCCCCTTCATCATGTTCGCCGCCTCGGGTGGGGCGCGCATGCAGGAGGGCATCCTCTCCCTCATGCAGCTGCCGCGCACCACGGTGGCGATCCAGGAATTGCGCGAGGCGAAGAAGCCCTACATCGTCGTGCTCACCAATCCCACCACCGGCGGCGTGACCGCCTCCTACGCCATGCTGGGCGACGTGCAGATCGCCGAGCCGGGCGCCCTGGTCGGCTTCGCCGGCCCGCGCGTGATCGAGCAGACCATCCGCGAGAAGCTGCCCGAGGGCTTCCAGCGGGCGGAGTATCTGCGCGACCACGGCATGATCGACATGGTGGTGCACCGCCACCAGATGCGCGAGACGCTCGGCCGCCTCTGCCGGCTGCTCATGCGCGCGCCCGCTTTGCCCCCCAGGGCGCGCCTGCCGCGCCCGACCGCGCCGGAGGCCGCGCCCGCCCCTGCGGCCTGAGCGCCCCGCGCGCCGCGGGGCCCTGAAAGAAGACGAACATGGCCCTTGCCCAGCCCATGCGGGCGCCGGATTCGATCCTCGACCGGCTGTCCGCGCTGCATCCCAAGAAGATCGACCTGTCGCTCGCGCGCATGGAGCGGCTGATGGCGGCGCTCGGCCATCCGGAGCGGCGCCTGCCGCCGGTGATCCACGTCGCCGGCACCAACGGCAAGGGCTCCACCATCGCCTTCATGCGCGCCATCCTGGAGGCGGCGGGACGGCGCGTGCACGTCTACACCTCGCCGCATCTGGTGCGCTTCAACGAGCGCATCCGCCTCGCCGGACGGCTGGTGGACGACGCCCCGCTGGCCCAGGCGCTGGAGCGCGCCGAGACCGCCAATGCCGGCGCCCCCATCACTTTGTTCGAGATCACCACCGCCGCGGCGCTGATCCTGTTCTCCGAGACCCCGGCGGACGTGCTGCTGCTGGAGGTGGGCCTTGGCGGGCGGCTCGACGCCACCAACGTGGTGGCGCAGCCGGCGCTCAGCGTCATCACCCCGGTCTCCATCGACCATGTGGACTTCCTCGGCGCGACCCTCGCCGCCATCGCCGGCGAGAAGGCGGGCATCATCAAGCGCGCGGTGCCCGTGGTCGCCGGCGCCCAGGCGGGCGAGGCCGAGGCGGTGATCACCCGCGCCGCGGCGCGCGCGCGTGCGCCATTGTTCATGGGCGGCCAGCACTGGACCATCGGCGACGATGCCGGCCGGCTGGCCTATTCGGACGATGCCGGCCTGCTCGATCTGCCGCGCCCGCGGCTGGTCGGCCAGCACCAGATCGCCAATGCCGGGCTCGCGGTGGCGGCGCTGCGCACCATGCCGGGGCTCGCTTTGCCCGGCGCGGCCTTCGAGGAGGGCATCCTCAGGGCCGACTGGCCGGCGCGGCTGCAGCGCCTCGGCGCGGGACCGCTGGTGGCGCGCGCGCCGGCGGGCGCCGAGATCTGGCTCGACGGCGGACACAATGCCGCCGGCGGCGAGGCGCTCGCCCATGCGGTGTGCGAGCTGGAAGAGCGCTATTCGCGCCCGCTGGTGCTCATCGTCGGCATGCTCGGGACCAAGGACGTGAGCGGCTTCCTCGCCCCGTTCGCCGGCCTCGCCCGGGCGGCGGTGGCGGTGCCGGTGCCCGGCGACCATCAGGGTCTCTCGCCGCAGGAGGTGGCCGCGAGCGCGCAGGCCGCCGGCATCTGCGCCTCGGTGGCGGACGACGTGGGCGCGGCGCTCGACGGCCTCGCCTTTCACCCCCAGCTGCCGCCGCCGCGGGTGCTGATCGCCGGCTCGCTCTATCTCGCCGGCGCGGTGCTGGCGCAGAACGGCATGGTGCCGGAATAGCCGCAGCGCGCACCCGGCCGGACGGGTCGGCCGGTCCGGAGATCCGTCATCGTCTCGGTGGGGCGGAGCGCGGCCCGCGCGCGAGCCAGCCGGGGCCGATCCGGCCCTAGGCGAGCTGGGCGCGGGCGAAGCGGTCCGCCGCCCAGTCGACGAACACCCGCACCCGGTTCGAGAGGTGGCGGTTCGGCGCATAGACCACATGGATGGGCAAAGGCTCGCTGTCCCAGCCCGCGAGCACCGGCACCAGCGCGCCTTCGGCGACGTGCCGCGCCGCCATGAAGGCCGGGACCTGGAGAATGCCGAGCCCGGCGAGGCCGGCGGCGAGATAGGCGAGGCCGTCATTGCAGGCGACCCGGTAGCGGCCCGCCACCTCGACCACCTCGCCGCTCCGGCGGAACGCGTGGTCGTAATAGCGCCCGGTCGCCTCGCTGAAATAGCGCACGATGTGGTGGTCCACGTCGAGGTCGCGCGGGTGGCGCGGGATGCCGCGGGCGGCGACGTAGGACGGCGCCGCGCAGGTGAGGAACGGCATCTGGCCGATGCGGCGGGCGATCAGCGAGGGGTCGCGGATCTCGCCGACGCGGATCACGCAATCGACATTCTCGCCCAGGAGGTCCACCGGCCGGTCGGTGCAGCCCACGTCCACCTGGATGTCGGGATAGCGGGCGGCGAAGTCCGGCAGGGCCGGGATCAGCACCTCGACCGCCAGCGAGGGCGGCAGGTCGATGCGCAGCCGCCCGCGCGGGTTGGCCTGGGCGGCCGACATGGAGCTGTCCAGTTCCGCCAGGTCGTTGAGGAGGGCGAGGGCGCGCTCGTAATAGGCGGCGCCGTCCGGGGTCACGGTGACGCGGCGGGTGGTGCGGTTGAGCAGGCGGGTGGAGAGGTGGGCTTCCAACTGCTGGACGTGCTTGGTCAGCGTTGCCTTGGGCATGTCGAGGGCGTCGGCGGCGCGGGTGAAGCTGCCGGTCTCCACCACGCGCATGAAGGCCCGCATCGCGGCCAGCTGGTCCATCTTCCGCGTCGCCCCTGTGAATTTCCGCTGATTATTCACAACAGGGAATAATCCTATCGCAGATGGGCGGTTTATCCAGCCGATTCCCTCCTCTAATTTTGCCGCATCGCACAACCCCCGGCTCCTCGGGGCGCGAGGCCCAAGATCCATGACCACCCACCCCGTCCCCCTCTCCGGTCTGGCCTGGACCGAGCGACACATCGCCACCCCCTCGGGCGAGGTGGCGGCGCGCGTCTATGGCCGTCCGGCGGCGGGTGCCCCGCTGGTGCTCAACCTGCACGGCGGCGCCTTCACCGAGGGTTCCTGCCAGTGCGGCGACCTGGTCGCCCGCCTGCTGGCGGCGGCCGGCGCGGTGGTGGTCTCGGCGGAATATCCGCTTGCCTGCGAGCATCCGTTTCCGTTCGCGCTCACCGCCATGGCCGGCGTGCTGGCGGCGCTCCACGCCCGGCGCGGCGAGATCGCCCGCAAGTCCTCCAAGCTGTTCGTCGCCGGGGTGGAGGCGGGCGGCAACCTCGCCGCCGGGCTCGCCATGATGGCGCGCGACCAGCAGCAGCCGCCGCTCGCCGGGCAGATCCTCATCTCGCCCATGCTGGACCCCACCCTCGCCACCGCCTCCTGGCGCGACGCCGAGATCGGCGCCTCCGGCTGCAAATGGGCGGACGGCTGGCAGAAATACCTCGGCACCGCCGACAAGGCGTCCCATCCCTACGCCGCGCCGCTCGCCTCCTCCCGGCTCGTCGGCCTCCCGCCGGCGCTGATCGTCAGCGCCGCCGACGACCCGCTGCGCGACGAGAGCGTCGCTTATGCCCGCGCGCTCGCCAAGGCCGGCGTGCCCACCACCCTTGAGGTGCTCGAGGCCCCCACCGAATGGCCCGAAGGCCTCGACCGGGAGACCGGCGCGCCCTCGGCCTGCGAGGCGCGCCTCGTCGAACTGTTCGCCGCCTTCTTTAAATCCGCGACCGGGCGTCGGATCGCCGCCGCCCCGTCCGTCCTCTGAACGACCGCATCCAGGAAGCCCCCATGCCCCGCACCCTGTTTCTAAAGCGCCTCCTGTTCCTCGGCATCGCCGCCGGCGCCCTCGGCGGCGCGAGCTTCGCCCTGCTTCCCGAAGGCGGCGCCAAGGCGGACCCCGCCACCGCGTCGGCCGCCGCCCCGCCACCGCCGCAGGTCTCGGTGGCAACCATCGAGCCGCGCGAGACCCGTCTCTATGACGAATTCTCCGGCCGCCTTGAGGCGGTGGAGCGGGTCGAGGTGCGCTCGCGCGTCGCCGGGCAGGTGAAGGCGGTGCACTTCCGCGAGGGCGCGCTGGTGAAGGCCGGCGACCTGCTCGTCACCATCGATCCCGAGCCGCTCCAGGCCGAGGCGGACGAGGCGGCCGCCCAGGTGGCCGCCGCCGAGGCCCGGGTCGAGCTCGCCAAGAACGAGCTGGAGCGCGGCGAGCGCCTGCTGAACTCCCGCACCATCTCCCAGCGCGACATCGACGAGCGGGTGAATGCCGAGCGCGCCGCCCGCGCCGCCTTGCGCGCCGCGGAGGCCAAGCTGCGCTCGGCCCAGCTCAATCTGTCCTACACCGCGGTGCGCGCGCCGGTCGCCGGCCGGGTCGGGCGCCTGGAGATCACGGTGGGCAATCTGGTCGCCGCCGGCCCCGGCGCGCCGGTGCTCACCTCGCTGGTCTCGGTGGATCCCATCTATGCCAGCTTCTCGGCCGACGAGGGCGTGGTGCTGCGGGCGCTTGCCGCGCTCGGCGGGGCGGACGGCGGCATCGAGCGCATCCCGGTGCTCATGAGCGCCGGCACCGACCGCCTGATCGAAGGCCGCATGCAGCTGATCGACAACCAGGTGGACGCGCGCACCGGCACGGTGCGGGTGCGCGCCCAGTTCGCCAACGCGGACGGCACCCTGATCCCCGGCCAGTTCGTGCGCCTCAAGATGGGCCAGGTGAAGAGCGAGCCGGCGCTGCTGGTGAGCGAGCGCGCGGTCGGCACCGACCAGGACAAGAAGTTCGTGTTCGTGGTGGGCGCCGACAACAAGGCGGTGTGGCGCGAGGTCACGCTCGGCCCGGCGGCCGACGGCCTGCGCGTCGTCACCGCCGGCCTCAGCGCCGGCGAGCGGGTGGTGGTGAACGGCCTCCACCGGGTGCGTCCCGGCGTCCAGGTGACGCCGGAGCCGGTGCCCATGCGGGTGACGCAGGCCGCGACCGCGACAGTCAAGTAACCGCCGTCATGCCCCGGCTCGTCCGGGGCATCCACCGGGCCGATCGCCCGGCGTCGACAAGGACCGCCGTCATGCTCCGGCTTGACCGGAGCATCCATCCCCGAGGCCGGGGCACCGGCCTGCGGCGTCTGCCCTCCGGTCAAGCCGGAGGGCAGACGCCGGAAGGAAGGGCGACGGCGGGAAGAACCTGAGTTTCCAATCCCTCTCCTCCCCCAGGGAGAGGGTCGGGTGAGGGCTGGCCGATGGCCACCGCCCCCGGCCGGAGGCCGGCCCTCGCCCACCTCGTTTCGCGACTCCCGCCCGATAGGCGGAGCCTTCGCGTTCCGCGTTCCAGCCAACGTCCAGCCGCCTCCGCCGGAGGAAGGTGCCATGAACCTGTCCAAGTTCTTCATCGACCGGCCCATCTTCGCGGGCGTGCTCTCGGTCCTGATCTTCCTCGCCGGCCTGATCGCCATGCGGGCCATGCCGATCTCGGAATATCCCGAGGTCTCGCCGCCCCAGGTGGTGGTGCGCGCCACCTATCCGGGCGCCAACCCCATCGTCATCGCCGAGACCGTCTCGACGCCGCTGGAGGAGGCCATCAACGGCGTCGAGGACATGCTCTACATGTCCAGCCAGGCCACCACTGACGGCATCATGACGCTCACCGTGACGTTCCGCCTCGGCACCGACCCGGACAAGGCGCAGCAGCTGGTGCAGAACCGCATCTCCCAGGCCGAGCCGCGGCTGCCGGAGGAGGTGCGCCGGCTCGGCGTGACCACCGTGAAGTCCTCGCCCGACCTCACCATGGTGGTGCACCTCCTCTCGCCCAACAACCGCTACGACACCACCTATCTGCGCAACTACGCGGTCTTGAACGTGAAGGACCGGCTCGCCCGCATCGAGGGCGTCGGCCAGGTGCAGATCTTCGGCGCCGGCGACTATTCCATGCGCGTATGGCTCGACCCGCAGAAGGTGGCCGAGCACGGCCTCTCCGCCACCGACGTGGTGAACGAGATCCGCGCCCAGAACGTGCAGGCGGCGGCCGGCGTGGTCGGGGCCTCGCCCGCCGCACCGGGGGTGGACCTCCAGCTCTCCATCAACGCCCAGGGCCGGCTCGCTAGCGTCGAGGAATTCGGCGAGATCGTCGTCAAGAGCGGGGCCGGCGGCGAGATCGTGCGGCTGCGCGACATCGCCCGCATCGAGCTCGGCGCCGCCGACTACGCGCTGCGCTCGCTGCTCGACAACAAGCAGGCGGTGGCCGTGCCGCTGTTCCAGGCGCCCGGCTCCAATGCCATCCGCATCGCCGACGAGGTGCAGCGGGTGATGGCCGAGATCAAGCAGAACATGCCCGAGGGCGTGGACTATTCCATCGTCTACGACACCACCCAGTTCGTGCGCGCCTCCATCGACGCGGTGGTGCACACGCTGCTGGAGGCGGTGCTGCTGGTGGTGCTGGTGGTGATCGTGTTCCTCCAGACCTGGCGCGCCTCCATCATCCCGCTGCTCGCCGTGCCGGTGTCCATCGTCGGCACCTTCGCGGTGATGTACGTGATGGGCTTCTCGGTGAACGCCCTCACTTTGTTCGGCCTCGTGCTCGCCATCGGCATCGTGGTGGATGACGCCATCGTCGTGGTGGAGAATGTCGAGCGCAACATCGAGGAGGGGCTCTCCCCCAGGCAGGCCACCTACAAGGCCATGCAGGAGGTCTCGGGGCCCATCATCGCCATCGCTCTGGTGCTGGTGGCGGTGTTCGTGCCGCTCGCCTTCATCACCGGCCTGACCGGGCAGTTCTACCGGCAGTTCGCGCTCACCATCGCCATCTCGACGGTGATCTCGGCCATCAACTCGCTCACCCTCTCGCCGGCGCTGGCGGCGCTGCTGCTGAAGGCCCACGACGCGCCGAAGGATCGCCTGACCCGGGTCATGGACGCCTTGTTCGGCTGGTTCTTCCGCGGCTTCAACCGTGTCTTCTCGTTCGGCTCGCGCGCCTATGGCGGCATCGTCGGGCGCATCGTCACGCGCCGGGTGATCATGATGGGCCTCTATCTGGTCCTGGTGGCGCTCACCGTGCAGGTGTTCCGCGCGGTGCCGTCCGGCTTCGTGCCGGGCCAGGACAAGCAGTATCTGGTCGGCTTTGCCCAATTGCCCGACGGCGCCACCCTCGACCGCACCGAGGAGGTGATCCGCAAGATGAGCGACGTCGCCCTGAAGGAGCCGGGGGTGAAGTCGGCCATCGCCTTCCCCGGCCTGTCCATCAACGGCTTCACCAACTCGTCCAACTCCGGCATCGTCTTCGTCGGCCTCGACGAATTCGAGAACCGCCGCGACCCGTCGCTGAACGGCAATGCCATCGCCATGAAGCTCAACGGCAAGTTCGCGGCCATCCCCGATGCCATGATCGCCATGTTCCCGCCGCCGCCGGTGTCGGGGCTCGGCACCATCGGCGGCTTCAAGCTGCAGATCGAGGACCGCGCCGGCTTCGGCTACAAGGCGCTCGACGACGCCACCAAGGCGTTCCTCGCCAAGGCCATGCAGGCGCCCGAGATCGCCGGGCTGTTCTCCTCCTACCAGGTGAACGTGCCCCAGCTCTATGCCGACATCGACCGCGTCAAGGCGCGCCAGCTCGGCGTCGCGGTGACCGACGTGTTCGAGACCATGCAGATCTATCTGGGCTCGACCTACGTCAACGACTTCAACAAGTTCGGCCGCACCTACACGGTGCGGGTCCAGGCCGACGCGCCGTTCCGCGCCCGCGCCGAGGACGTGGGGCACCTGAAGGTGCGATCGGCCAGCGGCGAGATGATCCCGCTCTCGGCGCTGCTCAAGGTGCGCGCGGCGGCCGGACCGGAGCGGGCCATGCGCTATAACGGCTTCCTCACCGCCGACGTGAATGGCGGCGCGGCGCCCGGCTTCTCCACCGGCCAAGCCCAGGCGGCGGTGGAGCGCATCGCCCGCGAGACCCTGCCCAAGGGCTTCGACTTCGAATGGACCGAGCTCACCTACCAGGAGATCCTCGCCGGCAATTCGGCCATCTACGTGTTCCCGCTCGCCATCTTCCTCGTGTTCCTGGTGCTCGCCGCCCAGTATGAGAGCCTCATGCTGCCGCTGGCGATCATCATGATCGTGCCCACCGGCCTGTTCGCCGCCTTGACCGGGGTCTGGCTCTCGGGCGGCGACAACAACGTCTTCACCCAGATCGGCCTGTTCGTGCTGGTGGGGCTGTCGGCCAAGAACGCGATCCTGATCGTCGAGTTCGCGCGCGAGCTGGAGTTCGCGGGGCGAACGCCGATCCAGGCGGCGGTCGAGGCGAGCCGGCTGCGGTTGCGGCCGATCCTGATGACCTCGCTCGCCTTCATCATGGGCGTGGTGCCGCTCGTCGCCTCGGTGGGCGCCGGCGCCGAGATGCGCCAGGCCATGGGCATCGCGGTGTTCTCGGGGATGATCGGGGTGACGGTGTTCGGCATCTTCCTGACGCCGGTGTTCTACGTGATGCTGCGGGCGCTCTCGGGCAACCGGCCGCTCATCCAGCACGGCACGCCGACGCTCGCCGCCGCGCCGGCCGGACACGGCGCGCCCGCCATGCCGGTCCCGGCCGCCCACAAGGCCGAGGAGTGAGGCAGGGCGCCCTGCGGGGCGCCCTGCTGGCGCCTCAGGCCATGGCCTTGCGCCAGCCGATGAGGCGGGCGGCGAGCTGGAGCACGAGCACGAGGGCGATCACGCCGATGAGCCCCTTCGCCGCCGGACCGGAGACAAACACCGCGAAGTCCCCATCCGATGTGGTCAAAGCGCGGCGGAAGCTGGTCTCCATGCGCCCGCCCAGCACCAGGGCCAGCAGCAGCGGGGCGACGTCGAACGCGAACTTGCGCAGCACATAGCCCGCCGCCCCCGCCCCCGCCATCAAGACGAGGTCCAGCGCCGAGGCGTTGACCGCATAGACGCCGATCATCGCCACCAGCAGCACCAGCGGGTTGAGCAGGCCCGGCGGGATGCGCAGCAGGCTGGTGAACAGGCTCACGAACGGCAGGTTCAGCACCAGCAGGACGATGTTGCCCACATAGAGCGAGGCGATCAGCCCCCAGAACACGTCCGGATGCTCGGACACCAGCTGCGGCCCCGGCTGCACGCCGTGCACCATCATGGCGGAGAGCAGGATCGCGGTGGCCGGGATGGCGGGGATGCCCAGCACCAAGAGCGGGATCATGCTCGAGCCGGTGGTGGCGTTGTTGGCGGTCTCCGGCCCGGCGACCCCGGCGATGGCGCCGTGGCCGAAGGTCTCCGGATGGCGCGAGAGCTTCTTTTCCACCGCATAGGAGACGAAGGTGGAGACGATGTGCGAGATGCCCGGCACGATGCCGAACAGGAAGCCGATGAGCGAGCCGCGCCCCATGGCGGGCGCCGCCTCGCGCATGTCGGCGGCGCGCGGGATCAGGTCCTTAAGGCGCGGCGCCTTGGGGGCGGCGATGCGGCCCTCCTCGAGGCTGATGAGGATCTCCGACACGCCGAACAGGCCGATGGCGAGGGGCACGAAGGACAGGCCCTCGGTCAGCTCCAGCGCGCCGAAGGTGAAGCGCGGCCAGGCGGTGAGCTGGTCGAGCCCCACCATGGAGAGCGCGAGGCCGAGAAGGATCATGGCGAGCGTCTTCAGCGCCGGGCCGGAGCCGATGAAGGCGATCACCAGCAGCGCCGCCGCCATGAGGATGAATTCCGCCGCCGGGCCCACGGCGAGCATGGCCCGCGCCAGCGGCGGGGCGAACAGCACCAAGCCGAAGATGGAGAGCGTGCCGCCGACGAAGCTGCCCACGGCGGCGATCATCAGCGCCGGGCCGGCGCGGCCCTGGCGCGCCATCTCGTGGCCGTCGATGCAGGTGATGACGCTCGCCGCCTCGCCGGGAATGCGCACCAGGATCGAGGTGGTGGAGCCGCCATACATGGCGCCGCAGAAGATGCCCGCCAGCATGATGATGGCGGTCTCCGGCGGCAAAGCGTAGGTGAGCGGCAGCAGGAGCGCCATGCCGGCGAGCGGGCCGAGGCCGGGCAGCACGCCCACCACCGTGCCCCAGAAGCAGCCGACGAAGCACCACAGCAGGTTCTGCGGCGTCAGCGCGACCCGGAAGCCGTCAAGCAGATGGGAAAAGCTCTCCATGGCTCCCTCACGCGGGTAGGAGGCCCGCCAGCAGGCCGTCGGGCAGGCCGACGCCCAGCAGGCGGGTGAACACCACATAGGAGACCGCCGCCGCGGCGATCCCATAAGCGGCGCAGCGCCACGGCGCATAGGCGCCGAGGATGCGGAACAGCGCCGCCAGCGCCACCGCCAAAGTGAGCAGCGCGCCCACCGGCTCGAAGGCGAAGGCGGCGGCGGTCAGCACGGCGAGGGTCGACCAGGGCCGCCAGCCGCCGAGGCTCACCATCTCCCGCCCGTCCACCAGGATCGCGCGCCCGGCGCAGGCGAGGCCGCACAGAGCGAGCAGCACGCCGATCGCGACGGGGAAGAAGCCCGGCCCCGGCAGCGCGAGGCTGCCGAGCGGCATGCGCGCCGCCATCCCCGCCATGGCGGCGCCGATGGCCGCCAGGGCGAAGCTGACCGCCGCCTCGCCGGAGCGTTGGGTGACCGCCATGGCTCAATTGCCCTTGGAAACGCCGATGGCCTTCGCCACCTCGCCCAGGGCGGCAAGCTCGGCGCGGATGGCGGCATCGGTGGCGGCGGCGTCCTTCAGGGCGAACACGGCGCCCTGCTTTTCCATCACCTCCTTGAAGCGCGGCTCCTTGGCGGCGTCGGTGAAGGCCTTGGTGATGACGGCGAGGCGGTCCGCCGGCACGTTCTTGGGCGCGATCATGGCCCACCACAGCACCGTCGCTTCCTGGCCGATGCCCAAAGCGTCGAGGCCGGAGGCCTCCGGCAGCGCGGGATTGCCCTCGGGCGAGGTGAGGATCAGGCACTTGGCCTTGCCGGCCTTGGCGTGGGCGAGGATGGGCGGCAGCGAGCCGCCATAGAAGTCCACATGCCCGCCGAGGAAGTTTTTGGCGGTCTCGCCGGCGCCGCCGAACGGCACCGAGCGCACCTTGAGGCCGAGCGCCTTGAAGATGCGCTCGGCGGCGAGCTGCATGGTGCCGCCGACGCCGTCATTGCCGTAGGTGTACTTGCCCGGCGCGGCCTTGATGGCGGCGATCAGCTCCTTGGCGTTGGCGGCCGGGAAGTCCGGCTGCACGCACAGCACGTAGGAGGAATAGCCGATGGAAAGCACCGCCTGATAGCTGTCCGGCGTGTAGGCCACCGGCAGCGAATGGGGGCTGGTGGTGACCGGCGAGTTCCAGACGAAGCCGAAGGTGTAGCCGTCGGGCTTGGCGGCGGTGACGAGGGTGGTGCCCACCGTGCCGCCGCCGCCCGGCTTGTTCTCCACCACCACCTTCTGCTTCAGCGCCGGCTCGGCGATCTCGGCGAGCTGGCGGGCGAACACGTCGGTGCCGCCGCCGGGCGGCGAGGGCACGATCAAGGTGATCGGCCGGTCGGGATAGGCGACGGCGAGCGTCGCGGGCAGCGCCAGCGCCGCGGCGGCGAGAAGGGTGCGAACGAGCTTCATGTGATCCTCCCTGTTCTTGTTCAGCGGATGTCCACCCGGTAGCGGAAGCGCGCGGTGGGGCCGTAGCTGCGGCGCCATTCGCGCGGGGTGTCGTCGAGGCCGAAGGCGAGGCGTTCGATGCACACCACGCCGGCGCCCGCGCGGCAGCGCAGCAGCCGCGCCTGCGGCGCCGGGCACGGCTCGATGGTGATCACCTCCTCCGCGCGGGCGATGGGGATGCCGCAATGCTGCGCATAGACCGGATAGAGCAGCGGCCCCACCTCCTCAGCCGGCACGTCGAGGAAGGCGCGGAACGGCTCCAGCGGCAGCACGATGTCCTCGGCGAGGATCGGTTCGCCGCCCACCACCCGGAGGCGCGACAGGCGGATCGCGGGCGCCCCGCGCGGGATGCGCAGCGCGTCCGCCGCATCGTCGGGCGCGGGCGCGACCTCGCGCGCCAGCAGCCGGCCGCCGGGGCGCAGCACGCCGCCCGCGAGATCCTCCAGGCGAAAGAACCGGAACATGGAATTGGCGAAGGCGCCGGCGCGCACGAAGGTGCCCGAGCCCTGCCGGCGGTCGAGGACCCCCTCCTCCACCAGCTGGGAGACCGCACGGCGCGCGGTGCCGAGGGCGACATCGTACTGCGCGGCGATCGCCGCCTCGGCCGGGATGGCGGCGCCCGCGCCCCATTCGCCGGCCTTGATGCGGGCGAGCAGCGCCTCGCGCAGGCGCTCGTAGAGCGGCAGGCGCGCGTCGCCGCCGAGGGCGGTGGCGGGCTCGCTTGCGGCGCGACCAGTGGGCATGGCGGGTTCTCCTCCCGGAGCGGCGGATCGGCGGCGTGGCGGCGTGGCGGCGCCTTGTGGGCGTCTTGATTTATATTCATATATAAGACTAGAAATTTGGTCAAATATCTCCTCAGAGGGTGCGATGGGCGTTCAGGACAGCGGATCGGCGGCGCGGCTCCCGGCGTTCGCGGGCGGCGCCGTGGACACCCATGCGCACGTGTTCGCGGCCCGGCTCGGCGCCGTGACGGGGGCGCGCTACGCCCCGGCGGCGGACGCCCCGCTCGCCGACTATCTCGGCCATCTCGACGCGCACGCCCTCGCCGGGGCGATCCTGGTGCAGCCGAGCTTCCTCGGCACCGACAATGGTTTCCTGCTCAACGCCGTGGCGCAGGCGCCGGCGCGCCTGAGGGCGGTGGTGGTGGTGGATCCCGGAAGCGAGGCGGCGGCGCTCGGCGCCTTGGCCGCGCAGGGGGCGGTGGGGGTGCGGCTCAACCTCATCGGCGCATCGACGCCGGACCTTGCGGCGCCGCTTTATGCCGGCTTGCTCGCGCGGCTGCGGCGCGCCGGCCTCTATCTGGAGATCCATGCCGAGGGCGGGCAATGGGCGCAGCTCTTGCCCCCGGCGCGGGCGGCGGGCGTCGTCGTGCTGATCGACCATTTCGGCCGCCCCGGCGCGGCCGCGCCGGGCGGCGGCGACCTCGACGCGGTGCTCGGCGCGCTTGCCGACGAGCGGGTGTTCGTGAAGCTCTCGGCGCCCTACCGCTTCCCGGCGGACCCTGTGGCGCTGGCCGCCCTGTTCCTCGCCCGCGCGCCGGGACGGGTGGTGTGGGGCAGCGACTGGCCCTTCACCCAGCATCCCGAGATCGCGAGCTATGCCGAAGCACGCGGCTGGCTCGACCGGTGGATCGTGGACCCGGCGGTGCGCGCCCGCGTGCTCGACGCCAATGTGCGCGCGCTGCTGGCGGCCGCCGCGGCGGGCGCGCCGGTGCGGGCCGCTCAGTCGTCGGAGTAGCGCTGCTCGGCCCAGGGATCGCCGCGCATGTGGTAGCCGCGCTCCTCCCAGAAGCCGGCCTTGTCGGCGGCGATGAAGTCGATCGACTTCAGCCACTTGGCGCTCTTCCAGAAATACAGGTGCGGAACCACCAGCCGCATGGGCCCGCCATGCTCGCGGGTGAGCGGCGCGCCCTGCCAGGAATGGGCCAGGAAGGCGTCGGGCGAGGCGAAATCCTCCAGCAGCAGATTGGTGGAATAGCCGTCGAACGAATGCAGCATCACCGCTGCCGCATGGGGCGCGGGCATGACGAGGTCCATGAGGTCGTGGGTGGAGACTCCCTGCCAGGCATTGTCGTAGCGCGACCAGGTGGTGACGCAGTGGATGTCGTTGACGAAACTCGTCTGCGGCAGCGCCAGGAAGGCGTCCCAGTCGAGCGACACCGGGTTCTCCACCGCGCCCGACACGTCGAGCCGGAAGCGCGTGGGGGTGATCATGGGCTGGATGCCGAGGTCGAGCACCGGCCAGTCCTTCACCAGATGCTGGCCGGGGGGCAGGCGCTCGCTCTCGGGCCGCGTAACCCGGCCGGTGAGGAACTTGCCCTCCTTGGCCCAGCGCAGCTTGGTGCGGGTCAGCTTGGTGTCCTGCGGCACCCCCTCCGGGACGCTGTCTTCGCTCAGGTCGGTCATGGCGCCCTCCGGGTCAAGGCCGTGGTGTCGCGGCAAGATTAACACGGTCCTGCGCCGGCGGGTTTTCACATGGCCCGGCGAGGTTCGCGGCGGCGATGGCTGGGCTGGGCGCGACCTCGCGCCCCGGCCGACGGGAGCGCGCGCGGAAGGAGAGCCGGGCCCCCCCGCAAGGGGATGCCAAAGGCGGCTCTTTTCCGCCGCGGGCGGAGCCTTGGGCATTTGCCTGCTGCGCAGGAGCCCTGCGCTGGGCCCCGGATCTGCGCTCCGGCTGCGCCGTCGCTGGTCCGGGGGACAAGGCGCCGCGCTTGCCCTTCCCGCCGGCATGTGGGAGAGGCAGGCCGCCGGCCGGGCCGCCTCGCGCGGCGGGAGACGCCGGCCCGCACGATGGGACGTTCATGGTGGCTGAGGGACAGGCGGCGACCGCGCCGGGCGGCGCCATTCTTGCGGAGGCGCTGAAGGCGGCCATGCCGGCGCTGCGCGGCACGCTCCAGGCCGGGGTATCGCTGGCCGACCTCACCTGGTTCCGGGTGGGCGGCCCGGCCGAGGCGCTGTTCCTGCCGGCCGATGCGGACGACCTCGCTTATTTCCTCGCCCGGCTGCCGGCCGCGGTGCCGGTGACCGTGATCGGCCTCGGCTCCAACCTCATCGTCCGGGACGGCGGCGTGCCGGGGGTGGTGATCCGGCTCGGGCGCGGCTTTTCCGAGGTCGAGGTGGAGGGCATGCGCATCACCGCCGGCGCCGCGGTGCCGGACGTGAAGGTGGCGCGCGCGGCCGGCGACGCCGGCATCGCCGGCTTCTCCTTCCTGCGCGGCATCCCCGGCTGCATCGGCGGCGCGCTGCGCATGAACGGCGGCGCCTATGGCGGCGAGACCAAGGACGTGGTGGTGGCGGTCGAGGCGGTCACCCGCGCAGGCGAGAAGGTGAAGCTCTCCAACGCCGACATGGGCTATTCCTACCGCCACAGCGCGGTGCCGGACGACCTGATCTTCACCCGCGCTGTGTTCGAGGGCCGGCCCGGCGACATGGAGGTGATCGCCGCCGAGATGGCGAAGATCACCGAGAGCCGCGAAGCCACCCAGCCCATCAAGAGCCGCACCGGCGGCTCCACCTTCAAGAACCCGCCGGGCACCAGCGCCTGGAAGCTGGTGGACGCCGCCGGCTGCCGCGGGCTCGTCATGGGCAACGCCCAGGTGTCGGAGCTGCACGCCAACTTCCTGATCAATCTCGGCGGCGCCACCGCGGCCGAGATCGAGGGCCTCGGCGAAGAGGTGCGCCGCCGGGTGCGCGAGACCAGCGGCGTGACGCTCGACTGGGAGATCAAGCGCGTCGGCGTGCCGAAGGACGGATAGGCGGCGCGCGGGCGAAGCCGGAGCCGTTCCCGGACAAGCGACAGCGAAGCCGGAGCGCCGATCCGGGGTCCAGCGCAAGGTTCCGCGCAGCGGCCATATCCGCAGCGGCCTATGGGAATGGAGCCGCCTTCGGCGCATTCTTGCGCTGGGTCCAAGCTCTCCTTCCGCGGGCGCTGCCGTCGGCCGGGACCCATGGCAGGCGCCTGGTGCGCGCGGGCGGTGGCATCCGGGCGCGGCGCCCATTATGGATTTGGAGAGGGTTCGGCGGTGCAATGCGTGCCGCCGGACGGCTGCGGCGCGCCTCGGCGCGTCCGCGCGGCGCATGAGGGACCAGACGAGATGGCGAAACACGTGGCGGTGCTGATGGGTGGCTGGTCCGCCGAGCGCGAGGTGTCCCTGAGGTCCGGCGCCGCCTGCGCCGCGGCGCTCGAAGCCGAGGGCTACCGCGTCACCCGGGTCGACGTCGGCCGCGACGTCGCCGAGGTGCTGGCGCGGCTCGAGCCCGACGCGGCGCTCAACGTGCTGCACGGGCGCCCCGGCGAGGACGGCACCATCCAGGGCATCCTGGAGATCCTGCGCATCCCCTATTCCCATTCCGGCGTGCTCGCCTCCGCCCTCGCCATGGACAAGGCGCAGGCGCGAATCACCCTGGCGGCCGCCGGCGTGCCGGTGGCGGCGGGGCGCACGGTCTCGCGCGCCCAGGCGGCGGCCGGCCATGTGATGGAGCCGCCATACGTGCTCAAGCCGATCTGCGAGGGATCGAGCGTCGGCGTGTTCATCGTGCGCGAGGATCAGGCCCACCCGCCCCAGGAGCTCACCCGCCCCGACTGGTCGTTCGGCGAATTGCTGCTGGCGGAGCGATTCGTGCCCGGGCTCGAGCTCACCTGCGCGGTGATGGGCGAGGCGGCCCTCGGCGTGATCGAGATCGAGGCGACGCAGAAGTTTTACGATTACGAAAGCAAGTACGCGCCCGGCGGCTCGCGCCACATCCTTCCGGCCCGGATTTTACCTGAAGTTTACCAGCACGTGCGGATGTTGAGCGTGACGGCGCACCGAGCTCTCGGCTGCCGGGGGGTGTCGCGATCCGACTTCCGCTATGACGACCGCTCGGGGGATGCCTCCGGCATCGTCTGCCTGGAGGTCAACACCCAGCCCGGAATGACCGAGACCTCGCTCGTGCCCGAAATGGCTGCCCATGCGGGCATCTCGTTCGGTGAGCTTGTGAAATGGATGGTCGAGGACGCGTCGCTCCAACGCTGAAGCCGAACAGGCCCGCGGCGCCGCGTCCGGCGAGCGTGCCGCCGGACCGGCACAAGCGCCTGCCGCCCGAGCCCCGGCCCGCAAGCCGCCTCCAGCTCCTGCTGCGCCGGCTCTCGGTGCGCCTCGCCGCATCGAGCCTCGGCCGGCGCGGGGCGAGCCTTTTGACGGTGGCGGTGATCGGCGGCTTCGCGCTCTACGGCACCGTCATCGGCGGCCATGGGGAGGAGGCCAAGGCGATCGGCCTCGACATCGCCGACGCCGCCGCCAACATCGCCGGTTTCAAGGTGGTGCAGGTGAACCTGTCGGGGCAGAACCACGTCACCCCGGCGGCGATCCTGGAGGCCGCCGGCATCAAGCCCTCGACCTCGATCCTGTTCGTCCATGCGGACGAGACCCGCGTGCGGCTCGAGGCGATGCCCTGGATCCAGTCGGCGAGCGTGCGCAAGTTCTATCCTGACCGCATCGACATCGCGATCACCGAGCGGGTGCCGTTCGCGCTCTGGCAGATCAACCGCGAGCTCAACGTGATCGGCCGCGACGGCCGGATCATCGCTCCTTATTCGGACGATCCGCGCTACATCAACCTGCCGATCGTCGTCGGCGAGGGCGCCGACAAGCAGGTGGGCGAGATCGTCGACGCTCTGGCCCGCATGCCGGTGATCGCCGACCAGGTGCGCGCCGCGATCCTGGTCGCCGAACGGCGCTGGACGCTGAAGATGCGCAACGGCATCGACGTGCGCCTGCCCGAGGACGGGCTCGAGGCCGCCCTCGCCCAGCTCGCCGATCTTGACCGGGAGAAGAAGCTGCTCTCCCGCGACATCACCATCATCGACCTGCGCCTTCCCGACCGCGTCGCGGTGCGCCTGTCCGACGCGGCGGCGGACGCGCGCGCGCAGGCGATCAAGGCCAAGGCGAAGGCGAGGAAGGGAGGCGCCACATGAGCAGGCACAGGCTCGCCCAGGGCTTCGCCCCGAAGATGCGGCCGCTGCCGCCGCGCAAGAGCGGCATCGTCGGCGTGCTCGATATCGGCACCGGCAAGGTGGTGTGCGCCATCGCCCGGCTGAAGCCGCGCGGCGCCTCCGACGTGCTCACCCGCCGCACCCATGCGGTGGACGTGCTCGGCATCGGCCACACCCGCGCCCACGGCATCAAGGGCGGCGCGGTGGTGGACATGGCCAAGGCCGAGCTCGCCATCCGTCAGGCGGTGGACATGGCCGAGCGCGCCGCCGGCGTGCAGATCGCCTCCGTCGTGGTGGGCGTCTCCGGCGGCCGCCTCGCCTCCCAGCATTACGAGGCGGCGGTGCGCGTCGCCGCGCCCGCGGTGGAGGAATTCGACATCCGCCGCGTGCTGGAGGCCGCCTCCACCTACGGGGTGGGCGACGGCCGGGCGGTGATGCACGCGCTCCCCGTCGGCTATTCGCTCGACGGGCGGCGCGGCATCGGCGAGCCGTGCGGCATGCTCGGGCGCGAGCTCGGCGTCGACATGCACGTCATCACCGCCGATCTGACGGCGCTGAAGAACCTCGTTCTGTGCATCGAGCGCTGCCACCTCTCCATCGAGGCCATGGTCGCGGCCCCCTATGCGGCGGCGCTGTCCTCGCTCACCGACGACGAGATGGAGCTCGGCGTCACCCTGATCGACATGGGCGCCGGCACCACCACGTTCGCGATCGTCCAGGGCGGCCACTGCATCCATGTGGACGGCATCGCCATCGGCGGCCAGCACATCACCAACGACGTCGCCCGCGGACTTCCCGCCCGCCTTGCCGACGCCGAGCGCATGAAGGCGCTGCACGGCGCAGTGGTGGCGGTGTCTTCCGACGACCACGACATGCTCACCGTGCCGCCGCTCTCGGGCGAGCCGCGCGACCAGCCGCACATGGTGCCGAAGTCGCGCCTCGTCACCATCGTGCGCCCGCGCGCCGAGGAGATCGTCGAGCTGATTCGCGACCGGCTGAAGGCCACCGGCCACGCCTCCGACGCCGGCCGGCGCATCGTCCTCACGGGCGGGGCGGCGCAGCTCCAGGGGCTGCCGGACCTCGTCGCCCGGGTGGTCGGGCCGCAGGTGCGGATCGGCCGCCCGCTCGGCGTCTCGCGCCTGCCGGAGGCCGCGCGCGGCGCCGCCTTCGCGGTCACGGCGGGGCTGCTCGTCTATCCGCAGGTGGCCGGCCTCGAGCATTTCGAGCCGCGCCGCCGGCAGGCCGCCGGGGGCGAGACGGCGGGCTATTTCGGCCGCGTGGGGCGCTGGCTGAAGGACAGCTTTTAGACATGGTTAACCAACATTGGCGTAGAAATTTACCCAGTCACGATTCGTAGCGTGAGCCGCGTAGGGTCGGGTTCGACGGAGCAACAGCATGACGATCAATCTTCAGATGCCCGACATTCGTGAGCTTCGTCCGCGGATCACGGTGTTCGGTGTCGGCGGTGCCGGCGGCAACGCCGTCAACAACATGATCGAGGCCGGCCTCAACGGGGTCGAGTTCGTGGTGGCCAACACCGACGCCCAGGCGCTGGCGCTGACCAAGGCGCAGCGCGTGGTGCAGATGGGCGTGGCGGTGACCGAGGGCCTCGGCGCCGGCTCCCAGCCGGAAGTCGGCCGCGCCGCCGCCGAGGAGGTGCTGGACGAGATCCGCGACCACCTCTCCGGCTCCCACATGGTGTTCATCACCGCCGGCATGGGCGGCGGCACCGGCACCGGGGCCGCCCCGGTGGTGGCCCGCGCGGCGCGCGAGCTCGGCATCCTGTGCGTCGGCGTGGTGACCAAGCCGTTCCACTTCGAAGGCGCCCGCCGCATGCGGGTGGCCGAGCACGGCATCAACGAACTGCAGAAGAGCGTCGACACGCTCATCGTCATCCCGAACCAGAACCTGTTCCGGGTCGCCAACGAGAAGACCACCTTCGCCGACGCCTTCGCGATGGCGGACCAGGTGCTCTATTCCGGCGTCGCCTGCATCACCGATCTGATGGTGAAGGAAGGCCTCATCAACCTCGACTTCGCCGACGTGCGCGCCGTGATGCGCGACATGGGCAAGGCGATGATGGGCACCGGCGAAGCCTCGGGCGACAAGCGCGCCCTGCAGGCGGCGGAAGCCGCCATCGCCAACCCGCTCTTGGACGAGACCTCCATGCGCGGCGCCGGCGGCCTGCTGATCTCCATCACCGGCGGCAAGGACCTCACCCTGTTCGAGGTGGACGAGGCGGCGACCCGCATCCGCGAGGAGGTGGACCCGGACGCCAACATCATCCTCGGCGCCACTTTCGACGAGAATCTGGAAGGCATCATCCGCGTCTCGGTGGTGGCCACCGGCATCGACCCGGCGGTGATCCCCGAGCAGGTGATCCCGGCGGACCGCTTCCCCGAGCTGCAGGGCATGCAGGGCCGCAAGATGTCGAACGCCGGACGCGCCGCCGTGGAGGCGACCCGCGAGGCGCAGATTCGCCATGCGGTGGCGGCCATTTCCGCGGAGGACCTGATCGGCCTCGAGGCGGAGACCGCCGGGCTGGTCGGTCATGACGACGCCTTCGCGCCCGAGCCGCCGCGCCAGGAGCGCGGTGCCGTGGCGATCGACGACGTGACGATCCGCCAAGCGGCGCCCAAGCCCTCCTTCTTCGTCGAGCCCGAGGCCGCCCCGGCGGCGCCGGCGCCCATGGAGGACGACTTCGCCCCCTATATCCCGCCGCAGGGCCAGCGCCCGCGCCCGCCGCGCATGCCGCGGCTGGAGGAGCTGCCGCTGCCGGCGCAGAACCAGATCCGCGCCCAGCGCGGCGAGGCACCCGTGGCCGAGATGCAGACCGACAAGAAGCGCATGAGCCTGCTCCAGCGGCTCGCCAATGTCGGCCGCCGCGAGGAGCCGGAGGCCGAGCCGCAGCCGCGCCGCGAGCAGCCCAGCATGCGCGCCCCCGGCCGCCCTGCGGAGGGACGTCCAGAAGGCCGCGCCATGGAGCAGCGCCCGCAGCGCCCGCCGATGGCGCCGCCCGCCGAGGGCAAGGGCGAAAATCGCGCGACGGACCCGCGCGCCGGCGAGCGCCGCCCGCGTCCCCAAGGCGAGCGCCCCCAAGGCGAGCGCCCCATGGGTGAGCGCCCCATGGGTGAGCGTCCCATGGGTGAGCGTCCGACGCTGCCCCAGCGCCCCGGCGATCCGGTGTCCGAGTTCGCCAAGCGGCCTCCCGCCCGCCCGGCGGCCGAGGTGCCCCAGCGCGCCATGCCCCACGCGGACGAGGACGAGCAGCTGGAGATTCCCGCCTTCCTGCGCCGCCAGGCCAATTGACGGTCCGTCGGCAGGTTACAGAAGGCCCTGGGGCTGCCCGCACGCGGGCCCCCAATTCATTGAAATTTAATGATAATTTCAATTACCGTCGTGGTAACAGGCGGTAAGCAAGCGTGATTTGGCGCCGCAGCCCCATCCGACTACGGTTCACCCAACGCCTCGGCGATTCACCGGTTCCGCATGTTTCCGATTTATTCGGAAAACCTCGGCGAAAGTGGGAACGCAAGGTGATGTTTTGGGGGTGGGATGTGGGCAGCCTTCGGGTTGCCCGTTCCCGAAAGAACGGTGCGGAACATGCAGACCACGCTCGCTCGTGAGATCGCTTTGAAGGGGGCCGGCGTGCATGCCGGCGTCGAGGCGACCGTCACTTTGAAGCCCGCGAGCGCCAATACCGGTTTCGCCTTCGTCCGCACCTTCGCCGATCAGGCCCCCCGCAAGGCCACCGTCTCCCACAAGTCCGTCCAGGCCACCGACCTTGCCACCGTGCTCGGCGACCGCTCGGGCGCCCTGGTCTCCACCGTCGAGCACCTCCTGTCCGCCTTCGCCGGCCTCGGCGTCGACAATGCGACGGTCGAGATCGACGGCCCCGAGGTTCCGATCCGGGACGGCAGCGCCGCCGATTTCGTGGACGCCATCGACGACGCCGGCGTCGTCGAGGTGCGCGGCCGCCGCAAGTATCTCAAGGTCCTCAAGCCGATCCGGGTGGAAAACGGCGCCTCCTTCGGCGAGCTCGTGCCTTACGACGCCGGCTTCCGCCTCGAGGTGGAGATCGACTTCGCCCACGAGGCGATCGGCCGCCAGCGCTTCGCCGCCACCATGAACCCCTCGGTGTTCCGTCGCGAGCTCGCCGGCGCCCGCACCTTCGGCTTCCTGAAGGACGTGGAGCGCCTGCGCGCGGCCGGCTATGCCCGCGGCGCGGCCCTCGAAAACACCGTCTGCCTGGACGATGCGGGCGTGATCAATCCGGAGGGCCTGCGCTTCTCCGACGAGTTCGTGCGCCACAAGGCGCTCGACGCGGTGGGCGATCTGGCGCTGGCCGGACTGCCGCTGCTCGCCCGCTACCGCTCGTTCCGCGGCGGCCACAAGCTGAACTTCGCGGTGGTGGACTCCCTGCTCGCCGACCGCGCGGCCTTCGCCGTGGTCGAAGAGGCCGCCCGCCCGGTACGCGACACTGTCGGTGTCGAGATGGGCGTCTCCGCCCCGGTGCCGGTGTTCGCTCCGGACATCTGAGCGCCTCGCGCGCAGCTTCATCAACCTCCTCGCCCGGCGGCACCGCTCCGCCGGGTTTTTCCTTTTTGGGCCGGGAAAACCGCACCCCAAGCACGCCGGGCGCCGCCGGCGCTCCATGCCGGAGCGGCGCGCACCGGCACTTGTGACCCCCACGACACACCCTCTTCAGGGAAATGCTTTGCCGGGCCGCCGCCGCCACAATACCGGCCGAAAAATCCCCTACCCGCCTTGAAGGCGAGGCGCGGGCGGGCCGGCAGCCGAGAGCGGGGGCTGGGGACGGGGGGAATCGCGACGTGATTTCCTTCATCGCCAGGCTCCTATAGAAACCCTGCAGCCCAACGGCGCGGCACGGAAACGGATCGTGATGGCATCTTCGACCGAAGCTCACACGTCGCGCGCGAGCCTCAGGGGCGCCCTGTGCGCCCTCTCGCTCGCCTGCACGCTGCTGCTGTCCGCCTGCGCCAGCGACAAGGACGACGTGCTCATCCCCGACGAGCCGGCGGAAAAGATCTACAATGAGGGCCTGACCCTGCTGCGCAAGCAGGAGCCCGACAAGGCGGCGGCGCGATTCGAGGACGTGGACCGCACCCATCCCTATTCGGAGTGGGCGCGCAAATCGCTCCTGATGGCCACCTATTCCTATTTCGAGGCGGGCAAGTACGACGAGGCCATCACCACCGGCCGGCGCTACGTGGCGCTCTATCCCGGCTCGCAGGACGCGGCCTATGCCCAGTACCTCGTCGCCTCCTCGCTGTACGAGAACATTCCCGACATCACCCGCGATCAGCGCAAGACCCGCCAGGCGCTCGAGGCCCTCGAGGACGTGATTCGCAAGTATCCCAACACGGAATACGCCGCCACCGCCAAGCGGAAGATCGAGGTGGCGCGCGACCAGCTGGCCGGCAAGGAGATGATGATCGGCCGCTATTATCTTGAACAGCGCAACTACACGGGCGCCATCAACCGCTTCAAGGTGGTGGTCACGCAATACCAGACCACCCGGCAGGTGGAGGAGGCGCTGATGCGCCTCACCGAGGCCTACATGGCCCTCGGCGTGGTGAGCGAGGCGCAGACGGCGGCCGCGGTTCTGGGCTATAATTTTCCCAACAGCACGTGGTACAAGGACGCCTACAAACTGGTCTCCGCGGGCGGTGCCACGCCCCAGGAGAACAAGGCGTCCTGGATCAGCCAGGCATTCAAGAAGATGGGGCTCGGCTAAAGGTCCATGCTCTCCTCGCTCTCGATCCGGGACATCGTCCTTATCGAGAAGCTCGATCTCTCCCTTGCGGATGGGCTTACCGTCCTCACCGGCGAGACGGGAGCGGGCAAGTCGATCCTGCTCGATGCCGTCTCCCTCGCCCTCGGCGGGCGCGGCGACGGGGCGCTGGTGCGCCATGGCGCCCAGAAGGGTCAGGTGACCCTGGCCTTCGACCTCGCCCCCGACCATCCCGCCCACGACATCCTCGCCGGCGCCGATCTGCCGGACGAAGGCCCGCTGGTGATTCGCCGCGTGCAGATGGCGGACGGGCGCACCCGCGCCAGCGTCAATGAGGAGCAGGTGAGCGTGCAGACCCTGCGGCTCATCGGCGCGAGCCTGATCGAGCTGCACGGCCAGCACGACGACCGCGCCATGGTGGACGCCTCCACCCACCGGGCCCTGCTCGACGCGTTCGCCGGCGTCTCGGATGCGGCGGCGGGTCTCGGCAGCCTGTGGCGCCTGTGGCGCGACGCGCTGGACAATGCCCGCGCCGAGCGCGCCCGCATCGCCGCGGCGGAGAAGGAGGCGGACTTCATCCGCCACGCGGTGGAGGAGCTTTCCGCCCTTGCTCCCAAGCCCGGCGAGGAGACGCAGCTCGCCGAGCGGCGCTCGGCCATGATGCGCGCCGAGAAGATCGCCGGCGACCTCACCGAGGCGCTCGATGCGGTCTCCGGCGGCGCCTCGCCCGTCCCCGCGCTCGCCGGCGCCGTGCGCCGCCTGGAGCGGCGCGCCGGCGAGGCGCAGGACGTGGTGCGCCCGGCGGTGGAGGCCATCGACCAGGCGCTCAACGCCCTTGAACTGGCGCGCGGCCACCTGGAGGCCGCGCTCGCCGACGCGGCTTACGAGCCGGCGGAGCTGGAGCGCATCGAGGAGCGGCTGTTCGCCTTGCGCGCGGCGGGCCGCAAATACGCCTCCCCGGTGGACGACCTGCCGGCGGTGGTGGCGCGCTTCACCGCCCAGCTGGAGCGCCTGGACCAGAGCGTCGCCTATCTCGCCGGCCTCGAGAAAGTGTGCGCCGACGCCGAGGCCGCCTACCGCGCCGCCGCCGACCAGCTCTCCCGGGGCCGCCATGCCGCCGCCCGGCGCCTCGACGATGCGGTCGGCGCGGAGCTCGCGCCCCTGAAGCTCGAGCGCGCCGCCTTCATCACCAAGGTGGAGAGCGATCCCGCCGCCGCCGGGCCGGACGGCTACGACCAGGTGGAATTCTGGGTGCGCACCAATCCGGGCACGCGGCCCGGCCCGCTGATGAAGGTGGCCTCGGGCGGCGAGCTCGCCCGCTTCCTGCTGGCGCTGAAGGTGGTGCTGGCGGACAAGGGCTCGGCGCCCACTTTGGTGTTCGACGAGATCGACACCGGCGTCGGCGGCGCCGTGGCCGATGCCATCGGCCAGCGCCTCGCGCGCCTCGCCGGCAAGGTGCAGGTGCTGTGCGTCACCCATGCGCCGCAGGTGGCGGCGCGGGCGCGGCACCATCTGCTGATCGCCAAGGGCTTTGCGGACGGCGGCGCCGGCGCGCTTGCCGACGCCGAAGCGCCGGTGACCACCTCCGTGGCGGTGCTCGATGCGCGCGACCGGCGCGAGGAGATCGCCCGCATGCTGGCCGGCGCCACGGTGACGGCGGAGGCCCGCGCGGCGGCGGAGCGGCTGCTGAAGACCGCGCGCTAGCTTTCGAAGTCGCGGATGCGCGCGGATGGCTGCTGCCGGCGCATCGCCGGCCGGACTCTCGCCGCGGCCCTGCGCGAAATCTCCGCGGCGCGCCTCACTCCTGGCCCGGCTTGTCCTGCCTCAAGCTCTTCACCGCGCCGCGGCGCGCCTTGGCGTCGAGCCGGCGGGTCTTGGAGCCGAGGGTCGGGCGGGTGGGACGGCGCGGCGGGTCGACCTTCAGCGCCGCGCGCACCAGCTCCACGAGGCGTTCGATCGCGTCCTCGCGGTTGCGCTCCTGGGTGCGGAAGCGCTGGGCCTGGATCACCAGCACGCCCTCGCGGGTCAGGCGTCGCCCGGCCAACGCCGAGAGGCGCAGCTTCACCGGCTCGGGCAAGCTCGGCGAGCCGGCCACGTCGAAGCGCAGCTGCACCGCGCTCGACACCTTGTTCACGTTCTGCCCGCCGGGCCCGGAGGCGCGCACGAAGGCGAGCACGATCTCCTCCTCGGGGATGCGGATGCGGGGCGATATCTCGATCATGATTCGAAGCTTCCGGGCCGCCGCAGCATAAGCGGTTCCCGGCGCGCCCGCATGCGCCGGCGCCGCGGGCGCGCTGTCGGGGCGCGGTGCGTCCCCGGAGCCGCCGCGGCCGCAAGCGCCGGCCGGCTCAGACGGTCCGGCGCGCGAACGGCGCGGCCCTATCGCGGAAGGCTCAGATGGCGTGCCGGTTGGCGGTGGGGCCGAAATGCTCCACGTAGCGCGGGCTCAGCGCCGAGACCGGCAGCATGATCAGCACGTCGGTGGTGCCGAACTGATGGTCCACCACCGCGCCGTCGCCCACATAGCCGCCGAGCCGCAGATAGCCCTTGATCAGCGGCGGCAGCGCATGGAGCGCGGCCTTGGGGTTGATCTCGGCCTTCGGCAGGCGGTCCATGGCGGTGTAGCGACGCTCCACCGCGCGGGCGCGCCATTCCTCGGGCGCGCGGGCGTTGTGGTGGAGGAAGGACAGCGGCAGAGCGAGCGCATCCGGGTCGGTGCCCTCGAGGCTGGCGCAGCCGAACATCACGTCGATCTTGTTGCGCAGGATATAGGTCCACACGCCGTGCCAGAGCAGCTCCACCGTGCGCTTGTTGCGGTAGGGCTTCAGCACGCAGGAGCGGCCGAGCTCCAGGAACTTCAGGCCCGGATGAGCGGCGATGATGCCGGAGACGTCGAACTCGCCCTGGGTGTAGAAGCCGCCGTGGCGCTGCGCCACCTCCTGCTTCAGCAGGCGGTAGGTGCCGACCACCTTGGGCTTGCGGCGCCCGAGCACCACCTTGCCGGCCTCGTGGTCGAGCACCAGGATGTGGTCGCAGATGGTGTCGAAGCTGTCCATGTCGCGGCGGGCGAGCCGGGTCGCGGCGTCCGGCACCGCGGCCATCTCCTCGTAGAACACCTTGTAGCGCAGGCGCTGGGCGCGGCGCACGTCGCGCGCGGTGCGGGCGAGCCGCACCTCCAGCGGGCCGAGCCGGCCGAGCACCACGCTCGCCTTCTGCGGCACCGCCTCGCGGTGGCGGATGCCCGAATAGGCGCGGAAGTCGGTGACGAGCTTCTGCGGGTCCGGCAGGAGCGGCTTGGGGGGCAGGTCCGTCTTGTCCGCCGAGAGCTTGTCGGCAAAGAAGGGAAAGGCCGAGTCCTTGCCGAACCACGGCTGCGGGAACAGCGGCGCACCGAACGGCACCGGCTTCTCGCCGAGCTTGTCGGACGCCGGCTTCAGGCCCGGCCACTTGGCGAAGCTCTCCTTGGCGACGTCGATCCCGCGCCCCACCAGCGCCGGAAAGTCAAAGCCCGGATCGTTCTGTCCGATGCGTTTCATGGCAACGACCCCCTCCCTCGGGCCGCCGCGGGCGGACTGCGCGAGCTTGCGCTCCCGCCCCTCCCCGGTGTCAAAGGGCATCCCGTGTCTCGACGCGCAGCCACACGCGACGGCGTGTACGGCTGCGCGCCCATCCCCTGCCGGTTGTACGCCGGGTGATCGAGATGAACACCATAGTTTTCGGACGGCCGTGTGACAATCTTTCTCGCCCATTCGAGCCGTTCCAGGCGGCCCTCCCTCGCGCCTCGGGAGCGCGCGGCGCGAGGAGGGCCAAGGCCTTGTGTCGGTTCGCCGAGGGCCGCGACTGACGCAAGGTCATGCCGAAAAGCCCGGCGACGGCTGACAGGCCGCTCGGGGCGGGCCGCCGCACCCATGGCGGCGCACGAATCGCGCCCGTCGGCGGCCGCCAAGGACCGTGCGGCGTCCGGCCGACGGCACCATCCCGGCCCCGCCCGCCCCCGCTGCGGCGCCGCCCCTCCCCCGCGCCCGCACAGACGGCCCGTTCGCGAAAGATGACGCGCCTGATCGCGCCGCAGGGCGCCGACCTGCGCGGCGCGACTTGCGCGCGGGCATTGCCCCGCCGCACCGCCGATGCTAGCGGCTCGGGGGCAGGCCGCTGGCATCGCGCCAGCCTCTCCGTCCATGGGGCACCTCACGATGACGTCTCGCCGCATCTTCTTCGCCCGCGCCGCCGCGCTGCTCGCGGGCCTCGCCGCCGTGACCGCGCCCGCGCTGGCGCAGCCGCGTCCCACACCCGCGAACGTGACCGCGGTGACGCTTCCCGGCGTCGGCCCGGTGAACATCCTCACCTACAACGCCGCCTTCGTCTCCGGCGACCCCGCCACCCGGCGCGTGGTGCTCGAGGCCCCCAACGGGCGGCGCTGGGCGGTGGTGGTGCCGGCGCTCTATGCGGACGTGCTGAACATGCCCGTGGGCCAGAACCTCGTCATCCGCGTGCTGCCCGGCGTGGTGACGGCGCTCGGCAAGGCGCGCCAGGGGCGGCCGGGCGAGGTGCTGGCGGAGGAGGTGCTCGACGCCGGCCTGCCGGGCTGGCCGCAGGACTTCGGCGTGCGCAAGGTGACCATGACGACGATCTTCGTGGCCATCGACCGGGCCGCGGGCACGGTGACCTTCGAGGGCCAAGACGGCCTCGCGCGCACCATGGCCGCCACCGATCCCAAGGTGCTGAACGACCTGCAGCAGGTGCAGCCGGGCGACCTCGCGCAGATCTCCTATTTCGAGGGCCTCACCGTCAACGCCGTGCGGTGAGCGGCGGGCGCGAAAGCGGCCCGGAGGGAAGCGGCGCGCCGGGCAAGCGGGCGGCGGGGCCCCGCCCCGCGACCCGGATCCAGCGAATGGCCTCAGCGCGCAGTGTTGGCGCGTGCCACAAGTGCGTGCCGTTGGCGCGTGCCGTTGGTGCATGCCTGGTGGCTGCCCCGAACGGGCCCCGGGGCGCGGGCCGGGCCGACGCGAACGCCAGCCGGCGGTCGAGCCCGTGAGCGATGACGCCCGCCCGCCTCAGGCCGCCGCGCGCGGGCGCTCGGCGGCGGCGCGGTAGGCCAGCGCCTCGGCCAGATGGCGCCGGCCCACGGCGTCCGCGCCGTCGAGGTCCGCCAGCGTGCGCGCCACCTTCAGCACCCGGTGATACCCGCGGGCGGACAGCCGCATGGCATCCGCCGCATCCTTCAGCAGCGCCGCGCCGGCGCCGTCCGGCCGCGCCACCGCGTCGAGCAGCGGGCCGGAGGCGGCGGCATTGGTGCGCACCTCCGGCCGGTCGAGGGCGGCATAACGCTCGGCCTGGATCTCCCGCGCCATGGCGACCCGCGCCGCCACTTCGCGCGAGCCCTCGGCGGGCGCCGGCAGAACCAGGTCCGAGGCGGAGACCGCGGGCACCTCCAGATGGATGTCGATGCGGTCGAGGAACGGCCCGGAGAGCCGCGCCTGGTATTCGTCGGCGCAGCGCGGCCCCCGCTTGCAGGTGAACCCCGGCTCCCCGGCGCGCCCGCAGCGGCAGGGATTCATGGCGGCGATCAGCTGGAAGCGGGCGGGATAGGTGACGCGGTGGTTGGCCCGGGCGATCAGCACCTCCCCGCTCTCCAGCGGCTGGCGCAGGCTGTCGAGCACCTGGGGCGTGAATTCCGGCAGTTCGTCGAGGAACAGCACGCCATTGTGGGCGAGCGAGACCTCGCCGGGCCGCGCCTTGATGCCGCCGCCCACCATGGCGGCCATGCTGGCGGAATGGTGCGGGGCGCGGAACGGGCGCCGATCCAGCACGGCGCCATTCTCGAGCGCGCCCGCCACCGAGGCGATCATGGACACGTCCAGCATCTCGGCCGGCGAGAGCGGCGGCAGGATGGAGGGCAGGCGCTGGGCGAGCATGGACTTGCCCGCCCCCGGCGGCCCGACAAACAAGAGATTGTGCCCGCCGGCGGCCGCCACCTCCAAAGCCCGCTTGGCCGCCTCCTGGCCGCGCACGTCCCTGAGGTCCAGCGCCGCCACCGAGGGCTCGCCCATGCGCGGCTCCGGGCGGGACATCACCTGGCGGCCCGAGAAGTGGTTGGCGAGCGCGATGAGCGAGACCGGCGCGAGAATGTCCATGTCCGGGCTCGCCCACGCCGCCTCCGCCCCGCAGGGCGCGGGACAGATGAGCCCGTGCCCGCGCGCATTGGCGCCGATGGCGGCGGGCAGCACGCCGGCCACCGCCGCCAGCGTGCCGTCGAGGCCGAGCTCGCCCACCACGGTGAAGCCCGCGAGCGCGTCCGCCGGGATGGCGCCGATGGCGGCCATGAGCCCGAGCGCGATGGGCAGGTCGTAGTGGGAGCCTTCCTTGGGCAGGTCCGCCGGGGCGAGGTTGATGGTGATGCGGCGCGCCGGCAGCGCAAGGCCGGAGGCGATGAGCGCCGCGCGCACGCGCTCCTTGGCCTCGGTCACCGCCTTGTCCGGCAGGCCGACGATGGTGAAGGCGGGAAGGCCGGCGGCGACGTGCACCTGCACGTCCACGGGGCGCGCCTCCACGCCCTCGAACGCCACCGTCGCCACGCGCTGGATCATGCGCGCCCCCTGAAGCCCATGATTGCGGAAGGCTACCGGAGCACGCGGAACGGCGCAAGAACGAATTAAGAACATCGATTGCCCATTCCCTCGCGGGCGAACCGCGCTTAGGGTGCGGCGCCGGTACCGGGGGAGGCTGACATGGGGGCGACGCGGTTCCGCTACGTGGTGGTGCTGCTCCTGTTCATCATCACGATGGTGAACTATGTGGATCGCGCCGCCATCTCCTACGCCATCCCGGCGATGGAGGCCGAGCTCGGCCTGTCCAAGCTCGATGCCGGCACCATCCTCGGCGCCTTCGGCATCGGCTATGCGGTGACCACCCTCGTCGGCGGCTTCGCCGTGGACCGCTACGGCGCGCGCGCCGTGCTCGCGGTGGCGGCACTCATGTGGAGCCTGTCCATCGGCCTCACCGGCGTCGCCACGGGCTTCTTCACGCTCTATCTCGCGCGCACGCTGCTCGGCGTCTCGGAAGGGCCGAACTTCCCGGCCATGACCGGCGCGCTGGCGCGCTGGCTGCCGCCCGATCAGCAGGCGAGCGCCCACGGCTATGCGCTGCTCTCGGTGCCGGTGGCGCTCGCCATCGGCGGACCGATCGTCACCCAGCTGCTGGCGTTGCTGGACTGGCGCTGGACCTTCGGCGTCCTGTTCGCGCTCTCGGTGGGCTGGGTGCCGCTGTGGTATGTCCTGTTCCGGGACGATCCCGCCCGCTCGCGCCACGTGAACCCGGCCGAGCTGGCCGAGATCCGCGCCGGGGCGGCGGCGCCGCCGCCGGCGGCGCGCATCTGGCCCGAGCGCGCGATGCTGCGCGCCTTGCTCACCAACCGGACGCTGCTCGCCAATTACTGGGCGTTCTTCGTGTTCGGCTACTTCCTGTTCTTCTTCATGAGCTGGCTGCCGAGCTACCTGCATCTGGTCTACAAGCTCGAGCTCACCACGGTCGGCGCCTTCACGGTGGTGCCCTGGCTCGCCGCGGCGGTGGCGCTATGGGCGCTGGGGCGCTGGTCGGACCACCTCCTGAAGACCACCGGGCGGCTGCGCGTGGCGCGCTCCTACCTCATCGCCGGCACCCAGTTCGTGGCGGCGCTGGCGGTGGTGCCGGTGGCGTTCGCCGACAATCTGTGGGTGGCGATCGCCGGCATCACGGTCGCGGTGGCCGCCTCCATGGGCGCCAATGCCACCTATTACGCCGTCAACGTGGACATCGTGCCCGCGCGCGCCGCCACGGCGCTCGGCATCATGGATTTCGCGTTCGCGCTGGCGGGCTTCATCGCCCCGGCGCTGACCGGCTTCGTGCTCCATCTGCGCGGCTCGTTCACCGACGGCTTCCTGCTCATGGCGGTGCTCGCTCTGTCCTCGGTGGTGGTGATGCTGCTGTTCCACCACCCCGACCGCGACCGCAGGGCTCATTGAGGAGCCCTGCGCCGCGCAGGCTTGCGCGCGCGGGGCCGGCGGGCTGAAATCCGCCGCCGCGCGCCGCCGCGCCGGCCCGCCGGGAGCCCATCCATGTCGTCACGCCCTTCCGCCACGATCCAGGACCTGGTGGCGCGCCAGTTCGGCCCGCAGGCGAACGCCTATGTGACGAGCGCGGTCCACGCCCAGGGCGAGGACCTGGAGGCGCTCGCGCGCCTGCTGGAAGGCCGCGCCGGCGCGCGCCTGATCGATCTCGGCTGCGGCGGCGGGCATGTGAGCTTCACCGCGGCGCCGCACGTCAGCGAGGTGGTCGCCTGCGACCTGTCCGCGGAGATGCTGGCGGCGGTGGCCGCCGAGGCGAAGCGGCGCGGCCTCGCCAACATCGCCACCGCGCAGGGCGTCGCCGAGCGCCTGCCGTTCGCCGACGCCAGCTTCGACATCGTCGTCTCGCGCTACAGCGCGCACCATTGGGCCGACGCGGCGGCGGGCGTGCGCGAGGCGCGGCGCATGCTGAAGCCCGGCGGCCTGGCGGTGTTCATGGACGTGATCGCCCCCGAGAACGCGCTGCTCGACACCTTCCTGCAGACCATCGAGATGCTGCGCGACCCCTCCCACGTGCGCGACTATGCGGCGCGCGAGTGGCGCGCGTTCGCCAAGGAGGCCGGCTTCGCGGTGGCGCAGGAGACGCCGCGGCGGCTGCGGCTCGAATACGGGCCGTGGATCACCCGCATCGGCACCAGCGCCGTCAACGCCGCCGCCATCCGCTCGCTCCAGGAGGGCGCCAGCGCCGAGGTGTGGCGGCATTTCGAGATCGAGGCGGACGGCACCTTCACGTTCGACACCCTCACCCTCGTGCTGAAGGCGGTGTGAGCGGCGGGGCGGGCCCGTTTGTGTTTCGATAGCCCCGCTGCGCCGGCCCGCTACTTCTTCTCCAGCAGGATCTGCCCCTGCTTCATCACCAGCTCCTTGGCCTTGTTGGCCAGCAGGGAGAGGAAGAAGGGCAGCTCCACCGACAGGTTCACCGCCTCGTCGAGCACGTCCAGCGTGCCCGAGGCGTGCTGTCCCATGACGGCGATGCGGAAGTCCAGGTGGCCGTCGGTCCAGCGCTCCTCGACGATCTCCACATGGCTCCCGAAGCGGTCGCGCACGGTGCTGAGCCCGTTCTGGAGCCGGCGCGTCGCTTCCTCGCGGCCGAGCTTGTGGGGGACGGAGGCGGTGAAGGGTTGGGCCATGCGTTCGAACTCCAAAATTCACTGCGCGGCGCGCTTTTCCTCGATCCTGTCCCAGATCTGGGCGGCGATATCGGGCCCGCCCAGGCGCTTGATGGCGCGCAGGCCGGTGGGCGAGGTGACGTTGATCTCGGTGAGGTTGCCGTCGATCACGTCGATGCCGACGAAGATCAGGCCCATCTTTTTCAGCGACGGGCCGATGCGGGCGCAGATCTCCTGCTCGCGCGCCGTGAGGTCGGTGGGCTTGGCCGCCCCGCCGCGCACCATGTTGGACCTGAGGTCGCCCTCGCTCGGCACCCGGTTCACCGCGCCCGCCGCCTGCCCGTCCACCAGGATGATGCGCTTGTCGCCGTGCTTCACCGCCGGCAGGAAGCGCTGGATCACCCAGGGCTCGCGGAAGGTGGTGGCGAACAGATCGTAGAGCGAGCCGAAATTGAGGTCGTCCGCGGCGAGGCGGAACACGGCGGCGCCGCCATTGCCGTAGAGCGGCTTCATCACCACGTCGCCGAACTCGGCCCGGAACGCCTTGATCTCGTCGAGGTCGCGGGAGATCAGCGTCGGCGGCATGAGGTCCGGGAACTCGGTGACGAAGATCTTCTCCGGCGCGTTTCGCACATGGGCCGGGTCGTTCACCACCAGGGTCTGCGGGTGGATGCGCTCCAGAAGATGGGTCGCCGTCACATAGGCCAAGTCGAAGGGCGGGTCCTGGCGCATCAGCACCACGTCCATCTCGGCGAGCGCGATGCGCTGCTTCTCCCCCAGCGTGAAATGGGCGCCCGCCTCGTCCTTCACCGTGAGCGGCTCGACGGTGGCGAACACCACGCCGTCGCGCATGGCCATGCGCTCGGGGGTATAATGGAACAGCGCATGGCCGCGCCGCTGCGCCTCCAGCAGCAAAGCGAAAGTGGAATCGCCGGCGATGTTGATGCGGGCGATGTGGTCCATCTGGACCGCGACCTTGAGAGCCATGGCAATCTCCGGCGCCCGGCGCGGCGGGGCGCGGGCCTTGCGAACGTCGCTTTATCTATAGGGCGCGGCGCCGTCCCGCCAGCGTGCGGGCCGCGTCCCCGCGCGAGGACGGCGCTGCGCCCTGGCGGCTTGACGGCGGCGCCTGCGCCTTGCCACATGGCGCGCGCTTCGGCGGCCACAGGAGAACCGGGGTTCCGATGCCGACCCTCGCCTTGCCCTTCCCCGCCATCGACCCGGTGCTGGTCCAGATCGGCCCGCTCGCCATCCGCTGGTATGCGCTCGCTTACATTGCCGGCCTGGTGCTGGGCTGGCTCTATGCGCGCTTCCTGGTGGCGCGCCCGGCGCTGTGGGGCGGCATTTCGCCCATGCGGCCGCAGGACCTCGACGACGCGCTGTTCTGGGCGACGCTGGGCGTCATTCTCGGCGGGCGGATCGGCTATGTGCTGTTCTACAATCCGGCCTATTTCGCCGCCCACCCGGACGACATCGTCGCCGTGTGGAAGGGCGGCATGTCGTTCCATGGCGGGCTCGCGGGCACCATCCTGGCGTTGGTGCTGTTCGCCCGCGCCCGCGGCATCGCCATCTTCTCGCTGCTGGACGTGGCCGGCGTGGTGGCGCCGCTCGGCCTGCTGTTCGGGCGCATCGCCAACTTCATCAACGGTGAATTGTGGGGCCGCCCGGCCGACCTGCCGTGGGCGGTGATCTTCCCCACCGGCGGCAACATCCCGCGCCATCCGAGCCAGCTCTACGAGGCGGCGCTGGAGGGCCTCGTCCTGTTCCTGGTGATGCTGGTGGTGGTGCGCCTCGGCGGGCTGAAGCGGCCCGGCGTCGCCGCCGGCATCTTCGGCATCGGCTACGGCCTCGGCCGCATCACCGGCGAGTTCTTCCGCGAGCCCGACGCCCAGCTCGGCTACCTCGCCTTCGGCACCACCATGGGCATGTGGCTCTCGGTGCCGGTGGTGCTGGCCGGGCTCGGGCTGCTCCTCTATGCGCTCAGGCGGCGCCCGGCGCCGTGAGCGGACGGCTCGAAGACGAGATCAAGGCGCTGATCGCCGCCGAGGGGCCGATGCCGGTGAGCCGCTTCATGGCGCTCGCGCTCGGCCATCCGCGGCTCGGCTACTACGTCACGCGCGATCCATTCGGCGCCGGAGGCGACTTCGTCACCGCGCCCGAGATCAGCCAGATGTTCGGCGAGCTGGTGGGGCTGTGGGCGGTGGCGCAGTGGCAGGCCATGGGCGCCCCCGCCCCCTTCGCCCTGGTGGAGCTCGGCCCCGGGCGCGGCACCCTCATGGCCGATGCGCTGCGCGCGGCGCGCCTGGTGCCGGAGTTCGGCGCGGCGGCGCGGCTGCATCTGGTCGAGATGAGCCCGACGCTGCGCGCCGCCCAGGGGCGCGCGCTCGGCGCCGCGGCGCCGCAATGGCACGATCGCCTGGAGGACGTGCCGCCGGGCCCCATGATCGCCATCGCCAACGAGTTCTTCGACGCCATCCCCATCGACCAGTTCGTGTTCCGCGACGGGCGCTGGCGCGCGCGGCGCGTCGGCCTTAAGGCAGACGGCGCCCTCGCCTTCGGCCTCGATCCCCTGCCCCACGGCGCCGAGCCCGCGCCGTATGGTCCGCCGGCCGAGGGCGCCGTTCTGGAGCGCATGGTGGAAGGCCCCGCTCTGGCGCTGGCGGGCCGCATCGCCGGGCAAGGCGGCGCGGCGCTGGTGGTGGATTACGGCCATGCGGGCGGCTATGGCGACACGCTCCAGGCCGTGCGCGCGCACCGCTGGGTCGACCCGCTCGCCGATCCGGGAGAGGCCGATCTCACCGCCCATGTGGATTTCGCCGCCCTCGCGCGGCGCGCCCGCGCTTCTGGCGCGCGCGCCTTCGGACCCATCGGCCAAGGGGAATTCCTGGCCCGCCTCGGCCTTGCGCAGCGCGCCACGCGCCTGAAGGCCGGCAAGGACGCGGCGGCGCAGGCGGCTGTGGACGCCGCCGCGCTGCGCCTCGCGGGACACGGCGAGGGGCAGATGGGCGCGCTGTTCAAGGCTATGGTGATCGCCCATGGGGGGCTTGGCGCGCCGGTCGCGTTCGACACCGGCGAGGAGGTCGTGTGATGAAGATCGAGGCGCCGTCGCTCAAGGACCTGCCGGGCATCCGCCATGCCTTCTTCACCCGGCGCGGCGGCGTCTCCACCGGCATCTATGCCAGCCTCAACGGTGGCCAGGGCTCGAACGACGATCCCGCCAACGTCGCCGAGAACCGCGCCCGCATGGCGGCGGCGCTCGGCGTCGCGCCGACCCATCTCGTCGCCTGCTGGCAGGTGCATTCGCCCGACGCCGTGCTCGCCACCGCACCCTGGAGCCGCGAGGATGCGCCCAAAGCCGACGCGGTGGCGACCCGCACGCCCGGCATCGCCGCCGCCGTCTCCATCGCCGATTGCGGGCCGGTGCTGTTCGCGGACCCCGAGGCGGGCGTGGTCGCCGCCGCCCATGCGGGCTGGAAGGGCGCGCTCGGCGGCGTCGTCGCGTCGACCGTCACCTTGATGGAGGCGCAGGGCGCGCGCCGCGCCGCCATCCGCGCCGCCATCGGCCCGCTGATCCGCCAGCCGAGCTATGAGGTGGGCGAGGATTTCGTGGCGCGCTTCCTCGAGGCGGACAAGGCCTTCGCCCGCTTCTTCGCGCCGGCCGAGCGGGCGCACCACGCGCTGTTCGATCTGCCGGGCTTCATCGCGCTGCGGCTGAAGGAGGCCGGCGTCGGCCATGTGGAGGACCTCGGCCTCGACACCTATCCCGACGCCGAGCGCTTCTATTCCTACCGCCGCACCACCCACCGCCGGGAGCCGGACTATGGCCGGCTGATCGCCGCCATCGCGCTCGGGTGAGGCCTTCGATCCCGCAACACGTCCCTTCGAGACCCAGACATCGAGACCCCATGAAATCGTCTGACGTGGACATCCTGGTGGTGCCGGGCTGGCGGGGCTCCGGCCCCGACCACTGGCAGAGCCGCTGGGAGCGCGCGCTCTCCACCGCGCGACGTGTGGACCAGGAGGACATCGAAGTCCCCGACCGCGACGCCTGGACCGCACGCCTCGTAACCGAGGTGGCGCGCGCCACCCGCCCGGTGCTGCTGGTGGCCCATTCCCTGGGCGTCACCACGGTGGTGCATGCCGCGCCGTCATTGCCAAAGGGCAAGGTGGTCGGCGCCTTCCTGGTGGCGCCGCCCGACCTTGAGGCCCTGGCGGCGCCCGCCCTCGGCGCCTTCGCCCCGGTGCCCACCGATCCCCTGCCCTTCCCGTCCTTGCTGGTGGCGAGCCGCAACGATCCCTATTGCGCGTTCGCGCGGGCGGAAGGCTTTGCGCTCGATTGGGGCGCGGCGCTGGTGGATGCGGGCGAGGCGGGCCATGTGAATGCCGAGGCCGGCTTCGGCCCCTGGCCCGAGGGCTCCATGCGCCTGCTCGGCTTCCTGCGGTCCCTGGGACCGGAATCTTAAAGGTTCCTTAACCGTTCTTGTGGACCGCGGTCCTGTTTCCCGCTACCCCTGAGCCTTCGATCACGCGCTCCGAGGGGATGGATGAAGGCCGGACGGTCGAGCGGAGCTCATTTTTTTGAGCGCGCCCTGAGGGTGCTCACCGGCGCCGGCCTGCTCGGCGCGGGCCTGCTGCTCGCCGGCTGCCAGACCGACGGGCTCGCCTCGGGCGGCGGGGCGCTGGCCTTCGACCGGATCGAGGGACCGCCGCCCGCCAGCTTCGACAAGCTCGTGAGCCAGCTTTCCAGCGCCGCCGACGCCCGCAAGGTGGAGGTGGTGTCGCGCCAGCAGGACGCTCCCTACCGCGTCAAGGGCTATCTCTCGGTGCACCAGGACGGCGGCAAGACGTCGGTCGCCTATGTCTGGGATGTCTATGGCCGCGACCGGGAACGCATCGCGCGGATCTCCGGCGAGGAGGCGGTGGCCGCCGCGCGGAGCGCCGATCCCTGGACGGCCTGCACCGATGCCTGCCTCGCCAAGATCGCCGACACCACCATGGCGGGCCTGTCCGAGGCGCTGGGCGGCTCGGCCGCCCCTGCGTCCGCCGCCATCGCCGCCGCGGCGCCGGTCGCCGCCGAGCGGTCCGCGAGCCTCGGCGGCGCGGGCCAGCCTGGCGCCGCGCTCGGCTACGCCGCGCGCTGATCGCGCGCGCTCACCCCGCCGCCCGCCGGCCTTTCCCGACAGGGCACGGCCCGATCGGGTGATGCGACGCCGTCCACCGGCCAATCCACAGTCTGGAGCGGCCTTTACAAAAGCCCGACCGCCCGCCTATCTGAACGTCCCTGCACGGTGGCCCTGCGCGTCGGGCGGAGCACGAAATGTCATCCGAGAACGGTCCCATGAAGCTCGTCGCCGGCAATTCCAACCGCGCGCTCGCCGAAGCCATCGCCGCCTACCTCGCCACCCCGCTCACCAAGGCGGTGGTGCGGCGTTTCGCCGACATGGAGATCTTCGTCGAGATCCAGGAGAACGTGCGCGGCCAGGACGTGTTCGTCCTGCAGTCCACCTCGTTCCCCGCGAACGACCACCTCATGGAGCTCCTGATCATCATCGACGCGCTGCGCCGCGCGTCGTCGAAGCGCATCACCGCGGTGCTGCCGTATTTCGGCTACGCCCGGCAGGACCGCAAGCCCGGCCCGCGCACGCCGATCTCGGCCAAGCTGGTGGCCAACCTCATCACCCATGCCGGGGCCGACCGGGTGATGACGCTCGATCTGCACGCCGGCCAGATCCAGGGCTTCTTCGACATCCCCACCGACAATCTCTATTCGGCCCCGGTGATGGTGCGCGACATCAAGGAGCGGTTCGACATCTCGAACCTCATGGTGGTCTCGCCCGACGTCGGCGGCGTGGTGCGCGCCCGGGCGCTGGCCAAGCGCATCGACGCCCAGCTCGCCATCGTCGACAAGCGCCGCGAGCGGCCCGGCGAGAGCGAAGTGATGAACGTCATCGGCAATGTGGAAGGCCGCTCCTGCATCCTGGTGGACGACATCGTCGATTCGGGCGGCACGCTGGTGAACGCCGCCGAAGCCCTGCTGGCGCGCGGCGCCAAGGAGGTGCATGCCTACATCACCCACGGCGTGCTCTCCGGCGGGGCGGTGGCGCGCATCACCGCGTCCAAGCTCAAGGAGCTGGTGATCACCGATTCGATCCAGCCCACCGAGGCGGTGCGCGTGGCGCGCAACATCCGCGTGGTGTCCATCGCCTCGCTGATCGGCGAGGCGATCGCCCGCACCGCCCACGAGGAATCGGTCTCCAGCCTGTTCGACTGACCGGCCTCGACCGACCGGCCTCAGCCGCGCACGGTGCGCGCGCTTTCCGGCGGCCGCCGCGCGATGCGCACGGCCGGCCGCGGCAGACCGGGCGGGCGGGGCGGATCTTCCAGCGCGGCGAGGAAGCGCTTGGCCCAGCGGTCGATGTCGTTCGGCTCCAGCACCGCCATCATCCGCCCGTAGCGCTCGCGGCGCTCGCGCAGGGGCATCTCCAGGGCCCGCCGCAGGGACTGCGCCATGCCGTCGAGGTCGTGCGGGTTGACGATCAGCGCGCCGTTCGAGAGCTCGTGCGCCGCGCCCGCGAACTGGGACAAGAGCAGCACGCCGGGGTCCTCGGGATCCTGCGCGGCGACGAATTCCTTGGCCACGAGGTTCATGCCGTCGCGCAGCGGCGTGACCATGGCGACGCTCGCGGCCCGGTAGATGCCGGCGAGCGCCGAGCGCGAATAGGTGCGGTTGACGTAGCGCAGCGGCGTCCACGACACGTCGCTGAACATGCCGTTGATCTGCCCCGCTTTGTGCGAGACGAAGCGGTCCATTTCTTGATATTCGGGGACCTCCGAGCGGCTCTTGGGCGTGATCTGCACGTAGGAGACCTTGTCGTGCCAGTCCGGCGCATTGCGCAGGAACCGCTCGTAGGCCTCCAGGCGGTTGGGAATGCCCTTCGAGTAATCGAGCCGATCGACGCCGATGATCAGCTTGCGACCGGAGAGGCTCTCCTTGAACGTCTTCACGAACTGCGAGCGGCTGGCATGGCGCGCGCGGCGCGCAAAGGCCTCGGTCTCGATGGCGACGGGAAAGGCGCCGAGCCGCACCCGCCGCCCGGCCACGTCGTAGCTGTGGCCGTCGGCCGAGGGCTGGCCGCCGCGGGTGTCGAGATAGCGGGCGAAGTTCTCCTTGTCCTGCTGGGTCTGGAAGCCGACGAGATCGTAATAAGCGAGCGCGCCGATGATCTCGCCGTGCTTCGGCAGGGCCTGGATGAGGTCCGGCGGCGGCATCGGGATGTGCAGGAAGAAGCCGATGCGGTTGGCGTGGCCGCGCTCGCGCAGATACTGGGCCAGCGGCATCATGTGGTAGTCGTGGATCCACAGAATGTCGTCGGGGGCGATGATCTTCGCCAGGTGGTCGGCGAAGTTCCGGTTGACCCGGATATAGCCGGAAAGGTCCGCCTGGGCGAACTCCGCGAGGTCGACCCGGTAATGCAGGATCGGCCACAAAACGCGGTTGGCGAAGCCGTTGTAGTATTCCTGATAGTCGTGCTCCTTCAGGTCCACCACCGCATAGGTCATGCGCTTCTGCATGGTGACGACGGGATGGTCGGACGGCGTAGGCGAGATCACGCCGCTCCAGCCGAACCAGATGCCGCCGCGCTCCTTGAGCGCCGCGTTCACCGCCACCGCCAGGCCGCCGGCCTGGATGCGCCGGGCCGGATCGGGCACCGCGACGCGGTTCGACACCACGACGATACGGGACATGCGCTCGCCCGCCGGCTGGATCATCGGCCCGTCCCGCCGGCAAGGGTGGCGGCGAGCCAGGCGCGCACCGCACGGGCATCGGCGAGCACCGCATCCGCCCCCGGCAGCTCCCGTCCCACCGAGATCGCACGCCCGCCATGCGCGCGGGCGGCGGCGAAGCCGGCCTCGTCGGTCACGTCGTCGCCGACGAACACCGGCCGGCGCCCGGCGAAGGGCGGCTGGCGCAGGAAGGCGGCCACCGCCGTTCCCTTGTCGTGCTGCGCCGGCTTCACCTCGAACACCATGTGGCCGGGGAGCACCGCATAACCGCGCCCGGCTGCCTCCACCAGATCGGCGATGGCGGCGCCGAGCGGCGCGCCGGCCTGCGGCGCGGCGCGGTAGTGGACCGCGACGGCGCTCGTCTTGTCTTCCGTGAAGACGCCGTCGAAGCCGCGTGCAAGGTCGTGGAGGCCGAGGCGCAGCCGCTCCGGGAAAGGCTGGGCCTCGCAGTCGACGCCGCCGCCCGCCACGAGCCGCAGCTCCGCGCCGTGCACCCCGGCGGCGGGCAATGCCAGCGGCGCGAACAGCCCGTCGAGCCGGGCCACGGTGCGCCCGCTCACCAGAGCGAGGGCGCCGCCGAACGCCGCCGAAAGGCCCTCGATGAGGCCCACCAGGCCCTCCGGAATCCGCACCGCGTCGGGATGCGGGGCGATGTCGATGAGGGTTCCATCCACGTCCAGGAACAGGGCATGGGTGCCCGGGTCGAGGAGGTGCGGCAGGCGGGGGTCGAGAGCGCGCGCGCGCGCGGCGGACGAATGCATCAAAAAGCCACCTCTCTTGAGCTATGCGGTTTCAACGCCGGGGAGGGTACGAGGTTCCCGTTCCGGGCGCCGGCTTGTCGATGATCGGGCGAGAAAGGGGCGCGGTCGATTCCCTGCGGGCTTCAATCATAGGTTATTAGATACCATGGTTCGTGGCCTCGAAGCCACACCTGTGCGACTTCGTCGCTCCCGACAGCCACGCTTGTCCAGCGGCCCCGAACACCGCTTGAGGGCGGACGACATCTGGCGCCAGCGTGGGACGGAACCGTTTCCGCCGCAAGGCCCGGGCCGAGGCCCCCGGGGCTGGCGCGCCGCTGCGGCAGGGCGCGGGGGCGCCCGGGAACCGGCGCGGGGCGGCCGCGCTTGCGGCCGGACGAGGCTGGGCCGGCCGGGAAACGCCGTGATATATGACGCTAGGTCCGAGGCCGTGGGGCGGTCCTCCGGATCGCCCCGTCGAGCGGCTTCGTCCGCCGGCCGCTCCCCGGGGGCCACGTCGTGTGCGCGGACGCGCTCCCGGCCCCCGGCCGGGAAATGGGGCAGGAGATCAGGATGAAAGCGGCTCTCATCGCGGGCGCCCTCGCGCTCGCTCTCGGCGGGTGCAGCGAATATTCGCGGTCCGACCGCGCGGTTGGCGGAGCGGCCATCGGCGCCGGCACCGGCGCGCTCATCGGCGCGGCGGCCACGGGCACCGGCACCGGCGCCCTGGTCGGCGGCCTCATCGGCGCCGGCACCGGCGCCATCATCGGTGCAGAGACCACCCCGCGCGCCTGCTGGGCCAAGGATCGCTACGGCAACCAGTACCGGGTGCAGTGCCCCTGAGGCGCACCCGGAGCGGCTTGCGAGAGGGGCGCCGCGGCGCCCCTTTTTCGTGCCGGTGTCTTGGTCAAGGAAGGGTTTATTTACCTTGTTGGCCCTACCTTGCCTGCACCTCTGAGTTCGACTTGCGGAGCGGGCCGGCATCGCCGACCCGCTCTTCTTTTGTGCGTCGGAGGATCCGTCGCCGCATTTTCTTTCCGTTCGGAACAAAACCCGCAGGTGCGCGTTTGACCGGCGGATGGAAGCGCGGAGACCACCACCATGACCGAGCCGCGACACGTGGAGACCGGACCGGGCGGGGCGCGGCCCTGGACCGGGCGAATAGGTGCAGCGGCCACCCGCGCGCGCCGGCCGAGGATCGTCGACGAGGAGCGCCGGCTCCTGCGCGAGGCGGAAGCCGCCTTCGCCGGCAGGGAGAACAAACGCGCCGACGCCGATGCCGCCGGGCATTTGCCGTGGGACGAGGAGACCGATGTCGATCCGTCTCCTTCCTCGCGGCTGTTCCGCGAATGAGCCCACCTTGACGACGATGCCTTGGATTCCCGAAGGCGGGCTTCCGGTCCCGCCATTCCTTGTTGCAACGCACGCAATCGGATGCCAGAAGTGAGCTTCCGCCTGCGTCTGCCGCGATGAAGAGCCATGCGAACCGTGCGCGCCCTGAGCCCCTTCGACACCACGCCCGCGTCGACGCAGAACCAGAAAGAGAACGGCGGCATGCGAACGCCTCACCGACGGGACATTTCCGCGCGCCAGGACCTCATCGGCCGTGAGTTGCGCCAGTTGTTCGACGGCTACACCCACGAGGAGGTGCCGGACGACCTGCTGCGCCTTGCCGAGCGGCTGCAGTCCGCTTTCGAGCAGCGTGATCCGCAGCCCGCCGGCGAGCCTGCGCCGGCGAGCGCCCCGCGCGGAGAGCCAGACGGCGACTAGAACGCCCGGACGGGACGGAGGCATTGTCACGCTTCCGTCCGACGCGCGGCGTCCTCTCGCTCATCGCCCCAGGCCGGCCGCTCATGGCGCGCCCGCCTGATCGGCGAAACCGTTCCTAGACCCCTCCAACGCTGCGCCCCCTGAAAAATCCGCGCGGGCCCGCTCCGGTCGCGATGCGCCGCGATCGGCGCACGGACCCTTTGACGCGATAGCCGTTCGGCCGGCCGGGCGCGGCCAGTGGCCGACGCGGAACGGCGCGCACAGCTGCCGCCTGCGGCCGGCGCCTTAACCCCATCGCAAGGCCGCTGCGCCAGGATGCCCGCCATGGCGCGCGGCGTATCCTTGTTCATCGTAGCCTCGCTCGTCCTCACGGGGCTGCTCACCGGCTGTCGTTTCGAGTTCGAAACGCGCGAGCCTTGGCGCGCCGAGGCGGAGGAGCAGTGCCTCGCCGAGAAGGGCGTGGTCGCCTCCGCATTCCTGGAGCCGCTCTCGGCGCTCAACGGCGCCGGCGGCTGCGGCATGGAGCACCCCTTCCAGGTGCACGCCTTCGCCGAAGGCAACGTGGCGCTCGAGCCCACCGGCAAGCTCGCCTGCCCGGTGATCCGCGAGACCGACCGCTGGATCGCCGAGGTGGTGCAGCCCGCCGCCATCGCCTGGATGGGCCAGCCGGTCACCGCCGTCCGGCAGATGTCGGCCTATTCGTGCCGTGGCATGAACGGCGACCCCAACGCCAAGATCTCCGAGCACGCCTTCGGCAACGCCCTCGACATTGGCGCCTTCCGTTTTGCCGACGGGCGCTGGGTGACGGTGAAGGACGGCTGGCGCGGCCCGGCGGACGCGCGCGGCTTCCTGCTGCAGGTGCAGGCCGGCGCGTGCGAGCGCTTCACCACCGTGCTCGCCCCGGGCTCCAACATGTTCCACTACGACCACATCCATGTGGACCTGATGCGCCGCACGTCCGGGCGCACCATCTGCAAGCCCGCGCCGCGCCCCATGCCGGCGCCGCTCATGGCCGTGCAAATCCCTGCCGCGCCGCCGCCGGAGCCCCCCGCCTCTGCGCCGCAGGAGGCGCCCGAGCCGCCGGGGCTCCGGCCGCCCTTGGCGCCGCCGGTCGCGACCTCCGAAGTGGTGCGCCAGCCGGCGCCGGAGACGGTCCCGCCGGGGGCGCTGTTCGGCGGCCCGCCACGCCCGGCGCGCGATCTTCCGCAACGCAATGCGCCGCCGGCAGACGCGCCGCCGGGCACCCTGCCGCCCGGCTGGATCGTCGGGCCGGAGGGCCAGCGCCCGCCGCCCATGTCGTATGCGCCGGGCGACCATGGACCCGCCGTCACCGGCTCGGTGCCGAACCGCAAATACTACACCGCCCCGGTGCCCCAGCCCTCCACCATCCCCCTGCCCCGGGCCAAGCCGGGCGAGGACTGAGCATCGCGCCATGGACGCAGCTCCCGTCACCCGCGCCGCGCCCTGCGCCGGGCTCGACGGCTGCCCCGGCGGCTGGATCGTCGCGTCCTGGGACGGCGCCGGCCCGCTGGAGCTGAAACGGCTTGCCGCCCTCGCCGATCTGTTCGCCGGCGACGACGCCCCCTTGCTGGCCGCGATCGACATCCCCATCGGCCTGCCGGAGCGCGTCGGGCCGCGCGGGCGTCCGCCCGAACGGCTGGTGCGCCCGCGTCTGGGCCGCCGGCAGTCCTCGGTGTTCTCGGTGCCATCCCGCGCGGCGGTGGCGGCCGGGCTCGGCGCCGGCGATGAGACGACGCGCTATCGCGCCGCCTGCGCCGCCGCCCGCGCCACCTCCGATCCGCCGCGCGCGGTGGCCAAGCAGTGCTTCCACCTGTTTCCCAAGATCGCCGAGGCGGACGTCCTGCTGCGCGGGCGCGCGGAACTGAGGAACCGCCTCATCGAGTGCCACCCGGAAGTGGCCTTCTGGGCGATGAACGGGGATGCGGAGGTCGAGCGGGCCAAGAAGGTGAAGGGCCGTCCCTGCCCGGACGGCCTTGCGTTGCGCATCGATCTCCTGGCGGCGGCGGGCCTTCCCACCGATGCGCTCTCAGCGCAGACGGCCAATGCGCTCCGCGCGGGGCTGGACGACCTGGTGGACGCCTGTGCCTGCCTGTGGACCGCGCGCCGGGCCATGAACGGCAAGGCCTTGCGCTTTCCCGATCCGCCGGAGACGGACGCGTTCGGCCTGCCCATCGCCATCCATGCGTGAGGCAAGGCGGCCTTAAGTCGAATATCCTATGGGGCGATACCCTTCCTATTGCGACAGCCCAAGCGACGCGCAAACCCGCACCAGCTTGGAGCCCCCATGCCGCACGACCGCATCCGCCTCGGCCAGCTACGCGAGAAGATCGTCTCCGCGGAGGCGGCGGCGGACCTGATCCGCGACGGCATGGTCGTGGGCATGAGCGGCTTCACCCGGGCCGGCGAGGCGAAAGCGGTGCCCGTGGCGCTCGCGGCGCGGGCCAAGGCGGCGCACGCGCGCAACGAGCCGCTGAAGATCACCCTCATCACCGGCGCATCGCTGGGCAACGACCTCGACAAGCAGATGGCCGAGGCGCACCTGCTCTCGCGCCGCATCCCATTCCAGTCCGACCCCGCGCTGCGCAAGGCGATCAATGCCGGCGAGGTGATGTTCGTCGACCAGCATCTCAGCGAGACGGTGGAGCACCTGCGCACGAACATGCTCGGGCCGATCGACGTCGCGGTGATCGAGGCGGTGGGCATCACCGCCAATGGCGGCATCATTCCCACCACCTCGGTGGGCAATTCCGCCACGTTCGCCATTCTGGCCGAAAAGGTGATCGTCGAGATCAACCTCACCCAGCCGGCGGAGCTGGAGGGGCTGCACGACATCTACATCCCCACCCGCCGCCCGTTCCGCGAGCCGATCCCGGTGGTGACGCCGGAAAGCCGCGTGGGCCTGCCCTTCATCGCCATCCCGCCGGAGAAGATCGCCGCCATCGTCGTCAGCCGGAAGCTCGATTCCGCCTCCACCGTGCTGCCGCCGGACGCCGAGACCGCCGCCATCGCCGCGCACCTGATGCAGTTCCTGGAGCACGAGATGCGGCGCGGCCGGCTCACCTCCCGCCTCCAGCCACTCCAGGCGGGCATCGGCACCATCGCCAATGCGGTGATGCACGGCTTCATCGCGAGCCCGTTCCACGACCTGACCATGTATTCGGAGGTGCTGCAGGATTCGACCTTCGATCTGTTCGACGCCGGCAAGCTGAACTTCGCCTCCGGCTCCTCCATCACCCTGTCGAAGGACAAGCACGACGCGGTGATGCCGAGGATCGCCGACTACAAGCCGCACCTCATCCTGCGCCCGCAGGAGATCTCCAACCACCCGGAGATCATCCGCCGCCTCGGCATCATCGGCATCAACACGGCTCTGGAGTTCGACATCTACGGCAACGTCAATTCCACCCACGTGGCCGGCACGCAGATGATGAACGGCATCGGCGGCTCAGGCGACTTCGCGCGCAACGCTTTTCTCTCGGTGTTCGTCACCAAGTCCATCGCCAAAGGCGGGGCGCTCTCATCCGTGGTGCCCATGGTGAGCCATGTGGACCACACCGAGCACGACGTCGACATCCTGATCACCGAGCAGGGGCTGGCGGACCTGCGCGAGCTGGCCCCGCGCGAGCGGGCGCGGCTCATCATCGCCAATTGCGTCCACCCGCTCTATCGCGACGCGCTGGAGGACTACGTGGCGCGCGCCGGCGCGCGCGGCGGCCACACGCCGCACGTGCTTGAGGAGGCGCTCTCCTGGCATGTGCGGGCGCGGGAGACCGGCGCCATGCTGCCGCAGGCGGTCCGCGCGGCCGTCTGAGGCTTAGAGCTGCGCGAACGAGCGCGGCGCGGGGCTCGCCACCTGGACCGCGCCGGCCTTGATCTCCATCACCGCGAGGCCGCGCTCGATGGTGCCGTCGGCGCGGAAGCGGAACGCGCCCTCGACCCCGCTGAAGCCCGAGGCGCTCGACAGCGCCGCGATGCTCACGCCGTCCGGCCCGCTGGCGCGCACCACCGCCGTGACCAGCGAGACGGCGTCGTAGGAGAGCGTCGCGGTGCGCACCGGATCGGCGCCGAAGCGCGCCCGGTAGCGCTCGGAGAAGGCGCGCCAGCCGGACAGGTCGGGGGCGGCGAACTGCGCGCCGTCGAACATCGCGTCGGAAATCAGGCGCTGGTCGTCCCACAGGCCGGTGCCGGCGAGGCGCAGCCGCTTCAGGTCCACCCCGTTGGCGGCGAGCATCTGCACCATCTGCAGCACCTGGTCCGGCGTGTCGGGGATGAACAGCACGTCCGCCTGGGCGAGCGCGGGGGCGATGCGGCGTGCCACCTCGCCCATCTTGGCGCGGTCGGTGCCGAATCGCTCCATCACCGCCACCCGCCCGCCGGCGGAGGCCACCGTTTGCTGCAGCGCGCCCTCCACCACGGTGCCGTAGGCGCTCTCGGGCAGCAGCGCGGCGAACGAGCGCCGGTTCTGGGAGACCTCGAAGCGCACGATGCGCTCCACGTCGCCGGAGGGCAGGAAGCTCAGCAGGAAGACGCCATTGCCGGCGACGTTGGCGTCGGTGGAGAAGGCGATCACCGGAATGTTCAGCGGCCGGGTCACCTGGGCGGCCGCGGCCACCGAATGGGCGAACAGCGGGCCGATCACCACCTTCGCGCCCTCCGCCACCGCCGCCTCGGCGGCCATACGCGCGCCCTGGGCGGTGCCGAGGTCGTCCTTCACCACCAGGCGGATGTCGCCGCCGCCCGCCTCGACGACCGCGAGCTCGGCTGAATTCTTCATGGACAAAGCGACGATGCCGGCATTGCCCTGGGCGCCGAGCGGCAGCAGCAGGGCGACGACCGTGCCGCCGGTGCCGAGCTGCTGCGCGGTGGGCGGCGGCGCCGGGGTGACCTGAGGCGCCTCGCCGATGTCGCCGCCCGCGCAGGCCGCGAGCAGGCCGAGCGCACCGAGCCCGCCGCCCGCGCGCGTCCAGCGCTGGAGCACCGCGCGCCGCGTCAGTCGATCTGCAGCGGCGCCCGCCGTTCCGTGCCTGTCTTCGCTCAACGCCTGTCTCCCCGCTGCCCGCGCCCCCCGCGGGACGGCGTACCCCTTGGGGCGGCAATTTGACGAGGGGAAGGCGAAGCGGCGCGGAAACCGCGTGGGCGTGGACAATTCCGCTGGCCGGGCCGGCCGCGTTTCCCGTCGGCCCCGGCTGGGTCTATGTTTGACCCATGAGCGTCCCGTCATCTTCCTCCGCCCCAGCGGCCGAGGCGCCGCGCAGCTTCCTCATCGCCGGCGTGCGCGTGCCGGTGCCGCCGCTGGCGCCGGGCCTCCACGTGGTGGCGACCCCGATCGGCAATCTCGGCGATGTGAGCGTGCGCGCTTTGGAGACGCTGGCCGGCGCCGATGCCATCGCCTGCGAGGACACGCGCATCACCCGCCGGCTGCTCGACCGCTACGGCATCGAGACCCAGCTCGTGCCCTATCACGACCACAACGGCGCCAGCGCGCGGCCCAAGCTCCTGGCGCGGCTCGCCCAGGGCGCGCGCATCGCGCTGGTGTCGGACGCCGGCACGCCTTTGGTGTCGGACCCCGGCTACAAGCTGGTGGTGGAGGCGCTCGAGGCCGGCCACAGGGTGCATCCGATCCCCGGCGCCTCGGCGCTGCTGGCGGCGCTGGTGGCGGCGGGCCTGCCCACCGACTGCTTCCTGTTCGACGGCTTCCTGCCGCCCAAGGGCGGGCAGCGCCGCGCCCGCATCGCCGAGCTGGCGCGGATCCCGGCAAGCCTCGTCCTTTACGAGAGCGGCCCGCGGCTCGCCGACAGCCTCGCCGACCTCGCTGCAGGGCTCGGCGCGCGGCCCGCGGCGGTGTGCCGCGAGCTCACCAAGGCATTCGAGGAGGTGCGCCGCGGCGATCTCGACGCCCTCGCCGCTTACTATGCCGGCCGCGAGGCCCCCAAGGGCGAGATCGTGCTGGTGGTGGGCCCGCCGCGCGAGGCGGCGGCGGACGACGCGGCCGTGGATGCGGCGCTCCTCCACGCGCTGACCGAGGGCACGGTGAAGGATGCGGTGGCCGAGGTGGTGAGCCTCACCGGCCGCCCCAAGCGCGAGGTCTATGCCCGCGCGCTGGCCTTGTCCGAGGCGCGGGCGCGCGACGGAACCGACGACGACCCGGACGAGGGCGGCGGTGGCTGAGATCCCGGCCGGCGCCGAGAAGCGGCGCGCCGCCTTTCGCAGCGGGCTCGCGGCGGAGGATCGCGCGGCGGTACTGCTGGAGGCGCGCGGCTTCGAGGTGCTGTTCCGGCGGGTGCGCACCAAGGCCGGCGAGATCGACCTCGTGGCGCGCCTCGGCGATCTCCTGGTGTTCTGCGAGGTGAAGCTGCGCGCCGGGCTCGACGACGCGGCCTACGCGGTGCTGCCGCGCCAGCGCCGGCGCATCGCCGCCGCCGCCGCGGCCTTCCTTGCCGCCCATCCGGAATATGAGGGGATGAACCTGCGCTTCGACGCGGTGCTTTTGGCGCGCTCGGGGGAAGCCGAGCATCTGCCGGGGGCGTTCGAGGCGGAGGGGTGAGGGGCGCCGGCCGAAGAGCAGCAGCCCAGCCACCATGGTGCGGCGGCGCAACGCAGGACCCCAACCGCGGTCATGCTCCGGCTTGACCGGAGCATCCATTCCGGCGGCCCGCCTCGCGGTGCCGTCCGTGGGCCCTCCGGTCAAGCCGGAGGGCGACGGTGGGCAGGCCGCGGTTGGCTCACGCGGCCTGCTGACCTTTTGCCTTTTGAAGCCGTCCGCTCACGCGGCCTGCTTTTTGGGCTGCACTTCCGCCGTGTAGGCGTCCATCAGCTGGTGGGTGATGCCGGTGGGGGCGAAGGTCCAGTCGGCGATGGAGCCGACGGGGGTCACCTCGGCCGCGGTGCCGGTGATGAAGCATTCCGTGAAGTCGGAGAGCTCCTCCGGCTTGATGTGGCGCTCCACCACCTCGATGCCGTGCCGGCGCGCGAGCTCGATCACCGTGCGGCGGGTGATGCCGTCGAGGAAGCAGTCCGGGACCGGCGTGTGGATCACGCCGTCCTTCACGAAGAAAAGGTTGGCGCCGGTGCATTCGGCCACCAGACCGCGATAATCGAGCATCATCGCGTCCGCATAGCCGCGCCGCTCGGCCCGGTGCTTGGAGATGGTGCAGATCATGTAGAGCCCGGCCGCCTTGGCGCGGCACGGAATGGTGGCGGGGTCGGGCCGGCGCCACTCCGACAGATCGAGCCTGAGGCCCTTCAGGCGCTGCTCGGGATCGAAATAGCTCGGCCACTCCCACACGCCGATGGCGAGATGGATGGTGTTGTTTTGCGCCGCGACCCCCATCATCTCGCTGCCGCGCCAGGCGATCGGGCGCACATAGGCGTTGGTGAGGCCGTTCTTCTCCAGCGTCATGCGCTTGGCGGCGTCGATCTCGCCGATCGTGTAGGGGATGGTGAAGTCCAGCATCTCCGCCGACAGGCGCAGGCGCTCGGAATGCTCCGACGACTTGAAGATCTCGCCGCCATAGGCCCGCTCGCCCTCGAACACGCAGCTCGCATAATGCAGGCCGTGGGAGAGCACATGCAGCTTGGCATCGCGCCAGGGCACCAGCGCCCCGTCATACCAGATGAAGCCGTCACGTTGGTCGAAGGGGACAGACGCCACGCTCATGATGAATACTCCTCCTCGGCGCGTCGCGACGCGCCGCCTCCCCCGGGCCCGCAATTGCTTTGCAGCGGTGCCACATGGAGATATCTTTACGCCCGCTAAGGAAGCTGGCAACACCGCGAAAGGATCGAACGTCCACGAGCCCGTCGGCGACCGATCATTTCGCGAAACCGAGTTCCTGCGTAACGATCACAACGAAAAAAGTCAACATGGCTGACATAAACATTCTCGCTGCCCCTCCCGCCCAAGCCGAGCGCGCGCCCTCGGCCGAGCCCGGCGAGGATGTGCCGCTGGTCGACCTGATCGAGCTTTTCTTCTTCGCCTACAGGGACTTCGTGGGCGACCCCGACGAGATCCTGGCGCCCATCGGCTTCGGCCGCGCGCACCACCGCGTGGTCCACTTCGTCAACCGGCATCCGGGGATGCGGGTCACCGACCTCCTGGACATCCTGCGCATCACCAAGCAGAGCCTCGGCCGGGTGCTGCGGGAACTGGTGGACGAGGGCTTCGTGGAGAGCCGCGCCGGCGCATCCGACCGCCGCCAGCGCCTGCTCTTTCCCACCCCCAAGGGCGAGACCCTGGCGCGCCAGTTCATCGAGATCCAGAGCCGGCGCATCGCGCGCGCCCTCGATGCCTGCGGTCCGAACGGGCGCGAGGGCGCGAGCCGCTTCCTTCTCGCCATGATCAACCCCGATGATCGCGTCGCCGTGGAGCGGCTGATCCAGCGCGCCGACCGCGCGCGGCGGCCCTGAGCGGCGCCTCGCGCGCCGGCCGCCCACGCAACCGACCAGACGTCACCCCGCGCGCGGCGCGGGCGCCGGGAGCCAGTGCATGTCCGAGACCGCAACCGTCACCTCCGCCCAGGCGCGCCTGCCGGACGATGCGCCCCATCTTCTGGTGGTGGACGACGACAACCGCATCCGCACCCTGCTGATGCGCTTCCTGAGCGAGAACGGCTACCGCGTCACCACCGCCGCCTCCGCCGCCGAGGCGCGCGGGCGGCTCGACGGGCTCGCCTTCGACCTGCTGGTGCTCGACGTGATGATGCCCGGCGAGAGCGGGGTCGACCTCGCCCGCTCGCTGCGCGCCACCTCCAGCGTGCCGATCCTGATGCTGACCGCCCGTTCGGAGATCGCCGACCGCATCGACGGCCTGGAGGCGGGCGCCGACGACTATCTCGGCAAGCCGTTCGAGCCGCGCGAGCTGCTGCTGCGCATCGGCTCGATCTTGAAGCGCGCCGCCACGCCGCCGCAGAAGGCCATCGAAAGCGTGAAGTTCGGCGACTTCACCTACCATCTCGAGCGCGGCGAATTGACCCGCGCCGGCGAGATGGTGCGCATCACCGAGCGCGAGCGCGACATGCTGCGCACGCTCGCCACCGAGCCGGGCGAGACCGTGCCGCGCCTCGCGCTCGCGGGCGGCGGCGCGATCTCCGAGCGCGCCGTGGACGTGCAGGTGAACCGCCTGCGGCGCAAGATCGAGCGCGATCCCGCCAATCCGCAGCACCTGCAGACCGTGCGCGGCATCGGCTACCGCCTGGTGGTGACCCCTTGAGCACCACCGACACCGGCCTCGGGGCATTGAAGAGCCTCGGCGCCCGGCTCTCCGAGGCCAACGCCAAATTCTCCGCCTGGCTCAACCGGGTGATGCCGAAGGGGCTGTATCCGCGCTCGCTGCTCATCATCGTCACGCCGATGGTGATCCTGCAGTCGGTGGTCGCGTTCGTGTTCATGGAGCGCCACTACAACACCGTGACGCGCCGCCTCTCCGCCGCGGTGAGCCAGGACATCTCGGCGGTGGTGGCGCTCTACCGGGTGCTGCCGGCGGAGAAGGACCACGCCATCCTGCGCCGCATCGCCTGGCGCAACCTGCTGCTGAACGTCGAGGTGCTGCCGCCCGACCCGCTGCCGCCGCAGGGGCCGAAGCCGTTCTTCTCGATCCTCGACAGCGCGCTCTCGCGCGAGATCGGCAAGCGCGTCAGCCAGCCGTTCTGGATCGACACGGTGGGCCGCTCGGACCTGATCGACGTGCGCATCCAGATGGACGACGCGGTGCTGCGCATCTTCGCCCCGCGCAGCGCCGCCTACGCCTCCAACTCGCACATCTTCCTGTTGTGGATGGTGGGCACCTCGCTGGTGCTGCTCACCGTCGCCATCCTGTTCCTGCGCAACCAGATCCGCCCGATCGAGAACCTCGCCGACGCGGCCGAGGCGTTCGGCAAGGGGCGCGACGTGGAGAACTTCCGCCCCTGGGGGGCGCGCGAGGTGCGCCGCGCGGCGGTCGCGTTCCTGGAGATGAAGCGGCGCATCGAGCGGCAGATCGAGCAGCGCACCACCATGCTCGCGGGCGTCTCCCACGACATGCGCACCATCCTCACCCGCTTCAAGCTGGAGCTCGCCTTCCTGCCCGAGGGGCCGGAGATCGACGCCCTCAAGAAGGACGTGGACGAGCTCCAGGGCATGCTCGAAGCCTATCTCGCCTTCGCCCGCGGCGATCCCGGCGAGCAGGCGCAGCTCACCGACATGAGCCAGCTGATCGAAGACCTGCGCCTCAATGCCGAGCGCGACGGCGCGGTGGCGCGCGCAAGCTTCATGGGGCCGCCTCTGGTGCAGGTGAAGGCGGAGCAGTTGAAGCGCTGCCTCGGCAATCTGGTGGGCAACGCCGTGCGCTATGCGAGGACGCTGGAGATTTCGGGAACCCGCGATGCCCGCTGGCTCGTCGTCAGCGTGGACGACGACGGGCCCGGCATTCCGCAGGAGAAGCGCGAGGAGGTGTTCCGCCCGTTCCTGCGCCTCGACGACGCGCGCAACCAGGACGCCTCGGGTACCGGCCTCGGTTTGTCCATCGCCCGCGACATCGCCCGCGCCCATGGCGGCGACGTCACCCTCTCCGACAGCGAGATGGGCGGCGTGAAGGCGACCCTGCGGCTGCCGGTCTGACGCCGCTTTATCGCGCCGGGCCGCTCGACGGCGCGTCATCACCCGGAGCCGGCGCGCCGCGCTGCGCCAGCGCGGCCTCCAGCTCGGCAATGCGGGCCCGCATGGCGTGGACCGATGGCGCGAGGTCGGCGGCGGTGAAGCGCGGGGTGATGTGCTGCGGGCAGTTCCAGTCGAAGGCCTCGACCGAGATGACGAACACCCGCTCCACGCGCGCCTTGTAGCCGGGGTCGGTCACGCGGGCGACCACGTCCGGCTCCGCGCCGGCCTCCACCGCGCGCATCCGGCCGAGCAGCTTCAGGCGGGCGCAGCGCGCATAGTCCATGAAGAACAGCGCCACGCGATCATCGGCGCTGGCATTGCCGAGGCTGACATATTGCCGGTTGCCGCGGAAATCGGCAAAGCCGATGGTCGCCGGATCGATGATCTTCACGAAGCCCGGCGGGCCGCCGCGATGCTGCATGTAGGGCCAGCCGGTCTCGGTGACGCTGGCGAGATAGAAGCTGTCGCGGGCGGCGATGAAGGCGGCCTCCGGCTCGCCGAGGCGATCGGGGCCCTCGGCGCCTTGCCGGTGCGAGAAGGCATGGCGGCTGCCATTGGCTTCCTGTGCGGCACGGACGGCGGGCGTGAAGACGGTGTCCAGGAAACGAGCGGTCATCCGAGAAGCTCCTGCGGCAGGTCTGCCAGCATCTGGCGAAAGGGTTCAGGCGAGCCGAGGGCGCGGGCCATCACCAGGCTGCCCTGGATCATCATCACCGCGCGCGCGGCGCGGCGGCGCGCGGCGGCGGGCGGGTGGCCGGCTTCGGCCGCGAGCGCCGCGAAGGCGCCGATGGTCCGCTCCAGCGACAGCTTGATCCGGGCCGCGAACGGGCCGTCCTCCAGCCCCCGCGGCGCCAGCATGTTCAATAGGCAGGCCCTGCCTCCCCCGGCATAGAAGCGCGCGAGCCCCGCCAGCGCCGCGTCGAGGCGGGCGCGCGGCTCGCCCGGCGCTTCGAGGGGGCCGAGCACCTGCGCGTGAAACCCGCGGCTGGACGCCTCCAGCACCTGCTCGGCCATCTGCTGCTTGCCGCCGGGAAAGCGGTGATAGAGGCTCGCTTTCTTGAGGCCGGTCTCGCGCGCCAGCCGCTCCAGCGAGGCGCCCGCGAAGCCGGCCTGCCGGAACACCTCCGCCAGCCGCGCCAGCAGCGCCTCGTCGTCGGTGGTCTGTGGCCGCGCCATCGCCTGCTCATTTCCGAACGTTCGATAGGAAATTATGTGACACTTCGCCCGTCGCCTGGCAAGCCCTGGGTGGCTGCGGTGGCCACGGGGTGCCCATGCGCAAAAGCCGGACCTGCGGGGATACCCCCTGGGCCCGGCGCCCGCCGGCCGCTCAGAACAGGCGGCCGCCGTCCGGCACCTGCACCGTGGGCGAGATCAGCACCACGGCGCCGTTCTCGTCCGGGAAGCCGAGGGTGAGCACCTGCGACATGAAGGGGCCGATCTGGCGCGGCGGGAAGTTCACCACCGCCGCCACCTGCCGGCCCACCAGTTCCTCCGGGCGGTAATGGACGGTGATCTGCGCCGACGAGCGCTTCGTGCCGATCTCGGGGCCGAAATCGATGGTGAGCTTGAAGGCGGGCTTGCGCGCCTGCGGAAACGGCTCGACGGCGACGATGGTGCCGACGCGGATGTCCACCTTGAGGAAGTCGTCGAAGGAGATGGTCCCGCTCGCTGTGTCCTCGCCCGCCATTCTCGCCTCCTTGCGTGAGGCGGCGACTAAGGCCGCCTGCGGCCGCCGGGTCAAGGTGCCGCGCGGCCGGAGCCCTCAGGCGAGCGCCGTCATCACCCCCTCGTTCGGGCGCACCGCCAAGGCGCCGGCCACCTTCTCCCCTTCGCGGTCGCAATAGGTCGACAGCAGCACCTCGCCCTTCGGCCCGCCGTCCGGCAGCGCGAGCGAGAGCGGGTCGCCACCGAGATTGAGCGCCACCAGCAGCCGCTCGCCCTCCCCCTCGCGCACATAAGCGAGCAGGTCCCCGTCCGCCCCGAGCCTGCGATAAGAGCCGCGCGTCAGCGCCGGCCGCGCCCGCCGCAGCGCCAGGAGCGCCCGCGTGAGGGTCAGCATGGAGAACGGACTCGCCTTCTCGGCCTGCACGTTCACCTCGGTATAGTCCGCGGCGAGCGGCAGCCAGGGCTCCACGGTCGAGAAGCCCGCGAACGGACCGCTGTCCCACTGCATGGGCGTGCGGGCGCCGTCGCGGCCGAGGCCGAGGCCCGGCACCCGCTTCTCCCACGGGTCCATCACCCGCTCGGGCGGGATCGGCACCTGGTCCATGGCGATCTCATCGCCGTAATAAAGCGTCGGCGTGCCGCGCAGCGTGAGCAGCAGCATGGCCGCCACCCGTGCCTGGTCGCGTCCGACGCGGCCGGCGATGCGCGGGCGATCGTGGTTCGAGAGCACCCAGTTGGGCCAGGCGCCCGCGGGCAGGCTCGCTTCGTAGCGGGCGATCCCGTCGTCGAGGGCGCGCGCAGTCCAGGGCGCCTCGAGGAGCGCGAAGTTGAACGGCAGGTGCACCCCGCCGCCATCTTTGCCGAAATAGGCGGCGAGCCGCTCGAACGGCAGATAGGCCTCGCCGATCAGGAGGCGGTCGCCGAACGCATCCGCAACCTGGCGCATGCCGGCGATGGCGTCGTGCACCTCGGCGGTGTCGGTGGAGTGGACCGGCAGCAGCCGGCGATAGGGGTTCATGCCCTCCCGGAACGCCGGGTCCGGCGGGTTGTCGCGCAGGAGCTCGTCCTTCATCAGGTGCCAGAGCGCGTCGATGCGCAGGCCGTCCACGCCGCGGGAGAACCAGAAGCGCATGACGTTGTGCATGGCCGCGACCACCTGCGGGTTGCGCCAGTCGAGGTCCGGCTGCTCGGGCAGGAAGGCGTGGCAATAATATTGCCCGCTCGCCGCGTCGAATTCCCAGGCGCTGCCGCCGAACTCGGAGCGCCAGTTGTTCGGCGGGCCGCCGTCCGGCGCCGGGTCGCGGAAGATGTACCAGTCGCGCCTGGCATTGGTGCGCGAGGCGCGCGCCTCTACGAACCACGGGTGCCGGTCGGAGGTGTGGTTCGGCACGAAATCGAGGATCACCTTCAGGCCAAGGGCGTGCGCCCCGCTCAGAAGCGCGTCGAAATCGGCGAGCGTGCCGAACAGGGGATCGACGGCGGTGTGGTCGGCGACGTCGTAGCCGAAATCCGCCATGGGCGAGAGATAGAAGGGCGAGATCCACACCGCGTCGACGCCGAGATCGACGAGATGCGGCAGCCGGCGCGTGATGCCGGGAAGATCACCCACCCCGTCCGCGTCGGTGTCCTGGAACGAGCGCGGATAGATCTGGTAAATGACGCCGTCCCGCCACCACATGGGCCTCTCCCTGACGCTTTTGGTCTGATCATGGCCGACGGCGCGCACAACCTGGAACCTTGCCGCCGCGCGAGCGTTGGCTCGGCAGTAACCCGCCTGCCGCGGCGAAGCTCCGCACCGATCACTCCTCCTCCCGCCACGGAGACGCCCGACCTTGCCAGCCGCGTCCCTTTGCCTGCTCACCCGCTCCGGGCGCCCCCAGCGGCGCCTCCTGCGGCTCGTCCGGTTGCGTTCCCGGTCCCGCTGCGACGGGAGGGCGCGCGATCATGGCTGATCCCGTCACCGCCGGCGACGACCCGCTCTGGTACAAGGACGCGATCGTCTACCAGCTGCACGTGAAGTCGTTCTTCGACGCCAATGACGACGGCATCGGCGACTTCAAGGGGCTGATCTCGCGCCTCGATTATATCGCCGCGCTCGGCGCCACCGCCATCTGGCTCCTGCCCTTCTATCCCTCGCCCCGGCGCGACGACGGCTACGACATCTCGCTCTATGAGGGCGTCTCGCCGGACTACGGCACCATGGACGAGGCACGCCGCTTCATTACGGAGGCCCATGCACGGGGCCTGCGCGTGATCACCGAACTGGTCATCAACCACACCAGCGACCAGCATCCTTGGTTCCAGGCGGCGCGCCGCGCCCCCAAGGGCAGCCCCGAGCGCGACCTCTATGTCTGGGCCGACAACGACGCCGGCTATCCGGGCGTTCCCATCGTCTTCTGCGATGTCGAGGCCTCCAACTGGACCTACGACGCGGTGGCCGGCCAATATTACTGGCACCGCTTCTATTCCCACCAGCCGGACCTCAATTTCGACAATCCGGAGGTGCTGGAGCGCGTGCTCTCCATCATGCGGTTCTGGCTCGACATGGGCGTCGACGGGCTGCGGCTCGACGCGGTGCCCTATCTGGTGGAGCGCGAAGGCACCGACTGCGCCAACTTGCCCGAGACCCACGCGGTCCTGCGGAAGATCCGCGCCCATCTCGACGCCCATTATCAGGGCCGCATGCTGCTGGCGGAGGCCAATCTCTGGCCGGAGGACACCCAGCAATATTTCGGCGCCGAGGCGGACGAATGCCACATGGCGTTCAACTTCCCGCTGATGCCGCGGATGTACATGGCGATCGCCAAGGAGGACCGCTTCCCGATCACCGACATCCTGCGTCAGACGCCGGAGATTCCGCCCACCTGCCAGTGGGCGATCTTCCTGCGCAACCACGACGAGTTGACGCTCGAGACGGTCACCGACAGCGAGCGCGACTATCTTTGGAACGTCTACGCGGCGGACCGGCGGGCGCGCATCAATCTCGGCATCCGCCGCCGCCTCGCCCCCTTGATGGAGCGCGACCGGCGGCGCATCGAGCTGATGAACGCGCTGCTGCTCACCATGCCGGGAACGCCGGTAATCTATTATGGCGACGAGATCGGCATGGGCGACAACATCCATCTCGGCGACCGGGACGGGGTTCGGACCCCCATGCAGTGGTCGCCCGACCGCAACGGCGGATTCTCCAAGGCGGACCCGGAAAAGCTGGTGCTGCCGGTGATCCAGGACCCGCTCTACGGCTTTGCGGCATTGAACGTGGAGGCCCAGCAGCGGGACCCGTCCTCGCTGCTGAACTGGATGCGCCGGGTGCTGGCGGTGCGCACGCAGCACCGCGCCTTCGGGCGCGGCACCTTCCGCGCCTTCTACCCCACCAACCGGCGGATTCTCGCTTTTCTTCGCGTCCATGGCGACGAGCGCATCCTGTGCGTCGCCAACCTCGCCCGCACGCTCCAGGCGGTGGAGCTCGACCTGTCCGAGTTCGAGCGCCGGGTGCCGGTGGACCTGATGGGCGGTACTTCAATGCCGCCGATCGGCCGGGCGCCCTATGTGTTGACCCTGCCGCCCTACGGCTTCTACGCCTTCTCGCTCTCGACCGAGGCGGCGGCGCCGGACTGGCACACGGGTTCCGGCGAGCAGCTGCCCGAATTCACCACTTTGGTGGTGCGCGGCGGGCTGATGGATGCGCTCTCCGACCGGCACCGGGCGGTGATCGAGGAGGAGTGCCTGCCGCCCTATCTGGTGCGCCGTTCCTGGTTCGAGCTCCAGAGCGCGCGGCCGGCGACGCCGCTGCCGCGGGCGCGCATCGCCTGGGTCGCTGTGGTGCCGAGCGCGCGGCGCCCGGTGGCGCTGACCGAGATCGAGGCCCAGCTCGACGGGCGCTCGGAGCGCTTCCTGCTGCCGCTCGCCATCGTCTGGGAGGACGAGGCGCCGCCGGCCCTCGTGCCCCAGCTCGCTCTGGCGCGGGTGCGCAACGGCCGGCGCGTCGGCTATCTGACCGACGGGGTGGCGCTGGAGCGCTTCGCCCACGGCGTGGTCAAGGCGGTGCGCGAGAGCGGGAGCCTGGCGCTGCCGGACGGCAGCGCCCTCGTCTTCTCGGCGACGGCCGGCCTTGGCGAGGCCGAGCCCGACCAGAGCGAGCCCTCCGAGATCATGGAGATCGACGAGCCCACCGGCACGCTGGCGGCGGCCGGCGACGTGGCGGTGCGGCTGTTCCGCCGCGCCGAGCCGGCGCGGGCTGCCCAGGCGGAGATGGCGCGCCTGCTGACCGCGGCAGGCTATCCCCACATGCCGGCGCTGCTCGGCGCGGTGCTGCGCCGCCACCTCGACGGCGCCGTGACCCCGGTTTTGCTGATCTCGCGCCGGGTGCGCCACCAGGGCAGCGGCGCCTCTTTCCTCGCCAACCAGCTGCGCCGGGCGCTCGACGAGGCGGCGGGCGCGGGGGAGGCGCTGCACCGGCGCTTCGACGAGGAGGTGTCCGGCCTCGTGCCGTTCCTGCGCGGCGTCGGCCGGCGCCTCGGCGAGGCCCATGCCCTGCTCGATCCCGCCGCGTCCGGCGGCGCCGCGACGCCGGCCGGCGAGGCGGCGGCGGAGGCCTGGGCGCTGCGCGCCATGCAAGCGGTGGACCGCGCCGGCGAACTCATCGCCGGCACCGCCGAGGCGATCGCCGCGGCGGCGCGCCGGCCGGAGGTGGCGGGCCGCATCGCCGAGCGCGCCGCCGCCGCCCTCGGGACGCCGACCTTCCCGGTGCACGGCCGGTTCGGCCTCCACCGGGTGCTGGTGGCGGCGGGCGAGGCGATCCTGCTCGGCTTCCAGGGCGCGCGGTCCGACATCGCCGCGGCGGCGCCGGCCGGCACTCTGCCGGCGGACACACCCTGGCAGGACGTCGCCGCTTTGGCGGCCTCCCTGGAGCGGGTGGTGGCGACCTTGTCCGGCGAGGCGGAGGCGACCCCGGCGCTCGACGCGGCGACGCGGCGCGAGCTTCTCGCCCAGTTCCGCGCCCGCGCCGAGCGCGCCATGCTCGCCGGCTATCTGGAAACGGCGCCGGCGCGCCGGGCCGACCGCGCCTTCCTGGACCTGCTGCTGCTCGGCGCGCTCCTCGACGCGGTGGAGCACGCCGCCGCTGCGCCCGCGGCGGCGCCGGCGCTGGCGCGGCGCATCCTGGAGGTGGCGGCGCGCCTCGCCGACGGACGCAGCGAGGATCTGGACGCCGAGCCGGCGGAGCCGCCCGCTTAGGGCGCGATCCGGTCCGATCGAGCAGATCTGATCGGCGAACCGCTCCGGGTCGGCGATGGGGCCCGCGCCGGCCATCCACCCCGTGGCGGGGCAGATCGCGCTCCGGTGCCCCTGCGGGGGCGCGGCGGCCCTGCCCCGCTGGCCGCCGTGCGCCAGCGCACCCACGCCGCCGGCGCGGCCATGCCAGCCGCGCGCCTGCCCCGGATGACGCGCCATGGCCGCCCGAACCGCCGGCCAAGCTCCCGCCGTGGCGGGGAGGCCTCTTCATCATACCTCCGAATCAGGGTGCCCCTAGCAAAAGGATTGGTATTTTGCTCTTCCCACAGCGCATGAGGGGGGGTGTCAGAATCCTGTTCTCGGCCAGGGCATTCCCGACTAGAATACTGTCAGACATTGCTCTGTCCGCGCTTTCGCGGAGCTGCGATGATCTCCAATGCCAAGAGCACCGCGTCGGGGGGCGCGACAAGGACGGGATAGGCCAGAGTGGGCGTCAGGCGTGCCGTAGGGACAAGATCGCATCGCGGGGACCAGGTTCCCGCCGTGCCACGGGCAAGGCATAGGTCGATGGCTGGCGCGTTGGTCCGCGCGGTGGCGCACGGGCCGGACCGGCGCGAATGCCGCCCATGAGCCGGATCTTCCAGATCACGCCGCAGGGCGATGCCGACCTCGAGAATGCGGACCTCATCAGCGCAGGCCTCATCGGCGCGGGCGAGATTCCTTCAAGCCCGTTCACCGCGAGCCGATTGCCGCCGAGCGAAGTCGCGGCCGCCGTCCCGGCGCCGCTGCTGTGGCGCGACGGCCTCGCCACGGTGCCGCGCGCCGTCTATCGCCTGCGCTTCCACAAGGGCTTTCCGCTGGAGGCCGCCGTTCCCTTGGCGGACTACCTCGCCGATCTCGGCGTGAGCCATGTGTGCGCCTCGCCGCTGCTGCGCTCGCGCCCGGGCCGCCGGCACGGCACCAACGTGGTGGACTTCTCGGCCATCGACCCCGATCTCGGCGGCGCCCGATCGCTGGAGCGCCTGTCCGCCGCCTTGCACCGCGCGCAGATCGGCCTTCTGATGGAGCTCGCCCCCGGCCACATGGGGGTCGGCGGCACCGACAACGAGGCCTGGCTCGATCTGCTGGAATGGGGCCGCGACAGCGCCTATGCCGCCTGGTTCGACGTGGACTGGCGCGCCGGCGACATCGATCTGCGCAACAAGGTGCTGGTCCCGTTCCTCGACCGGCCCTATTGGGAGGCGATCGGCGAGGGCGCGCTCACCTTGTCCTACGACAGCGGCCTCGCCGGCTTCGCGGCGCGCCACAACGAGCACGCTTTCCCCATCTGCCCCGCCGACTGGGCGTCGATCCTCGAGGCTGCGGACACCCCGGCGCTCTCCGGCATGGCCGACCTGTTCCGCACGCTCTCCGCCATCCGGCCCGACCGGGAGGAGCTGCGCGCCGCCAAGTATCGCCTGCTCGGCCAAGCCGAGACCGAGGAGGGCGCGCGCGCCATGCGCGGCGCGCTCGCCGCCTACGACGGGCGCACCCCGGACGGGCGCGCCCGCCTGAACGGGCTGCTCGACCGGCAGAATTTCCGCCTCGCCTGGTGGCGCGCCGCCAATGACGACCTCAACTTCCGCCGCTTCGTCGAGACCCCCGGCCTGATCGGCCTGAGGCTCGAGCGCACGGACGTGTTCGAGGCGGTGCACGCTTATGCCTTCCAGCTCTATGCCGAAGGCCTTCTGGACGGTTTCCGCGTCGCCCATCTCGACCTCATGGCCGACCCCGCCGCCTATGCCCGGCGCCTGGCGCTGAAATTGAGCGATCTGTCCGGCCGCAGGCCGCAGGAGGCGCTGCCCGCCGCTGGCTGCATCGGCCTGCCGCCCGGCTTGTTCGAGGACCGGCGCACGGCGCGCGCGGACCTGGAAGCGCCCGCGGTGGCGCCCGGCGAGGATGCCATGGCCGAGGCGGTCTCTCTGGTGATGCACGACCCCCTCGCCGCACCCGCCCTCGCCGATGTCTCGGCCGGGCTCGGCGACGAGCGCCGGTCCTTCGAGGAGGCGCGCGCCTTGAGCCGCCGCACGCTGCTCGCGGAGACCTTCGGCGCCGAGCTCCAGGCGACGGCCCGCGCGCTCCACGACGTGGCGCGCGGCGCACCGGAAGGCCGCGACGCCACCTTCGCCGCCCTGAAGCGCATCGCCCGCGCGCTCGCGGTCGCCTTCCCCGCCCGGCGCGCCTTCGGCGACATGGACGGGCGAAGCGCGCACGACGCGGCGCTCTACGCCGCCGCCTTCGCCCGCGCCCGCGCCGACGTGCCGCCCATCGATCTGCCGGTGATGGACCTGGTGGAGCGCTGGCTCGGCGGAGAGGCACCGCGCGCGGTGGCCGATTTCGCCCAGAGCGGCGCGCGCGCCCATGCCATCGCCCGCTTCCAGCAGCTCACCGCCAGCCTCGACCGCGCCGTGGCCGAGGGCATGCTGGGCGAGCGCTACGGCCGCCTGCTCTCGCGCAACGAGCGCGGCTCGGATCCCGCGCTCGTGGGCCTGCGCGCCGCCGCCTTCCACCAAATGGCGGGCGCGCTCGGCCAGGCCTGGCCCGCCGCCCCCATCGTCACCGCCGGACCCGAGCACAAGCGCGGCGAGGACGCCCGCATGCGCCTCGCGGTGATCTCCGAGCTGCCGGGCGAGTGGGAGACGCTGGTGCGCCAGCTGATGGAGCAGGCCGGCGCGCTGCGCGGGCGCACCGCGGCCGGCCCCTGCCCGCTGCCGGCGGACGAGGCGCTGCTCTATCAGAGCCTCGTCGGCGCCTGGCCGCTCACCCTGCGGCTCGACGACACCGCCGGCCTCGCCGATCTCAAGGCGCGCGTCCGGCGCTGGTTCCTCGAGGCCGTGCGCCGGACGCGGCGGGGCACCCGCCCGCTGTTCGGCAACGAGGACTACGAAGCCGGATGCGCGCGCTTCGTGGACGGCCTGTTCGAGCTGCCCGAGGCGGCGCCGGTGCGCCGGCTCATCGCCGCCTTCGTCGAGCGCATCTCGCTCGCGAGCGTCATCAATGGCTATGGGCAGGCGGTGCTGAAATGCACGCTGCCGGGCATGCCGGACATCCACCAGGGCACGGAATTCTGGGACTTCGCGCTCGATGAGCCGGACAATCTGCGCGCCGTCGACTTCCCGGCCCGCGCTTCCGCCCTCGCCTCCGGCCTGCCCGCCGAGGCGCTGCTCGGCACCTGGCCCGATGGGCGCGCCAAGCAGACGCTCATCGCCCGCCTGCTGCGCCTGCGCGCCGCCGAGCCGGCGCTGTTCGCCAAGGGCAGCTACGAGCCGCTCCACGTGGAGGGCATGCGGGAGGCGAGCGGGCTCGCATTCCTGCGGCGCCACGAGGGCAAGGCGGTGATCGTCGCGGTGACGCGCCTCGCCGCCCATCTGGTGGGGCCGGACCCCATGCCGCCGCGGGTGCCCACGGTGCGCTGGGGCGACACCGGCTTCGCGCTGCCCGACGGGCTCGCGGGCGAGTTCCGCGACGCCATCACCGGGCGCCGCACGGAGGCCAGCATGGGCCGGCTGGAATTCGGCGACCTGTTCGCCGCCTTCCCGGCGGCGGTGCTCACACAGCTCGCCTGAGCCAAGGGGAACCGCGCCCGACATGGCGACGTTACCTCCTGGGAAGGCCGCGCGCAGCGCGCGGCCGAGCCACCGGAGCCGTGCCGTGACCCTTTCCCCCGCCGCCGAAGACGCCCGCGACCGGCAGGCCCGCGCCGCCCAGGCGGAAGCCGAGAAGGCGAAGTCCGCGCAGCAGCAGGCGGACAAAGAGAAGGCCGAAAAGGAAAAGGCCGACGCGGAGCTCGACCGCGCGCTCGAGGAGAGCTTCCCGGCGAGCGATCCCCCCTCCCAGGCGCGCGCCTCGGCCGAGCCCGATCGCGCCCCGGACGCCGCGGCGCGGGCCGAGCACGCGCGCCGCTCCGCGCAGCTCGACGAGGCGCTGGAGGAGACCTTTCCCGCCAGCGATGCCCCGGCGATCACCCAGCCCTCCGGCGGCGAGACGCCCAAGACCTGATCCTGCGCCCGCGCGGTCCGCTCAGGGCCGCGGCGCCTGCGGCCGGGGCCGGCCGGGGCCGTCCTCCGGGGCGGGGATGAATTCCTCGTGGTCCATGGGGATGAGGTCGAACCGGCCGCGCCGCCAGGCGTCCTTCGCCTGGTCGATGCGGTCGAGGTCGGAGGCGACGAAGTTCCACCAGATGTAGCGCGGCCCCTCCAAGGGCTCGCCGCCGAGCACCATCACCCGCGCCGGCTCCAGCGCCGTGATGGCGGTCGCAAGCCCACGCCGGATCACCAGCATCTGGCCCGGCGGGAAGCGCGTGCCGTCGACCTCCACCGCGCCGTCCAGCGTGAACACCGCGCGGTCCTCGTGGGTGGGGTCCACCGGCAGGCGCGCGCCGGCGGCAAGCTGCGCCTCCACATAGAAGGACGGCGAGGAGAGCGGCACCGGCGCGGTGGCGCCGAAGGCCGAGCCCAGCACCACCCGGGCGCGCACGCCGGCATCCTCCACCACCGGCAGCGCGCCGGTGCCGGAATGATGGAACGCCGGGGCGCAATCCTCGCTGGCGCGGGGCAGCGCCACCCAGCTCTGGATGCCGTAGAGCGGCCCGCCCCGCGCCTTGACCGTGGCGTCGTGGCGCTCGGAATGGACGATGCCGCGGCCGGCGGTCATCAGGTTCACCGCGCCCGGCTCGATCACCCGCTCGGTGCCGAGGCTGTCGCGGTGGATCATCGCCCCCTCGAACAGATAGGTCACGGTCGACAGCCCGATATGGGGATGGGGCCGCACGTCCTCGGCCTGCCGCGCGTCGAAGCGCACCGGCCCCATGCGGTCGAAGAAGATGAACGGGCCGATCATCTGCCCCTGCGCCGAGGGCAGCACGCGCGCCACCTCCATGCCGCCGATGTCGCGGGCGCGTGGCACGATCACGGTCTCCACGGCGGCGCAGCTCGCGGCGTCGCCGGGCACGGGATCGGGGCAGGGAACGAAGCTCATGCGGGCCTCCTGGCGGGCGACGGGGCGCGCCAGATTGCCCCGCTCAGGCCTCCTTGGCCATCTCGCGCAGGCGGAACTTCTGGATCTTGCCGGTGGAGGTCTTCGGGATCTCCGCGAACACGATGTGGCGCGGGCACTTGTAGCTTGCGAGGTGCTGGCGGCAGTGGGCGATCAGCTCCTCGGCGGTGGCGCCCATGCCGGCGCGCAGCTCGACGAACGCCACCGGGGTCTCGCCCCACTTCTCGTCGGGCTTGGCCACCACCGCCGCCGCGGCCACCGCCGGGTGCTTGTAGAGCGCGTCCTCCACCTCGATGGAGGAGATGTTCTCGCCGCCGGAGATGATGATGTCCTTGGAGCGGTCCTTGAGCTGGATGTAGCCGTCGGGGTGCTTCACCCCGAGGTCGCCGGAATGGAACCAGCCGCCCTCGAACGCCTTGTCGGTGGCCGAGGGATTCTTGAGGTAGCCCTTCATCACCACGTTGCCGCGGAACATCACCTCGCCCAGGGTCTCCCCGTCCGCCGGCACCGGCACCATGGTCTGCGGGTCCATCACCTCGAGCGCCTCCAGCGCGCCGTAGCGCACGCCCTGGCGCGCCTTCTTCATCGCGCGCTCGGTCGCCGGCAGGTCGTCCCACTCGCTGTGCCAGTCGTTCACCACCGCCGGGCCATAGACCTCGGTGAGCCCGTACACATGGACCACGTTGAAGCCGGCATCCTGCATGGCGGCCAGCACCGCCTCGGGCGGCGGAGCGGCGGCGGTGATGAACTCCACCCGCCCCGGCAGCGTCCGCTTCTCGGCATCGGGCGCGTTGAGCAGGGTCGACATGACGATGGGGGCACCGCACATGTGCGTGACCTTGTGGTCGGCGATGGCGTCGAACATGGCCTTGGCGCGCACCTGCCGCAGGCACACATGGGTGCCGGCCACCAGCGTGATCGACCAGGGGAAGCACCAGCCATTGCAGTGGAACATGGGCAGCGTCCACAGATAGACCGGGTGCCGGCCGAGCGCGCAGGTGACGACGTTGCCCACCGCCAGCAGATGCGCGCCGCGGTGGTGGTAGACCACGCCCTTGGGGTCGCCGGTGGTGCCGGAGGTGTAATTGAGGGCGATGGCGTCCCACTCGTCGGCGGGCATGGCCCAGGCATATTCGGGGTCGCCGGTGGCGAGGAAATCCTCGTACTCCATCTGGCCGATCCGCTCGCCCGCGCCGACAAATTCCGGGTCGTCATAGTCGATGACGATCGGCTTGCGCACCGCCATGGCGAGCGCCGCCTTCATCACGGGCGAAAATTCCCGGTCGGTGATCAGCACCTTGGCTTCGCCGTGATCGATGGTGAAGGCGAGGATGGCGGCGTCGAGCCGGGTGTTGAGCGAGTTCAGGACCGCCCCGGTCATGGGCACGCCGTAGTGCGCCTCCAGCATGGCGGGCACGTTCGGCAGCATCACCGCCACCGTGTCGCCGGTGCCGACGCCGAGCTTTTCGAGCGCCGAGGCGAGGCGCCGGGCGCGGGCGTAGAAGTCGCGGTAAGTCCGCCTCAGCCCGCCGTGGAGGATGGCGGTGTGGTCGGGGAACACGCGCGCCGCGCGCTCCAGGAAGCCGAGCGGGGTCAGAGGCTGGTAGTTGGCCGGGTTACGGCCGAGATGAAGGTCATAGATGCTGCCCGACATGAGGCCCCCCGCCGGATGAGTGGAGCGGTGTCGTCGAAGCCCTGGATCCGACACTGATCCGAAGGCTCCGCGCAAAGCCGTCTCTCTTGAAAATGGGGAGCCCGCCGCGGTCCACCGTGCGCGGTTGTCCTGCCACGCGCGTCGAATGAAGCGGGCTCCGATTGCGCGCGAAATCTAGCCGAGCCAGGATGGAAGAGGCAATCGCCGGGCGTCGATCGAAGGTCTCGCGCATATCCTACGATCGTAGTACGCATTTCTTCGATCTTGCGCTGTGAAAAGACGTTCGGCTCTAAACCGATCAAGAGCAAGCCAACCAGGGGAAGCGCCCATGACACAGATCGGCACCAGCCGCTACGCGGAAACCTATGCCCGCTGGCGGGCCGATCCTGCCGCCTTCTGGGGCGAGGCGGCCGGGGACATCGACTGGATCAAGCCCGCCGACCAGGTGTTCGATCCGGACGCGGGCATCTATGGCCGCTGGTTTTCCGGCGCCACCGCCAACACCTGCCACAATGCGGTGGACCGCCACGTGGCCGCCGGCCGCGGCGGCCAGGCGGCGCTGATCTATGACAGCCCGGTCACCGGCGCCAAGCGCACCATCACCTATGCCGAGCTCAAGCAGGAGACGCGCGTGCTCGGCGCGGTGCTCGCCGACATGGGGGTGAGGAAGGGTGACCGCGTGGTCATCTACATGCCCATGGTGGCCGAGGCGGTGATCGCCATGCTCGCCTGCGCGCGCATCGGCGCCATCCATTCGGTGGTGTTCGGCGGCTTCGCGGCAAAAGAGCTCGCCACCCGCATCGAGGATGCCGAGCCGAGGGTGATCCTCGCCGCCTCCTGCGGCATCGAGCCGACCCGCGTGGTGGCCTACAAGCCGCTGCTCGACCTCGCCATCTCCATGTCCGCGTTCAAGCCGGAGGGCTGCCTGGTGCTCCAGCGCAGCGAGGGTCCGGCCACCCTGGTGCAAGACCGCGACCTCGACTGGGCGCAGGCCTGCGCCGACGCCCGCGCCGCCGGCAAGGGCGCCGATTGCGTGGAAGTGGCCGCCACCGATCCGCTCTATGTGCTCTACACTTCGGGCACCACCGGCAAGCCCAAGGGCGTGGTGCGCGACACCGGCGGCCACATGGTGGCGCTGCGCTGGAGCATGGAAAACCTTTACGGCATCAAGCCGGGCGAGGTGTTCTGGGCGGCCTCCGACATCGGCTGGGTGGTGGGCCACTCCTACATCGTCTACGCGCCGCTGCTGATGGGCTGCACCTCCGTCGTCTATGAGGGCAAGCCGGTGGGCACGCCCGATCCCGGCGCCTTCTGGCGCGTCATCGAGGAGCACAAGGTGGTGGCGCTGTTCACCGCGCCCACCGCGCTGCGCGCCATCAAGAAGGAAGACCCGGACTCCACCTTCATGCGGGGCCGGGACATGAGCCATTTCCGCACCTTGTTCCTCGCCGGCGAGCGCGCCGATCCCGATACCGTCAAGTGGGCGGAGGAGAAGCTCGGCGTGCCGGTGGTGGACCACTGGTGGCAGACCGAGACCGGCTGGGCCATCGCCGGCAATCCGGTGGGCCTCGGCCTGCTGCCGGTCAAGCTCGGCTCCCCCACCGTGCCGATGCCGGGCTACGACCTGCAGATCGTGGACGAGGCGGCCAAGCCCGTGCCGGCCGGCACCATGGGTTCCATCGTCATCAAGCTGCCGTTGCCGCCCGGCTGCCTGCCGACCTTGTGGCAGCAGGACGAGCGATTCACGGAGAGCTACCTCGCCGACTATCCCGGCTACTACAAGACGGCGGATGCCGGCTTCATGGACGACGACGGCTACGTCTTCGTGATGGGCCGGACCGACGACATCATCAACGTCGCCGGCCATCGCCTGTCCACCGGCGGCATGGAGGAGGTCATCGCCTCCCACCCGGATGTGGCCGAATGCGCCGTGATCGGCGTCAAGGACGAGCTGAAGGGCGAGGTGCCCTGCGGCTTCGTGGTGCTCAAGGCGGGCGAGCGCCGGGCGCCGGACGTGATCGAGAAGGAACTGGTCGGCCTGGTGCGCGACCGTATCGGCCCGGTGGCGGCGTTCAAGCTCGCCATTACCGTCAACCGCCTGCCCAAGACGCGCTCGGGCAAGATCTTGCGCGGCACCATGAAGAAGATCGCCGACCACGACGCCTGGTCCATGCCGGCCACCATCGACGATCCGGTGGTGCTGGAGGAGATCGAGGACGTGCTGAAGGCGCGCGGCATCGCCTGAGCGGCGAGGCGGGGCGAAGCGAAAATCCGCGGGTCGTGCAACACTCCGCGGCACGCCCGGGCGGCCCGCGCGCGGGCGCTCCGGCGCGCGCGGCTCAGTTGCTCCTGCCGCCGCCCCGGAAGGGCTCGAAGCAGGTGAAGCCCACATAGCACTGCTTCACGTCCCGGGTCGGGATCCATTCCGGCTTGAGCTGCTGGTCGTAGAGGCAGAAGCTCTGGTCCCGCACGTAGCGGTCATAGAGCGTGGGCGAGGTGGCGAACACCACGGCGCCCTTCTGCTGCACCAATTGGGCCGCCTGGGCGCAGGTGAGGCCGGCGCTCTTGGTCATCGCCTGCGCGGCGCCGCATCCGGCGATCACGAGCGCCGCGGCCAGCACGGAAATCCTGACGGTCATCACTGCCTTCCTCGCGCCTCTTGGGCGCCGACGTCGGCCGCCTCGGCCGACACCGGTTTCGCGGGCCTTGCGGCTCCGATCCCGGCGCGGCGCATCCGGCGGCGTGACACAGATGCGCGCCGCCCGTTCCCCGCGCAAGCCCCCGCCGGCACCGGGCAGCATTTACGTACCGTTGAGCCATTCACGTCTGGATGAAGACTTGCGCGCCCCCCGCACCGGCAAGACATTCCGGGCGGACGGGCGCGACACATCTTCACCAAGACCCATTTCTTCACGCAGACCGCTTGCGTCACCATATCCGTGCCGAAGCGCGGCCCGCGGCGGCGGTCTCAGGGCACCCAATCGTCCCGCGACGGGGTGAAGCAGGTGTAGCCGATGAAGCATTGCGGCGTGTCGCGGGTCGGCACCCAGGCGTTCTTGAGCACCTCGCCGCCGGCGCAGAAATTGGCCGCGCTCACATAGCGGTCATAGGTGGTGGCGCTGGTGGACAGGACGATGCCGCCTTTGGCGCGCACCAGCGCCGCCGCCTCGCTGCAGGTCATGGACATGGTGGACGGGCGCGACTGGGCGACGGCCGGAGCCGGAGCCGACGCATATAGGGCCAGTGCGAGCGCCGCGCACGGCCCCAGGCTTCCCGCCAATCGGAACGACTGCATTGCTGTGTCTCCTGCCGGCTGATCCGGCGTTTGTTTGGTCTGCTTCTAAGCCCATACGCATGAACCGGCGCTGAAGACCGCCGGCCGGCCCGCGCAAATGCGCCCGGGCCGGAGGATCGGGGCTGCGGATCACCCCCGGCCAGCCCATTGCTCCGGCGAGGCGCGCCTATCGGCGCGCGGCGCGCCCCGGCAAACACCCCGCGTCGCCTCGCTTTTGCTAAGTTTCTCTAAACTTCGGAGGTATCGGGGAGCATTCCGGGCAAATTCGCGTCGAAGTGCGGTATTTCGGTGCGATTTCAAGGGCTAGCAAGGCGCGTTTTGGTTGCGAGTGTGGCAGGAAAGATACGGCTTTTTGGACCGACCCCTGCTAGACAGAGGGCACTGGACGAAGCGACTCGTTTGGCGAGTGTTGCCGGCGGGTTCAGCGAAAAAAGCGTTTCCCAAGCTTAAGGGGGTTACACATGAAGCGGTTCCTTCTCGCCACTGTCGCGCTGGCGGCGCTCTCGGCTCCGGCCGCGGCTGCTGACCTGGCGACGAAGTATCCCGTCAAGGCGGTTGCCGTGCCGGTGTTCTCCTGGACCGGTTTCTACATCGGCGCCAACGTCGGCTACGGCGGTGATTCCTTCACCTACGACGTGACCGACAGCCTCGGCTTCATCTCCGGCATCCCCGGCCTCGAGCTGGCCTCCGCGAGCCTGAACTCCTCTGGCTTCTTCGTCGGCGGCCAGATCGGCTACAACTATCAGTTCGCCAACAACGTGGTGCTCGGCATCGAGACCGACCTGCAGTGGTCCGACATCTCCGGCACCGTGTCCGCCTCGGTGGTCGGCCTGCCGGTCGTGAACTTCGGTTCGTCGGTTGACTACTTCGGCACGATCCGCGCCCGCCTCGGCTACGCGATCGACCGGTTCCTGCCCTACATCACCGGTGGTGTGGCCTACGGCAAGACCGGCACCAGCGCCACGCTGCTCGGCGTTCCGGTGTTCTCCGAGAGCTCCACCAGCTGGGGCTGGACCGTGGGTGCCGGCGGCGAGTTCGCCATCACCAACCACTGGACGTTCAAGGCTGAATACCTGTACGTCGACCTCGGCAACAGCGATGTTGACGCGACTGTGGTTGCCCCCGGCGTCGTGGTCGGCAACGACTCCAAGTTCCACACCTTCAAGGCTGGTGTGAACTACAAGTTCTGATCGAAGCGTCGCTTCGTTCGAAACCCGCTGCCGCAAGGCAGCGGGTTTTTTATTGCTGGCCGGCCCCCGAACGGGGCCGATCCTGCGCGGACGCGCCTGATGGGCCCGGCGCCGGTGCCGGAATTCAGCCGGACCGGCTTCCATATCGGCGCCGACGTGGGCTGTGGCGCGGCGCTCCGCCACCCCGGTGGGGCTGGACCGCCGGCGCCGCGCTCGACGTGGCCGACCGAGCATTGGATCGTGCGCGGCGAGTAAGTCCATGTGGACCTCGGCGCGGTCAATCCCATCAATGGCGATGCCGCGAGAGCCTTGGACCTGCCCTTCAGCCTGGTCCGCCTGGCCGCCAGCTCCACGTTCTAGCCTGCCGCCCGCAAATGCGCGCCTGATCGCCGCCACCGGCCGGCGCGCCCTGTCGCCGGACGGCAAGCTGGGCTAGCTTGCGCCCATGAGCGAAGACATCACCTTCGACCGCGCCTTCGACCCGCCCGCCGGCCGGGTGGTCGAGGTCAGCCCCCTGGTCCGTCGCATCGTCGCGCCGAACCCCTCGCCCTTCACCTTCACCGGCACCTGCACCTATATCGTCGGCCGGGGGAAGGTGGCGATCCTCGACCCCGGCCCGGACGACCCCACCCACGTCGCCGCGGTGCTGGACGCGGTGCGCGGCGAGGAGGTCTCCCACATCTTCCTCACCCACACCCACCGCGACCATTCGCCCGCCTGCCCGAAGGTGAAGGCCGCCACCGGCGCCGTCACCCTGGCCGAAGGGCCGCACCGGCCCTCGCGGCCGATCGAGATCGGCGAGGCCGCCCGGCTCGACGCCAGCGGCGACATGGACTTCCGCCCCGACATCGCGCTTGAGGACGGCGCCACCGTCGCCGGCCCCGGCTGGACCCTGACCGCCGTCGCCACCCCCGGCCATACGGCGAACCACCTCGCCTTCGCGCTGAAGGAGGAGGACCTGCTGTTCTCGGGCGACCACGTGATGGCCTGGGCCACCTCCATCGTCGCCCCGCCGGACGGGTCCATGGGCGACTACATCGCCTCGCTGGAACGCCTCGCGGCGCGGCAGGAGAAAGTGTATCTCCCCGGCCATGGCGGCCCGGTGCGCGACGCCCCGGCCCATGTGCGCGACTTCCTCGCGCACCGCCATGCCCGCGAGGCGGCGATCCTGCGTGCGCTCGACCGCGACGCCACCACCATTCCCGAGCTGGTGCGCGGCATCTATATCGGCCTCGATCCGCGGCTCGTGGGCGCCGCCTCCCTCACGGTGCTTGCCCATCTCGAGCATCTGGTGGCGCGCGGGCGGGTCTCGACCGACGGGCCGGCCGCCATCACCGGCCGGTTCCGGCTCGCGGCGTGAGCGCGGCCCGCGCCCCGGTTTGAGCGGAGGCCCGCCATGTGCTCGCGCTTCGTCCAGCACCTGTCGCCGCGCGCTTATGCGGAAATCTACGGCGTCGGCCTCGACGCGCCGCTGCCCAACGCCCCCGCCCGCTGGAACGTGGCGCCCACCGACAGCGCCTTGGTGCTGCGCCGCCATCCGCAGAGCGGCGCGCTCGCTCTGTCGCTGCTGCGCTGGGGCCTGGTGCCGGTCTGGTCCAAGGATGCAAGCGGCGCCGCCAAGCTGATCAACGCCCGCGCCGAGACCGTGACCGAGAAGCCGTCGTTCCGCGACGCCTGGGCCAAGCGCCGGCGCTGCTTGGTGCCGGCGGACGGCTTCTACGAATGGACGCCGGGACCGACCGGCAAGGTGCCCCATTTCATCACCCTGAGCGGCGGCGCCGGCATGGCGCTCGCCGGCCTGTGGGAGGGCTGGAAGGACCCGGCCAGCGGGGAATGGCTGCGCACCTTCACGCTTTTGACCTGCGCGGCCAACGCCGCCATGGCGCCGTTGCACGCGCGCATGCCGGTGATCCTCGCCCAGGCCGACATCGCCCGCTTCCTCGACGATCCGGACCCGCGCGACCTCCTCGCCCCCTCCCCCGTCGCCCTCGATCACCATCCGGTCGACCCGGCGGAGGCCAAGCCCGGCGCCGCGGCGCCCGCCCGCGCCTCGATCTGAAGGCGGAGCGGCCCTGCCCGCGGCGGCGAAGTCGTTTCGAGACCGCCGGCGAACACGTCCATCGCCATTGTTCCGGCATCGCGGCCCGACGCTGGTGCGGCGCGATGGTCAGGGCGGCCATTCCGGCCCGGATCCCAGAAGAAGAAGCCTGCGCCAACCCTGGGGCAGGCTCATCTAACCTTAGGGAAAACCACGCGAAACCTTTCCGCGATTTAATGTGGCAGCCATCGTGCGGACACGCTCATGCCGGCAAAGCTTCAGGCCCACAGCCGAGCAAGACCGAGCGGAGACGCACCGTGCGCAAGTTCCTCCACCTCTTAGGCGACGTGCGCCGCCTCGCGCTGCCTTACTTCCGCAGCGAGGAGCGCCGGGTCGCGCTCGCCCTGCTCGGCGCGGTGGTGGCGCTGGAGCTCGCCTGGGTCTACGCCACCGTGCTCATCAACGAATGGAACGTCGCCTTCTTCAACGCCATCCAGGACAAGGACTTCGCCGGTTTCCGCACGCAGCTGCTGGTGTTCTGCGCCATCGCCGCGTGCGCCATCGTCGTCGCGGTGTACCAGATCTACCTGAAGCAGTGGCTGGAGATCCGCTGGCGGCGCTGGCTCACCACCCGCTATCTCGACGCCTGGCTCACCGACGACGTGCATTACCGCCTGCGGCTCAGGGGGGATCTTGCGGACAATCCCGACCAGCGCATCGCCGAGGACGTGCAATTGTTCGTCAGCCGCACCATCGCCATCGCCATCGGCCTGCTCGGCGCCACCGTCTCCCTGGTCTCCTTCTCCATCATCCTGTGGGGCCTGTCCGGCCCGCTGGCGGTGCGCCTGTTCGGGCACGAGGTGAGCATCCCCGGCTATTTGTTCTTCGCGGCGCTGCTCTATTCGGCGCTCGGCACGTTGATCGCCCATCTCATCGGCCGGCCGCTGGTGCGGCTCAATTTCGAGCAGCAGCGCTTCGAGGCGGACTTCCGCGTGGACCTGGTGCGGGTGCGCGAGCACGGCGAGCAGATCGCCTTGCTCGGCGGCGGCGCGGCGGAGGAGCGGCGCCTGCAGGGTCGCTTCACCAAGGTGTGGGGCAACTTCTTCGACATCATGCGGGCGCAGAAGCGGCTGACCTGGTTCACCGCCGGCTTCAATCAGGTCTCCAACATCTTCCCCTTCGTGGTGGTGGCGCCGCGCTACTTCTCCGGCGCCATCCAGCTCGGCCAGCTGATGCAGACCGGCTCCGCCTTCGGCTCGGTGCAGGGCGCCTTCTCCTTCTTCGTGTCGAGCTATGTGGAGCTCGCCGAATGGGCCTCGGTGGTGCAGCGCCTCACCGGCTTCGAGCGCGCCATGGCTTCGGCGCGTGCCGCCGATCCCGCCTTCGTCACCACGGCGGCTCCCTTCGCAGAAGGCGGCATCCTCGCGCTGTCGCAGCTCGACGTGCGCCTGCCCACCGGCGCGCCGCTGGTGACGGTGGACGGGGTCAGCGTGGCGCCGGGCGAGCGGGTCCTGGTGACGGGGCCGTCCGGCGCCGGCAAGACCACGCTGCTGCGCGCCATCGCCGGCATCTGGCCGCACGGCAGCGGCGCGATCGCGCGCCACCCGGACCACCGGCTGCTGGTGCTGCCGCAGAAGCCCTACGTGCCCGTCGGCCGGCTCGACGCCGCCCTCGCTTATCCCGCGCCCGCGCAGGACATCGCCCGCGCCGACCTCGAGGCGGCGCTGGCGGCGGTGGGGCTGCCGGAGCTCGCCGCCCGGCTCGACGAGGAGGCGCAATGGCCGCACGAGCTCTCGCTCGGCGAGCAGCAGCGCCTCGCCATCGCCCGCGCTTTGATCCAGGCGCCGGAGGTGCTGCTGCTGGACGAGGCCACCTCCGCCCTCGACGAGGACTCCGAGGCGGCGCTCTACGCGGTCCTGCGGGCCCGCCTGCCGCTCGCCACCACGATCTCGATCGGTCACCGCGCCACTTTGGTGCCGCTGCACGACCGGGTGCTCCATCTGCACGGCCCCGAGGCGCCGCGCGTGCTGCGGCCGGCAGGTCCGCCGATGCTACAGTCCGCCTGACGGCGGCGGCACGCTTGCGGGAGCGCGCCGTCCTCCGGTAAGCACGCAGGGGGGCGCCGCGACATCCAAGCGCGGCCCGGAGCCGGACCGCCGGGGGCGAGCGCCCGAAGCGGCGCGCCGGCTCCGCCATGCGAGCGCGGAGCACGGATCATTGGCGGACGAGACGTCGCAAGGGCACCGCGCGCCGCGTGATGCGGTCTATTATCTCCTGGCGGCCCTGGTGGGCGCCATCGCCGGCGCGGCGGGCGCCGGGTTCCATATCGCGGTGGAACAGGCCGCGCGCTGGCCGGTTCTGCTCGGCGGCGTCTTCGAAGGCCCGGCGCTGCTCGCCGCGCTCTCCGCCGTCTCCGCCGCCATGGTGGTCCTGTCGGTGGCGTTGGTGCGCCGGTTCGCGCCCGAGGCCGCCGGCTCCGGCGTGCAGGAGATCGAGGGCGCGCTCGAGGGCCTGCGGCCGGTGCGCTGGCAGCGCATCCTGCCGGTGAAGTTCTTCGGTGGCGTGCTGGCCCTGGGCTCGGGCCTGGTCGCCGGGCGCGAGGGCCCCACCATCCACATGGGCGCCTCGATCGCCAAGGCGGTCTCGGACGCCGTCGGCCTCGGCACCCGCGACATGCGCGGGCTGCTCGCCGCCGGCGGCGCGGCGGGCCTCGCCGCCGCCTTCAACGCCCCGCTCGCCGCGATCCTGTTCGTGATCGAGGAGACGCGCCGGCAATTCCCCTACGGCTTCCGCACCTACAGCGCCGTCATCCTGTGCTCGGCGGCGAGCGCGGTGGTGACCGAGCTGATCGGCGGCACCGCCCCCGACATGCGGCTCGACGCGCCGGAGATGCCGCTCGTGCTCCTGCCCGCCTTCGCCGCGCTCGGCGCGGTGCTGGGGGCGGTGGGCGTCGCCTTCAACCGCGGCCTGATCCTCGCCCTCGACGGCGCCCGGGCGGTCGGCCTCAAGGTCTCGCCCTATCTGGTGCCGCTGGTGGTGGGGGCGGCGATCGGCCCGCTTCTGCTGCTGCGGCCGGAGGCCACCGGCGGCGGCGAGACGCTCGCCGTGGCGCTCGCCGGGCAGAGCCTGCCGGCGCTCACGCTCCTCGGCATCGTCGTGATCCGCTTCGTCATGACCATGGCGAGCTATTCCACCGGCATTCCCGGCGGCATCTTCGCCCCGATTCTGGCGCTCGCCACCGCGGTCGGCGTGCTGTTCGGCACCCTGCTCGGCATGGTGCTGCCGCTGCCGGCGGCGGCGCTCGCCGCGTTCTCGGTCGCCGCCATGGGCGGGCTGTTCTCCGCCACCGTGCGCGCGCCGCTGGTGGGCATGGTGCTGGTGGCCGAGCTTACCGGGGCCTACACCCTGCTCCTGCCGGTGATCTTCACCTGCCTGTTCGCCAACCTGGTCGCCGAGGCGCTCGGCGGCAGGCCGATCTACGAGGTGCTGCTGGAGCGCACGCTGCGGCTTTCCGGCCAGACCCCGCCGCCGCCCGACGCGCCGGAGGACATCGGCGGCTGGGACCAGCGCGCGCGCCGCGAGTAGCCCGTCAGCTCCAGCGCCGGGGCCACGAGCCGCGGTGCCCCAGATTGTGCCAGGCGAAGGCGAACACTGCGAGCAGCGCCGCGCCGAGGCCGACCGGCACCACCAGGAAGCTGGCCGGCAATTGCTCGATGACGATGATGATCGGGTTGATGGCGGCCGGCGGATGCATGGTGCCGGTGACGCGCATGGCCACCATGGCGACGCCCACCGCAGCCGCCGCCGCCAGCTGCGAGGGGCCGAACACCCACAGCATCGCCAGCCCGCAAAAGGCCGAGACCAGATGCCCGCCCACCAGCGCCCGCGGCTGGGCGGGGCTGGCCTCGGGCATGCCCATGACGACGACGATGGAGGTGGCGAAGGGCACCAGCGCGAGCGGCGTCTCGCCGAGGTCGGCGGCGATCTCCATGGCGCCCACGGCCGCGGCCCCGCCGATGCCGCGCCAGATCCAGGTGCCGATCTCCCCCCAGTCGAGCCTCACCGCCGCACCTCCCCTTCATGCGCGCGCGGGCGCGGCAAAACAAGGCGCGGCGGCGCGCGGCGGGCACGGGAAGCGGCGCGGGGCCGGAACGGGCGCATCAGGTCAGGCGGCATTCCCTATTCTGACGCCGGCAAATCCCCGGCCGCAACGGCGAAGTCGCAGCTGCCGCTCGGTCAAGCGGCCGGAAAAGCGGGAAAAAATCAGAACAGGCGCACCCCGGCCGCCGCCAGGAGGTCCGGGAACGCATCCGAGGCGAGCACCGCGAACTCGCGCGCGCGCTGGCCGGTGACCGGATCGCGCGCCTGAAGGAGCGCGTCCACATGGCCGGGATGGACCATGGCGAGCCCGCCTTCCGGCAGGCCACGCAGGAAGCGGGCGAGCAGCGCGGCGAAGTCGGCGCCGGTGGAGAAATCGTAGGCGCCGGCGAAGCGGCCCGAGGTGGCGAGCCCGGCGTGGGCGGCGGCGGCGGGAAAGCCGGCGCCGAACGCGCCGATGAGGCGCGCCTTGAGCCCCGGCCCGCCGCGCCCGGCCCTGGCCGGTCGCACGTCCCGCAGCCAGGCGCCGGGGGCATGGCGGGCGGTGGCGGCGATCACCACGTCGCGCACGCCCGGCAGCACGTGGACGTGCTGGTGCCCGTCCACATGGTCCGGCGGGCGGCCGAAGGCGGCGCGGAAGGCGACGAACTGGGCCTCCACCTCGCTGGCGAGCGCCGCGCGTCCGCCCCGCCCGGCGAGCGCCTCGGCGATGCGTCCGGGGAGGGTGGGAAAGCGCGCGGCGGGGTCCGTCAGCGGCGCGAAGCCGCCGGTGAGCGCGACGTGGAGGCCGACGCTGACCGCGCGGCCGCCGCACGCCGCGTCGAGCGCGCGCGCCGCCTCCGGCAGGCCCTCGAACACGGTCATCACCGAGGTGGCGTTGAGGCGCCCGCGCTCGACCAGTTCGCGGATCGCTTCGCTCACGCCGGGGGCGAGGCCGTAATCGTCCGCGCACAGGATGATCCGCCTCACCGGCGCGCCTCCGCGGCCGGGGATGGCGGCCCGGGTTCGTGGGCGGCGTGTCCGTTCGCGTACTCCGGCCCCGGGCCGGGCTCGGCGTCGTGCGCCGGCGCGCCATGGCTGAGCACGTGGTCGGCGACGAAATAGACCGGGCGGCCTTTGATCTCCGAAAGGATGCGGGCCATGTACTCGCCCATCACCCCCATCACCAGAAGCTGGGTGCCGCCGATCACCATCAGGCCCACCACCACCGAGGGATAGCCCGGCACCGGGATGCCCCAGAGGAATCGCTCGACCACGATCGACAGGCCGAAGATGAGGGCGAGGCCCGCGATCGCCGCGCCGAGCAGGCCGGCAAGCCGCAGCGGCGCCGGCGAGAAGGAGGTGAGCCCCTCCATGGACAGGCCGAGCAGGCGCAGCAGGCTGAAGGAGGTCTTGCCGTGGCTGCGCACGGTCGGCCGGTAGGGCACCGCCACCTGCCGGAAGCCCACCCAGCTCGACAGGCCCTTGAAGAAGCGGTTGCGCTCGGGCATGCGCCGCAGCGCCGCGGTGGCGCGCGGGGAGAGCAGGCGGAAATCGGCGGCATCCTCGGGGATGTCCGTCGCCGCGCCGAAATTCAGGAGCCAGTAGAACGTCTTGACGAACAGGCGCCGGCTCAGGGGCTCGTCGAGCCGGTCCGCCTTCACGGCATAGGGGACGTCGTAACCCTCGTCCTTCCACAGGCGCAGGAAGGTCGAGATCATCTCGGGCGGATGCTGGCCGTCGCCGTCCATGAACATGACCGCGTCGGCGCGGGCATGGTCGAGGCCGGCGGCGAGCGCCGCCTCCTTGCCGAAATTGCGCGAGAGCGCCACCACCTGGACGTCCAGCGCCCCGGCCGGCAGGCCGGCCGCGAGGCGCGCGCTGCCGTCCCGGCTGCCATCGTCCACATAGACGATCTCCACCCTCAGGCCGCGCGCCGCGGCCTCCGCTTCGGCGCAGGCGCGCAGGCGTTCGTGGAAACCGGCAAGGCCGGCGGCCTCGTTGTAGAGCGGCACGACAATGCTGAGATCAGGCGTCATGGCACCCTCACGCCACCGCGCCAAACGGGAGCGGAGCGGTAAGACGGACGAATTGCGGTAGCATGGAACTGGCCTCCCCGGCAGCGAGATTTTTTGTCCAGGCGCGGAACCAGGACGGCGCCCGGCCGTTTAGTGACTGTCGCGGTCAATGCCCCCCAACTGATCGCGCATATGGCGCGGCCGCCTTCCCCCCAAGGCGGCCGCGTCTTCATGTGTGCACCCTGTTGCGCTACATCAAGCGCGCGGATTTCCGGCGCGAATAGGGTATGGTCGCGGCGCCGAAGCGGCGGAGGGGGATGAAATGATCCGGGACATTCTGGTCAACCTGGCTCAGGGCGTGGAGCGCGACGGCGCCTGCGAATATGCGGCGAGCCTCGCCACCTATTTCGGCGCCCACATGACGGGCCTGTCGATCGCTTATGAGATCGACGTGCCGCCGTTCTACATGGGCGCGCTGCCGACCGACTTCATCGATGCGCAGATGACCGAGAATCAGGCGGCGGCCGACCAGGCCACCGCACGCTTCAAGGCCATCGCCGAGGCTGCCGGCGTGTCGTTCGACGCGCGCGCGCTCTCCGCCTCGCTCGGCGTGGCGGCGGGCAGCTTCGCCCACATGGCGCGGCTCTACGACCTCACCGTGGTGGCCCAGCCCAATCCCGATCTGCCGGGGCCGGAGGAAGTGATCGCCGAGACCGTGCTCATGGAGTCCGGCCGGGCGGTGCTGATGGTGCCCTACGTGCAGAAGGCGCCGTTCGCGGTGGAGCGCGTGATGGTGGCGTGGGACGGCGGACGCGCCTGCGCGCGGGCGCTGGCCGAGGCGCTGCCTTTGCTGCACCGGGCGAAAAGCGTCGAGGTGCTGCGCGTCGTCCAGGCCCACGGCGAGGTCACCGACGAGGAAGGCCCGGAGGTGGCGCGCCATCTGGCGCGGCACAGCCTCGAGGCCAAGATCCGCACCTTGCCCGTGGGCGGCGGCGAATCGGTCTCCTCCGCCATTCTCAACGAGGTGGCGGACCGGGGCGCGGACCTGGTGGTGATGGGCGGCTACGGCCATTCGCGCCTGCGCGAGCTGGTGCTTGGCGGCGTGACGCGGGACATCCTCGCCACCATGACCGCGCCGGTGCTGATGGCCCACTGAACGCGATCGCCTGGGACGCGCGCGCCGGCGTCGGCGTCCCGGCGGCGGATCGTCTTCCAGAAATGCGCGCCCGACCGGAGCCTCTCGGCCGGGCCTCCAGGGAGCCGGACAGGTGGAATGCGCCATCCGGAAGCTCCGGCGCGCGCGGAGGACCCCATGGGCGGCCAGCGATCGGCGAACCGGCGAATGGCTAAAGGCGCATGCCCGCACCGGCGACGCGTCCTCGCCGGGCTGGCGATCGCCTTGCCGGGGAGCGTCTTGCCGGGGAGCGTCTTGCCGGGGAGCGTCGTCGTGTCGGGAATCGGCCGGCTCGCGCTCCCTGCGGCTGCGCAGGCCGCCGATGCCACCTTGAGCGGACGCATCTTCTACAAGGAGCCGATCCGGCTCCCCGCCGACGCATCGGTCGAGGTACGGCTGGTGGACGTCGCGCGGGCCGACGCGCCCGCGACGATCATCGCCGAGCGGGTCTTCCCGGCGGAGCGGCGCAATCCCATCCCCTTCGTGATCCCATACGATGCCGCGCGGATCGCCCCCGGCCGGACCTATGCGCTCCAGGCGCGCATCCTCTCGGGCGGACGGCTGCTCTTCACCACCACCCAGCGCCACCTGGTGCTCGGGGCGGGCGCGGGCGGCACGGAGATCCGCGTGGACCGCGTCGCCACCGCTCCGGGCGAGACTGCCGAGCCTCAGCCCGCATCGCCCGCCGGCTTCTGGCGGGCCGAGGACATCAAGGGCGGCGGGGTGCTGGACCGCGTCGAAAGCCGGCTCGACATCTTTCCCGACGGCCGCATCGGCGGCTCGGCGGGGTGCAACCTGATCGCCGGCCGGGCGACCATCTCCGCCGGCCGCATCGCCATCGGCCCGCTGCGGACCACCCGCATGGCCTGCCCGCCGGGCGTGAACGCGCAGGAGCAGCGCTTCCTGGCGGCGCTCGCCGAGGTGCGCGGCTGGCGCGTCGACATCGCGCGGCGCAAGCTCTTCTTGCTCGCCGCGGACGGTGCGCCGGTGTTGCAGTTCTCGGCCCTGTGAGCCGTCCGCCGGCCTGTCCCAGCCGCGTGCTCAACCCTTCAAGGCGGCGCGCTCTTCGGCCTGGCGCTGGCTCTCGGCGCGCTTGGTCATGATCGAGGCGATGATCACCACCACGGTCACGATGGCGATCAGCAGCGTGCAGACCGCGTTGATCTCGGGCGTCACGCCGAGCCGCACCTGCGAATAGATGCGCATGGGCAGGGTGGTGGCGCCCGGGCCGGTGGTGAAGCTCGCGATCACGAGGTCGTCCAGCGACAGCGTGAAGGCCAGCATGAAGCCCGACACCACCGCCGGCAGGATCAACGGCAGCGTGATGGTGAAGAAGGTCTTCATCGGCGGCGAGCCGAGGTCGAGCGCCGCCTCCTCCAGCGTGCGGTCGAAGGTGACGAGGCGCGACTGCACCACCACCGCCACGAAGCACATGGTGAAGGTGATGTGGGCCAGCGTGACGGTCCAGAAGCCGCGGTCGAAGTCCACCGCCACGAACAGCAGCAGCAGCGAGAGGCCGGTGATCACCTCGGGCATGACCAGGGGCGCATAGATCATGCCGGAGAACAGCGTGCGGCCGAAGAATCGTCCGTAGCGGGTGAGCGTCAGCGCCGCCATGGTGCCGAGCACGGTGGCGACCAGCGCCGACAGGAAGGCGACGCGCAGCGTCACCCAGGCGGCGTCGAGCAGCTGCTCGTTCTCCAGGAGTGCCCAGTACCAGCGGGTGGAAAAGCCGCCCCACACCGTGACCAGGCGCGAATCGTTGAAGGAGTAGATCACCAGCAGCAAAATGGGGATGTAGAGGAAGGCGAACCCCAGCGCGATGGCGCTGACGTTGAACCAGGTGAGTCCGCGCCTCATCGCCCCGCCTCCAGTTCGCGCTGCTGGATGTTCTGGTAGATGACGATGGGCACCACCAGGACCAAGAGCAGCAGCACCGCCACCGCCGAGGAGACGGTCCAGGAGCGGTTGACGGTGAACTCGGTCCACAGCGACTTGCCGATCATCAGCGTGTCGGAGCCGCCGAGCAGGTCCGGGATCACGAACTCGCCCACCGCCGGGATGAAGCACAAGAGCGCGCCCGCCGCGACGCCCGGCAAGGAGAGCGGGAAGGTGATGGTCCAGAACGCCTTCCAGGGCGGGCAGCCGAGATCCTCAGCCGCCTCCAGCAGCGTCATGTCCATCTTCTCGAGCGCCGAATAGAGCGGCAGCACCATGAAGGGCAGATAGGAGTAGACGATGCCGATATAGACCGCGAGGTCGGTGTTGAGGATCTCGAGCGGGGTGTCGATGACGCCGAGCCCCATCAGCGCCTGGTTCAGCAGGCCTTCCGGCGAGAGGATGCCGATCCAGGCATAGACGCGGATCAGGAACGAGGTCCAGAACGGCAGGATCACCAGCATCAGCAAAGTCGGCTGCAGGGCGCGCGGCGCCCGCGCCATGCCGTAGGCGATGGGATAGCCCGCCAGCAGCAGCAGCACGGTGGAGATGCCGGCGATGACCAGGCTCGAGCCGTAGGCCTGCACGAACTCGTTCGAGAAATCGAGCACGTAGAGATAATTGGCGAACGACAGCTGGGACAGGAAGGCGGTGAAGCCGGCCCAGCCCGCCGAGACATCGAGCAGCGGGGCGTAGGGCGGCTGCGCCACCACGTCCTGCGACAGCGAGATCTTGAAGACGATGAAGAAGGGCGCCAGGAACAGCGCCAGGAGCCACAGATAGGGGATGGCGATGACGAACCACCGCCCGAGCCCCTTTTCGCCGGCCTGTGCCATCTCGGCCTCCCTCAGCGCGTGAGGACGACGCCGGCGTGGGGCGCGAACGTCACCCACACCTTGTCGTCCCAGGAGATCGGGCGCTGCACCACGCGCGAGAGGTTGGGCTGGGACACCTTGATGCGCGTGCCGCAGGGCAGCTCCACGTGATAGATGGACAGGTCGCCCAGATAGCCGATGTCCCAGATCGTGCCCTCGAAGCAGTTCTCGGTGATGTCGGGCGGCTGGTCGAGGGTGATGCGCAGCTTTTCGGGGCGGATCGCCACCCAGGCCTCGTCGCCGGCGGCCGCCTCCACCTGCTGGGTCACGTGGAGGGGCGAAGAGGTGATGGGCGTGGTGAGCACCGCCTGGTCGCCCTGGCAGGAGCGCACCTTGCATTCGATCAGGTTCACGTCGCCGATGAAATCCGCCACATAGCGCGTGGCCGGCTGCTCATAGATCTCCGCCGGGGTCGCCACCTGCACCAGCACGCCCTGGTTCATGACCGCGATGCGGTCCGCCACCGTCATCGCCTCCTCCTGGTCGTGGGTGACGATCAGGAAGGTCATGCCGAGCTCCATCTGCAGGTCCATGAGCTCGAACTGGGTCTCCTCCCGCAGCTTCTTGTCGAGCGCGCCGAGCGGCTCGTCGAGCAGCAGCACCTTCGGGCGCTTGGCGAGCGAGCGGGCGAGCGCCACGCGCTGGCGCTGGCCGCCGGAGAGCTGGTGCGGCTTGCGCTTGGCGAACGGCGTGAGCTTGACCAGCTTCAGCATCTCCTCGACGCGGGCGTCGATGTCGGCCTTCGGCATCTTGTCCTGCTTGAGGCCGAAGGCGATGTTCTCGGCGACGTTCATGTGCGGGAACAGCGCGTAGGACTGGAACATCATGTTCACCGGCCGCCGGTAGGGCGGCACGCCGGCAAGGTCCTGGCCCGCCAGGGTGACGCGGCCGGTGGTCGGCTCGTCGAAGCCGGCCAGCATGCGCATGAGCGTGGTCTTGCCGCAGCCGGAGGGGCCGAGCAAGGCGAAGAACTCCCGCTCATAGATGTCGAGCGAGACGTTGTCGACCGCGGTGAACTCGCCGAACCGCTTGACCACGTTCTCGAACCGGATCAGCGGGGTCTTGGTGGGGTCGGTCCAGGGGGCGAACGAGCGGCGCACGGCGCCGATGGTTTCCTTGCGGGTCTTCTCCGAAGCCATGCTGCATCCCCGAGCGGCTCGCCCGCCGTTCCGCGAAGGCTACTAAGCCGCGCGCCAACGCTCAAGCGTTGTGCACGCGCAAAATTGAAGCGTGCCCAGCCCATTCGCCGGGCAGGCCCCGGGCGCCCGGCCCGCCGGTGCCCCGCTGCCGCTTGGGTGGTGTCCGTTCCGCTTCCGGTGGACATCGGGCCGGCGCGACCGCCTTCCGGCCGCCTTCCGGCCTCCTCCCGGCCACCTCCCCTTGCGCCCTCCCCGCGCTTGTGGCAGGAGAGGCCGCCTGACGGGACGGCGCGCCGCCCCGCCTTTCGGGCGGGGGTGTTTTTCCCCTGTCGGACCTCCGGCCCGCCGGACGGATCGCTGCGGTAGCTCAGTGGTAGAGCACTCCCTTGGTAAGGGAGAGGTCGAGAGTTCAATCCTCTCTCGCAGCACCAGCCCAACCCATTGAAACGCAAGAATGATGGGTAAGATCAAAGGCTTGAAACGGCATCTGCTACAGTCTCCTGCTACAGTCGGAGACGAGGTGAGCAAGCCCCAAAGGCTGTTTAGCCGTGGTGGTCGGTGGACCTTTCGGGTGTTCGTGCCGGGACGGTACCACTAACGTCATCGATCCAGCCCGGTGAGGATCTCCAGAATTTCCGGCTCGCGTCGGAGACTTGCCGTCAATCGCTTCCGCCAGTTCGGGCCGGCGTCCATGGCTGCGGCGTAGGCGTCCGCAAGATCGTCGGGACGATCCTCGGCAAGGATCCGGACCAGGAAAGCCGCCTGTTGGCGATCCTTCACGGACTTGAGGCTGTCAGGCCCCGTCGGGCGTCGCGGCGTGAGCGACGGTGGAGTGGCGTGAGACGGCCATGTTCAACAACATCCATTTGCGTTGAACATAGCTTGTGCTCAACGACTGGCAAATTTGTTGAACATGCCGGGCTTAAAAAGGCTAAGGCAGAGCTTGGCGGGCCCTGCCCCTCCCCCGCTGTCCACACCCCCCCGCCCCCTTCGCGGCCGCCTTCGCCGATGGCGCTTGGCATTGCCGCGGGGCATGATGCGGGCGGCGGCGGCTGCCGCCCTTTGAGGGATCAGGGGGAAATCATGAAATACGTGTTTGCGCTGGTGCTGCTCGTCGCCGGGATCGCGCCGGCGGCGGCGGAGAAGGTGGACCTGTCCACCATGACCTGCCAGCAGTTCATCTCTTCCGACAAGGAGACGATCTCGCTGATCCTCGCCTGGCTCGACGGCTTCTACAAGGACGACGACTCCCCGGTCATCGACATGGATGCGTTCGTGAAGAATTCCGAGAAGCTCGGCACCTATTGCGCGCGCAACCCGCAGATCGGCCTCATCACGGCGGCGGACAAGGTGTTCGACGACTGAGCCGCCGCACGGCGCACCGGGCGCCCGCCGGCCGGCGGGACGCTCGGACGGCGCGGGCGCGGGCGGCCCTGGATCATCCCGCCGCGCCCCGCTATGAAGACCGATCCGGGACCGATCGCATGAACGCCATCTCTTCGCTCAAGACCTTCTTCATCGACCGCGTGAAGGCCCAGGCCGCCCCGCCTTATGCGGATGCGCACCGGCTCGACGTGCCGGCCGACGATCCCCACGACGAATTGCCCGGCGGCCCGGTGGAGCAGCCGCGCGACCCGGCGGACGGCCAGTCGTTCGCCATCGATTATGTGGACCATGCCGGCAATGCCAGCCACCGGCGCATCTCCGTTTGGGCGGTGGAGCGCAACCCCGAAGGGGTGCCGATCCTGATCGCCAAGTGCCACGAGCGGCAGGCGACGCGCGCCTTCCGGGTGGACCGCATCACCGGCGTCACCGACCTCGACGGGGCGCGGCGCGAGCCGCTCGCCCGCTTCTTCTTCGAAAACTTCGGCTTCGTCTGGCCCAAGGAGGCGATCCACGTCACCCTCGGCGACCCGGAGGAGGCGCGCTTCGAGCGCATCCGCACCGTCGTGCGGCAGGCCGGGCTGCCGCTGCTCGCCGCGCTCGCCCTCGCGGACAAGGAGATGAACGCCGCCGAGGTCGAGGAGATGAGCTATTTCTGCGACCGCGCCTGCGCCGAGAAGGGCATCGACCTCACCGGCGCCGAGCGCGAGCGGCTCGGCGGCTGGATCGCCCGCATGCGGCCGACCGAGGAGACGGTGGACGGCGCCATCGACGCGCTCATGGACGCCGGGCACGACGCCGTCTCCGCCCTGCTGCGGGCCGGCCTCAAGGTGGTGGGCGCCGACGGCACGCTGAACGTCGAGGAGGCGGACATGCTGGACGCCTTCTGCTTCGCCCTCACCGGCCGCCACGTGCGCTGACCGGCGGGCCGGCGTCCGGCGCGCTCAGCGCACGGTCAGATCGGCATAGATCGGCAGGTGATCGGAGCCGAAGGCCGGCGCGAACCTGAGGCCCGCGACGGCGACGCCCCCCTTCACCGCCAGCCGGTCCACCGGCGTGCCGAGCCAGCGGGGCAGCGCGTGCCCGCGCACGGAGAAGATGCGGGTGGCCGCGGGCCAGGGCAGCGCCTCGGTGGCTTGCAGTCCCGCCTCGTCCATGAAGCGGGCGAATTGCGGCGACCAGGGCGGGGTGTTCCAGTCCCCCGCCACCACGATCCGCGTGCCCTCGGGCTCGGCGCGGATGTGCCGGGCGATCTCGGCGAAGCTCGCGGCGCGGCGGCGCCACCACCTTTCGCTGCGCGGCGTCAAGGGGTGGATGGCGTAGACCACCAGCGGCGGGGCGCCCGGCGCCACCTCGATCTCGGCCCGCACCCCCCCTTCCGGCCGCCGGCGGCGCGACTTCACGTTGCCGGGTCCCGCGCCGATGAGCGTCACCTTCATGGGCAGGCGGCTCAGGACGTCGATGGCGCCGAGGCGCCGGTCGAGGTCCGAGGCCCGGTAGGGGAAGCCCGGCAGCCGGCCGAGCGCCATCGGCCAGGCGAACACGTCCTCCTGCACCACCAGAACGTCGGGCGCGACCTGCGCCACGGCGCGCTGGAACAGGTCCTTGCGCGGGTTCCGGTTGAGCAGGTTGGCCGACATGATGCGCACCGTCGGCGCCCCCGCCGCGGCGCGCGGGGCGGACGGCGCCGCGGCGACCGCGAGCGGCCACAGGTTGAACAGCGCGAGCGCCGCCGCCGCCAGGATCGGCCAGCGCCGGCGGGACAGGAGCGCCAGAGCGAGCGCGATCAGGCTCGCGCCGAACAGATGCGGGCGGAAGAAGGTGAGCAGGTCGGCCAGCCAGAACCACGGGGCGAGCAGCGTCGCGGCGGACGCCGCCGCAAGCAGCGCCAGGAGCACGCCGAGCGCGAGGCGGAAGAGGCTGATGCGGCGGCCGAAGGGCATGGACATGCTCACGCTCACGCCGACCATCCTCGCTTCCGACCGCCCGCGCCAGCCGCCCCCGAGCCCATCGCCCCGGCGCGTGTCGCCTGCGCACGAAACGCCGGGGGCCCCGGCGCCGCTGCTGCGATGCAGCATCGGCCGGGACTTTGTCGCTTATGCGTGCGAATGCCAAGCGCCATCGGCGGGGACCGGCGCGTCGGGGCGAGGAAGCCGTCGAGACGCCGGCGCCAAGGCCTCCCAATGCCGGCGCGGGTTGCCCCTGGCGCCGCCAGCGGTGATCGGCGTTGCCCCGGGGTCTGAGGCGCGGCCGTGGCCGCTGTCACAGGGGGCGGGCGGATGCGACCCGAAGCGGCAGGCGGCGGCACGGGGGAAATCGATATGCCCGGTGAATCGCCCTCCGCCCTGATGATAGAACGGTGTCGGATCAGCTTGCGCATAAGCTGATGGGGCGCGCGGCCCGCGCCCGGGATCGGACCACGCCGTTGGACACCCGCGCGGGGGCAAAACAAGCATGAACGCCTGGATTCCGACCCTCGCGGCCTTCGTGATGATGGTCCTGGCCGGGGGTGCCGGCATGCTCCTGGCGCGGCGCTTGCCCGAGTCCTGGCTTTCCGAGGGGTCGATCAAGAGCCTGAAGGCGGGCATGGCCATGGTCGCCACCATGTCCGCGCTGCTCCTCGGCCTGATGGTGAATTCCTCGCGCTACAATTTCAGCGAGGCCTATTCGGACGTGCAGAAATACGCCGCGGCCCTGCAGATGACGGACCTGGAGCTCCTGAACTTCGGCGGCCCGGCCTGCGCTGTGCGTCGCACGTTGCAGGATTACGGCAAGCGGCTCGTGGACGAGACGTGGCAGGGCGATACCGATCTTGCTCCCGTCGGCAGCACCGATCCGGCGCTGAAGGTGCTGCTGCGCTTCGACGGCGAACTGCGCGCCCTCCAGCCCGCCGACGATGGCCAGAAGCAGGGGCGCGGCAATCTCCTCTCTTTGTCCCAGCAACTGGTGGAGTATCGCTGGAAGGTCTCCGGCGTCGCCCGCACCGCCACGCCCACCACCTTCATCGTGGTGGTGATCTGCTGGTTCGCCCTCATCTTCGCCAATGTGGGCGTGTTCGCCCCGCGCAACCCGCTGGTGATGGCGGGACACGTGCTCGCCATGGCCGCCATCTCCGCCGCCATCTTCCTGGTCACCGAGATGGGCGAGCCCTTCGCCGGCCCCATCCAGGTGTCGCCCGCGCCCATGGTCCGGCTGCTCCACCGCATGGAGGCGACGCCCTGCCCGGCCCCGCCCGCCGCCGCCCCCGCCCGCCCCGGCTGACGCCGGCGCGGGCCGGCGCAGGGAGACAGCGGGCCGGAGGAACAGGATGCGCAAGCCGCTCCACAGAGGGCGTTACGTCCAGGTGCTGGTGGCGGTCGCCGCCGCCGGGGGGCGGCCCTTCCCGATCTCGGCGCGGCCATGAAGCCGCTGGGCCAAAAGGTTCGCGTTCGACATCGTCGCGGCGGACGCCGGTGCCGGCGCGGGCGGGCTGATGGCCGGCCGAGGCCCTACCGCGTCGACCTCTCCGCCGGCAAGGCCACCGCCGCGGGCACGGTGAAGGGTGTGGACGGCACCGTGAAGGACATCGCCATCCTGCCGGCGCTGTGACCGCGGCGCCCGGCCGGGATGCGGCGCCCGCACGCCCATCGCGGCCAGGCGCCGCGCGGGGCGCAAGCGATTCGTCCCTCCGGGCCGGCACGGCCTCGATCGCGCCACATCACCGGCCGGCCCGCGCGGCCGTCATGGGCTCGCCCGCGCCGAGACGCGTCCCGGAGGGGTGGAGGGCCGGATATGACAAGGCGGGAAAACGCGAGCCGGAGGCTCTGGGCGCGACGTCAGACCAAGGTCGGGTCGAAATTTGGTGGAGCCAGGCGGAATCGAACCGCCGACCTCTTGAATGCCATTCAAGCGCTCTCCCAACTGAGCTATGGCCCCACCGGGCCTCGGGCTGCGCGCCGGGCCTGCGGGAAACGGGCATTTCCTCCAGGCTCAGGTCGCGCCGGGATGTCCCGAGGCGGGGTTGCCGGGGATGTGCATCCCCGAGCGAGAGCGGCCTTTAAGCACAGGCCGCGTCCGGCATCAAGCCTCTTCGTCGTCCTCGAGGCCCTCGCCGATCAGATCGGAGACGTCGTCCCCATCATCTTCGTCTTCTTCGAGGAAGGTGTCGTCGTCGGCCGCCTCGATGTCGTCGTCCACCTCCTCGCCGGTGGTCGCCACGGTGGGTCCGGCGGCCTCCTCGTCGGCCTCCTCGAGGCTGATCACCTCGGCCTCGGCCTCCTCGGCCTCTGGCTCCTCTGCGACGCTGCGCGGCTCCGCCCGACCGCGGACGGCGGGCTCGAAATAGGACCGCGGATAGGATTCCCCCGTGAACGGCGACACGACGGGATCCTTGTTCAGGTCGTAAAACTTGCGCCCCGTAACAGGACAGATGCGCTTGGTGCCGAGTTCAGGCTTCGCCACGGCAAAGTTCCTCGGTAGGGCTGTAAAAAGGAGGGTGCTCCATTGGCGCCTGCCACAGGGTCTGTCAAGGCCAATCGCAGGGCAAGGCCTCCCCGTGACGGCGCTCGCGCGCCTGTGTTAGACGAGCGGCCGATCCAAGACGACACCAACCGGCCCGCCCGCGCGCCGCGGCGGAGCCCCTGGGAGGCCTCCCATGTCCAGCGCATCGCCCGCCTCCGCCGCCCATGGCGAGGGCGCGCCGGTCCCCGCCACCGCGCTCCCTTGCGGCCCGCTGACCGGGCGGGTGCGGGTGCCCGGCGACAAGTCGGTGTCGCACCGCGCGCTCATCTTCGGCCTGTTCGCGGAGGGGGTGACCGAAATCACCGGCCTGCTCGAGGGCGAGGACGTGCTGAACACCGCCAAGGCCTGCGCCGCCTTGGGCGCCAAGGTGGAGCGGCTCGGCGAGGGCCACTGGCGGGTCACCGGCGTCGGCCGGCACGGCCTGTCCCAGCCGGACGCGACGCTCGACTTCGGCAATTCCGGCACCGGCGTGCGCCTGATGATGGGCGCGGTCGCGGGCCAGCCGGTGACCGCCACCTTCGACGGCGACGCCAGCCTCAGGCGCCGGCCCATGCGGCGCGTGCTCGATCCGCTGCGGCAGATGGGCGTCGAGGTGCTGGCCGAGGCCGAGGGCGGGCGCCTGCCGCTGACCCTCAAGGGCAGCATCGCGCCGTCTCCCCTCACCTACGAAAGCCCGGTGCCCTCGGCCCAGGTGAAATCGGCGGTGCTGCTCGCCGGGATCGGCGCGCCGGGCAGCACGGTGGTGATCGAGCGCGAGGCGACGCGCGACCATACCGAGCGCCTGCTCGCCCATTTCGGCGCCCAGGTGCGCGTCGAGCCGCACGGGCCGCACGGGCGGCGGGTGACGCTTGAGGGCGGGGCGCAGCTGAAGGGGGCGCCGGTGGCGGTGCCGGCGGACCCGTCCTCCGCCGCCTTCCCGCTGGTGGCGGCGCTGATCGTGCCGGGATCGCAGGTGATTCTGGCCGACGTGATGATGAACGACCTGCGCACCGGGCTCATCGCCACGCTCAAGGAGATGGGGGCCGCGATCGAGACCCTGGCGACCCGCACCGAGGGCGGCGAGAGCGTCGCCGACCTCAAGGTAAGCCATTCCAGGCTCAAGGGAATCGAAGTTCCCGCCCACCGCGCGCCGGCGATGATCGACGAATATCCGGTGCTCGCGGTGGCCGCCGCCTTCGCCGAGGGCGAGACCGTCATGCGCGGGCTCTCCGAGCTCCGGGTGAAAGAGAGCGACCGCCTCGCCGCGGTGGCGCAAGGCCTTGAGATGTGCGGCGTTTCCCACGAGGTGAGGGGCGACGACCTGATCGTGCGGGGCGCGGCGGCGGTCCGCGGCGGCGGCCCGGTCGCGACCCACATGGACCACCGCATCGCCATGGCCTTCCTGGTCATGGGCCTCGCCTCGCAGGACGGCGTGAGCGTCGACGATGTGGCGTTCATCGCCACCTCCTTCCCCTCCTTCCTCCCCATGATGCGCGCGCTCGGCGCGGAGATTCGCGCATGATCATCGCCATCGACGGGCCGGCGGCCTCCGGCAAGGGCACGCTCGCCCGGCGCATCGCCGCGCATTACGCTCTCCCACACCTGGATACCGGACTGCTCTACCGGGCGGTGGCGGCCCGCTGCCTCGCCCTCGGCCTGCTCGACGACGTCGCCGCCTCGGAAGCGGCGGCGGCGCGCCTCGACGTGGCGGCGATCGATCCCGAGGCGCTGCGCTCGGCCGCCATGGGCGAGGCCGCTTCGGTGGTGGCGGCGCGGCCGGGAGTGCGCGCGGCGCTGCTCGACCTGCAGCGCCGCTTCGCCGCCCAGGAACGGGGCGCGGTGCTGGACGGGCGCGACATTGGCACCGTCATCTGCCCGGATGCCGACGTGAAGCTGTTCGTCACCGCCGCGCCGCAGGTGCGCGCCGAGCGGCGCTTCAAGGAACTCGCCGGCCGCGGCGCCGCGGTGACGTTCGCCGACGTGCTGGCCGACATCGAGAAGCGCGACGAGCGCGATTCGCTGCGCTCCGCCGCGCCCTTGGTGAAGGCGGACGATGCCGCTCTGCTCGACACCAGCGCCCTCGGCATCGAGGCGGCGTTCGACGCCGCCATGGCGCTCGTGACGCAGCGGCTCGGGCAGAGGGGCTGAGGCGGGGGGTCGCGTCAGTTCTCCGCGCCAGCGCCTCCCCTTTGCGGAACTCTCGCCTTTGAGAACCCCTCCCCCTAAAGGGGAGGAGCAGGGGTGGGGGTGCAGGACCCTCTCGGAAAGTCAGCTGTGCCGTTCCCGTCCGCTCGACGCCCTCCTGATGGCCACCGGCGGCGTCTCTCGCCCCTCTGCCAACATCCAACCCGCCCAATCCCCTCCCCGTCGGGCGACCCCCACCCGCTCACCCCGGCCCTCTCCCCACAAGGGGGGAGGGGTGTGCGCGGCGAGGAAGGGCCTGCGCGATGAGCAGGTAGGAACCGGCAGCGCCCGCGTGCCCCGGCCGACCGGAGCGTCAGCGCCGGGAGCGCCGGGGCCCAGCGCAAGAAATCCGCCGAAGGCGATCATTCCCGCCGAGGGCGACTCGCCTCGGGCCGCGAGCGGCCCACGCCCCGCGCGCCATTTGACAACCCGCCCCGGCCGGCCCTTAAGTGACCCGGTCGATGGTCCCGCGCGCGAGGGTACGCGCCGGGCGCAAAAGGGAATGCGGTGGGGCGCCGTGTCGAAGGACGGGCGCCGAATCCGCGGCTGCCCCCGCAACTGTAAGCGGTGAGCTTCCGTCAAAGGCCACTGGGCGCATGCGCTCCGGGAAGGCGGCGGAGGCGCTGAGATCCGCGAGCCAGGAGACCTGCCCTCGACAAGGTCCGCGCCGGGCGGGGTGCCTCGGTCTTGCGTCCCTCCACGCCCGCAGGCGGGCGGCCCCGCACCCATGGACCGATGCCCGGTGGAGCGCGCCGCACCGTCTTCTCCCCCTGCCGATCCGCCCGCCGCCGATCCGCCCGCCGCCGAGGCGCGCGCGCAGGCGGCCGCGGCGCCGGTGACGCTGTTGGTCTGCGTCACCTGCGGCGCCGGGGCGGACGGCCGGCCGGCCGAAGGCGCCGCCCTGCTCGCGGCGGCGCGCGCCGCCGGCGCCGGCCCCGACGCCCTCGGCATCGAGATTTCCCCCGTGCGTTGCCTCGCCAATTGCAAGCGCGCGCTCTCCGCCGCCATCGCGCGGGCCGACGGCTGGACCTACGTGTTCGGCGACCTCGACGTTCACAGCGCCCCGGACCTGCTCGCCGGCGCGCGCCTGCTCGCCGCCGCCGGCGACGGCCTCATGCCCTGGCGCGGCCGGCCCGAGCGGCTGAAGCGCGGCATGGTCGCGCGCCTGCCCCCATTGTTCCCAGCCAAGGACCCCTCATGACCGCGCCCGCCCCCTCCGCTTCCGCTTCGCTCGCCCGCGTGCCCTGCACCATCGTCACCGGCTTCCTCGGCGCGGGAAAGACCACCCTCATCCGCCATATGCTGGAAAATGCCGGCGGCAAGCGCCTCGCGGTGATCGTCAACGAGTTCGGCGACGTGGGCATCGACGGGGAGATCCTCAGGGGCTGCGGCGTCGCCACCTGCGCCGACGAGGACATCGTCGAGCTCGCCAATGGCTGCCTGTGCTGCACCGTAGCGGACGACTTCGTGCCGGCGCTCGACAAGATCCTCGCCCGCGCGCCCGACCACATCCTGATCGAGACATCGGGCCTCGCGCTGCCCAAGCCGCTGGTGCAGGCGTTCCAGTGGCCGGCGGTGAAAAGCCGGGTGACGGTGGACGGCGTGGTGGCCGTGGTGGACGGCCCGGCGCTCGCGGAAGGCCGCGTCGCCAGCGACCACGACGCGCTCGACGCCCAGCGCGCGGCGGACGCGAGCCTCGACCACGAGGACCCGGTGGAGGAGGTGTTCGAGGACCAGATCGCCTGCGCCGACCTCGTCATCATCACCAAGGGCGATTTGATCGACGCCGCCGCCGCGCAGATCGCCGGCGCCCGCGTCGCCGCCCATTTGCCGCGAGCCGTCAAGGTGCTCACCATCACCAACGGCAAGGTGGATCCGGCGGCCCTGCTCGGCCTCGGCCTCGCGGTGGAGGACCAGATCGACGCCCGCCGCACCCATCACGACGACGAGGAGGGCCACGACCACGACGACTTCGACAGCATGGTCGTGGCCTTGCCCGAGATCGCCGACGCCGCGGCGCTGGCCGACCGGGTGGCGCGCGCCGCCGCGGCCGCCGACGTGCTGCGCGTGAAGGGCTTCGCGGCGGTCGAGAACAAGCCCCTGCGGCTGCTGGTGCAGGGGGTCGGCGAGCGGGTCTCGCACCATTTCGACCGGCCGTGGGGCGCAAGCGAGGCGCGCCGCGGCGCGCTGGTGGTGATCGGCCTCAAGGGCTTCGACCGCGCCGCGGCGCAGCGGACCATCCTCGGCTGAGGCGGGGAACGCGAGAACGCCATGCACCTCCTGTCCACCACGTCCGCGACCCTCGAGGATCTCGCCGAGCCGGTGGACCTCGCCCAGACGCCCGGGGACATGGCGGTGCTCTCCTTCGCCGACAGCGACCTTCTGGCGCTCGCCGCCGCCTGGCGCGCCGGGCGCGCGCGCCTGCCGAGCCTGCGCCTCGCGCGGCTGAAGGACCTCAGGCACCCCCTGTCGGTGGACCTGTGGGTGGACACGGTGGCACGCCACGCCAAGGTGATCGTGGTGCGCCAATTGGGCGGGCTCGACTGGTGGCGTTACGGCGCCGAGCGGCTCGCCGCGCTCGCCCGCGCCAAGAACATCGTGCTGGCGCTGCTGCCCGGCGAGGACCAGGACGACGCGCGCCTCGCCGCGCTCTCGACCCTGCCGCCCTTGGAGCTGGCGCGCTGGCTCGCCTGTTTCCGCGCCGGCGGCCCGGACAACATCGCCGCCGTGCTGGCCCTCATGGCCCGAGCCGCAGGCCATGAGGCGCCGCCGCCGCCCGCCCCGCGCCCGGTGCCCGCCAGCGGCGTTTTGGCGCGCGGACCGGACGGCGGCTTCTCGCTCCCGGCTTTGCCTCTCGCGGTGCCGGACGGGCCGGCGGCGCTGATCGTGCTCTACCGCTCCATGTGGCTCGCCAGGGATGCGGCGCCGCTGGAGCGCCTCGCCGACGCGCTCGCCGCGCGCGGGCTCGCGCCGGTGCCGCTGTTCGTCTCCAGCCTCAAGGCGCCGGACTGCGCCGCCGCCGTGCGCGACGCGCTCGCCCGGTTCGACCCCAAGGTGATCATCGCCGCCACCGCCTTCTCCGCCGGCGAGGCGCAGGCGCTGTTCCTGCCGGGCGGGCCGCCGGTGCTCCAGGCGGTGCCCGCCACCACCGCCCGCGCCGCCTGGGAAGCGAGCCCGCGCGGCCTCTGCGCCGCCGACCTCGCCATGCACGTGGTGCTGCCGGAGCTGGACGGGCGGGTGCTGGCGGGTGCGCTCTCCTTCAAGGACTTGCTTCCCGACGACGCGGACCTCGGCTTCTCGGCGGCGGTGAACCGGCCCGAGCCGGCGCTCATCGCCCATGTGGCGGACCGCGCCGCGGCGCTGGCGCGGCTTGCGGCGACGCCGCGCAGCGAGCGGCGCCTGTGCGTGATCCTGCCCGATTATCCCGGCGCCGCCGGCCGCGCCGGCTATGCGGTGGGGCTCGACGTGCCCGAGAGCGCGCGCCGGCTGCTGCAGACCCTCGATGCCGCCGGCTACCGGGTCGGCGCGGTCCCGGCCGACGCCCGCGCTCTGCTCGATGCGCTGGCGCCGGCGCCGGCGCTGTCTTTGCCCGCTTATGCCGCCGCCCTAGCCGGTCTTCCCGAGCCGGCGCGCGCTGCGCTCGCCGCCGCCTGGGGCGCGCCGGAGACCGACCCCGACCTTGCGGACGGCGCCTTCTGGGTGCGCCACGCCGCATTCGGCAATGTCACGGTGGCGCTCGCCCCCGACCGCGGCGCGCGCCTCGACCGGCGTGCCGACTATCACGACCCGGCGCTGCCGCCGCGCCACGGGCTGGTCGCCTTCGGCCACTGGCTGCGCGCGGGGCGCGACGTCGACGCGGTGGTGCATCTCGGCGCCCACGGCACGCTCGAATGGCTGCCGGGCAAGGCGGCGGCGCTCACCCCGTCCTGCTTCCCGCGGGCGGTGATGGGCGCGCTGCCGGTGGTCTATCCCTTCATCGTCTCCAATCCCGGCGAGGCCGCGCAGGCCAAGCGCCGGCTCGCCGCGCTCACCATCGGCCACCTGCCGCCGCCGCTCGCCGGCGCCGGCCTCACCGAGGCCGAGGCGCGGCTGGAGCGGCTGGTGGACGAATACGCCCAGGCCGAGGGCCTCGACCGGCGCCGGCGCGCGCGGCTCGCCAAGCTGATCGTCGAGACCGCCCGCGAGAGCGGGCTCGCCGCCACCGCCGGCGTCGCCGGCGAGGTCCACGCCGACACGGCGCTGCGCCGCATCGACGCCTGGCTGTGCGACCTCAAGGACCTCGCGGTGAAGGACGGGCTGCACGTGTTCGGCGCCGTCGCCGAGGGCGAGGCCGACCCGCTGCGGGTGGCGAGCGCCGCGGCGGAGAACGCGGCGCTGCTTGCCGCGCTCGACGCCCGCTTCGTCGCCCCGGGCCCCGCCGGCACGCCGGGGCGGGGGCGGGGCGACGTGCTGCCAACGGGGCGCAACCTGTTCACCGCCGACCCGCGCACCCTGCCCACCCAGACCGCCTGCGACCTCGCCCGGCTCCAGGCCGAGGAGATCGTGCGCGCCTTCCTCCAGGAGGAGGGCGACTACCCGCGCGCTCTGGTGCTCGATCTGTGGGGCAGCGCGGCGCTGCGCACCGGCGGCGAGGAGATCGCCCAGGGCCTGTGGCTCATGGGCTGCCGGCCGCTCTGGGACCCGGCGAGCGGCCGCGTCACCGGCATCGAGGTGCTGCCGCCCGCGGTGCTCGGCCGGCCGCGCATCGACGTGACGTTCCGCATCTCCGGTCTGTTCCGCGACGTGTTTCCCGCCCAATTGGCGCTGCTCGACGCGGCGGTGCGGGCGGTGGGCGCGCGCACCGAGGAGGCGGCCTCGCAGAACCCGCTCGCCGCCGCCGTCGCGGCGGGGGAGGAAAGCGGGCGCATCTTCGGCTCGGCGCCCGGCGCCTACGGCGCCGGCATCGAGGACCAGCTCGCGCGCGGCGCGTTCGCGGACCGGGCCGCGCTCGGCCGCGACTATCTTGCCGCCGCCTCCCACGCTTATGGCGGCGCCGAGGGGACGGCGCAGGCCGCGCCCGGCGCCTTCGCCCGGAGGGTGGCGGAAGCCGATGGCCTGGTGCATGGCTGGGACGATGCCGGGCGCGATCTGCTCGACGGCGGCGCCGACGCCGCCTTCGTCGGCGGCTTCGCGGCCGCCGCGCACGCGCTCGGCCGCTCGGCGCATCTGGTGATGCTCGACACCCGCGACCCGGCCCGCCCGCGCGGGCGCACGCTCGTGGAGGCGCTGAGCCTGCTGGTCCACGGCCGGGTCTCGCCGGTGTTCATCCAAGGCCAGATGCGCCACGGCCCGCGCGGCGCCGCCGAACTGCTGGAGACCGTGGACCGGCTCGTCGCCTTCGCCGAGACCACCGGCGCGGTGCCCGCGGACCTGCTCGACCGGCTGCACGGCGCCTATCTCGGCACACCGGCGGTGCGCGCCTTCCTGATCGCGCAGAACCCTGAGGCGGCGCGGGCCATGGCGGCGCGCTTTGCCGATGCGCGCCGGCGCGGCCTGTGGCATCCGCGCCGCAACGACGTCGACGCCGCGCTTTCCGCGCTCGCAGCGCAGGCGGTGCCATGAGGCGCGCGTCCCGCCCCCTCCCGCCCACGCGGCGCGGCGCCTGCCCGGCGCTGTCCGCGCCGATGGCGACCGGCGACGGCCTTCTGGTGCGCCTCGTGCCGGCGGACGGCGCGCTCGCCCCGGCCCAGCTCGCAGGGCTCTGTCAGGCGGCGCGTGGCTTCGGCAACGGCCTGCTGGAGGTGAGCGCGCGCGGCAGCCTGCAAATGCGCGGCCTATCGGAAGAAACCATCGGCGGCCTGCGCGCGGCCGTGACCGCGCTCGCCATCGCCCCGCGCGAGGGGGTGCCGCTGGACCTCTCCCCGCTCGCCGGCCGCGACGTGAGCGAGATCACCGACGCGCGCCCGCTCGCCCGCCGCCTCAAGGACGCCATCGCCGAGGCCGGGCTCGCGGAACGGCTCGGCCCCAAGGTCTCGGTGGTGCTGGACGGCGGCGGCGCGGTGCGCCTCGATGCGCTGAGCGCCGACGTGCGGCTCGTCGCGGTGCCGGGCGCGGACGGCATGATGTGGGCGCTGGCGCTGGCGGGCGACGCCGCCACGGCGCGCCCGGTCGCTTTGCTGCCCGAGGCGGAGGCCGCCGCGGCGGTGCTCGCGCTCCTCTGCCGGCTCGCCGCCCTCGGCCGCGATGCCCGCATGGCCGACCTGCTGCGCGCCGAGGCCGCCACCGTTTCGCCGCCGCCACCCCCTGACGCACCGCTCCCCCTCCCCCCTTGCGGGGGAGGGATGGGGAGGGGGGTCCGCGCCCCCGTCGCGGCATCTGGCGCCGGGGCGCGGGGAAACGGAGCGGCCGCGACACCCCCCACCCTGCCCTCCCCCGGAAGGGGGGAGGGAGGCCCTTCCGGCGCCGCCGGGGCAAGCGAGGAACGGGCGCGAAGCCGCCGCCCCGCGCCGCCCATCGGCCGCTTCCCCCTCGCCGACAGCAGCGTGGCGCAAGGCGTCGGCCTGCCGTTCGGACAGATCGAGGCCGAGACGCTCGCCGCGCTCGCGGACGCCGCCCGCCGCGCCGGCGCGCGCGACCTGCGGCCGGCGCCCGGCCGCGCGCTCATCGCCACCGGGCTCTCTGCCGATGCTGCCGAGGCCTTCGCCGCCGACGCCGCCCGGCGCGGCTTCCTCACCCGCCCCGACGATCCGCGCCTTTCGGTCGCCGCCTGTCCCGGCGCGCCCGCCTGCCGCTCGGCCCACATGCCGGCGCGGGCGCTGGCGGGCGCGGTGGCGGCGGCGCTCGCGCCGATCCTCGACGGCTCGGTCGCGGTGCATCTGTCCGCCTGCACCAAGGGCTGCGCCCATCCCGCGCCGGCGGCCCTCACCTTCGTGGGCATGGACGAAGGCATCGCCCTCGTGCGAGAGGGCAATGCAAGCGCGGCCGCGCGGGCGGACTTCGCCGTCGCGGCGCTGCTGCCCCGGCTCGACGCGCTGGCGCGCGCGGTGGCCGAAGGCCGCCGCGCCGGCGAGGACACGGCCACCGCGCTGGCGCGGCTCGTGGGCGCGCCGACCGCTACGAGAACGACAGACCATGCCGCACACGAGGACGCCGTGACCCCAGCCCCGTTGGCCCATCCATGAACGGCGCGCCGACGCCTTCCCCCGCCGTCCCCGCTTATGAGCGCGACGGCACCGCCATCTATGAGCGCTCGTTCGCCATCATCCGCGCCGAGGCCGACCTGTCCCGCTTCAGCGCCGACGAGGCGGACCTCGCGGTGCGCATGATTCATGCCTGCGGCCTGGTGGAGGCGGCGCGCCACTTCCGCTTCGGCCCCGGCTTCGTTGCCGGAGCGCGCGCGGCGCTGAACGCCGGCGCGCCGATCCTGTGCGACGCGCAGATGGTGGCGCACGGCGTCACGCGCGCCCGGCTGCCGGCCGGCAACGCGGTGATCTGCACTTTGCGCGATGCCGCCGTCCCCGCGCTTGCCGAACGGCTCGGCACCACCCGCTCGGCGGCGGCGCTGGAATTGTGGCGCGACAAGCTCGCGGGCGCCGTGGTGGCGATCGGCAACGCCCCCACCGCGCTGTTCCACCTTTTGGAAATGCTGGACAACGGCGCGCCCAAGCCGGCGGCCATCCTCGGCATGCCGGTGGGCTTCGTGGGCGCAGCCGAATCGAAGGAGGCCCTCGCGCAGAACCCGCGCGGCGTGCCGTTCGCCATCGTCGAAGGCCGGCTCGGCGGCAGCGCCATCACCGCCGCCGCGCTCAACGCGCTCGCGAGGGCCGGCCTATGAGATGCGGGCCTGCGAGGAGCGGCGCATGAGGGGCCATCTTACCGGCGTCGGCGTCGGCCCCGGCGATCCCGAGCTCATCACCCTCAAGGCGGTGCGCGCGCTCGCCGAGGCGGACGTGGTGGCCTATTTCGCCAAGGCGGGAAACGTCAGCCACGCCCGCACCATCGCCGCGGCGCACATTCCGGCGGGGGCGATCGAGCTGCCGCTCCACTATCCCGTCACCACCGAGATCCACCGGCACGATAGCGCCTACCGCGCCGCCATCGGCGCCTTCTACGACGCCAGCGCGTCCGCCGTGGCCGAGCATCTGCTGGCGGGGCGGCGGGTGGCGGTGCTGAGCGAGGGCGACCCGCTGTTCTACGGCTCCTACATGCACCTGCATGTGCGCCTCGCGCCGCGCTTTCCCACCACCGTCGTCGCCGGCGTCACCGGCATGTCGGGCTGCTGGTCGCAGGCCGGCGCGCCGATCGCGCAAGGCGACGACGTCTTGATGGTGGTGCCCGGCACGCTGGACGAAGCGGAACTGACGCGCCGCTTCCGCGAGGCGGATGCCTGCGTGGTCATGAAGGTGGGCCGCAACCTGCCGAAGATCCGCCGCGCGCTCGCCGCCGCCGGCCGGCTGGACAAGGCGCTCTATGTGGAGCGCGGCACCATGTCGGGCTGCGCGCTGGTGCCGCTCGCCGAACGGGGCGAGGCGAGCGCGCCCTATTTCTCCATCGTGCTGGTGCCCGGCTGGGCGCAGGCGGCATGAGCGCCGCCGCGCCGGGCGGGCGCCTCACCGTGGTGGGCCTCGGCCCCGGCTCCGCCGCCCAGGTGACGCCGCAGGCGCTGGAAGCGGTGGCGGCGGCGGACGCGCTCTACGGCTATGCGCCCTATCTCGCCCGGCTGCCGGAGCGCGAAGGCCAGAGCCGCCACGCCTCCGACAACCGCGAGGAGCTGCGGCGCGCGGCGGCGGCGCTGGAGGCGGCGGCGGCGGGGGCGCAGGTGGCCATGGTCTCGGGCGGCGATCCCGGCGTGTTCGCCATGGCGGCGGCGGTGTGCGAGGCCATCGAGGCCGGGCCGCCCGCTTGGCGCGCGCTCGAGGTCCGCGTGGTGCCGGGCGTGACCGCCATGCTGGCGGTGGCGGCGCGGGCCGGGGCGCCGCTCGGCCACGATTTCTGCGCCCTCTCGCTCTCGGACAATCTGAAGCCGTGGGAGCTGGTGGAAACGCGCCTTCGGCTCGCCGCCGAGGCGGGCTTCGTGATCGCGCTCTACAATCCCGTGAGCCGGGCGCGGCCCTGGCAGCTCGGGCGCGCCTTCGACCTCTTGCGGGAGAAGCTGCCCGGCACCGTCCCGGTGGTGTTCGGCCGCGCCGCCGGGCGGGCGGACGAGCGCATCGCCGTGGTGCCGCTCGCCGAAGCCCGCTCGGACGACGCCGACATGGCCACCTGCATCATCATCGGCTCGGCGGACAGCCGGGTGGTGGCGCGCGAGGGGCTGCCGCCTCTGGTCTACGCGCCCCGCGCGGCGGGGGCGGCGCGGTGAGCGAGCCGCGCCATCAGCCACGCCTCGGCGGCGGCCACGTCGTCGACCGCCGGCACGTCCGGCCCCTGTGGGCGGGCGATCAGGAGCACCGCGATGCCGAGCGCGCGGGCCGCCGCGATCTTGCCGTAGGTGGCCGCCCCGCCGCTGTTCTTGGCGACGATGGCATCGATGCGGTGGGCGACCAGAAGCGCACGGTCGCCCTGTTCCGTGAACGGGCCGCGACCGAGCACGTACTGCGCGTCCGGAACCGCCAGCGGCGGGTCGACGGGATCGACGCTGCGCACCAGATAGGCGTGCTGCGGCGCCGCCGCGAAGGCGCGCACCTCGTTGCGCCCGAGCGCCAGGAACACCCGCCGCGGCGCGTCGCCCAAGGCGGTGACCGCCGCCGCCACGTCGGCGACCGCGCGCCAGCGGTCGCCGGGGACCTTCTGCCAGGGCGCGCGCCGCAGCGCCAGCAGCGGCACGCCGGCGCGCGCGCAGGCGATGGCCGCATTGGCGGAGATGCGGGCGGCATAAGGATGGGTGGCGTCGATCACCGCGGCGATGGCCTCGGCCTGCAGATAATCGGCGAGCCCTTCGGCCCCGCCGAAGCCGCCGACGCGCACCGGCACCGGCTGCGGCGCCGGCGCAAGGGTGCGGCCGGCGAGCGAGAGGGTCACGGCAAGGCCCGGCCGGCCCGCGAGCCGTCCGGCGAGCGCGCGCGCCTCGCCGGTGCCGCCCAGAAGGAGCACACGCGCCATGGCTAGGCCGCCCGGTTCGTCCAAATCACCCACCACGTCCACCCCGTCCGGGTCGAAAGGGGCGCGGAAGGCAGCGCCCCAGGCCGCGCAGGGTGCCGCGGACGGGCGCTGGCTGTCCATCGTCGGCATCGGCGAGGACGGGGCGGAGGGCCTCTCCCCCGCCGCCCGCGCGCTCGTCGCGGGCGCGCAGATCGTGTTCGGCGGCGCGCGGCACCTCGCTCTGGCGCAGGGCCTCGTCACCGGCCAGGCGGTGCCATGGCCGAGCCCGTTCACGGTGGAGGGAGTGCTCGCCGCGCGCGGGCGCACGGTGTGCGTGCTCGCCTCGGGCGATCCCATGTTCCACGGCGTCGGCGCGGTGCTGGCGCGCCACGTGCTGGCGGGCGAGATGCGGGTGGTCCCAGGCCCGTCCGCCTTTTCGCTCGCCGCCGCGCGGCTCGGCTGGCCGCTCCAGGAGGCGGCGCAGGTGTCGCTGCACGGGCGCGAGATCGGCCGGCTGCGGCCCCACCTGCAGCCCGGCGCGCGCATCCTCGCCCTCACCTCGGACGAGACCGGCCCCGCCGCGGTCGCAAAGCTGCTGGCCGACTTCGGCTGCGGCGCCTCGCGCGTCACGGTGCTGGAGGCGCTGGGCGGCCCGCGCGAGCGCATCCGCACGGCGCCGGCGGACGGCTTCGCGCTCGACGGCATCCAGCCGCTGAACCTCGTCGCCATCGAGGTGGAGATGGCCGTCGGCGCGCCGCTCCTCACCTTTGCCACCGGGCTCGGCGACGAGCTGTTCGAGCATGACGGGCAGATCACCAAGCGCGAGATCCGCGCGCTGACCCTCTCCGCGCTGGCGCCGCGCCGGGGGGACTTGCTGTGGGACATCGGCGGCGGCTCGGGCTCGGTGTCCATCGAGTGGCTCCTGCGCGACCCCTCGCTCGCGGCCATCGCCATCGAGAAGGACCCGGTCCGCGCCGCCCGCATGGCACGCAACGCGGCGCGGCTCGGCGTGCCGCAGCTCCAGATCGTCGAGGGCGCGGCGCCCAAGGCCCTTGCGGGACTGCCCCTGCCCGATGTCATCTTCGTGGGCGGCGGGGCGAGCCGCGCGCGGCTGCTCGACGTGGCGCTGGAGGCGCTCAGGCCCGGCGGGCGGCTGGTGGCGAACGCGGTGACGCTGCAGACCGAGGCGCTGCTGCTCGCCGCCCATGCGCGGCTCGGCGGCACGCTGGTGCGCATCGCCCTGTCGCGGGCGGCCCCGGTGCAGGGGCTGACCGGCTGGCGCTCGGCCATGCCGGTGACCCAGTGGAGCTATGTCAAGGAGCGCGGATGATCGTCGCCGGCATCGGCTCGAAGCGCGGGGTGTCGCAGGACGAGGTGCTGGCCGCCCTCGACGCGGCGCTGGCGCGCGCCGCCTTGACGCGGGCGGACCTGAGCCTCATCGCCGCCCCTGCCGTCAAGGGCGGGGAGGCCGGCATCAGCGAGGCGGCGGCGCGGCTCGCTCTGCCGCTCGTTCTGGTGCCGCAGACCCAGCTGGAGGCGGTCTCGAACCGCACCAGGACCCGCTCCGAGCGGGTGGTGGCGCTGCTGCGCGTGCCCTCGGCGGCGGAGACCGCCGCGCTGGCGGCGTGCGGCGCCAAGGCCGAGCTGCTCGGCCCGCGCCTCGCGCTCGGCCCGGTGACCTGCGCGCTGGCGCGGCGCGGCGCGCCATGACCGTCCACTTCATCGGCGCCGGCCCCGGCGCGGCGGACCTCATCACCGTGCGCGGGCGCGACCTGATCGCCCGCTGCCCGGTGTGCCTGCATGCCGGCTCGACGGTGGCGCCCGAACTGCTCTCCTGGTGCCCGCCGGGCGCGCGCATCGTCGACACCGCCCCGCTCGACCTCGACCGCATCGAGGCCGAGTTCGTGCGCGCCCATCATGCCGGCGAGGAGGTGGCGCGGCTGCATTCGGGCGACCTCTCGCTCTACAGCGCGGTGGCCGAGCAGATCCGCCGGCTGGAGCGGCGCGCCATCCCCTATACGCTCACGCCCGGCGTGCCGGCGTTCGCGGCGGCGGCGGCGCTGATCGGGCGTGAACTGACCGTGCCGGAGGTGGCGCAGAGCGTGGTGCTCACCCGCGTCTCCGGCCGCGCCTCGGCCATGCCGGCGGGCGAGACGCTCGAAGCCTTCGCCGCCACCGGGGCGACGCTCGCCATCCATCTGGCGGTGCACGCCTTGGCGCAGGTGGTGGCGCGGCTGGCGCCGCATTACGGCGCCGACTGCCCGGTGGCGGTGGTGGAGCGCGCCACCTGGCCGGACGCCCGCGTGGTGGAAGGCACGCTCGCCGACATCGAGGACAAGCTCGCGGCGGCGCCCATGACGCGCACGGCGCTGATCCTGGTGGGCCGGGCGCTGAAGGCCGAGGGCTTCCGCGAGAGCGCGCTCTACGACCGCGACTATGTGCGCCGCTTCCGGGGAGGCGGCGCATGAGCCGGGGCGAACGGCGCGCGCCCGCGCAGGGCGCCGTCGCGGTCGAACACGACGATCTCCAGCTCGATGTCGGCGCGCCGCAGCGCGCCCGCCGCGGTCCGCCACGCGCCGTGCGCCACGCGGTCGCCGAGCGCGATACCCGCCTGCGCGGCGAGGGCGAAGGCGTGCGCCACGGTGTTCGCCTGCGCGATCCGCCCGGCGGTCTCCTGCGCTGCGCCGGCCTCTTCGGCGAGGGCGGCCAGCGCCGAAAGGTCGGCGCTGCCGCGCTTGGAATGGAGGTCGAGCCGGCCCTGGGCGAGCTTCGTCATCTTGGCGACCCCGCCCGCCACCGTGACCTTCCTGACCGGATGGGCGGCGAGATATTTCAGCATCCCGCCGGCGAAATCGCCCATGTCGATCAGCGCCACCTCGGGCAAATCGTGCAGCTTCTGCACCGCCGCCTCGGAGGCCGAGCCGGTCGCCCCCGCCACATGATCGACCCCCATGGCGCGGGCGACGTCGATGCCGCGATGGATGGAGTGGATCCAGGCCGAGCAGGAGAACGGGATCACCACCCCCGTGGTGCCGAGCACCGAGAGCCCGCCGAGGATGCCGAGGCGCGGGTTCAGCGTCTTCAGCGCCAGCGCCGCGCCGTCCGCGATGGCGATCTCCACCGCGGCGTCCGCGGCAACGCCATGCGCCTGCGCCACCTCGGCGATGCCTTGCGCGATCATGCGGCGCGGCACCGGATTGATGGCCGGCTCGCCCGGCGGCAAAGGCAGGCCGGGCCGGGTTATGGTGCCGACCCCCTCCCCCGCCGCGAAGGTGACGCCGGCGCCGGGCGCGCCGCGCCGCACGGTGGCGAGCACCAGGGCGCCGTGGGTCACGTCGGGATCGTCGCCGGCATCCTTGACGATGCCGGCGGTGGCGCGCCCCGCGCCGATCTCCTGCCGCGCGAGGGCGAAGGCGGGGCGCGCCCCGCCGGGCAGCTGAACCTCCACCGGGTCCGGAAAGACGCCCGTCACCAGCGCCGCGAACGCCGCCTTGGCGGCGCCGGCCGCGCAGGTGCCGGTGGTCCAGCCGCGCCGCAGATGCGGGCCGCCGGCCTGGGGCTCGCTCGGGTCGTCGGTCGCGGACGGAACGCTCATGGCCTGAGTGATAAGCCCGAAGGCCCTGCCTTTGAAGGGCCTTCGGGCGGCGGGACCGCAGCATGAGCGCGCGCGGCTTCCTCATCGGCGCGCCGCGCTCGGGCTCGGGCAAGACCACGGTGACGCTGGCGCTGCTCTCGGCTTTCGCCCGGCGCGGGGTGAAGGTGCGGGCGGTGAAGACCGGGCCGGACTATATCGACCCCGCTTTCCACGCCGCCGCCACCGGGCGGCCGGGCCTCAACCTCGACAGCTGGGCCATGCCGCCGGCGCTGCTCGACGCGGTGGCGGCGCAGGCGGCGGAAGGCGCCGAGCTGTTGGTGGCGGAAGGCGCCATGGGCCTGTTCGACGGCGTGCCGGCCGCGCCCGGCCGCACCGGCGCCGGGGCGGACGTGGCGGCGCGGCTCGGCCTGCCGGTGGTGCTGGTGCTCGACGTGTCGGGCCAGTCGCAGACCGCGGCGGCGGTGGCGCGCGGCTTCGCGCTGTTCGATCCCGCCGTGCCGCTCGCCGGCGTGGTGCTGAACAAGCTCGCCAGCGCGCGGCACGAGGCGCTGATCCGCGCCGCCATGGAGGCGGCCGGCATCAAGGTGCTCGGCGCGATCCCGCGCGAGGCGGCGCTGATCCTGCCGGAGCGCCATCTGGGCCTGGTGCAGGCGGAGGAGACCGGCGACCTGCCCGCGCGCCTCGCGGCGCTCGCCGAGCTCGCCGAACGCCACCTCGACCTTGCCGCCATCCTCGCCGCCGCCCGCCCGCTGGCGCCACTGCCGGCATCCGAGGCGCAGGCGCACGCCTGGCCGCCGCCGGGCCGGCGCATCGCGCTGGCGCGAGACGCGGCCTTCTCGTTCGTCTACGGCCATGTGCTGGCGCACTGGGGGCGCCTGGGGGCCGAGATCGTGCCGTTCTCGCCGCTCGCCGATGAAGCGCCGGACGAGACCTGCGACGCGCTGTGGCTGCCCGGCGGCTATCCCGAGCTGCATGCCGGCCGGCTCGTCGCGGCGCGACGCTTCCGCGACGGCGTGCGCCGGTTCGCGCAGACCCGGCCGGTGCATGGGGAGTGCGGCGGCTACATGGCGCTCGGCCGCGCGCTGACCGACGCCGAGGGCGTCGTCCACGAGATGCTCGGCCTCCTCGACCTTGAGACCAGCTTCGCCCAGCGGCGCATGAATCTCGGCTACCGGCAGGCGCATCTGCGCGCGCCCTCGCCCCTCGGCCCGGAGGGGGCCACGGTGCGCGGCCACGAATTCCACTATGCCACCACGCTCACGCGCGGCGCTGACGCGCCGCTGGCGCAGCTTTTCGACGCGCAGGGCCGCGACCTCGGCCCGGCGGGCAGCCGGCGCGGACCCGTGACGGGAAGCTTCTTCCACGCCATCGCCCGCGCCTGAGGCCGCCGGTGGCGGTGTTCGGACCGCGGGCTATCGGGCCGCTGTCATCCCGTAGATCTGCCGCGCCACCAGCCAGGAGCACGGCACGGCCACCAGCGCGCCGATGCCGGCGGCGAGTGGAATGAGATGCATGCCCTGATTGTAGAGTTCCGGCACCGCCACGACCACCATCACGCCGATGCCCGCGAAGGTGATGCCCATCACCAACCAGACGAGAACAGCCAATTTCCACATGACCCGGCCCTCCTTTCGAGAGGTTCCAAACCCTAGCCCCAGTGGCCGCGCACGGGGTTGACCTCGATCAACGCCGGGGCCATGTGGATTGCGGCGCGACGCCGCTGCGGCGATGCGCGCGGAAGGACGGACAAGATGAACAGCTGGGACGAGCGTTTCGCGGGCGAGGACTTCCTGTTCGGCGAGGCGCCCAACGCCTTCCTCGCGCGCCAGGGCCACCTTCTGAAGGCCGGCCAGCGGGCACTGGCGGTGGCGGACGGGGAGGCGCGCAACGGCGTGTGGCTCGCCGAGCAGGGCCTGAGCGTTCATTCCACCGACTTCTCCGCCGTGGCCCAGCAGAAGGCGCGCCGGCTCGCCGCGCGGCGCGGCGTCGAGCTGGAGCTCGAGCTCGCCGATCTGTTCACCTGGCAATTCCCCGAGGCCGCCTACGACGTGGTGGTGGCGATCTTCATCCAGATCCTGCCCCCCGACGCGCGCGAGCGGGTGTTCGCGGCCATGAAGGCGGCGCTGAAGCCCGGCGGGCTGCTGATCCTGGAAGGCTACCGGCCCGAACAGATCGCCTACCGCACCGGCGGGCCGTCCGATCCCGCCTGGCACTACACCGAGGACCTGCTGCGCGGGGCGTTCGGCGACTTCGAGATCATCGAGCTGTCGAGCTACGACGCCGCCCTCGACGAGGGCAAGCGCCACAAGGGCATGTCGGCGCTGATCGACCTGGTCGCCCGCAAGCCCGCCTGAGGACCGGCGCGGCCCGCTTGACCCATGCCCGGCGCCGCGCGTGCGGCCGACCTGGGCGCAGGGCGCGCGGGAGCCATGACGATTGCGCTCGCCAACCCTTGCGTCATCGGCGTTATGATCCCACCGACGGCCGAAGATGCCGCCGCGGGCTTCCCGCCCGCTCTTGCCGGGAGGACGAGACCCATGAGGTGCCAGCTCAAGGACGACGATTTCCGCCAGGCCGTGCTCGACGTGGTCAGCGCCAAGGACGGCCAGGCCATCATCATCCAGGTGGTCGGCGGATCGACCATCACCGGCTTTGCCCCCATGAGCGTGGGCAAGGACTATCTGCGCTGCCAGATCGGCGCCGGCGCCGGGCAGAAGGAGCAGATCGTCCCGTTCCACTCCATCACCTGCGTGCGCTGAGCCGCCGCGCCGGCGTCGCACGCCGCGCTTGAATACGGGGACGCGCGGCGCGCTTTGAAATCCGTGACGCGCTTGGCGCGCATGGCGCCCGGGTGCACGCCTGCGCGCGAGGCTCTCGCGCGGCTCGTCCTTTCGTCCTATATGCGGAAGCCGAACGCCCCCTTGGCTCTCAGCCTTAGGAGAAAGACCATGGCCGCTCCCCAGCCCCTCGCCCGTACCGGCGCTCCGCGCTTCAATCTTCTGCGCGAGCAGATGCTCATCGGCGGCCAGTGGGTGGACGCCGACGGCGGCGCGACCATCACCGTCACCAATCCCGCCACCGGCGAGGTGATCGGCACCGTGCCGAAGGCGGGCGCCGCCGAGACGCGCCGCGCCATCGAGGCCGCGGCCACCGCCTTCACCACCTGGCGCGCCACCACCGCCGCCGAGCGCGCGGCCAAGCTCCACAAGCTCGCCGACCTGATCCTCGCCAATGCCGAGGAACTGGCGGTGATCCTCACCACCGAGCAGGGCAAGCCGCTGCCCGAGGCGCGCGGCGAGGTGGCCGGCTCCGCCGCTTATGTGCGCTGGTTCGCCGAGGAGGCCCGGCGCCTTTATGGCGACGTGATCCCCTCGCCCTGGGCGAACCGGCGCATCCTCGTCACCAAGGAGCCGGTGGGCGTGTGCGCCGCCATCACGCCGTGGAACTTCCCCTCCTCCATGCTCTCGCGCAAGATCGGCGCGGCGCTCGCCGCCGGCTGCACGGTGGTGTGCAAGCCCTCCGAGCTCACCCCGTTCTCGGGCTATGCCTGGGGCGTGCTGGCGGAGATGGCGGGCATCCCGGCGGGCGTGGTCAACATCGTCACCGGCGACGCCCAGGCCATCGGCGGCGAGATGACCTCCAACCCGAGCGTCAAGAAGGTGACCTTCACCGGCTCCACCCCGGTGGGCAAGCTGCTGATGAAGCAGTCGGCCGACACCATGAAGAAGATCTCCATGGAGCTCGGGGGCAACGCGCCCTTCATCGTCTTCGACGACGCCGACCTCGACCTCGCGGTGGAGCAGGCGATCGCCTCGAAGTACCGCAATGTCGGCCAGACCTGCGTGTGCGCCAACCGCTTCTACGTCCAGGCGGGCATCTATGACGCCTTCGCCGCCCGCTTCACCGAGGCCGCCAAGACGCTGAAGGTGGGCAACGGCATGGAGGAGGGCGTCGCGGCCGGCCCCCTGATCGACGATCGCGCGCTCGCCAAGGTGGAGCGCCTGCTGAAGGATGCGCTCGACAAGGGGGCGAAGGTGACGACCGGCGGCCAGCAGCCGCCCCAGGGCGGCACCTTCTTCGAGCCCACCGTGCTCACCGGCGCGACCCAGGACATGGCGTTCGCGCGCGACGAGATCTTCGGCCCCATCGCGCCGCTGTTCAAGTTCGAGACCGAGGCGGAGGCCGTCGGCTACGCCAACGCCACGGAATACGGCCTCGCCTGCTACTTCTTCACCAAGGACCTCGGCCGCGCGTTCCGCGTCTCCGGGGCGCTGCAGTACGGGCAGGTGGGCGTCAATGCCGGCGTCATCACCACCGAGGTAGCCCCGTTCGGCGGCGTGAAGGAGAGCGGTGTCGGCCGCGAGGGCTCCAAATACGGCTGCGACGACTATCTCAACATCAAGTACGTCTGCCTCGGCGGCCTCTGAGGGCGGCGCCGCCTCCGGCGCGCGCCTGACGACGTCGGGCGGGCGCGTCGGGCGCTTCGACACCGGCTTCGCCGCCACACCGGCGTCCCCCGGCGCGTCCGGGGGATCCACGCCTCGACCTGCCGTCGGCTCTGGTGCCGATGCGCCGGCAGGGCGGCCCGCGGTCATGCCCCGGACCAGCCGGGGCATGACCGCGGGAGGGGGCGCCAGATCGGCACGGCGGGCGCCGGCGGCCGGGCGGCAACCTCCCCCGCGCCCGCACGGGCCGAAATGAAAAAGGCCGCCACGCCTTCCGGCGCGGCGGCCTTTTCATTCGTTCCTTAAGCGGGGCGGCGGGGAGCCCGCCGGCCGGGCTCCGGCGTCAGTGGCCGAACGCCTTGACGATTTCCTCGGTCATCTTCTTGGCGTCGCCGAAGAGCATCATCGTATTGTCCTTGAAGAACAATTCGTTTTCCACGCCGGCATAGCCCGAGCCCATGCCGCGCTTGATGAACAGCACGGTCTTGGCCTTCTCCACGTCGAGGATCGGCATGCCGAAGATCGGCGACTGCGGATCGGTCTTCGCCGCCGGATTGGTGACGTCGTTGGCGCCGATGACGAACGCCACGTCCGCCTGGGCGAACTCGGAATTGATGTCCTCGAGCTCGAACACCTCGTCATAGGGCACCTGGGCCTCGGCGAGCAGCACGTTCATGTGGCCCGGCATGCGGCCCGCCACCGGGTGGATGGCGTACTTCACCTCGACGCCCTGCTCCTTCAGGAAGTCGGCCATCTCGCGCAGCGCGTGCTGCGCCTGGGCCACCGCCATGCCGTAGCCCGGCACGATGATCACCTTCTCGGCGTTCTTCATGATGTAGGCCGCGTCGTCCGCCGAGCCCTGCTTCACCGGGCGGGTCTCCACCGCGCCGGCCGGCCCGCCGGAGGTCTCGCCGCCGAAGCCGCCGAGGATCACCGAGATGAAGGAGCGGTTCATCCCCTTGCACATGATGTAGCTGAGGATCGCGCCGGACGAGCCCACCAGGGCGCCGGTGATGATCAGCGCCGTGTTGCCGAGGGTGAAGCCGATGCCGGCCGCCGCCCACCCCGAATAGGAGTTCAGCATCGACACCACCACCGGCATGTCGGCGCCGCCGATGGGGATGATCAGCAGCCCGCCGAGCACCAGCGCCAGCAGCGTGATGATCCAGAACAGCGCGATCGAGCCGGTGAGCACGAAGGCGACGACCAGGATCAGCAGCAGCAGCGCGAGGCCGGCATTGATGAGGTGGCGGCCCGGCAGCATGATCGGCTTGCCGCTCATGTTGCCGTTGAGCTTGGCGAAGGCGATGACCGAGCCGGTGAAGGTCACGGCGCCGATGGCGACGCCGAGCGACATCTCGATCAGGCTCGCCATGTGCAGGTGGCCGGGCGAGCCGATGCCGAACGCCTCCGGCGCGTAGAGCGCGGCGGCCGCCACCAGCACCGCGGCAAGGCCCACCAGCGAGTGGAAGGCGGCGACCAACTGCGGCATGGCGGTCATGGCGATGCGCTTGGCCACCACCGCGCCGATGGCGCCGCCGATGGCGATGCCGGCCACCACCAGCACCCAGCCGAACACGTCGGACGGCGGCTGGAGCGCGAGGGTGGTGAGCACGGCGATGCCCATGCCCACCATGCCGAACAGGTTGCCCTGCCGCGAGGTGGTGGGATGCGACAGGCCGCGCAGCGCCAGGATGAAGAGGATGCCCGCCACGAGGTAGAGGAGGGCGGCGATGTTCGCATTCATGGCGCCGGCCTCACTTCTTCTTCGAATACATGGCGAGCATCCGGCTGGTCACCATGAACCCGCCGAAGATGTTCACCGAGGCGAAAACGAGGGCGATGAAGCCGAAGATGCGCGCCCACCAGGCATGGCCCGGATCGCCCACCGTCGAGACCCCCACCGCCAGCAGCGCGCCCACCACGATCACCGAGGAGATGGCGTTGGTGACGCTCATGAGCGGGGTGTGGAGCGCCGGCGTCACCGACCACACCACGTAATAGCCCACGAACACCGCGAGCACGAAGATGGAGAGGCGGAACACGAACGGGTCGATGGCGCCGCCGGTGGCGGCATGGGCGAGCCCGCCGAGCGCGGCGGCGGCCTGGTCCGCATAGGCCTGGGCGGCGTCCGCCGCCTGGCGCGCCACCTCGGCGGCGATGCGCGCCTGTTCCGCGGCGTCCGCCGCGAGCTGTGGATTGGGGGTCATCAGGCCGCTCCCTCAGGGGCAGGATTTTTGGGGGCGAAATTGGGATGCACGACCGCGCCGTCGCGGGTGAGCAGCGTCGCCTTGACCAGCTCGTCGTCCCATTTGACGGCAAGGGCCTTGGCCTGCTTGTCGATCATGGTCTCGAGGAAGTTGAACAGGTTCTTGGCGTAGAGCGGCGAGGTGGAGGCCGCGGCGCGGCCCGGCACGTTGAGATGGCCGACGATCTTCACGCCGCCCACCACCGCGACCTCGCCGGGGATCGCCCCTTCCACGTTGCCGCCGCGCTCCACCGCGAGGTCGACGATCACCGAGCCCGGCTTCATGGAGGCGACCATGGCCGCGCTCACCAGCTTCGGCGCGGGCCGGCCGGGAATGAGCGCGGTGGTGATGACGATGTCCTGCTTCTTGATGTGCTCGGCGACGAGCGCGGCTTGCTTTGCCTGATACTCCGCCGACATGGGCTTGGCGTAGCCGGCGGCTGTCTCCGCCTGCTTGAACTCTTCGTCCTCCACGGCGACGAACTTGGCGCCGAGCGAGGCCACCTGCTCCTTCGCCGCGGGGCGCACGTCGGTGGCGGTGACGATGGCGCCGAGGCGGCGCGCGGTGGCGATGGCCTGGAGGCCGGCGACGCCGGCGCCCATGACGAAGGCGCGCGCCGCGGGCACGGTGCCGGCGGCGGTCATCATCTGCGGCAGCGCGCGGTTGAACTCGGCGGCCGCGTCGATCACCGCGCGGTAGCCGGCGATGTTGGCCTGGGACGACAAGACGTCCATCACCTGGGCGCGGGTGATGCGGGGCATCAGCTCCATGGCGAAGGCGGCCACCCCGGCGCGGGCCATGGCGGCGAGCGCGGCGTCGTTGCCGTAGGGGTCCATGATGGCGAGCACCAGGGCCCCGGGCTTGTACGACGAAAGCTCGGCTTCCGTGGGGCGCCGCACCTTCAGCACCACGTCGGCGCCGGACAGCGCATCGGCGGCATGGGGCGCGATGGTGGCGCCAGCGGCCTCATAATCGGCATCGAGGATGCCGGACGCGACGCCGGCGCCGGCCTCGACCGCCACCTGGGCGCCGAGCGCGACGAGGCGCTTGACCGTATCCGGGGTCGCAGCAACCCTCGGCTCGCCGGGATCGACCTCGGCGGGGACAGCGATTTTCATCGGAAAGTCTCCGGTGCTCCGGGCTCACAGGCTCAGAGGAGGAAAATCCACATCAGGACGAGAATGACGGCGATCGCGATGGAGGCCCATTTTGTCAGCGACGTGAACATCTCATAGGTGCGTTCGTGCTCGACATAGTCGTTGCCTTCCGCGTGCCCGTACTCGATCGTGCCGTGATCGGCCATCGGTTTCCCCCTAGCTTATCGCTCGCACTGGCGTTTAGCGGAGAAGCGGTTTTCTGGCAACTCTTCTCTGGTGTACAGTATACATAATGTGCACCGCAACAGAAGGATTCCGTCCCGTTTCGGGATCTATGTTCTTGCTTTGTTCCTATCTGCGGGCTATCTTTTATCCATGGATGCCCCGCTCGATTCCCCCATCGTCGATCCGCCGCCCCCGGTTTGCGGGGCCGCGCCCGAAGCCGGTGTGCCGACAGGTCGCAGGGTCAACCGGGCGGCCGCCCCGCGCCGGGCGCAGCCCGATTCGGTGAAGACCGGCGCCGCCAACGCTTCTGCCATCGTCCGCACGGGCCCCGCCCTTCCCCTTGCGCGGCCCAAGAAGAAGGGCGCGCGTCTGCTGGGCCGGCTCGCCGAGGAGCGCGCCGCGCCCGCGCCCGTGCTTCCGCCCGCGCTCGACGGCGAGGCGGGAACCGGGGTGGAGCCGGAGCGGCGCCGCGGGCGCGGCGCCACCTCCAACGCCGCCGGCCGCTTCGAGCCCGCCGCCCGCATCGCGTTCGACGACGGCTGGGAGAGCCTCGACGACCTGCCGCCCTTCCGCACCCAGGTGACCGAGGAGCGCGCGCGCACGGTCATCACCCGCAACCAGTCGCCCGACATCGCCTTCGACCGCTCCATCAACGCCTATCGCGGCTGCGAGCACGGCTGCATCTACTGCTTCGCGCGGCCCACCCATGCCTTCCACGGCCTTTCGGCCGGGATCGACTTCGAGACCCAGCTGTTCGTGAAGCCCGACGCGCCGGAGCTGCTGGCGCGCGAGCTGGCGCATCCCGCCTATCAGCCGCGCGTCATCGCCATGGGGACCAACACCGATCCCTACCAGCCGATCGAGAAACGCTACCAGGTGACCCGCCGCCTGCTGGAAGTCCTGGCCGAGTTCGGTCATCCGGTGGGCATCGTCACCAAGTCGGCGCTGGTGGCGCGCGACATCGACATTCTCGGCCCCATGGCCGCGCGCGGGCTGGCCAAGGTCGCCATCTCCATCACCACCCTCGATCCGCACCTCGCCCGCACCATGGAGCCCCGCGCCGCGAGCCCGCACGTGCGCCTCGCCACCATCCGCCGCCTCGCCGACGCGGGCATTCCCACCGCGGTGCTGACGGCGCCGGTCATCCCGGCGCTCAACGACATGGAGATCGAGCGCATCCTCGACGCCGCCAAGGCGGCGGGCGCGAGCGAGGCGGGCTACGTGACGCTGCGCCTGCCGCTGGAGATCGCCGATCTGTTCCGCGAATGGCTGGTGGCCAACTTCCCGGACAAAGCGCGCCACGTGCTGGCGCTGGTGCGCCAGATGAACGGCGGCAAGGATTACGATTCCACCTTCGGCAAGCGCCAGCGGGGAACCGGGCCCTATGCCTGGACCATCGGCCGCCGCTTCGAGATCGCCACCCGGCGGCTCGGCCTCGAGGGCCGCGGGCTGAAGCTCACCACCGCCCATTTCCGCCGCCCCGCCGCCAAGGGCGAGCAGCTCTCGCTGTTCAATTGAGAAGGCGTGCCTGATGCCCGATCCCCACACCGACGGCAGCGCGGCGCGCGCGGCGCCGGACCTGCGGCTCCATCTCGTCACCCTCGGCGTCGCCGACCTCGCGCGCGCGGCCGCCTTCTATGGCGCGCTCGGGCTCGAGCGGCGCTACCGGGGCGCCGGCGGCGTCGCCTTCCTCCTGGCGGGCCATGTGGTGCTGGGTCTCTATCCCACCGCCGCGCTCGCCGATGATGCCCGCCTCAGGCCGGAGGATGCCGGCGGCGGCTTCGGTGGTGTCACCCTCGCCTTCAACGTCGCACACGCGGACGCGCCCGCCCAGGTCATCGCCCGCGCGGTGGCCGCGGGCGGGCGCTGCCTGAAGCCGGCGCAGCCCGTGTTCTGGGGCGGGGTCAGCGGCTATTTCGCGGACCTCGACGGCCATGTGTGGGAGGTCGCCTTCAATCCCGGCTTTCCGTTCGACGCCGAGGGCCGGCTGGTGGTGCCGGAAGAGGCGCCCGCGCCGTGACGGCGCGCCAGCGGTGGGGAGGGGCCGGCATCGCCTCCGCCGGAAGGCCGTCGCCGCAGCGGCCGCCCCTCCCTTCCTTTGGCGCGAACCGGGGCCGGCAGGCGGAGGACCAAAGCGAGGAGCCGCCGACACCTATCGGGAAGACGCGTGGGCGCGGGGCGCAAACGTCGGACGCCGTGCGGCGCGGATGCTCCCGCGGCGCCCGTTCAGGCTTCCCGCGGTCCCGCCTGGCGCGCCGCGCCCTCCGCCGCAGGCCGGCAGCCGGCGGGCGCCTTGGCGCCATAGGCGGCCATGAACACGCGCACCGCCCCGTTCACCACCTTGGCGGCATGGGCGGGGTCGGGCGGCTCGTTGGAGCCGATGAGGATGGGTGCCGTCACGCCGTCCTTGCACAATCCGAGGAACTGGCTCGCCGCCTGCTCCACGTCCTCGATCTCGAGCGCCCCCTGCTCCACCTTCGCGGCCAGGAACTTGGACAGGCGCTGGATGCCCGCGCACGGTCCGGCCTCGAAGAAGCGCCGGCCGATCTCGGGGAATTTTCCGGCGATGGCGATCACGGTGCGCAGCGTGGCGATATGCCCGGGCCGCACCATGGCGGCGATGAAGGAATGCCCGAGCTCGGTCAGCGCGGTCTGGACATCCGCTGCCTCGGCATCCAGCACGAACAGGCGCTCGGCGGTCTCGCTGCACTCGCTGCTGACCAAGGCGGCGAACAGGTCCTCCTTGTTCTGGAAATAGACGTAGAGCGTGCCCTTGGAGACCCCCGCGGCGCGGGCGATGTCGCCCATGCTGGCGGCGTCGAAGCCGTGCTCGAGGAACACCTGGCGTGCTCCGGCAATGATCTGGTTGCGCTTTTCCGGGTCCTGCCCGGCGCCGTGGGCGCCATCGCGCGCCTCCAGATGCCGCTCCGCTGCTACGTCGCTCGCGATCCTCATCGCCGTCCCATGTCCTCGCCCGTGTCCTTGCCCATGCGCCCGTCCTCGCTTTCGCCCCCGCCGCGCCCCCGGATCCGCCGCATTTCTGCGGGTATCGCAGGCTCCGGCGCAAGCGCCGCGCACCGCCATCCCCCTGCCGGAGCGCCAAGACCGTAGCGGGGTGGCGCCCGGGCCACAGGCGCGAAAGAGGCATCGAACCGAACCGTACGGTTCCCTCTTGATATGGCAGGAGCAATGCGCTAGATCAATCCCACCGACCGAACCGTTCGGTCAACGAGCGGAACCGCAACCCGCTCGCTGGTCGGGCCCGAGGGAGGAGAGCACCGCCCCCGCTCTCCTCCCTCTCTTCTTTCCCCCTTGTCCGCTGCCCGTCAGCCTTGCGACCCGCCGCGCCGGGCGCGGGCTGACATGGGCCTGCGCCGGCCTTCCGGCGCAGCGGACGAGGGCCCTGCCCCAAGGGCATGCAAACGCCGCAGTCCGGACCGCGCGCCGCTCCAGGATCGCGCCTCTGCCGACCCCGGCGCCGATCCCTCCGCCCCGGAACATCTCCAACACGCTGACCGACAATGGGATTCCACGGCCGCGCCGCGGCATGCGAATGCCGTCGCCGAGCCCGCGCCCCATGGCGGGGACGCCGCCATTGCCGCGGTTTCGCCGAAACGCGGGCCGCCATCGGGGCCGCGAGAACCGGTCCGCTGCGGCGTCCGCGGGAGCCCCAAGCCAGCCCCCCACCCCCGCCCGCCGCGCGCTCCGGCGCGGCGGCGGTCGCCGCCGCGCGGCCCCGCCACCCGCACGCGATGGCCGGCTCCGGCAGCACCTGCGGCATTCCGCCACAGTCCAGTCGCGCTTGTCCCCCCTGCGGGCGTTCCTAACTGAACGGCAGGAGATCCGGGCCCCTCTGGCGCCGGCCGATTGGCCGGGCGATGTCGGATCACGTCGTGTTTTCGATCGACAGCGAGGCCCTTTGATCCCGTCCTCCAGCCATTCCGCGGCGACCGTGGTGCGTCGGCGCCCATGAGCCCGTCCGCGCCGCCATCCGCCGCTTTGCGCCCGCTTGCTGCCGGTGCGCCCCGGCGCGCCCTCTTCCTGGTCAATCCCGGCGCCCGCCTGGGAACGTCGCCGCTGGCGCGCGAGCGCGCGGCGCTGGAGGCCGGCGGCATCGCCCTGGCCGCCCTGCCCTGGCCGCAGGGCGCCGCGCTGTCCGATCTGATCCGCCGCGAGGCCGCGGGCCACGACCTCGTGGTCATCGGCGGCGGCGACGGCACGCTCAACGCCGCCGCCGCGGGCCTCGCCGCGCTCGGCCTGCCGCTCGGCGTGCTGCCGCTCGGCACCGCCAACGATTTCGCCCGTACCCTCGGCATTCCCCTCGACACCCTCGCCGCCGCGCACCTCATCGCCACCGGCACGCCCCGGCGCGTGGACCTCGGCGACGTCAACGGCCATCCGTTCCTGAACGTGGCCAGCATCGGCTTCAGCGCCGATCTGGCGCGCGCCCTCACCCAGGAGGCGAAGCGGCGCTTCGGCGTGTTCGGCTACGCGGTGGTCGCGGCCCGGCTCGTCGCCCAGTCGCGGCTGTTCACCGCCCGCGTCATCCATGACGGCACCAGCGAAAAGGTGCGCACGCTGCAGATCGCGGTGGGCAACGGCCGCTACTATGGCGGCGGCATGGCGGTGGCGTCCGATGCCACGGCCGAGGACGGCCGGCTCGATTTCTACAGCCTGGAGGTGGACCATTGGTGGCGCCTGCTGGGCCTGCTGCCGGCGCTGCGCCGCGGCACCCAGGGCCAGTGGCGCGACGTGCGCGCCTTCCGCACCACCTCCGTCACCGTCGAGACGCGCCGGCCGCGGCCGGTGAACACCGACGGCGAGCTGGTGACGCGGACACCCGCGCGCTTCTCGATCCGCCCCGGCGCGCTCCGCGTCTATGCCCCCGAGCGGCCGGCGGCGTGCGCCGCTCCACGCCTCGAAGCCCTCTCCTCCAGCTCCTGAAGGACCTGCCATGGACTACCTGCTCGCACTTGCCCAGGACCCGGCCGCGTGGGTGGCGCTCGTCACCCTCGTCGCCATGGAGGTGATCCTCGGCATCGACAACCTGATCTTCATCTCCATCCTCACCAACAAGCTGCCGGCCGAGCATCGCACCATGGCGCGCCGCATCGGCATCGGCCTGGCGCTGATCATGCGCCTCGCGCTGCTCGGCACCATCGCCATCATCGTGCGGCTCACCGCGCCGGTCTTCACCGTGTTCGACCACCCCTTCTCCTGGCGCGACATGATCCTCATCGCCGGCGGCCTGTTCCTGGTGTGGAAGGCGACCAAGGAAATCCACCACAGCGTCGACCCGAACCCCGGCGACGACCTGTTCGAGACCCGCGCCACCATCGGCTTCACCGCCGCCATCGTGCAGATCCTGCTGCTGGACCTGGTGTTCTCCATCGACAGCATCATCACCGCCGTGGGCATGACCGAGCACATCCCGATCATGATCATTGCCGTGATCGCCGCGGTCACGGCGATGCTGCTCGCCGCCGATCCGCTGGCGCATTTCATCGAGCAGAACCCGACCGTGGTGATGCTGGCGCTGGGCTTCCTCATCATGATCGGCATGACGCTGATCGCCGAGGGTTTCGGCGCCCACGTGCCCAAGGGCTACGTCTACGCCGCCATGGCCTTCTCCGCCTTCGTGGAGGGCCTCAACATGATGGCGCGCCGGCGCGGCCGGCGCGCCCCCCACGGCTGAGCCTGGCGCCGGCGGGCGCGGCACCGGGCCGGGCCCGCCTCCCCCCTTGCGCACGGGCGGGGTGGCGCGATTTATAGGCGTGACCGCTCCGCCCCGGACAGGCGGGCGCCTTGCCCACCAGGAGGGATCATGCCCCGTTTCTCCGCCCTTTGCGCCGTCCGGCCCGGCCCCGGCGCAGCTCTGGCCGTGGCCCTCGGCGCGCTCGCCGGGCTCGGGCCGGCGGCGCCCGCCGCGGCGAGCTGCCTTGAGCAGATCGTCGTCGTGCAGCAGCAGCTCAAAGCCAAGGAGCCGCGCCCCAAGGCGCCGCCCAGCCAGGGCCAGTCGGTCGACGCCCAGCTCGACCGCCAGCCGACGCCCGGTTCGCTGGCCCAGGCGGGCGTGTCGCAGCCCGATTCGGGCGCGCTCGGCGCGCTCAATGCGGCCATGAACCTGCAGGCGGCGGGGGACGAGGCGGGCTGCCTCAAGGCGCTGGCCGAAGCGCGCAAGCTCGGCGGGCTCGACTGAGCCGGCGGCCGCCGGCCTCGCCGGCGGAGCGGACGGGACGCGCCGGGCGCGCGCTCAGAGCCGGTCGCGCAGCGCGAAATAGGTGAGGCCGGCCACCAGCAGCGGATAGCGCAGCATCACCCCGCCCGGGAAGGGCGGCACCGGCAGGCGCGAGAGCACGTCGAGCCGCTCCGCCTGCCCGCGCACGGCCTCGGCCAGGATCTTGCCGAACAGCGGCGCCAGCATCACCCCCTGGCCGCTATAGCCCGAGGCTACCAGCACCTTGTCCGAGAGGCGCCGCACGAACGGCAGGCGCGTCATGGTGATGCCCAGCACCCCGCCCCAGCCATAGTCGATGCCGACCTGCGCCAGCTGGGGGAACACCTTGAGCATGTAGGGCCGCACGAAGGCGGCGATGTCGGTCCGCAGGGAACGCCGGTAGCTCTCGCCGCCGCCGAACAGCAGCCGCCCGTCGCGGCTCAGGCGGAAATAGTTGACCACGAACCGGCTGTCGGCCACCGCCGCGTCGTTGGCGATCAGCTCGCGGCCCATCTCGTCGAGCGGTTCGGTGGCGACGATGTAGTTGCAGATCGGCATGACGTGCCCGTCCACCCGCCGGTCGAGCCCGTCCTGCAGGCCGTCGCCGCATTCCAGCAGAAAGTCCGCCTCCACCACCCCGCTTTGGTCGGTCGTCACCTTCACCCGCGGCCCGTCCTCGAAGCCGGTGACCCGGGTGCATTCGTGGATGCGGGCGCCGGCCGCGGCCGCCGCATGGGCAAGGCCCAGGGCGAAGTTCAGCGGGTGCAGGTGGCCGCCTTTCTTGTCCAGGATGCCGCCGTGATAGAGCGGCGAGCGCACCAGATAGTTCATCTCGTCGCGGTCGAGCTCGCGCACCGCGTCGTAGCCGTAGGCGTCCCTGAGGTGGCGCGCATAAGCGTGGCTCTGCGCCACGTAGTGAGGCTTGTGGTCGGCGAGGATGAGGCCGTCCTTGAGGTCGCAATTGATGGCGTGGCGCGCGACCAGCACCTTGAGCAGGCTTTTCGCCTCCTCGGCGAGGTCCCAGAGCTTTCGGGCGTCGGCCTGGCCCATCTGCGCCTCGAGGAACAGCTGGTCGCGCCGCTGGCCGGAATGGAGCTGGCCGCCATTGCGCCCCGAGGCGCCGGAGCCGACCCGCGCCGCCTCCAGCAGCACCACGTCGAAGCCCGCCTCCGCCAGATGCAGCGCCGCCGACAGTCCGGTATAGCCGCCGCCGACCACGCACACGTCGGCGCGCGCCGCGCCCTTCAGCGGCGGATGGGCGGGATGGGGAATCGCGGTCGCGGCATACCAGGACTTGGCATGGCCCGACGGGCTCAGGGGGGCGGCGGTGCGGTGCATGGCGCTCCTGTTTTGTGGTGCGGCCGGCGGCCCGTGGCCGGGCGGAGCCTTCAGCCGGCGCGCGCGCCGGCCGCCGGGCCCCGCTCGGCCCCTGCATTGGCTCTTCGGGAGCCTGCCTTGGGGCCTGCGCCCGCCGACGGCACGCTATTCACACGTTAAGCAACAGATACTCGCGCTCCCACGGCGAGATCACCCGCATGAAGGTCTCGAACTCGGCCTGCTTGACCGCGGCATAGGCGGTGACGAATCGGCGGCCGAGCACGTCGGCCATCTCCTCGCACTCCTGGAACGCCGCCACCGCCTCCAGGAGGCCGCGCGGCAGCTCGAAATCGAGGTCCTTGGCGTCGCGCTCCAGCGGATCGGTGGCGCGCAGGCCCTCCACCATGCCGAGATAGCCGCAGGCGAGCGAGGCGGCGATCACCAGATAGGGGTTGGCGTCCGAGGACGGCACGCGGTTCTCGACCCGCCGCGCCTCGGGCTCGGCGGGCGGCACGCGCAGGCCCGCGGTGCGGTTGTCATAGCCCCACTGCACGTTGATGGGGGCCATGGAATCGCGGGTCAGGCGCCGGTAGGAATTCACGTAAGGCGCGAGGATGCACATTACCGACGGCAGGTATTTCTGGTGGCCGGCGATGAAGGAGAAGAATTCCGGCGTCGGGTCGCCGTCCTTGTCGGAGAAGATGTTCTCGCCCGTCGCCATCGACACCACGGACTGGTGGATGTGCATGGCGCTGCCCGGCTCGTTGGCGATCGGCTTGGCCATGAAGGTGGCGTAGATCTTGTGCAGCAGCGCCGCCTCGCGGATCGTGCGCTTGAACAGGAACACCTGGTCGGCGAGCGCGAGCGGCTCGCCGTGGCGCAGGTTGATCTCCATCTGCGCCGCGCCGTCCTCGTGGATCAGCGTGTCGATCTCGAGCCCCTGGGTCTCCGAATAGGCGTAGATGTCCTCGAACAGGGCGTCGAACTCGTTCACCGCCTGGATGGAATAGGACTGGCGGCCGATCTCCGGCCGGCCCGAGCGCCCGACCGGCGGCTTCAGCGGATAATCGGGGTCGGTGTTGGGCTCCACCAGATAGAACTCGATCTCGGGGGCCACCACCGGCTTCCAGCCGCGGTTGGCATAGAGCGAGAGCACGTGCTTGAGCACCTGGCGGGGCGCAACCTCCACCGGCCGTCCGTCGCGGTGGAAGGCGTCGTGGATCACCTGGGCGGTGGGATCCTGCGCCCACGGCACAGCCGAGAGGGTGCCGAAGTCCGGCTCCAGCACCAGGTCGCTGTCGGCGACCACCGAATCGACGAGGCCCTCATAGTCGGGATATTCGCCGGAGATGGTCTGGAAGAACACCGACAGCGGCAAGTTCATCACCGGCGAGGAGAGGAACTTGGAGGCCGGCATGATCTTGCCGCGGGCGACGCCCGCAAGGTCCGGTACCTGGCACTCGATCTCGGTGATCCCCCGCGCGGCCATCCAGGCCTTGGCCTCGCTCAGCGACTTGACGCCCCGGTGCGACGCGACCGCGTCCTTCTCCGCAACCTTGGTCCTTTTGGCCATGATGTCCTCTGGCGTGAACCCTCACGCGAGCTTCAGGGAACACCTCGGCCCCCACGGGTGTCAACGCAGGGCCTCAGATTCGCGCGGGGCGGACTTCGGGGTGGCGGCGGCAGGCGCCGTCCCGCCGGGGGACGCCGGCCCCGCGCCAGGCGAACAGGCCCGGAACGAACCGGGGGCGAATCGCACGCGGCGAATGTTCCGCCTTCACCCCCTACTACAGCTTGTAGGCGAACTGCTCGCGAGCCACAGGCGCGCCCGGAAGCGCGCCCCGTCTCCCCGGCGGGGGGCGTCGCTCAGGGTTTGGGCGCGCTCACGGACAAGGTGCCGTCCGCCGGCAGCATCTCCATGGCCTCGGCCTCCAGCACCGCGGTGCCGATCATGGTGGCCACCGAGACGCGGAACGGCGCCATCAGGCGGGTGCCCGCGATCGGCACCAGCCAGGCAAAGACGTCCTTGTTGTCCACCATGTATTTGACGGTGTAGCGCGTGGGCCGGTGCCCGGCCACGGGACGGTAGCGCGCGGCGCACACCACGGCGGGCCCGTCATAGCCCTCCGCCTTCACCTGCTCGACGCGCTGGAAGCTGAGCGCGATGTCGTAGCGCTGGCGGCCGTCGAACACGGGGATGACCCGCTGGCACGCCGCGGCCGAGAGCATGTCGCCGGTTCCGGGCATGTAGACGAAGGCGCCGCTCACGGGATCGAGCACGCTTTTCAGCACCGCATCGGTGACCGGGACGCGGTCGGGCAGGAATTTCAGCTCCGGCTCGACGTCCATCTCCTTCACCGCGCCGGCGAGCATGACGATGCGCGCGCTCTCCGCCTTGCCGTCGGCGTCCGCGTCCATGGCATAGACCCGTGGCAGCATGCGTCCGTTCTGCAGCGTGCCGCGCGCGGCTGCCCGGCCCTTGCCGTTGGCGACCGCCCGCATCAGGCCGGTGATGCGCGCGGTGCCGGAAATCTCGTAGGCCGAATCGCTCGCCTGCACCACGAAGGTGCCGCGGCCGAACTCCACCCCGGCGACGCTGAGCGAATATTTGGCCACCATGCGCCCGTCCGCCCGCGCGGCGTCGATCCCGCAGGCGAGCGCGAGCGGCGCCAGCGCGAGGGCCGTGGCCAGAAGGCGCGCATGACTGAGAACCGAGGCTGCGTCGATCATTGGCGTTCCCGTGGACCCTGGCGCGCGGGCCGCCCGCACCCGTCGCGCCACGTTCGCTCCGCGCGTCCCGAATTGCGCGGCGAAGGCGGCTGAACTGTGGCTTGCACGACTATGCCGCGCGCGCGGGGGAAGCGTCCAGGGGCGCGGCGGGCGGCTTCCCCAGCCGCGCACGCCGGGCGGCTGGGGAAGCCGCCCGCGATCTGCGCGCGATCCTTGGGGGTCATTGACTTTGGCGCGGTTTGTCCCGATCTTGGGAGCCTGCCCAAAGCTCGGGTCCAAGACCCCACGGCCTTCGCCGTGCATCCTGGCCCAGTGCTCGGGGCGGAGTTCAATTGCTCGAGGAGACACAAGCCATTCGCCGCCCCATGAGACCCGTCGCGCCGGAGAAGGATGGACCGCGCGTCAACGAAGAAATCCGCATCCGCGAAGTCCAGCTGATCGACCAGGACGGGCAGAACCGCGGTGTGTTGGCCATTCGCGATGCTCTCACGCTCGCGCAGGAGGCCGGTCTCGACCTCGTGGAGATCTCGCCCAATTCCACCCCGCCGGTTTGCAAGATCCTCGATTTCGGCCGCTTCAAATACCAGAACCAGAAGAAGGCCAGCGAGGCGCGCAAGAAGCAGAAGGTGGTCGAGGTCAAGGAGATCAAGCTGAGGCCGGGCATCGACACCCATGATTACGAGGTGAAGATGCGCTCCATGCAGCGGTTCTTCGAGGAGGGCGACAAGGTCAAGGTGACCCTGCGCTTCCGCGGCCGCGAGATGGCGCACCAGGACATCGGCTTCAAGCTGCTCCAGAAGCTGAAGGAAGACGTGGCCACCATCGCCAAGGTGGAAGCCGAGCCCATGCTCGAAGGCCGCCAGATGATCATGATCCTGGCGCCGCGCTGAGCGGCCCGATCGCCCCCCGCGAACCGGCTGGCGCAGATGCGCCGGACTGGACCCGTCGGCCGCCCCCCGCGGGCCAGGACCCGGCTGCGCCCCTTTTGGGACGCGGCCTAGCGTCCCGCCCTGCGGTGCCGGCCCGCCGCTTCTTTCCGCGCTGCTTCTTGCCCCGCGGCTCGCCCGCACGGCGATTGCCCGGCTGACCGGGCAAAGAGAAACGCCCCGCCCCGCGGATGCAGGACGGGGCGCTTCAGATCACGCCGCCAGCGGCGCATGCGCGGGACGGGCCTCGTGCGAGGATGCCCCGGCCCGCGGCATCAGCCGTCACGGGCAGGGATGCTGCAGCCCGTCATAGCCGGTATAGGTGCCGGTGTTCGGGTTGTAGGAGCGGAACCGCTGCATGCAATAGGCCACCGCATCGTCGGTGACGGTGCTGTTGGCGGCCGCTGCAGCGGCGCCGATGGCGACGGCGCTGGCGACGCCCAGCGCCACCCAGGCGCCCGTATTGTTGTAATAGCCCCAGCCCCAGCCCGGACGATACCAGCCCCAGCCGGGACGCCACGGCCCCGGACCCCAGGCGCCCGGAGGCGGACGCCAGCCGGGCCGACCCCAGCCCACCGGGACGCCGGGACGGAAGCCCGGACGGTAGCCCGGACGGTAGCCCGGACGATAGCCGGGGCGGAAGCCGGCGGCCCGATAGGCGCCGCCGCGATAGCCCGGGCGCACGCCCACGGCCCGCATGCCGCCCACGCGGGCGCCCCGGAAACCGCCAGCGCGCACGCCGCCACGATAGGCCACCTCAGCCATCGGAGCGGCATGCGCCGTTCCGAGTTCTCCGACGCCGGCGCGAAGCGCCTGCGCGCCGGCGGGGACCGGACCCAATCCGCCGATGGCGATGCTCACCGCCACGGCGACGACTTTTGCTCTGCGAAACATCTAGGCGTCTCCTGACCTTGAAGACCAAGTCTGACAGGGGTTTGTGTCAAATTCCCCGCAGCCTTGTCGCCGATCCATGTCAAAGGCGCGGCAACTTCTCTGCATTTCCAGTCCGATACTTGCGCGTCCCCGCAACGCAGCATCGAGATCTGACCGCACGCTTTAAACATGGCGCTGCGCCTGCCCCGTGCAAAGGGGTAGGCCGGCAGCGTTCACGGTGACGTGAGGTCAACGCAACCGATCGCGCCGGCGGTAGTTACCACAGGAGACGGTTGCACGGGGATGCCGCCGGAACAGGAGAAAACAAAATGATCAGAAACAAAACGCTGGCGATCGCCTTGAGTGCCGCGATGGCGGCCACGTTCGCCGCGCCCGTTGCTGCCCAGCCCTTGCGCGCCGCCCCGGGCGCGCTGGCCGCGGCCGCGGTTGCCCCCGACGCCGTGCAGTATCACCCGCGGCCGGGCGTGCGCCCGGGGGTGCGGCCGGGGCCGCGACCCGGCATGCGTCCGGGCCGCCCCGGCTATCACGCCCGCTGGGGCCGTCCCTATTGGCGCAACAACGGCTGGTACTACCGCAACAATAACGGGGCGTGGGTGGCGGCCGGCGTCGCCGGCCTCGCCATCGGCGCCGCCGCGGCGGCGGCGGCCAACAATGCGGGCAATGACGCCGTCGCCTACTGCTCGCAGCGCTTCCGGTCCTATAATCCGCGGACCGGCACCTATACCGGCTATGACGGGCTGCAGCACCCCTGCCCGTGAGGCCGGCGCCGCCGCCGCGCCACCCGGCCGGCGGAGGCGATCAAGGAGGCGGGAGCCGCGCGGCTCCCGCCTTTTTCTTGGTTCCGGCTCAGTCGGGGAAGTGGTGCCGATACAGCAGGCCGGCGAGGAACGCGCCGACCAGCGGCACGACGATGAACAGCCACAGCTGCGCCAGCGCCTGGCCGCCCACGAACAGCGCCGGGCCGATGGAGCGCGCCGGGTTCACCGACACGCCGGTCACCGGGATGAAGACGATGTGGATCATCACCAGCGACAGGCCGATGGCGAGGCCCGCCGCCTGGGTGATGCCCGCCTTCGAGGTCGAGCCAAGGATCACCACCAGGAACACGAAGGTGCCGACCAGCTCGGCGACGATCGCCGCGGTGAGCCCGTAGCCGCCGAGATAGTTCGGGCCCCAGCCGTTCTGACCGAGGCCGGCGGTGGCGACGTCGAAGCCGGCGAGCTTGCCGGAGGCGATCACGTAGAGGATCCCGGCGCCGGCGATGCCGCCGAGCACCTGGGCGATCCAGTAGAGCGGCACTTCCGCGGTCGGCAGGCGGCCCGCCGCCCACACGCCGAGGGTGACCGCCGGGTTGATGTGACAGCCGGACACATGGCCGATGCCGTAGGCCATGGAGGTGACGGCGAGACCGAAGGCGAAGGCGATGGCGAGCATGCCGATGGGCGCGCTGCCATAGCCGGTGAGCACGGCCGAACCGCATCCGAACAGGACGAGGACGGCGGTTCCGATGAACTCAGCGACGTACTTCTTCATGGTGACGTCCCCCTTGCTACCCACCGCCGCGCTTAAACTTGGTCCGGGCCAAGATCAAGCGGGAACAGGAGCGGCCGCACAACTTCGGTCGCGCAGGCATGGCAAATCCGCCCGCAACGCGCCAGCGCCCGGCCAGAAGGAAGGGGTACGGATGAACCGCCGATGAACGCGGCCCCTCAGCGGCGTTCATGAAGGTGAAGGGCAGCTAAAGGCTCGGTTCAGGTTGGGTTCCGCAACCTTCCTCTAGAACGCGCTCATCCCGGCCGCTTTGATCGGCCGCAAACCGCCAGGTGTTGCATGTCGAAATCGCTCGTCATCGGTCTGTCCACCGTCGTGGTGCTCGCGGCGGCCCTGGGCGGCGGCGGCGACGACGCCCGCGCCCTGCAGTTCGGCGCCGCGCCCGCAAGCCAGCGCCAGATCATTCCGGCCGAGAGCCCTGCGGCGCCTGGCAGCCCCGGCACGGGGGCCGCGGTGGAGAAGGTCGGCGCCGCCGGCCCTGAGGCCGAGCGCGACCTGCCGGCCTGCGGCCTGCGCAAGATATGGGTCGCGACGGATTTCGGCCCGCGCCTGAAATGGCGCCGCCCCTGCGAGGCCGACTGATCCCTTTCCAATGGCGCCAGACGCAGCGGGTGCATTTCCCCCCGCAACTTGCTCTCCTGCGTCCAGCACCATGGCCCGGCCCCGCAAGGGGCCGGGCTTTTCTTTGGCATCGCCGCCGGCCGAAGCCCGCCGGTCCCGGGCGCCTGGTGGCGGACGGTCGCGCCCTGCTGACGCTCAAGGTCGAACATGGTAGGTCTCCGCCGCTCCGCCCGGTGCGGATTCGGAGGACACCATGGTTCGGCTCACGGCTTTGAGCTCGGCAGCGGTGGTCGCCCTGGCGATGGCGCTCACGGCGCCCGCGGCGATGGCCCAGCAGACGCAGGCACAAACGCAGGCCCAAGCGGGCCAGACCGACATCTTCGCGGGTCCGCCGACCTGGCCGCGCGCGTTCGATCTTTCCGGCGACACCGTGCTGCAGCTCTACCAGCCGCAGGTGGACGACTGGCAGGGCGACGTGATGAGCGGCCGCGCCGCCGTCGCCATCGGTCCGAAGAACGGCGCCCCGACCTACGGCATGGCGCGCTTCACCAGCCGCGTGGCGGTGGACAAGCCGGCCGGCGTGGTGCACGTGGCCTCGTTCACCATCACCGGCGTCGAGGTGCCCACCGCGCCCGACAAGGCGGCGACGATCCGCGCCGCGCTCCAGTCGCACCTGCCGGAGAACGGCATCGCCGTTCCGCTCGACCAGCTCCAGGCCAGCTACGCGGTCAACAAGGAGCTGGCGGCGATGAAGAGCCAGCCAGTGGACAACACGCCGCCGAAGATCGTCTTCGCCACCAGCCCCACCGTGCTGGTGCCGGTGGCCGGCGATCCGGCGCTGAAGCCGATCCAAGGGGTGGTGGGCTTCCAGCGGGTGGTGAACACCCGTCCGCTCGTGCTGCTCGACGAGGCCGGCACCTACCACCTCCAGGCCGCCGGCACCTGGTACGAGGCGACCAGCCTCACCGGGTCCTGGATCGTCACGGCGAAGGTCACCGACGCGCTGACCGCCGCCGGCGCGCTCGCCAACAAGCAGCTCGCGGCCGACCCGCTGCTCTCGCAGGAGGGCAAGCCGATCACGCCGCCGCCGGCGGTGATGGTCGCCACCGTCCCCACCGAGCTGATCCAGTCGGACGGCCCGCAGCAGATGCTGCCGGTGACCGGCACGCCGAACCTGCTCGCCATGAACAATGCCGACCATGCGGTGTTCATGGAGATCAGCACCAACACCTATTACGTCCTCATCTCCGGGCGCTGGTTCAAGGCGGTGAGCCTCAACGGTCCGTGGGCCTACGTCGCCGCCAACGCGCTGCCGGCGGACTTCGCCAAGATCAATCCCAACGATCCCAAGGCGAACGTGCTGGTCTCGGTGGCCGGCACCCCGCAGGCCAAGGAGGCGGTGATCGCCGCCGCCATCCCGCAGACCGCGACGGTGAAGCGCAACGTCACCATCACCGTGAGCTATGACGGCGGCCCGCCGGTGTTCGAGGCGATCCCCGGCACCGCGCTGAGCTATGCCAAGAACTCGCCCACCCCGGTGATCCAGCTGGACGCGCAGCGCTTCTACGCGGTGCACGACGGCACCTGGTTCGTCTCCGCCTCGGCCATCGGCCCCTGGGCGGTCGCGACCGTGGTGCCGGACGTGATCTACACCATCCCGGTCGCCTCGCCGGTGCATTACGTGACCTATGTGCGGGTGTACGCGGTCACGCCGGACGCCGTGGTGGTGGGCTACACCCCCGGCTACATGGGCGTGGTGATCGCCCCCGGCGGCACGGTGGTCTACGGCACCGGCTACAATTGCACCGGCTATGTGGGCACCTATTGGATCGCCTGCCCGGTCACCTACGGCCTCGGCGCCGGCTTCGCCCTCGGCGCGGCGGACGGCTTCGCCTTCGGCTTCGCCGCCGCCTGGACCTGGGGCGCGGCGGTCGGCCCCTATTGGGGCCCCTACTGGCATTACGGCCCCTATGGACCCTATGGACCCTACGGCCCGTGGGGCGGCCACTGGGGCTACATGAACGTCAACCAGGCCAATCTCTACGGCCGCTGGGGCGGCGCCGCCACGGTGAACCACGCCTGGGGCACCACCTGGAACGGCACCGAATGGTCGGGCCGCGACTGGGCCGGCCACAGCGCCAACGGCACCGCCTTTACCGGCCGCTCGGCCGCGGCGTTCAACCCCTATTCGGGCAATTGGGCGGCCAACCGCGAGAACCAGCGCTACAACGCCGCCACCGGCGCGCGCGGCGCCTCGGCGGCGGCGGCCGACGGCAACGTCTATCGCGGCACCGCGGCGGCGGGGCGCGAATCGGCCGGCGCCAACCCCACCAGCGGCACGTTCCACGCCTCGCAGACCGGCGTCACCGACAATCGCGGCAACGTCAACGTCGACAGCCGCGGCGTCGCCGGCAACGCGAAGACCGGCAACGCGGTCGCCTGGGACAACGGCAAGGTGGTCGCCGACCACGACGGCAACGTCTACCAGCACAATGGCAGCGGCTGGAGCAAGGCCACCTCCTCCGGCTGGCAGAGCATGGGCCGCGACTTCGACAGCTCGGGCCTCGACAACGAGGCGCGCGCCCAATCCTGGGGCCAGCAGCGCACCGACAGCTATGGCGGCGACCATTGGGGCGGCGACGCCGGCTGGGGCGGCGGCGACCGCTACGGCTCCGGCGGCTTCGACCGCGGCTATGGCGGCTGGGGCGGTGGCGGCGGCTGGGGCGGCCGCGGCGGTTTCGGCGGCGGCTTCGGCGGCGGCGGCCGGCGCTGAGCCCGGCCCGAACGACCAGGGGGGCACGCCGCACGTCCGGCGTGCCCCTTTTTCTTGGCCGATCTCAGGGCCGATGCGCGTCCGCGCGTCGCGCCGGCAGGTTCCGTCATGCCAATGGCAGCGCGGCGGCGCCGCCGCCGGGCCTCCTAGCGTTCCAGCGCGCGGCCCGCGCGCGTCAGGCCGCCGCTTCGAGGGCGCAGGGCATCTCGCCGCGCAGCCGGCGCAGCACCGGCGGCGGGTCGAACTCCTCGGGCGTTGCCGCAAGGCCGCGCGCCGCGAGCCAGGCGCCGAAGCGCGGGTCCGCCGTCGCCACCGCGAAGGGGATGGCGAGCACGTAGCCGGCCAGCAGCGGCACCAGCCAGACCAGCAGCCCCGGCGCCAACGCCCAGGCCGCCCCGGCCACCAGCAACCCGAACAGCGTCGGCATCCAGAAGCGGCGCACGGCGAGAGCGAGCGGCACGGCGTGGCCGTCGCGCGCCTGGGCGCTCCAGCGCGCCGCCACGCGACCGAACGCAAGCCGCGCCAGCAGTCCCGTCACCGCGAACGCGGTGAGCGCGACCAGCATGAAGGAGAACACCAGCTCCAGGACCGCGGAGGCAGCGAAGCGCCCCGCCCCGCCATAGCGGGCGGCGCCGCCCGGGGTGAGCGCCACGTCGATCCAGCCGGCGAGCTTGGGGGCGATCGACATCAGGAGCAGCGCGCCATAGATCGCGGCGGCGATTCCGGCCGGGAAGTCCTCCCCCGCGCGCGCCTCGGCCGCCGCGAACGGCGCCAGCACCAGCGCCAAAGGCAGCGCCGGCACGGTGGCGAACATCAAGATCGCCCACAGGAGCTGGAACCGGCTCATGGGCGCGAGGCCGGGCAGCGCCAGGAGCTTCACATATTGGAGGTTGCCGAGGCACCAGCGCAGGTCGCGGGTGATGAAGTCGGTCGCCGCCGGCGGGTTTTCCTCGAAGCTCTCGCACTCCACCGGCAGCACCCGCACCTCGAAGCCGGCGCGCCGCATGAGCACCGCCTCCACCTGGTCGTGCGACAGGATCGGCCCGCCGAAGGGCGGCGCGCCGGGCAGGTCCGGCAGGTGGCAGAAGGCGCGGAACGGGGCGACGCGGATCAGCGCGTTGTGCCCCCAATAGGGCCCGCAATCGCCCGCCCACCAGGTGGCGCCCAGCGTGTAGCAGCGCATGCCGGCGCGCATGCCGAACTGGAACAGGCGGGCGAAGCCGCTCTGCGCCGGCAGGCCCACCGCCAGGCTCTGCAGGATGCCCATGCGCGGGTGCGCCTGCATGATGCCGACCATGGCGAGGATGGTGCCAGCGCCCATCAGGCTGTCGGCGTCGAGCGGCAGCATGAAGTCGTAGCGGGCGCCGTCGGCGTCGAGAAAGTCGCGGATGTTGCCGGCCTTGAAGCCGACATTCTCCGCCCGGCGCCGGTAGAACACCCGGGCGCCGCCCGCCTGCGCGCGCCAGGCGGCGACCAGCGCCTCCTCCGCCGCCGCCACCTCGGGCCGCGACGTGTCGCTGAGGAGGTGGTAGTCGAAGATCGCGGCGAGCGGGCCGGCGTCGAGCTCCGCCTTCACCGCGGCGAGCCGGGCCACGGCGCGGGCCGGGTCCTCGTTGCGCAGGGTCATGAGGATGGCGACGCGGGAGCCGGCATGGGCCGGCGCCGGCGCGGCCAGGAAGGGCGCCGCCGCAAGGGTCCCGTCGCCCCCGCCGTGCCGGAGCGCGAGGCCCACAGCGGAATTCCAGAACCCCAGCGCATGCCAGGGCGTTATGGCGAGGGCGCACAAGAGGACGAGGGCGTCGATGACAGTGAAGCCGTCCTGCGCCAGCACGAAGAAGGTCGCCGCCACCACCACGGCCAGCGTTGCGCCGTTGGCGGCGAGCATGAAGCGGCGGCGCCAGGAGAGGTCCGCCGCGCCGGCCGACGGCGCGGGCGGCGCCTGGGGAAACGAGGTGGGCGATTGCAGATCCGGACGAAACGACATGGGGTACTCCCGTGCGCCCGGGATCCGAACCGCCCGTGGCAACGTTGCAGCGCACACCAGCAGTACGGGGACGGCGGCATGACGGCGAGGGATGCGGCAGAATGCCGCAGCAAGGATCAGGCCCGCGCCTTGTGGTACGTGGCGCCGGGCCTGGCCGAGATCCGCGCCGCCCCGCTGCCCGCGCGCGGGCCGGACGACCTCCTGGTGGCGACGTGCTGGAGCGCGCTCAGCCGCGGCACCGAGCGCCTGGTGTTCGCCGGTCTGAACGATCCGGAGCACCGCGCCACCATGCGCGCGCCGCTCCAGGAGGGCGATTTCCCGTTTCCGGTGAAATACGGCTATTGCGCCGTCGGCCAGGTGGAGGACGGGCCCGCCGACCTCCTCGGCCGCCACGTGTTCGTGCTCCATCCGCACCAGGACCGCTTCCTCGTGCCGGCGGCGCAGGCGAGCCTGGTGCCGGACGGCGTACCGGCGCGCCGCGCCACCCTCGCCGCCAACATGGAGACCGCGCTCAACGGGCTCTGGGACAGCGGCGCCGGCGCCGGCGACCGCATCGTGGTCGTCGGCGCGGGCCTGGTGGGGCTGCTGGTGGCCGCCCTCGCCGCGCGCCTGCCGGGGGCGCAGGTGACCGCGATCGACCCCGACCCCTCCCGCGCCGCGATCCTCGCCGCGCTCGGCGCGCGCTGGGCTTCGGACGGCGCGGGGATCGCCGACGCAGACGTGGTGTTCCACGCCAGCGCCAGCGGCGCCGGGCTGCGCGCCGCGCTCGCCTGCTGCGGGCCGGAGGCACGGCTCGTCGAGATGAGCTGGTACGGCGACCGGCCGGTGACGCTGGGGCTGGGCGGCGCCTTCCATTCCCGGCGCATCGCGCTGGTCTCCTCCCAGGTGGGATCGCTGCCGCCGGCGCGCCGCCCGCGCTGGGATTTCGCCCGCCGCCGCGCCACCGCGCTGGCCTTGCTGGCCGACGATCGGCTCGACGCGCTCGTCACCGAGGAGCTGGCATTCGATGATCTTCCCGCCGCGCTCGGGCGTATCCTCGCAGAGGGCGCGCCGGGCATCGCCACCGTGATCCGCTACTGATCCAGACGAGAGGAGCGCTTATGTATTCGGTCGAGGTGCGGGACCACATCATGATCGCCCACAGCTTCAAGGGCGACCTGTTCGGCCCCGCCCAGGCGCTGCACGGGGCGACCTTCGTGGTGGACGTCGCCTTCTTCCGCCCCGACCTAACCCCGGAGGGCGTGGTGGTGGACATCGGCCGCGCCCACGATGCGCTCAAGGCGATCCTCGGCCCGCTCAATTACCGCAACCTCGACGACGTGCCCGACTTCGCCGGCCGCAACACCACCACCGAGGTGCTCTGCCGCCACGTCTTCGACCGCATGGCGCAGGCGGCGCGCGCGGGCGCGCTCGGCGCCGGCGGCGAGGGCATCGCCCGCCTCAGGGTGACGCTGCACGAATCCCACGTGGCGCGCGCCGCCTTCGAGGCCGACCTGTCGTGACGCTGCGCGCCGTGCTCGCCTTTCCCGGCGATCTCGACACCCCCACCGGCGGCTATGCCTACGACCGGCGCATGCTGGCGGAGCTGAAGGCGCTCGGCCTCGACATCGCGCCGCTGCCGCTGGGCGCGGGCTTCCCGCTCACCTCCCCCGAGGCGGTGGGCCGCGCGCTCGACCGCCTCGCCGCGACCGCGGCGGGCACCGTGCTGCTGGTGGACGGCCTCGCGCTCGGCGCGCTGCCGGCGCACCGGCTCGCGGCGCTCGGGCGCCCCCTCGTCGGCCTGGTGCACCACCCGCTGGCGCTGGAGACCGGGCTCGACCTTGAGACCCGCGCCCTTCTTGAGGCGAGCGAGCGGGCCGCGCTCGCCTGCTGCCAAGCGGTGGTGGTCACCGCGCCGTCGACCGCGCGGCTGCTCGCGGCGGACTATGGCGTCGCGCCGGCTGCCGTCACCCTCGCTCTGCCGGGCACCGCCGCGGCGCCGCGCGCACCGGGCGATGGCGATCCGGTGCGCCTGCTCGCCATCGGCTCGGTGATCCCGCGCAAAGGCTACGACGTGCTTCTGGACGCGCTGGCGCGGCTCGGCGATCTCCCCTTCTCGCTCACCGTCGTCGGCGCGCTCGACCTCGACCCCGCCACCGCCGCCGCCGTCGGCGCGCAGGCGGCGCGCCTGCCCGAAGGCCGCGTGCGGTTCGTCGGCGCGCTGGCGCCCGCCCAGGTGGAGGCGGCCTACCAGGCGGCGGACGTGTTCGTGCACCCCTCCTTCTACGAGGGCTACGGCATGGTGCTGGCCGAGGCGCTCAAGCGCGGCCTGCCGGTGATCTGCACCACCGGCGGCGCGGCGGGCGAGACGGTGCCGGACGGCGCCGGCCTCAAGGTGCCGCCGGGCGAGGCGCCCGCGCTCGCCGCGGCGCTGCGGCAGGTGATCGCGGACCGGGCCTTGCGGCGGCGCCTTTCGGATGTCGCCTTCGCCGCCGGGGCGGCTCTGCCCGGCTGGGCGGACGGCGCCCGCGCCATCGCCGCGACGCTCGCGCGGGTCGGCGGACGCGCATCGTGAGCGGCTTCTCGCCCGATTGGCTCGCGCTGCGGGAGGACGCCGACCGGCGCGCCCGCAGCGCCGCCATCGACGCCGCCGTGGCGGCGGCCCTGGCGGCCTTTCCCGAGCCGCGCATCTGCGACCTCGGCGCCGGCACCGGGGCGAGCCTGCGCGCGCTCGCGCCGCTCTTGGGGCCGCGCCAGCACTGGGTGCTGGTCGACCACGACCCGGCGCTCGCCGCCGCCGCCCGCCGGGTCCTGGCGGCGCAGGCGGACGCGGCGCGGCCGGACGGGGCGGACCTCGTGCTCGACTGGGGCGGGCGGGAATTGCGGGTCTCGTTCGCCGCCGCCGACCTCGCGGCGGACCCGGCGGCGCCGCTCGCCTTTGCGCCGCATCTCGTCACCGCCTCGGCGTTCTTCGACCTCGCCTCGGCGCGATGGTGCCGCGCCTTCGCCGGCGCCATGGCGGGCGCAAGCGTGATGGTGCATGCCGCGCTGACCTGCGACGGCTGCGACGCGTGGTCGCCGCCCCATCCCGCCGACGCAGCCGTGCATGGCGCCTTCCGGGCCCATCAGGCGCGCGACAAGGGCTTCGGTCCCGCCGCCGGGCCGGCGGCGGCCACGATCCTGGCCGAGGCGCTGACCGCGGCCGGCCATGCGGTGATGATCGACGAGAGCCCCTGGCGCCTCGACGCCGGCGACCGCGCGCTCATCGCGGCGCTCGCCGAAGGCACGGCGAACGCGGCGCGCGAGCATGGCGGCGTGCCGCCGGATGACCTTGCTTCGTGGGAAGCGGCGCGCCGGCAGGCCGCCTCGTGCCGCATCGGCCACGTGGACCTGTTCGCCCGGCCGGGGCGCTGACGTTTATTCCAGCCCGGCGATGGCGCGGGCGAAGTCGCGCGCCGCGAAGGGCTGGAGGTCCTCCGCCGCCTCGCCCACGCCGATCAGGTGGATCGGCAAACCGTGCTTGGCGGCGATCGCCACCAGGATGCCGCCGCGCGCCGTGCCGTCGAGCTTGGTCATGACGAGGCCGGTGACGCCCGCCACCCGCGCGAACGCCTCGACCTGGGAGAGCGCGTTCTGCCCCACCGTGGCGTCGAGCACCAGCAGCACCGCATGGGGCGCGGAGGGCTCCAGCTTCTTGATGACGCGCACCACCTTCTCGAGCTCGGCCATCAGCTCGGCGCGGTTCTGGAGCCGGCCGGCGGTGTCGATCAGCAGCACGTCGGCGCCGCTCTCGCGGGCGGCGGTGATGGCGTCGTGGGCGACGCCGGCGGCGTCCGCGCCGGGCTCGCGGGCGATCACCTGCGCGCCGGTGCGCGCGCCCCAGACCTTGAGCTGCTCGATGGCGGCGGCGCGGAAGGTGTCGCCCGCCGCCAGCAGCACCTTCTTGCCCTCCGCGCGCCACTGGGCGGCGAGCTTGCCGATGGTGGTGGTCTTGCCCGAGCCGTTCACCCCCACCATGAGCACGATGAAGGGCTTCCTCGCCCCGTCCAGCACCAGCGGCTGCGCCACCGGCGCAAGGATCTGCTCCACCTCGCGGGCGATCAGGCTCTTCACCTCCTCGGCGGAGATCTGCTTGTCGTGGCGCCCCGCCCCCACGCTCTCGACGATGCGCGCCGCGGTCGTCGTGCCGAGGTCGGCGCGGATCAGGATGTCCTCCAGGTCCTCCAGCGTCTGCGCGTCCAGCTTGCGCTTGGTGACGAGGTCGCCGATGCCCTGGCTCAAGGACGAGGCGGTGCGCGTGAGCCCCTTGGCGAGGCGGCTCCAGAAGCCGCCGGTCTTATCCTGTTCGCTCATGGGATCTCTCTCAACGGATCAGGCGGCGATCAGGCGCGCGCCGTCATGGCCGGCGACGCGCAAAGCCTGCACGCTGCCGCGCGGCAGCGCGCGGGCGATGCGCACCGGGGTGAAATGCTCGGTGTGGCCGCGCCCGCCCGCCTCCACCAGCACCAGGCGGCGCGCGCCCACCTGGGCGCTGAGATGCCGGCGCAGCAGCTCCTCGCCCTTGGCCCTGAGGCGGCGCGCGCGCTCCGCCACGATCGCGGGCGGCACCTGCGGCATGCGCGCCGCCGGCGTGCCGGGACGGGGCGAGAACGGGAAAGCGTGGAGGAAGGACAGCCCCGCCGCCTCGGCCAGCGACAGCGTGGCGCGGAACTGCGCCTCGGTCTCGGTGGGAAAGCCGGCGATCAGATCGGCGCCCAGCACCAGGTCCGGCCGCAGGCGCCGCAGCTCGTCCACGAAGGCCAGCGCGTCGGCGCGCGAATGGCGGCGCTTCATGCGCTTCAGGATCATGTCGTCGCCCGCCTGGAGCGAGAGGTGGAGGTGCGGCATGAGGCGCGGCTCCTCGGCGAGCGCGGCCTTGAGCGCGCCGTCCGCCTCGGCGGCGTCGATGGAGGAGAGCCGCAGCCGGGCGAGCTCGGGCACCTGGCGCAGGATCGCCTGCACCAGCCTGCCGAGGGTGGGCGCGCCCGGCAGATCGGCGCCGTAGGAGGTGAGATCCACGCCCGTGAGCACCACCTCGCGATGGCCGGCTTCGACGAGGCGGCGCACCTGCCCCACCACCGCGCCCATGGCGACGCTGCGCGAGGGGCCGCGCCCGTAAGGGATGATGCAGAAGGTGCAGCGATGGTTACAGCCGTTCTGCACCTCGACGAAGGCGCGGGTGTGGGCGTCGAAGCGGTCGGACAGATGCGGCGCGCTCTCGCGCACCGCCATGATGTCGCCGACGGCGACCTTCGCCGCGCCGGAAAGGCCGAAATCGGGCGCGCCGGCGAGCGCGTCCCAGGCCGCGCGGCGCACCTTCTCGCCATTGCCGAGCACGGCGGCGACCTCCGGCATGCGGGCGAACGCCCCGGGATCGATCTGCGCCGCGCAGCCGGTGACCACCACCCACAGGTCCGGGTCGGCGCGCTTGGCGCGGCGGATCGCCTGGCGCGCCTGGCGCACCGCCTCCTGGGTCACGGCGCAGGTGTTGACGACCAGGGTGCGCGAGAGCCCGGCCGCGTCCGCCGTGGCGCGCAGGGCCTCGCCTTCCAGCGCATTGAGGCGGCAGCCGAAGCTCAGGACCTCGGGCGCGGGGCCGTGCGCCATGTCAGGCCGCCTCGCCCAGCATCGCGGCGGTGATGCGGCCGGAAAATTCGTGCTCCACCGGGCCGGTCATCACCACATGGCCGTTGTCGTGCCCTTGGCCCTCGCCTTGCCCCTGGCCTGCCGGCCGCCAGTCGATGCCCAGGAGCCCGCCGGGCAGACGCACCCGCACCGTGCGCCCGGTGCGGCCGGTGCGGGCGCCCGCCACCGCCGCGGCGCAGCCGGCGGTGCCGCAGGCGCGGGTGCGCCCGGCGCCGCGCTCCCACACGTGGAGCAGGATCTCGTCCGGCCCGGCGAGGCTGGCAAAGGAGATGTTGGCGCGCTCGGGAAACAAGGGATGGCGCTCCAGCGCCGCGCCGAGGCCCGCGACGTCCACCGCGCCGGCGTCCGGCACGAAGAAGACCGCGTGGGGATTGCCCATGCTGACGAAGCTCGCCGGGCCGAGCGGCTCGAAGCCCTCGATCATCACGGCTGTGGTGTCGCCCACGTCGTGCGCCAAAGGAATGTCGCGCCAGGAAAAGCGCGGCGCGCCCATGTCCACGCTCACCGTGCCGTCCGCATGGACGCGGCAGTCGAGCAGGCCGGCCTCGCTCTCGAACACCACATGGTCGGCGCCGGTCACCTGCGCCTCCAAGGCGGCGATGCAGCGCGTGCCGTTGCCGCAGGCGGCGGAAGCCGAGCCGTCGGAATTGAGGATCCGCACGAAGGCGGCGGTGCCGGCCCGGCGCGGCGGATAGAGCACCATCGCCTGGTCGAACGGCAGCACGCCGGGCCGCGCCAGCGCCCGCGCCGCCTGCGGCGAGACCTCGACCGGGTCGGCGCGCAGGTCGATGACCAGGATCTCGTTGCCGAGGCCGTTCATCTTCACGAAGGGGCGGGAAGCAAGGTCCATGGTCCGGCCGGAACGTCGATTGTCGGGAAGCGGCGCGCGGGCGCCCTGCCCCCTTATATGGCGCGCGGGCGCACCGGCGCCACCCCCGCCCGCCGCCCCGGCGGGCGCGGACCGCGGCGCCGGGACTACCGCACGGCAGCGTGCGCTTCGCCTTGGCCTGGGATAGCTTAGCCGCCAAAATCTGGAGGAAGCCCATGGCCGAATGGATGGACGCGAGCACCCGGGCCCTGTTGCGGCGCTACGGCGCCTTCCTGTTCGTGCTCGTCGGCGCGCTGGTCAGCCTGGTCCTGTCGTTCAGCGCGCACCACGCCTGGATCTTCGTGTTCTGCGGCTTCTTCACCCTCGCCATGGTGGGGGTGTTCGACATCACCCAGCCCAACCACACCTTGCTGCGCAACTATCCCCTCATCGGCTCGGTGCGCTGGATGTTCGAGGCGGTGCGGCCCTATCTGCGCCAGTACCTCATGGAGGACGACCTCTCCGAGAAGCCCTACAACCGTGACGACCGCTCCTTGGTCTATGCCCGCGCCAAGAACCAGGAGGACCGCCAGCCGTTCGGCACCGAGCTCGACACCTACGCCGCCGAATACGAGTGGATGACCCATTCGCTGGCGCCGACGCCGATGGCCACGGAGTCGTTCCGGGTCAACGTGGGCGGTCCCGCCTGCGCCAAGCCCTATTCGGCCTCGGTGCTCAACATTTCCGCCATGAGCTTCGGCTCGCTCGGCAGCCGCGCCATCGAGGCGCTGAACCTCGGCGCGAAGACCGGCGGCTTCTACCACGACACCGGCGAGGGCGGCCTCTCGCCCTACCACCGCACCCATGGCGGCGACATCGTGTGGGAGCTGGGCTCGGGCTATTTCGGCTGCCGCAACCGCGACGGCTCGTTCTCGCCCGAGCGGTTCCAGGAGCGCGCCTTGCTCGACCAGGTGAAGATGGTGGAGATCAAGCTCTCGCAGGGCGCCAAGCCCGGCCATGGCGGGGTGCTGCCGGCGGCCAAGGTGACGCCGGAAATCGCCGAGACGCGCGGCGTGCCCATGGGCGAGGACTGCATCTCGCCGGCGCGCCACCCGGCCTTCTCGACGCCGGTTCAGATGATGGAATTCGTGGCGCAACTGCGCGAGCTGTCGGGCGGCAAGCCGGTGGGGCTGAAATTGTGCGTCGGCCATCCGAGCGAGGTGTTCGCGCTCGCGAAAGCCATGCTGAAGACCGGCATCCGGCCCGATTTCATCGTCGTCGACGGGGCGGAGGGCGGCACCGGCGCTGCCCCCCATGAGCTGGCCGACCATGTGGGCATGCCGCTGCGCGAGGGCCTGATCCTGGTGCGCAACGCGCTGGTGGGCACCGGGCTCAGGTCCGAGGTGCGCCTTGCCGCCTCGGGCAAGGTGATCTCCGGCTTCTCCATGGCCGCCAACATGGCGATCGGCGCCGACTGGTGCAACGCCGCGCGCGCCTTCATGTTCTCGCTCGGCTGCGTGATGTCCATGCGCTGCCACACCGGCGCCTGCCCCACCGGGGTCACCACCAACGATCCGCACCTCCAGCGCGGCCTCGTGGTGGAGGACAAGGCGGAGCGGGTGGAGAGCTTCCATCGCCACACGCTCGAGGCGCTGGCCGGGCTGATCTCGGCGGCCGGCCTCGAGCATCCGCGCGAGCTGCTGCCGCACCATGTCTGGCACCGGGTCAGCCCGATCGAGGTGAAGCCGCTCGACCGGCTCTACACCTTCGTTCCCTCCGGCGCGCTCGTCGATGCGCCCGACGATACCCCCTACGCCGCCGACTGGGCGGCCGCCGACGCCGACAGCTTCGCCCCGCGCCGCGCCGTGGGTCCGCGCCGCGCCGCCTGAACCGCCGGCCGGCGCCTTAGCGCTGGCAGGCGGCGCAGAAAAAGGTGGAGCGGGCGCCCTGCACCAGGCGCTGGACGGTGCCCTTGCAGTGCAAGGTCGGGCATGGCGCGCCCTCCCGGTCATAGACGCGGAAGGCGTGCTGGAAATAGCCCAGCGCCCCATCCACCCGCCGGTGATCGCGCAACGAGGAGCCGCCCGCCTGGATCGCCTCGCGCAGCACCTCGCGGATGGCGACGACGAGGCGCTCGGCGCGCAGCGTCGGCCGGCCGTCCTTGGTGGCGAGGGTGTGGGCGGAGCGGCGCGGCGAGAGGTGGGCGCGGTGCAGGGCCTCGCTCACATAGATGTTGCCGAGCCCGGCCACCACCTTCTGGTCCAGCAGCGCCGCCTTGAGCGGCGATCGCTTCCTGGCGCACGCCCGCGCCAGATGCTCGGCATTGAAGCCGTTGCCCAGCGGCTCGGGCCCGAGGCCGCGCAGCAGCGGATGGGAATCGAGCCGGTCGTAGGGCACCATCAGGATGGCGCCGAAGCGGCGCGGATCATTGAAGGTCACCGTGACGCCGCCCGCGAGGTGCAGCACCACGTGGTCGTGGGGTCCCGCGGGGGCGCGGGGATAATGGAAGTCCGGCATGCGCCCGCGCGCAGGGGCGCCCTCGACGCGGATCGAGCCGGACATGCCGAGGTGCAGGATCAGCACCTCGCCGCCGCACAGGTCCGCCAGCAGGTATTTGGCGCGCCGCCCCACCGCCTCGATGCGGCGGCCGGCGAGGCGCTCGGTGAAATGGTCCGGCAGCGGCCAGCGCAAATCGGCACGGCGCGCCTCGACGCTTTCCACGACGGCACCTTGCAGAACGGGCAACAAACCGCGGCGGACGGTCTCCACCTCGGGCAGTTCGGGCATCGCAACCTTCGGCCTGCGGGCGCCACCGCCCGCGATTCGTCATTGGTGCGGAAAGCGTATGCCCCGCCAGCGGCCACGCAAGTCAAGATTGCGCAAGCGGCGAGGATGTCCCGCGACGATCTTGGGCGGGTCGGCCGGCGCCCCCGCATTGGCGCCCGGAGGCGATGGTGCACTGCACCATCGCCGTTAGCCGGGTAGGGTGTCAGGATGTCGCACCACGGCGTGGCGCGGCCCATATCTAGCGCACCTGACTTTGACTAGAATCCAGTCGCTGCAAGATTCGGGATCGGAACCGCCCCATGAAGAGCCTGACGATTTCCCTTCCCGACGAGGCGTTTGCGCGGGCGCGCATTGCCGCAGCGCAAGAAGGCAAGAGCCTGACGCGCTTCATAACCGATCTGCTCGAACACCGTCTGGGACGCCGGCTCACCCAGCGCGAGGCGCTTGAGCGCTTCCTCTCGGGTCCGCCCATGCCCGGAGCCGGGACGGGCTTCAACCGGGACGACCTCCATGCCGAGCGCGCGCTTGAACGGGACCTGCTTCGTCGATACCAGCATCCTGCTCTATCTGAGGGATCCCTTGGTCCCGGCGAAGCAGGAGGCGGCGCGGCGCTGGGTGTTGGCGCTGGCGGCGCGTGACCTGCTGGTGATCAGCCCGCAGGTGCTCAGCGAGTATGCCGCGAGCATCCTGAAGCGGTTCAAGCACGTCCCCTTCGACGTCTTGATGGCCGATCTCGCCTCCATGCAGGTGTGGTGCCGCGCCCTCCCCGGGCCCACGATCGCCGCCGAGGCGGCGCTGGTCCATCGCGAATGGGGCTTTGCTTTCTCGAATTCCGCGTTAATAGCGGCGGCACATGCCTTCGGGTGCGAGCTGTTCCTCAGCGAGGACCTTCACCACGGCCAGCATGTGGACGGGATCGAGGTCGTCAATCCGTTCCTTGCCGGGCCAGAGCGTTTCGAGATCTGATCCATGGGATTCAAATGCGGTATCGTCGGCCTGCCGAACGTCGGCAAGTCGACCCTGTTCAACGCGCTCACCCAGACCGCGGCGGCGCAGGCGGCGAACTACCCCTTCTGCACCATCGAGCCGAACGTGGGCGACGTGGCGGTGCCCGACTCCCGCCTCGAAACGCTCGCCGCCATCGCCGGCTCGGGGCAGATCATCCCCACCCGCCTCACCTTCGTGGACATCGCCGGCCTGGTGCGCGGCGCCTCCAAGGGCGAGGGGCTCGGCAACCAGTTCCTCGCCAACATCCGCGAGTGCGACGCCATCGCCCATGTGGTGCGCTGCTTCGAGGATGGCGACGTGACCCATGTCGAGGGCAAGATCGCACCGGTGGACGACATCGAGACCATCGAAACCGAGCTGATGCTGGCCGACCTCGAGAGCCTGGAGAAGCGCGCCGCGGCCCTCGAGAAGAAGGCCAAGGGCGCCGACAAGGAGGCCAAGGAGACCCTCGACCTCATGACCCGCGCTCTGGTGCTGCTGCGCGAGGGCAAGCCCGCCCGCCTCGCCGAGGTCAAGCCGGAGGAGGAAAAGCTGTTCTCCCAGCTCGGCTTGATGACGGCCAAGCCGGTGCTCTACGTGTGCAACGTGGAGGAGGCCTCGGCCAAGGCCGGCAATGCGCTGTCCGCCCAGGTGTTCGCGCGCGCCGAGCAGGAGGGCGCCAAGGCGGTGGTGGTGTCGGCCAAGATCGAGAGCGAGATCGCCGTGCTGCCGCCGGACGACCAGAAGGATTATCTGGAGGCCATCGACCTCGACGAGCCCGGCCTCAACCGGGTGATCCGCGCCGGCTACGAGCTGCTCGAGCTCGTCACCTATTTCACCGTCGGGCCCAAGGAGGCGCGCGCCTGGACCATCACCCGTGGCACCAAGGCGCCGGCGGCGGCGGGCGTGATCCATTCGGACTTCGAGAAGGGCTTCATCCGCGCCGAGACCATCGCCTATGAGGACTATGTGAAGTTCAAGGGCGAGGCCGGCGCGCGCGAGGCGGGCCGGTTCCGGCTGGAAGGCAAGGACTACGTGGTTCAGGACGGCGATGTGCTGCACTTCCGCTTCGCCAATTGAGCCCGGCTCGCAGACCGAGCGAGACCTCATGGGGCTCCCACGCCTCGGGGAGCGCATCGAGATCGGCCGGTTCGTGTTCACCGAGGCGCTGATGCTGCGCTTCTCCCGCCAGTACGATCCCCTGCCCTTCCATGTGGACGCCGAGGCGGGCCGCCTTTCGCCCTACGGGGCGCTGATCGGCTCGGGCTGGCACACCATGGCGGTGTGGATGAAGCTGTTCGTCGGCGCGCACGACGCCGGCGGCTTTGCCAAGGATGCGCCCGAGGCCATCTCCCCGGCCGGCATCGGCTTCAGCTTCAAGGACCTGCGCTGGATCGCGCCGGTCTTTGCCGACGACGAGATCGTGTTCTCCACCATCCTCGACAGCGTGCGCCCGAGCGCCCATCGTCCCGGCTGGGCGGTGTTCCGCCGGCAGGCGCTGGCGTGCCGGCCCGACGGCGCGGCGGTGATGCGCTTCGAGCTGACCTATCTCGGCCCGGAAGCCACCGCCATCGAATGGCGCGCCGACCGCCCCGCCTGAAATCCGCCCCCGTTCTTGACGCAGCGGCGATCCTCCAGTTGGATCGCCGCTCATGCACCTGGAGGCCCGCCTTGGCCGATCTCTTCTTCGAGGATTTCATCGTCGGCGAGGTGAAGACCTTCGGCTCCTACGAGTTCACGCGCGAGGAGATCCTCGCCTTCGCGCGCGAGTTCGATCCCCAGCCCATGCACCTCGACGAGGCCGCGGGCGCCGCCTCGCTGCTCGGCGGCCTCGCCGCCTCGGGCTGGCACACCTGCGCGGTGATGATGCGCCTCGTCTGCGAGGGCTTCCTCGAGCGCTCGGCCGGCATGGGCTCGCCGGGCGTGACCGAGAACAAGTGGAAGGCGCCGGTGTTTCCCGGCGACGTGCTGACCCTGCGCCGCACCGTGCTGGAGAGCCGCACCTCCAAGAGCCGGCCGGAAATGGGGCTCGTCACCTTCCGCTTCGAGATGCTCAAGCCCGACCGGTCGGTTGCCCTCGATGCGGTCTGCGTCATCATGATCGGCCGCCGCAATCCGGGAGCGCGCCTCGCATGAAGTTCTTCGACGACATCGAGGTGGGCGAGCGCCACGTGCTGGGGCACCACACCTTCACCGAGGCGGAGATGATCGCCTTCGCCGAGAAGTACGACTTCCAGTCGTTTCACGTCGACCCGGACGCGGCCAAGCGCAGCCTCTACGGCGCGCTGGTGGCTTCCGGCTGGCTGACCTCCGCCACCTGGATGCGCTGCTTCATCGAGTTCAACGTGCGCAGCGCCGAGGAGCAGCGTGCCCGCGGCGAGCGGGTGCCGATGGTCGGCCCCTCGCCGGGCTTCACCAACATGCGCTGGCTGAAGCCGGTCTATGCCGGTGACACCATCACCTACGTCACCGAGCCGAAGGAGAAGACCGCGAGCCGCTCGCGGCCGAAATGGGGCGTGCTGCGGGTCTACAATTCCGGCACCAACCAGCACGGCGACCTGGTGCTCGACTTCGAGAGCACCGTGTTCGCGGAGCGGCGCGGCTGAGGCCGGCGCGGGGCGCGCGCCCCGGAAGCCCACGCCTCGTAAGCTAAGCCTGGATTTTGGCCCGCGTGGCGTGCCGCAGCAGATCGAGGCAGTCGCGGGTCGCGGCGAGGTCGAGGGCGGAAAAGCCGTCGAGCGTCTCGGGCCGCGTGTCGGCGCCGTGGGCCAGAAGGCGCGCCACCACCTCCGCCTTCCCGGCCGAGGCGGCATACATCAGGGCAGTGGCGCCGTTGTCGTTGCGGTTGTCGATGGCGCAGCCCGCCGCCACCAAAGCGTCGATCACCGGCAGGTGGCCGCCGACGCAGGCGAGCCAGAGCGCGGTGTTGCCATCGGCATTGCGGGCGTCGACCTTCGCCCCAGCCACGAGGAGCGCCGCGACGATGGCCTCGAGGCCCTCCCGGCAGGCGCGCATCAGCGGTGTCATGCCGTGCTCCGCCGCCGCGTTCACCCCGTCCTGCGGGAAGCCCTGGATCGCGAGCCAGCGGTGCACCGCCTCGTCCGGCGTCGCCGCCCCCGCGCCCGCCTGCGCCGCCGCCCACGCCGCGTAGCCGCCCTCCAGGCTGTGGACCGCGCGGAAGCCGAAATCGCACAGCACCTGCGCATATTCGCGGCTGGCGAAGCCGTGATAGCAGTAGACCAGCACCGGCTTGGCGCGGCTGGTGCCGTTGATCACCTGGGCGAGGTCGGAAAAGGTGATGTTGCGGGCGCCCTCCACGTGGCCCTCGAGGAAGCTCGCGCGGTCGCGCACGTCGAGGGCGAGCACGCCGCCGGCCTTCAGCAGCGCCTCGGCGGCGGCGGCGGAGATGGGGCGGAAGGCGGGGCGCTCGGACATGGGTCTTCTCCGTGCCGGTCTCGGCGTCAGAGGGGGCGGCCGGCATAGGCCGGCTCGCTCAGGATGCGCGGGTCGTCCAAAGGGGTGCCGACGGTGAAGTGGTAGAGCGACTGCAGGTCGGCGCCGGCGAGACCGAGGAGCCGGTGCACCTCGTCGTCGAAATAGCAGCCGATGCCGGTGCCGCGGATGCCGGCCGCCTCCGCCGCCAGATAGAGCGCCTGGCCGAGCAGCCCCGCCTCCCAGTGCAATTGCCGGTAGCGCCAGGGATCGCGGGCGACCAGGGGGGCGAACTCCGCCAGCAGGGCGAGGCTGAAGGCGCCGTCGCCGGCGATCGCCTGGTGGCAGCACACGGTGCGGGCGACGCCGCGCGCATCCGCCTCGGCGAGGCAGAACAGCGGCAGGTGGTCCGGCGCGCCGGGCGCCGGGCTCCAGTCGAAGTCGGCGCGCATGGCCGCCTTGAGCGTGCCCGCCATTCCGGGCCGGCGCGGCAGGGCATAGACGCCGCGCGGCAGGCCCTCGACCCGGTGCACGAACAGGACCGGATGCAGGCGCGGCGCAAAGTCCCACACGGAGAAAGCCGGCGCGCCGGGATCGAGCGCCGCCAGCAGGCGGAAGAAGTCGGCCGCCGGCAGCATCGCGCGGGTGTCGAACCGCTGCGCGCTGCGCCGGCCGAGGATGAGCGCGGCGGCACGCACCGCGCCGCCGCCGTCCGGCGGCGGGGGGGCGGGCGGCGCGACAGGCCGGGCCGGCCCCGCCTCCGGCTGCGGCGCCGCGTCCGGAGCGGCGGTGGCGACGCTCACCGCGTCGATCACCGGCCAGCGATAGAGCGGATGGCGGTCCAGCAGGTTGGCGTGCCCGCGCCAGTCGGGATCGGCGGCGAGCGCCGGCAGGCCCTCCGGCGCCGGCGCGCCGACCAGGATCTCGGCCAGCAGCTCGGGATCCTCCCGCTCGGCGCCGCCGGCAAAGTCGGCGGCGCGGTCGAGGCCGAGCAGCGCGGCGAGCGCGCCCGCGCCGGCCGGCACGAGCCGCACCCGCCAGCCGAGCGCGGCGGCGGCATGGATGAGCGCGCCCAGCGCATGGCCGGTGTCGAGCTGGCAGTAGCGGAACGCCCGCTCGCCATATTTCCACGCCTCGCGCCACGCGACGCTGGAGAGGCCGATAAGCAGCCGCGCCGGGCCGGGGGCAAGCCGCGCGCGCCGCTCCAGCGCGTGGTCGCGGCTGACATAATGATGCACGCCGTCGTCGAGCCCCGCGACGCCGCGCGCCAGCACATAGGCTTCCGTGGGATGCAGGTTGCCGCTCGAGGGATTTGCGCGCACCGCCCAGCGGTCCGGCCCGAGCTGCTTGAAGGCGCTGAGGCCGAAGGACAATTCCAGCAGCGCCGCGACGCTGTCGCGGCCGAGCGGCGCGGGCGGCGGCGCGTCGGACCCGAACAGGTCGCAAAAGCGCGTGTCGAGCGCCCGCGCGGTCAGCGGCAAAGCGCGCGCCGGGGCGCCATCATAGGTGCGGAAGGGGTCGGGCTGGGCGTCCCAGTCCAGGGTCTCGGGGCCGGCCGCATAGGCCTTGAGCGTGTGCTTGGTGCGCTGGTGATAGCCGAGCGCCGTCCCGGCGCGCCGCGCTTGCGCCTCCGCCGCCTCCGGCGGCGGGTCGGCGAGCGCGGTGTTGGGGTGGCTCATGGCGCGGGGTCCGGGCAGCGCGGCGCGTCACCCGGCCGCGCGCAGCCCTCTGGCAGCGCCGCAGCTTCGGCGAGGAGGTCGGTGACCGGCGCCCGGTCGAAGCCGGCGCAGCGCACGCCGTCGGCCTCCACCAGCGGGCGGCGGATCAGCAGCGGGTCGGCGAGCATCAGCGCGATGGCTTCGTCCGCGCCCAACGAGGCCGGGTCCACCGCGCCCGATTTCACCGCGGGCGCCGCCGGGTTGAACCAGCGCGCCACCGGGGTCGCGCCGAAGAAGGCGCGAAGGCGCGCCGCGGTCCAGGGCTCGGCCAAAAGGCTGCGCACCTCCAGCTCATGGCCGGCGGCGGCGAGCATCTGCCGCTGCCGGCCATTGGTGGCGCAGCCCGGCTTCTCATAGAAGACAACGCGCGCCACGGCTCACAGGCTGCCGAGCTGGATCAGCGGCTGGGCGCCGCCGCGGCCGAGGATGGTGTCCACCTTCTTGCGCACGCTCTCGATGGTGAGCGGCTTCACCAGCGCGCCGTGGGCGCCGGCCTTCAGCCCCTCCACCGCCACCGCCTCGTCCGCCTTGTCGGTGACGACGAGGATGCGCACGCCGGGGAACCGGCCGTTGATCTCCTTCACCAGATTCGCGCCCCGGCTCTTCAGGAAGCCGACGCCGAGCAGGACCACGTCCGGCTTCAGCCAGTCGACGCCCTTCTCGTAGGCTTCCTCGGGGCTCGATATCTCGTGGGTCTCGATCTCGTCGTGCAGCATGAACTGGAGCGCGGCGCGGGTGATCTCGTCCTCGTCCACCACGAACACCCGCCGCTGGTCCACCGCCTTGGACGTCTCAACGCCGATCTGCATCTTTGATCCTCGCTTCAGGTCGCGCCGCGCTTGGGGCCGCGCCGCGCACCGGCGCCGGGCTCCCCGCACGCGAGCGGGCGTTTCCTCTCAAGCAAGTTCCGTTCCCGTCCCGCGCGGCCGGCTGAAGGCACCGCGGCGCCAACACATTGGCGCCGCCGGGGCCGGGCCGGCTTGTTCCAATTGCGACAGGAGCGCGCCGGCCTGTCGGGTTCGACACACCTTCCGGGCGTCCGGTGAGGCCTGGGGCGCGACCGCGGCAACCCCCGCTGCATTGATATGAATCAACGCCTTGAGGAGGACACGGCGGCTCTGGCACGCCGATTGCTCGGACCGTGCCGCTACAGCGAGTGAGGGCTGAGTGCACGCCTACGTGAAAGCGAGCGTGGCGCTCCTTCCCAACAGCCCGCCGTGCGTTCCCGACGAGACATTCCATTCGTGAACCTCTCGCGCCACGCGCGCGGTGATCTTTTGTGTCCGGTTAGAAGGAGAGCAAGATGTCGCTGAGACAGATCGCATTTTACGGGAAGGGGGGCATCGGCAAGTCGACGACGTCCCAGAACACTTTGGCGGCGCTGGCGCAGATGGGTCACAAGATCCTGATCGTCGGCT
>NZ_JBDZDO010000010.1:0-78143 GCF_040049235.1 Xanthobacter luteus
CGATCGGCTGCACAACCCCGACCAGCTCCGCCGATCGACCGTTGCTCAACCGGCGCACCAGCGCCAAACTCACCCGAGGACTCTGGCCTCAGCTGGATGAGAGACGGGGGGCACCGCAGATGTCCTGAATTTTCAGGACATCCCTTCAACTCCCGCGACGCGCATCGCCGTTCAATCGAAGGCCATACCGTGTAGCGGTGCTTACTCGCAGGTTCTCGGCGCAGGCTGTCCGCCAAACCGGTCGGCGATCCACTTGAGGAAATCCGATTGCGCGCGCGCCGCGAGCCGAATGTGATCTGTCGCTTCGTAGTGGGTATAAGAAATCGCGGTCCCCGAAGCACACGCCTTTGCGACATAGGCTGCTGTCGCCGCCGGCGCAACGGCCACGTCGTCATCGCCTTGGAACACGGCGACCGGCACTTGCGCCGGAACGGTCCCAAGGGAGTTTTCCTCGTACCGTCGGAGCCATCCTTCGGCATTGGCTGGCGTCTCGCGCGCGATTGGCCCCTTGTAGCTTTCGGTGTAGGTGTAGGTGTCGCCCATATGATGGTTGCACTGTCCAGCCCGAGCCGCTTCCGCGAAGAACTCCAGGCCAACAGACGTCAGCACGTCAGACAGTTTCAGCTCCGGATAAGTGACCGTCATGGCGTACCATCCCATCGTACGCTCGACGGCCTCCATCTCGCGGAGCTGTTGTCCGGATGCGACCATGCGTTCGATCACTTTGATCTGCTCTGCGACGTTGACCGGCGCCAGAGCGACTGCGCCAATCACCTTCATCCTGTCCGCAGCGTAGTCAGCAATTTGCGCCGCCCACACCGCCGCCTGGCCGCCTTGCGACCACCCCATGACCACCGCCTGAAGGCCGGCGCCCACCTCCGGCACTTGCCGAGCGGCGATTGCTGCATCAAGCACGTTGCGCGCCTCGGTCCGGCCAATCAGGTACTGGTGAATGCCTGGAGCCCCCAAGCCATTATAGTCGGTGGCAACCACAACATAGCCAGCATCGATCAGCCGTGTCAGGGCTGGAACGCCAAAATCGATGGCTTCTGAACTGTTCGGCAGGAAATAGAACGTCGCGTCACGCGCCGGATTATCCACCATCGACGGCGCACAATTTCGCGGAATGCCCGCGGTGCCATGCGCCCAGGAAATGATCGGCCTGCCGCCAGCAGGTGCTGCTGCGGTCGGGGCGATCAGCAGCCCGGAAACGGGAACCGGTTGACCATCGAGGGTGCTCGACCAATACATGATCTTCCACGCCTTCGCGCCCGGCACGCCCGCAGTGATCTCGCTTGCCCAGACGAGATCACCGTGCTGGCCGGGCCGGGTGGACGCTGGAGGGTCATAAAACGTCAACCCATCCGGACCTTTGCGCGGCGCTTCGATCTGTGATTGGGATCCTGTTTGCGCCTGCGCACCAGCTTCGATGGGAAGGAGTGTCGCGGGGATCAAGACAACGCAGGCCATCGCGGCTTGCGCGAAGAACCCATGCGATCGTTGCGGCAGGCGAAGCGAGACCCCGGTCATCCCGGCATTCCCTTATTGCTGATCTTCAAATCGCAGCATTGCGTCGATACTCTCGAACGTGCTCAAATCGACCTCATTGAGGCAACTCAAAACGACCCCGAGCAAATTGCGCCGCTGGCATTGGCAGCGTCTGGGTCGGCGCACCGTTCCAAAGGCATGATATGGGTCTTCAGCCGGGCGTTCTCCTCCTCAAGCGCCTTCAGCCGGCGGGCATCGTCACGTGGCATCGATCATGATGCGCTCGGGTTTGGGCCCTTCACCCGCCAGGCTGGCAAAGATGCGATCGAACACGCCCAGCCGGCTCCAGCGGACGAAGCGATTGTACAGCGTCTTGTGCGGGCCGTAGTCCTTCGGTGCATCCTTCCACTGCAGACCGTTGCGGATCACATAGACGATCCCGCTCACCACCCGCCGGTCATCGACCCGCGGCACGCCGTGGGCCAGGGGAAAGAACGGCGAGATGCGAGCCATCTGCTGCTCGCTCAATAGGAACAAATCACCCATGCCAGCCTCCGCAACAGAGACTGTGAATCACATCCTAATCCCGATTAATAGGTCCTGAGCCCAAGCGCTGTGGAAATCGAGCGCAGAGCCGGAATAGCTTAAATCGATGCCATCCAAACCGGGTACAGGCCAATGTGCCATTCATCCGCGCCCCTGCGGTCGTGCGCCGCTCAACGGGTGCTCTTCAACGCCTCTTCCACGATCGCATTCGTGAATGCTTCCTCCGGCTTGATCATAAGGCGACGACCGGACGTAGCTTCGATGAAATCCAGATTCTGCTGAATTCCCCGCGCGTCAATACGAGGAGTAGCCGGAAAGGCGGGCAGGTTGGTTTTAAACGCGACATCGAACACCTCGCGTTGCGTGCCCTGGAAATAGGAGATGACGGCCGTCCTGGCGGCTCCAGGGTCATCTCGTAGCAATTTCTGTGCGCGGCTAATGGCTCGCACGACCGCTGCTGCTTCGGCTGGCTTGCTTGCAAGCCACTTGTCCTGAGCAATGAGAGCGATGAAAAGGAATCCCTTCAGCGGTTCATATTGACCCGCCGCGAGGTTGAAGAGCATGAACGCGCCGCCGCTCATGGCGGCTTGGTCGGTGAAAGGCGAAGAGAGCGCGAATCCATCGATGCGCTTCTGCCCGAGTGCCGCAAGTAGAGCCGATCCGCCCCCGATGGGCACGAGGGTGAGATCGCGCTCGGGGTCAAGATTGCCGCCGCGGGCGAGGTAGCGGACCAGTTGATCAGTGGCGCTACCCGGACCGGTGATGCCAATGCGCAGCCCCTTGAGCGCGGCGAGACGTTCGGCCGTAGAGGATGCGTGCGTGAGCCCGGCCTTGCGCGCGGCTTCCTCGCTGATCACAACGTTTATGGCGTACTCAGTCATCACGGCGCCGAACGCCTTTACGGCCTGGCCTTTGGAGCGTGCTTCAAGACCAATCGCCGGCACTCCGACATAGACTTGCGCGCTGCCTCCGATCACGGCCGACATGGCGGTTGCGCCGCCTTTAAAGGATACGACCTCCGCGTCTATCCCCTCTTCTGCAAAGTATTTCTTGCTCACGGCGATATAGATAGGTGTAAAAAGAAAGCCATCACTCGACTGAGCAATCGTGATTTTTTCGCCTGCAGCGGCATTCGAGATGCCGATGGCCGCCAACGCCAAGCCTATAGCAAATCTCCGAAGCATGATATTTGATTCCTTTCTGGGCTTACACGGAGAATTCTCGGTCTTCCTCGACCTTCCGCCAGGGCATGAATGCCTTCTCGGCGAGTTTGACGAACAAGTTGAAGGCGAGGGCGAGGAACATGATGCCGGCTAGTGCCGCAAACGTGCCGGCCGTATCGAATTGCGAGGCCGCATGGGCCAGCATGAAGCCGAGCCCTCGATTAGAGGCGATGATCTCGCCGACAACGGCTCCGATCAGCGCGTTGGGTACGGACAGGCGCAAGCCGGCGAAGAACCACACGATGGCGGATGGGATGACTACCTTGCCGAGGAGATGGAACTCGTTCGCGCCCATAAGGCGAAGAATCGTAATCTGCTCCGGGCTTACCTGCTTCACGCCTATGTAAGTGTTGAAGAAGACGAAAAAGAAGACGATCGACGCTGCGAAGATGATCTTCATGTCGATGCCGATGCCCAGCCACAGAACAAACAGCGGCGCAAGTGCAGCCTTGGGCAGGCTGTAGAACGCCATGAGATAGGGCTCGCAAATATCCGCGAGCTGTGGTGTGCGCCCGAGCAAAAGCCCGAGGATCACACCGGTGATTGCACCGATAGCGAAACCGCCGGCGGCTTCCGTGAGGGTTATGCTGAGATGGTAGACCATCGATCCGTCGACGAGCGACTTCCAAATCGACTCGCCTACTGCCCCAGGGGTCGACAGAAAGAACTCGGTTCCGAGGAACTTCGACACCAGATACCAAACCGTCAGAAGAGCAATGCCCAGCAACGCTCGGTAGAGTGTGACGGCGCTCATTGCGTGGCCTCTTGCGCAAACGGCAGCAAGGCAGGCTCGTCTTCTGTTCCTACCCTGGCGATCTCCGGTGTGAGGCGCCGCCAGAGACGGGCGCATTCCTTCTGGTATTTGGAATCGAACCGTAAGCTCTTGAGGTTGCGCTCCACCGGGAGGTCAATCATGAAATATTCTGCGATGGTACCGGGTCGTCCCGTGAAGACCGCGCAGCGGTCGGCGAGCGCCACCGCCTCGTCGATGTCGTGGGTGACGAAGAGCACCGTCTTGCCCAAGCGCCGGCACAAGCCGCGCAATTCGATCTGCAGCAGCAAGCGCAATTGCGCATCCAGCGCACCAAAGGGCTCGTCCATAAGTAGCGTGTCTGGATCGCCGGCAATTAGGCGCGCGAGCGCAACACGCTTGCGCATTCCCCCCGAAAGCTGGGAGGGGTAGGAGGCTGCGAACTGATCGAGCCCGACCAGAGCGAGCAGTTCGTCGATCCGCGCCTTGATCTGCCGGCGAGGCAGGCCCGCGATCTCCAAAGGCACCGCGATGTTGCCGGAGACGGTGCGCCACGGCAGCAGATGATCGGCTTGAGTCATGTAGCCAACCTTGCGATTGAGCGCACCGACGGGGGTCCCATTATAAAGTACGCGTCCACTTGTTGGCGCGAAGATGCCCGCCACCATATTGAGCAGTGTGGATTTTCCGCAGCCGGAAGGTCCCACCAAGGTGACGAATTCACGAGGTGCGACCTTCAAGTCGATATTCTGAACCGCAACCCGTGCTCCCGCGAACGACTTACTGACGTCCTCGAACAGGATAAGCGGTTTTGTCTCCTCGTCACAGGTTGTTAGCGCAGGTTTAGCTTGTTGTCCCATCTCTCGTCTCTGGTTGGTTCGTCATTGTTCATCGAATGCACTTGATGCCGGCCACCGGCCGCGTCATTCCCCAGGCCACCAGATCCAAGGCCGCAAAGTTCGATCGGCGGTGAAAAACCGTTCAATCTCCTCACATCTGCCGAAAGTCCAACCGATGGGATCGAGACCCAGAAGCAACATTTCTCGCTCGCGCGATCCGATCTTGAATGCGAAGGTCCGGCCGCCCTCCGTTCGCACTTCGCAAGCGAGCAGATCAACTTCGAGTGTTAGTGGGGTTGTATGTGCGAGGGTCGCGAGTTCATCAATGTGCTCCGCGGGCAGTGTCACCGCGAGCAGACCATTGTGCAGGCAATTATCTGCGAAGATGGCCCCGTAGGAGGGAGCGATGAGGCAACGCAGGCCGAACTGCCTCAACGCCCATACCGCCATTTCACGGGAGGAGCCGCATCCAAAATTAGCGCCGGTGAGAAGGATTGCCGAACGGCGATAGGGCTCCTGGTTAAGGATGAAGTCTGGGTTTTCTCGACGCCCCTCTTCCAGATAACGCCAGGACGCAAAGGCCTTCTCACCAAAGCCTTCTCTGCTCGGCGAAGTGATTTCGCGCGACGGAATGATGATGTCCGTGTCGATGTTCGCTTGCAATAATGGCGCCGCGATGCCGATCAGCTTCTCGAATTTTTCCATTGTGCTCTCAATGTCGAAGGTGCGGGCGCGGATCGGCGATGTGCCCGGCGACGGCGGATGCAGCCACCGTCAGCGGGCTGGCAAGATGGGTGCGAACCCCGGGTCCTTGTCGCCCTTCGAAATTGCGATTGGTGCTGGAAATGATCCGCCGGGCGCCGCTAAGACCCTCACCGCCGGCATAGAAGCAAAGACCGCAGCCGCTCTCGCGCCACTCGAATCCCGCCTCACGGAACACGCCATCGAGGCCTTCCGCCTCTGCCGCGGCCTTCACGCTGCTGGAACCCGGAACGACGATTGCCCTTACCCCTGGTGCGATCTTCGCTCCCTTGATAACGGCTGCCGCAGCCCTCAGGTCTGACAAGCGCGCGTTCGTGCAAGAACCGATGAAGGCGGCATCAATGGGTAAGCCCACCAACGCATCGCCGGGCTTAAGCTCCATATATGAGAGTGCCCGCTCACACGCAGCCCGGTCTGCGGCGTTCAAGCCAGAGTCGGGACAAGGAACAACCCCGCCGATGTCGACCGCATGCGCTGGGCTTGTACCCCATGTCACCTGCGGAACAAGGTTCGTGCAATCCACGTTCAACTCGGCATCCCACACAGCATTCGCGTCGGATGCAAGCGACCGCCAATGAGCGGTCGCCCGATCGAACAAGGAGCCAGCCGGCGCGAAAGGACGACCGGCGATCCACTCAATAGTGGTGTCGTCCGGAGCGATGAGGCCAGTCCAGGCTCCGAACTCAACAGCCATGTTGCACAACGTAAGCCGCGCTTCGACAGGCAATGTGCGCACGGCCGCGCCGGTGAACTCGATGGCGTGGTTGCCGCCGCCCGCTGCACCGTGGTTCTTGATGAGCGCGAGGATCATATCCTTGGCGCTGACACCGAGGCCGAGGCTCCCTTCGAAGTTGACGCGCATGCTGCGGGGCCGCTTGCGGATGAGCGTCTGAGTCGCAACCGCGTGCTCGCCTTCCGTGGACCCGATGCCCCAGGCGAGCGCGCCAACACCGCCCACCGTACCAGTATGGCTGTCGGGACAGACCAAGGTCATACCTGGCAAGGCAAGTCCTTGCTCGGGTGACACTACATGAACGATACCCTGCCTGGGGTCGCCTAGGTCGAACAGGGTTATCCCGAACGCGCCGCACCTCTTGCGAAATTCCGCAATGAACTGTTCTCCGCCTTTCAGTGGCGTGCGATCGCCACGGCCCGGCCGAGTCTCAACGATATGATCCATCAAGCCGAACACGAGCCGCGGATTGGCTGGCCGCCGGCCGGCCGCCGCGAGGCCGGACAGAAGCGCGGGTCCAGTGCGCTCATGCAGCAGAATACGGTCGATCTGCAGTAGGCATTGGTCCGCGCCGAGATTGGCAACGACGTGCGCGTCCCATATCTTTTCAATGATATTGCGGGCCGGTGACGGGTTCATGGCGCGGCCTTTTCGGCGTGCGGCGCCAGATATTTGCGCTCGAGCGCGAAGACTTCATCGAAGCCCGCCAGATGCTTAAAGTCCTCAAAACTCGCGACAATCTGGCTACTCGCGGAAATGCCGCGGGCGTGCCGTACCGCCGACAACGCCTCGCGCATGCCGCGCACCGCTGCCAAGGCCAAGGTAAGAGGCAGGCTTACCCTCGCTATGCCGACACGCTCCATTTCGTCGAAGTCAAAGTCCGTTGGCGATTTACCACCTTCCACCAGGTTGATGGCGACCGGTCCACGAATGTTTCGCACCGCCTCGACGGCAAGATTACGAGATGTAAGGCCATCGATAAAGACCATAGTTGCGCCGGCAGCGAGATATGCATTGCCGCGTCGGATGACTTCGGCAATGCCGCACATCGCCAGTGCATCAGTTCGGGCATTGATGACAAAATCAGGATCGGACCGTGCATCGGAACAGGCCCGAATCTTGGCAACAGCCTCATCGATTGGCACAATGCTCTTGCCGTCGAGGTGGCCGCACCTCTTGGGCATGACTTGGTCTTCGATGTTGATGCCTGCACAGCCGATGCGCTCGAACGCTCGCACCATGTGCCACGCATTGACGGCATTGCCGAAGCCGGTGTCACCATCCGCCATTACCGGAATGTCCACCGCATCGACGATCTTCTGCGTCACCGCAAGCATATCGCTCATGGAGAGAAAGCTATAGTCGGGCAACCCCAGATGGGTGACCGACATAGCAAAGCCGGAACACTGAGTTGCCGTGTATCCACCCTCCTCTACGATACGCGCGCTCAGCGGGTCGAAGCAGCCGGGCATCACCAGCAGTTCTGGCGCAAAGATGAGGTTTTTCAGGCGTGTGGTGCGTCTCATCGCTATTCCTCGGGGGAATCTGTTGAGACCTGGACCTGGATTCGGCCGCTCTCGCGCGTCAATCGCAGGCGGTACTCGTAGTATTCAGGGCGGAACACGCCCCAGAAATACTGGATCGGAGTGCCGACCTCGTCCTTCAAGACACGCTTGACCGACAGAAGGGCGGCACTCAGCGGAACGCCGAGGTTTTCTGCCATTTCAAGCTCTGCATTGTGCGCGCTCAGCACCTCCTCGGCTTCCGCGGCCTGCATCCCATGTTCGTTGAGAATGCGCAGAAGCGGTTCGGTTCTGAGGCGCTCCACTGCCAGCTCGGGTATGGCGTGGGCTGGCAAATAGACGAGGCTGCGCGCCATGGGCAATTCGCCCTGAAGACGCAATCGCACGATGCGCCAGACCCGGGCACCTGGCATTAACCGCAGGATGCGGGCGATGTCATCGGGGGCCTCGACGATTTCGGCCGAAAGAACGCGCACCGATGTTGCCAATCCCATCTGGAGGACACTGTCCATGAGCCCTTCGAAAGGGTTCATCGACCGTCTCGGATCGTCAGCGCCAGACTTGCGCCGGAAAACCACTTCCGTGCCGTGGCCGTGCTTGCGCGTGATGAAACCATCACGTTCAAGGGCTTCGAGCGCAGTGCGAACGGTGATGCGCGCCGCCTCAAACTCCGCGGCGAGTTGCCGTTCGCCCGGCAGCAACGAGCGGAAAGGGAACTCGCCTTCAATGATGCGATTACGCAGAAGCAGATAGATGTGATGGTAGCGGTGCAGCGGGGCCATAGCCGGCCGAGATGTCTCGGCGATGGGCCCGCTTGATTTCGGATTTTCCGAACTGGCGTTCCGCATCTTTCGTCCCTTCTCATCCCCCTGCTGCCCAAGTCGACGTTGCCTCACAGTAAGAATGCCGAACGAGGTTCTGTCAATAGAACCATATGGCCTCATTGACCAATCCAGACGGATCGTTAGTGAGTTCTCGGAGGCAGCCGTCCTGCTGCTAAAATTGGGCGAGATCGTAGATGAACGGGCCGAGCACTCTCCCTGACCATGTCATCGCACGCGTCAAGTTTAAGCGCGGTAGACTACGCGTTTTCGAGCGGTTTGATCTGGAGAAAACTGCGGTCCTTGTCGTAGACATGCAGCGTTACTATCTGCCGCGCATCAGCGGCATCCGCGAGATCGTGCCCAAGATCAACGATGTGGTGGCGCGCTTGCGCGCGCGGGGAGCGACGATCGCGTGGATCATGAACACGCTGGCGCGCAACGGCGTGTCGACTTGGCCATTTTATCACGCCCATTTCTTCAATGCGTCCGGCGCGGAAGACCACCGCAATGGCCTGATGGCGGGCGCCCCCGGCCATGCACTTATTTCCGACCTCATCCCGACAACCGACGACCTCGTCGTGGAAAAGACGCGCTTTTCCGCCTTCGCACCTAATTCCAGCGAACTGCCGGCTCTGCTCAGGAAAAGGGGTGCCGAAAATCTCATCATCGTCGGCACCGCGACGAACGTGTGCTGCGAATCTACCGCGCGCGATGCCATGATGCAGGACTATCGTGTCGTCGTTCTCTCAGATGCCACGGCGGCGATAACACAGGAAGACCACCTAGCTGGGTTGTCGACGCTCTATTCCTGCTTTGCGGACGTGATGACGACAGATGAGCTCCTGCGAGTCGTCAATTGTGCGGCCCTTACGCACGAATAATCCAGAGCGCCGCGTTCGCCCTGCGGGTCTGCCAGAAGGCCTTCGGGCTCGACTTCTGGCGGCCTGGCAAAACACTCCCAAAGCTGATGTCGCGTCACCGGCCTTGCAGCATGATCCTCGGAGTTCATCGTTTGGCCCGTGACGAGTCAATTCCCAGATTTGCCTAATCCCACGGGCGTATGTTCCGGCGGACCGCAGCGGCCGTCAATGCCTCGCCGGGGTGTCTGCCTTTCCGCTTCAAAAAAGACTCCCTTTCGGTCCCCGCATCACACCCCACACCTTGAACTGATGGGGTGGATGCCCCCTCCGGCCGGCATCGTATGATGTCTGTGCAGCGCCTTGGCGGCGCTTTCAGGGGAGGAGCACATGCCAGATGTTCACTTCAGATGCGCATTGATCCGACGAAAATGGACTGAGAGCCTCGCAGTTTGCCAATGGGGCTCCCGCAACACTCCCGATATAGCTGATGGCCGTCACCCACTTCGAGCACGCTGGTTCCGTATGGTCCTATAGCCGAGAATCTATTGTCCCGCGTTTGTCCCGTGTTCAGCGCCCCATCGCCGATCCTTTCGATCACCGCCTGGCTCGTGCATCTTCGCTAATGCAGCTCAAATGACGTTGCCCCCAAGCTTTATCCAGCGGTGAGTTCGCTCCGGCGGGTGGTTTTGGCCTGTTCGGCGGTGTGAGCGGCGTGCTGTGACCCCCGTCTCTCATCCAGCCGAACCGCCGCCGCTCCGTCGCCAGTTCCCGCAGACGACCACGCAGCACGTCGTCGTTCCGCCGGGAGCGGTAGCGGATGGTCGATCGGTCGGCACCGATGATGGAACACGCCCGCCGCTCGCTCACGTCGTGCTCGCGCAAGACGTGAGCGACGGCTTCCCGAACGGCGGCGGGCGTCACCATTTTTTTGCCAGCAGGTCTTTCAGGACGGAGGCGTCGAGAATGGCGTCGGCCAACAGTCGCTTCAGCTTGGCGTTCTCCTCCTCGAGCGCCTTCAGCCGCTTCGCCTCGGAGACCTCCATGCCGCCGAACTTCGCCTTCCAGGCGTAGAACGTCGCAGTGCTGATGCCGTGCCGGCGACAGACGTCGGCCGTCTTGCCGCCCGCCTCCTGCTCACGCAGCACGCCGATGATCTGTTCTTCCGTGAACCTCGCTCGCTTCAGCGTCCGGTCCTCTCGCTGGGCCGGACTCTAGCGTCAGATGGATCTAAATGCGGGGGGCACAGCACCACCGCCATACCCACCTCGATCACCGGCAGGGCGGTTTCGCGAAGCAGGTGGCGCGCCTCTTTCACGCGCAGACTGATGAAGTACTGCCGCGGTGAGAAGCCCACTGATCGTTTGAACATCCGGCTGAAATGGAAAGGACTCAACCCCGCGACCGAAGCGAGTGCGACGAGCGAGAAGGGCTCAGCGAGATGGTCGCGCATGAACTGGACCACGGCACGCAGCCGGGTCGAGGGCAAGACACCCCGGCGGCTGAGTCGGGCGCTAGAGTCTGTGAAGCGCCGCAGCACGCACACAGCTAGCGCTTCACTTACCCCTTCAAGCAGGAACGCCGACGGTGTGCCGGCACCTGTCATCTCGCGATGAAGGGTGTCCAGCAGCGCCGAAATGGACTCGTCCCGAGCGCCGGACGGTTCGCTCAGGCTCGGCCGTTGGCGTTTACCATAGATGGCGAGCGCCGCCGCCTCAATGAGCGCGACGCCCGGATAGATGTGGAGCGCCTGAAAGGACGTCCCAAGCGCTTGCCAGCGCAACTCGTAAGGCTCGTCCGAATCGACCACGAACAGGTCCCCTGGGACGACCTCGATGGTGCGCCAACCGCAGCCTTCGGTGCGCTCCTCCACTCGGGCTGCTCCAGCGGCGATCCAGACCAGCAGAGGCTCAGCGACCGCAGGCACGAGCACAGGCGCCTCGATCGTGCGGTGTGCAAAAAGATGCGCGGTCAGGCCGCCTGGTCCTGTGTCCACCTCGGCGATCAACTCACCCGGCACGTGGCCGAGCAACCAATTCGCCTTGGACTCCGGGGCAGCTTTATCGATCACCCGACAGGAACGCTCATTCCGCCGTCTGCCATCAGAACGGCACCGACTATGAAGCTCGCTCGGTCGGAAGCCAAGAAAGCGACGATCTCGGCGATCTCGCGCGGTTGCGCCGCACGACCGATCGGCGCTTTGCCACCGTGCTCGGCCAGAAACTCGCGACCGTCCTCGCGGAAGTGGTTGAGAATGTTGGTCACCGTGTCGCCCACGCCAATCGCGTTGACACGGATGCCGTATGGGATCGCTTCCAGAGCCTGCGTCCGGGTGAGCTGCGCCAGCGCCCCCTTGGATGCCGCGTAAGCGGAGATGCCAGGGAAGGTGAAGAAGGACGCGTAGGAGGCGATGTTGATGATCGCGCCGGAGCGCCGGGGCATCATGGCTCTTTGCGCTTCACGCGAGTGGAGGAAGGCTCCCGTCACGTTCGTCCGCATCTGCCAGTCCCACTCCTCGCGGCTGAGATCAACGATGTCCTTGTAGACGATCCGCCCGGCGTTGTTGACGAGAATGTCAAGGGCGCCGAACTTTTCCAAGGCAAGCGAGACCGCGCGTTCGGCTGCGCCATCTTCGGTGATATCGGCGACGAGCGGCACCAAGCCGTCCAGAGCAAGCTCCTCGACCACCGGGTTGACATCCTCAGCCACAACCTTGGCTCCACGCTCGTGCAGCAACTGCGCCACGGCGCGGCCGATGCCACTCGCCGCACCTGTCACGATCGCGACCTTGCCTTCGACCTCCCTGATAAGCGTGCCTTCTGTCATCCTGTTTCTCCACTGGACTGCTTCACCGCACGAGTCGTTGGAGCAAGGCGGCCGATGCATGCGATTAACGTGCCGAGTGAAGGCGGCCCTTTCGCTCGTCGGCTTGCGCGCACTGTCGCGATCTTGCGCAAGACTTTTGATCTTCCCTCGTTTCAGCGGACATCGATGCGCCAGGGCTGGAGATTGGAGCCGCTAGGCGCGTCCTGCTGTCGCCAGCAACGGCTCGATCATTGGGCGCGGAATAGGGCCGGGCCGGCCCCCGGATGCCGCGCCGGCCCTCGATGGCTCGGCCACGCTCGGGGCCGTGCGTGCGCTGCCTCGATCGGTCATGACCGCTCCTGCCGGGTCGGCCCGGGCGCAGCGGAGCCCCCCGCCGGGCGGGCCGCCACGAGGGCGGAGAGCGAGAAGGTGAGAACGATGTCCCCCGCAGCGTCGCGGGTCATCATGTCGATGCGCACGATGCCACGACCTGGCTTCGTCGATGCCCGCACCTCCGCCAGCGCATATTCCACTTGGATCGTGGCACCGGGCCGGAGCGGGCGGTGAAAGCTCATCCGGTCAATGCCCAGCCCGGCGAGCGCCGTTCCCTTGAGCAAGCCGTCGTCATAGTAAAGCCGGTAGCTCAACAGCAGCGTCTGTAGCCCGCTTCCGACCAGCCCGCCGAACACGCTGTCCTGCGCCGCGATCGCATCCACATGGAATGGCTGGGCGTCCCACTCCATCGCGAAGCGGATCACCGCGTCCTCGGTGACGGTGAAGCGCGCTGTCTTGTATTGCGCGCCCTCCCGAAGCTCGTCGAAATAAAGCCCACGCTGCATCGCTAGCCGATCTCCACCAGGGCGATCTCCCCGCCCACCGGCACAACGTCGCCTTCCGAGGCCAGTTGTTTCAACAATTTTCCGGCGGCCGGCGATGTCACCTCGAACGTGGCCTTGTCGCCCTCTACGGTAGCGATCGTCTCGTCGGCGCCGACGTTGTCGCCCTCTTGCTTCTCCCAGGTCGAGAGGGTCACCTCCTCGACGGTCAGCCCCACCTTCGGAACCTTCACTCGGATCTTCATCGCTCGTTCCCTAGTTGCCGGTGTAGCGGGGCGGACGCTTTTCGAGAAAGGCGCTCATCCCTTCCTTCTGGTCGGCGCTGGCGAACAGGCGCACGAATTCCTGCAGCTCGTATTCGAGCGCCACGTCGAAGCTTGCCTCGGCGCCGGTGTTGACGGTGGCTTTCGCGGCGCCGAGGGCGAGCGGCGCCATCTGCGCCAGCTCCTCGCACAGGGCCATGGTCTCCGCCTCCAGCCGGTCCTCCTCCACGCACCGGTTGGCGAGCTGCCACTCCACCGCCTCCGGGCCGGGGAGCAGGCGGCCGAGCATCAGCAGTTCCTTGGCGCGCAGCCGCCCGACCCAGCGGGTGAGCCGCACGCCCGCTCCGGCCCCGGGGATCACGCCGATCTTGATCTCGCTGAGGCCGAACCGCGCCGAAGGCGTGCAGAGGACGAAGTCGCAGGCCAGCGAAAGCTCGGTGCCGCCCCCAGTTGCCCAGCCCCGCACGGCGGCGATCACCGGCTTGCGGCTGGCCTCGATGCGGCGGAAGAGGTCCAGCCAGTCGCGGTTGTAGCTCAGGATCTCGCGCGGGCCGAAGTCGCGTAGCTCGCTGATGTCGGCGCCGGCAGTGAAGGCCCGCTCGCCGGCCCCGGTGAAGACGATGCTCCGCACCTCGGTGGCATCGCCCGCCTCCACCACCGCCACGATGCTCTCGCGGATGCACTGGCGGTTCATGGCGTTCAGCACGCGCGGGCGATTGAGCTTGATCCAGCGGGCGGCGCCGCGATCCTCGACGGTGATGGTCTCGAACGCCATCATGCCGGCTCCAGCATGGCCCTCACCGTCTGCGCGATGCGCTCGGGCGAGGGCAAATAGAGCGCCTCCAGCGACGGGGTGAAGGGGCTCGGCGCGAAGGGCGGGGTGACCCGCCGGGGTGGGGCTTTCAGCGGCACGCCCGCCTCGCACACCGAGGCGATCACCTCCGCGCCGAGGCCGAAGAAGCCGTGCGCCTCGTGCACGACGCACAGGCGGCCGGTGCGCAGCACCGACGCCAAGACCGTTTCCATGTCGAGCGGGCTGATGGAGCGCGGATCGATCACCTCCGCCTCGATGCCTTCTTCGGCCAGCAAAGACGCGGCCTTCAGGCCCGCCTGCACCATCTGCCCGGCGCAGAGCAGCGTCACGTCGTGGCCGGCGCGTTTCACATCCGCCTTGCCGAGCGGGACGAGATGGTCGGTGCCGAGGTCGGGAACGTCGCCGGCGGAGCCGATCAGCTTCTTGGAAAGGAGGCAGATCACCGGATTGTCGTCGCGGATGCCCGACTTGACGAGGCCGAGCACGTCGGTCGGCGTGGACGGCTGGATCACCTTCAGGCCAGGCACGTGGGCGAACCACGCGGCGAGGCTCTGGGAGTGCTGTGGCCCCGCATTCACCCCACCACCGCCGAAGGTGTAGAGCAGCAGCGGGATGCCCACCTGCCCGCCGAGCATATAGCGCAGCTTGGCCGCCTGGTTCACGAGCGGATCCATGCAGGCAGTCACGAAATCCTCGAAGCCGATCTCCACCACCGGGCGCAGGCCGGTCATGGCCGCCCCGACGGCGGCCGAGACGAAGCCGTTCTCGGCGATGGGCGTGTCGCGCACCCGGTTAGCGCCGAAGGTCGCGTAGAGGCCGCGGGTCTGGGCGAAGATGCCGCCGCTCTCGCCGACGTCCTCCCCCATGAGGATGACGCGCTCGTCGCGCTGCATCTCCTCGCGCAGGGCGCGGGTGAGCGCTTGGTAATACTTGGTCTTTGCCACCTCACGCCTCCGCATATACGTCTTCGGTGAGCGCCGAGGCGGGCGGGCTCTGCAGCCCTGCCGCCCAGGCCGCGGCGGCATCGATCCGCCCGCGCGCCTTGCTCTCGATGTCGTCGAGCTCGTGCGCCTTCAGGCCCGGGACATCGGCCGCCTGCTGCCGCGCCAGACTGATGGGATCGAACGTCTGGGCCTTGGCGTGGTCGGCGTCCGACTTGTAGTTCTGCGGATCACCCTCGTAGTGCCCGTGCCAGCGGAAGGTCTTGGCTTCCACCAGGGCCGGGCCGCCGCCGCGCCGGGCACGCTCGACTGCCTGCCTTACGGTGGCGTAGACGGCAAAGACGTCCTCGCCGTCGACGGTGATGCCGGGAAAGCCGTAGGCGGCCGCGCGCTGCGCCACATCGGGCACGCTCACGTGGGTCCCGAACGGCGAGAGCTCGGCAAAGGCGTTCGCCTCGCAAAAGAAGATGATCGGCAGCTTCCAGATCGCCGCCATGTTCATCGCCTCGTGGGCGATGCCGGCGCCGGATGCGCCCTCGCCGAAGAAGGCGATCACAACGTTGTTGCGCCCCTGCACCTGCAGGGACAGCGCCGCGCCGATGCCCAGGCCCATGGACTGGCCGACGATGCCATTGGCCCCGAGGACGCCCGCCGCCACGTCGGCGATGTGCATGGAGCCGCCGCGGCCCTTGCCGTAGCCCTGCGCCTTGGCGAACAGCTCGGCCATCATGCGAGCCGGGTCAGCGCCCTTGGCGAGGCAATGGCCGTGGCCGCGATGGGTGCTGGTGATGTAGTCGCCCCGCTCGAGGGTCGCGCATGCGCCGGCGGCGCACGCCTCCTGGCCGAGCGAGAGATGGATGAAGCCGGGCAGTTCGCCCAGCTTGTAGCGCTCGCTGGCCACCTCCTCGAAACGGCGGATCTCGCACATGGTGCGGAAGAGGCGGCGGGCGACGTCCGCGGAAATGCCGGCGCCTTGGGCGCCGGGAACGGAGACGTTGAATGCGCGCGACTTCATCTCAGCACCCGAGCGCACGGGCGACGAGGATCTGCTGGATCTCGTTCGTGCCCTCGCCGATGGCGAGGATCTGCGCCTCGCGGTAGAGGCGGTTGACGCGATATTCGTGCATGAAGCCGTAGCCGCCGTGGATCTGGTAGGCCTCCGCCGCGGCCTGGATGGCGAGCCGCGTGCCGACCAGCTTCAGCATGGCCGCTTCCGTGTGGCAGTCCTGCCCGGTGGCATGCATCCACGCGACCCGGTGGGAGAAGCTGCGCACCGTCTCGGCGTGGGCCGCCATGTCGGCCAGCTTGGCCTGGGTGAGCTGGAACGTGCTCAGGGCCTTGCCGAACTGCTTGCGCTCCTTGGAATAAGCCAGCGCCTCGTCGAGGCAGGCCTGGATGAGCGCGCCTCCGAGCGTGCCGAAAACGATGCGCCCCAGATTGAGGCCACCGAGCGCCTGCTTGAGCCCTTCACCCTCGATGCCGAGCAGGCAATCGTGCGGCAGCTTGACGTTATTGAAAACGAGCTCGCGGTTGTCCATTCCGTGCCAGGCCATCTTGTCGAAGGACTGGCCCAGCTCGTATCCGGGCGTGCCCGTAGGCAGGATGAAGGACGAGATGGCCTTGCGTCCGTTCGGACGCTCCCCGGTCACCGCCATGACGACGGTGCCGTCGCTGATCTTCGTCCCGGCGTTGGAGATGAAGATCTTGTCACCGTTGAGAATCCAGTCTTCGTTGGACTCGCGCACGGCGCGGGTGCGCATGCCGGCAGTGTCGGAGCCGGCGCCGGACTCGGTCAATGCGATCGCGCCGAGCTTATCGCCGCGCGCGAAGGACGGCAGCCATTGCGCCTTCTGCTCGGGCGAGCCGAGCTGCACGTACATGTTGGCCACCAGCACGTGGACCTGCCAGATGAGCGCGAAGGTCTGGCTGATCCGACCCATCTCCTCCATGGCGAGGATGTAGGTGAGAGAATCGAGGCCGCTGCCGCCGTAAGATTCCGGAATGAGGATCCCGGCCATGCCGAGATCGCTCCACTTGGCCCAGACCTCGTAGGGAAACTCGTGATCGCGGTCCATCTGCTCCTGGGCGCGCGCGACCTCCGTTTCTGCGAAGTACCGCACCATCGTGCAGAGCTCCCGCTGCTCTTCGCTGAGAGCGAAATCCATTGCTTGCCTCCCTTGAAAATTGCGGCGCGCCACCCTTCGGCGGCGGCTCTGCGGAGGGCCCGCCTCATGGCCGAGCGGGCCCACATATCGGCAATTAGAAGATCAAACGCTTGTTCAAATGTCAAGGCGCGATGGTGAGCCAAAAACCCTGTTACAGCTATGTTTCTATTGCATGTGTTGAGCGGTTGGCGTATTTGACGTCAACAGATGCATTCAAACAAGACATTGATTGGGGAGGGGTGATGGCCGGGACGTACGCTTTCGATGCACTGCCCGACACGCTGCACCATTTGCTGGATGAACAGGCGGCGCGGCACGGCGAGCGCACCTATGCGATGATGGGTGATACGACCTGGACCTATGCCGAGATCGCCGCCTTCTCGCTGCGTATCGCCTCGGGCCTCCAGAGCGCCGGCGTGCGCACAGGCGAGCGGGTCATGCTGATGCTCCCGCCCGGCGGGCTGCATTTGGGATTGTGGTTCGGGATCTCGCGGGTCGGCGCCGTGGAGACGCCGGTCAATCCGGCCTACAAGGGCATGCTCCTGCGTCAGTTGATCGAGACTGCTGAGCCGTCCCTGTGCGTGATCCACCAGGACTTCATCGTGGAATTCCGCTCGGCGGCCGAAGGCCTCGTGGCCCCGGATCGGATCGTTCTGCCGGACACGATCGAAAATGACATGCCCTTCGCGCCCCCGGCGGTCGAGGCCGATCCGCGACAGCCGTCCTGCATCGTCTTCACCTCCGGCACCACGGGCCGCTCCAAGGGCGTGGTGATGAGCCATCGCCACCAGATGTGCTTCGGCCAGTCATTCCGCGAGATCGCTGGACTCACGGAGGCGGATACCACCTACAATTTCCTGCCCTTCTTCCACGTGGCGGCGAAGTTCGTCGCACTCGGCACCATGCTGGCGGGAGGCCGCATGCTGCTGCGCTCGGTCTTCAGCGTCTCGAACTTCTGGACCGACGTTCGCGCCCATCAGGTTACGGTATCCGCGGCTGTCGGCGGCCTGTGCCACATGCTGAACAGCCAACCCCCGCGACCCGACGACGCCGAAAATCCGCTGCGGATCATCTATGCGGTGCCGGTTCCCTGGGAGTTCAAAGCGGACTTCCAGAACCGCTTCGGCGTCGAGTTCATCGAGGGCTATGGGGCGACCGAGTCCAATCTCGTCGCCTATTCACGCCTCTCGGACCCGACCCCGCGCGGCGCCGCCGGCCGGGCGAGCCCGCATTTCGAGATCGAGATCCAGGATGCCTTCGGTAATCGCGAGAAGCCGGGTCAGGCCGGCGAGATCTGCGTGCGCCCGCGCCACCCGGCGACCATGATGTCAGGCTACTTCGGCATGCCGGACAAAACTTTGGAAGTGCTCACCGATTGCTGGTTCCACACCGGCGACCGCGGATACCTGGACGAGAACGGCTACCTCTATTTCCTCGATCGTCAGAAGGACGCCATTCGGCGCCGGGGCGAGAACATCTCCTCGTTCGAGGTGGAGCGTGTCCTCAACGCCTTCCCCGCCATCTCCGAGTGCGCGGTCATTCCCATGCCTTCGGAAGTGGGCGAGGAGGAGGTGAAGGCGATCATCGTGCTGAAGGAGCCCGGCAGCGTGACGGCCGAGGACATCTTCCATTTCGCCATGGCCAACATGCCCTACTTCATGGTGCCGCGGTTCATCGAGTTCCGCAACGAGCTGCCGCGCACGCCGACCATGAAGATCCGCAAGACCGAGCTGAGGGTGCCGGGCAACTCGGAAGCCACCTGGGACTGCGAGAAGGTCGGGCTGAAGATCAGCCGCGCGGCTGCCGCCGCGGCCGCGCAGAAGGCGCGAAGCACGGGCTGAGTCCCCTAAGGGGGCGCCAGGAACCTCCCGTGCGGGGGAGACGAGCGGCAGCGGGCGCACCGGCGCCGGTCTCTCTCCGCGCGGTGCACGGGAAGCTCCAGAACACCGGACCGAGGACAACGCCATGACCTATCCGACGGCCACCGACCTGTTTCTCGACGATTTCTGCCTCGGCCAGGTGGCGGAGCGTCGCCACGTCATCGAAGATGCTCACATCGTGACGTTCGCCGGCCTCACCGGCGACTACCGCCCGCTGCATGTGGACGACGAATTCGCACGCGCTCGCGCTTCGGCCGGCGCCTTGCGCACGGGCTGCTCACCTCCTCCTTCATCACCGGCATCATCGGCATGGAGCTGCCCGGTCGCAACGGCATCTACATGAGCCAGACCCTGCGCTTCCGCCGTCCGGTTTTCATCGGCGACGAAATCCTCGTGCGCGCGACCATGGCGACCATCGACGAGGAAAAGTCCCGCATCACGCTCGCCACCAGCTGTCTGGTGGACGGCGAGGTCGTAGTGGAAGGCGAGGCGCTCATCTTCGTTCCGCGCCGCCCGCACCAACAGGCACCGGCCGCCTGAGGTCGCAAAAGGCGCGCAGCCGCGCCACGCATCACACAAGAACGCGGCCACCCCGAGGGCCCGCCGCCAAGATGGGAGAGACGTGTGCTAGACTTGACGCTTGAGGAGCGGGTCGTCACCGCTCGGCTGCGCGCCGCCGCCGAGCGAACGCCGGAGGCACCCTTCCTCCAATTCGGCGACGATGTCACAACCTACGGCGCCTTTCACCTGCGCACCAACCGCGTGGCCAACGCGCTGGCGGAGTGCGGGCTCGGAGCGTTCGCGAAGATCGCCGTGTTCGCCCGCAACTCCCCCGGCTTTCTCGACGCCTGGTATGGCGCCACGAAAATCGGCGCGATCTACGTGCCCATCAACACTGAGTACAAGGGCGAGATCCTGCGCTACCAGATCCATCACGCCGACGTCACCCACATCGTCATCGACCCGGAGTTCGTGGATCGCCTTGCCGATGTCATCGCCGGCCTCCCCCAGCTCAAACACGTCATTCTCACCCAGCCGGCGCCTGTGCCCGACGCCATCACGCGCCACGCCGACATTCACCTGCTGGGGGACTTCCTCGCGGCTCCGGATCGCGATCCCGGCGTCGAGGTGGCATACGACCACCCCCACGCCATCAGCTTCACGTCCGGCACCACCGGCCCGTCAAAGGGGGTGCTGTGCCTGAATGCCCACGTAACCACCTTCGCCCTCGACTGGATCCGCTTCCTGGCGTTCCGTCCGCACGAATCCATCTACACACCCCTCCCGCTGTTCCACGCGATCGGCGCCTGGCTGGGCGTGGTGCCGGCCATGCTCAGCGGCGCGCGCATCAGCGTCTCGGCGCGCTTCTCCGCCTCGGGCTATTGGGACGACGTGCGCCGCGCGAACGCCGACGTGGTGCACGGCATATTCTCCATGATTCCCATCCTGCTGAAGCAGCCGGAGCGAGCAGACGACGCCACGCAGCCGGCGCGCGCCTACTATATCGGCAACCGTAATCCCGCGTTCGAGGAACGCTTCAAGTGCCGGATCGTGGAGGTCTACGGCGCGACGGAGACCGGGATCGTCTCCGCTCACGACTTCGATGCGGAACGTCGGCCGAAATCCTGCGGCAAGCCCAACGTGGATACGTTTGACGTCGCCGTGCTCGACGACAAGGACCAGCCTGTTCCCACGGGCGAGGTGGGCGAGATCGCCGTGCGCCCGCGTCGGCCCTTTTCCATGGTCAAGGAGTACTACGGCCGCCCGGACGCCACGCTGGAAACCTTCCGGAACCTGTGGTTCCACACCGGCGACAACGGAAAACTGGATGAGGACGGATATCTCTACTTCGTCGACCGCAAGAAAGACGCGATTCGCCGCCGCGGCGAAAACATCTCCTCCTATGAGCTCGAGTTCGCGGTGAACCAGCATCCGGCCGTGATGGAGTGCGCGGCGGTCGCGGTGACGTCCGATCTCGGCGAAGACGAGGTCAAGGTCGTAGTGGTGTCGCGTCCCGGTGTGGAGCTGAGCGCGGAGGAGCTGTGGCGCTTCTGCGAGGCGACCATACCCCGCTTCTGGATCCCGAGCTTCATCGAATTCCGCGGCGAGCTGCCCAAGACGGCAAACCAGAAGATTCAGAAATTCCTGCTGAAGGACCGCGGCGACGACGCTTTGCTCTTCGAGCGGGACTGGAAGACCGGGGAGATCAGCGCGCGCTGAGACCTTCGCCCCAGAGTACCGGGCAAAGAAACGCCCGCGACCATGTCGCGGGCGAGTTGGCGGTCCGGCCCCAGGAGGATCGACCGGAGTCGCAAGAGAAAATCAGATGACGCCTGCGTCCCGCATCTCGCGGACCTCCTCTGCCGTGTATCCCACGGCCCCAAGCAATGACTCACTATCGGCGCCAAGCCGGGGCGCAGGACGGCAAGCATTGAAAGCCTTCCCATCGAATCGCAGCGGGCTTCCCGCATGCTTCAGCTTGCCCTCGATGGGATCGTCAATCTCAAGAACGATCCCGCGCGACGTCACGTGCTCGCACGCCATCGCTTCCCGCGCGGACAGCACAGGCGTCACGCACGCCTCCGATTTGGCGAACAGGTCCAGCCATTCGTGACGAGGCCGGGACAGAAAGGCCGTGGCAATTGCGGCACGCTGCGCGTCCTGCTCGACTCCCTCGACCCACTGACGGTCGATCCACTCGGGAATGCCCAGCACCTCGCAGAGATTGCGCCAGAACTTCGGCTCGTACGCGCCCACCACCACGTGCTTGCCGTCCGCCGTCTCATAGACACTGTAGAATGGCCGGTCGAAGGGAGCATCGAAGGGATTGTCCTCCTCGGCGAGCTCGGGCGCGTTCCACCGCGCCGTGACGAAGCTTGCCCAGGTGAGCAAGCCGTCGGCGACCGAAACATCGACGAAACGGCCCTTCCCGGAGCTGCGCGCCTCGACCAGCGCTGCGAGGATTCCGCCGAGCGCCATCAGCGATCCGCCTCCCACGTCCGCCAGCGGAATGCCGGTGGACCGGAGGTTCGTGGCGGATCCATTGACGAGCTGCAGGAGGCCCATCATGCCGGTGTAGTTGAGATCATGCGCTGCCAGCTTGGCGAGCGGGCCATCCTGTCCGAAGCCGGTGAGCGCGCACACGACGAGGCGCCGATTGCGGGCATGGAGCTCCGGCGGCGAGAGCCCGAGCCGGGCCATGACGCCGGGACGAAAGCCCTCCAGCAGGACATCGGCTCGCTCAGCCAGCCGCAGGAGCGCCTCTCGCCCTGCGGGCGCCTTCAGATCGAGCGTTATGCTCCTTTTGCCCCGGTTGAGCGCCAGGAACTGCACGCTCTGAGTCTTCACGACCGGTGGGATCCAGCGCCAGTAGTCGCCTTCACCCGGCTGTTCGACCTTGATCACCTCGGCGCCCATGTCGGCAAGCATTTGCGTGCAGAAGGCGCCGGGCAGGAGGCGGGTCAGGTCGAGAACCACAAGACCGGCGAGCGGCCCCGACGACTCTCGGCCTGATGTATCTTCAATGAGGATCTCGTCGGCATCTCCGACCCCGCCAAGCATATCCGGTCTCTCCTTGTAATAATATGGAAAATTTTATTGTGGAGATCACATTCCAGGGCGGCTGGTGATTGCGGACCGCGTAGGCAAAGGCTCGGAGAGCGAACTGCGATTCCATGTGTACGCCGCACCCTGCAGCTACTACATCCCGCTCGGGAGAATGAACCGCCAGAGGATCAAGGCACAACTAACAATCAAACGGTAGTTTGGGACACAAGAACTGTCAAGGCGGGAATCGAGTGCAAAGGCGAGATCGGCGAGCCCTTGGCGCGAGCCTGGGAACCCGACAAGCCCAGACGAACACACCGGCATCTCTCGCTTACAGGCTGCGGCCTGCAATGGGGAAGTGTGTGAAGGCCGCAGCCGGTCGCCGCTGCAAGGTAGAGGCCTCGCCGCCCGCCAAGCCCAGCGTCGGCATGCGGGCTGCACTCTCTGCCAAATCGGCACGAGCGAGCCCACAAGGTGCGCCAGCCTCTTTCAAACGCTCGGTAGATCGTCGTAAACTGCTTGCTTGGCTGGAGGAGATCGACCGGGTCGACCGGGCGGTGCCGTTCAGTGAGGCGGAGGCCAATTGGCGGGAAGAGGTCGGCGCATTGCCGCTGGCCGACCCATTGATGGCATCTGCACCTTGCGGGCTGGTGGAGAGTCGGGGAAGAGATGGCAACTGCATTGGCTCAGGGAGTGGCGCGTCGCGAAGTCGTCGTCGAAGCCGCAGCGAAGCAATTCGCCAAACACGGGTACGATGCAACCACGATGCGAAACATCGCCGCATCCACAGGTATCCTCCCCGGATCACTTTACTATTATTTTTCTTCGAAGGAGGAGCTTTTTGCCGCCGTCCACGAGCGGGCGATCAACCATATCTGCACAGGCGTCGTAAAGGCCATCAATCCGGAGGCTGATCCCTGGACGCGGCTCGAGCAGGCCTCGCGGGGCTACCTCGATGCAATGCTGAACAGCTCGATCTACGCAAGCCTGATCGTCACAGAATTTCCGCGGCGTCGCTCGAAGAAGCTGCGAGAGCGATTGATTGCAGACCGTCAGCGATTCGAACAGATGTTTGTTGAAATTATCGAGGAACTCCCGCTGGCGCGCGGCGTGGACCGCAGCTATTGGCGCCTCGCCCTCCTTGGCATGCTTGCATGGACATATGTCTGGTACAAGCCGTCGGGCGATCCACCTGGGGTGGTCGCCGGAAAACTCGTCTCTCTGTTGAGGGATCGCACGGCCGCCTGAGGCTGGACTCGCCGATATTAACTCGCCGGAGCGGTCCAACTTGGGCGGCAAATCCATCTGCACTCAATAAGTTGGAGGCAGGACCGGGCCGGCCAAGGCATGGCTTGCCGCAGCCCGTTTCCGCATTTTTTGCGCTAACCACTTCCATCAACATCGCAGCGGGTCCGGACGTCCCTCAACAGCCAAGGGCCAATGATCGCCAACGCTCCAGATGCACGGGATCTTGCGCCATTATGTCGTCAGATCAGCTTGACTCCTGGGAAGGGCTTTGCCGAGGGTGCGAGTTCCGTGTCCCCCCGAGACAGCCGGCCCTCCCTCAGCACCGCACGGCCACATGCGCAAGTCCCCCTTTCGCGCCGCGGCGGCAGCCCTTCTGACGCTACTCAGGATCAAACAACGTAAGACCAGAGACGTCCATAACCCCGATGAACATTGAGATTGGCAGTGTTGACATCGCTCATAATTCAAACTACCGTTTGATCATAAGAGCGGGCCCCAGCCCGACCATGAGGGGAGGACTGCAATGGACGATACTTCCGGCGCGGGGGTTTCCCGCAGACGTTTTCTTGGCCAGACCATCGGCGCCGCGGCATCTGCGAGCGTCATTGGATCGCCAGCATACCTGCGGAGCGCTGCGGCCCAGTCGAAGGCGGTGCATATTGGCGCATCGCTTCCTCTTACCGGCACCTATGAGAAGGTCTCTCGCATCTGCCGGGATGGCTACGAATTCTTTCTCAAGGCCAATAATGGCAAGATGATCGTTGCCGGCGAGCCGCGCGACGTCCGTCTAACCATCTATGACGACGAGAACAACGCCTCGCGCGCCGCGCAGCTCACGGAGCGGCTGATCAGCAGCGACAAGGTGGATCTGGTGCTCGGGACCTACGGCACCGACACGGTGCTGGCGCAGGGCGCAATTCTCCAGAAGAACGGCTGGGTGTTCTTGCAGTCGGGCGCGGCATCGCGCCGCGTGGACGAGGAAATCGGCGGGCGCACGGCCTTCACCTGCATCGGACCGCCGAGCACTTACGGCGTCGGCGTCGTGAATTTCCTTGCGCGCCAGCAGCCCAAGCCCGCGACCCTCGCAGTCGTGACCATGGACGATCCCGTCTATCACGAGATCGGACAGGGCGTGAAGGACAAGGCGGAGCAGCTGGGCATCAAGCTGGTGCAGGAAATCGTTCTGCCCATGAACGTACAGGATCTTCGCCCCGCCGCCCTCAAGCTGAAGAGCGCTGGCTCGGTGGATATCGTCTACAATACTGGCTGGGATCTCATCTGCGTGAAGCTGGTCCAGGAGATGTCCGCGCTCGGGGTCATTCCGAAGGCGTTCGTCGGCGGCCACTTGACCATGAGCCCCATCGTGCGCGAGACCCTTGGACCGAAGATGGATGGCATCGTCGGATCGACCTTCTGGGCTCCTCAGCTGAGGTATTCGGACCAGATTTTCCCGTCTGGCACCGCATTCGCCGAAAAATTCAAGGCCGTGTTCGGTTATATGCCCACCTATCATGCGGTCTATACGTATATCCTTCCCTGGATTTACCAGGAGGCTCTGAAGGACGCGGATCCCAAAGACCCCTTCAACCAAGCCGAGCTGCGCAGGACGCTGGCGACGTTCAAGCGCGACAACTCCATGTGGGGGCCGATCTCGTTCAACGAGAAGGGACGGATCAAGGTGGACGCCGCGCCGGCCATTCAGTGGATCGGTAAGCCCGCCGAGCCGCTGGTGGTGGAGCCGAAGGACATGGCCCAGTCCCCCGGCGTCTATCCCATGCCCGCATGGTGATGCACGCCGGGGCTGCGGCGTTGCGCGTGCTGTCCAACTGATCTGGGTTCCGGCCGCGCCCCTTCAATGAAAAGTGCCGGGTCAGGAAGATGGGTATGCTAGCGCTCCAACGGTGCGGCGCCGACCCGGTGGCGCAGATCGTCTCCCCGGAAGGCATGGCCTAGGCCCACGGCGCCTCCCCGAGGTGCCGCGGTGAACGTGCCCCGTGATCATGGCTGGTCGAGCGCTTCGCCAATCGAGGAAAAGCGATGGAAGACGTAATCATCTACGGACTGCTGCGCGGCGGCATCTATGCGCTGGCCGCGTTCGGGTTCAGCCTAGTCCTCGGCGTCATCGGCATCGTCAATTTCGCACACGGGGCGTTGGTCGTGTTCGGGGGACTGCTGACGCACTACCTGGCGACCAAGTTTGCCCTCCCCTATGTGCCCGCCCTGCTGCTGGCGGCGGTGATGACCGGCCTGCTGGCGGGTCTGATCCAACGTCTGTTCATCGCCAGGACCTTTACGTCCGAGCCGCTGATGGTGCTGGTCCAGACCTTCGGCATTGCGACCGTCGTCACCGAGCTGGGCATCCACTATTGGGGATCCCAGGAGCGAGTCCTGCGTGTGGAAACGGGTCTGCCTCCGGGCTTCTTCATCGGCAACACCTTCGTGCCCTCGTTCGACTTCCTGCTGTTCCTGCTCAGCCTGATCTCGGCCGGCGTGCTCTACCTGCTCATCCAGAAGACGCGCTTCGGCCGCGCCGTGCGGGCCTGCCGCGACGAGCGGCAGTCGGCCCAGCTCAACGGCATCAACCTGTCGCGCACCTTCGAGCAGACGATGTTCGTCTCCGGCGCCTGGTCTGGGCTTGCGGGCGGCATGTTCATCGCCTTGAGCCCGCTCGCGCCCTATATGGACTTCGACTGGACCATCAATTCCTTCCTCGTCATGGTCATCGGCGGGTTGGGAAGCATGGTCGGCGTCTTGGTCGGCGGCCTCATCTTCGGAGTTCTGGCGTTCGCGTCCTCCTTCTACTTTCCGACGATCGCGCCGTCGGTCACTTTCTCCGTTCTTCTCCTGTTTCTCCTGTTCCGGCCGGAGGGATTGTTCCGCACCGGTCAGGGGGCGAGGAAATGATGATGCGCTCCCTCTTAGATCGATCTGGGAGCACCGGCGCGGCCAGGCTCCGCATTCAGTTCGCATGGCTGGCACTGTTCGCGCTCGCGCTCATGCCGCTGCCGTTTCTCCTGAACGATTACTGGATCCGCGTGGCGGTGTTCGTGCTGATCAATATCGGGCTCGCCTCAGCCTGGAACGTCATTGGCGGCTTCGCGGGCTATGCCAGCTTCGGGCATGGCGTGTTCTTCGGCCTCGGCGCGTTCGTCGGAGCGATCGGCATCGTGCGCTACGGGCTGCCGCTCCCGGTGGTGATGATCGGCGGCGGTCTCGTGACAGGTGTTCTCGCCCTTCTGTTCACGCCCATCTTCAAGCAGCGTGGCCTCTACTTCGCATTGTCCAGCCTCGCGGTGCTGCTCATCTTCGACAACGTCCTCCAACGCTGGAGTGTCACACGGGGTCTGCGCCAATATGACGTCGGCTGGAGCGTCGAGACCTCGCTGAGCCTGGACGCCTTCTACTACACCTTCCTTGGCCTCACCGTGGTGCTGATCGGCTCGGTCATCCTGCTGGCACGCTCACGGATAGGTTATGCGCTGCACGCGCTGCGGCGCGACGAGGTGCTCGCCTCCTCCATCGGCATCCGGGTGCTGAAGTACAAGGTCATCGCCTTCGTCTTCAGCGCCGCCTGGCCAGGGGTTCTAGGTGCCGCCTTCGCGCCCTTCATCTCGTTCGTCTCGGTGCAGAGCGTGCTCGACATGAAGTTCACGTTGAACATGATCCTCGCTACACTGTTCGGCGGTGCGGGGACGGTAATCGGGCCGGTCGTGGGCGCGATCGCTTTGTCGGTGATCGATCAGCTCACCTGGGGCAATTTTCTCGAATATCACCGTCTCATCTTCGGCGCGCTCATCGTCGCCATCACCACGTTCGCGCCCGGCGGGCTGGTGAGCCTCTTCCGCTCCTTCACCCGTCGGGCGCCCAAGGCACTTGCCGAGACGACCCCTCCCATTGTTAAGATCAAGGTGGGCTCATGAGCGGCGCTCGAACTCCCCTGCTCGAGGTGGAGCACGCCTCCCGCAACTTCGGCGGCGTCGTCGCCCTGAGGGACGTGTCCTTCCAAGTGTTTCCCGATGAGGTGGTCGGCCTCATCGGCCCGAACGGGGCCGGCAAGACCACGCTGTTCAATCTCATCTCCGGGCTGCTGCCACTGTCCGGCGGCGACATACGCCTTCAGGGACAGTCCCTGTCCCAGCTGCGGCCGGACCAGATCTGCGCCCGTGGCGCTGTACGCACGTTCCAGGCGGCTTCGCTGCTCGGCAACATGACGGTGTGGGACAATGTCCACGTCGCCAGCCTGTTCCGCGGAAATGGCGGTCGGGCTGGGCCCTCCGCCGCCGCGTGCACGGCCGACGCGCTGCGCCTGTGCGAGATCGAACATCTGGCGGACATGGCGGCCGAGCAGGTGACGGTCGGCGACCAGAAGCGCATCGAGATTGCACGAGCGGTCGCGTCCGGGCCGCGGCTGCTGATGACGGACGAGATCCTGGCCGGCCTGAACCCCACCGACGGCGCGCAGATCCTCGAGATCCTGCGCAAGGTCCGGCGTCAGGGCATCAGCATCATCTTCGTGGAGCATGACATGCGCTCGGTCATGTCGCTGAGCGACCGCGTGGTGGTGATCGCCCAAGGCCTCAAGATTGCCGACGGCCCGCCCAGCGAGGTCGCCCGCTCGCCCGAAGTGATCTCGGTCTACCTCGGAGGGCGCTATGCTCAGGGTGTCTAACTTCACCGGCGGCTACCGGCGCGGCGTCGCCATCATCGAGGGGATCTCCTTCGACATCGGCCGCACGCCGGTCACCAGCATCGTCGGCTCGAACGGCGCCGGCAAGACGACCCTGCTGCGCGGCATCGGTGGCCTGCTGAGCTGGCACAGCGGCGAGATCCATTTCGACGGGCGGCGGATCGACCAGTTGCCCGCCCACGAGATCGCACGGCTCGGCATCCGCATGGTGCCGAGCGGACGTGGCACCTTTCCCAGCATGACGGTGCTGGAGAACTTGCAGGTCGGCGGCCATCACCTCGGTGCCGCCGAGCGCGCCGCCCGGGCGGATCGCGAGATGCAGCGCTTTCCCCGCCTGCGTGAGCGCTGGTCGCAGCAGGCCGGCATGCTCTCGGGTGGCGAGCAGCAGATGCTCGCCATCGCGCGAGCGATGATGAGCGATCCGCGCCTCCTCATCCTCGACGAGCCGTCCCAGGGCCTCGCCCCTATCGTTGTGGACCAGATCTTCGAGCTCATCCCCTCCCTCGCAGGGCAGAACGCGCACGTGCTGCTGGTGGAGCAGGACGTGGGCCGCGGCCTCGAGGTGAGCGAGGAAGTCTTCGTGATCGAGAAAGGTCGCGTGACCCTGTCGGGTCGCAGCGCCGACATGGTGAACAACGACAAGATCCGGGAGTCCTATCTTGGCCTTGGCTGACATGGAGAAAGGCGCGGCGGTCGCCGCGCCGGCAGCGCCGTTGCTGATGACCCCACTCAAGCTGCGCGACCTGGAGCTGAAGGGCCGCGTCATGATCTCCCCCATGTGCATGTACAGCGCGCGCGAGGGGTGGATGGATGATTTCCACCTCGTCCATCTCGGCCGCTTCGCCCTGGGCGGCGCGGCGCTGGTGATGGCAGAGGCGACAGCGGTCTCGCGCGTGGGCCGCATCACCCACGGCTGCGCCGGGCTCTGGGACGACGGGCAGGTCGCGCCCCTGAAACGGGTCTGTGATTTCCTTCACCGCTTCGGTGCGGCCGCCGGCGTCCAGCTCTCCCATGCCGGCTTCAAGGCCGCGTCGCAGCGTCCATGGGAGGGCGGCCTCGGCCTCACCGGCCAGGACCTCGAAGCGCGCGGCGAGGGCCCGTGGGATCCCCTCGGCGTGACGTTCGCGCCGTTCGACGATGGCTGGCCGCCTCCGGCCGCCATGACCATCGCGGACATCCAGGCGGTGGTGGGCGAGTTTGCCGCAGCTGCACGGCGGGCGGACGCGGCGGGCGTGGACGTCATCGAGCTGCACTGCGCCCACGGCTATCTGCTGCACTCCTTCCTGTCGCCGATCGCCAACACCCGCGACGATGCCTATGGGGGCGAGATCGAGGGGCGCATCCGCTTTCCGCTGGAGGTGGTCTCGGCTGTGCGTGCCGTCTGGCCCGCAGGCAAGCCTCTGTTCGTGCGCATTTCGAGCGTCGATGGCATCGACGTGGGGTGGTCGATCGAGGATTCGATCACGTTCTGCAAACGCTTGAAGGCGCTGGGCGTGGACGTCATCGACTGCTCGTCCGGCGGGATGAAACTGCCGTCGCAGCAAAGCTTCGTTTGGCGGGGGCCGGGCTTCCATGTTCCGTTCGCCGCGCGCATTCGGCAGGAGGTGGGCATTCCCACCGTCGCGGTCGGCCTCATCACCGCGCCGGTCCAAGCGGAGGCTGTGCTGGCGGAGGGCAAGGCCGACATCGTCGCCATCGCGCGCGAGGCGCTGTTCGATCCCAACTGGGCGCTGAAGGCGGAACTCGAGCTTGGCGGCGCGTCGGCGTGGAGTCGCTGGGCCGAGCCGTTCGGCTGGTGGCTCGTGCGCCGTTCGCGCCAGCGCAAGGACGCCTATTCCACCCCGCGGCCGCCCGCGCCATAGGGCGGCGGGGTGGGGGGGCGCGCGTCGCCGGACAGGATTGGCAGGTGCGGGCCGCCCCGCCGCGCGGGGCGGTGGCGTTCGGGACAAAGGATGGAGACCGCTTGGTGATGCGTAAGGTCGTCTTACTTCACAAACGCAGCGCCGGGAGCGCCGTGGATCGATTCCAGTCCGACCTCGCCGGGCTATGCGAGCAGGACCCCGACATCACCGGCCTGTCGCGTTATGTCCAGTCGCACACGCTGCTGCAGGGCTATCGCAAGGGCGAATTGCTGTTCGACGCGGTGGAGGAGTTCAGCTTCGCCTGCCTCGAGGGCGCCGCCGCCTTCCAGGCGAGCCCCGCCTTCGCGCAGATCCGCGCGGCGCGCGCAGCGCTTACCGCCGCGGCCGCGGGCGTAGAGATGGTGGTCGACGTCCACCGGGTGAAGAGCCGGCCAGTGCCGCAGGGCGCGCTGAAAAACATAGAGTTCGTCAATCGCCGCCCCACCGTCGCACTCTCAGCCTTCCGCCGCTATTGGCGCGAAGTGCACGGGCCGCTCGGCGCGACCATCCCCTCCATGCTGCGCTACGAGCAGAACCACCTCGCGCCCGAGGCCTATCTGCCGGACGAGCCGGCGCCCCGCTTCGACGGGCTGGCCATCACCTGGTTCGCCTCCACCGCCGCCATGCGCGCTGGCGCGGAGACGGAGGAGTATGCCGTCACCCGCGCAGACGAAGCGGCGTTCCTGCCGGACGGGCACCTGCCCATCATCATCACCCGGGAGGTGCTGGAGCGCTGAGGGAGGCTCCACTGGCAACGGAAAAGACAGCCTGGGCGGGCACAGCACCATGCCGATAAGTCAGGACCTCGGCGCATTCGTCGCGAGCCTCACAGCGGACGCTATTCCTGAGCCGGTGATGGAGAGCACGCGCCGGGCGCTGCTCAACGCCTGCGGCATCGCGCTGGGCTGCTTCACCACCCCCTATGCCGGCGTGGCGCGTGCCGCGGCGCTCGCTGCCGACGGCGAGGTCGCCGGCGGAGCCACCCTATTGGGCGACGGCCGACGCACCACCATCGGCGCCGCGACCCTTGCCAATGCCGCTCTGTTCCACGGCCGCGCCCAGGAGGACACCCTGGGCGGCGCCCACATCGGCACGGTGGTCATTCCCCTTCTCATCGCCCTGTTCGAGGCGCGCCGGCTGCCACCGGCCCGGCTCCTCCCCAGCATCCTCGCCGCCTATGAAGTGGCAGGACGGCTGGAGCAGGTCTATGCGCCGGTCACCACGCCGATCGGCTTCCGCGGCACGCCGCTCTACGGCACCATCGGCGCGGCGGCGGCCGTGGCGCGGGCCCTGGAGCTACCGCCCGAGCGCGTCGGTGCGGCCATCGCCACCGCGGCGTCACTCACCGGGGGCACCCTTCAGAGCTTCGGCGACGGCACCGACGAGTGGCGCTACCAGCCGGGCCTCGCCGCCCGCACCGGCTGGATGGCGGCCGAGCTCGCCGCGGCCGGCGCCGTAGCCTCGCCCAACGCATTCGAGGGCAAGGCTGGGTTCGCCCGTGTGTATGCGCGTCAGGAGGCCGACGCAGCAGCGCTGGTGGCCCCGCTGGGGCGTTCGTGGTCGATCCTGCGCAACGCGTTCAAGCGCTACCCCGTATGTGCCTACAACCAGACGCTGGTCTCCACTACGCTGGCACTCCGGCCCGTTGCCGTGGCTGATATCGCCGCCGTGGAGGTCCGCATGAATCCGTTCGAGCTCGGGCTTCCAGGGATGCTATATCGCGGCCCATTCCAGTTCGTGGGGCAGACGTTGATGAGCGTCGCCTTCGGCGCGGCGGCAACGCTGGTCCACGGCATCCCCACCCTCGCGGTGATGAGCGCCTTCGACGATGCGGCCGTGCAGGCGCTGATCGGGAAGATCACCGTCGTTCCGGACGAGACTGTCGAGACCTTCAGTTGCTCCGTGATGCTTGGACTGGCTGACGGTACCACGCGCTCCCACACGATCCGCGCCCGCGGCGAGGACATGAACCTCGACCGGACCGCCCTCCTCGACGTGCTGGTGCGCGTCGCGGCAGAAGGCGGCATCGGCCGACAGCCGGTCGAACGGCTGGACCGGCTCGTGTTCAAGATCGAACACCACTCCGACCTCAGCGCGCTCGTGCAGATCTTCGCCGAGGCCGCCGCGGTCCACCAGCCGCGCAGCCGCATCGTCTAGTCGCGTGCACGCCAGCCGCACCACCACGTCTCCCGCGCGCCTGCGCCAAAGCTCCCGAGGATAGTGATGGACACTCTGACCGACGAACAGCAGCAGCTGAAGCAGCAGTTCACCGTCGAGCGCGGCTACTGGAACGATTTCTGGAACGGCCTGCTGACCCTGAGCCCCGAGTTCTTTAAGGCTTATCTTGAATTCTCCACCATACCGTGGAGGAGCGGGCCGCTCGCGCCGAAGGTGAAGGAGTTCATCTATATCGCCATCGATGCGGCGACGACGCACCTCTATGAGCCCGGCCTGCGCATCCACATCCAGAACGCGCTCAGGTACGGCGCAACCAAGGAAGAGATCATGGAGGTCTACCAGCTGACCTCCGTGCTCGGGATGCACACCTGCACCATGGGCGTGCCTGCGCTCCTGGACGAGCTCAGGACTGCCGGACGCGGCGCCGAACTGGAGGGCGAGCTCTCGCCCGAACAGCTGGATCTGCAGGCACGCTTCACTGAAAACCGCGGCTGCTGGAATCCGTTTTGGGACGGCCTGCTCAGGCTCGACCCACGGTTCTTCAAGGCCTATCTCGAATTCTCCACGATACCGTGGAAAAATGGTCCGCTTGAGCCCAAGGTGAAAGAGTTCATCTATATCGCCATTGATGCGGCGACCACGCACCTCTATGAGCCCGGTCTGCGCATCCATATCCAGAACGCACTGAAGTACGGTGCCACCAAGGAGGAGATCATGGAGGTCTATCAACTCACCTCCGTGCTCGGGATGCACACCTGCACCATGGGCGTGCCGGTCCTGCTGGATGAGCTTAAGAGGGCGGGCAATTGAGCGAAGGCCTTTGACGTGCTCCCCTGAGTTCCTGCCACGGATAAGTTGGGTCCTTCGATCAGGAGAAGGACCATGCGGCGCAGCCGTTTCAGCGAGGAGTAGATCATCTCGGTGCGGAAGGAGCACGAGGCGGGGATGAAGACCGGCGACGTGTGCCGCAAGCACGGGATCTCGGACGCCACGCTCTACAAGTGGAAGGCGAAGTACGGGGGCATGACGGCCTCCGAGACGGCACGGCTCCGCACGCTTGAGGAGGAGAACCGGCGGCTGAAGAAGCTGCTGGCCGAGCAGATGCTCGACAATGCGGTACTGAAGGATCTGCTCGGAAAAACTGATCTCGCCTGCGGCGCGGTTCGCGACGGTGAAGCGTGTGATCGACGATCACGGCTCGCCGCCATGTCGCCCCGGAAGGGGACATGCGATTTCCAATTTCGCGCGGCCCTTCTCCGGCGTCAGCCGCCCTGATCCTTCTTGGCCAGATTGATGGGCCGGGCTCCGCGCGATCGCGGGCCACAAGATTGTGCTCGGCGAACCCGGCAGGGGCAAAAGCACGCCGATGCGCGAGCTCGGGCGGCGGTTCGGCGTCGAACCTGTCCCCGCGGTCCGGCGTATCAGCGCCTGAGGCCCGGCCCAATTGGTGCCGGCCGGCAAGCCGGTGCGGATCAAGGGTCCCGACGCGGCGATGCCGCGGCGCGCGGGCGAGGCAACCGACGCGATTCGGGCACAGCTCAAGGTCGCCTGCACCCCAGGGCGAACAGTCAACGCGCAGGTTGACAGCGCCTGCCGCCCCCGCCTGCCGGCGCCGCCCCCAACGCGTGTAGGACATGCGTGCTGCACGCGCCGCAATTCCGGTGGGGCCTCCACTGCGATCGGAGCCTCACGGCGGACACGCCATCTGGACACGGGCCATGCAGCGACGGGGCCGCCGCGCCATCATGCGGGTTCGTCCTCCCGGATGATCGGCATGGTCAGGCAGTGAAGGGTCCCGCTGTTGCGGGGGAAGGTGAGCGTGTCGAGGTCCACGCCGACCACCTCGAGGCCGAGATCCTCGAGCAGGCGCCTGCCGCGACGGCGCTGCTCCTGAACGCCGTCATCATAGAGCACCCGTCCGGGGCGCAGCACCACGGTGCCCTCCACGTAGGTGCCGGCGGGCTTGTCGATCACCTCGCATCGGGCATCGCGCGAGAGCCAGGCACCGAACCAGTCGGGCACGCAGGAGCGGTCGAGCACGGCGGTGCGCACATTCACCATGGTCAGGGGCACGTCGAGGTGGCCCGAGGGGTGCTTCACCTCGACGAAGCGGACGTCCACGTCCGGGTCGGCGGCCAGGACGACCTCCTTCACCTGCCGCGCACCCTCGGCGTTGCCGCGCGGCGTGATGCCGATGGCGAGGTGCTTGGGCGTCACCCAAACCACGCTGCCGCCCTCCATCGTGGCAGAACCGTTGAGCGTGTGCAGGATCGGGCAGCCGATGGCGGCGTAGGTCTGGGCGGTGGGCTGCTCCTCGCCCCGCCGGAGGGCATCATAGAGGCGCCCGATGATGACGCCGCCCCTGACCGTGAAGGACGGATCGCGGGTGTAGATCGACTTCACGAGGCGGGCGCCGGCTGGTGCCTCGGGCTTGCGCAGCACCACCTCGACGCCTTCCGCCTGCAGCGCGGCGACAAGTCGCTCATGGGCCGCGATCATGGCGGACAGCTCGGGCTTCTCGGTGTAGCGCCAGCGCGAGAGCGGCTCGGCGATGGCGCCGATCTCGGGACCCGGCCGATGAAGCAGGACCGAGCGCAGGCGCCCGACCTCCGTCGGCGCGCCCCAGGGGCGGCCCCAGTAGTGGGCAACCTCGTCCTCGAAGCGGGTGGTGAGTGGCGGATGATCCTTCAGATAGATCGCACCAAATTCGGCGATCTTTGCCGTGATGTCGGGAGCTGTTGCGCTCTCTGACATTGTTGTTCTCCTTCTTCTACTTGTCCACACCGCCGGATCCGGTCGAGATCCGAGGATCAGTAGAGAAAAAGGCTAGGATGGAGGTGCCGCGCCCGTCCAATAATGAAAGGCGCCGCTCTCATATCGCATTTCATATACTCGCCGGGCGTCGGGGAGATAATGGTCCCGTGAAGGCCAGGGCCGGGCAGGGGGCGGCGCGGACCGAGCCCGCCGCATCGGCAGCCGTTTCTTTTATAATTATCAAACTTACGTTTATCACATTGATATTGTGGCAGGCATTCCCTTCGCCGATCATGATCCATCAAGACCCAGCCGGCGCCTGTCGAGGCCCCACTTTCCGGGAGATCCAGCGATGAACTTGCGAGCTTACGCCGGGTGTTTGACCGCGGCCGCCGTCGGCGTCTTCCTGGGAGCGGGCGCGGCGCTTGCGCAGGGCACGGTCACCATCGGTGCGGTGGGGCCCTTCTCTGGCCCTTCCGCCACCTCCGGGCTCGCCATGAAGAAGAGCTGGGACTATGTGACCGGCAAAATCAACGCGGCAGGGGGGATCGAGATCGACGGCAAGAAGAAGCAGATCAAGATCATCTTTGAGGACGACCAGTCAAAGCCCGAAGTGGGGGTGAGCGCGGCCCAGAAGCTCCTCACCCGCGACACTGTGGACATCCTGCTCGCGGGCCTGTTCAACAGCTCGGTGACCCTCGCCATCATGGAGCTGGCGCCGGACTACGATGACAAGATCTTCTACAGTGGCCAGTCGGTGAGCTCCGCCATCGCTGGCCGCATCCGTGCCGAACCCGCGAAATTCAAGCATTTCTGGAAGTTCGGCTACAACAGCGACGCGCTCGGCTCGACCGTGGTGGGGACCATCACCGACCTCGCCAGGGATGGCAAGATCCCGGCAAAGGCCAAGACCATCGCCTTTGTCGTGGAGGACACGGACTATAGCCGCTCCAACATCGAGGTGATGAAGCCGGATTTCGCCGCCGACGGGTGGAAGATCATCGCCACCGAGGCGGTGCCGCTCGGCTATGCGGACTTCTATCCGCAAATCTCCAAGCTGAAGCAGCTCAATCCGGACGTCATCATCTCCATCTTTACGGCGGCGAATTCCGGGGCGGCCCTGGTGCGCCAGCTCGACGAGCAGAAGATGGCGACCACCCACATGGCGGTCTACTATCCAGGGCTCAAGGAATTCCGCGAGGCCGTGGGGCCGCTCGCCAACGGGCTGCTCTACACGCCGCTCCTGGTGGATGCCGAGGGCAGCGCCGCGCACCGCGCCTTCGCCGCCGAAATGGTGGCCAACGGCATGGCGGCCTCGCTGGATTACGGCCTCGGCATCTGCAACGCCCAGGTGCTGATGGACGCGCTCGCCCGGGCGAAGAGCGTGAACGCGGACAAGCTCAGCGCCGCCCTGGAGAAGACCGACTACAACTGCGCCATCGGTCGCTGGGTGTTCGATCCCAAGAGCCACTCGCCGCGGGTGGGCAAGGACTATTTCGTGCTGCCCGCGGCGCAGATCCAGGACGGCGTGCCGCGCATCGTCTGGCCGGCCGACCGCGCCGCGGTGCCCTTCAAGCCGCGCGCCTGACACCGGCGGTGGCGGAGGAGATCCCCGTGGGAGATCGGTCGGGCGCCATCCTCGAGACGCGGAGCCTGAGCGTCCATTATGGCGGCGTGGCCGCCGTGGACGCGGTGAGCCTCGCCGTGCGTCCGGGCGAGATCTTCGGCCTGCTCGGCCCCAATGGCGCCGGCAAGACCACGCTGCTCGCGGCGATCGCCGGCGCCGTGCGCCCGACCGCGGGGGAGGTGCGGTTTCGGGGCGAGCCGGTCACGGCGCTGCGGCCCGACCAACTGGCGCGCCGCGGCATGGCCCGCACCTTCCAGATCACCCGGCCGTTCGAGGACTTGACCGTCGAGGAGAACGTGATGGTCGGCGCGCAGCCGCGCTGCGCCTCGCTCGGGGAGATGCGGGCGCAGGTGGCGGAGCTGGTGGAATGGGTCGGCCTGGGCCACAAGCGCCATGCCCTCGCCAAGGGCCTTTCCACCGGCCAGCGCAAGCGCCTCGAGCTCGCCCGTGCGCTCGCCACCCGGCCCGCCTTGCTGCTGATGGACGAGGTCTCCGGCGGCCTCGACCAGCCGAGCGTCCCCGGGCTGATCGAGCTGGTGGCGCGGGTGCGGGCCTCGGGCGTCACCGTGGTGCTGATCGAGCACAACATGCGCATCATCAGCGCGCTGTGCGACCGCGTGATGTTCCTCGACCGCGGGCGGCAGCTGGCGGAGGGCGCGCCGGCCGCCGTCATGGCCATGCCCGAGGTGGTGGACCTCTATCTCGGCTCCGGGGGTGCCCATGCTTGAGATACGCGGGGTCTGCGTGCGCTATGGCGCGACCCAAGTGCTCTGGGACATCGACCTGTCGGTAAGCGAGGGGGAGGTCGTCGCGGTGATGGGCCCCAACGGCTCCGGCAAGAGCACCATCTTCAAGGCCGTGATGGGACTCGCCCCGCCCTTCGCCGGGGCGATCTCGTTCCGGGGCGAGGACATCACGCGCCTGCCGGTGGAGAAGCACGTGGCGCGGGGCATCGCGCTGGTGCTGGAGCGCCGGCGCCTGTTTCCCACCATGACGGTGCGCGAGAACGTGCTGATGGGCGCCTTCCATCCGCAGGCCGCAAAAGGGGCGGATGAGGCCCTGCGCTGGCTCCAGGGGCTTTTCCCCGTGCTGCGCGAGCGCGGCGGCCAGATCGCCGAAAGCCTCAGCGGCGGCGAGCAGCAGATGGTCGCCATCGCCCGCGGGCTGATGTCGCGGCCGCGCCTTCTGATCCTGGACGAGCCATTCCTCGGCCTAGCCCCGAAGATGGTGGCCCAGGTGGTCGATCTCATCCGCGCCGTCAATGCCGAGGGGATCGCGGTGCTTTTCAACGAGCAGAACGTGCGCACCTCCTTTTCCATCGCCGACCGGGGCTACGTGATCGAGAGCGGCCGCAACGTGGTGGATGGGACGGGCCTGGGAATGCTCGAGCATCCCGACATCCGCCGGGTCTATCTCGGCGAGCAGGGAGCCGCCCCGTGAGCGGCCAACTGATCGAGCAGATCGTCAACGGCGTGATCCTCGGGGCCATCTACGCGCTCATGGGGGCCGGCCTCACGCTCATCTACGGCACCATGCGGGTGCTGAACTTCGCCTATGGCGAGTTCTACATGCTGGGCGGCTATGCCTTCCTGCTGCTGACGTCGGGGGCAGAGACGCCGTGGCCGCTCGCCCTCGTTCTCGCCGCGATCCTCGTCTTCGCGTTCGCGGCGGTCACCGCCGCGGGCGTGGTGCAGCCGCTCCTCGCGCGCCCGGGCTGGGACTTCAGCACCATCGCCGCCACGCTCGGCATCTCCATCGCCATGCAGAACGCGGCGCTCGCCATCTGGGGCGAACGTTTCCAGTCGGTGCCCTACATGGTCGACGGCACGCTGGAGGTGGCGGGTCTCTACATCCCTTACCAGCGCCTGCTCATCGTCGCGGCCGCCGCCGTGCTCATCGCCGGCACCGCCGCCATCCTCTCCTTCACCCGCTTCGGGCGCGCCGTGCGGGCGACCGCCCAGGATCGGGAGGCCGCGCGGGTGCTCGGTGTGCCGGCGGACCGCACCAGCATCCTCGCCTTCGCCTTCGGCTCGGCGCTCGCCGCGCTCGCGGGCATGATCCTCGCGCCGATCTATGCGGTGAGCCCCTGGATGGGCGTGCCGCTGGCACTGAAAGCGTTCGCGGTGGTGGTGCTGGGCGGCCTCGGCAGCTTCCGCGGCGCCGTCGTCGCCGGACTGCTGCTCGGGATCGTCGAGGCCGTGGGCGTGGCGCTCACCTCGTCGGAATGGCGCGAGGCGATCGCCTTCGCCGTGCTCATCGCCGTCATCTGGGTCCGGCCCTGGGGCCTCTATGGAATGGAGCGCTTGGTCCGATGAACGGCATGTTCGCTCCGCGCAAGGGCCGCACGCTCGCCGCGGCGGGCCTCGCCGCCGCCGCCTGGCTCTCGATCCCCCTGGTGGTGCAGCAGCCTTACGTGCTGCACGTCCTCATCCTCACGGCCATCTTCGCCACCTTTGCCATCGGCTGGAATCTCGTCACCGGCTTTGCCGGGCTGAAGACCTTCGGCCACCATGCCCTGTTCGCCATCGCTGCCTATGCTTCGGCGCTGCTGGCGAAGAATTTCGGCTGGAGCCCGTGGCTCACGGCCTGGCTCGGCGCCGGCCTTGGCACATTCGTGGGGTTCCTGGTTGCGCTGCCGGCGCTGCGCATCCGCTCGGTGGCCCATCTCGCCATCGTCACGCTGGCGTTCGCCGAGATCATCCGCATCCTGATCTCCAACCTCAAGGAGGTGACGCGCGGCGAACTTGGTCTCGTCGGCATCCCTGCCTTCGATCCCCTCATCTTGCCGGTGCTCGGACGCGTGAGCTTCGGCGGCTCGGGCCGGCCCGCCTTCTTCTACCTTGCCTCGGTGCTGATGCTCGCCGCGCTTGCCAGCGTCTGGGCACTGATGCGCTCGCGCGTCGGGCTGGCCCTCGTGGCGCTGCGCAACTCCCAGGAGGCGGCCGAGAGCCTCGGCATCAACCTCGCTCGCTACAAGTTCCTGGCATTCGCCGCGAGCGGCTTCATCGTCGGCCTCAGCGGGGCGGTCTATGCGCACTATGTGCGGGTGCTCACGCCCCACTCGGTGGCCGGCCTGGAGGTGATGATCATGGTGATCGCCATGGTGCTTGTGGGCGGCATCGGCACCCATCTCGGGCCGGTGGTGGGCGCGCTGGTCCTCGTCGGCGGCGCCGAGGCGCTGCGCGACGTGGGCAACTACCGCCTGCTGCTCTACGGCGCCTTGATCGTGCTCGCGACCCGGTTCTTCCCGCAGGGCATCGCCCGGCTGGCGGAGCATGTGCGCTGGCCGCGTCCCGCTTTCCTTAAGCCTCAGCCAGATCCGGAGCGGCTGTGATGTCCGGCGAAATCCCGTTCGATCATGCCCGAGAGGCACAGGACCCGCGTCCCGTGGGCGACGCCGCCCTGGTGCCGCCGCTCTCCGACGTCGACCTGAAGCTGCTGGCCGTGTTCGTCACGGTGGTGCGCTGCGGCGGCTTCGCGCTGGCGCAGAACGCGCTCAACGTCAGCCCCTCCACCATCTCGATCCACATCTCGAACCTGGAGATCCGCGTCGGCGCCAAGCTCTGCAAGCGTGGACGCTCGGGCTTCCAGCTGACGCCCGAGGGCGCGGAGGTGTTCGAGGCCGCCAAGAGCCTGTTCGCCCATATCGAGGAGTACCGGGCGCGGATTGCCGGCATCAACGGCCTGCTTCTGGGCGAGATCAATGTGGGGGTGATCGACAACATGGTCGAGCATCCGAGCTTCCGCCTGGACGCCGCTATCGCCGCCTTCAAGCGCTCGGCGCGAGACGTGAAGGTAAACGTCACTGTGGCCCCGCCCAACAACCTGGAGCAGATGATCCTGGACGGGCAGCTGCACATGGCCATCTCCTTCTTCCCCCGCCGGCTCACCCGCTTCCTCTACGAGCCCATGTTCTCGGCGCAGATGGATCTGTGCTGCGGCCGCGACCATCCGTTGTTCGACGTCGACGATGCCGAGATCACGCCCGAGCACGTCACCGCCGCCGAGCATGCCCAGCGCGGCTATGTCACGCTGGAGCAGATGCAGCCGCTGCATCGGCGCTTCCGCTTCACCGCCAGTTCGCCGAGCATCGAAGGCCTCGCTTATCTCATCCTCTCGGGCAGCTATCTCGGCTTCCTGTCCTCGGTCTATGCGCGACGCTGGATCGAGCGGGGGCAGATGCGGGTGATCCGCCCGGACCTGTTCTCCTACCGCTCGGACTATTTCCTGGCCTACAACAAGACGGCGCCCGAGACGCGGGCCTTCCGTCTGATGCTGCAGTATTTGCGCGCCGAGGCGCACGCGCCGTGAGGGCGGCGGAGCATTCGCCGGCGCTGAGCCTGCGCCAGCTGCAGGCTTTTCGGACCGTGATCGCCACCGGGACCATGACGCGGGCTGCCGAGGCGATGAACACCTCCCAGCCCGCCATAAGCGCCATGATCGCCGCTCTTGAGCGCGAGGTCGGCTTCAAGCTGTTCTTCCGCCGCGGCTCCGCCCTGGTGCCGACCCCGGACGGCATGGCCTTCGACGCCGAGGCGCAAAGCGCCCTGCTCGGGATCGAGCGGGTGAAGCGCGTCGCGGTCGATATCCGCAACCGGCGCCGCGGCGCGCTGCGCGTGGCGGCCTGCTCCTGGCTGGGCAGCGGCTACCTGCCGGAACTCGTCACCTCCTTCGCGCGCGCCCACCCGGGCATCGAAATCCAGATCATTCCGTTCAGCAGCCCGGACGTGAGCGCCTCGCTCCTGGAAGAAACGACCGACATCTGGATGCTCGATGCGCCGGCCTCCCATCCGCTGCTGGAGAGCGAGGAGCACACGGTGCCCTGCGTCTGCGTGTTGCCGCAATCCCATCCGCTGGCGGAGCGCGCGGTGCTGGATCCCGGCCTGTTGGGCGGGATGGCCCATGTGGCGCCGCCGCGCGACAACCCGATCGCGGCAAAGGTGGAGGCGGCCTTTGCCGCCGCTGGCGTGCGCCTGCGCACCACGATCCGGGCAGAGAGTTTTGCCACGGTATGCTCGCTGGTGTCCTTCGGCCTCGGCTTCGGCCTGGTCGACGAGGTCACGGCGCGCCACCTGAAGCCGCTCGGCCTGACCATACGCCCGTTCGCACCCGCCATGGGCCTGACGCTCGCCGCCATGCACCGCACCGACCGTCAGATATCGATCGCCGCCCGTTCGTTCCTCGATGCCCATCGCCGGCTTATCGGCGCGGCTCAGGCCGAAGCGGGGCAGGTCGGCGCCGAGCCAATCGGCTCTGTTCAGGCAAAGGCGCCGTCGTGAGCGCGCCATGCCTGACGCCGGGATGCCCCGCGACCGTACACACGATTGCCGGAAAGTGGCGAATTGATAGGACGCATCGATGTGCGCGGCGCGCATCAGGACTGGCGAGGGGAGGCGGTCATGGGGAATGCAGAGCTTGAGGCGCGCAGGCGGCAGGCGGTCTCGCGCGCGGTCGGGGTCACCACCGAGATCTACGCCGTCCGCGCCGAGAATGCCGAGATCTGGGACGCGGAGGGCCGGCGCTACATCGATTTCGCCGCCGGCATCGCCGTGGTGAACACCGGCCACCGCCACCCGAAGGTGCTCGCCGCGGTGCGCGAGCAGCTCGATCGCTTCACCCACACCTGCCACCAGGTGGTGCCCTACGAGACCTACGTGCACCTCGCCGAGCGGCTGAACGCGGCGGTGCCGGGCGACTTCGCCAAGAAGACGGTGTTCGTGACCACCGGCGCGGAGGCCACCGAGAATGCGGTGAAGATCGCCCGCGCCGCCACCGGGCGCGCCGCGGTGATCGCCTTCGCCGGCGGCTTCCACGGCCGCACCTTCATGGGCATGTCCATGACCGGCAAGGTGGCGCCCTACAAGACCGGCTTCGGGCCCATGATGCCGGAGGTCTACCATCTGCCCTTCCCGGTGGCGCTGCACGGCGTGACGGAAGAGGACGCGCTCGCCGCGCTCGACCGGCTGTTCAAGGCCGACGTGGACCCGGCGCGCGTCGCCGCCTTCATCGTCGAGCCGGTGCAGGGGGAGGGCGGGTTCTACGAAGCGCCGGCCGCGTTCCTGAGGGAGCTGCGGGCGATCGCCGACCGCCACGGCATCGTGCTGGTCGCCGACGAGGTGCAGACCGGTTTCGCCCGCACCGGGCGCCTGTTCGCCATGGAGCGCACCGGCGTCACGGCCGATCTCACCACCATGGCCAAGGGGCTGGGCGGCGGCTTTCCCATCGCCGCGGTCACCGGTCGGGCAGAGCTGATGGACGCCCCCGGCACCGGCGGGCTCGGCGGCACCTATGGCGGCAATCCGCTGGCGGTGGCGGCGGCCCATGCGGTGCTGGACGTGATCGCCGAGGAGGACCTGTGCGCACGGGCCGAGGCGCTGGGGGCGCGCCTCAAGCAGCGGCTGCATTCGCTCGCCGGCGCCGTGCCGCAGATCGCCGATATCCGGGGGCCGGGCTTCATGAACGCGGTGGAGTTCACCCATCCGGGCGCGGGCACCCCGGCGGCCGATTTCACCAATGCGGTGCGCCAGCGCGCGCTCGCCAAGGGGCTCATCCTGCTGTCGTGCGGCGTCTACGGCAACGTGATCCGCTTCCTGGCGCCGCTGACCATTCCCGACGCGGTGTTCGGCGAGGCGCTCGACATCATCGAGGCCAGCCTGCGCGAGTGCGCCGCCGAGGCGTGAGCGAGACCGGGAGCGGGACCGATGCGTGATGCTATGGGCGAGGCGGCGCAGAGCGGCGGGGCCAATCTGGCCATCAATCCCCGGCGGCTCTGGGAGAGCCTGATGGAAACCGCCCGCATGGGCGGAACGCCCAAGGGCGGAATTTGCCGGCTGGCCCTGAGCGCCGCCGACCGCGAGGTGCGCGACTGGCTGCGTGACGCCTGCACCGCGCTCGGCTGCACGGTGACGGTGGACGAGGTGGGCAACATGTTCGCATTCAGGCCGGGCCGCCGGGAAGACCTCGCGCCCATCGCCTTCGGCAGCCATCTCGACACCCAGCCCACCGGGGGCAAGTTCGACGGCGTCCTGGGCGTGCTCGCCGGCCTGGAGGTGTTGCGCACGCTGGACGAGGCGGGCTTCGACACCAATGCGCCGCTCATGCTGGTGAACTGGACCAACGAAGAGGGGGCGCGCTTCTCGCCGGCCATGCTGGGATCCGGCGTCCATGCGGGCGTGTTCGACCGTGCTTATGCCGACGCACGGCAGGACCGGCAGGGCGTCTGCTTTGGCGACGCCATCGCCGCCATCGGCTATCGCGGCACGGCGCCGGCCGGCTCGGTTCGCTTCGGCGCCATGTTCGAGCTGCACATCGAGCAGGGGCCGGTCCTAGAGGCTGAGGGCCGGACCGTGGGCGTGGTCACGGGAGTCCAGGGCATGCGATGGTACGACGTCGCGGTGACCGGCCGGGAGGCCCACAGCGGTTCGACGCCCATGGGCCTTCGCGCCGATGCCCTGCTCGCAGCGGCGCGCCTCGTGACCGAGGTGCATGCCATCGCCCTGGCATATGGGCCGGAGGCGGTGGGCACGGTCGGGTCCTTGGAGGTGACCCCGAACTCGCCGAACGTGATCCCCGGCGCCGTCCGCCTCACGGTGGACCTGCGCCACCCGGACGATGCCATTCTGGAGGCCATGGAGGCGCGCCTTCAGGCCGCGACGCGGTCTCTTGCGAATGACGCTGGCCTTGAGGTTCTGTCCGTCAAAATCTGGGATTCGCCTGCGGTCCGTTTCGATGCCGACTGCATCGCCGCCGTCCGCTCGGGTGTGGCCGCCGCCGGGCTGCCGATGCGCGACATGGTTTCCGGTGCCGGCCATGACGCGGCTTACATCGCGCGCATCGCTCCCACGAGCATGATCTTCGTGCCGAGCGCGGGCGGTCTGAGCCACAATGAGGCCGAGAGCACCACCGCCACCGAATGCGCCGCCGGCGCCCAAGTGCTGCTCAACGCCATTCTGGCCTACGACCGGGCGGGGGAAAACCGATAGCGGGCATCCGCTCGGCGCCGTCGCCATCCCCTCGACGGCCTGGGTCTTCCAGGCATTGATCATGGTCTGTGGACGCCGGGGCCTGTTCTGCGGGTGTTTTGCGTTATGGCGAAGGCCACCCAATTGGGTGATGTGCTCCCGCCCGCGCCGTGCCAGCGTCCATCGACCGAGATGCGCCTTCGAAGATGTCCCTTCGGGGGCGGTTGGCCGATGGCTGCGTGGACCCTGGAGTTCGTCATGGCGCTTTTTCCCTTCCGCTTCCCGGGCCTCGGCGCCCGCGCGAAGACGCCGGCCTTCGGCGCGCTCGACGCCTCGAAGACCGTGCGCGAGGCCGCGGCCAATGCCGGGCCGGTGCAGCTCGATCCGAACGTCACCCTCACCAATGCCGACGGCACCGGCTTCGGCGGCGGCCGCCTCACCGTCTCCATCGCCGGCGCCACGGCCGCCGACAGCTTCTCCATCGCCGAGACCGGCGGCATCACCGTTTCGGGCGATGCGGTCTATTACCAGGGCGCGCGCATCGGCACCGTGACCTCGGACGGGGCAGGCGGCAGCGCCCTCACCGTCGCCTTCGACAGCGGGCCGGTGAGCAACCAGGCGGCGAGCGCGCTCGCCCGCGCGGTGAGCTATGCCTCCAGCGCCGACGCGCCCGGCAGCGCCGCGCGCGCCGTCACGTTCCAGGCGGTGGATGCGGAGAACACCGCGGGCGCCGGCCGGATCAACTTGAAGATCGCCGCCGACCGCGATGCGCCGGTGGTGAGCGACCTCGATGCCCATGTGGTCCGCACGCCGCAGGAGGCGCTGACCGCGCGGGTGGTGGACGGCGACGTGACGGCGCGCAATCCGGACGGCACTGGCTTTTCGCGCGGGTCCTTGAGCGTGCACCTCGACGGGGCGACGGCGGGCGACGACCTGACCCTGGCGGAGGGGCCGTTCCGCATCCAGGGCACGAAGGTGTATCTGGGCACGGCCCACGTCGCCAACGTCACCTCAAGCGGGCAGGACGGCGCCGACCTCACCATCAAGTTCAAGGCCGCCGCCAAGATCTCCGACGCGCAGATGACGCAGCTGATGGAGCAGGTGGCGCACAGCACGTCCGATGCCGCGCCGCCCGAGGGCGCGCGCACGCTCACCTTCACGCTGACCGACAAGGAGGGCGACGTCGGCCGCGCCTCCGTCGGCCTCTCCGTGGCGCAGCCCAACCGCGCGCCGGCGGCGGCGGACGATGTGCGGACCATGGCGGAGGACACGCCGCTGGTGATTCCGGCGGCGGAGCTTCTCGCCAATGACGGCGACCTCGACGGTGACACGCTGAGCGTCACCGGCTTCGGCGGCGCCAGCGGCGGGACGCTGGTCTATTCCGGCGGCACCTTCACCTTCACGCCCGATGCCGATTACAGTGGCCCGGCCTCCTTCACCTACACCGTCTCGGACGGCAAGGGCGGGGCGGATACGGCCACTGTGGCGGTGACCGTGACGCCGGTGAACGACGCTCCGGTGGCCACGGGCGACACGGCGACCACCGCGGAGGACACGCCGCTGGTCCTCACCGCCGCGCAGCTTCTTGCCAACGACGCAGACCTCGACGGCAACACGCTGAGCGTCACCGGCTTCGGCGGCGCCAGCGGCGGGACGCTGGTCTATTCCGGCGGCACCTTCACCTTCACGCCCGATGCCGATTACAGCGGCCCGGCCTCGTTCACCTACACCGTCTCGGACGGCAAGGGCGGGACCGACACGGCCACCGTGGCGGTGACCGTCACGCCGGTGAACGACGCGCCGGTCATCACATCCGAAGCCGCGGCGACGTTCGCGGAGAACGGCACCGGCACCGCCTATCAGAGCGCGGCCAGCGACGTGGAGGGCGATGCGCTCACCTTCTCCCTCTCGGGCGCGGACGCGGACCTGTTCACGGTGGATGCGGACGGCAAGGTCGCCTTCAAGGCGGCGCCCGACTTCGAGGCCCCGGCGGATGCGGGCGGCGACAATGTCTACGACATCGTCGTCGAGGCGCACGACGGCACAGCCACCACCAGCAAGGCGGTCGCCATCACGGTGACGGACGTGGCGGAGAACAGCGCGCCGCGCCTCGTCGAAGCGCCCACGCCGGCGGCACTGGACGTGGGAGCGCTGGGGCAGGCCAATCGGGAAAGCGGCGGCTATGCCGTCCTCTCGCCGGACGGCACCAAGGTCGCCTTCGCTTCGACGGCGAGCAATCTCGCCGCGAACGACACCAACGGCCGCGAGGATGTCTTCGTGAAGGACCTCGTCACCGGCGAGGTGACGCTCGTCTCCATCGCGTCGGACGGGATGGCGGGTGGAGGAAGCACTTCGGAACTCACCTTCTCGCCGGATGGCTCAAAGGTCACGTTCGTGAGTCGGGACCAACTCACGCCGGGCGATACCAATGGCGAGGATGACTTCTATGTCACGGACCTCGCCACAGGCGCTGTGACGCTGCTCATTTCGGCGTCCGACGGGACGTCCGGGAACTTTGAATACGATCGCTATAATGCAAATTATACTTACCTTCCTGGAAGTTCGAAGATGCTGTTCGAAGCCGAGGCCACAAATCTCGTGGCGAACGACACCAACGGCCGACGAGACATCTTTCTGAAGGACTTGTCTACGGGGGAGACGACGTTGGTCTCGGCGGCGGCCGACGGCACGCCCGGCAACGACTCCAGCTACTGGCGTGCGCTGACGGACGACGGCACGAAGGTGTTGTTCCTGTCGTACGCAAGCAATCTGGTGGCGGGCGACACCAACGGCTCCGTCGACGTCTTCGTGAAGGATCTCGCCACCGGCGAGGTGACGATGGTGTCCTCAGCGGCCGACGGCACGCCCGGCAACGGGGAGAGCTACGACGCAAAGCTGTCGGCCGACGAGACCAAGGTCGTGTTCGAATCCCGCTCCAGCAATCTCGTGGCGGGGGACACGAACGACGCCATGGACGTCTTCGTGAAGGACCTCTCCACAGGGGCGGTGACACTGGTCTCGTCTGCGTCTGACGGTGTGCCGGGAAATGCGTCCAGCGACACCCACTTCGACTTTTCTGCGGACGCGACGAAAGTATTCTTCATTTCCGAGGCCAGCAATCTGGTGCCGGATGACACCAACAACACCCGAGACCTCTTCGTGAAAGATCTCGTCACCGGAGAGACGAGGATGCTGTCCTCGGCTGCGGATGGCACTGCGGGGAACGGCTACACGTCCTACTACACCGTGTCGCCCGACGGCACCAAGGTGATGTTCTTATCCCAAGCGAGCAACCTTGTGGCCGGCGACACCAATGGCAATGCCGACGAATTCGTGAAGGACCTCGCCACAGGCGCAGTGACGATGGTCGCGTCGGCATCCAACGGCACGCCGGGGATCGGGTATAGCAACTCATTCACCTTCTCCCCGGACGGCACCAAAGTGCTGTTCATGTCCGAGGCCAGCAACCTTGTTCCGGACGACACCAACGGCGCCACCGACATCTTCCTGAAGGATCTGGCCACCGGCGAGCTGACGCTGATCTCCTCCGCATCGGACGGCACGCTGGGCAATGACTATAGCGGCTCATTCGCTTTCTCGCCCGATGGAACCAAGGTTGTGTTTTGGTCCTACGCCAGCAATCTCGTGGCGGGGGACACGAACGACGCCATGGACGTCTTCGCGAAGGACCTGGCAACGGGAACGGTGACGCTGCTCTCCTCCGCCTCCGACGGCACGCCGGGCGATGGTAGCAGCTACTATCTCGGCTTCACGCCCGACGGCACGCAGGTGCTGATTTCGTCGGAGGCCGGCAACCTGGTGCCGGACGACTTCAACGGTGCTGGGGATATTTTTCTGAAGGATATCGCCACCGGCGCGGTAACGCGTGTCTCCGCCCCCACCCCTGTGCCGCTCACGCGGACCGGCTCTTTCACCTTCTCGGATGCCGACGCCACCGACACCCACACGGTGAGCATCGTGCCCGCTGCCGGTGCGCTCGGCACCCTTCAGGCCGTGGTGGTGCCGGTGGCGGACGGGCCGGACCGGGTGGACTGGTCCTACAGCGTCGACCCCGCCCTCATCGCGGACTTGCCGCGGGGTGAGAGCCTCTCCGAGACCTTCACCGTGACGGTGGACGACGGGCACGGCGGCACAGTTGCGGTGGATGTCGTGGTCGCGGTCAACCGCGTGAACACGGCGCCGGAAGCATTCGCGACCGGCACCCACTTTCTTGTTGAGGACTTTCCGCTGGTGCTGGACGTCGAGAATCGGCTCGGGAATGACATCGACCTTGACGGCGATGCGCTGACTTTGGCCGGCGTCGGCGACGCGATCGGCGGGACGGTGGCGCTGGAGGATGGCGCGATCACCTTCACGCCGGACGCGGACTTCAACGGGGATGCCTCCTTCACCTACACCATCGCCGATGGCCACGGCGGCACGGACACCGAGACCGTATCGATCTATGTGGTGCCGGTGAACGACGCGCCGGTAGCCGGCGACGACGCCGCCACCACGGCGGAGGATACGCCCCTGGTCCTCACCGCTGCGCAGCTTCTCGCCAACGACGCCGACGTGGACGGCGACACGCTGAGCGTCACCGGCTTCGGCGGGGCCAGCGGCGGGACGCTGGTCTATTCCGGCGGCACCTTCAGCTTCACGCCCGACGCCGATTACAGCGGCCCGGCCTCGTTCACCTACACCGTCTCGGACGGTAAGGGCGGGACCGACACGGCCACCGTGGCGGTCGACGTCACGCCGGTAAACGACGCGCCGACGCAACTCGCGCTCTCCAACGACCAGATCGCAGAGAACCTCGCCGGGGCCACAATCGGGACGCTCAGCGCGAGCGATCCGGACAGCACCGACACGCTGACCTATTCCATCGTCCCGGAACTCGACGGCGCCCTGTTCACCATCTCCGGCAACGAGCTTCGCGTGGGTCAGGCGGGGTTGGACTATGAGGTGTCGGCGACGCGCTCCGTCACCGTGCGCGCAACCGATTCCAAGGGGGCCTACACCGAAGAGACTATCACCATCGACGTGCTGGACCGGCCGGAGACCGTGCTCACCACTGGGCCGGACGTGTTCGAGGGCACGGCGGCGGATGAGCAGGTGTTTGCAAACTACAATACCCTCAATCCCGAAGACCGGCTTTCGGGCGGAGACGGGTACGATATTCTGTTCGTCAGTGCGAGTTTGGACACTCTGGATCTCTCGACGCCGACGACCTTCTCCGGCTTCGAGGAGGTTCGGCTTGGCGGCTTTTGGGGCGGCCTCCGGCTGCGCGATGGAACAGACCTTCGTGTCGTCAGCACCAGCACCAGTTGGGGCAACTCATTTTATCTCTCCACCGGCCGGGAAAACATCAGCGGCGGTGCGGACTCGGAGTATTTCGAAGCGGATCGCGTGGCGGAGCTCTCCGATGGCGATGTCTTGGACGGGGCAGGAGGAAGCGATTCCTTGCAGCTGTCCGGCGGGGGTACTTTCGACCTGACGCCGCCTGACCTTCGCAACATTGAAGTCCTGTATATCCAGTCATCGACCACCGCGCGCGTCGATGACGATGCGCTCGCCGACTTCCGACAAGTATACGGATCGACCGGCAGTCTCCTTGTCACCGGCGCCGACAGCCTCGACCTTTCCGGGAAAACCCTCTCCGGAGTGGCCGTCACCAGCGACAATACCTCGGGCACGGTCTTCACCATCGACCGCCCGGCGAACAGCTTCCTTATCCAGGGCGGGCCGGGTAACGACACTCTGGTCGCCGACGGCTTCACCTACACGGACGAGCAGCGGGCGCTGATCTTCGCCACCACCTCCATCGAGACCATCCAGGACAGCAGCGGAACGTATGTGCAGTCGACGCCGGCGCCATGGAGCTCCACGCTGACGACAGCCTCCGATGTGGTCACCGCCTACGTCGCCAACCAAACCGTCTACGGCACGGCCGAGACGCTCAGTCCCGGCGATGCGCTCGCCGCCGGCGAGGGGCACGACACGCTGGTGCTCGCCGGCAGAGGCACGTTCGATCTTTCGACGCTCGCCGAATTCAGCGGCTTCGAGGAGGTGCAACTCGTCAATGACTTCGATAGTTCCTATTCCATTCTTATCCTGCGCGACGGCGTCGATCTCACCGTAACCGGCGGCGCCCACTTCACGTCCTTCTATCTTTCGACCGGCGCTGAGAAAATCTTCGGCGGCAACGGCGGAAACTCGTTCTATACGACGACACCGGCCGATCTCACCCTCAACGATGAACTCCACGGCGGCACGGGGTCGGACACCCTCTATCTGCGCGGGGACGCGGTGACCTACGACCTGCGCGGCATGCAGATCGAGGGCATAGAGACCCTGGGGATCCAAAGCGGGACCGTGATCGTCGACAGTGACGTGCTGACCGATGTCACATTCATAGAAAGCTATGACGGTGGCACTCTCAGCACGCCGGATGCGGAGCTCGATCTGAGGGGCGTCGAAATGAGCTCTGTCTTCAGCTATGTCCCAATCCAGAGCATCAACGCCACGGGCACCACCTTCATCGTGGACGATGCCGACACCGCGCGCTTCGTGCGCGGCGGCACCGGCATCGACACCCTGGTCGCCTCCGGCCTCGGCCTGACGGAATACGAGCGCCAGTCCATCTTCACCAACGGCTCCGTCGAGATCATCCGCGACTCCACCGGAATCTATGGCGACGAGACCGCCAATGCCCTGGTCGGCACCGCCGCGAGCGAAATCATCAGCGGCGGCGGGGGCGCGGATGTGCTCACGGGCGGGGCGGGGGCGGACACGTTCGTGCTCGCCACGCAGGCCGGGGCGCGGATCACCTTTTTCGACGCGGGGGGCCAGCCCGACGCCGGCGACGACATCCTCGACATCGGCGCGCTGGTCTCGGCCTCGAGCTTCGTCGCCGGCGACGACCTCTCGGACTTCGTGTGGTTCGAGGATGCCGACGGCGACGCCGGCACGGCGGGCGCCTATGTCATGTACGACGCGGACGGCGCCGGGGCCGGGGCGGTGGTGCAGCACACCCAGCTCGACGGGCCGAATGTGGGGGACACGCTCTACCTCGCTTATGGCGGCACGACGGCCACCGACCTGATCATCCTCTGAGGCGCGGGGGCGGGCCGCCGTCCTTTCCACGCGGTCCTTCCTAAGCCGGCACCGGGACGGGGCGCCACCCCGCCCGGTCCTATCCGGCGCGGAAGGTGCGGCGCAGCTGGTCGGCCAGCGGCTTCAGGAGATAGGACAAAGGCGTGCGCTCGTGGGTGGCGAGGTGCGCCTCCACCGGCATGCCGGCCACCAGGTCGAGCCCGCCGAGGCTCGCCAACGCCGCGGCGTCAGGCACGATCTCCACCACATAGAAACTCGCGCCGGTGCGCTGGTCGCGCGTCACGTCGGCGGAGACGCGCGTCACCGTGCCGTCGATCTCCGGCGTCGTCTCCTGCTGGAAGGCGCTGAAGCGCAGGCGCGCCGGCTGGCCGGCGCGCACCTGGTCGATGTCGGTCGGCTCCACCTGGGCGGTGACGACGAGCAAATCGTCGCGCGGCACGATCTTCATCACCGTGTCGCCCGCCGCCACGTAGCTCTTCAGCGTGTGCACGGCGAGCTCGTGCACGGTGCCGGCGCTGGGCGCGCGCACGTCGAGGCGCGCGAGCTGGTCGAGCGCGGCGACGCGGCGCTCCAGAAGCTCCGACAGCTTGCCCTCCGCCTCGCGCAGCTCGCCCAGCGCGTCGCCCCGCATCTTCTGGTCGATGGCGAGGATCTGCAGGCGGATCTCGGCCATGCGGCCGCGCGCGGCGGCGCCGGAGGCGCGCAGCTGGCCCAGCTCGCCCTCGATGCGGGCGGCCTCGCGGCGCACCGCGGTGGCGCGGGCGATGGAGACCAGCTTCTTGTCCGCCAGCTCCTCCATGGAGGCGAGCTCCACATGGACGAGGGCGATCTCCTTCTCCTTGGCGTCCGATTGCAGCTCCAGCCCCTTCACCTGCTCGTGCAGCTGGTTGATCTGCTCGGACAGCTGCGACTTCTGCCCCTCCCGCATCTCCTCCCGTGCCCTCAGCAGGCTGCGCTCGCCCGTCCAGACCGAGGCGAGAACCGGGCTCGGCTGATGCTCGGGCGGCAGGTCCGCCTGCGCGGCCATGGCGGCGGCGAGGCCCGCCTCCACCTTGAGCCGGGCGATGCGCGCCAGCAGTTCGTCGATCTGCTGGGTGACGATGGCGAGGCTGGCTTTGGCGAGAGTGTCGTCGAAGCGCAGCAGCAGGTCGCCGGCCTTCACGCCGCCGCCCTCCGCCACGGCGATCTCGGCGACCGTGCCGCCGATGGGCGGCTCGATGGACTTGACGGAGCCCTGCAAGGTCAGGGCGCCGCCGGCGATCACCGCGCCGGACAAGGGCGCCAGCGCCGCCCAGGCGCCGCCAGCCACGAGAAAGAGCGCCACCACGGCGCCGCCGACGGCGAGGTCGCGGCGCGCCCGCTGGAGCGGGCCGGACGCGCCCGGCCCCTGCGCCGCGCTCACGGCCGGCCTCCCGCCAGCGGCACGAGGGTGGGCGAGGCGGCCTCGCCATCGCCGGCGGCGCCCAGCCGGGCGAGGATCTCGTCGCGCGGGCCGAAGGCGGCGAGGCGCCCGTCGCGGATGGTCGCCACATGGCTCGCCGCGCGGATCACGCTGGCCCGGTGGGCGGCGACCACGACGATGGCGCCGCGCGCCTTCACCCGCTCGATCGCCGCCAGCAGCGCCGCCTCGCCTTCGGCGTCAAGATGGGCGTTGGGCTCGTCGAGGATGACGAGGAACGGCGCGCCATAGAGCGCGCGGGCGAGCGCCACCCGCTGGCGCTGGCCGGCGGAAAGGGCGATGCCGCCCTCGCCGATCCGCGTGTCGTAGCCCGACGGCAGGCGCAGGACGAGGTCGTGCACGCCCGCCTCGCGCCCGGCCGCGATCACCGCCTGCGGGTCGCGGTCGGCGTCGAAGCGGGCGATGTTCTCCGCCACCGTGCCGTCGAGCAAAGCCACGTCCTGGGGCAGATAGCCGAGATGCCGGCCGAGCCGGTCCGGCGCCCACTGGTCGAGGCGCGCGCCGTCGAGCCGCACCGCGCCCGCCGCCGGCTCCCACAGGCCGGCCAGCACCTTGAGCAGGCAGGTCTTGCCGGCCCCGGACTTGCCCACCAGCGCCAGCGCCTGCCCCGCATCCAGGGTGAAGGCGACGCCCTGGAGGATCGGCCGGGCGCCGCCTCGTGCGCTCCCCGGTGCGCCCACCGCCACGCCCTCCACGTCAAGCCGCTCGACCGGCGCCGGCAGCGCGGTGCGCTGCGTGGCGTGCTGCGCGCGCAGCGCCGCGAGCCGGGGCGCGAGCCGGTGCCAGGCCTGGCGGGCGGCGAGGTAGCCCTTCCAGTAAGCGGCCGCCAATTCCACCGGCGCGAGCGCCCGGCCCATGAGGATGGAGGCGGCGATCATCACGCCGCCGGTGGCGTCGCCGCGCAGCACCAGAAGGGCGCCGATGCCGAGCAGCAGCGACTGCAGCAGCGCCCGGAACGATCGCGACAATGCCGCGAGGTTCACCGACGAGACGGCGAGCCGCTCATTGCCGGCGCGGCTCTCCTGGTCGAGCGCAGCGAAGCGCGCGCGCATGTTGCCGACCATGCCCAAGGCATGGGCCGCCTCGGCGCCGCGCCGCGCGCCCTCGATGAAGCCGGCGCGGCGGGCGGCGACCTCGGTCGCGGCCTTCACGCGGGCCTGCGAGCGCGCCTCGCCGACGAGCGCGAGGCCGACGATGGTGAGGGCGCCCGCCAGCGCCGTGAAGCCGAGCCAGAGATGCAGCAGGAAGCACAGGCCGACGAACAGCGGCACGAACGGCGCGTCGAACAGCACCGTGGGGCCTGGGCCGGAGAGGAAAGTGCGCACCTGGTCGAGATCGCGCAAGGCGGCGGTGAACTCGCCCGGCGCGCCGAGACGGGCCGTGCGGTGCAGTCCGTCCGCGAACAGCTCCGGCGCCAGGCGCTCCTCCACCGTGGCGCCGAGGCGCGCCAGAAGCCGCCCGCGCGCGGCGTCGATCACGCCCTGTACCGCATAGGCGGCGATCACCAGCCCGGTGAGCGCCACCAGCGTCGGCAGCGAGCGCGAGGGCAGGGCCCGGTCGTAGACCTGGAGCATGTAGATCGCCCCGGCCAGCATCAGGATGTTGATCGCCACCGAAAACAGGCCGATGCCGGCGATGAGCGGGTAAAGGTCGCGCAGGCCGAGCCGCTGCGGGCCCAGCCCGCTTTCGCCGCCGCTCCCGGCGCGCCGCGTCATGCGCCGCTCCGCGCGGCGGGAGCGGTGCCCGCCGCGGACAAAGGCGCTCTTGGCCAAAGGGCACCAGCCATCATCAACCGTTCCGACAACTCACCAGTGCCCACTTGCGCATGGCCGCGGTGCGGCCGCATCACCCAATTGGGTGGGGGCATCGGTGTTCCGGCTCGAACCGATCACGGTTCTCTCAGGGGGGATGATCTGGCATTCAGGCGCTGGCAGCGCGGCCCGCGATGGGCTCTGATTCAGGCGTGGTCGCGGTCGCGCAGGGGTCGGCGTTCTCCCCCGGCGCGCCACAGGGCGCCATCGGTGGTGCTCCGCCGGAACGGGGGATCGACCGTGACCCGGGTTTCACGGCTTCGCTCGCCCGCGACGGCGGCGCTCAATTCTTCTTCTTGGGCGACCCTAAGGACACGGGCGTTCCCTTCGCGAATGCGGGCGCGGCCTCGGGCACTTTGACTTTCTTGGGTTTCTTGGCTTCGCGATTGCCGCGAACCTGTCCTTTGGCCATGGCCGCCTCCTATGGGTCGTGTCGGTTGGTCCTGCGGGCGAAACGAACAACGCCCGCAGCCGCAGGGGCTTCAAACCATCCCGGCATCCCGCCGGGCGCGGGGCCGGCGCATCGCCGTGGGAATTGCCGGCGCAGGCGCGCTTCGCCTTGTGGAAGCGATGCGCGGGGCCGGCGGGCGCGACAGCCCCGGAATGCCGGCCGATGCGGTCAGCTCAGGTCCTTGAGCATGTCGGCGGACATCTTCCCGCTCTTGCGGTCGGCGACCAGCTCGTAGCTCACCTTCTGGCCCTCGCGCAGCTCGCCGAGGCCGGCGCGCTCAACGGCGCTGATATGGACGAAGGCGTCGCTGCCGCCGCCATCGGGGGCGATGAACCCAAACCCCTTCTGGGCGTTGAACCACTTCACGGTTCCCTCAGCCATGGGAAACCCTTTCAATTTATATCCAGCTCACCGGCGCAGGGCCGATGGTCGAAGTCGCATTTCCCGGCGAGAATTTTTGGTTGGGCGCAAAAGATACTTCTGCGCAAAGCCAAGTGGTCAGGCTTTCGATCGACTGGGCGAATATGCTCGTGAATCCTGTAATTCGCAACAATATTTTGCGGGTCGATCATTCTGCCGCCCGCGCTGGCATGTGTTATGCTTCTGCTGACAGTAGTCCCCGGGGTGGTCCTGCTCTGCGGTGGCTCGTCCCGCGCGCGCACGGGATCCGACCGGCCCTTCAACCGCCCGGATCAGGGTCCTGCGACGCCCGCGGATTGCCGTTGCAGCCCGCCCGCGCCCTCGACCGAGACCCCAGCCCAGCGGAGCGCCCTTGATCTCACTCCAGATCCGCCACACCACCACCTATCGCTTCCATCGGCCGGTGACGTTCAGTCCCCACCGCCTGATGCTGCGCCCGCGGGAGAGCCGGGACCTGCGGGTCATCTCGAACCACGTCATGCTGGCACCGGCGGCGAGCGTGACCTGGGCGCAGGACGTCTTCGGCAATGCGGTCGCGACGGCGGCCTTCGCGTCCGCGGGCGATCATCTGGTGATCGACAGCACCACGCGTCTGCAGCTCGACGCCCTGCCCTGGCCGGTGTTCGCCATCGCCGGGTCCGCCGTCGGCTTCCCGTTTCGCTATTCCGACGCCGAATGGACCGATCTCGGCGCCCTCGGCACACCGCAATTCCCCGATGCCGCGGGCCAGCTGCGGACCTGGGCGCAGCGCTTCGTGCGGGGCAACCCCACCGACACGCTGTCGCTGCTCAAGGATCTGAGCGCCGGCGTGTCCCAGCAGATCTCCTATCAGAGCCGGGACGAGGAGGGCACGCAGTCGCCGGTGCAAACCCTCGACCGCGGCTGGGGCTCGTGCCGGGATTTCGCCGTCCTGTTCGTGGAAGCGGTCCGCAGCCTCGGCTTCGGCGCGCGCATCGTGTCGGGCTATCTCTACAATCCCGACGGCACCCGCACCGGCGCCGCGGGCGGGGGCTCGACCCATGCCTGGGCGGAAGTGTTCGTGCCGGGGGCGGGCTGGATCCCGTTCGATCCGACCAACCGCAGCATGGGCGGCTTCAACCTGATCCCGGTGGCGGTGGTGCGCGACATCCGCCAGGCGAACCCGGTGCAGGGCAGCTTCGTGGGCGAGGGCGGCGCGTTCCGCGACATGACGGTGGAGGTCCAGGTTACCGCCTGAGGCGGCGCCGCCCCCCCGCGCGACCTCGGGAGCCTCCCTGACCCATGCCATCGTCGCCCACTGCCCGCGGACCAACGCTCCGCTGGCGCTCAGCCTGATCGAGCCCGGCCTTGCCCGGAGCGGGCGACGGCGCTGGTGGCAGAGGACGATGCCGATTTCGAATTCCGCCAGATGGCCAGGGTCGCCGCCGACGGGTCCCTTGCATGCATACCGGCGGCAGGGCCTGCGGCAGCCACGGGCGGCTCAAAACCCGGAAGGCGAAATCGCCAAGCCGAAAGGCCCGAACGCCCGTCGCGACGTTCGGCCGTGGCCGATCATCCCGCGCATTGAACCGCGCCGGCAAAGCGTGGATCATGCCGCTCGGTAAGGGGGGCATGGCCTCAGTCCGTTCGCCAGCCAACGTGTGAGCGCCGTGCGACGGCGATGCCCCCGATCGTGGAAAGCAAGCCATGTTCAAGAATCAAATTGGGGGGGTGATGCGCCATTCCGTCCGCAGCCTGATGCCTGCACTTTTCGCCGTCGCGGCGCTCGCCGGCGCCCTGCCGGCGCGCGCGCAGTCCTATCCCGACCGTGCGGTGAAGCTCATCATGCCGTTCGGTTCCGGCAGCGCGAGCGATTCCATCGCGCGCATCGTGGCGGACGGGCTCGGCGCGCGGCTCGGCCAGCGCGTCGTCGTGGAGAACCGCCCGGGCGCCGGCGGCAACACCGGCACGGCGGCGGCCGCGAAAGCGGCGCCCGACGGCTACACGCTGGTGTTCGCGGCGCCGGGGCCGTTCGTGATCAATCGCTCTTTGGGCGGACTTCCCTACGATCCGGAAAAGGACTTCGAGCCCATCTCCCTGGTGGCGAAGCTGGTCAACGTGCTGGTGGTGAACCCGGAGAAGATTCCGGTGAAGACGGTCCAGGAGTTCATCACCTTCGTGCGGCCGAAGCCCGGGCAGATCAACTATTCCTCGGTCGGGCTCGGATCGTCCCAGCATCTGGCGGCGGCCTATTTCGACATCGTCGCCGGGACGCAGATGCAGCACGTTCCCTACCCGTCCGGCAGCCAGCTGGCGATCGACCTCGTCTCGGGCGAGGTGCCGGTGAGCTTCCAGCTCATTCCCAACGTGTCCTCGCAGCTCGCCGTCGGCCAGGTGCGCGCGCTCGCGGTCACCACCAAGACCCGCAGCAAGGCGCTTCCCGACGTGCCGACCATGGCCGAGCAGGGGGTGAACGACTACGAATCCTATGCTTGGTTCGGCATCGCCGCCCCGGCCGGCACGCCGCAGCCGGTGATCGAGCGCCTGAACCGCGAGATCGTCGCCACCATGGCCGACCCCGCCGTGCAGAAGCGCCTGATCGACATCGGCGTCGAGCCCGAGAGCTCGACGCCGGCGCAGTTCAGGGCGTTCCTGGCGGCGGAATCGGCGAAGTGGTCCGCCATCATCGCCAAGGCGGGCATCAAGCTGAACTGACGCGGCGCCTCCGGGCGCCGGCGGCGGACGGGACTTTCGGCCCGCTGCCGGCGGCCCGCGCTCGATAGGCGAGGGCGTAAGCGGGCAACACCCTCCGAGCGGGTGCCGCGCGGGTCCGACCCCGGCTCCAGGATGCCGGTTTCAAGGTCGCGCTCGGCGGCGCGCAGGACGCCCTCGATCCAGGGCGGGGCGACGTCCAGATCGTGGCCCCGCTCCTCGAGCCCGCTCAGGGTCTGCGGCCCGACGCTGCCCTCGACGCGCAGGCGGTTGAGGACGAAAGCGCGGGGATGGAACCGCGCCGGGAAGTGGTCCGCATTTGTGGATCCGCGCGCCGCGGAAACGGATCGACACCGGCTTTTCGATGCGCGCCTCGATGCGGCGGCGGTGATCCACGGCGCCTTCCCGCTCCGGGCGTTCCTGAAGGTCGCGCCGCCGAGGGTCCAGCCCGGCATCGGGACGGGGGCGGCGTTCGCCTTCGGGTCTCGGCCGGCGAGGTCAACGCCACCCTGGTCCGCGCCGGTCCGGGCCCGTCGACCCTGCCGCTCCAGATCTGCAGCCAGATCCGGCACGGCTCCGGGCAGGTGCCCGTGGCGGCGGCCGCCACCCTGAAGACGGCGCTCGCGGTCGGGCTCATCCCGGCTGGCCTGGATCTTGCCTTAAAGTATTGAGATCGAACGATAAATCCGCGGCCTGGTCCGGATGAACCGTGGCGCCTTCTGCAACAAGGCGGCGCGCCGCCATATGGTCGGCAGCGCGGTTGACGGACTCAACGCCGAGCAGACGCCCGCCATCGTAGCAAAACACGGAGAAGGAATTCCGCTCGGGCTCGCCCCGGACGATTGTTTCCCGATGGCCGTCAACAAGACCCACGATCTGCAACTTGTCGTCGCCCTGATCGCTCCAGAACCACGGCACGCCGTTAAAGGGCCTCATGTGTCCCGTCAGCCGGGCAGCCAGGCATTTGGCTTGGTCCGTCGCATTCGATACCGATTCAAGGCGCAGAGGTGCCTTGTACCGAGGGCTCGAAAACAGCGCGCAGTCGCCGATCGCGGAAATGTGGGGATCGATGGTGGCGAAATGCTGATCCACATCGATGCCATTTGTTGCCGAAAGCCCAGCTGCGGTTGCCAGCTCCACGTTGGGAACGACGCCAATGCCGACGACCACAAGATCGGCGGCCAGCCATCGGTCGTCGTCGAGCGTGACCCCTTGCAGGCGGCCGTTCTTCGCCGCGATCGCAGCCACGGAGCGCTTGCGGTGGATCCGGCAGCCGGCGGTTTCGTGCCGCGCATGGAAGTAAGAGGAAATCGCAGGCGAGACAACACGGGCCATGATTCGCGGCGCCAGCTCGACAATGTCGATCTCGATCCCCTTTGCGGCGGCGGTCGCGGCAAACTCCAGACCCACGAAACCGGCTCCGATGACGACCACGCGCCTCGCCCGGTCCAGCCGCTCCCGGATTGCCTCCCCGTCCGCCAGGGACCGCAGATGGCGCACGCCATCATGGTCCGCATTTGGCATCCTCAGCACGCGATTGCGGGCGCCCGTCGCAAGAACGAGATGACGGTACGCCAGCGAGCTTCCCGAGCGTAGGACTGCCTTTTGATCTGCGCGGTCGATCGCGGCCACATGATCGTCGATCAGCTCGATCCGATGATGTCTAAAGAAGCTTTCGCTCCGAAAGAACATCGCGTCAAGGTCGCCATTTCCCTTGAGAAAGGCCTTCGACAGCGGGGGGCGCTGGTAGGGAAGATAGGGCTCATTATTGATCAGCGCGATGCGCTCTTCATATCCACACTGGCGCAACGAGGCCGCCAACTGGAACCCCGCATGCCCGGCTCCGACGATGACAATCGGCTTGCAAGAAGTCACGATGATTTCCTTAAGCCCGGGCGATTCACTGGGGACGGATCCGGCTCTAGCCCTGAGTTTCCGGTACTTCCACCGTCAAGCCGTCGAGTTCATCGGTCAGCACGATCTGACAACTAAGACGGCTGCCCGCCCTTCGCTCGGCGGCCACGAATCCCAACATCTCTTCTTCCTGTTCCGAAGCGGCCGGCAGATCGGAAAGGAATTCCGGCGCTACATAAACGTGGCAGGTGCCGCATGAGAGCGAGCCGGCGCATTCGGCCTCGATGCCCGGCACGTCGTTGGTCCTTGCTACGGTCATCACCGACAAGCCGGCAGATCCCTGCGTCTCCCGTCGCGTCCCGGCAGAAGAGATGAAGATAATTCTTGGCAAATCCGTTCCTCCAGAAGTGTTGAGGCCCGCGCTATTTTTCGATGACGTGTCCCTGTAGCGGCGTTGCCGCCAACTGATCGGCGAGCAGCACGTCGCGCGCCTCATCCGGGTCAAGGCCGTGGCGCCTGATCAGGTCGCCGCAGTCATCGATCATGGCTTCAACGTCATTCATCATTTTCAGTCGTTTGTAGATATCGTCCGCCTTCGCGCCCATGCTCTCGCCGATCAGCTCCATCACGTTCACGATCTCAAACGAGACCGTGCGCTCGAAATGGCAAAGCTCCCGGTGACAGGCGTGGAATACAGTTGCGAGTGTCGTCACGCCTGCGTCCGCCGCCGCTCGGAACTCGCGTTCACGTAGCTCGTCTTTGAATCGCGGCGCCACGGTGAGGTAATTCGACATGAGCCCCACGCGCGGGACATCGAGCTCGACGAACTCCAGCTCCGGAATCGCGTGCAGAATCCGCTTCACGGCTTGCATCACGCCGGGGTAGCCCGGCCGCTCGTTGAGGGCAACCCGCTTGCGAACGGGAAATACAAAGAGCTCCCGGAGCTGCTCGATATGGCGTTCGAGAAAGAGGAAGAACGGCGTCAGTGCGAAGGCGTCATCCCTGCTCATTCGCTGATGGTTGGGGATGATGACGTCGTCGAACTGGGTCTGGCAGCTGGGGCACCAGGACAGCGTTTCGCGGGCGCCTATCGCTTCGATCTGGCTCAACGTACCGAGGCCGGCCCGGCCCGAGGTCTCCGCATCGCCGGAAAGGAACTGGAAGACGCCGCAGCATGCCGACGGGCCGCCGACAACCTCATAGCTCAGACCCATGGCGCGAATGACATCGAGACAGAGGATGAGGATGTGAGGCGTCTTGTGAACGTTACAGCCAGTATAGATCAAGACGTCTGGTCGACGCGCCGGCTTGTCTCGGCCCGGGGGCGGTTGAAGCGCGTGGAGAAGGTCGGCATCGATCTGCAGCCTCGAAACGATGCGCACGGCCTTGGCCATCGCGCGGAACGACTTCATGGCGTTGGCCTTCACCGCTTCGCCGCTGCGCCGCCGCGTCGAAGCGAAATGGGCGAGCCGGACCATCGTGCGCGGATTGACGCCATAGTCGCAGGCCGGGATGCAATTGCCGCTGCTGGAGCAGGCCGACGCCCAGGCGTCCGCTTCCACCGTGCCCGCCGCGCCCCGAAGGATCTCCACGATGCCGGACACGACCATCGCCGGTTCGGCATCGCCGATGCCCGCAGGACCCGTCATCGGACAGGCTTGAAAGCATTTTCCGCACCGCGTGCACGCGGAAGCGATTTCGTTCATGTGAATGTCGAGTGCTTCGGTGAAGTCCATGCGGGCACCGGTGTCTGAAATCACAGCCATGGTTCGACCGCGGCCGATGGATCCCATCGCTCGCGAACGGGGCGAACCGCAACGCTCTGATCGGAAATGATCATTCTTCGAAGCGGATGGATCCCATCCGCTTCGGCTGATCACCCGGCGGCCGCGGTGTGGGCCGTCGAGGCAATCTCGACCAGGAGATCGTCTCGGACGAGCTTGGCAGCAATGCAGTATCTGGCCGGCGGGGGATCGTTGAAGTACTGGCGGTAGACCTCATTCACGGCGGCGTAGTCCGCCATGTCCTTGATGATGACGGCATTGAATGCAACGTCGCGCAGACTTGCGCCCCCCTCGCGAAGAATTTTCTCGATGGTCTCGATCACGAACTTCGTTTGTGCCCGGGCGTCGCCAACCCCGACCGTCCGGCCGGCGCCGTCGAGCGCGAGGACGCCGGACACGTAGACCGTGTTGCCGGCCTTCACTCCCATCGAATACGGAGCGATCGGTTCGGGGAGACCTGGCGGATTGAGCGGCGTGATGGGCATCGATAGCCTCCAATAGAGAATCAGGTTGTGGGTTTGAACGTCGGGACCACCACAAGGCCCGCGGTTCGGCCGGCCGGCTGCCGCGGCGTGCGGCAGGTCCACGAACCGCGGCGCCGATGGGTGTCGGCGGGCCGCCAGCGGCGCTCCGGCATCGTCGGCCGGCGTCGAAGCCGGCTCCTTCCGGCCCCGCCGGGGGCCTGGGGCCCGCGCCCGGCCGGGCTCCGGATCGAAGGGCGGGCGGCGACATCATTGGGTGATGTCCCGATCCTTGGTCTCCGGCAGCAGCAACAGTCCGATTACAAACGACATGACGGCGATGATGATCGAATACCAGAGCCCGTCGAAAATGTTTCCGGTCTCGGCCGCTATGAGCGTCGCGAAGTACAGCATGAACCCGCCAAAGTATCCGGTGCCGAGGTGATACGGCATCGACATGGACGTGTAGCGGATGCGTGCTGGAAACAGCTCGACCAGATAGGCGGCGATGGGTCCGTATGCCAGGCAGACATAAAAGACCAGAATGAAGAGGATCAATACGGCCATCGGTTTGTTGATGGCGTCGGGATCGGCCCGCTCGGGGTATCCGGCCGCGACCAGGGCCGCCTTCAGCTGTCCCGCATCAAAGCCTGGCACCTGGACGGTGCCAACACTGGTTGTCGTTGCCGCCAACGGGCCGCCGGCAACCACGCTGTGGGTAATGCCGTTCGACACAAGGAAATCTTTCACGCGTTCGCAGTCATTCTGCGGACCGCTGAAGAAGCGGGTGGCACACTCGTTGGATGCGATCGTGACCGGCGCCTTCGCCATCGCTGTTTCCAGAGCCGGATTGACGTAATGTGTCAGGGCATGGAACAGCGGAATATAGGTCAGCGCCGCAAGTAAGAGCCCGGCCAAAATCACCGGCTTGCGTCCGATCCGATCCGACAGCGCGCCGCAGACGACGAAGAAGGGGACGGAGCAAGCAAGGGCGACCGACATGAGAATGTAGGCCGTCGAAAGTTCCACCTTCAGCACTTTCTGCAAAAAGATCAGCGCGTAGAACTGACCCGTGTACCAGACGACGCCGGCACCTGCGACCGCCCCGAAAAGCGAGAGCAGCACGAATTTCAAATTGTCCTTGCGGGCGAAGCTTTCGATGATGGGGTTTCGACTGACACGTCCTTCGGCCTTCATGCTGACGAAGACCGGGGACTCGCTCAGCTGCATGCGGATGTAGACCGACACGGCCAAAAGCAAGAGGGAGAGAATGAACGGAACACGCCAGCCCCAGGTCTTGAAGTCGTCCCCGACGGCGCTCTGGGTTGTCAGCACCACGATCAAAGAAAGAAAAAAGCCCATGGTGGCGCAAATCTGTATCCAACCGGTGGCGAGACCGCGGCGCCCATGACCCACATGCTCCGCCACATAGGTCGCCGCCCCGCCGTACTCTCCGCCGAGTGCAAGTCCTTGCAAGCAGCGCAACAGGACCAGAAGGACCGTCGCGGCGACGCCGGCGGTCTCATATGTCGGCAAAAAGCCCACCCCGGCGGTCGAAACGCCCATCAGCACGATGGTGATGAGGAACGTGTGCTTGCGGCCAACCACATCGCCGAGGCGCCCGAAAAGGAGCGAGCCGAACGGCCTGAGCACAAGTCCTGCGCCGTACGTCGCCAGACTCGCCAGAAAGGCGCCGGTGTCGCCGAGGGTCTTTGAGAAGAAGAGCGGCCCGAGAATACCCGCGAGTGTTCCGTAGACAAAGAAGTCGTACCACTCGAAAATCGTGCCGAGCGACGAGCCAAAAATAACTTTCCGTAGTTCGTCCTTCGGCGGTGCGTGCTCCGCCTGAAGCGCGGCTGATTCCAAGAACATGGGTGTTTTCCTCCACCTGATGTTTATGCTATTCCCCCGACATTGGCACAGGTTTTTGGGAACTGCTTGGACCAATATGCGATAAATTTTGGTCCGGAAAGGTTGGCGCATGCTGCAGATTGCGTTGCGAGAAGGTCATGGGTCGCTGCCGATCCACCGTCAGATCGCCGACCAGATTCGCTACCAGATCGAGCACGGCGAAGTGGAGCATGGCGCGATGCTTCCTTCGTCTCGCGACCTTGCCAGGGAACTGGGGGTCGCGCGCGGGACGGTGGTCCTCGCCTATGAGGAGCTGTGCGCCGCAGGCGTGTGCGAAAGCCATGTCGGTCGCGGGACGCGGGTGAAGCGCACGGCCAGGCGCGAGGAGCGCCCCGTCGAAACGCGTGGCACGGGCTGCCCCGTGCGGCGCCTCTTGGACACCCCCGACGAGCCGGTTTTTATTGACCCGCGTGAGCTTTCACTGCTTCCAAGCATCGCCGACATCGAGCACTTGCCCATTACGCAATTGCGGCGCGGCTTCGACAGGGTGCTGCGCCGCACCGCTCATCTGAAATTCTTCACCGAGAGCGCCGGAGACCCAATGCTGCGTCGCCAGATCTGCGAACACATTTTGCCGGAGCGTGGCATCGAGGCGCATCCAGACGAAGTGCTCGTTATCCCCGGCACTCAGTATGGAGCTGTGCTCATCGCATTGACACAGGCAAAGGAGCGGAGAAATATTCACTTCGGCACGCCGGGATATCTCGACATCGCCCGTAATTTTGCCCGGTTCGGGTTTGACCTGCATGATCACCCCGTGGATGCCGGCGGCATTCTGCTCACGACGTCGGATCTGGGCAAGAACGATATCCTTTATGTCATGCCGGAGCATCATTTCCCTCAGTGCGTGACCTTGAGCGACGCGCGGCGGGCGGAGATCGTTCACGCCGTCGAGCAGCGGGATCTCCTGGTGATCGAGGACGACTATGACAGCGAGTTCTATTATGACCGTCGCCCACGTCCTGCGCTCAAGGCGAGCAATGCCCGTGATGGCGTGATCTATTTGGGAACTTTTTCAAAGACGCTTTTCAATAGTCTTCGGCTCGGCTATGTTGTTGCGGAACCTCCGCTCGTCAGAGAAATGGCGACCCTGCATTGGAGTTTGTCGCGCGGAACCAGTGGCGTATTGCAGCGCTGGGTGGCCGAGCTCCTCGACGGGGGGATTATTGCGGCTCATACGCGCAGAATGCGGACCGTCTATCGGCGCAAGCGGGATCGGATCACGGCGCTGCTCCGGCGGGAGTTCCCGCATTGGCGTTTCGATCCGCCACGGGGCGGCCTTCAATTTTTTCTGGACCTTGGAAGCGCCGGGCACGCAAGCGAGGTCATCGCGATCTGCCGCGCCCAGAAGCTCAGGGTCGCTCTTCCCTCCAATTATGTGATGAACGGCAAGGCCGAGCAGCAATTCTTGGTGCTCGGGTTCGGATCGGCAGCGCTTTCGCAAATTGAGAGCGCCCTCTTGGAGGTCAAGCGCGCGCTCCATGCGTGATCCCCATCGGCGCCACGGTCGAGGCTCGATCAGGCCTTCGCGAACGCACCTGGGCCGCCCCCCGGGCCGGCGAGGGACCGACCGGCTGTCTGACGGTCTCGGCGCCCTGGCCGCTATCGCAGGATCTTCCTCACCTCCTCCTGCACCCGGCGCCGTGCCGGCAGATGCCGGGTCGCCAGCGTCTCCGCCCCTCCCGCCAGGGCGGGCAAGCCGAGGTGCCGGGCTGCGACGGCGTCCCCGTGGGCGTTGAGGAGGGGGACAGCGATGGAGCGCAGGCCGACCGCCAGCTCCCGGTCGATCACCGTATAGCCGCGCGCTCGCATAGCCCTCACCTCGGCCATCGGTCGGCATAGCCGAGATGGGCGAGCGTGGGCAGGCAGCGCCTCGCCGGTGCCCGGTCGGGCCCGCACGCCGTGGCCACTTCCGCGATGGACCGGCGCGGCCGTTCCACCGTGAACGTCTCGATGACCGTTAGCCCCTTGGCGAGGCCGTCCATGGTGTCACGGTTGGAAATGCCGGTCACGAGCGCCGTCCGAATGTGCGATATGTCAACAAACGTCTTATATCGCGCACGCATCACGAACGGGCCTGTCAAGCTTACCGCTCGCCTGCCAGAACGTAAGATCCGGGGCCGGCAAGCAGAACCGGGGCGCTCAAGGCGCACGTGTTCCCTACCCTCGGCGGGAGAAAGGCGCAGTCGGTGGCCACCGCCGATATAGCGAAGCTCCACCGAAAGATCGGGGCGCGGGCCGCGTTCGCTGCCAACCGGACGCTGACGATCCTCTCTTCGATGTTCGCATGGGCGATGCAGTCGGGCGAGATTCCCACCGGGCCCAATCCCTGCCAGGGCATCAAGCGGTTTCGGGAGCGCAGGCGCGAGGTGTTCCTGTCCGCCGAGCAGATGGAGCGGCTCGGCGCGGCCATCCGTGAGGCGGAGACCGAGGGCATACCGTGGGAGCCGGACGCCGAGAAGAAGGCCAAGCACGCGCCGCGTTCCGACCGCCGGGTCCGGCTTAGCCCTTTCACGGCCGGCGCACTCCGGCTCCCGCTTTTCACCGGCGCGCGGCAGCGTGAGATTCTCGATCCGAAATGACAGCACGTCGACCTTGAGCGCGGACTGCTGCTGCTTCCGGACAGCAGGATGGCAGCCGAGCCGCAACGGCAGGCGGCGGTGCAACCTGATGGCGAGCCGGGATCTGCGAGCGCTAAAAAAGCGGTGCAGCGGCTAAAGAGGGGCGCCCGATCCTTTGCGCGTTTCGCCGTGACCAACTGGGCAAACGTCGGGAGGCAGCGGCCCCGTGCTGGGGGCTGCGCCGCATACGGTCCCTGAACCGGGGGGGTGCCCGTGGCGCGCGCAACAGTATGCCCCGCCGGCCAGCATGCGCGGCTCAAATCGCCTCCGGATGCCAGCAGCGCCCACCTCGAGGCCGTGGCGCAATGCCCCCGGCCGGCCCTCAATTCACCCCTCGGCGGCCCATGGGGCGGATAACCAAACCGTCCTCGGCCGTCCCGGGCCCATCTCGGCATCGGCCACTTCCGCGGCGACGTTTGAGTGCGGAACACCCCGGCGAGGGGCGGCGGGCAAAAAAATCCCCCGCCTTGGGGAAAGCGGGGGTCAGTTGCGGGAGAACCTCGGGGTGGAAAGGCCCTCAGGTGGGGGCGCCCAGCAGCTTTTCCAGGATGATGCCTTCCAGGTGCGCCAGCTCCGGCGAGCCGCGCCGGCGCGGACGCTCCAGCTGCACCTCGACGTCGAGGGCGATCCGGCCCTCCTCGATCAGCACCACGCGGTCGGCGAGCGCCACCGCCTCGGCAACGTCGTGGGTCACCAGCACCGCGGTGAATCCCTGCTTGAGCCAGATGCGCTCCAGCAGCAGCTGCATCTCAATGCGGGTGAGCGCATCGAGCGCGCCCAGCGGCTCGTCCAAAGCGAGGATGCGCGGCCGGCTCGCCAGCGCCCGGGCAAGCGCCACGCGCTGGCGCTGGCCGCCGGAGAGCACCGCCGGCCACTCGCCCGCGCGGTCGGCAAGGCCCACCTGGGCGAGGAGGGCGTGCGCCTTGCCGCGCTTCTCCTTGCCGTCGCGCACATGGGAGAGGCCCACCGCCACGTTGGCGGCCACCCGTGCCCAGGGCAGAAGACGCGGCTCCTGGAACATCACCCGGGTGATGTCGGCGCGCCTCTCGGTGCTGGCGATTTCGAGCGTGCCGCCGGTGGGCACGTCGAGCCCGGTCAGAAGCCGCAGCAGCGTGCTCTTGCCGCAGCCGCTCTTGCCGATCACGGCCACGAACTGGCCGGCCGGCACGTGGAGGTCGAGCCCGTGCAGCACGGTCTTCGGGCCGAACGCCTTGCGCAATCCCCGGAAGGTGAAGGCGATGCCGCCGACGTCGCGCGCCTGCGGAAGCACGGCGGGGCCGTGCCGCGCCGAGGCCTCGTCCGCCCGCGGCTCGGGCTTCAGGAACGGGGCGCCCTCGAAGCGAACGCCGGTTCGGGGAGCGGCTTCGGCGCCGCGCACGGCGATGTTCATGGCTGTTCTCCTCACTGCGGCTGGAAGGCGGGATGCCATTTGAGAAACGCGCGCTCCAGCAGGCGGGCGGCGCTGTCCGCCAGCTTGCCGAGGAGCGCGTAGATGAGGATCGACAGCACCACCACGTCGATCAGCAGGAACTCGCGCGCCTGCATCGCCATGTAGCCGAGGCCGGAGGAGGCGGAGATGGTCTCGGCCACAATCAGCGTCAGCCACATGATGCCGAGCGCATAGCGCAGCCCCACGAAGATCGAGGGCAGCGCCCCTGGCAGGATCACCCGCACGAACAGCTCCAGGTTCGACATGCCGTAGATGCGGCCCATCTCGATGAGCTGCGGGTCCACCGTGCGGATGCCGTGCAGGGTGTTGATGTAAATCGGGAAGAACACGCCGAGCGCGACCAGGAAGACCTTCGCCTCCTCGTCGATGCCGAACCACAGGATGACCAGCGGGATCAGCGCCAGATGCGGGATGTTGCGCACCATCTGCAGCGTCGTGTCCGAGGCGGCGCGGCTCGCGTTCGAGAGCCCGTTGGCGAGGCCGAGCGCGAAGCCGATCGACCCGCCGATGGCGAAGCCGACCAGCGCCCGCCAGGCCGAGACCCCGATATGTCGGAAGATGTCGCCTGACAGGGTGAGCTTCCACAGCGCCGCCGCCACGTCCGAGGGCGCCGGCAGGATGGTCGGCGGGATCTCGCCCAGGCGGGCCGCGGCCTCCCAACCCAGGAGGAGCAGGGCCGGCAGGATCCAGCCGGCCCCGTCCGCGACGGCGCGCTTGAGGGGCGCGCTCACGACGCCGCCTTCAGTTTCGAGCCGCCATGCGCGCCGACGGCGAACTCGTTGGCGATGTTGGAATTGAAGCCCGCTTCGCGGCCGAGGCCGAGGCCGAGAGCGGGGAAGAGCAGTTCCGCCACCCGGTAGGCTTCCTCCAGATGCGGGTAGCCGGAGCCGATCACGGTGTCGATTCCGAGCTCCTGGTATTCGGCGAGCCGCTCGGCCACCTGCTCGGGCGTGCCCACGAGCGCGGTGCCCGCGCCGGAGCGCACGAGGCCGACGCCGGCCCACAGATTGGGCGAAACCACGAGCTTGTCGCGCCGCCCGCCGTGCAGCGCCGCGATGCGCCGCTGGCCCTCCGAATCCATCTCGATCTTGAAGCGCTTCTGCGCCCGCGCGATCTGGTCGTCGGTGATGCGGCTGATGAGCCGGTCGGCGGCCGCCCAGGCCTCGTGCTCGGTCTCCCGCACGATGAAGTGCAGGCGGATGCCGAAGCGGATGTCGCGCCCGCGCGCGGCGGCCTTGCGGCGGACCGCGGCGATCTTCTCCTTCACGCCCGCCGGCGGCTCGCCCCAGGTGAGGTAGAGCTCGGTCTGGTCCACCGCCAGCACCTGGCCCGCCTCCGAGGAGCCGCCGAAATAGAGCGGCGGGGTCGGCCGCTGGACCGGGGCGAAGTCGAGCCGGCCGCCCTCGATGCGGTAATACCGGCCGTCGAAATTCACCGTCTCGCCGGCGACGAGCCGGCGCCAGACGGCAAGGAACTCGTCCGCCTGGGCGTAGCGCTCGTCATGGCCGATGAACACGCCGTCGCCGGCGAGCTCGGTCGGATTGCCGCCGACGACCACGTTGAGCAGCAACCGCCCGTTGCTCAGGCGGTCGAGGGCGGCCGTCTGGCGGGCCGCAAAGGCGGGGGTGGTGACCCCCGGCCGCAGCGCCACCAGAAACTTCAGCTTCTCGGTCACGGCGGCAAGGCCTGCCGCGGTGATCCAGCTGTCCTCGCAGCTCTGGCCGGTGGGCAAGAGCACGCCCTGGTAGCCCAGGCGGTCCACTGCCTGCGCGATCTGCTTGAAGTAGCCGAACTCCGGCGGGCGCTGGCGAGTCTCCGACCCCAGATAGGAGCCGTCGCCGTGGGTGGGGATGAACCAGAAGAAATTGATGGGATCTCGGGCCATGGGGGCGTCCTCTTCGTTCACGTTCGGGTTCAGCTCTGCGGGCGCACCCACACCGCGTCCTTCACGACGATGGCGCGCGGGATGAGGCCGAGCTTGGTGAAGCGGTCGGCGGTCTGCTGCTGCCCGGCGATCACCGCCGGCGTCAGCGGGCCGACGCCGAACACCTGGCGCTCGGCCGCGCGGGTCTGGGCGGCAAGGTCGACGCCGGTCACCTCGGCGAGCACCTTCGCCACCTCCGAGCGGTGCGCGTCGGCCCACTTGGCGCTCTGCTTCAGTGCGTCCTCCGCCTTGATGACCACCGCCGGATGGGCGCCGGCGAAGCTCTTGTTGGCGAGGAAGTAGGTGTTGACGTTCAATTCGTCCTTGGTGGTGGTGAGCACGCGCGGCTTGTGGCGCAGCTCGGCGATGGCGAAGAACGGGTCCCAGATGGACCAGGCGTCGATCTTGCCGGAGGCGAAGGCCGCCGCCGCGTCCGCGGGCGAGAGGTAGACCGGCGTAATGTCCGCGAACGGCACGCCCGCCCGCTCCAGCGCGGCGACCAGCAGGTTGTGCGCGCTCGATCCCTTGGTGACGCCGACCTTCTTGCCCTTCAGCTCGGCCACCGAGGTGACCGCGCTGTCGGCGGGCACCAGGATCGCCTCCCCCGCGCCGTTGGACGGCAGGGCGGCCACGTAGACGAGGTTCGCGCCCGCCGCCTGGGCGAAGATGGGCGGCGCGTCGCCGGTCCAGCCCACGTCCACGGCGCCGGCGTTCAGCGCCTCGAGCAGCGGCGGGCCGGAGGGGAACTCCACCCAGCGCACGGCGATGCCTTCCGGCGCGAGCGCCTTCTCGATGATCTGCTGGTGGCGCGTGACCACCGGCAGGCCGGCCTTCTGGAAGCCGATCCTGAACTCCTTCAAGGGCGCCTGCTGGGCGCCCGCGGGCGAGAGGCCGGCCAAGGCGGTGGCGGTGGCGGCGGCGAGGGCGAGGGCGAGCAGGCCGGCCCGGCGGGTGATGGAAATCACGGGCGTGTCTTTCGAAAAGGAGGTTGCGGTCAGGCGCGGGCAGCGGACCAAACGATCTCGGAGACCGTGATCGCCTTGGGGATCAGGCCGAGCGCCAGGAAGGTGTCGGCGATCTCCTGCTGCTGGCGCACCACCTTGTCGGTGATGGGGTTGAGCTCGATCGGGTAGCGGTCGGTGGCGATCTTCTGCGCCTCGAGCTCGACGCCGGTGACCTCGGCGGTGAGCTGGGCCAGCTTGTCGCGGTTCTGCGCCGCCCAGGCGGTCACCTGCCTCAGCTCGTCGAGGGCGGCGTGCAGCACCTGCGGCGCCTTGGTCGCGGTGGTCTTGTTGGCGAGGTAGAAGGTGTGGCTCGCCAGCCCGTCATTGGTGGTGACGATGGCGCGCGCGTCGTGCCGCCTTTGGGCGATGGCCCAATAGGGGTCCCATATGGTCCAGGCGTCGACCCGGCCGGAGGCGAAGGCGGCGGCCGCGTCGGCCGGGGCAAGATAGACCGGCTCGATGTCGGTAAAGGAGAGGCCGGCGCGCTTCAGCGCCTGGACCGTGAAATTGTGGGAGGACGAGCCCTTGGCGATGGCGACCTTGCGGCCCTTGAGGTCGGCGACCTTGGCGATGGGCGAATCCTTCGGCACCAGGGTGGCGGACTGGGTCGCCGGAGCGGCGGCGACATAGAGCAGGTTGGCGCCCGCCGCCTGGGCGAAGATCGGCGGGGTGTCGCCCACGGTGCCGATGTCGACCGATCCCGAGCCGAGCGCCTCCAGCAGCGGCGGGCCGAACTGGAACTCCACCCAGCGCACGTTCTCCACCCCGAGGCCCTTCAGGCGCTTCTCCAGCACCTGCTGCTGGCGGGCGGCGACGAGGATGCCGCTGGATTTCTGGTAGCCCACCTTGAACTCCTTCGGCACCTCCTGGGCGGAGGCGGCGCGTGCCGAGACGGCGAGAGCGGCGGCGCCGGCGAGGAACTGGCGTTTGGTGATCATGGCGGTCTCCGGTTCGCCGGTCAGGCGACGTTGGGGATGGCGGGACGGATAGCGGCGGCGAGCGCGCGGTCGAGTTCGCCGGCGGCCTGGGCGATCCGGGCGGCAAGGGCGTGGTCGGCGACCACGCCCTCGCGGAAGTCCCGTTCGCCGGCATAGATGGCGGTCGGCATCGTCAGGGCGGAGAAGAAGCCGAACAGCGGCCGCAGCTGGTGCTCGACCACGAGCGCATGGCGGTCACCGCCGCCGGTGGCGGTGACGAGCACCGGCGTGCCCGCGAGCGCGGTGGGATCGACGAAGTCGATCAGGTGCTTGAACAGCCCCGCATAGGATCCCTTGTAGACCGGCGAGCCGACGATCAGCGCGTCCGCCTCCTCGATCGCGGAGATGATGGCGTGGGCCTCGCGGGGGAGCGCCTCGCGATTCGAGGTGCCGATGCCGGGGCCGGCATCCACCAGGTCGTAGATTTCGAGCGAGACGGTGCGGCGGGCGGAAATTTCGGCGCCTACGGTCTCGATCAGGGTTCGGGTGCGCGAGGGCCGGCGGGTGCTGCCCGCGAAGCCGACGATGCGCGGGATCATGGGCGGCCCCCGACGGTGCGGGTGAAAGAATGGGCGGCAGGCATGGCGGTTCGTTCGCCGGCGGGGCCGGCGCCTTCTTCATGGCGGGGATAAGCGGGGGAAGCGAGCGGCAGCGGGCGCTCAGCGCCGCGGTCTGCCGCTCCTGCTACATGGACGGATGCGCACACCGGTGATCATGGGGTGCCTCTTTCGAGCCGTTCCTGATGCGCGGGGCCCCCGTTCCGGTGCCACCGCAGTGTCCGATCATGATTGGCCGGGTCGCGGGCGGTGTCAATCTAAAATCTACTAATTTTATAGACTAACAATATGTATGCTGGAGCGCCGGCATAAGCTATTGTTTCAAATGATATAAGTGATCCTCACTCCCCGCTTTTGCCATAGGCGGTTTGCCGGTTTCCCGGTTTGCGACGGCGCCATTGGGGGTGTGGGGTTGCGGCTCAGAGGCAGCGCGCGCGACGCTCCGGTCCGGGCGGTGCAGGACACGGCGGGCGGGGCGGCGTTCTGCCGGCCGCAGCCGCGGCTTCAGGCGACGCTGCGGCTCGGGAACAGCGCCCGGTCGAGGCTCGCCGCCACGGCTGTGGCGCCGGCCACCTGCTCGGGGATGGCGCTCGCCTCCCAGGCGACGCCGCGCAGCGGGTGGCCGACCGCATAGAGCCGGCCGGACGCGCGCGCGCCGCGGTCGAGCACGGCCCCCGTCGCGGGATCGGCGAGGATGCCGAAGCCGTTAGGATTGGGCTGGACCAGGGCGCGGGCGACCAGGCTGCGCACCAGCGGGTCGGCGATCCTGTTCCAGTCGAACTCGTGGCCGAGGCCGTTGATGGCGCGGTCGGCGATGATGGTCTCGGCGGCGGCGGCGCCGCGGCGGCGGATGGTGGCGCGCACGCGCCCGTCCTCGCCGGCAAGCGAGACGATGCGCCCCTTCAGGAAGCGACATCGGCCCTCGGCTTCCACGCGGGCGAGCCAGCCGGCGGTGGGCGCGGCGGCGCGGTGCACGCACACGTCCCAATAGACCCGCGCGTGGCGCACGAAGCGCCTGCGCTCGGCATCGTCGGCGCCGATCCACAAACGGGTGACGAACGGGCGCAGCGCCGGCGGCAGACGCTGCCAGTCCTCGCCGGCGGCGGCGATGGCGCGGCGCTCGCGCTGGACGATGCGGACCAGATCGGTGATGCGGGTGGGCAAGGCCTCCGGGTCGAGGAAGGCCGGCCAAGGTTCCGCCTCGCTGCGCCGGGGCACCACCAGGCCGCGCCGGGAGACGAAGGTGTAGGTGCCGCGATAGCCGCGCTTCTCGAGCGTGATGAGCGCGTCGACGGCGGTCAGGCTGGTGCCCAGCATCAGCACGTCGCCCGTCGACGCGATGCCGTCGAAGGCGCCCTCGGCATAGACGTCCGGCAGATAGCGCCGGTCCGCGCGCAGCGCAGGGTCGATCTCGATGGTGCGGTCGGAGGCGAACAGGCCGGTGGCGAGCACCACCTTGTCCGCATCGAGGGCGTGGCCCGATGCGAGGCGCACCACGAGCCCATCGCCCGCGGGCACGACGTCGACCGCGCGGTCGCGCACATGGACGAAGCCGACGCACCCCTGCGCGTCGGCGCGGGCGCGGGCGAGCTCGTCCTCCACATAGTCGCCATAGAGGAGGCGCGGCGGAAAACTCTGGCCCGGCGCGGTGCCGGCGGGCGGCGCCCAGCCGCGGCGATGGGCATTGCCGGCGAGCCATTCGGCGAAATGGCCGGGCCGCTCCGGGTAGAGACTGAACGTGTGCGCGGGACCGTTGACGATGTGGTCGGGGTCCGGGGTCGAATAGGCGATGCCGCGCCCGAGGGCGTCGCGGCTTTCCACCACGGCGAGGTCGAGCGGCCCGCCGGTCCGATCCATGATCTTGATGGCGGCGAGGGCGCCCGCAAAGCCGCCGCCGATCACGACGATGCGGGGGACCGAGCTCTCGGCGACCGCTCGCCCGGAAACGGCATGACCGGAAACAGAGCGAACGGACATGGCAGGACCTCCGCCGAGTGACGTCAGGCGCACCGCGAGCGACGCCTGGGTCCGAACCGCAATTCGGCGCCGCTTCCGGGTGCTGCCGGTCCCCTGCGATGCCGCAGCCTGGAAAAGGGCCGCCACGATCCGCAGGGACAGACCGGTCGGATCAAATTAAACTTAATCCATTGTTTTAGTCAAATAGAAAGCAAAACCCTCACCCTCAAGCGTTGCCGCCGATCGGCCATCGACGCCTCAGATCGCACGCGGCCCTCTCAGCCAGGCCCAGGCGGAACTCGATCGGGCCACGGCCTGGGAGCCTCAATGATCACGAGGTCCCAAGGGGTTCCGCCGCAGTGCCTGTCTGGCTTTTCATGCGTCCAGCCTTGCGCCCATTGGGCTGCGCACCTGAGACGCGCGAGTCGGCGCCCCAGGATCCCTTCGTCAGGCGCATCGGCGCGTCCGCAGGTCGTCATCCGCCGGGCGACGCGGCCACGCGTCTCATCGCATTGTCATCCAAACAGATTAGATTTATTCTAAATGTATATCAAACCGGCTCCCGCTGGCGCCATGCAGCGCGCCGATCCGCCGCTCCTCCCAGCAGGCCTCGCTATGAAACCCCTCCACCGCGAAAACCACCTGATCGAGCGCATCGGCTGGCTGCGCGCCGCCGTTCTTGGCGCCAACGACGGCATCATTTCGACGGCGAGCCTCATGGTGGGCGTCGCGGCGGCATCGACCAATTCGTCAGAGATCCTGGTCGCGGGCGTCGCCAGCCTCGTCGCCGGCGCCATGTCCATGGCGGCGGGCGAATATGTCTCGGTGAGCTCGCAGGCCGACACCGAGAATGCCGATCTGCAGAAGGAGCGGCGCGAGCTCGCCGAGGACCCGGAGAGCGAACTCAACGAGCTCACGCAGATCTACGTGCGGCGGGGTGTCGAGCCGGCGCTGGCGCGGCAGGTGGCCGAGCAGATGACGGCGAAGGACGCTTTCACCGCCCATGCCCGCGACGAGCTGGGGCTGGCCGAGCACGTGGTCGCGCGTCCCATCCAGGCCGCATCGACGTCGGCGGTGACGTTCGCGCTCGGCGCCGCTATCCCGCTCATCATCTCCCTGCTGGCGCCCACCGCCCTGATTGCCCCGATCGTCTCCGGCGGGTCGCTGGTCTGCCTCGCCGTCCTCGGCGCGCTGGGTGCCCGCGCGGGCGGCGCGGACATCTGGAAGCCGACCATCCGCGTGACCTTCTGGGGCGCCATCGCCATGGCCGCGACGGCGGTCATCGGCACCCTCGTCGGGCACGCCGTCTAGCCGCCGCCCGTCGGCGCCTCGGGGGGCGAAGCCAGTAGGCCTGTCGCCTCCACCGTGCCGTCCGCGCGCACGAACAGTGCCGAAAGGCCGAGGCGGCGGGCAAGGGCCGGTCCCTCGCCTGCCCCACGCACCAGCAGCGCGGTCGCCCAGGCGTCCGCCGCCATGCAGGTCTCGCCGAGCACGGTGACGGCGCAAAGGTCGTTCTCCAGCGGCGCGCCACGGGAGGGGTCCATGGTGTGGGAGAGGACGCGGCCGGCCACCTCCACTCGATGGCGATAATTGCCCGAGGTGGCCACCGCAGCGCCGGAAAGTTCCAGCACGCCGAGGATGTCCCGCTCGTCGGCGGAGGGCCGCTCATGGGCCACCGTCCACGGACGCCCATCCGGCTTCAGGCCTTCGGCGTGCATCTCGCCGTCGATGCCCACCAGAAAGGAGGAGAGGCCGGCCGCGCGCATCGCGTGGGCCAGCTCATCCACGCCGAAGCCCTTGGCGATGCCGGCAAGATCGAGCCGGAGCGGCGCCAGACGGCGGGCGCGGCAGCCGGCCGGATCGAGCTGCAAGGTCTTGGGCGGCTCGAAGGAGGGCCGGCCGGCAAGCGCCGCGATGCGCCCGCCATCGGGCCCCGGCGCCGCGCCGAAGCCCCAGGCCCTGACCAGATCGCCCACCCCGATGTCGAACGCCCCGCCCGAGAGGCGGCCGATCTCAAGGGCTGTGGCGAGGACGTGCATCAGCTCGTGGGGGATGGGCATCCACGCCCCGATGGGCGCGGCGTTCAGCCGTTCCAGATCAGAATCGGGCCGGAAGGTGGACATCTGATGTTCCACCCGCTCCACCGCGCCCTGGAGGCGGCGGGTGAGCGCCGCGTCGTCCACATGGTCGGCTGCGAAGAAGGTGGCGGACCAGCGCGCGCCCATGGCCGGGCCGCTCAGGGCGCGGCGCCGGAGCGCCGTTGCCCCCCGACCCGCATCAATAGACGTCTTCGGCATAGCGTCCGCTCGATTTGAGGGTGGGAAGGTCGAGGCCCAGCGGGCGCACCACCGGCTCCAGTGCGCGGGTCACGGCCTCGAAGGCCGGCAGCCGGCCGGGTGCGCCGGTGCGGGGATCAGCCGACGCCTGAAAGCGCAGGATCGGCCAGCACCGGCGACAGCAGGGTGGCGGTGGCGGCCACGGCGGGAAGAACGAATTTCATCTGATTATTCCTTTGAACGTGCACGGGATTGGCCGGAGGTCACTGCACCTCGACCTTGGGCCGGG
>NZ_JBDZDO010000011.1:0-12352 GCF_040049235.1 Xanthobacter luteus
CGAACTTCGCCTTCCAGGCGTAGAACGTCGCAGTGCTGATGCCGTGCCGGCGACAGACGTCGGCCGTCTTGCCGCCCGCCTCCTGCTCACGCAGCACGCCGATGATCTGTTCTTCCGTGAACCTCGCCGCTCCTCCGGAACCGCCGTCCCGCCCGCCGATACCGCCGATAGCCGATCCAGCGCGCTTCTCAGCGGCTCGCAACAACTTCTCACGTTTTGCTGGTTCGGGCGGCAGCGATCGCAAGAGCCTCGGTCGAGCGGTGTCGCACTATGTGGGCTCATCCTCAGGCGGGGCACGCACGGCCGCTGCACGGATGGGATCGGCGCGTGGCGCAGGCAGCCGCTTGCTTGGCTTCCTGTCAGATGCCGTTAACCGCGGTGCGACCGAAGCCCTTCGGGCGCTCAACCTCGGCGCTCTCGCTGGGCGGCCGATCGAAGAAATCTTCCTCGGGTTGGCGGATTATGTATGCCCTGACGGAGGTTCGATCGATGAAGGCATCGCACGCGAAGCATTTATCGAGACGATCACCGATCTCGCCGGCGCAGGCATAACCGACCTCGACGGCCTCACCGCCGACCAGATGCAGACGGTATTTGAACTCTACGCCACCAATGCGATAGAAGCGCGGCTCTGCAACGACATCGGGGCGAAGACGATCACCCTGCCGTCAGACAGCCGCGAAGCTGCGCGTGTCCAGGCGCAATTGAACGACTTCATCCGGCGCGGCGTGGCCGATGCGCACACGACCGCCCGTGCCGCTGCTACTGCGCTCACGCCCGATCGCGTGCTCCAATTTGTCGGGCGCATCTACGAGCAGGCGTTCGGAATCTTGCAGATCATGGGCGATGCGGAGGCGGAAGGCGCATGAGGAGACACGTCATCATTGGTCGATACGGCCCCGGGGACCGCAGCCGCTTTCCACTCGGCGATGGCGAAGTCGAAACACGTCTCGACCTAATTGCCGGCGAGCGGACACTCGATCACGGGATCGGCCGCGCGATAAGCGATCTGTCGCGGCTCGATGTTCATCCCACGGAGACCGGCGTAGACATCCTGGTCCTGGCCGCCCATGTCCATGCCGCCGACACACGCATTTCGCCGGCGACTGAATCGCAGGATGGCTGGACCCGCGAAATCCGGCTGATCGTTCCCGTCGCGGATCCCGATCGCTGGACCGCTGTCGCGCCGACTTTCGTCCGGATGCTGAACTTTCTCACCGGAGACCGCTGGTCGATCGCGTTCCGCGCCCGACCGCGTCGTTTTGCCAGAGTCGCGCCCATACGCCCTGCTCGGCCCATCGGTCCTCCCTTCGACGACCTTGCACTTTTCTCGGGCGGCCTCGACAGTCTCATCGGCGCAATCGATGCGCTCGAAACTGGCCGAACACCGCTTCTGATCAGTCACGCAGGCGAAGGCGCGACCAGCGATGCGCAGTCCACCATCTTCGATACGTTGAAGGCCCACTATCACGGTCGCGCGTTCGATCGCTTGCGCCTTTGGATGGCGTACCCGGATGGTTTCGTCCGTGGTTCAGGAGGAGAGAACACGACGCGCGGCAGGTCGTTCCTGTTCTTCGCCCTCGGCGTCTTCGCCGGCAGCGGCTTCGAAGTGCCGTTCAGCTTGAAAGTTCCCGAGAACGGCCTCATCGCCGTGAACGTGCCGCTCGATCCTCTGCGCCTCGGTGCGCTGAGCACGCGCACCACCCATCCGTTTTACATCGCCCGCTGGAATGACGCGCTCCATGGGCTCGGCCTGAACGGTAGGATTGAAAATCCCTATTGGGACAGGACCAAGGGTGAGATGGTCGGCGCCTGCGCCAATGGTGCGTTACTTCGCCGGCTGGTTCCCTCGTCGTTGTCCTGCGCGTCTCCGACCAAGGGGCGCTGGCAGGGCCTTGGAACGCAGCATTGTGGATATTGCCTACCTTGTCTCATCAGGCGGGCAGCCCTCGTTGCCGGCTTACGCCCTGATCCAGATTCAACCGTTTACACGGTCGATGACCTCACCGCCCGCGCACTCGACACACGCCAATCAGAAGGTGTCCAAATTCGCTCCTTCCAGCTCGCGATCGAGCGGCTTCGTGCCCGACCGGCGCTGGCGCCGATCCTCATCCATAAACCTGATCCGCTCTTCGATGAATCGCCAGCCCGGCAGATGGCGCTCGCAGGTGTCTACCGTCGAGGTCTTGAGGAGGTTGGCGCACTGCTGGCAGGTGTGAGGACGCGGCCGGGATGACCGAGAATGCTCAAACCGCCGGCGTCGACTTCCACTGCCATCTCGACCTCTATCCCGACCATGAGGCCGCGATCGCTAGGGCGGAAGCAGCTCGGATCTACACACTGACCGTCACGACGACGCCGAAGGCCTGGGCGCGCAACCAGGAGCTCACGCGCCACACCCACTATGTGAGGGCTGCGCTCGGCCTGCATCCGCAGCTCGTGGCAGAGCGCGCCGCGGAGCTGCCATTGTGGGAGCGCTTTCTGTCTGAGACACGCTATGTCGGCGAAGTCGGCCTCGACGCCGGTCCGCGCTTTTACAAATCCATGGATGCGCAAAAGCACGTGTTCCGCGGCATTCTCAAGCGATGCACGGAAGCCGGAAACAAGATTCTCAGGGTGCACAGCGTGAGGAGCGCTTCGGCAGTTCTCGACATGATTGAACAGTATCTCCCTCAAGACCGCGGCACTGTCGTGCTTCACTGGTTCACTGGAAGCAAAAGCGAAGCTCGACGTGCAGCGATGCCCGGCTGCTATTTTTCCGTCAATGCCGAGATGACCCACTCAGATCGCGGACGCTCCCTCGTCCGCGACTTGCTCATAGATCGGATCGTGACGAAAACAGACGGCCCCTTCACACAGGTTGACGGTCGTCCCAGCGAACCCGCTGATGTGAAAGCCACGGCGGCCGCAATCGCCGACCTGCGGCAGGTCCCGGTGAGTGCTGTGACGGCAGTGGTAAAATCAAACCTTAGCTCGCTGTTGGGACGACGCCCTTGAAGGGCTAGAAAAATTGTTATCTTCGTGCTACATAAACAGCCAATCTGTAGTGCGAAGGTGTCAAAATGCCTACTCCACACACCCCTCCTGCCGCTGTGCGGCGCGCGCTACGCAAGCTTGGAGCGGACATTCACGATGCCCGTCGACGCCGACGGCTGCCGATGGCGGTCGTAGCCGAACGCGCGTTCACGTCTCGCTCGACATTGCAGCGGGTCGAAGCTGGGGACACCAGCGTCAGCGTCGGCATCTATGCCGGCGTCCTGCAGGCGCTCGGCCTGCTCGACGGTCTGAGCCAAGTTGCCGACATCAGTAACGACAGCGTCGGCCAGGCGCTTGCCAGCGCCGACCTGCCCAAGCGCACCCATCTCAAGCGGCCAACCGGATCGTCCTCCGATGGCTGACTTCGAGGTCCATATCGATTTGGACGGCCGCACACGGCTGATCGGGCGGGCGAGGAGCAATCGTGTCCGAGGCGCGGAGACCATCCTCTTCGAGTATGACGGCGCATGGCTTGAGGACCCAGACCGCTTTTCGCTGGAACCGGCGCTTGCACTGACGCGCGGCGCCTTCGCTCCTCCGGCGGGACTAACGACCTTCGGATCCATCGGGGACTCCGCGCCGGACACCTGGGGGCGCCGCCTCATGCAACGTGCGGAGCGGCGCAGCGCCCAGCGCGATGGCCGCGCGGTGCGCACCCTGGCCGAAAGCGACTATCTGCTCGGCGTCGCCGACGAGACCAGGCTTGGCGCGCTTCGCTTTCGCTGGGTTGGCGAGGACCAATTCCAGGCGCCGATCCGTGCAGGCGTTCCTGCTCTAATCGAGCTTGGCCGATTGCTCCAGATCACCGAGCGGATTCTCCGGGACGAGGAAACGGACGAAGATCTCCAGCTCATCTTCGCCCCCGGCTCCTCCCTCGGCGGTGCGCGTCCGAAGGCGTCGGTTATCGACCAACACGGTCACCTCTCGATCGCCAAGTTTCCGAAGGAAACCGACGACTACAGCATGGAGACCTGGGAAGAAATCGCGCTGCGGCTGGCTGACCAAGTCGGCATCGTCACCCCACAACACAGACTTATCGAAGTCGCCGGCAAGACGGTGATGCTATCGCGGCGCTTCGACCGTGCTGGCACGATCCGTATCCCCTTCCTGTCCGCAATGGCGATGATGGGCGCAAAAGACGGTGAACGCGGTAGTTATCCCGAGATCGTCGATGCCCTGGCTCAGTACGGCGCTCAGGGAAAAACCGACGCTCATGCCCTTTACCGGCGCGTCGTCTTCAACGTACTGATCTCCAACGTGGACGATCACCTACGCAACCACGGCTTCTTGTGGCTCGGAAAGGCGGGATGGTCGCTTTCCCCCGCCTACGATCTCAATCCCGTTCCGACCGATCTCAAGGCGCGGGTTCTGACGACCAACATTGATCTCGACGAGGGCACTTGCTCGCTCGATCTGCTCGAACAGGCATCGGAGTATTTCGCCCTCACGCTGGGGCAGGCCCGCGACATCATCAAAGAGGTTGCAACCGTGACCGCGACGTGGCGCGAGACCGCCACGGCGGTCGGCGCGCGCGCTGCCGAAGTCAACCGGATGGCCAGTGCCTTCGAGCATGATGATCTCAAGCGGGCTCTGGCGCTATGACGAGAACCTTCCTTCACAGTTTCGATCCACCATCTGCCAGCCCCGTCACTGGCACGACCGTCGACCTAGACGTAGCAGATATTGAGGATGCCGGTATCCGCAAAGTGCTCCAGACACCGGGCGCTGCCTATGGCGCATGGTCCATTCTCGACGCACTCCTGGCGCCGACCGGCGTGGGCACGCCTTTCATTTTCAAACAACCGCTCGGCCACGCGCGCGAAGTGAAGGTCGCGTTGTCAGGCCTATTTGGACGATTTGTAGCCCGCGCTTATCTCGAACGATATTTCGGCCTCTCCATCTTCGCCCACCTCGGCAACAACGTGATCGATCTCGACCGTCGCAAGCAGGCCAGGATCAAGCGCCTCGCCCGAGGCGATCTCCCCGACTGGATCGCGTGCAAATCTGATCTGACCTCGCTCACAATCGCGGAGGCCAAGGGCTGTCACGACCCGGGTGGACCTGCGAAAGCGCTCGCGCGCGCTTGGACGCAAGCAGGACGCATCGACGTGACGGTCAAAGGCCGAAGAGTCACCGTGAAGCGGATCGCGGTCGCCGCCCGGTGGGGCGTAGCCAATTCTAATCCCGCTGACGCCTACTTGTCGGTTCGCGATCCCGTCGACGAGGGCGATCCGATCGATCAGCAAGACAGGGACGCTCCCTTCATTGGCTTGCTCCGTCTGCATGTCGCCAACATGATCGACCCCCTTGGCCATGCCGAACTCGCCCAGGCGCTGCGCACGCTGACACGCCAAACCTTCCCGCGACCACTCCGGGATGCCGCCGCGCGCGCCCGCGCTGTTCTCGACAATGCGCCGATAGGACAAGTGGCGAAGCCCGAAGCGATCGAAGACAGGAGTCCAATCGACAGATGACCAATCGCGCCGTTTAAACTGCCCCTGCGGTCTTGATTGCAAGATCGAGGTGACCAATCCCCACGGCTACCTCCGTGATGAAACTGCGGCCGGCGTCGGTCAGGCGGACCCCACGGTGGCGGCGCTCGAACAGAACAACACCGAAATCCTCCTCCAGCGTCTTGATCCGGGTACTCACGCTCGACTGGCTGACGCCGAGAGCATTCGCGGCGTGGCGAAAATTCAGATACTCGGCGACGGACGGCGTCTGCATCAGCGCCACGAGGGGGATGCGGCCTCTCAACAGCGCATTCTGTTGATCGGTAACCTCCTGGCCATTGTGCGCTCGTCGCCGCATCGCGCCTCCGATCCCGCTACGCGCTCGGCGATCGAACGCGACTGGGGCGGCCCCAGCCATGTTGACTTGAACCGGCCCAGCACCCCATTTCCTCCTTTATGCCACCGGAGACGTCTCGGCCTCCCGTGCCAAAGCAGCTTGGACGGACGCCCGCGCGCCGATCCGCCGCATGTAGTGCGCGGTCGCGGGCCAACGGTCGAAATCGATCGAAAAGCCCTTCATCCAGCCGAGCACGGTGAAGAGATAGGCATCGGCGACCGTGAAGCCGTCGCCCACCAGATAATCCCGAGATGCGAGGTTTACCTCGATGAAGTCGAGGCGCCGGAACAGCCGGTCCCGGAAGATCACCAGCGCCTCCTCCGGCAAGGCTCGATTGAACAGCGGCATCGAGCCGGCATGAACCTCGCTGGTGATGAAGTTGAGCCATTCCTGTAGCCGAACCCGCGCCATTGTGCCCACGGCCGGAGCCAATCCCGCTTCCGGCTTCAGGTCGGCCAGATACTGAACGATGGCCGGTCCTTCGGTCAGAAACGCCGTTCCACTCGGACGGGATGCCTGGGTTCCGATCCTGCCGATGGCGCATCCCCTGTCACGGCGTACTTCGGTCTCGTTGGCCGAACTGGCGGCAGCGCCCTTCGTTCTCGCCACCGGCGGGTGCCTTATGAACGCCCGCTCGCTTGCCGACGCGGCTGGATTGATACTCCAGAACGTTGAGATCGAGGTGCGCGACTGGTCGAGCGCGATTGCCCTGGTGCGGGAGGGCGCGGGTGTCAGCCTCGTGCCGGAATCCACCCTGCCGGAACAGCACCGCGGCTTCCGGGTTTCGAGGCTCGCTTCGCCGTTGCATTACGAGTTCGGACTCGTCGCTTCGTCGGCGCGCCCGTTGTCGCGGGCCGGGAATCTGTTCGTTGAGGTCGCTCGTCGCTCGACCGCGCCGACCTCGGCATAGCGCAAGACACTCGGACGGGCCGGCCGTCTGGCTCCAACCTCATGACGCGCCATCGACATCTTTCCTCCTCCCGAAGGTGAAGACGCTGAGTGCGGCCAGCACCCAGACGCCGATGGCGCCGTAGAGCGTCACGTCTCCGAAGCCGCCGGCCAGTGCGGCAGGACCGAGTACCTTCGACGCTCCCAGGGCGAAATGATCGAGGGCGGCGACGTTTCCGGCGGCGATCTGTTCGGCGACGTGCCGAAGTCGCGTGGCGTCGAACGATCCGGACACCTCACTCAAGCGCTTCAGAACGCCGTCGACCAAGACAAAGCCCATGAGTGCGATGTTGATGGCGAGCGAGATCATCCGGGCGCTCATGTCGATGCCGGATGCCATGCCGGCCCTGTCGCTGGATACTGATCCGGTCGTGGTGTTGGTGACCGGCGTGTTGGTCGCCCCGAGGCCGATCCCGGCCAGCAACGCGCCGATCAATGTCGTCGGCAAGGCCGCCGGACCACCGCCTGTTCCGATCTTCATGATGAAAAAGCCGAGACCGATCACGAACAGTCCCGCCGGGATGACGGTGCCGGCACCAAGGCGCAACGAAAGGCGTTCGGCATAGGGCGGGACGACAAGCGTCGGCAGGGTGTAGGCGAGAAGTGCAAGGCCAGCGGTCGGCCCGTCGAGACCGAGCCCCGCCTGAAACCAGATCGGCAGATAGATCATGAACGGCCAGAAGCTGAAATTCATGCCCACCGAGCCGAACAGCGCCCCGGAAAACGGCCGGATCCGGAACACCGAGAAATCAAACATCGGGTGCGGCGTGATCTGCTCGACAATGACGAAGGCGATGAGGCTGAGGGCGGCTGTAGCGACGATCGCCAGCGCGATCGGGCTGGTGAAACCGAGTTCGCTGCCCTGAGTAATGACGTAGGCGACGCAAAAGACGGCCAGTGACAGGGTCGCGATGCCGCCAAGATCCAGGCGCCGAGCGGCTGGATCCTTCGATTCCCGAACACCGCGCCAAGCCAGGATGACGGTCAGCACGGCGATGAAACCGTGGATCAGAAACACCCAGGCCCAGCCCATCAGGGCGGCGATCCCGCTGCCGATCACCGGACCGAAGCCGAGACCGAACCCGGTAACGATGCCCCACCAGCCAAAAGCCCGGGCTCGGTCGGCCGCCGTGCTGAACTGATGCGAGAGCACTGCGATCCCACAAATCAGCATGGCGCCACCGCTCGCTCCCTGGAGCGCGCGCCCGGCGATAAGGGTTATCATGTTGGGGGCAAGGCCGCACAGCAGGGAGGTGGCGCCGAACGCAACGATGGCGACAACGAGGAGACGCTTGCGCCCGAAGCGATCCGCCAGTGTGCCGGCAGCCATGAGGACCGTCGCCACGGCGATGGTGTAGGCGTTCATCGTCCATTGGAGCTCTTGAAAATCGGCATGAAGGACTTTCTCCAGCGTCGGCAGGATCGCCGGAACGCTCGATATTTCGAAGCCGAACATCAGAGCCGACAAGCAGATGGCGGCCAAGGCAAGGTTACCTTGCCGCGAGGAAGCAAAGGACATGATCAGGCCTTTCAGCGCCGAGATCACTCGGCGGCGCGCGCGCGGCCGTTCACCCACAGCGGCGAAGGCCAGGGTGGCACGGCAGTCTTGCGAGCGACGGTTGTTGATGGACCTGATCGTAGGCGAAACTTGACGATATAAGAATGATATGGCTGAGTATTTCAGAGACAACGAATCTGGATGGTCGAAATGGCGATGCTCGACGTCGAGTCCGTCCAGGCCTTCGTGGCCATCGCCGATCTCCAGAGCTTCACGCGCGCCGCGGAAGTGCTCGGCACCACGCAGGGCGCGATCAGCGTGAAATTGAAGAGGCTGGAAGATCGGCTCGGCCAGAAGCTGATCGAGCGGACTCCGCGGCTGGTACGCTTGTCGGCCCAGGGCGCGGTGTTCCTCGATTCCGCGCGCGACTTTCTCGCCGCGCATGACCGCGCGATCGCAGGCCTGTCCGCGGATCGACGCCGGTTCGCGCTCGGCATTGCCGCTCATGTGGCGGGGCCTGAGATTCCAACGCTGCTGGCGCGGCTGAATGCACATGACCCGGCGCTCACGATAGAAGTGCGGCTCGACAATTCGCGCAATCTGATCGACGCGTTCGACTGTGGCGAAATAGATGCAGCAATCATCCGCCGGGAGGACGACCGGCGCGACGGGGAAGTACTGGCGCCGGATCATCTGGGCTGGTTCGCGGCTCCCGGCTTTGTTTATCGAGCAGGTGAACCGTTGCGATTGGCCTCGTTGTCGCCGACCTGCGGCGTCCGTGACATCGCCACCCGCGTGCTCGACGCGGTGGGGATACCCTGGACGGTGGTTTTCCTCGGGAGCGGCTCCTCTGTGGTTTCGGACGCGGTGTCCGCAGGCTTGGCCACCTCCGTATTCTCCTGTCGCCTCGCGCCGGCCGGCACGATCGAGATTGGCCAGCGCTTCGGACTTCCTTCGCTTCCTTCGTCCGAGATCGTCCTGCACTCGACGCTCACCGATCCCAAATCGCGTGCCGCGCTGCGTACGCTCGCGGCCGCCTTTCGAGAGCATAGGGCTATGGCTGGGTAACGGGCGCGCGATCCCCCCGCGTCGTTGGCTGGCATTTTCGGACCGGCACGCCGGCGCATGCGAGCGACCGCGCGTACCGAGACAGTGACCCCGTTCCCTTCGAGAGAACGATAACGACCGCCGAGCCATCATGGTCGGGCGTCCACGAAGCCGTGTCTTTTGGCCAGCGCTGCGACAACCAACGCGGGAAGCAGCATGATAAGGACGGCCCAAGGAAATGACGCTGCGCCGTAACAATCGAGCAGAACGCCTCCGATAGCGCCGCCTCCGGCTACACCCGTATTCCAGACCGTGACGAACATCGCCTGGGCAACATCCGTCGCCTCTCCGGCAGCCTTCGCTTCGGCGGTTTGGAAAAGGGTTGGCGCACCACCAAGGACTAATCCCCAAACCGCCACTGCGATGAAGATGACAGCCGGTGTCGCGCCCGCCAGCCCAAGCGCGAGGGAGACGCCCCCGAAGGCGAGCATGCTTCCAAGCACCATTTGCCGTAGGCGACGGTCGATCAATGCGCCAACGAGCCAGAGGCCGAGAATGCCTGAGATGCCGAAGATCAGCAGCACCAGATCGACGCGCTGTGCAAGACCGGACGGGAGGAGGAACGGAACAATATAGGTATAGAGGATATTGTGGGCGACGACGAAGGCGAACATCGTAAACAGGATTGGCTTCAAACCGGGAAGCGTCAGCACCCGGCGAACGGAGAGTTGCTTGCCGCGCCGTTGGCCTGCGAAGTCGGGCAATGCCGCAAGCACCCAGCCAATTAGGACGAGCGCCAGAATGCTCATGATCCCGAAGGACATTCGCCACCCACATAGCGTACCGAGTAAGGTGCCTGCCGGTACGCCGAACAAAAAAGCCAGTGGGGCACCGATCCCTGTAATGGCGATCGCTCTTCCGGCAAGGTGCGGCGGGGCCATTCGGGCGGCGTATCCGACCAGCAGCGCCCAAACGACTCCACCGGACATGCCCGCCAGAAAGCGTACCGCAAGGGTCAGCCAATAGTGATTCGAGATCGCCGTCAGAGCATTGACGATGGCAAAGCCCGCAAGCGCCGCCAGGAGTAACGTTCGGCGGCGCATAGTTTGGGTAAGCATTATCAGGGGTATGGCGGTAACCAGCGATCCGGCGGCATAGGCGGTTACGAATTGTCCGGCCATGCTCTCAGCAATGCCCAATCCAGCACCGATCTGAGGCAACAGCCCTGCCGGAATCACCTCGGTCATCAGCGTGATGAAGCCCGCTATGGCAAGCGGCAACAGATTCCCTAGCGGTAGACTGTTCAGCCTCGATATGGGCGTTGCGGTTTCGCTCGATGTGGTCATGGGCTCACGTCTCCGTGACAGTCTGGAATAGGTGGCAGCCAAAGGACTGCCGCTTCCGCTGTGGAGACGACGACGTGGCAACCAGTTCGGTTCTGATTGTAAACGCTCCCATGCCTCCGAAAAGGCGGCTATAATTCACATGGCTTTGGACATTTATGTCGTGCATGGGAATTGTAGCAGATGGACAGTCTCGGAGCGCTTCATGCCTTTGTTCAGGCTGCCGACGCCGGGGGGTTCACGGAGGCCGGTCGCAAGCTGGGCGTAACGGCTTCGGCGGTCAGCAAGGCCGTGCAGCGATTGGAAGACCGCCTTGGCGCGCAGTTGTTTCACCGTTCGACGCGTAGCATCACGCTGACGGCAGAAGGGGCAATGTTCCTCGAACGTTGCCGGCGCATCCTGTGCGAATTTGAGGCGGCGGAAACAGAGCTTTCCCAGACACGGGGCGCCCCGCAAGGCAGACTCCGTGTCAGCCTACCGTCGATGGGCATCCTGTTCATGGAAAAGATCGCTGCCTTCAAGCGGCTCTATCCGCAGATCGGACTGGAACTGGATTTTAGCGATCGCGTGGCTGATGTGATCGACGAGGGGTTTGACGCTGTGATCCGCACCGGGGAGCATGCCGATTCCCGGCTGATGACACGAACGCTCGGATATTATCGCCGGGCAATCGTGGGCTCGCCAGATTACTTTCAGGCAGCCGGTATTCCTCAGGAGCCCGAGGAACTATCCGGGCACTCCTGCCTCATTTTTCGCTTTGCCACCACGGGCAAGCTCGACCGGTGGCCATTGTCGCGCAAGGGCGAACCAATTCACGTCGAACTCCTGAATAGCGTCGTGGTGAATACGCTCGACCCGCAGATTTGTCTTGCCGAAAGCGGGCTTGGCATCGCCTGCGTTCCTGACCTTGCCATCAGGCATCAGTTACAAGTCGGTTCGTTGAAAAGCGTCCTCGACGCATACATCGAAACACGGACGAAGATCAGCGTGATGTGGCCGACAAGCCGGCATCTCTCGCCGAAGCTGCGTGTGTTCGTGGATTTTGTCGCTGACAATTTGCTCGCCTAGTAGTCCTCTCTTTTCCCGGATCAGCATGATCGGCTCATGCCGGTGTCGCCTGACACTACCGACCCAGTCCCCTTTTCCGCCCCAACTGCCATGACACCGAACCGCTTTGCACGATGCCGGCGACCTTGCGGACGAGATGACGGTCGATGACCGGCCGCTACGGGGCCAGGGCGGACTCGTGAGCCTTCTCGACGATGGCGAACGTGCCGTTCGATAGCTGCACCGTACCGGCAAACATGCCGCTAACGCTCTCGCCATCGACGGCAGCACGGAAAGGCATGGGGTTCGTCTCGGCCCGTTCCGCCCCAGCACGGCCGACCTCTCGCTCCTGAAGCGTGGCGATCGGGTTGCGCCGGTAGGTCACGCGGCCATCCGGCTGCCGGCTAGCATCGCCCTGGTCGACCAAGTGGTCGTGCTGTGCCCCCCGCATTTAGGTCCATCTGACGCTAGAGTCCGGCCCAGCGAGAGGACCGGACGCTGAAGCGAGCGAGGTTCACGGAAGAACAGATCATCGGCGTGCTGCGTGAGCAGGAGGCGGGCGGCAAGACGGCCGACGTCTGTC
>NZ_JBDZDO010000012.1:0-2045 GCF_040049235.1 Xanthobacter luteus
GTCCGGCGGATGTGGCCGAATGCGTCGAGGTGCCGGATCCGGTTCTCACCGCCGATGACCAGCTTCTGGTACGGGTCGACGCGTTCCCGATCAATCCCGCCGACCTTCTGCTGTTTCGCGGCTTCTATCCGCGCAACCCGGCGAATGGGGATGCGCTCGGCAATGAAGCGACGGGCATCGTCGAGGCGGTCGGTGCCGCGGTGCGCGGCATGGCACCGGGTGACCGTGTCATCTCGCTCCGCACGGACAATTGGCGTGAGCTGCTTCTGCTGAGAGAGCATGAACTCGTCCGGCTCTCCCGGGATATCGGGCGCGAGACGGCCGCGGTCCTCAAGGTCAATCCGGCCACGGCCTTGCTTCTGCTGGAGACCTACGCAGCCTTGTCGCCCGGAGACTGGGTCATCCAGAACGCGGCCAATTCTGCTGTCGGGCGCGCTCTGATCGCCTTTGCCGCGGCCAAGGGCCTGCGCACGATCAATGTGGTGCGCCGGCAGGAACTCGCAGATGAATTGCGCGCGCTCGGCGGCGATCATGTGCTCCGCGATGGCGACGATCTCGCCGGGACTGTGGCCGCGCTTACCGGCGGCGCGCAGATTCGGCTGGCCGTGGATGCCGTCGGCGGGGCGTCCACGGGCCGGCTCGCCGGCTGCCTGAGTACAGGCGGGACCCTGGTCGCCTACGGCGCCATGAGCGGCGAACCGATGCGGATCGACCCCGCTCGCCTGGTGTTCGGCGACCTGCGGGCGCGTGGCTTCTGGCTGACGCGATACTTGGCCGAAACGCCGCGCGCGGACGTCGTCGCGCTCTATCAGCGCTTGTCCGCCCTGGCCCGGGCCGGCGCCCTGGCGCCCGGCGTTTCGAGCCGGTTCCATGCCTCTGACATCAAGGCCGCGCTTGCCCATGCCGAGGAGACGCTGGGCAAGGGCAAGACGCTGGTCTCGTTCGACCGGCCCTGACCGCTTGTACATCCCTCGAAACGTCAAAGTGCTGGCAGCACAACCTCCGAGACCGTACTTCTCCTCGTGACCTCGCACGACGATCCGGGCGATGCCGGCAAGAGGACCGGCGCCTGGTACGAGGAACCGGCCGCACCCTGTTGCCTGTTCAAGGCGCCGGGCTCATTCCGATCCTCGCGTCCCCAAGGGGGCATGCCCGCGGATCGATCCTGGCAGCGCGAGCCCGGCTTTCGGGGGGGGGGGCGGTTGGGGACGGCAATTTCACGGCTTTCGGAGGCCGCCATGGAAAAGATCGACGTCAAAAAGCGATATAAGGCGTTATACGGCGCGCCCATTGGCGCATTCATCGTGCTGGATCTGCCGCCCCTCACTTATTTTGCAGTTGATGGCGCCGGCAATCCGAATACCGCGGCCGAGTATGGAGCCGCTGTCGAGGCGCTTTATGCCGCCTCCTACACGCTGAAATTCATGAGCAAGGACAGCCTGAAGAGCGACTATGTCGTGCCGCCGCTTGAAGGGCTCTGGTGGGCGGATGACATGGCCGATTTCACCGCGCGCCGAAAGGACCGCTGGAAATGGCGGATGATGATCCTGGTGCCAGACTTCGTCGGGGATGCGATGGCGAAAGAGGCTATTGCTCGAACGAAAGCCAAGAAGAAGCTGCCGGGATTATCGAAGCTATGCGTCACTCGGCTTGAGGAAGGCCGGGTCGCGCAAACCCTGCACGTCGGTTCTTACGATGACGAAGGCCCAATCCTCGAGAGATTGCACGGGGAATTTCTGCCCGCAAATGGGCTGGCGCCGACCGGGCATCATCATGAGATCTATCTGAGCGATCCTCGAAAAACGGCGGCGGACAAGCTGAAGACAGTCCTTCGGCAACCGGTGCGATCCTTTGGCTGATGGGTTCCGGAGCCGCCTGACTTCCCGAACGGCCGCAGCATGGTCCGCCGCGCGCGCATTGGAGGAGGCGACCGGCATGACGTCCGGAAGCCTCTACAACAGCTATCGCGACAAGCGGGGCCTCTTCGAGGCCGCATCCGCCCACTACAACCGGACGGTGCTCGCCCGCCGCATCGCGGATCATGC
>NZ_JBDZDO010000013.1:0-1315 GCF_040049235.1 Xanthobacter luteus
TCGTCGTCGTGATGGCGGCCGTGATGGCGCTCCTTGCCCTCGCGCCGGTGGTCATTGTCGGCGAGATGGAGGGGTCGGGCGTCGGCGCGGGGGGCGTCGTCACGGCTGTGGAAGGGGAGGTCGAGATGGTCGATCTGGGTCGCCGCCAGCGCCACGCCGAGGCCGGCGGTGGAGAGGAGGAAAGCGGTCCCGATCAGGGTGCGCGTCTTCATTGGAGGGGCTCCGGCGTTTGATGACGCTGACACCCTCTCGAACCAACCTGACAGCCGCCTGAACCCCCTGCTGAATCGCGTTCAGCTTGCTGTCAGGATCGCGGGTTCGGGGAAGCGCACGACGGCGCTGAAGCCCTCCGCCTCCCCCGGGATGGGCGAGGCGATCTCCAGCACTAGCCCCGCCCCGCGGCAGATGGCGGCGGCGATGGCGAGGCCGAGGCCGGAGCCGTCCGCCCCCGTCGGCCCGCGCTCGAACGGGCGCAGCAGCAAAGCGAGCCGGTCGGCGGGCACCACGGGACCGTGGTTGGAGACTTCGAGCCGGTCGGCGACAAGGCGGACCTGGACAGGCGTGTCGGGCGTTCCGTGCTTCAGCGCGTTCTCGATGAGATTGCGCGCGAGCACGGCGAAGGCGTCGGGGTCGAGATCGCTGACGGGGCCGCCCTCCGCCGCGATGCTCAGGTCGATGTCTTCTGCTCGTCCGCTCTGGCGGTCGAGGTCGGCGATCACATGGCGCAGCACCGGGGCGAGCGGGGCCGGCGCCTCGGCGAGGAGGCTGGCGCCTTCGGCCTTGGCGAGCTGGAGCAGCTTCTCGGACAGGCGCGAGAGGCGGCGCAGCGCGCCCGCGATGGTGCGCGCCCGCTCCTGCGCCGGCCCTTCCGGCAGCTCGGCCACGAGGCGCTGGGTCTGCGCCAGAGCGGCGGCGATGGGGGTGCGCAGCTCGTGGGCGCTGTTGGCGGCAAAGCCCCGCTCCGCCTCCAGCGCCCCGCGCAGGCGGTCCATGAGCGCGTTCACCGCGCCGGCGACCGGCGCCATCTCTTCGGGCAGCCCCTGTTCCGGCACCGGCGCAAGGTTGCCCCGCCCGCGCGCGGCGATGGCCTGACGGAAGGCGAGCACCGGCTTCAGCGTGAGGCGAAGTGTCAGCCAGACTCCGGCGAGGGCGATGGGCACCAAAGCGCCGAGCGGCCAGATCAGCGCCAGCACCGCCCGCCGCACCGCCGCGGCGCGATGGCCCAGCTCCTCCGCCGTGGTGACGACGATGGTGCCCCGCACCGCCGCTTCCGTGTAGGTGCGCAGGCGCGCGGTGGTGTGAAAGCCGGGGGCGG
>NZ_JBDZDO010000014.1:0-1193 GCF_040049235.1 Xanthobacter luteus
ATGGCCAAAGAGAAGTTCAACCGTTCGAAGCCGCACTGCAACATCGGCACCATTGGTCACGTTGACCATGGCAAGACCTCGCTGACGGCTGCGATCACGAAGGTGCTGGCGGAGAGCGGCGGGGCGACGTTCACGGCCTACGACCAGATCGACAAGGCCCCCGAAGAGAAGGCGCGCGGCATCACGATCTCGACCGCGCACGTGGAATACGAGACCACGAACCGGCACTATGCGCACGTGGACTGCCCCGGGCACGCCGATTATGTGAAGAACATGATCACCGGCGCGGCGCAGATGGACGGCGCGATCCTGGTGGTTTCGGCGGCCGACGGGCCGATGCCGCAGACCCGCGAGCACATCCTCCTGGCGCGCCAGGTGGGCGTTCCGGCGCTGGTGGTGTTCCTGAACAAGTGCGACATGGTTGACGACGCCGAGCTTCTCGAGCTGGTCGAGATGGAGGTGCGCGAGCTTCTGTCGAAGTACGACTTCCCGGGCGACGACATCCCGATCGTGCGCGGCTCGGCGCTGGTGGCGCTGGAGAACGGCGATCCGGAGCTGGGCAAGAACGCGGTGCTGAAGCTGATGGAGGCGGTGGACGCCTACATCCCGCAGCCGGAGCGCCCGATCGACCTGCCGTTCCTGATGCCGATCGAGGACGTGTTCTCGATCTCGGGCCGCGGCACGGTGGTGACCGGGCGCGTGGAGCGCGGCATCGTCAAGGTGGGCGAGGAAGTGGAGATCGTCGGCATCCGTCCGACCATCAAGACCACGGTGACGGGCGTTGAGATGTTCCGCAAGCTGCTGGACCAGGGCCAGGCGGGCGACAATGTGGGCATCCTCTTGCGCGGCACCAAGCGCGAGGACGTGGAGCGCGGCCAGGTGGTGTGCAAGCCGGGTTCGGTGAAGCCGCACACCAAGTTCAAGGCCGAGGCCTACATCCTGACCAAGGAGGAGGGCGGCCGCCACACGCCGTTCTTCACCAATTACCGCCCGCAGTTCTACTTCCGCACCACGGACGTGACCGGGGTGTGCACCTTGCCCGAGGGCACCGAGATGGTGATGCCGGGCGACAACGTGTCCATGGACGTGGCGCTCATCGTGCCGATCGCCATGGAGGAGAAGCTGCGCTTCGCCATCCGCGAGGGTGGCCGCACGGTCGGCGCCGGCGTCGTCGCCGCCATCATCGAGTGATC